>CANLND010000007.1 GCA_947492585.1 uncultured Paracoccaceae bacterium
GATCAGACATGTTCACCGCTCGTTTTTCCGAACCGTGAATCATAAAGCCCAACGGAAATCAATGGGTCCTGACCCTAAAGTTCAAGAATAGTTTGCAAATAGCATTCTTTTGACTGTGACAAGTGCTAAATCGGCATATTGCCACAAACTGACTTTTTCGAACACCGACGTCACCCAACTAGCAAGAGTCTCAGCACAAATCCCCGCCCATCCCTCAACCTCACAACTTTCCCACTTGACCTACCCGCTCCCGATGTCAAGAACAACGCCATGAGTACGGCAAAGTTGAAAATTGATCTGGACGCGTTGGTCACCAACTGGCGCTCCTTGGACGCAAAAACCAATTGCGAAACCGCCGCAGTGGTCAAAGCCAATGGCTATGGCCTTGATGCTGGCCGCGTTGGCAAAGCCTTGGCAAATGCGGGCGCACGAAATTTCTTTGTGGCCGCCGCCGAAGAAGGCGTCGCCCTGCGGCGCGCCATTGGCGAAGGCCCCGGCATCTCGGTGTTTTCCGGCCACATGGACGGCGACACCAAACTGCTGAAAGAGTTCCATCTGACCCCGATGTTGAACTCGCTGGATCAACTGCTGCGGCATTTCGAAGCCTTGCCCGGACACCCCTTTGGTATTCAGCTCGACACCGGTATGAACCGTCTGGGCATGGAGGCCGGGGAATGGGCTGCTGTGGCGGAAATCGCTCTTGGCCAAGGTCCGGTCCTGTTGATGTCACATCTGGCCTGTGCCGATGACCCCAACCACCCGATGAACGCGCATCAGTTGCAGGTCTTCCACGAGCTGACCGACGGTATTGAAGTGCCCCGCTCGCTGGCGGCCACCGGGGGGCTGTTGCTGGGGCCCAAATACCACTTTGATTTATGTCGCCCCGGAATTGGGCTGTATGGTGGCGCTCCTTATAGTGATGCCATGCCGGTGGTCACGCTGGACCTACCGGTCATTCAGGTACGGGATGTGCTGGCGGGCGAAACGGTTGGCTATAGCAACGCATGGACCGCAAAACGCGACGCGCGTGTGGCGACGGTTGCGGCCGGCTACGCCGATGGTCTGATCCGCGCCATGGGCAATGGCGGCATTCGCGCCTTTGCGGGCAAAACGCCCTGTCCGGTTGTTGGACGCGTTTCGATGGACCTCATCACGATTGACGTGACCGATCTGGACGACGTGCCCGCCACCCTGACACTGATCAACGAAAAACAAACCGTGGATGTGGTGGCCGATGCCGCCGGGACCATTGGTTATGAAATCCTGACCTCCATGGGGCACCGTTATGCCCGCACCTATAAGGGCTGATCCCTGCTGATGTCTCCGCTTACGCTTTTGGCTCGTCTGGGCCGCTCTACCTTGGCGGCCCTTGCGGCTGTTGGTCGTGTTGTCCTGTTTGCGGCGTCCACGTTTAGCCACATGTTACGCCCGCCGTTTTACCCGCGCGAGTTTTTGATTGCGCTGCTGAACGTGGGCTGGCTGTCGTTGCCTGTGGTGGGTCTGACAGCGGTGTTCACTGGTGGCGCACTGGCGTTGCAAATCTATTCCGGTGGTGCACGGTTCAACGCCGAAGCGGTGGTGCCACAGATTGTTGCCATCGGTATGGTCCGCGAACTGGGCCCCGTGCTAGCGGGTCTGATGATCGCCGCACGCGTGACCTCTTCGATAGCGGCGGAAATCGCCACCATGAAAGTGACCGAGCAGATCGACGCGCTGGTCACCCTGTCGACCCATCCAATGAAATATCTCGTCGCCCCGCGTGTGCTGGCGGCCCTCCTGACGGTTCCCGCACTGGTAGCCGTGGGCGACATCATCGGCATTGCAGGCGGATATGTGGTGTCCACCCAAAGCCTTGGATTTAACCCTGCCGCATATCTCAAAAACACCGTTGATTTCCTTGAACTGCGCGATGTTATTTCCTCCCTGTGCAAAGGCGCAGCCTTTGGCACCATTGCCGCCATCATGGGGTGCTATTACGGCATGACGTCGGGCCGCGGAGCCCAAGGCGTCGGCCGTGCCACCAAAGGCTCGGTTGAAGCTGCGGCCGTATTGATCTTGGCCGCCAACTTTGCACTTACCGGGGTGTTCTTTTCGCTATGATCCGATTGCAAAACGTCCATAAATCCTTTGGTGACAACACCGTCCTGCGGGGCCTCTCGCTCGAGATCCCCAAGGGCACATCGATGGTGATCATCGGCGGCTCCGGCACCGGGAAATCCGTGGCGCTGAAATCCGTCCTTGGCCTGATCCAGCCCGACAGTGGTGAAATTCACGTTGATGGCAAGCCCGCCCATCAGGGCGATCGCGATGCCTTTTTGGCGCGCTTTGGCATGTTGTTTCAGGGCGCTGCCCTGTTTGATTCCCTGCCCGTCTGGCAAAACGTTGCCTTCCGCCTGCTGCGCGGATCGCTCAAACGTCCCAAGGACGAAGCCCGCGCCATCGCCATTGAAAAACTGCGGCGCGTGGGCCTAAAGGCCGACGTCGCCGACCGCCTGCCCGCCGAACTGTCCGGAGGTATGCAAAAACGTGTGGGTCTGGCCCGCGCCATCGCTGCCGACCCCGAGATCATCTTTTTTGATGAACCCACCACCGGTTTGGATCCAATCATGTCCGGCGTCATCAACGACCTGATCCGCGAAATCGTCGTGGAAATGGGCGCCACCGCCATGACCATCACCCACGACATGACTTCAGTCCGCGCCATCGCCGACAATGTCGCCATGCTGCACGAAGGCGTGATCAAATGGACCGGCCCTGTCGCGGACATGGACACCTCGGGCGATCCCCATCTGGACCAATTCATCCACGGCCGCGCCGACGGCCCAATTGAGGCGGTGCGATAACCCACAAACAGGACTTATTGTAGCGCCTGCTCTTTTTCTTGCCCCGTGTCTCCTTATTTTGAAGAGATCACAGCCTATAAAACTACGCCTATTTTCTGCGTATGAGTGACGCTCTCCTGGCCTTTTTTCTGAGGTAACATTGTGAATTCTCAAATCGTCTTGAGCGATATTATTGGTGCCATTCTTGCACCTATTGTCGAAGCCATTCTCACCTTGGTGGCCGGCATACTGTCGTTTGTTGCTGAACTTCTATTACCATTTTTCATGCCCGTGTTCGAAGCCATCGCCTTCGCATTGGCCGCGGTGCTGTTTTTCATCCAAAGCCTGATCTGGGGCACACTTACTGCGCTCGGGCTGGCGTGGAGCGCGCGCGGCCTGTCATATGCCGCCGCTGTCCTGTCAGCCGTTTGTTTCGTCTACCTGCTCGCAATGATCACCCATCCGATGCTATGGGAGGGACGTGCATCAAGTGCCGTCTATTTCCCGCAAACAGCGGTGCACTCGGCGTTGATCACGGCTCCGCTCAGCCTGCTGCTGGCATGGATGCTTTATGAAAGCCCTGAGGACAGAAAAACACGCCGCGATGCCCCAAGACCAGCCAAGGCCCCGCGATCAAAACGTCACAAAACCGCAGTGCGGTTGGTGATCATTGCTCTGTTTTCTATTGGGGGCTTTATTGGGTGGTCACAGTTCCAATCCACAGAAGAAAAAACTCTCCCCCCCTGCTCCACCGCGGGACAGCTGCGCGCAGTTGCCTCAGGGTACCTGAGCAACAAAGGCCATGAGACCACTGCCGGTATTGTAAAATCAAAAGACTGCACAACACGCCACGTCCAACAACATTAGAGAACAGACATGAACCAGACTGTCCTAAAATTCATCACCCTCTCTATGCTGGTGCTCTACCCCATCGCCTGGTTCGCCCCGTTGATGCGCGCGGGCTTGTTGCCAATATTTGGCCTGTCAGAGATCTCCGTCGTAACCGGGCTGCAATCCCTGTGGGGCAGCGACGTCGTTCTGGCGCTTGTCGTCACCGCCTTTGCTATTTTTGCGCCGTTTCTGAAAACGATCGGCCTGATTTTGGTTCAATGGAAGCTCTTGGATTTTCGCGCGCTTCCGGTGCTGCATATTCTTGGCAAGCTGGCGATGGCTGATGTCTTTTTAATTGCCGTCTATATAACGCTAGCCAAAGGCATAGGTGTCGCAACTATCGAAACAGCATGGGGGCTTTATTTGTTTACAGGCTGCATTGTTGCGTCTCTGGCTCTTGGGATTGCCACAGAACATCCGAAGACCGCGACGCCCCAGGCGTAAGAAAGAATGGGGGCTTTGCCCCCGGCCCTTTCAGGACCTCCCCCAGGGTATTTTGGCCAAAAAGAAGCGCACCCGCACCGCGTCAGCGGTGCCATGCCCAACGGGGTCAGATCATCTATGATGATCGCAATCCGGGCGGGAGCACGTGATGGGCCTGCAACTGCCTCTTGAACAAAACGGAAACATCTGCCAGAGCTTGGCCATGGCAAAAACATCTTTCTCCTGCTCCGCCTGCGGGGCCTCTTTTTCGAAATGGTCCGGTCGCTGCGAAGGCTGCGGTGAGTGGAACACTATTGTCGAAGACAAAGGGCTGTCTTCGGGTGGGCCCGCCAAAAAATCACTGGGGCTCAAACGAGGACGCACGATCCCATTGAGCGATCTATCCACGCAGGAAGATCCGCCGCCACGCACATTGTCCGGCGTTGGCGAACTGGATCGGGTCTTGGGCGGCGGTCTCGTGGATGCCTCGGCTATATTGGTTGGCGGTGACCCTGGTATTGGGAAATCAACACTGCTGCTGCAAGCGGCGGCCCGCTTTGCCCGCAACGGGTTAAAGACCATCTATATCTCAGGTGAAGAAGCCTCTGCCCAGGTGCGCATGCGCGCGCAACGCTTGGGCTTGTCCTCCTCCCCTGTCATGTTGGGCGCTGAAACCAATCTGCGCGATATCCTCACCACGCTGGAAGCGGAAAAACCACAGCTTGCCATCATTGATTCTATCCAGACCATGTGGTCCGATCGCGTGGACAGCGCGCCGGGTTCAGTCAGTCAGGTGCGTGCCGCAGCGCATGAACTGACCACCTTTGCCAAAACCAATGGTATTTCCATTGTCATGGTTGGCCATGTCACCAAGGAAGGCCAGATCGCGGGCCCGCGGGTGGTGGAACACATGGTCGACACCGTGCTGTATTTCGAAGGCGAGCGCGGCCACCAGTTCCGTATCCTGCGCGCGGTCAAAAATCGTTTTGGTCCCGCTGATGAAATTGGTGTCTTTGAAATGACCGGTCGCGGCCTCAGCGAGGTCACCAACCCATCGGCGCTGTTCCTGTCCGATCGTGGCGATCCTACGCCCGGTTCGGTTGTTTTTGCCGGCATCGAAGGCACGCGGCCCGTGTTGGTTGAAATGCAGGCGCTGGTCGCCCCCTCGCCCCATTCCCAACCGCGTCGCGCGGTGGTGGGCTGGGACAGCAGCAGATTGGCGATGATTCTTGCGGTGCTGGAAGCGCGCTGCGGCGTTCCGTTTGCCGGGCTGGATGTCTATCTGAATGTTGCAGGCGGCATGAAAATCTCAGAACCCGCGGCCGACCTGGCGGTTGCTGCCGCCCTTCTGAGTGCGCGTGAAGACACGGCCTTGCCCAAAGACACGGTCATTTTTGGAGAAATCTCACTGTCTGGCGCCCTTCGACCTGCCCCACAGACCGAAAACCGGTTGAAAGAAGCTCAAAAACTTGGTTTCACCGCAGCGATTGCTCCAAGTGGCGGCAAATCCGTAACAATCCCTGGTCTCTCGTTACAGAAAACCAGCGATCTGGTGGGTTTTGTTGGCGAATACTTCGCAGCAGGATAAAGTCGCGACAAATTTTAAGCAGAATACAGGCGAGGACCATGGAAGGTTTCACCATTGTTGACGGGGGCGTTGCCCTAGTCATTATCGTTTCAGCGTTGCTAGCATACTCGCGAGGGTTCGTTCGCGAAGCCATGGCCATTGCCGGGTGGATTGCATCCGCGGTGTTGGCATTTTTCTTTGCACCACAGGCAGAACCCCTGATGGCCGAAATTCCGGTCATTGGTGAATTCATCGAAGATTGCGAACCATCGATCATCGTCGCATTTTGTGGAATTCTGGCCCTGGCCCTGGTGGTGGCGGCCTTCTTCACGCCCTTGTTTTCCACGCTGGTGCAACGCTCTTTTTTGGGTGGACTGGATCAGGGCGTCGGCTTCTTCTTTGGCGTGTTACGCGGCATTCTTTTGGTCGCCATTGGCTTCTTTCTCTATAACGTCGTGATGACCGGGCAGAGCTTTACGATTGTTGACGACAGCCGCTCGGCCGTGGTGTTTGAACGGATGATCGGCAAGATCGAAGATCGCAACCCCGAGGACGCCTTGGGCTGGGTCACTCAGAAATACGAAGGTCTGATGGGACACTGCGAACAATAAATCGCCCCAATTGCACCGCGAGACACGAGACAGGCGCCCCTTGGGCGCCTTTTTCATTTAAAATCAAAGACCTTCCAAACCAACAGCGTGCACCTTAACCCACCTTAACACCCGCCGCCGACAATTAACCATTTGTTAACGTTCGAAAAATTGATTCTCAACGGCGGTGCGTCCAGCGCGTCAAACAAGCGAATTTTGTTAACAATTTGTATTTTTCGCCCTGCAAAGGTTAACAATACGGGCAAAAATGCCTGTCTTTTTCTTAAAAACGTACAAATTCCAAATTGGCCGCAAGGCTGCCCCATTTTCGGCCCAATTCAGACGGCACATAGGCTCAACACCACCGAGCACACACTCTCAGAAGGGACGCCACAATGCTTCTGGATCACACAACCGCCTTTACCGACTACCAGCCTGCAGATTTCATGGCTGATTTTCCTTTCGCCGCAGTCACCTCCGCGCCCAAGCGCACACTGCGTCCAAAGACCGGTGGTTTTCTACCAGCCACATTGGTGGAAACAGATGCAGGGTTTGTGCAGGTCCGCAGCCTGAAAACAGGTGACAAGCTGTACACCCTTGATGGTGGGTGCCAAGAAGTGCGCAGCGTCAAACATTCAGTGCCCCGCCTGACCGCGATGATGCACGTGCCCGCCGGTGCACTGGGCAATGACCGCGATCTCGATTTGCCTGCCGACCAATTGGTGGCGCTGGACATGGACGCCGCTGAAACCCTCTTTGACATGCCGGTTGTGGTGGCCAAACTTGTCGCTTTGGCGGGTTACAACGGGATCACACCCGCCCTGCCGCAGCGTATGGCGCGGGTTCACATTGAATTTGACGAAGAAGAGCTGATCTGGGCTGAATGTGGGATGCTGATGCAGGCCGGTGATGTTCAGGCCGACACCGCCTTTTACCAGCTCACCCTCACCGAAGCGCGGACCCTGCTCGCGCAGAACGAAGCCCGCAGCCTGCCCCGCTGTGATGCAGCCGTCTTGCCCAGCCCGTTGGCTGATATTTTCCGCCCCCAAATGCCCCCGGCTCCCATGGCGGCCTAACCCCCAATACGCCCCCCTTATGGCCCGCCACTGTGCGGGCCTTTTTTTATGCGCCGATGATGAGGACTGAAGTGTGATCCTTTGATGACAGGGCGCATTATTCGTTTTATGTGGGGGCAACCACTTTCCTAACGGATTCGGAGCCCGCTGCGACCGCGATGCCGAACATGACCTGCAAAATATATCCTGCCCATACGGGCATGCCTGTCCTGACCACCTCATTATCTGGCTGGTCCTGAAAGGATACTCTCGTGGCGTTGCGTACATCTAACATCTCCGGGACACATCGACCCTGCGATTTCACACGCTCTACATGGTCAATTGTGTCTGCCGCGCCGTTTCCGATCTGGAACACCACACCGCTCCTCTGCCCCCAGAGGACCCTGAACAAACTTTGAACGGGGTCGTGATCCGCAGGTTTTCTCTTTGTGCACCTGACATCAACACCCGCCTCGTTCACCGCTAGCCATTTCATGTGCCTTAGGGCAGATGACACCACAACGAAGATGACCTGCGCCGCCGATGAACCGGCCGCGCTTCACTGGAATTGGAGCCACTTTATGTGCGGGATTTTGGGTATCGCAAACCGTGACAACGATGTGTTTGCGGAAATCTATGATGGGTTGCTGATGCTCCAGCACCGGGGCCAGGATGCCTCGGGCATCGTGACCTACACCGGAGAGTTCTTCCGTGAGCGCAAGGCCAATGGTCAGGTCAAAGACGTGTTCAATTCAGAAGACGCGGGCACATTGACCGGTAAAATAGGGATTGGCCACGTGCGCTACCCCACAGCGGGCTCGCTCAGCGCCGCTGAGGCCCAGCCGTTTTTTGTGAACGCGCCTTATGGCATCTATCTGGTGCACAACGGCAATATCACCAACACCGCTGAACAGCGCGAAAAGGTGACCGCCAAATACAGCCGCCATCTGCGCACCACCTCTGATTCCGAAATCCTGCTGAACGTGCTGGCCGACAAAGTCGCCGACGCGATGAAAGTCAACGGCAACGCCGAACCGATCCGCAATTTCTTTGCCGGTGTCAAAATGACCATGGAGCGCGTCCAAGGTGCCTATTCGGTGATCTGCATGATCGCCGGTGTTGGCATGCTGGCCTTCCGTGACCCCAACGGAATCCGCCCACTGTCTGTGGCGCAGCGTCAAAGCGACAACGGCATGGAATATGCCTTTGCGTCCGAAGACGTGGCCTTTGGCATCAATGGGTTTGAAAAAATCCGCGATGTACGGCCCGGTGAAGCCATGCTGGTTGATCTCGACGGAAACCTGCACACGCACCAATGTGTCAAAGGCAAGCTAACGCCCTGTATTTTTGAATATGTCTATCTGGCGCGTCCCGATTCCATGCTGGATGGCATTTCGGTCTACAAAACCCAGCTGCGCATGGGGCAGGCTTTGGCGAAACAGATCAAAGAGTCTGATCTGGAAATCGACAGCATCATCCCCGTGCCCGACTCTGCCCGTCCCGTGGCGCTCGAAGTGGCCAATGCCACTGGCATCCGATACCGCGAAGGTCTGGTGAAAAACCGCTACGTCGGTCGGACATTCATTATGCCGGGCCAGCAAGAGCGCCAGAAATCGGTACGTCGCAAGCTGAACGCCATTCCGCTGGAAATGAAGGGTCTGAACATTCTGCTGATCGATGATTCCATCGTGCGCGGCAACACCATCAACAAAATCGTGCAGATGTGCCGCGATGCCGGCGCCAAAAACGTCTACATCGCCTCGGCCTCACCTCCGGTGAAATTCCCCAATGTCTACGGCATTGACATGCCCACCAAACATGAGCTGATCGCCAATGGTCGGGATGTGGAAGAAATCCGCCAAGAGCTGGGCGCAGATGCCCTGATCTATCAAAAGCTTGAAGATCTGATCTGGGCGGCCAAAGAAGGCAACAAAGACATTGAAGCCTTTGACTGCTCTTGCTTTGACGGCAACTACATCACAGGGGTCAGCCAGGATTATCTGGATGGTCTGGAAAGCAGCAGCCGGGTCAGCAAAAAAATCAAAGACATGCCCGCCCCTCAATCGTCGTGGAACGCCAGCAGCCTGGCCTAAGCCCGCGATAGAGCGAAACAAAATCGGCCTATTGGGGGCGCGGCACAGGTGCGCGCCCCTTTTTCTTGGCCGAGTCGCAACGCCTATTCCCGTAGGTCACATCTTCGGGATCCGCGCAGTCCCAGCCCCTCTCCCCAAGAATTCCGGCCCCAAGGGTTTGAACTCTGCCTGCCAGCGGCGTAAGAGGGTCGTCAAATCAGTAGAACAAAGGCGCTGATCTATGATCCGCGCCTTTGTCTTTTCACCCAAGGACGCCACATTGGACCCACACTTCTCGCGCATCCTGCACTCGCCTCGCAAATGTCGATGCTGTGGATCCACCTTCGAACAATTGCTCAGCCTGTCGTGTGATCGGCCTGACATTTGTCCCGAAGATTTAGTGGCGCAGGACAATTCCGCCATATTGGCAGAACCCGGGGATGTGCTCACCGACGATTTTTGCCGTCTTGGCGATCTGTTCTTTGTGCGTGCCATTCTGGCGCTCCCCATCGCCGAAAGCGGCGGTGCCGAATTTGTACTGGGCACTTGGGCCAGCCTGTCGCCCGAAGATTTTGACATCTACCTGAACATGTTTGAATTGCAGGATTCCGAAAGACTGGATGCGCGTCCCGTCTGGCTCGCCAATTCCATTCCTCCCGGCGAAGGCACTCCGGTGGCCTGCATGCTGGTGATGCGCGAAGACGCGCAATACCCTGAACTCGACGTATCAGAGCCCAGCCATCCCCTGTATCGCCTGCAAAATGAAGGCACTCAATTTGAAGAGCTGCTCGAACTGCTGCACACCTACGGCCACGACGTGCCATCTTTGGTGTATGATTCGTGACCGCCAAAGGGCACAATCACCAGACCTAAAACATGTTGCATAATTACCCCAATAGGGGAACCAGCGCTATTTTGCCCATGAAATATGCGTGTGCGCCCCTGTTTTTGCCGACAAATCCCACCCCTCTTTTCGATCCTCCCAACCGGCTGTAGGCCGCGCTTCCATCCCGTCTGATGCGCGTCAGACCTGCTGCCGGAGCGCCAATGGCCACACAAACCACTCCCCAGAACGTGGCCGAACATGCCACCCAAACTCGCCAACTCAAATCTCGTGGCCTTCAGCTGCTGGGACTGTTCGGCTCGCAAAACGAACCGCAGGCGTTGCTGCGATTGCCCAGTGGCCGCCTGCGGAGAGTGTCTGCGGGCGAACAGCTGTCGGCCGGTCGGGTGCTCGCCATAGATCCCCAAGGCATCATCCTAGAACGCAAAGGCACCGCACGGCGGCTTGTCATGCCGGGCAGCTGACAGACCTATTTGCCCCACCACAGCCCACATGACAGTCACGCGGCGTCCTGCCTCTTGACCCCACAGCGCCAGCGGCCCACAAGGCGGCATGACACAGAAACTCGCTTTGATCACAGGCGCCTCCCGTGGCCTGGGCGCTGCCCTGGCCGAGGCCCTTGCCCCGACCCACCACATCGTTGCCGTGGCCCGCACCACTGGCGCCTTGGAAGAGCTGGACGACCGCATCAAAGCGCTGGGTGGCACCGCCACGCTGGCGCCCATGGATGTGACGACCCCCGATGCAATGGCCACATTGTGCCGTGGCATCCACGACCGGTGGGGCAGCTTGGATCTGTGGCTGCACAGTGCCATTCACGCCGCGCCCCTCGCACCCGCCAATTTTGTCGCCGCTAAAGACTGGGAAAAATCCGTCACCATCAATGCCACGGCGGCGTCGTTGTTGATTTCATATGTCGCGCCGTTGTTGGGGCAAACCGGCAAGGCCGTGTTCTTTGACGATCCCCGCGCCGGCGAAAAGTTCTTTGGCGCCTATGGCGCCACCAAAGCGGCGCAAATGTCGCTGGTGCGCAGTTGGCAGGCGGAATCCGCAACCACCGGCCCCAACGTCCAGATTCTAGAACCAAACCCGATGCCCACAGCCCTGCGCGCACGCTTTTTCCCCGGTGAGGATCGTGACACGCTCAAAGATCCACGCGATGAAGCCGCGCGCCTGCTGCCCCAGATTCTTCAGGCCTGACGCAGCAGCTTCGCGATTGCGGCCTCTGCCAGATCCGCGATCCATCGCCCCAAAGTCACAGGCCAGCGCGCCTGTGACTATACTGCCAAATCCCATGACATAATCCATTCGAACCTGTGAAAGTCTTGCCCGTCTGGGACAGAGATCATATTCAGAATTTGAAAGACCAGAGCGTCGCCGGGACAAGGAAAAGATCATGCGCATCCTGATCACCAATGATGATGGCATCACCGCCCCCGGGCTTCAGACCCTGACGCAGATCGCTGAAACACTGGCAGGCCCCGACGGCGAAGTCTGGACCGTGGCCCCGGCGTTTGAACAATCAGGCGTGGGCCACTGCATCAGCTACACCCGTCCTTTCATGCTCAACCAGCACGGACCACGCCGGTTCTCGGTTGATGGCTCTCCCGCTGACTGCGTATTGACCGCGCTGCATGTGGTGATGGCCGACACGCCACCGGATCTGGTGCTGTCCGGTGTCAATCGCGGCAACAACTCGGCCGAAAACACGCTCTATTCCGGCACCATCGGAGCCGCGATGGAAGCCGCGCTGCAAGGCATCCCCGCACTTGCGCTCTCGCAATACTATGGCCCGCGCAATCGCGATCTTGCCGATCCGTTTGAAGCCGCCGCTGCGCATGGTGCGGATGCGGTTCAGAAAATCTTGGCCAGCGCGCCAGACACTGACGGCCCCTATCGCCTGTTCTACAATGTGAATTTCCCCCCTGTGCCCGCGGCCGAAGTCAAAGGCCTGCGCGCGGTCCATCAGGGACGCCGCGCGGGTGTGAATTTCGCAGCCGCCGCCCAAGAGGCCCCCAACCGGCGGCGCTACATCTGGATCATGGGCGGCGACCAGCAGGTCGAAACCGCGCCAGACACCGATGCCGCAGTTAATCTACAAGACTATGTCTCAGTCACCCCCATGCGGGCGGATCTGACCGCGCAGGACGCGCTTGAGGCACTGAAAGCCATCGAATGACCGGACCCGATCCCGAAACCCAAATGCAGTTCCTCTTTGCCCTGCGCTCAAAAGGGGTCACCGATGACACGGTGCTGCTGGCGATGGAAAACATCGACCGGGGTCTGTTTGTACGCGGGCTGTTTGCCGAACGCGCCTACGACGACGTGCCCCTGCCGATTTCCTGCGGCCAGACCATTTCGCAACCCTCCATCGTGGGGCTGATGACGCAAGCCTTGCAGATCACCCCGCGCGACACAGTGTTAGAAGTGGGCACGGGATCCGGCTATCAGGCCGCCATTCTGGCACGTTTGGCGCGCCGGGTGTACACCGTCGACCGCCATGCCCGTCTGGTGCGTGAAGCACGCGAGGTCTTTGACCAATTGCAGCTCAGCAATCTGACCTCCATTGTCGGCGATGGCAGCTTTGGCCTGCCCGAACAGGGCCCATTTGATCGCATTGTTGTGACCGCCGCTGCCGAAGATCCGCCGGGTCCGCTGCTGACGCAATTGAAGGTTGGTGGTATCATGGTGGTGCCCGTCGGGCAGTCTGACCACGTTCAGACCCTGATTCGTGTGCGCAAAACCGCTCATGGCTTTGAATACGACGAATTGAGCCCGGTTCGCTTTGTTCCTCTGCTTGAGGGATTGGGCAAAGACGCCTAAGAAAAAGAAGGCAGATCTTCGCCGACCGCAAATGCGCAGGATCTGCATGTGAACGTTGCCCAACCCCCGGACAAAAAGGGGGAGCTGTTTTTGAGGAGAGCGAAATGACAGTGATCGCCCCCGTGGTCACCCCTGTGATCGCCCCTGCCGCACGGTCTGGCCTGCGTCGTGTTGCAACTCGGGGTCTTGCCCTATGCCTGCTGACCACCTGCCTGACCGCCTGCCAGTTCCCAAAGGACTATGATCTGCGCGGCAGCCTTGGCGGCTTTAGCACCAGCGATGCCGCCCGCACCGCGACAGCAGACCGCCCCAGCCCAGACACCCGCGGGCTGATCACCTATCCCTCCTATCAGGTGGCCGTGGCCCAACGCGGCGACCGGCTGTCAGATGTGGCCAGCCGGATTGGCCTGCCCATCGACGAGCTGGCGCAATACAACGGAATGGAGCCCAGCGACGTGCTGCGCAAAGGCGAAGTCGTCGCCCTGCCCCGTCGCGCCCCCGACACGCTCCCCGGCCTCGCCCCCGCATCAGACACCACCGTCGCGCCCGGCGGCGTGGACATTGCCTCGCTAGCGGGACAGGCCATTGACGAAGCGCCGCTGACCTCCTCACCCAACCCGGGATCAGTGACGCCAACCAGCATTCGCCCCACCCCAAAACCGCGCCCTGTGAAACCCGTGCGTGTGCAAGACGGACCTGAACCCGTGCGCCACAAGGTCGCGCGCGGCGAAACCGCCTTTACCATTTCGCGCCTCTATCAGGTTCCGGTTAAGGCGCTGGCGGATTGGAACGGTCTGGACGGCGATTTCGCAATCCGCGAAGGCCAGTATCTCCTGATCCCGGTCAAGGATCAAAAGGCACCGGCGCGTCGCACCGCAGCTGCCACGCCTGAGGTCCCCGCTCCGGGGGCTGGCTCGGCCACCCCCACGCCGCCAAGTTCGGTCAAACCTTTGCCGCAGGAACGCATCGCGCCTGCCGCAGTGGTGCCCACCGCCAAACCGGTGGTCAAAGTGCCGGAACCCACCCGTCGCTCTGAGGCCGAAATGGTCTTTCCGGTAAAAGGCAAGATTATTCGCGCTTATGCCAAGGGTAAAAATGACGGCATCGACATTTCCGGTGCGGTTGGCGCGCCGGTGCGCGCTGCCGCTGCGGGCACCGTTGCTGCGATCACCAAAGATTCCAACGGCATCCCGATCCTCGTGGTGCGCCATGATCAAAAGTTGCTGTCGGTTTATGCAAACATCGACAACATCGAGGTGAAAAAAGGCGCCAAACTACGCCGGGGCCAGAACATTGCCACCCTGCGCGCTGGGGCAAATCCCTTTTTGCACTTTGAAATCCGCAACGGGTTTGAAAGCGTCGATCCTCTGCCCTATTTGAACTGACCCAATAAAGCGGCTTTGCCTCGCAAAGCCGCTGCCTCTGGCGGGGTATTTCCGGCCAAAAAGAAGCAATAGGTCGCATTTTCTCAGGCCAAGCGACTGCGACACCACTGTAGGGCGTCCAGCACCGCGAATCCGCAACACCTGAGATCAAAACGACGCGGGCTTGAACAGGCCCCGTTGGACAGCGTACATCACCCGGCTGTTTTCCAGCCGGGCGCAAAGATCAGATCCGAGCAGGCGGAGGTTAAAGCCGTACCCCGTGACGCCCCGCAAGATCGGTAAAAAACTGCCACGCCACCCGGCCTGACCGTGCGCCGCGCGTCGCTTGCCATTCGATGGCTTCAGCCAGCAGGGTTTCACGCGCGATCTCGATGCCAAAGACATCACAATAGCCTTCGATCATCTCGATAAACGCGTCCTGATCGCAGGGGTGAAAGCCCAGCCACAACCCAAAACGATCCGACAGTGAGACCTTTTCTTCGACCGCTTCAGAGGGGTTGATCGCCGTGGAGCGTTCGTTTTCGATCATATCACGTGGCATCAGGTGGCGACGGTTGGACGTCGCATAGAGTACCACATTGCCCGGCCGCCCCTCAATGCCGCCATCCAGAACCGCTTTGAGGCTTTTGTAGTGTTCGTCATCATGGCTGAACGACAGGTCATCGCAGAAGAGGATGAACTGATACGGCGCGCCGCGCAGCAGCGCCAGAAGCCGCGTCACCGACGACAGGTCATCCCGTTGCAGCTCGATCAGCTTCAGCTCCGGATGCTTGCTGAGCAAGCGCCCATGCACAGCCTTGACCAGACTGGATTTCCCCATGCCCCGCGCGCCCCACAGCAGGGCGTTATTGGCACTAAACCCTTGCGCAAAGCGGCGGGTGTTGTCCAACAATGTGTCCCGCGCGCGATCAATACCCACCAGTAGCTCCAGTTCAACCCGGGCCACGTCTTCAACGGGTTCCAAGCGATCCGGTCCGACATGCCAGACAAAGGCCGGCGCGGCGGCAAAGTCCGGCGCCTCTTGTGGGGCCGGTGACAGACGCTCTAACGCCTCTGCAATGCGCTCCAGTGCAGCCAGATCCATCAGGTCTTCTCCTTGCTCTTTGGTTGGTCCCTAAAAACCACGTTCGGCCCCGTCAGACAACAGCTGCGGCGCGCCACCACTGAAACAAAAATGGCACCGAATACTATCGGTGCCATCTTTTATTTTTCTAAAATCCGCGATGTCTAATCGTCATCAAAGGCGTCGTAGTCGTCCTCGTCGAAATAGCCCTCTTCCCGCAGCTTTTCATCGCGTTTTGTCTCGATACGCGCCACAAGAAAAATCGACACCTCATAAAGACCGTAGACCACAACAAACAGGATCACCTGGGTGATCACATCCGGTGGGGTCACCAGTGCCGCCAGCAGCAAAATCGCCACCACCGCGTATTTGCGCACCGAGCCCAGACCCTCGGCGCTGACCAGACCGGCCTTCCCCATCAGGGTCAATAGCACCGGCAGCTGAAAGCACATCCCAAAGGCTACGATGAACATGATGGTCAATTTCAGATATTCCTGGGCGGAGCCCTGAAACACCACGCTAAGGCCCGGTTGGTTCTGCGCGGGGCCAGCGGCCACGGCCTCCCCTCCGGCACCAAACTGCTGGAATCCAAGAAAGAAATCATACGCCAGCGGAGACACCACATAAAACGCAAAAGACGCGCCCAACAGGAACATAAACGGCGATGCGATCAGGAACGGCAGAAATGCGCCCTTTTCGTTTTTATACAGCCCCGGCGCCACAAAGCGCCACATCTGCAAACCGATGTAGGGAAACGCCAGAATAAAGCCGCCCAATAGCGAGATCTTAATCGCAACAAAGAAGCCTTCTTGGGGTGAGATAAAGATCAGTGCACAATCCTGCCCGCCTTCGGCCAGGACCTTGCACAACGGATCAGTCAAAAAGCTAAAAATAGGCGTGGCGACTGTGAAACACAGCACCATCCCCACCAGAAACGCAACCACAGAATGGATCAATCGGCTGCGCAGTTCCGCCAGATGTTCGATCAAGGGGGCGGATGAATCGTCAATGTCGTCAGTCTGGCTCATGTATCGGCCTTGTTGTCTGGCGTGGCCGGCCCGTCGCTTGACGTTGCGTCAGAGGCTTTGCGCTCGGTCGCCGCCTTGGCGGTTGCCGTTTGTATTTTTCGTGCATCTTCGGCGCGCTCGTCGCTCAGGCTGTCCAAATCAAATTTGTTCACCGCCACAGCGTCAGTCATTTCCTTGGCAGCCTCACGCACGCCATCCATGGCTGTACCCATCGGATTGGCAGCACTTTTTAGCCCCTGCGCCATGTCTTTGACGCCCGCCTCGTCGGCGGCCTGATTCATCGCACGGCTAAACTCATTGGCCATGCCACGCGCCTTGCCCATAAACCGACCCGCATTGCGAAACAGAACGGGCAGATCTTTGGGGCCGACCACAATCAGCGCGACAACCCCAATGACCAAAAGTTCGGTCCAGCCCAAATCAAACATCGGCGCTTAGACCTTGTCTTTTTCAACGTCCGGCGTCACGTCCTGTGCCGCGTCGGCCGTCTCGTCCAGTTCCTTGGCGCCATCATCGACACCCTTTTTAAAGGCCGTGATACCTTTGCCGACTTCGCCCATCAGCGATGAAATTTTGCCGCGGCCAAACAGGACAAGAACCACAACAGCAATAAGAAGAAGACCGGGAAGACCGATATTGTTGAGCATGAAAGCCTCCATCAGGAATCGGTGCACATGCACCAGATGTGTCAATTTGCACCCAGACTAAGGCGCGCAGCTGCGCCCCACCAGACGAGCGGCGCGTATTCGCCGTAGGCCAGCGCACCAAAGGCAGTTTTTTTGCTCCGCCTGCGCCTCAACTGACAGGTTCATGTCAGTTGCAATCTCCTAAACAGGCCCAGCATTCAACACATAGGAGATGCAGATGACCCAACACGTCGCCGAGATCGTGACCTTCACATTGATCAAGGGCACCACAGACGCCGCCTTTGTCGCCCTCAGTCAAACCACCGAAGCCTTTGTGCGTGCGCAACCCGGCTTTGTCGCCCGCTGGCTCAGCAAAGGCGCTGACGGGCGCTGGAGCGATTATGTGATCTGGCAAGACATAGAGGCCGCAACAGCCGCCGCCGCCCAGTTTCACGACCAGCCCTTCTGCGGCCCTCTCATGGCCGCATTGGACAAAGACAGCGTGCAAATGCGTCATGAACCCATTCACTGGCGCATGACCGCTTGACGATGGCACCTCAGTCAGGTCAAGGCTGGAGCCATGCGTCGATCTGACCGCCTGTTTGAAATCATCCAGATCCTGCGCGACGGTAAATTACACCGCGCGCAGGACATTGCCGCACGGCTTGAGGTCTCTACCCGCACCATCTACCGCGACATGGATACGCTGGTCGCCTCCGGCGTGCCCGTCGACGGCGAACGCGGCGTGGGCTATCTGATACGTGAACAGATCACCCTGCCACCTCTGAACCTGACAGCCGCCGAACTGGAGGCGCTCAATCTGGGAATGGCAATCGTAGGCGAAGCGGCGGATCCCGACCTAAAAGCCGCAGCGCAATCGCTTGCGGACAAAGTTGACGCCGTGCTTCCCACGCAAACCCGGGCCGAAGCAGACACCTGGAAATTCGCCGTTTATCCCTTTGCAGATGCCGCCCGTGGCTTTTCCCATATGGCCACCTTGCGCGCCGCCATCAAAGCCCGGCAAAAACTGGACATCACCTACCGTCGCATTGACGGCACCCTGACCCAACGCAAAATCCGCCCGCTGCATATGGAATATTGGGGCCGCGTCTGGACCCTGACAGCCTGGTGCGAAACCCGCGACGCCTTCCGGGTGTTCCGCATCGACTTGATCGAAGTCGCAACCGCGCTGCCCGAACTGTTTGTCGACGAACCGGGCAAACGCATCAGCGACTATGACCCAAACACCACCGAATAGCGGGCCGCCCGGCTTCTTTTTGGCCGTAAATACCCCCGCCGGAGGCGCCGTGCACCGCACGGCCATCTCACTGTCAGACCGGAAACACAAAACAACGTTTGCGCGGCACCGTCAGCCACAACACGCGCCCCGCTTCAGGCAAGAACACATTGGGCACCGTCGCCGTCAAAATGCCGCCATCAAAATCGGTGCGAAATTCGATCAGACTTTCATTGCCCAAAAACCGAGCCCGCACCACCGTAGCCCGCGCCGGCACGCCGTCGCTTGGGGTGGGCAGCGGCCCCGATCCATTCCGATCAAAATCAATACGCACATGTTGGGGGCGGAATACGATTTCAACCCGCGTTCCATCCGCATGTCCTGGGGCTAGAAACTCGCCAAATGGCGTCGCCACAAGCGCGCCTTTGACACGCGCATTCAACACATTGATGTCACTAAAGAAAGCAACCGCCGCCTTATCCACCGGCCGGGTGTACACGTTATACGGCGCGCCCTGCTGGACAATCTTCCCACCGCGCATCAGCGCCACTTCATCGGCCATCCGCATGGCCTCTTCCGGCTCATGTGTCACCAGCAAAACGGCGGTGTTTTCTTCTTTCAACAGGCTCAACGTTTCATCGCGGATGCCATCACGCAACCGATTATCAAGCCCGGAAAACGGCTCATCCATCAGCATGATGCGCGGCCGCGGCGCAATCGCACGTGCCAAAGCCACCCGTTGCTGCTCCCCCCCCGACAGCTGATGTGGAAACTCATCAATGTATTGGATCAGCGAAACGCGGCGCAAAAGCTCCTCAACCCGCGCCCGCTTCTGATCACGTGGCCCCTTCAGGCCAAAGGCCACATTTTCCGCCACGCTGAGGTGCGGAAACAGGGCAAAATCCTGAAACATCAGGCCAATCTCGCGCCGCTCTGGCGGCACACGGTACACCGTGTCACAGACCAGTTTGCCGTCGACATAGATTTCCCCGGAATCCTGCATCTCCACCCCCGCGATCATTCGCAAAGTGGTGGATTTACCGCAGCCCGACGGCCCCAGCAGACAGGTCACCTGCCCCGCCTGAATGTGCAATGACACATCATCAACCACCGCACGCCCATCAAAAAATCGCCGCAGATTGCGGATTTCCAGACGTGGCGGCTCGGGTGTCAGTGAAACAGCAGGGGAAGATGTCATGCTCAGGTGCCTTTTGGTGGCCAATCTTACCGAAATTGGCTGGACCGCAGATAACAACCCAGCCTCCCCCGTGCAAGATCTGAGCCCTTAGGCGCTCAGCTCAAATTCTGCCTCGGCCCGCACAACGCCGTTCACCATCACCTCAATCCGGTGCGTCCCCGGCACCAAGGTAAAGGTCGCCGCGTCCCCTTTGAATTTGTGGCTTTTTGTAACACGAAGCCTGCCTGCCTTGATCGTCGCCTGCTTCAACTTGAACACCTTGGACGAGAGTTTCCCAGAAGGGCGTTGAAAATGCAGCCGATAATCCACCAGAACGGGCAGATCCTGATCCGCGCTCAGATCACAGTGAAACGTCAGCGCCTCTCCAATGGCCACCTGATCAGCCCCCAGCTGCAAATCAGCCCGTACAGGCACCTCGGGGTCATAGCCCAACATCAACAGCGCGCCGGCGTGGCCCGCCTTCACCAGACCGCGCAGCGCATGCTGTGTCATCCAGCGCAGCTCCACCTTGGACTGCACGTCCCTTTCGGACCAGATGCGCAGCCGCTCCAACACCAAGTCGGGGTCTTTTTTACTGATATCATTCAGATGGTTGGCGACTGAACGCGTCACATAGCGGGTTGTATCGCCATGCAGCTGGTCCAACAGCGGCATGGGATCCGCCAGCGCCAATCCCACCGCTTCGCCCCAGGGCAAACGCGGACGAGTGCCCTCGCTGACCAGACGCCGGACGTGGTAATTTGGATCCTCAGCCCAGCGCGCCAGACGCGCCAATGTCTCGGCAGGCCAGCGGTTCAAAAACGGGCGGATCGCCCATTCCATCGAAAACCGTTGTGTGATGTCGCGCAGCAGATCAAGCCCCAGATCGCAATGCGCCTCCAATCCCTTGGCGACCACAAATTCACCCAGCGGCGCAAAGATGAAATCTCCAAAATCATCATCACTCAGCGTCGGGTCAAGCGGCGGCGGCAGGGCCGCGCGCAGGGTATCGGCCACCTCGGGCAACGGCGCCGGTAGGTGTTGGCACAGGCAGCTGGAGATCCACGCAATTCGCTCTTTCAGCTCCAGTTCCAGCAGGCGTGACATGACGTCAGCTTCAAATTGCGCAGCGTCAAACTGCGGTGAAGCGCCCGCGAACAACCCGGCGAGATATTGCGTTTTCTCTAGGTTAAAAAGCTGATCTTTCAGCGAATATCCGGATGCCATGATTACAACGTCGCGTTGGTGGCGCCGCCATCCAACAGGATGTTCTGGCCGATGATGTACCCTGCATGCTGCGAGCATAGAAAGGCGCAGGTGGCGCCAAATTCAGATCGCGTACCATACCGTTGCGCCGGGATGGTGGCCGCCCGCTGCGCCTGTGCGTCGTCCAGACTCAGGCTTTGCTGCTGCGCGACGGCCGTATCCAGGGACACAGCGCGATCGGTCGCATGAATGCCCGGCAGCAGGTTGTTAATCGCCACACCGTGTCCGGCCACCTGCCGCGCCGTTCCCGCGACATAGCCCGTCAGCCCCGCGCGTGCTGTGTTGGACAGGCCAAGAACGGCAATCGGTGCTTTCACAGATTGCGAGGTGATATTAACCACCCGGCCCCATCCCCGCTCCATCATACCGGGCAGCAGCGCCTTCATCAGCGCAATCGGTGTCAACATATTGGCGTCCAATGCGGCAATGAAATCATCCCGCTCCCAGTCGCTCCACATCCCCGGAGGTGGTCCGCCGGCATTGGTCACCAAAATGTCCACCGCCCCCGCAGCATCAAGCGCAGCTGCGCGCCCGGATTCCGTGGTGATATCCGCCGCAACGGTGGTAACAGACACGCCATGCGCCGTGCGGATCGCCTCCGCTGCCGCCTCCAGCGCGTCTGCCCCGCGCGCGTTCATGACCAAATCAACACCGGCCGCCGCCAGTGCCTCGGCACAGCCAAGCCCCAGCCCTTTGCTGCTGGCACAGACCAAGGCACGCTTGCCCGAAATCCCTAGATCCATCATCACTCTCTCCGGTAAACAAACTGCAAAAACGAGAACAAAAGATGCACATCCGAAAGGGTTTGACCAGAGGGCCAAATCAAAAAAGGCGTTTTTCGGCCTGCCTGTCGCCACAATTCGTTAATAGTTTCGTGGATCTAATGTAGACACCACCCTATGATCAGGACGTATGACAATGCGGACCCCATCCCAGAATTACGCGCACGCGTCGTATCAATCGATCCCCGCCTATCCTGCGGCCATGTTTCGCGTTGAATATGGGGCCAACATGGGCGACGCCTTAGGGATCATGGATGATCTGGTGTTAGATGACGTCTATCATCTCTGCCCCGCAACACAGCCCCGCCGCCTGTCGCTCAAAGTCTCACCCGAGGGTGAATTTTCTGTCGGCGCAGATACTGAATTGGGCACGCCAACTGCGCAACTGCATCTCGACTGCTGCATCACTGTACTGCCTGATACCGGGGCCGAAGTCGATATTTTGATCATGGTCGAAGTGGATGCGGAGGGGTTGATCACGCAGGTCTTTCTACTGCCGCTTGCCCCCCTTGTCGCGGACATGCCCTACTGCCTGATCCACGCCGATCGCAAGCTGGCCAGGCAAAAACTGGCGCAGATGGCCTGCGTGTCCTTTACCCGTGGCACGCATATTACGCTGGCCTCCGGCGCGCAGGTGAAAATCGAAGAGCTCTCG
The DNA here is from genome assembly GCA_947492585.1 of uncultured Paracoccaceae bacterium. Lineage (GTDB taxonomy): Bacteria > Pseudomonadota > Alphaproteobacteria > Rhodobacterales > Rhodobacteraceae > Epibacterium. The sequence goes on from CANLND010000007.1 coordinate 22,307, forward strand.
GTTGGAGATCGCGTGCTGACCCGGGATGACGGGGCACAGGTCGTACGCTGGATTGGTCACACCACCTCGCGCGCGATGGGATCCATGGCACCGATCCTGATCCGCAAAGGCGCGTTGAACAACGACAACGACCTGATCGTCAGCCCCGATCACCGGCTGATGGTGTATCAACGGCAAGACACGCTGGGCACCGGTTGTCCCGAAGTTCTGGTCAAGGCGCAGGATCTGGTCAACGGGGATACCGTTGTGGCGCAGACAGGCGGGTTTGTTGATTACTTCCAGCTGCTGTTTGACCGCCATCACATTATCTACGCCGAAGGGATCGCCGCAGAATCAATGCTGATCGACGCCAGCACACACTCGGCGCTGCCGCTGGATCTGGTGGATCACATCACTCCGGGTTTGAAACACAACCGCCGCGACGAACATGGTGTTGACGTCGCCCGCACCTTGCTGAAACACCCCAACGCCGTTGATCTTCTGCGCCGCGCGTCGTCAGGATAACAACGCGCACCGCTTACATGGCGTTAGTAATAGAACTCTTCGCGCACGATTTTACCGTCCGCCACGTGGTACAAACCCACCTCGTTCATATCAAACCCCTCGCCAGTGGCCTTTTCAGTTCCGGTGACCGAAAACGTAACGGCAAAGCGGTCGTCGCCGTGCAGGAATGGCCCGCCCACTGAAAAATCAGACACCTCAAAGGCGCTTTCCCACCATTCGTGTTTGCCGCGAATGGCCTCGATCCCTGTGACCTCCCGGCCCATGCCTGCTTCATCCGTGGCTTCCACAGACACCGCATCTGGCGCGTAGAGCACCGCCAAATTTTCCTTGGCCCGGTCCTCACGGCATCCGGCCACCAATGCGTCAGCAATTTCTTTCAGTGTCATGACATCCTCCCATTTAAATGTTCCACTTATGTTCTACCATATTCTAAATGATTCGAGGAGATTTTTCCCTTTAGGCGAAACACAGCTTCGATTTCCACTGCCGCATTGTTTGGAAGACTGCTGCTGCCGACGGCAAAACGAACATGTGTTCCCTGTTCCGCGCCCAACGCCTGTACCATAAGATCAGACGCACCATTCACCACTTTGGGATGATCAGCAAAGCTTTCAGGTGCGTTCACAAATGCCCCCAGTTTGATCAGCCGATCAATCTGCTCCAGATCGCCCAAAGCAGCTTTTGCACGTGCCAATAACCCGATCGCACAGTACCGCGCCGCCAGCTGGCCGGTTTCCAGATCCAGCGTGGTCCCGACCTGGCCCCGCACGACATCACCATCTGGCGTCACAGAGATCTGACCTGAAATGTAAAGATAGTCACCGTCAATGAGATACGGGGCGAAATTCCCCAATGGTCGCGGTGCATCAGGCAATCTAACGCCCAAAGCCGCCAATCGGTCTTCAATCATACTAAATCTCCTGTGGTTCTTTCATTAGTGGCAGCATTCGAAACGCATCCAAAAGAAAACATTGTTCCAATACAGGTCGTGTTCGCTGCCGCCTGAAATTTTGCGTTTTCCTTGCCACTGGCCCCATTTCTGGCTAAGGCGATCCCATGTTGGACACGAGCACAAATCGCCCCGAATTGCCGCCTGAAATTGCCCGTCGCCGGACCTTTGCGATCATCTCGCACCCGGATGCTGGCAAAACCACGCTGACTGAAAAGTTCCTGCTGTATGGTGGCGCGATTCAGATGGCTGGTCAGGTGCGCGCCAAGGGCGAAGCCCGACGCACGCGGTCGGACTATATGCAGATGGAAAAAGACCGGGGGATCTCGGTCTCAGCATCGGCAATGTCGTTTGATTTCAGTGGCTACCGGTTCAATCTGGTGGACACGCCCGGCCACTCGGACTTTTCCGAAGACACCTATCGCACGCTCACGGCCGTGGATGCGGCGGTGATGGTGATTGACGGCGCCAAAGGTGTTGAAAGCCAGACGCAGAAACTGTTCGAAGTCTGCCGTTTGCGCGATCTACCGATCCTGACGTTCTGTAATAAAATGGACCGCGAAAGCCGCGATACATTTGAAATTATTGACGAAATTCAGGAAAATCTGGCGATTGACGTAACACCGGCCTCCTGGCCCATTGGAGTGGGTCGTGATTTTGTCGGCTGCTACGATCTGTTGCGCGACCGGCTTGAACTGATGGACCGTGCTGACCGGAACAAGGTTGCCGAAAGCATTGAAATCAACGGCTTGGATGATCCTCGCCTTGCAGAGCACGTGCCTGCAGACCTTCTGGACAAGTTTCTGGAAGAGGTCGAAATGGCCAAAGAGCTGTTGCCCAAACTGGATCCTCAGGCCGTACTGGAAGGCCATATGACGCCGATCTGGTTTGGCTCTGCGATCAATTCCTTTGGCGTGCAGGAGCTGATGCACGGCATTTCTACCTATGGTCCCGAACCACAGGTGCAAACGGCGCAGCCGCGCAATGTGGCTCCCGAAGAAACGAAGGTGTCTGGGTTTGTCTTTAAAGTTCAGGCAAATATGGACCCCAAGCACCGCGATCGTGTGGCGTTTGTACGTATGGCCTCGGGCCATTTTAGACGTGGCATGAAGCTGACCCATGTGCGCACCAAGAAACCAATGGCGGTGTCAAACCCGGTGCTGTTTTTGGCCTCGGACCGCGAACTTGCCGAAGAGGCCTGGGCTGGTGATATCATTGGCATTCCCAACCATGGCCAGCTGCGCATCGGCGATACGCTGACCGAAGGCGAAGCGCTGCGCGTCAGCGGTATTCCGTCGTTTGCCCCTGAATTGTTGCAAGGCGTGCGCGCGGGCGACCCGATGAAGGCGAAACATCTGGAAAAAGCGCTGATGCAGTTTGCCGAAGAAGGCGCTGCAAAGGTGTTTAAACCTTCGATCGGCTCTGGTTTTATTGTTGGTGTTGTGGGCGCATTGCAATTCGAAGTACTCGCCAGCCGGATTGAAATGGAATATGGCCTGCCCGTCCGGTTTGAAGCGTCTCAGTTCACCTCGGCCCGATGGGTGAGCGGCGAACAGGACGCGCTGGATAAGTTCATCAACACCAACAAACAGCACATTGGCTACGACCACGATGGCGATGTGGTTTATCTAACCCGTCTGCAATGGGACATTGACCGGGTCGAACGCGACTACCCCGACCTGAAATTGACCGCGACCAAGGAAATGATGGTCTAACCACCCCCAATTGAAGAAGGGCGCAGCAGGCGCCCTTCTGGTTGGCCTGAAACGCTGAGAACACTTCCAATAAATCTGTTGGATTGTTGCTCTATTGTACAAAGTTAAAGGTTCCGCGCAAAATATGCCCGCGTCATTTGACGCTGCTGCTTGATTTTGCTATGCCCCCTCCTGTCAAACGACAGCGTCTGCTCGTTGTTAGATTTGATCCCCTGACACACGCGCGGGCCAAGAGCTGTCCGCATTGACGGACACATATGACCAAATTTACTGATCTGAATCTGAACCCAAAGGTTTTGAAGGCCATTGATGAGGCTGGATATGAAACGCCCACACCTATTCAGGCGGGTGCTATCCCGGCTGCATTACAGGGCAAAGACGTTTTGGGCATCGCCCAGACCGGCACCGGCAAAACTGCCTCATTTACATTGCCAATGATCACCCTGCTGGCCCGAGGCCGCGCACGCGCACGCATGCCGCGTTCGCTGGTCTTGTGCCCGACACGGGAACTGGCAGCCCAGGTGGCCGAGAACTTTGACACCTATACCAAGCACCTGAAGCTGACCAAGGCGCTGTTGATTGGTGGCGTGTCCTTCAAAGAACAAGATGCGCTGATCGACAAAGGCGTGGACGTTCTGATAGCCACCCCCGGCCGTCTTCTGGATCACTTCGAACGCGGCAAGCTGCTGCTGACTGGCGTACAGATCATGGTCGTCGACGAGGCGGACCGGATGCTGGATATGGGCTTTATCCCTGATATTGAACGCATCTTCTCGCTGACGCCCTTCACCCGTCAGACCTTGTTTTTCTCGGCCACAATGGCGCCCGAGATTGAGCGCATCACCAATACATTCCTGTCCGCGCCCGAACGTGTGGAAATCGCCCGTCAGGCGACCACTTCGGAGAATATCGAACAGGCCGTGGTTAAGTTCAAAGCCAGCCGCAAAGATCGCGAAGGTAGTGAAAAACGCAAAGTCTTGCGCGCCCTGATCGATCAAGAAGGCGACTCGCTGACCAACGGTATCATCTTTTGCAACCGCAAGATGGACGTGGACATCGTTGCGAAGTCGCTAAAGAAATACGGCTTTGACGCGGCCCCTATCCACGGTGACCTGGATCAGTCACAACGCACCAAGACGCTGGACGATTTCCGCGAAGGCAAGCTGCGTCTGCTGATCGCGTCTGACGTGGCGGCCCGTGGTCTTGATGTGCCAAGCGTCAGCCATGTTTTCAACTTTGACGTCCCCGGCCATGCTGAGGACTATGTGCACCGTATTGGTCGCACAGGACGAGCCGGTCGTCAGGGTAAGGCGATCACCCTGTGTTCGGTACGTGACGAAAAAGCATTGGATGCGGTCGAAGCGCTGGTGAAGAAAGAGATCACGCGTCTGGAAAACCCGGTCAAGCCAGCGCCATCGCGCAGCCGTGCCAAACCCGCCGAAGCTGCTCCGCAGGAAAATGTTGCTGAGGAAGCTCAACAGCAAGAGCGCAAACCAACACGCACCCGGTCTCGCTCAACCAAACAAGCACAGCCCAAGACAGACACGCCAAAACAGGCCCCAGCGAAGCCCGCCGATGAGGCCAAGCCAAATCATGGCGGCGGCAACAATGGTGGCAACAACAACCGCAATCGTGGCCGCCGTGATCGCGATGACCGTGTTGTTGTGGGCATGGGCGATCACATGCCCAGCTTTATCGCGCTGAGCTTTGCGGAGCGTCGCGCGGGCTAACGCCTAATATGTCATCGTTTTTTCTTCGGGCCGCTCAGCATATGGGCGGCCCGTTTTCGTTGACCCCGTCCAACATCCCATGTCTTTGGACCAGCTTTGCACCTGCAGCATAGCGGGTTTACCAAATGACAGTCATCACAAGCCCCGCCTTTCCCGCTAAAACATAAAAGCAAGATGAAACGGCAAAACAAGGAAGTGTAGACCGATGGAAAAATATGACGTCAACGCCCTGGACCTGAACGCAATCGAACGAGAAGCACGCATTCTGCGCGCCGAGGCCACCAAACGTGGCGTCGCAGTTGTTTCGAAAGCAATCGCTAGCCTGCCATCCAAGCTCGCTGCGCTGATCGCAGGCCCCCGCCACGCGTAAGCCTTTGCTTACCCGACTGGCACATGAAAAACGCCCCGCCTGTTAGACTGGTGGGGCGTTTTCTTTTGTGGATTTGGTACTGTCGCGCCTGGACGGGATCCCCTGACCGGGGATCCACAGCGATAGATCAGCGCATACGGCTGACGATGACCGAAACCTCGGGCTTTTTGCCGATTTCATCGCGGGCCGTTTGACGGGCGATGCGGCGCAGATTCTCTTCCAGCTTGTCGTCATCCCGCAGGGTTTTGGCGCCAGCACGTTTCAGGAATTGGTTCAGGTCCTCTTCGATCACATCCACCAAAGCTGAATTGGAGCTGCCGGTTTCAGGTAGGCCGCGCAGATCGCACCATGGCTCACCCAGCGGTTCATCATCTTCGTCCAAAATGATGGTGATCACGATATGACCGTTCAGCGCCATACGGATCCGATCACGCACGATGCCGTCCATCGCACCAATGCGCACAGAACCGTCGAGATACTGGCGGCCCGTGTCCACATAGTCTGACACTTTGGGCTTATCCCCGGTCAAGTCCATCAACATACCGTTGACGACAACCGCGCTGGCCATGCCTTTGGCCTCGGCCAGTTTGGCGTGATGACGCAGATGACGGTGTTCGCCGTGCATTGGAATGACCATCTTCGGCTTGATGATGTTGTGCAAACGCTCCAGATCGGGGCCGTTGGCGTGACCAGACACGTGATACAGCCCGGAACTGTCATCCACCACATCCACGCCTTTTTCAGACAATTGGTTAATGATGCTGATCACACCACGTTCATTGCCGGGAATGGTTTTTGATGAAAACAGATAGGTGTCGCCCTTTTTCAGCTCTAGCCCACGGTATTTGCCGCGTGCCAGCTGTGCGGTCGCCGCCCGGCGCTCGCCCTGACTGCCGGTGGTCAGCAACATCAGGTTTTCGCGCGGAATGTCGCCAGCTTCTTCCGCCGTATAAACACGGGGGAAATCCGTCAAAACGCCCGTTTCTTTGGCAGCATCCACCATGCGCAGCATAGCACGGCCCAGCAACACAACCGAACGCCCGGCCCGAGTGCCCGCATCCGCCAGCGTTTTCACCCGCGCCACGTTGGACGCAAAGGTGGTCGCCGCAACGAGCCCGGTGCAGCTGGACACCAATTGCGTGATCGCATCTGGCAGTTCCGCTTCGGAGCGGCCGGGATTGGGCGAGAACACATTGGTCGAATCGCAGATCAGCGCCTGAACGCCGTTCTTGGCAATATCCGCCCACATGTCGGGGTCAAAGGCTTCGCCCACCAATGGGTTCGGATCCAATTTAAAGTCACCGGTGTGCACCAAACGCCCTGCGGCAGTGTCGATCACCAGACCACCACTTTCGGGAATCGAATGCGACATCGGCGCGACACCAACGGTAAAGGGGCCCAATTTTGTGACCACGGGCCAGGCACCAACCGTGGTGACGGCGTCAATCGGGTGGCCTTTTTCTTCCATCTTGCGACGGCAGAGATTGGCGGTGAATGCGCGTGCGTAGATCGGCGTTTCCAATTCGCCGTACAAATGCGCTACGGCACCGATGTGATCTTCGTGGGCGTGGGTGATAAACACGCCCTCCAGTTGGTCTTTGCGCTCTTTCAGCCAGGTGATGTCCGGCATGATCAGATCAACGCCGGGGGTGGTGTCCATGTCCGGGAAGGTGACGCCCAGATCCACCAGGATCAGTCGTTCTTTGCCGGGCTTACCATAGCCATAAACATAGGCGTTCATGCCAATTTCGCCTGCCCCGCCGAGGGGAAGGTAGATTAATCTGTCTGTGCTCATTGCGAGGCAGTGTCTTTCTTGTTGTAGTCATGAATGATCTGCAATCCGTGCATCGTGAGCTCTTCCTCAAATGCATCAAACAAATCTGCTGATTGCTGGAACAAAGGCGCCAGCCCGCCTGTCGAAATAACTTTCATCGGAACACCGCGCTCCGCTTTGATACGGTCGCAGACCTCGCGTACAAGGCCAACGTAGCCCCAAAATACGCCAGATTGCATACAGTCCACGGTATTTGTGCCCACCACGTTTTCGGGCTTTGAGATATCAATATGCGGCAGGGCGGCAGCGGCCTGATGCAACGCCTCAAGGCTGAGATTAACACCTGGCGCAATCACCCCGCCCACATAGGCGCCATCCATATCAACCACATCAAAGGTTGTCGCCGTGCCAAAATCCACCACGATCAGATTGCCGCCGTGTTTATCGTATCCCGCAACCGTATTGACCAGCCGATCAGGGCCGACAATGGTGCCGTCATCCACCCGCACGTCAATCGGCAACGCACAATCCGACTTGCCCACCACAAAGGGGCGCGTGTCAAAATAGCGATCCGCCAGAACGCGCAGGTTAAACACCACACGCGGCACCGTGGAGGAGATAATCATATCGGTGATCTTTGCGTCGATCCCCTGTTGTTTGATCAGCGTGTCCAGCCAGACAAAATACTGATCCGCCGTGCGCCGCCAATCAGATGCGGTGCGCCACATTCCCAGAAACGCCGTGCCATCCCATAGGGAAAACACGGTATTTGTATTACCGCAGTCAACAGCGAGAAGCATCGGTCGTTTCCGTTCAGAAAAAGATATCAGCGGCCGCGATGCTGACGCGGCCCTTGGCGGTGTTTAGAACCAGATTGCCCTCGGCGTCCACCGTTTCAAACGTGCCTTCCTGCACATTCTGCCCGGTTTTTGCGGTTATCACTTCTCCGAGACGGGCAGCACGGGCCAGCCACGCGGTGCGGATGGGTTCGAACCCATAGCTGATGAACTGTTGCTCATAGCGCGCATAAGCCCCGGCCAAAGCATCGAGAAACATCTCAGGCGTGATCTGAACACCGGTTTCACCATGCAAAGACACCGGCCAGACCGCATTGGGTTCGAGCCATTCTTTCATGGGCGTCTCCATCAGATTGACCCCAATACCAATGAACAGATGCGCCAGCCCGCCGCCGCGCCCGCTGCTTTCCAGCAAGATACCGGCCACTTTCCCGCCGTTCAGCAAAACATCATTGGGCCATTTCAACGCCAGCCCTTCACTGCGTCCGGTCACCGCCTCAATGGCATCATAAAGTGCAAGCGCTGCGACGAAACTGCGCAAAGCAGCCGACGCAGGTGTGCCCTCGGGACGCAGCGCCAGCGTGGCGGCAAAATTGCCTTTGGGGTCTTTCCAGTCACGGCCGCGGCGTCCACGCCCCTTGGTCTGCTTGAGCGCGAGGATCCACTCGGGCCCGGCCCGTTGTGCCGCGGTGCGCGCCGCTTCGTCCAGCGTGCTGTCGACCTCATCGAGGATCCGCTTTGTATATCCGTCTGGCCAGTTCATCGCGTTTTCCTCCTCATGCAAAAGGCCCGGTCCAGTGACCGGGCCCCTTCAGATTGCCTGTGATCAAGATCACTTGACAAGAGTGGCCGCCGCCGAAGCCGCTGCGCTGTCGATGCCAAACTGATACACCAGCCCCACCAGCATAAGCGCCGCCGATACGGTCAGCGCGACGGATAGGATGGGGGAGCCATTGGTTTCCACATCTCCAGTTTCTTCACCAAAGTACATGAAAAACACGATGCGCAGATAATAAAACGCGCCAATGACCGAGGCCACCGCAGAGGCAATGACCAAGGTCATCAGCTCAGCTTCGATGCCCGCCTGCCAGACGCCAAATTTGGCAAAGAATCCCAGCATTGGCGGGACCCCCGCCAGCGAGAACAGCAGGATCAAAACCGCAAGCGCTTTGCCCGGTGCGCGGCTGGCGAACTGATTCAGCGCGTAGATGTCGGTGACGGGCTTACCGTCTTTTTCCAGCATCAAGATGAACGCAAAGGTGCCAACATTCATGGTAACGTAGATCACCATATAGGTCAGCATCGCTGCAATCCCTTGTTCGGTGCCCGCGGCCAGACCAATCAGCGCATAGCCCATATGGGCAATCGAAGAATAAGCCATCAGGCGTTTGATGTTCCGCTGCCCAATCGCTGCAACGGCACCCAGGAACATGGACAGGACCGACAGGACCGCAATCACCTGTTGCCAATCCGAAATGGCTGCCCCAAAGGCATCAAACAGCACGCGGGCGAACAGACCCATCGCTGCGACCTTGGGCGCAGTGGCAAAAAACGCGGTGACGGGTGTTGGCGAACCTTCGTAAACGTCCGGGGTCCACATGTGGAACGGGGCGGCGGACACTTTAAACGCCATGCCAGAGATCAAGAACACCAGACCAAACAGCAGACCTACTGTGACGTGCCCATGTTCCGCGACGGTGATGATATCGGCAAATTTTGTGCTGCCTGCAAATCCGTAGACCAAGGATGCACCATACAGCAGTAGACCAGAGGACAGCGCGCCCAGTACAAAATACTTGAGACCGGCTTCGGTTGATTTGGCACTGTCACGGCGCAAAGATGCCACAACATAGAGCGCGAGGGATTGCAGCTCGAGCCCCATATAGAGCGCCATCAGGTCCCCGGCTGACACCATCGTCATCATTCCCACCGCACACAGCGCGATCAGGATCGGGTATTCAAAGCGCAGCATGTCGCGGCGCGCCATATAGTCCTGCCCGATGACCAGAACCACGGCTGCCGACACCAGGATGGCCGCCTTGGCAAACCGGGCAAAGCCGTCGTCAACAAACATGCCGTTAAAGGCAATACGTGTGTCGCCGGGCTGGCTGGCGATGAAAATCGCCAATACCACCATCAGACCAGCGGTAGACCAAACAAGGGGTCCGGCCAGTTTGTCTTTGCCGGTGTAGACCGCGCCCAGCAGCGCACCCATGGCATAGAGCGCCAGAACAATCTCTGGCAGGATAACGGAGAGATCGGCTTGGATCATCTATCCTCGCTCCTTTAGTGCGACGCAATCTGGGTCACCGCGGAGGTGTCCGCAGCAGCCAGAGATTGGTTAACGTTTTCAATAAGCGCCGTGGTCGACGGGCTGATGATATCGGTGACAACTGCAGGGTAGACGCCCAGCAGAATAGTCATGATGACCAACGGAGCAAAGATGCACCGCTCGCGGTTGTCCATGTCCTGAATGGTTTTTAGGCTTTCCTTGATCAGATCGCCAAAGACTACGCGGCGATACAGCCACAGCGCATAGCCCGCCGAAAAGATGACGCCAGATGTGGCAATTGCCGCAACCCAGGTGTTTTTCTGGAACGCGCCCATCAGGGTCAGGAATTCACCAATGAACCCCGAAGTACCCGGCAGGCCGACATTGCCCATGGTGAAGAACATAAACACCAATGCGTAGGCGGGCATGCGAATGACAAGGCCGCCATAGGCATCGATGTCACGGGTGTGCATCCGATCGTAGATCACGCCAACACATAGGAACAGCGCCGCAGAGATAAACCCGTGGCTGATCATCTGAAAGATCGCACCATCAATACCCTGCTGGTTGGCCGCAAAGATGCCCATGGTTACAAACCCCATGTGCGCGACGGAGGAATAAGCGATCAGCTTTTTCATGTCTTCTTGCACAATCGCCACCAGCGACGTGTAGACAATCGCAATCGCCGACATCCACAGGATGGTGTTGGCCATGACGTCTGCGCCCACTGGGAACATCGGCAGCGAGAACCGCAGGAAGCCGTAGCCGCCCATTTTCAGCAAGATCGCCGCCAGCACAACCGACCCCGCGGTTGGTGCCTGAACGTGCGCATCTGGCAGCCAGGTGTGCACAGGCCACATTGGCATTTTCACAGCAAACGACGCAAAGAACGCCAGGAACATCAGCGTTTGCATACCGCCCACAACGTGAATGCCCATTACTGAAAAGCTTTCATGCGAAAACTCGTGGCTCAACAGTCCAACGATATCAGTGGATTGGAAATCCGCATACATTGCAACCATCGCCACCAGCATCAGCACTGAGCCAAAGAAGGTATAGAGGAAGAATTTAAACGAGGCATAGATACGGTTGGCGCCGCCCCAGATGCCAATAATCAGGAACATCGGGATCAGGCCGGCTTCGAAGAACAGATAGAACAGCACCAGATCCAGCGCCATGAAGACACCCAGCATCAGGGTCTCGAGCAGCAGGAATGCAATCATGTATTCCTTGACGCGTGTATTGACGTTCCAGCTGGCCAGAATGGTCAACGGCATCACAAAGGTGGTCAGCATCACAAACAGGATCGAAATGCCATCGACACCCATCTTGTATTGCAGCCCCATCAGCCAATCGCGCTCTTCCACAAACTGAAAGCCTGTGTTGGCGGGGTCAAACTGATTGTAGATGCCCAAGCTCACAAAAAACGTGATGCCTGAGGCAAACAGCGCAAGGTATTTTGCGTTGGTCTGCGTCGCCTCATCATCTCCGCGCATGAACAGGGCCATACAGGCCGCCGCTACTGCGGGAATAAAGGTGACAATGGAAAGAAGGTGGTTTTCCATTAATGCGATCCTCCGCCGATCGACATCCAGGTGACCAGAGCAGCAATGCCCATCACCATCCAGAAGGCATAAGTGAAGATAAAGCCCGACTGCGCGCGTCCTGCAAGACGGGTAAAGAAGGGAATGACGCCCATAGCGAGCCCGTTCAGGAAGCCATCAATGGTTCCGCCGTCGCCACGCTTCCACAAGAAGCGGCCCAATGCGAGCGCAGGCTTGACGATGAGCGCGTCGTAGATCTCATCGAAATACCACTTGTTGAGCAAGAATTGGTACAGGGGTTCAAAAGTGGTCGCCATGCGTTTGGGCAGGCTCGGGTTCCAGATGTAGAACCACAACGCCATGAACAGGCCCGACAGCATCGCAATGAACGGTGCAACCTTAACCCAGTTTGGGGCGGCATGAGCATCGTCCAGCACATGATTGTCCGGGGCAATATACAGCGCACCTTCACCCGGCTTGCCCGCAAACACATAGTGGTGCTCAGCATGCGCGTCGTCAGCTTTGCCGTGGTCATCACCATGGTCGTCGCCGTGGTGCGCATCGCCATGTGCGTCAGCCTTACCATGATCGTCGCCATGTGCATCACCGTTTGCCGCAGCTTCGGCGTAAGGAATGCCATAGAATTTGGCGACTTTATCAGTGTGACCAAAGAAGCTGCCATACCAGACCATACCGGCCAGAACCGCCCCAACCGCCAGCACACCCAGAGGCACCAGCATAACTGTTGGGCTTTCATGTGCGTGTTCGTGCGTGTGTTTGTCACCGCGCGCCTCACCGTAGAAAGTCAGGAATATCAGACGCCAGCTGTAGAACGAGGTCATTGCAGCCGCGACTACAAGCGCCCAAAAGCCGTACATGGAGCCACCTGCATAGGCGCTTTCGATGATGGCGTCTTTGGACAGGAACCCTGCAAAGCCGATGTGTGTCAGTGGGATACCAACACCGGTGATGGCCAAGGTGCCGATCATCAACGCCCAGAAAGTATAAGGGATTTTTTTACGCAGCGCGCCATAGTTGCGCATGTCCTGTTCGTGGTGCATCGCGTGGATCACTGAACCGGCCCCCAAGAACAACATCGCCTTAAAGAAAGCGTGCGTGAACAGGTGGAACATCGCGGCCGAGTACATGCCAACACCAGCGGCCACAAACATGTAGCCAAGCTGCGAACAGGTTGAATAAGCGATCACGCGTTTGATGTCGTTCTGCACCAGACCAACGGTTGCGGCAAAAAACGCCGTGGTTGCGCCCAATACAGTGATGAATTGAGTCGCTTCTGGCGCCACTTCCATCAGCGGTGACATCCGGCAGACCAGGAAAACACCTGCCGTAACCATGGTCGCCGCGTGGATCAGAGCCGACACAGGTGTCGGACCTTCCATCGCGTCTGGCAGCCAGGTGTGCAGGATCAACTGAGCTGATTTTCCCATCGCGCCCACAAATAGCAGGAAAGCGATAAGGTTCGCGGCATTCCATTCGGACCACAGGAAGGTCAGCTGCGTTTCAGCCAACTGCGGTGTCGCAGCAAAGATATCGCCTAGATTGATGCTGTCCGTCAGGAAGAACAGGCCAAAGATCCCCAGCGCAAACCCAAAGTCGCCCACACGGTTGACGATGAAGGCTTTCATCGCCGCAGCACCTGCAGAAGGTTTACGGTAGTAGAAGCCGATCAGAAGATACGAGGCAACGCCCACGCCTTCCCAGCCAAAGAACATCTGAACAAGGTTGTCAGAGGTCACCAGCATCAGCATGGCGAAGGTAAAGAACGACAGATAGGCAAAGAAGCGCGGCTTGTAGCTTTCGCCGTCTTTCCACTGCGGATCCTTGTCCATGTAGCCAAACGAATACAGATGCACCAAGGCCGAAACAGTGGTGATCACGATCAGCATGATGGTCGTCAGACGGTCCACACGGAACTGCCAGGCGGTCGACAGTGAACCACTTTCGATCCAGCGCAGGATCTCGATCACCTCGGTCTTGCCGTCGAATGTCAGGAAGGTGATCCATGACAGCGCCGCAGTCAGAAACAACAGGGTGGTGGCAAAGACAGTGGCAGCCTTTTCGCCGATGTATTTATGACCAAAGCCGCAGACAAGCGCCCCAACCAGCGGGGTAAAGAGAAGGATGGTTTCCATATCGCGTTAGCCCTTCATCACGTTGATGTCTTCGACGGCGATGGTGCCGCGATTACGGAAGAAACAGACAAGGATTGCCAGACCAATCGCAGCCTCAGCCGCCGCAACGGTCAACACAAACAGGGTAAACACCTGCCCGACCAAGTCGCCATGTCCAACAACGGACGACGAAAAGGCCACCAAATTGATGTTCACCGCCAGAAGCATCAATTCGATGCTCATTAGCAGGATGATCACGTTCTTGCGGTTCAGGAAGAGTCCGAAGATGCCGATGACGAACATGGTCGCCGCGACGGTGAGATAATGTTCAAGTCCGATCATGGTCTTATAGCCCCTGCCCCGGTTTGATGTCTTTCAGTTCCATCGCCTTGGCGGGATCACGCATCATCTGGGCAACCACATCCTGACGCTTAACATCAGTGCGGTGGCGCAGGGTCAGAACGATGGCGCCGATCATGGCTACCAGCAGGATCAGACCGGACAGTTGGAACAAAAGGAAATATTGATCATAAATGATAAGACCCAGGGCCTCGGTGTTGTGGCGATCACTTGGCACCGGATGGGCCAGCAGATCCGACGCGCCCTGTGCCGCGTCCCAATGACCAAAGGCCATTACAAATTGCATCAGGATCACCAAGGCAATCAGCAAAGCGATGGGCATATATTTGGCCATCTCGGCCTTCAACTCGGCAAAATCGACGTCCAGCATCATCACGACAAACAGGAACAATACCGCGACCGCCCCCACATAGACGATGACCAGCAGCATGGCGACGAATTCCGCCCCCAGCAATACAAACAGCCCGGCCGAGGAAATAAAGGCCAGGATCAACCACAAGACCGAATGCACAGGCTGTCGGCTGATCACTGTGAACAGCCCGCCGGTGATGGCGCTTATGGCGAAGAGGTAAAAGGCAAACACGCTCATGTCTCATCGTCCTTTGTGTCGTCCATGGCCTCTTGCGCCAATTCCAGCGCGCGGGTCATGGCCGGAATGCCGGCAAAGACCGACATCTGACCGATCGCTTCAACGATCTCTTGTTTCTTTGCGCCCGCCGCAAGGGCGTGGCGTACGGTTTGACGCACAGCCGTGTCAGCCTGCGCCCCTTGGCATGTCAGCCCCGCCAGCGTCAGCAGCAGACGTGTCTTGGCATCCAGCCCGTCTTTGTTGACGGTGTTGCCAAACATCATCTCCATGACCTCTTTGGGCATGGTTGGCAAAAGCGCCTCAAACCCTTTTGGAGAGAAGCTCTCCAGGCCGGGGTTCAGCGCTTGGGCCATCTCCTGGGCTTGGGCCATCATGGCCTCAAAAGGGTTTTTTGGATCTGTCATCGGTAGGGTGCATCCAATTCTAGGTTGCGGGCAATTTCGGATTCCCAGCGGTCACCGTTCGACAACAATTTGTCCTTGTCATAAAACAGCTCTTCGCGGGTTTCGGTGGCGAATTCAAAATTCGGGCCTTCGACAATGGCATCCACCGGGCAGGCTTCCTGACAGAACCCGCAGTAGATGCATTTGGTCATGTCGATGTCATAGCGGGTGGTGCGACGTGAGCCATCTTCGCGCGGTTCCGCATCGATGGTGATGGCCTGCGCCGGGCAAACGGCTTCGCACAACTTACAGGCGATACAGCGCTCTTCCCCATTGGGATAGCGGCGCAGCGCGTGTTCGCCACGGAACCGGGGCGACAGTGGCCCCTTTTCATGCGGGTAATTCAGCGTCGCCTTGGGGGCAAAGAAATACTTCATCCCCAGTTTGAAGCCCTGCCAAACGTCCTGCAGCAGGAAATATTTGGCGGCACGGGTGTAATCGATCTGCGTCATGATCAGCCCCCTGTTGTCCAGCGTGCAAAGGCACCCCAGAACCAGTCAAATTTTGCAGCAAAGGCGACAAACACCACCCAGAACAGTGACATCGGCAGGAAGACTTTCCAGCCCAGGCGCATCAACTGATCGTAGCGGTAGCGCGGCGTGATTGCCTTTACCATCGCAAAGAGGAAGAAGAAGAACGCCATTTTGGCCACCATCCACAGAACGCCATCAGGCAGACCGGGGATAGGAGACAGCCACCCACCAAAGAACAACAGCGAGGTCAGCGCGCACATCAGGAAGATCGCGATGTATTCCCCTGCCATGAACAACAGAAACGGCGTGGCCGAATATTCAACCTGATACCCAGCCACCAGTTCGCTTTCCGCTTCGGGAAGGTCAAACGGCGGGCGGTTGGTTTCCGCAAGGCACGAGATGAAGAACAAAAAGACCATCGGGAAGTGCGGCAGCCAGTACCAATTGAACAGGCCCAGATTGCCGTCCTGCGCGCGCACGATGTCACCAAAGTTCATCGAACCGGTGGAAATGATCACACCGACAATGATCAACCCGATAGAAACCTCATAAGAGATCATCTGCGCCGCTGACCGCAGCGAGCCCAAGAACGGGTATTTTGAATTTGACGCCCAGCCGCCCATGATCACGCCGTAAACCTCAAGTGAGGACACCGCGAAGACGTACAGGATCGCCACGTTGATATCCGACAGCACCCAGCCGTCGTTCAACGGGATCACAGCCCAGGCGATCATCGCCAGAACAAAAGATGTAAGCGGTGCCAGCATAAACACGGTGCGGTCGGCACCGGCGGGGATCACCACCTCTTTGACGACGTATTTCAACGCGTCAGCAACAGTTTGCAGCAGGCCAAATGCGCCCACCACGTTGGGGCCACGGCGCATCTGGACGGCCGCCCAGATTTTGCGGTCGCCATAAACCAGAAAGAGCAGCGAAACCATGACAAAGGCAACAACTGCAAGCACTTGCGCCAGAATCAAGACAGCGATGCCGCCTGGGGTGTTAAAGAAATCAGCCATAGGTCCTCACACCGTAGGTATTCCGTTAGCCTTGCAATTTGCCACCACGACTTCGGCGTCGATGGTGCGCAAACCGCGCGGCAGAGAGGGCGAGATGGTGTAGATTGCGTCTGCACGCCAAATGCCTCCCTCCTGTTTCAAATTTGTGCGCAAGTGGCGGGCAAACCCATAGTCCCGGATCACCGCATATTGCGCAGCAGCACATTCCGCGTAGTTTTCCACATCAGTGGCTGCGCGTGCGCCTGCCATGCTGACGTTGAATTGCACCAGATCCCCATTCAGCAGACGCGTTTCGACCCCCTTGTAGTCGGGGGTGAAATCCGCAGCTCCCGCCGTGGTTTCAGCACAGGCCGACATTCCAACGACGGCCAGCAAGCTGAGGGATATGACTGCCGCGCGGATCACTCGGCCGCGATCTTCTGTTCGGCTTGCGTCTTGGCCTGTGCCGAAAGTTCGGCCATCAGCTGTGACGCCCGCGCGATGGGGTTGGTCAGATAGAAATCGGTCAGCGTGGGGACAAAGTCGGCAGACCCCAAAACACCCTGCTCCAAAACGTCGCCTGTATTTTCTGCCACCACGTCAATCTTGGCGAGATGCGGAACCGCCGCCACAATTGCCGTGCGCAGCTGCGCCAGCGAGTCATAGCCCAGCTTGGCCTCGACCTCAGCGCTGAGCGCGCGCAAGATGGCCCAGTTTTCTTTGGCTTCGCCGGGGGCAAAGCCCGCACGCATCGCCAGCTGTGGCCGACCTTCGGTGTTCACAAACAGGCCGTTTTCTTCGGTATAGGCTGCGCCCGGCAAGATCACATCTGCACGGTGTGCGCCGCGATCTCCGTGGCTGCCCTGATAGATCACAAACGCACCAGCGCCGATTTCGATCTCATCCGCGCCAAGGTTATAAATAACGTCTGCGGTATCAACCGCCGCCATCCCGCCGTCATTGGTGGCATCCACGTCCAATGCGCCAACGCGCGCGGCAGCAGAGTGCAAGATCAGCAAACCACTGTTGGTGTTGGCTGCGATGGCTTGTGCGGCGGCCAGAACCGCTGCGCCGTCTGCTTCGCGCAAAGCGCCCTGCCCCACGATCACCAGCGACGCTTTGGATTTGATCTCATCCGAGCCGCCCTTTTCAACGACCTTTTGCAACGCCGCACGATCGGTGCCCACATGGGTCACGTCGTAGGTCAGATCGGCCTCAGGACCAACCAAGGCCACCTCGGCCCCATTGATCCAGGCTTTGCGGATGCGCGCGTTCAAAACCGGAGATTCAACACGCGGATTGGTCCCGATCAACAGGATCCGTTCTGCACTATCGATATCTTCGATGGCTGCGGTGCCCACATAAGCCGCGCGGTTGCCCGCGGGCAATTTCGCGCCGTCAGTGCGGCATTCTACAACGCCGCCCTTGGCTTCAATCAGCTGTTTCAGCGCGAATGTCGCCTCAACCGAGGCCAGATCTCCAACAACCCCAGTCAGCTTTTTGGCGCCGTTGATCGCCTTGGCCGCCGCCTCCAGCGCTTCGGGCCAAGTGGCAGGCTTCAGCTTTCCGTCAACCCGTACAAAAGGGCGATCCAGACGTTGGCGGCGCAGACCATCCCAAACAAAGCGAGATTTGTCAGAGATCCATTCTTCGTTCACGCCATCATGGTTGCGCGGCAGGATGCGCATCACTTCGCGCCCCTTTGTGTCCACGCGGATGTTGGCGCCAAGGGAGTCCATCACGTCGATGGTTTCGGTCTTGGTCAGCTCCCACGGGCGCGCGTTGAACGCATAAGGTTTCGAGGTCAGCGCACCAACGGGGCACAGATCAATGATGTTGCCCTGCAGGTTCGATTGCAGCGTCTCATTAAGATAGCTGGTGATTTCAGCATCTTCGCCGCGACCGGTCTGGCCCATCTGGGTGATACCAGCCACCTCAGAGGTGAAACGCACACAGCGGGTGCAGCTGATGCAGCGAGTCATCGCGGTTGACACAAGCGGGCCGAGGTTCAGATCATCCACCGCGCGTTTTGGTTCGCGGAAGCGGCTGAAATCAACACCATAGGCCATGGCCTGATCCTGAAGATCACATTCGCCACCCTGATCACAAATCGGGCAATCCAGCGGGTGGTTGATCAGCATGAATTCCATCACGCCTTCACGGGCCTTTTTGACCATGGGTGAGTTGGTTTTCACCTGTGGGGCCTGACCTTCGGGGCCAGGGCGCAAATCACGGACCTGCATCGCACAAGAGGCCGCAGGTTTAGGCGGGCCGCCGACAACCTCAACGAGGCACATACGGCAATTGCCCGCAATCGACAGACGTTCGTGATAGCAAAAACGAGGGATTTCCACGCCTGCTTCTTCACAGGCCTGGATCAGGGTCATTGCCCCATCCACCTCAACTTCGGTTCCGTCAATGTTGATCTTGCGGAGGTCAGACATGGTCTATTTCGCCCTCAGTAGAACGCCGATCGCGCTGTTTTTCTTGATTTCCGCACGACCATACGCACAGAAAGTTTCCGGTTTTTCATAAGTGACGCCATGCTGCGCCAGTACTTTTTTGCCTTTGGCACGCATCCGCGCCTTTTCGACATCAGATTCCACATACGCGCGGATCTCTGTGTCGCTGTAGCCCAGCTCATTGGCGCGCGCCCGCAAACGACGCAGCTCCCCCAAACCTTTGAAGAAACGGGCCGAAATGTCTTCGCAGTGCTCAGACACTTCTTTGGCCAGAGCAACCGCAAACAGCGGTTCTTCGATTTCGGTGACATTCCGCAGCGCCGGTTTGGCCAGCGCAAGCGCTGGCAGTGTCATGGCGAGGGTCAGCGCCCCGGCAATAAGGTTACGCAACATTGGAAACTCCTTTCACATCAGAGCCCCAACGCAGGAACACCCGCGGTTGGTTATGCAATAACACCTGGCCAATCAGGGCCGGATATGTCGGGTTTCCGCTCACGAACTACAGGTCCCCCGGAACACGGCGTTGCCGCCCGCGATCACCAGATCTGCGCCCTCGTCATAGGGATCGTTCTGCCATGTGATGACAGAAGTGCCGTAGTTTTCAATGCAATACCGGGTGCCTTCATGGGCCGCCGCCAAACGGGCCCCTGTGTAAGAACGCGCGGCCTCTTTGACGGTCACATCAAACACCGCGCGCGTGACTTTTTTGTCGACGACTTTGGCGCTCACCACAAAAGGCACCCCGTCAAAACGAGTGCGCTTGCTTTCATTTAGCTTGTCACAGGCCACCAAAGTGGTTGCCGCCAAGGTGGCTAAGAACAACGAGGATATGCGTCCAAAAGTCATACGTCTACTCACCGGAGTTATTCAGCGGCCATCGCGCCCATACGGCCCGATTTTTGTGCTTTGATACGGTCTTCGATTTCTTCGCGGAAGTTGCGGATCAACCCCTGAATGGGCCACGCCGCCGCATCCCCAAGCGCACAGATGGTGTGGCCTTCGACCTGTTTTGTCACATCCCACAGCATGTCGATCTCTTCCAGATCTGCCTCGCCTTTGACCAAGCGATCCATCACGCGCATCATCCAGCCGGTGCCTTCGCGACACGGCGTGCACTGACCACAGCTTTCGTGTTTGTAGAATTTGGCCAAACGCCAGATGGCT
The DNA here is from genome assembly GCA_947492585.1 of uncultured Paracoccaceae bacterium. Classification (GTDB taxonomy): domain Bacteria; phylum Pseudomonadota; class Alphaproteobacteria; order Rhodobacterales; family Rhodobacteraceae; genus Epibacterium. Next base: position 42,583 of record CANLND010000007.1, read on the forward strand.
TTGATAATGTCGGTGTTTTTGTCCATGACGATCACCGCAGCGGTCCCCAGACCGGATCCGAGATCATTGCGCAGATAGTCAAAATCCATGATCGCATCGCGCATGTTTTCACCGCGCACACAGGGAACAGACGAACCGCCGGGGATCACAGCCAGCAGGTTGTCCCAGCCGCCGCGGATACCACCGCAATGCTTTTCGATCAGCTCTTCAAACGAAATCGACATCGCCTCTTCAACGACGCAGGGGGCGTTGACGTGGCCCGAAATTGCAAACAGTTTGGTGCCCGCATTGTTGGGGCGACCAAATCCCGCAAACCACTCCGCGCCGCGGCGCAAGATGGTCGGCACAACGGCGATGGATTCCACGTTGTTCACTGTGGTTGGGCACCCATACAGACCTGCCCCAGCAGGGAACGGCGGCTTCATGCGCGGCATGCCTTTTTTGCCTTCAAGGCTTTCAATCAATGCGGTTTCTTCGCCGCAGATATATGCGCCCGCACCGTGATGCAGAAACACATCAAAATCCCAGCCGGAACCCGCCGCGTTTTTGCCCAGCATGCCTGCATCATAAGCTTCGTCGATCGCGGCTTGCAGGGCCTCGCGCTCGCGGATGTATTCCCCGCGCAGGTAGATGTAGCAAGTGTGGGCATTCATCGCAAAAGAGGCAATCAGCGCTCCTTCGATCAGCGTGTGCGGATCGTGGCGCATGATTTCGCGGTCTTTACAGGTGCCTGGCTCAGATTCATCAGCGTTGATCACGAGATAGGCCGGGCGACCGTCGCTTTCTTTGGGCATAAACGACCATTTCAGACCTGTCGGGAAACCCGCACCGCCGCGACCGCGCAGACCAGAGTCTTTCATGGTTTGAATGACCCAATCACGCCCCTTGTGGATCAGTCCGGCCGTGCCGTCCCAATGTCCACGTGCCTGAGCGCCTTTCAACGTGCGATCATGCATCCCGTAAAGGTTGGTAAAGATCCGATCCTGGTCTTTCAGCATGCCTGCCTACCCTTGGCTGTCCTGGCGCATGCGCCAGAGTTGAAAAATGTTGACCAGTGCATAGATCATTCCGGCCAAAGCCGCGAAATCAAACAGCAAAGCATAGCGCCCCGGCAGCCCCACCATGGGGCCAACAATCAGCGAAAGAACAAGCCACGCGGAAATTGTGCCAGCAATCACAACTGCGATGTGCTGACCTTTCTTTGCGATAGCCTGATCCCGTTCTGAGCTCATCTGGTCCTATCAGTCCTTGTCACCCCTTTTTGGAGCGAAACAGGTTTATTCGTCGTAAATATCGTCTTTTTTCGCGCGCTTAGCGAACTCGGTCTCTTCACCAGCTGCCAGCTGTTTGGCCTGCTCGATCCAATTGTCGCGCGTGATCCGCCCCTTAAAGGTGAGGCGACTGTCGACCCATGCCACCTCGGCTTCGGTCCAGGCAGCGACCTGATCAAAGTGGAAAAAGCCCAGTTCGTTCAGGGTCTCTTCCAGTTTGGGGCCGACGCCTTTCAGCAGTTTCAGATTGTCCGGCTTGCCGTCACGTGCGCCTTTGAGGGTCTCAGGCTCTTGCTCTTCGGCCACAGGCGCAGCCGCCGCGGCTTTTTTGGCTTCTTCTGCCTGTTTGACCGCAGGTTTAGGCGCCTCGGGTGCCTTTGGAGTTGGCTCCGCCGCCGCACGTCCCGCAACGATGCCATCTTTGCCAATCCACGGCGTCAGGATTGGCACTTCGTCCCCCTGAATACGCTTAACGCCATCCTCAAGATCGGTCGCCAGCTGCACAGACGCATTATACTGCGCTTTGCTCGCGTCATAATCTGTCAGCGACGTCAGACCCGATTTTGGCTCAGCCGCGTATCGCCCGTTTTGCGGACCTGGCACAACGGGTTTGCCCGCCGCCAGATCATCAAGCATTTTGGTAAAACCTTCGGCCGTCAGGTCTTCGTAATAGTCCTTGCCGATTTGGGCCATGGGTGCGTTGGTGCAAGCCCCAAGGCATTCAACCTCTTCCCATGTGAATTTACCATCGGCTGACAGGGTAAAGGGCTTGGCCGCGATCTTTTCTTGACAGATTGCCACCAGATCTTCGGCACCGCAGATCATACACGACGTGGTGCCGCAGATCTGAACATGCGCCACAGACCCTGTGGGCTGCATCTGGAACATGAAGTAAAACGAGGTCACTTCGAGCACGCGAATATACGCCATGCCCAACATGTCTGCGATGTGTTCGATCGCAGGCTTGGAGACCCACCCTTCCTGTTCCTGTGCGCGCCACAACAGCGGGATCACAGCCGAAGCCTGACGGCCTTCGGGATATTTGGTAATTTGTGCTTCGGCCCACTTCTGATTGTCAGCAGTGAAAGCAAAGCTTGCGGGTTGTTCGGAATGCAGACGGCGTAGCATTAGCGGTCAATCTCTCCAAATACGACATCCATGGTGCCGATAATCGCGGCGACATCCGCCAACTGGTGGCCTCGGGCCATGTGGTCCATCGCCTGCAAATGCAGGAAGCCGGGCGCGCGCAATTTTGCGCGGTAGGGTTTGTTGGTGCCATCAGCAACCAAGTAGACGCCAAACTCGCCCTTGGGGGCCTCAACCGCGGCATAAATTTCACCGGCGGGCACGTGGAAGCCTTCGGTGTAGAGTTTGAAGTGGTGGATCAGGCTTTCCATCGAGGTTTTCATGTCGCCCCGTTTGGGCGGGGTGATTTTACCACGGGCCAAAACATCACCTTGGCCTTCTGGGGCACGCAGTTTTTCGATGGCTTGCAAAATGATCGACAGTGACTGGCGCATCTCTTCCATGCGGCAGAGATAGCGATCATAGCAGTCGCCATTTTTGCCAATTGGCACCTGAAAGTCGAACTCATCGTAGCATTCATAGGGCTGCGCGCGGCGCAAATCCCATGCCATGCCAGACCCTCGGACCATCACGCCGGAGAAACCGAATTTGAGGATGTCATCCTCGGTCACGACGCCAATGTCACAGTTGCGCTGTTTGAAAATGCGGTTTTCGGTCAGCAGACCGTCGATATCATCGAGAACAGTCGGGAATTCACCGCACCAAGTTTCGATATCGTCAAGCAGCCCGTTGGGCAGATCTTGGTGTACACCACCGGGGCGGAAATACGCCGCGTGCAAGCGCGCGCCACAGGCACGCTCATAGAACACCATCAGCTTTTCGCGCTCTTCAAAGCCCCACAATGGCGGGGTCAGCGCACCAACATCCATTGCCTGCGTGGTAACGTTCAACAGGTGGTTCAGGATGCGACCGATTTCGCAATACAGAACACGGATCAACGAGCCGCGACGCGGGACTTCGACGCCGGTCAGTTTTTCAATCGCCAGACACCATGCATGTTCCTGATTCATCGGCGCCACGTAATCGAGGCGGTCAAAATACGGCAGGTTTTGCAGATACGTGCGGCTTTCCATCAGCTTTTCGGTGCCACGGTGTAACAGGCCAATGTGCGGATCGCAGCGTTCTACGATTTCGCCATCCAGTTCAAGAACCAGACGTAGAACCCCGTGCGCCGCAGGGTGCTGCGGGCCGAAGTTGATGTTAAAGTTACGGATCTTCTGTTCGCCCGTCTGGGCGTCGTCAAACTTGGAGCCGTCCATCATTTCGCGCCCTCTTTTTCGTCACCCGGCAGGATGTATTCCGCACCTTCCCAGGGGCTCATGAAATCAAACTGACGGTATTCCTGCACCAGTTTCACGGGTTCATACACCACGCGTTTTTGGGCTTCGTCATAGCGGACTTCGGTATAGCCTGTTGTCGGGAAATCCTTGCGCAGCGGATAGCCGCGAAAGCCATAGTCCGTTAGCAGACGCCGCAGATCCGGGTGGCCCGAGAACAGAATGCCAAACATGTCAAAGACTTCGCGTTCAAACCAGTTGGCTGACGGGTGCACATCCACCAACGACGGGATCATTTCATCCTCGCGCAGGGCTGCGCGCAGGCGGATGCGGTGATTTTGATACATCGACAAAAAGTGATACACCACGTCGAACCGTTTGGCCCGTTCGGGATAATCCACGGCGGTGATGTCCACCAGTGTCGAAAATTTGCAAGACACATCGTTGGTCAGGAACTCGACCAGATCCACAATTGTGGACGGCTTCACATCAACGTTCAATTCGCCATTGGTGACATCCCACCCCAGCACGCAATCCGAGCGTTTGGCGGCGATCAGCGTCCCCAGTTCGATCAAGGCATCTGTCATATCAGTCTCTCCACCCAAAGCCGATCATCGCACCAAAGTGCCGGTGCGGCGGATTTTGCGTTGCAGCTGCATCAAGCCATACAGCAAAGCCTCAGCCGTTGGAGGGCAGCCAGGGACATAAATGTCCACAGGCACAATACGGTCACAGCCGCGCACCACAGAATAAGAATAATGGTAATAGCCGCCGCCATTGGCGCAGGACCCCATCGAGATCACGTAGCGTGGCTCGGGCATCTGGTCATAAACCTTGCGCAGGGCAGGCGCCATTTTGTTGGTCAAAGTGCCGGCCACAATCATCACATCAGACTGACGTGGGGACGCGCGAGGGGCGATTCCAAAGCGTTCGCAGTCATAGCGGGGCATCGCCACATGCATCATTTCGACCGCGCAGCACGCCAGACCAAAGGTCATCCAGTGCAAACTGCCTGTACGCGCCCAATTGATGATGTCTTCGCTGGACGTCAGCAAAAAGCCTTTGTCCTGAAGTTCAGAATTAATGGCCTGCGTAACAACTTCTTTGTCGACACCGGCGGTGTTGGCTGTGGTCATCACTCCCATTCCAACGCCCCTTTCTTCCATTCATACGCAAAGCCAGCCGTCAGCACGCCCAAGAACACCATCATGGACCAGAAACCTGCATCGCTCATGTCTTTGAACCCAACGGCCCAGGGAAACAGAAACGCAATTTCGAGATCAAAAATGATGAACAGGATCGACACCAGATAAAACCGGACATCGAATTTCATCCGCGCGTCGTCAAACGCGTTAAAGCCACATTCGTAGGCACTGACCTTTTCCGGATCCGGATTACGTACGGCCAGAACAACCGCCGACAATATAAGGACAATTCCCAAACCGACCGCTACGGCCAGAAACACCAAGATCGGGAGGTATTCCCGCAACATCTCTTCCAAGAGTGGCTCCTTTCCGCGCGCGCGATTTCTGCGCGCCGTCAATTGGCGTGTTGAGTTGAGCCGTGTCTACTCCCACCTCCCGTTAGCGTCAACCAAGGCATGGCCTTAGGTAACACCTTCGTAGGTAGGCGCGGCTTTGCTACACCACACTTAGGGCCATGTTGGTTTTCAAGGAAATAACAAACGATAGGCAATCTTGCCTAAATAGCCCTACAAAACTGGGATTTATTGAAAATTTATCGCTTCCAGACCGGAGGGCGCTTTTCAAAGAACGCAGTGATGCCTTCTGACGCTTCTGCGCTTTTCCAACGCTCAACAAGTGCCAAAATCGTCTGATCAATGACGGCCGCATCAATTTTGGGCCCTAACTCACGAGTCATCTGTTTGGCTGAGGCCACCGCCCCCGGTGCGCAGGACAGATAAGGCACCACCTCAGATTCGATCGCATCCGCAAGGTCCTGCGGTGCCACGACCCGTGCCAACAGCCCCAGATCAACAGCCTCATCCGCCGCAAAGATCCGCGCCGACATGAACACCCGGCGCGCACGCGCCTCTCCCATGCGGGCCAAAACATAGGGACCGATGGTGGCGGGGATCAGCCCCAGTTTGGTTTCTGTGAGGCCCATTTTCAGGGTCTCAACCCCGATGGCAACATCACAAACCGAGGCCATACCAACCCCGCCCCCAAAGGCATTGCCCTGCACCGCACCAATCAATGGCTTAGGCAGACTGTTCAGTTCAAACAACATCTCAGCCAGGATCCGGGCCTCAGCGGCGCGGGTCTCATCGCTGACGTTCATCTGCGCGCGCATCCATGTCAGATCGCCGCCCGCACAAAAGGTCGGCCCCGCCCCCGTAAGCACAACAACTCGTACATCGGTGTCTACGGCCAGCGCCTTGGCTGCGGCTGTCAGCTCAATCAACATCTGTCGCGACAAAGCATTGTGCTTTTCCGGCCGGTTCAACGTTAATGTTGCCACGCCGCGATCATCAACGCTCAGACTTATTGTTTCGTACATCAGACGACCCTTTTCTTATACTTTAGCTCTTTGGGGACGTACGCAGGCCTTTGGCCAGCGCTGCAGCTTTTGCGAGGACATCCGCATCAAGCCCCGTGTCAAATCCCATGCGTTTCAAATGGGCATCAACTGCTTCGGTGGCCACATTGCCCGAAGCGCCCGGGGCATAGGGACATCCCCCAAGCCCGCCAATCGCCGCGTCAAACACCCGCACCCCAAGCGCCAGTGAAACATCGATATTCGCTAGGGCGCGCCCGCCTGTATCGTGGAAATGTCCGGCCAGACGCCCCACCGGCACGCGGTCTTTGACCGCCAACAACAGGCGCGCCACACTGTCCGGCGTGGCCTGCCCCAATGTGTCACCAAGCGAGATCTCGTAACAGCCCAACCCAAATAGACGATCCGCCACTTCCGCCGCCTGCTCGGGCGGGGTTGGACCATCAAACGGGCAATCCGTCACACAAGACACATACCCACGCACCGGCAAATCAATCTGACGCGCCGCCTTTAGGATCGGTTTGAACCGTTCAATGCTGTCAGCAATCGATGCGTTCACATTGGCCTTGGAAAACCCTTCGGAGGCTGAGGCAAAGACCGCGATTTCATCCACTTGCGCCACAAGCGCATCCTGATAGCCTTTCAGATTTGGCGTCAGCGCCGCATATCGCACGCCGGGCGCGCGCGTCACGCCCGCCAGAACTTGTGCACTGTCCGCCATTTGCGGCACCCATTTGGGTGACACAAAACTGGCGATTTCAATTCGGGAAAACCCAGCACGGGTCAGACATTCGATCAGCTCCACCTTCTGGGCGGTTGAGATCTCGCCTGGTTCGTTTTGCAGCCCGTCACGTGGACCTACTTCAAAAATCTCTACCGGATCAGTCATCTGTTTTTCTCCCGAAAACAAGGTTTTACGGCTAGGTCTCGCGACATTCAGCCAGCGTCGGCGCCGTCGGCCTCTTCCAACTGCACCAAAGCGGCTCCGGCCTCGACCTGTTCACCTTCCTGAACCAGCACATCACGCACCTGCCCGTCGCGGGCCGCCAACAACGCATGTTCCATCTTCATGGCTTCCAGAATGGCCAGTCGATCCCCTTCTTTGACCATCATGCCGGCCTTAGCGAATACGGCCTTCACCACACCCGGCATCGGCGCCTCGATCAGATCGCTGTTGTTTTGCGTGCTTTGGGCACGGTCGAGCGGGTCGAGAATGTCAAAACTTAGCCCATAACAGTCAAAGACAGTTACCCGGCCTGCGTCAACGTTGGTCTGCGGCATCGCCTTACCGTCGATCAGCCATGCACCGCCAACCCGATGGGCTGTCACGCGGGTCTCACCAATGTGCCAAAGCTGCTGATCCGGGCTAAGAACTTGCACGCTAACGACATACTCGTCCTCCTGCCACCGCAGGGAAACGCTTTGCGGTGCCGCCCCCCACAGGGAGAACCCAGCCTCCCTCAAAGGGGTCTGCCCCCCGATGGCTGCCATTGCAGCCGCCACGATGTGGCGCGGTTCGGGCTGATCCGTTTGGGTCAACTGCTCCAGATCTCGCGCGATCAGGCCGGTGTCTACATCCCCGCCGGCAAATCCGGTGTGGGTGGCCAGGGCCCCCAGAAACGACAGATTGGTGGTGGTGCCGGCAACCTCGGTTTGCTCCAAGGCACGGGCCAATTTTTGCAACGCGGCCCCTCGGCTGGGACCATGCGTGATCACCTTGGCAATCATCGGATCATACCACGGGCTGATGTCATCCCCTGCCCGCACGCCGCTGTCAGACCGGCACGTCGCCGGGAATTTCAGATGTGACAGGCGTCCGGTGGCTGGCAAGAACCCTTTGGGGACGTCTTCGGCATAAAGACGCGCTTCAAAGGCATGGCCTGAAATCGTCAGGTCTTCTTGCTTCATCGGCAAAGGTTCCCCCGCCGCAACACGCAACTGCCAGTCAACCAAATCAACGCCAGTGATCGCTTCGGTCACGGGATGTTCGACCTGAAGACGGGTGTTCATCTCCATGAACCAGAATTTATCGGCGTGTAGCCCATCTGAACCGTCAACGATAAATTCCACCGTGCCCGCACCACTGTACCCAATCGCCTCAGCCGCGCGAACCGCCGCTTGCCCCATCGCAGCGCGCATCTCTTCTGTCATGCCGGGCGCTGGGGCTTCTTCTATTACTTTCTGGTGGCGACGTTGCAGCGAGCAATCGCGTTCAAAAAGATGCACCGCGCGGGTGCCGTCTCCGAACACCTGGACTTCGATGTGGCGTGGCTTTTGAACATATTTTTCAATCAGCACCACATCGTTACCAAAGGCAGTTTTGGCCTCTCCCTGCGCACTGGTCAAAGCGGCTGCGAACTCCCCCGGCTGCTCCACCAAGCGCATCCCCTTGCCGCCACCGCCTGCGACGGCCTTGATCAGCACGGGATAGCCAATCTCAGCCGCCCGCGCGGCGAGTTGATCAGGATCCTGATCCGCACCGTGATAGCCCGGCACCACAGGAACACCCGCGTCTTCCATCAAAACCTTGGCCGCGTCTTTCAGGCCCATTTTGCGGATCGCGTTTGCAGAGGGGCCGATAAAGGTGAGCCCAGCCGCAACGACGGCATCCACAAAGTCAGGGTTTTCGGACAGGAAACCATAGCCCGGGTGGATGGCCTGCGCTCCGGTGTCTTGCGCGGCCCTGATCAGACGTTCGCCCAGCAGATAGCTGTCCGCAGGGGCCGCGCCGCCGATGTGGAGCGCCTCATCCGCCAGTTCAACGTGTTTCGTTTCAGCATCTGCGTCGGAATAGACCGCGACTGTGGACACGCCCATGGCGCGTGCGGTTTCGATTACGCGGCAGGCGATTTCGCCGCGGTTGGCGATAAGAATTTTGTTGAACATCACACAAACCTTTACGTTTTGCTGCCCATGCCGGGGGCTGTCTGCCCCCGGACCCCCGAGGGTATTTTTATCCAAAAAGAAGCAACACGCGTGCAGGTCGCAGGTGACCCTACGACTGCACACTTGGGCTTATTTGGTCTTACATGCGGAACAGGCCGAATTTGGTATCCTCGATGGGCGCATTCAGCGCCGCGCTGAGCGAGAGGAACAGGACATCTCGGCTTTTGCGGGGATCGATGACACCGTCATCCCACAGCCGCGCGGACGCATAAAGCGGGTGCGACTGTTCTTCGAACATATCGATTGTCGGCTGCTTGAACGCCGCCTCTTCGTCGGCGCTCCATGTGCCACCCTGACGTTCGATCGCGTCCCGCTTAACCGTCGCCAGCACGCCCGCCGCCTGGGGCCCGCCCATGACCGAAATGCGGGAATTGGGCCAGCTCCACAAAAAGCGCGGCGAATATGCGCGCCCTGCCATGCCATAGTTCCCGGCCCCAAAGGAGCCCCCCACCAACATCGTGACTTTGGGCACGTTGGTGGTGGCTACAGCTGTCACCAATTTGGCGCCATGACGCGCGATACCTTCGTTTTCGTATTTACGCCCCACCATAAAGCCAGTGATATTTTGCAAAAACACCAGTGGAATTTTGCGCTGGCTGCACAGTTCGACAAAGTGCGCGCCCTTTTGCGCGGCTTCGGAAAACAGCACACCATTGTTGGCAATAATGCCAATTGGGCACCCTTTCAGATGAGCAAAGCCTGTCACCAGCGTTTCGCCAAACCGGGGTTTGAATTCATCAAAGCGCGAGCCATCCACCAGCCGCATAATCACTTCGCGGATATCATATGGGGTACGCAGATCTGCGGGCACCACGCCCAACAGCTCTTCTGGGTCATAGGCGGGTTCTTCGGGGGTCGCCCACTGAACTGTCGTTGGTTTGCTGCGGTTCAGATGGCCAACTGCACGCCGCGCCAACGCCAGAGCATGGGCATCATCTTCGGCAAGATAGTCCGCCACGCCCGACAGACGCGTATGCACATCACCACCGCCCAGATCCTCGGCGCTGACCACTTCCCCTGTTGCGGCCTTTACCAAGGGTGGGCCTGCGAGGAAGATCGTCCCCTGTTCTTTAACGATGATCGTCACATCAGACATCGCCGGAACATAAGCGCCGCCCGCGGTGCAGGATCCCATCACCACCGCAATTTGAGCAATGCCTTTGGCCGACATACGCGCTTGATTGTAGAAGATACGGCCAAAGTGATCGCGATCTGGAAAGACCTCATCTTGATTGGGGAGGTTCGCGCCACCGCTGTCCACGAGGTAGACGCAGGGCAACTGATTTTCCTCAGCAATTTCCTGCGCCCGCAGGTGCTTTTTCACGGTCATCGGGTAGTAGGTGCCGCCCTTTACAGTGGCATCGTTGCACACCACCATAACCTCTTGGCCCTGCACCAGTCCGATCCCGGCGATCACCCCGGCGCAGGGAGCTGCGCCATCGTGCATACCATGTGCTGCAGTCGCCCCCACTTCCAGAAATGGCGAACCCGGATCCAGCAGGTTGGCGACCCGTTCCCGCGGCAACATCTTTCCGCGCGAAACATGTCGGTCGCGGGATCTTTCACCGCCGCCCTGTCGCGCGGCCTCTGCCGCAGCGCTGATCTGCGCCAACGCTTCAAGATGTGCCTCTACATTGGTTTTGAACCCTTCAGAGGATGGAATTGCTGTAGATTTGAGTTTCATATCATTTTCCTGCATCCAATAGAGACATAAGTCAGAGGACTCGCCTGTGGTTTGGGTTTAAGCTGTGATTTGGCGCGCACTTCGCCGCATCACGAGCTGAGCGAAACATGTGCTCAACGTGGTCCGCCCGCACGATTTCAACGTGAGCATCCGCCCGGGTGATCGCCACCGCCATCCATGTGGGTATGGGGTTAAACATCTGCGCTCTCCTCGGCGGCGCGGCGTTTTAGATCCTTGCGTATGACCTTCCCGGTTACCGTCATCGGCAGCGCGTCGACAAATTCGACCTCGCGCGGATAAGCGTAGCCCGACAGCCGATCCTTGACCCATTCCTGGAGGTCAAATTCGGACGCCAGCACCCCTTGTTTGATCACCACATATGCCTTGACGATTTCAGTGCGTAGCGGATCTGGCTTGCCGACGACGCCCACAGTTGCCACCGCAGGGTGGGTCATCAGGCAGTCCTCAATTTCGGCAGGACCAATACGATACCCGGCCGAGGTAATCACGTCATCCTCTCGCCCGACAAACCGCAGAAACTCACCCTCCCAGATGCCCCGGTCCCCGGTGATCATCCAGTCGCCACGAAATTTCGCATCCGTCTCTTCGGGGCGCCCCCAATAGCGCAACAACATTGCGGCTGATCCCGCGTGGACCGCGATTTCCCCTTCGTCGCGGGTGGGCTGGCCCCCGTCATCAATCACGTCGACCTGATGACCCAGCACCGGTTTCCCAATGCAGCCCGGACGTGGCTCAAACAAGGCCCCACAGGACGACACAACCATGTTGCATTCGGTTTGGCCGTAAAATTCATTGATCGTCAGACCAAAGGACCGCCTGCCCCAAGCGAGCATCTCTGCGCCCAGGGGCTCTCCACCCGAGGCCACAGAGCGCAAGGACCGAAGCCCCTGCCCTGCCGCTTTCAACATGCGCAAGGCTGTTGGTGGAAAGAACACATTGCGAATGCCGGTTTTATCGATCAGATCCGCGCAGGCTTCAGGGGTGAATTTATCAAACCGGCTGGCCACCACCGGCACTCCAAGCGCAAGCCCGGGCATAAGAACGTCGAACAGGCCACCAATCCACGTCCAATCCGCAGGCGTCCACAGGCAATCTCCGGGTTGCCCCAGCTGATCATGACTGAGCCACACGCCCGGCAAATGACCGGTCAAACAGCGATGGCCATGCAGCGCGCCTTTGGGACGCCCAGTGGTGCCAGAGGTATAGATCAAAATGGCAGGTGTATCAGGCCCCGTCTTTGCAAACGGCACTACAGGGCCGTTCCCAGAAATCTGATCTGTCAGGATTGGATGAGCGAGGTCTCCCAACAGGTCTGCGCCCTCGGCGTCGGTCAAAACCAGCGACAGACCCGCATCCTGAATACGAGACGACAAAGCATCCCGTTTGAACAACTTAAACAGCGGCACTGAAATGGCGCCGATTTTCCAAAGGGCAAGATGTGCCGCAGCGCAATCCACCGACTGCCCCAAAAGTACACCCACGCGGTCCCCTACCGCGATCCGTGTTTTCAGATCTCGCGCGATCTGATCTACCCGCAGGCGCAGCGCACCATAGGTAACATGCTTTGGTTCGGCGCAGGTCGCATCAATCAGCGCGATCTGATCGGAACCGTGGTTCAGCGCCTGCGCCGCCATGTTCAGATCACTCGGAAGATCCCAAGCTCCCGTCGCGGTCACCCCCAGAAGACGAGACACATCAGACATGAACGCGCGCCCCTACCGTATTGTCGGCAACCCCCGGTCGCACAACCCGCGCTGGATCGCCACTGCGTCCGATGTCGCGCCGCACAGCGCAGACATCGGCAGAGTTGCCATCTGTCCAGTCATTATGGGTGTGTCTTATATTCACCGCGTGTGATCCCTGAAATCCAATCAGGCTGCACCCTTGTGATGCAGCCTGGCTTGCTTACATCTTGCTCATCAACTCGCGGCCAATCAGCATACGGCGGATTTCACTGGTACCAGCCCCAATTTCCATCAGCTTGGCATCGCGGAACAATCGACCAACGGCGTTGTCATTCAGATACCCCGCCCCGCCCAGCGCCTGAACGGCCTGATGCGCCTGCACCATCGCCTGCTCCGACGCATACAAACAGCACGCGGCGGCGTCCTGACGGGTTACGCGTCCGGTGTCACAGGCCCGCGCCACATCATAGATATAAGAGCGCGCAGAATTCATTGCCGTGTACATATTGGCGATTTTGGCCTGCATCAGCTGGAAGTCCCCGATGGGCTGGCCGAATTGCTTGCGCTCTTTCAGATAGGGCATCATTTCGTCCATACAGGCGGCCATGATCCCCGTGCCGATCCCAGCCAGCACCACACGTTCGTAGTCCAAGCCAGACATCAGAACACGCACACCGCGCCCCTCTTCGCCCAGCACGTTTTCAAACGGCACTTCGACGTCTTCAAAAATCAGCTCAGCCGTGTTCGATCCGCGCATACCCAGCTTATCGAAATGCACCGAGGTCGAAAAACCGGTCATGGATTTCTCGATCAAAAAGGCGGTGATACCCTTGGAGCCCGCATCTGGGTCCGTTTTGGCATAAACCACCAGCGTGTCGGCATCCGGACCGTTCGTGATCCAATATTTGTTACCGTTCAACACAAAGCGATCATTGCGTTTTTCAGCCCGCAAGGACATCGACACAACGTCAGATCCCGCGCCCGCTTCGGACATCGCCAACGCGCCAACCGATTGCCCAGACAGCAACCCCGGAAGGTACTTGCGTTTTTGCTCATCGGTGCCGTTAAGCTTGATCTGATTGACGCATAGATTGGAATGTGCGCCATACGACAACGAAACCGACGCACTGGCGCGTGCAATCTCTTCGGTGGCGATCACATGGGCCAGATATGACATGCCCGCACCGCCGAATTCCTCGGGAACGGTGATGCCAAGCAATCCCAACTCCCCCATTTCCTGCCACAGCTCGGCCGGAAACGTGTTGGTTTGGTCGATTTCATGCGCCATCGGCTTTACCCGATCCTGCGCCCAGCGGTGCACCATATCACGCAGCGCATTCACGTCTTCGCCTAGATCAAAGACCATACTGTCATTGAACATGTCGACCTCCTCCAAATCGTCAGTCAATTATATGAACATTTGTTCAGTTATAGGCAGACCCATCTCAATTGGTCAACATGTCAGTTGCGTTAAATCGATCCAGAACACACACGCAGATGCAAAAACGCCGGGCAGAACCCTGCCCGGCGCTTGAAAACTATAGCAAAATTTTGAGAGTGGCGCGTTTACCCGTGCGACTGAAATACTGCCGCAACTTCGGATCGGATGATGCGTGCGATCTGAGCGCAGTCGTCTACACTAAAGGTCAGCGGCACCCGAATGTCGATCACACCCGCCAAAACGCGATCACTTTTGGGCAGACTGGGCACCTCGGCGTAACGCCAACTGTCATAGCGCGAGGTAAAGGCCGCAGGCTCTGCTCCTCCGAACCATTTCAGTTCAACCCCCCGTTCGGCGCAGCGGCGCAGCACGTCTTGCACCCCCTCTGGCGCCCAATCGAGCAGCAGGAACTGAATGGAAGACCCGACATAGACCTCGACCTCGGACCGATCGACCAAGGTCAGGCCCGGAGTATCGCGCAATCCATCCTCAAGCGCGCGATAACGATCATTCCAACGCGCCACCTGTGCGTCAAGATCCCGCAATTGCGGCCGCAGGATCGCCGCCCGGAGGTTGTCCATCCGGCCGGAAATATTGGGAGTGACGTATTTCACCTGCTCAAACACCTCTGGCGCGGGCGCTGCCAGATGGCGCTCATACAACATATATGACCCGGACAGGACCGTTGCGCGGGCAGCAATTTCGGGGTCATCGGTGATAAACAACCCACCCTCGCCTGAATTCACATGCTTATAGGTCTGACAACTGTAACACCCCACCGCGCCAAAACGACCCGACACAATGCCGTTCCAGCTGGCCCCCATCGTGTGGGCGCAGTCTTCGATCACGGTGACACCTGCGGCGTCACAGATCTGCATCAACCGCTCCATATCACACAGATGTCCACGCATGTGCGACAGCAGTAGCACCTTGGCCTGATCAACCTTGGCCGCCAAATCGTCCAGATCAATCGTCAGCGCCTCGTTCACGTCGACATAAATTGGCTTTGCACCCACCGAAGCGATCGACCCCGGAACCGGCGCCAATGTGAACGCATTGGTCAACACCGTATCGCCCGGTTGCACGCCAACAGCCCGCAATGCAGTGGCCATCGCGTACCCGCCTGAGGCCACGGCGAGACAGTATTTCGCCCCGGTCCGAGCGGCGAACTCCTGTTCAAGCAATGCGGTTTCGCTCAACTCCCCTTCGGCAGTGTTGTAGCGATGCAAGCGGCCGTGCCGCATCACCTCAACCGCGGCGGCGATTGCGTCTTCGGGAATGGGTTCTTGCTGGGTGAAATTACCCGTGAAAATCTCTACCATATCGCTTTGTGGTCGCGACGCGCGCAACGGTCAAGAGGCGAGATGCGCCGCCAGCACCTGATCCACCAAATCCGGCAGATCCGCAAAACCCGCCAGCAGGCCCTCGGGTTTCAGCGCGGCCATATCTTCGCCGGAGGGACCAAAGGTCACCAGAATGGACGGCAGGCCTGCATTGGCAGATGTGTTGCGGTCAGTGTCGCTGTCGCCGATCAATACAGTTTGCGCGGGATCCCCACCCGCCCGGCGCGCCGCTTCCAACAGGGGCGCGGGGTCTGGCTTGCGGACGGGCAACGTATCCGCCCCAACAAGCGAGGCAAACGCATCACGCACCCCAAGCGACACTAAGAGCTGTTGCGCCAAGGCCTCGGGTTTGTTGGTACAGATCCCCACCGCGACCCCGCGCGATTTCAACACCTCAACAGCCTCCATCGCGCCGGGATACATCACGGTATGTGTATCAATGTCGCTTTTATAGGCCTCCAACAACATCGGATAAAATTGATCCACCAACTCTGGTGAATACGCACCAACCCGGTTCAACCCCGTGGTTAGCATCATCCGCCCCCCCCGCAATGCTACGCCCGCGTCCTGCGCCTGCGTTAACACATCCCCATGGCCCATATGGCAAAAACAGGCATTGGCCGCAGCCAAAAGATCACCGGACGTATCCGCCAATGTTCCGTCCAGATCAAAGATTACCGTCCGCATTTATCGTCCCCTTCGGCACAAAACCGCCACAAGTTATTGCAGGTCGCAACCTAGTTTGATGGCATGCTCTCTTGCACATGTCCCTACAGCGGATAAAACGGGTTTAACCTAAACTCAAAGAGTATTTTACGCATGAGCACTGCCCTTATCATCCTTGCCGCTGGCAAAGGCACCCGGATGAATTCGGATCTGCCAAAAGTTCTGCATCCGATTGCACAGGCAAGCATGCTGGAACATGCGATGTCCGCAGGCCGTGCGTTGAACCCCGATCGCACCATTATCGTGGCAGGTCATGGCGCAGATGCCGTACGCGCAGCCGTGGCTGAGATTGATGAAACCGCCGAAGTCGTTCTGCAAGAAGAACAGAAGGGCACCGCCCATGCGGTTGATCAGGCCCGCGCCGCCCTGGACGGATTTGAAGGCGACGCGGTAATTCTCTATGGTGACACTCCGTTTTTGCAATCCGAAACGTTAGAGCACATGGTCGCAGCACGCGCGCAGGCTGATCTGGTTGTCCTTGGTTTTGACGCCGCTGATCCGGGGCGTTATGGCCGCTTGGTGATGCAGGGTGACAGTCTGGAAAAGATTGTTGAATTCAAAGACGCCAATGAATCCCAACGCGCGATCACCTTCTGCAACTCAGGCCTCATGGCCTGTGATGCAACCGTGATGTTTGATCTGCTGTCCAAGGTCAGCAATGAAAACGCATCCGGCGAATATTACCTAACCGATCTGGTGGAACTGGCCCGCGGCGAGGGTCTGGCTGTGACAGCGGTCTCTTGTGATGAATCCGAAACCCTTGGGGTGAATTCGCGCGCGGATCTGGCGCAGGCGGAACAGGTATTCCAACAGCGCGCGCGCGCGGATTTGCAGGAAATGGGTGTCACCTTGATGGCCCCTGAAACTGTGTTCCTAGCCTATGACACCGTCATTGGGCGCGACACGGTGATTGAACCCAATGTGGTATTTGGCACCGATGTCACCATCGAAAGCGGCGCGCTAATCCGCGCCTTTTCACATCTGGAAGGCTGCCACGTCAGCCGCGGCGCCAAAGTCGGCCCCTATGCCCGCCTGCGCCCAGGCGCGGAACTGGCCGAAGACACTCATATTGGCAATTTTGTGGAAATCAAAAACGCCGAAATCGCAGCAGGCGCCAAGGTTAATCACCTGTCTTATATCGGCGATGCCTCTGTGGGCGAAGCCACCAATATTGGCGCGGGCACCATCACCTGCAACTATGATGGCGTGATGAAGCACCGCACCGAAATCGGCCCACGCGCCTTTATCGGATCCAACACATTGCTGATTGCACCGGTCAAAGTGGGCCGCGATGCAATGACCGCGTCGGGTACGGTTGTGACCAAAGATGTCGAAGCCGAAGACCTGGCGATTTCGCGCGTGCCGCAGACCAACAAAGCTGGTCGCGCCGGTAAACTGATGGATATGTTGCGCGCCAAAAAAGCCCGCCTGACAAAAGGAACAAAATAATGTGTGGAATTGTTGGCGTACTGGGCAATCATGAGGCCGCTCCGATTTTGGTCGAGGGGCTGAAACGTCTGGAATATCGCGGCTATGACAGCGCCGGGATTGCCACCGTTGATGCAGGCAAACTGGCCCGTCGACGAGCGGTCGGTAAACTGGCCAATCTCAGCGATCTATTGGTGCACGAACCGCTGGCGGGAAAATCCGGCATTGGTCACACGCGTTGGGCCACACATGGTGCGCCCACCGTTGACAATGCCCACCCCCATCGGGCCGGCCCAGTCGCCGTTGTCCACAACGGCATCATCGAAAACTTCAAAGAGCTGCGCGCAAACCTGGCCGCGGATGGGTTTGAATTCAGCACTGAAACGGACACCGAAACCGTTGCCTTGCTTGCCGAACGTCACCTGCGCAATGGGCTGTCCCCGCAGGAGGCCGCATATCAGACCATCGGAGAGCTCGACGGTGCCTTTGCGCTGGCGTTCCTGTTTGATGGCCATGATGACCTGATGATCGCCACCCGCAAAGGATCCCCGCTGGCCATTGGCCATGGAGACGGTGAAATGTTTGTCGGATCTGACGCTATTGCACTGGCGCCGTTTACCGATCAGATCACCTATCTTGAAGAAGGTGATTTTGCCATCCTCACCCGGACTTCGCTGGAAATTCGGGATCAGAATGGAGAGCTTGCCAATCGCCAAAAGCGCCTGATCCAACTGGACGTGGCACGGATCGACAAAGGGGGCCACAAACATTTCATGGCCAAGGAGATTGCCGAGCAACCCACCGCAATTGACCGGGCATTGGCCGCGTACTTAGGCCATGACAACGCGATCAACCTGCCGGAAGCTCTGGATTTCTCCAAGATCGAGCGGGTGACACTGGTGGCATGTGGCACCGGGTATTACGCATGCCTCGCGGCAAAATACTGGTTCGAACAGATCGCGCGTGTGCCAGTCGAAGTCGACGTGGCGTCAGAGTTTCGGTATCGCGAACCGCCCATCACCCCCGGAACATTGGCAATCTTTGTCAGCCAGTCCGGCGAAACAGCCGACACGCTGGCAGCTCTGCGCTATACCGCAGGCAAAGCCACCCAGATCGCAGGTTTGGTGAACGTCCCCGAAAGCTCTATCGCGCGCGAAAGCGACGTGGTGCTGCCCATTCTGGCAGGGCCCGAAATCAGCGTTGCCTCGACCAAAGCCTTCACCTGCCAGCTGGTCATCTTGCTGTTGATGGCGCTGAAAGCCGCAGAACAGCGCGGCACATCCCTGCCCGCAGGCCTGCCACAAGATCTGCGTAGCCTGCCCGGTTTGATCCATCAGACCATCGCTGGCGAATCCAAAGTGAAATCCGTGTCGCGCGAACTGGCTAAGGCGCAGGACATTATCTTTTTGGGACGTGGACATCTGTACCCTCTGGCGCTGGAAGGCGCACTGAAACTGAAAGAGCTCAGCTATATTCACGCCGAAGGCTATGCCAGCGGCGAGCTGAAACATGGGCCTATTGCGCTGATCGACGAAAACGTGCCTGTTGTGGTCATGGCCCCCAGCGATGCGCTGTTTGATAAGACAGTGTCCAACATGCAGGAAGTCATGGCGCGTGGCGGAAAAGTAGTGTTGATCACCGACGCCAAAGGCGCCCAACTGGCCAGCGACGGCGTGACCGAAACGCTGGTCTTGCCCGAGGTCAACGATGCACTAAGCCCAATCCTGTATGCAATCCCGGCCCAACAGATCGCCTATTACACCGCAATTGCCAAAGGCACCGATGTGGACCAACCGCGCAACTTGGCCAAATCGGTCACGGTGGAATAAGGGATGCAGCTTGAACAGGCACTGACCGCGCTGGAGCAGCACAGCGATGTGGCTACCATCGAACAAAAAACCGCCTATCACAAACAGGAACGCCCGGTGTTGGGCGTGCCCAATTCCGTTCTGAACGAGCTGACCAAAGAGTGGCGGCAGTCTTTGACACTGGACGAGCGCCTGTCTCTGGCTGCGGAACTTTGGCAAACCAATATATTTGAGGCCCGCATTTGTGCCGCAAAACTGCTGACACAAGCGCGGATCAAAGACGATCAGGCCGTGTGGGATCTGCTGCGTTCGTGGTTGCCCGACTTTGACAGCTGGGCCATTGCGGATCATGTTGCCTCAGCCCTGCAAAAACGTCTGGTGGCCGATCCAAGCCGATTGGAAACCGTCGCGGACTGGACCCAATCTGAGCACATTTGGACCCGCCGCGCGGTGTTGGTTGCAACTCTGCCCTGGGCCAAAATGCCCAACCCAAAACCGGCAGATCTAGAGATCCGCGATCAAGTTCTGGGATGGGCGGCAGACTACATCGCTGATCGCAACTGGTTCATCCAAAAATCCGTCGCCTGGTGGGTCCGCGATCTCAGCAAACATGACGCAGAGCGCAGCCGCGCTTTTCTTGATACACACGGCCCCGACTTGAAGGCCTTTGCGCGCAAAGAAGCCGGCAAATACCTAAAAGCCCCTTCTGACGGGTAATCAACAGGGGCGCTGACGGGTGCCCGCCCCCGCGGATTATTTTGACAGACCAACAAAGCCACGCCGCAATTTGGCAGGAAACGCGCCTGATTGCGGCCCGCCCCCTTGTCGGGCCGGGCAGTGCACTTTACCTATTGCCCTATGACTGCTCCATTGATCGACCCTTTTGCGCGCGCCATCACCTACCTTCGGGTTTCGGTGACCGACCGCTGTGATTTCCGCTGTGTCTACTGCATGTCGGAAAACATGACCTTTTTGCCCAAGAAAGAGCTGTTGACGCTCGAAGAGCTGGATCGCCTGTGCTCCAACTTTGTGGGCATGGGAGTGGAAAAGCTGCGGATCACCGGCGGTGAACCTTTGGTACGGCGTGGTATCATGACCTTCTTTAACGCCATGAGCCGCCATCTGGACAGCGGTGCGCTCAAAGAACTGACGCTGACCACCAATGGCTCTCAACTCGAAAAATACGCGCAAGATCTATTTGATGCGGGGGTGCGCCGGGTAAACATATCGCTTGATACCTTGGATGATCAAAAATTTGCCGACATCACCCGCTGGGGTCGCCTGCCGCAGGTGCTGCGCGGGATAGATGCTGCGCAAAAGGCCGGGTTGCGGGTCAAGATCAACGCAGTGGCGCTGAAAGGGTTCAACGAACCTGAACTGGGCCGGATCACCCGCTGGTGCGCCGAGCGTGACATGGACCTGACCTGGATCGAAGTCATGCCGATGGGCGATCTAGGCAACGAAGACCGGCTCGATCAATACTGGTCGCTGAAAGACGTGCGCAGTGCCTATGAACAGGACTATACAGTTACCGATCTGGCCGAGCGGTCTGGCGGACCTGCGCGCTATATCCGCCTGGAAGAAACGGGGCAGAAGATCGGTTTTATCACGCCGCTGTCACATAATTTCTGCGAAAGCTGCAATCGTGTGCGCCTCACCTGCACGGGTGAACTGTACATGTGCCTCGGCCAAGAAGACATGGCAGATCTGCGCGCGCCTCTTCGGGCATCGCCCAATGATGATGCAGAGCTAAAAGAGGCCATTCGCGCCGCGATCACACTGAAACCAAAAGGTCATGATTTCGACTATTCCCGCCAGCGCGTGGCGGGGCAGATGACCCGCCACATGAGCCACACTGGCGGCTGACGCCAAGGCAGATTATGACCCATTCCTCCAAGCGCGCGGCGACGCCGCTGTTTTATGTCTACCGAGCTGCAACACGGCTTCTGGTACCGTTGGCGTTTCGCTCGATTGCCAAAAAGCTGTCATCGCAGGGTGTCTCGTCCGAGCGTCAGCGCGAGCGCCTTGGCCATGCGACCCTCCCCCGCCCGGCTGGACAGTTGATCTGGCTGCATGGTGCATCTGTCGGGGAAAGCCTCGCGGCGATGACCCTGATCGAGCAGTTGAAACAGCATCTTCCTGCCGCGACATTTCTGCTGACATCTGGCACGGCGACCTCTGCTGATATGGCCCAAAAACGCCTACCATACGGTGCGTTGCATCAATTTGCACCGCTTGATGGCTGGGGACCAGTGACGCGCTTTCTGCATCACTGGCGCCCCGACGCGGCGATTTTTGTCGAAAGTGAACTGTGGCCCGTGACATTGGCCGCCACCCAAAAGTCCGGCGCACCGATCGCATTGGTCAACGCACGCCTGTCGCAAAAATCCATTGACGGCTGGAAGAAGCGCCCGGATACCGCAGCATTTGTGATGGAACAATTCACCCTGATACTAGCCCAAAACGCAGATATATCCGCCCAATTGCACAGCCTGGGAGCCCGTGATGTGCGCCCTGCCGGAAATCTAAAAGCAGGGGCTGCACCGCTGCCCGTCGATCAGGCGACGGTCGGCAAAATGAAACAGGCCACATCCGGGCGGCCGATCTGGATTGCCAGCTCCACCCACCCCGGTGAAGAAGAGGTGGCACTGGCCGCCCATCAACACCTGTTAAAAGAGATCCCCGACCTCTTGCTGCTTTTGGCGCCGCGCCACCCCGAGCGAGGGGCTGAGGTGGCCGCTTTGGTTCAGAACGCAGGGTTGCGCTGTGCCCGGCGCAGCACCGATGACTCGCTACAGACGAGCACACAGGTGTATCTGGCCGATACCTTGGGCGAACTCGGCAGCTGGTATGCCCTGTCACCGATTGTATTTTTGGGCGGGTCGCTCCTGCCAATTGGCGGACACAATCCGTTTGAAGTTGCCCAAGCCGGGGCCGCCATTCTAACCGGGCCGGGGTATAGTAATTTCATGGAAACCTTCCCAGCGCTGCTCGAGCAGGGCGGCGCGCGTAGCGTCCACAATGCGGACACTCTGGCGACAGCCGTATCAGACTGGCTGACCCAGCCAGACACATTGCGGGCGGCACAAACCGCAGCCACGGCCTATGTCACCCAACAGACCGATCAACTGGACATGACCATCAAGGCCCTGTTGCAGATGATCCCACCCCCTAATGGAGGCCAGAATGACGCAGGTTGACCCCAATACAATTGACGTCGTTGCGCCCAATTTCAAACGCCGCTTGTCGGGGGTCACCTCAACCATCGTGCGATTGGTGCCGCTGCAACAAAAAGCCATTGGCATTGCAACCACTGGCAGCGGCCTGCCCGACGACATGCCACATCTGTCGATGGGGCAACTGCTGAGCCTTCGCCGAAACGGCCCCTCCGGGCCACGGGTCTGGCACGCCAGACGGAACGTCGAAATGCTGGGTGGGCTGGTGCTGAAACATCTGCTGCGCAAGAACCTGAAACTGCTGTTCACTTCTGCCTCACAACGGCAGCATTCTGGTTATACCAAATGGCTGATGTCGAAAATGGACCGGGTGATTGCCACCTCGGCCAAAGGCGCGGCCTATCTTGATCATCCGGTGCAGGTCGTCCACCATGGCATCAACACGCAAGACTTTGCACCCGTCGCCGACAAATCTGCCCTGCGCCGCACATTGGGCCTGCCCGAAGAGGCAATCATAATTGGCTGCTTTGGTCGGATCCGCGCACAAAAAGGCACTGATGTATTTGTCACCGCCATGCTGGACGTGTTGAAACAACACCCCAATGCCGTGGCACTGGTAATGGGACGGGCCACCGAAAAATACGAAGGGTTTGAAAAAGACCTGCGTGCTCAGGTCAAGGCTGCGGGCCTGTCAGATCGCCTGCTGTTTCCCGCTGAGGTGCCTGTGTGGGAGGTCGCCCGTTGGTATCAGGCGTTGGATCTGTATGTCGCTCCCCAACGCTGGGAAGGCTTTGGTCTCACCCCGCTCGAAGCGATGTCCTGCGGGGTGCCGGTTGTGGCCACACGGGTTGGCGCCTTTGAAGAGCTGGTAGCCGATCAGACCTGCGGCTTGCTGATTGACCCCGGCGAGGTCGACCAGATGGTGACCGCTGTCACCTCGGTTCTGTCAGTTGAAGGCCGCCTGCAAGACTGGTCAAGCGCCGCGCGCGCGCATGTTCTGGCGGGCTTTGCGCTGGAAAAAGAGGCCAACACTTTGGTCGCCCTCTATCAGGATTTATTACGCGGATAAGCGCGCCGGGCCAATTAGGCCCAGCCTAGGATCACGCCGCAGGCATCCGCTGTTCAACGATTTCCGCCCACCAGCTGCACCCCGCCGGAATCACCTCATCGTTAAAATTGTATTCCGGGTGGTGCACTGCAGCCGTGTCGCCGTTGCCAACCAGAATATAAGCGCCCGGACGTTCTTCGAGCAGATAGGCAAAGTCTTCGCCGCCCATCACCAATGGGGCCTCAGCACAAGCGCCAGAAATGCCTTTGGCCACTTTGGCCGCAAAATCGGTCTGCTCTTCGGCATTGACCATTACTGGATACCCCCGGTTGTAGGTGACATCCGCCTGCCCGCCAAAGGTGGCCGCGACGCCTGTGCAGATTTCGTTTATCCGGGTTTCTGCCATCAAACGGATCCCCGCATCCATCGTGCGCACGGTGCCTTTGATCCGCACCTTCTGCGGGATCACATTGAACGCCTTGGACGAGGTTTCAAACGAGGTCACCGACACCACGACCTGATGCACCGGATCAGCGTTGCGCGAGGCGATCGTCTGCAATGACAGTACCGCCTGCGCCGCCATCACCGTACTATCAACGGTTTCCTGTGGCTTGGCGGCATGGCCCCCCTTGCCTTCGAATGTGATGTCAAACGTATCTGTTGCGGCAAAAAACGCGCCGGGGCGGATGGCAAAACTGCCCGCGGGCTGACCCGGCCAGTTGTGCATTCCATAGACCTCTTGGATATTCCAACGGTCCATCATACCGTCATCGCACATTTCCTTTCCACCGCCTCCGCCTTCTTCGGCAGGCTGGAAAATAACCACAACAGTGCCGTCGAAGTTACGCGTCTCTGAAAGATACTTTGCCGCGCCCAACAGCATGGCAGTGTGCCCATCATGACCGCAGGCGTGCATGGCACCCTCAGTTTTTGAGGCATACTCCAGCCCAGTCTGTTCATGAATTGGCAACGCATCCATATCGGCCCGCAACCCGATGACCTTGCCCGAGGTGTTGCTGTTGCCTTTGATCACCCCAACAACGCCCGTGCGCCCAATACCGGTGACAACTTCGTCACAGCCAAACGCCGTCAGTTTCTCGGCGACCAGCGCGCTGGTGCGGTGGGTTTCAAACAGGATTTCAGGATTTTCATGAATATCCCGACGCCAGGCGGTGATTTCGTCCTGAAGTTCAGCAAAACGGTTCTTGACCGGCATGAGATGTCTCCGTGTTTAGAAGTGCGGCTGTTCCGCAGTGTATATACATTAAGAGGCGCATTCTAATCGCACAGGAAATTGATGATCGACGCGTTTAGGTTCTGTGACCCACTTTCGGCACATAGTTCAAGCACGAGATGCGACCGTCCTGCCCAAACCGGGGCTTGCGTGTTCAAATGTCTCCGCCAGATGGGCTGCCACGCAATACAATTTCAATAGCCGCTGTCCGTTGTCAGCACAAAATGCCCTGGCTCCAGCTCCAGATATTGTGACGGTTCAGGTTTATAGCCGATGTCATGGATGGGCGAAGGAATCGGTTTGAAATTCAGATCCCGTTCGGATTTGCGTTGGCGCGGGTCGGCGATGGGCACCGCCTCCATCAAGGCCTGCGTATAGGCATGTAGCGGGTTCGTGAACACCCGGTCGCGTGGGCCGATTTCGACCAACCGTCCCAGATACATCACCCCAACCTGATGGCTGACCCGCTCAACAACAGCCATATCGTGACTGATAAACAAAAACGACAGATCCAGATCCGCCTGCAGCTCCATCATCAGGTTCAAGACCTGCGCCTGCACGGACACATCCAACGCCGAAACCGCTTCATCTGCCACAATCAGTTTCGGGTTCAACGCCAGCGCCCGGGCAATCGCAATCCGCTGCCGTTGTCCCCCCGACATTTCATGAGGGAAGCGACGCATGAAACTGCGGGGCAATTGCACCCGATCAAACAAATGCGCCACGCGATCGTGAACCTCAGACCCCGACGCCAATTTGTAATTCCGTAGCGGTTCCGCCACCTGATCCATCAGCCGCATCTGCGGATTAAGCGAGGCAAACGGATCCTGAAAGATCATCTGCATGTCTTGTCGCGCCTCATGCATCTGCGATGCTGAAAAATTGAGCACATTGCGGCCTTCAAATTCAACTTTACCAGACTGAGGTTCAACAAGACGCAAAATCGATCGCCCGGCTGAGGACTTCCCACAGCCAGATTCGCCCACCAATGACAACGTCTGGCCCTTAAATACCTTGAACGACACATCTTCGACGGCATGCACTTTGGCGACTGTCCGGCGAAACAGCCCTCCTTTGACCGGGAAGCGCGTGACAAGATTTTCAACATTTAGAATCACATCGTCCGATCCTTTGATAGGCGCGATCTTCTGATCTTTGACCCCCATCAATTTCATCGGCTCTGGATAGGCCTTGCCGCGCATGTCGCCCAATTTTGGCACCGCGGCCAGCAATGCCTTGGTGTAGTCATGCTGCGGATTTTCGAAAATCTCCTGCACGGTCCCCTCTTCGACCTTATTGCCGCGATACATAACCACAACCCGATCCGCCATTTGCGCCACCACCGCCATATCATGGGTGATGAACATCACTGCGGTGCCGGTCTCGCGCTTCAAACGGTCCATTAAGGCCAGGATTTCCGCCTGAATGGTCACGTCCAATGCGGTGGTTGGTTCATCCGCGATCAGCAGACGCGGCTCACAGGCCATGGCCATCGCAATCACCACACGCTGGCGCATTCCGCCTGACAATTCATGGGGATACTGTTTCATGCGGCGTTGTGGCTCTGGGATGCGAACCTGTTGCAACAGCTCCAATGCCCGCGCAGAGGCCTGCGTCTGGCTCAGACCTTTGTGTACACGCAGCCCTTCGGTCAGCTGGCGCTCTACAGTGAACACCGGATTGAGCGCGGTCATCGGTTCCTGAAAAATCATACCGATTTCATTGCCCCGAATCTGCCGCATTAGGTCTTGTGAACTGCGTGTCAGATCCAGCGTACCGCCATCGCGTTGGTCAAACAGAAGCTCCCCCCCGGCGATGCCTCCTCCGCCAAATTCCACCAACCGCATCACTGACAACGACGATACAGATTTGCCTGACCCAGACTCTCCGACGATGCAGACTGTCTCGCCAGGATGCACGTCAAACGACACATCTTCGACACCGACAACCGGACCGTCTTTGGTTTGAAATTCAACACGAAGGCCCTTTACTTGGACAATTGGCTGATCCAGCACGCGGTGTCTCCTTTCTAACGTTTTCACACACAGTCCGTCTTTTAGGCGCCTTGCACGCGTTTCATCTCAACGGCGTTCGCACCACCATGCAAGAAAATTTCCTCATGACAAGGCTTGCATTTTTTGCCGACTCCGCTTTCGATGCGTGTGTAATGAATGAACCACTCATCAAAAGATTGCGCAGCACTTCAACCTTTTCTTTGACTAGTAAGCAACATTTTGTGCCGTTGACGTGTTCCACGACATCCAAATTTCACAAAATTGGATGTCACATGCAATTTGATGAAGTCGGTCAAAAATATAAAAGGACGATACAGTCCGACATGGAGAGAGAAATGAAAATCAAAACCCTATTGATGGGCGCAATTGCGGCCACCGCATTTGCACCTGTTGCCCTCGCGGAACGCGGCGCTGATGGCCAGGTCAATATCATCTACTGGCAGGCTCCATCGATCCTGAACCCGTTCCTATCTGGCGGCACCAAGGACACCGAAGCCGCGTCACTGATCGTTGAGCCGCTGGCACGTTACGACGAAACCGGAAAAATGGTGCCATGGTTGGTGAACGAAATTCCGACGGTACAGAATGGCGGAGTCAGCGCCGATCTGACCAGCATCACGTGGAAGATCAAATCCGGGATCAAGTGGTCAGACGGCAGCGATTTCACCGCACATGACGTTAAATTCACCGCCGAATACTGCATGCATCCCGAAGGCGGTTGCGCACAGGTCACGAAATTTGAGGGCGTCACCAATGTCGAGGCATTGGATGACCTGACGGTTAAGGTCACCTTTGGCGCCCCAACGCCCTTCCCCTATGGCCCCTTTGTCGGTGGCGAAAGCCCGATCCTGCAACAAGCCCAATTTGAAAATTGCACCGGAGCCAAAGCCCCGGAATGCACCAGCGCCAACTTTGGCCCGATTGGCACCGGCGCGTTTGTTGTCGAAGACTTTAAACCCAATGACGTGATCACACTGGTCGCCAACGACCACTATCGCGACCCTCTCAAACCCGCCTTCGGACGCGTATTGTTCAAAGGTGGTGGCGATGCAACGGCTGCGGGCCGCGCTGTCATGGAAACCGGCGAGTTTGACTACGGCTGGAATCTGCAACTGGCGCCAGACGTGATTGCCCAGATGGAAGCAGGCGGAAAAGGCAAACCTGTTGCAGGCTTTGGCCCGCTTCTGGAACGCATCATGCTGAACAACACCAACCCCGACCCTGAGCTGGGCCCAGATGAGCGTTCAGTTGTACGCCCCCACCCCTTCTTGGGTGACCCAGCCGTCTACAACGCGCTGTCACTGGCCATCGACCGCCCACTGCTGGTGGAAATCGGCTATGGCAAGGCCGGTAAAGTTGGCTGTAACTGGATCCCAGCCCCGGCAGCCGTGAATTCAGACACATTCACCTGTGATGTGCAGGACATCGCAGCTGCCAATAAAATGCTGGACGATGCAGGTTATCTGGATACCGATGGCGATGGCATCCGTGAAGCACACGGCAAACCAATGAAGATGCTGTACCAGACTTCAACCAACGCTGTACGTCAGGATTTCCAAGCGCTGATCAAACAGTGGTGGAGCGAAATTGGCATCGACACCGAGCTGCGCAACATCAGCGGTTCTGTCTTCTTTGGCGGGGATCCCGGCTCTCCGGACACGTTCCAGAAGTTCTACGCCGACATTCAAATGTACGCCAACACCTTCAACGGAACCGACCCGCAGTCATATTTGGGCCACGGGTTGTGCGAAAAAGCACCTTCACCTGCAAACCAATGGCAGGGTGAAAACATCTCGCGTTTCTGCGACGAAGCATATGACGCGCTTTATGCAGAGCTAACCAACACAGCTGGCGCGGACGCTCGCGCCGAAATCTCGCGTCGTCTCAACGACATCATCGTCAGCAAAGGCGGCATGATCCCACTGGTCCACCGCGGTCGCCTGTCCGCACATGCCAACTCACTGGGCGGTGTCAAACTGAACGTATGGGACAGCGAACTGTGGAATGCAGCCGATTGGCACCGCATTAAGTAACTGATCTGAAACGGCGAAGTCCCGACACCCTGTCTGTCGGGGCTTCTGCGCGTTGTATTACGGCCAGTTTCCTGCACTATAGTGTCGGGCAATACGCCCCCAACACTGTTTCTGACGACCCCGAAAATAAAGGCGTCCCTCCTGATGTTGACCTTCACAGTCAGGCGTTTGATCTTGGCAGTGCCGACACTGCTGTTCATAAGTCTGGTGATTTTCCTGCTGCTTGAACTCGCCCCCGGCGACCCCATGGCGCAGGTGCCGCTCACCGTTCCCCCCGAAGTCAAAGAAAAAATGCGTGAGGCTTTGGGCCTGGGCGAACCCGCTCATATCCGGTTTTGGAAATGGTTGGTACAATTCTTCTGGATCGAACCACAGGTTCTGATTGACCACTATTTTGGCACCTCTTTTTCACAAGGCGATCTGCGGGTGATTTCGTGGCAAACACGTTCACCGGTGATGGACATCGTAATCCAACGCCTGCCCCAAACGCTGACCGTTGTGGGCACGGCCTATGTCGTGGCAATCCTGATCGCCCTGCCCATCGGCATCTATTCCGCCTATCGCCAGTACAGTTGGTTTGACCAGCTCGGGACGTTTGTCTCTATGGTCGGGTTTTCTGTGCCGCCATTTTTCTCGGGCGTTTTGGTCATCGTGATCTTTTCGGTGCAACTGGGCTGGTTTCCGTCAATCTATGACACCACCCATGTGGTGACGGATTGGGACAGTTTTGTCTTTCAGCTGAAACAGATGATCATGCCGGTGATGGTGCTGGCACTGCAAATCACGGCGCAGCTCAGCCGGTTTATGCGCGCCTCCATGCTGGACAATCTCAACCAGGACTATGTGCGCACGGCGCGCGCCAAGGGCCTGAGCGAATACATCGTGGTCATGGTACATGTGCTGCGCAATTCGATGATCCCGGTGATCACCGTGATAGCACTGGGGATCCCATCGATCTTTGGCGGCGCCATCATCACCGAACAGGTGTTCAAGGTGAACGGCATCGGCCAACTGCTGATCGGAGCGATTGAGGCCAATGATCTGCCGATGGTGCAAACCCTGACCTTTATTTTTGCGGTGTTGATCGTGACCTTTAACCTGATCGCAGATGTACTGTACGGCATTCTGGACCCGAGGATCCGCTATGACTGAGCTGCACACTCCAACTCCTACTGCTCCCCCACGCAGCCAATGGCTTGAAATCTGGACCCAGTTCAAATCACACAGTGGCGCGTTGATCGGAGGCCTGTTGTTTGTCCTGATCCTGCTGATCGTGGTCGTAGGCCCGTTTGTGTATTGGAACGATGCGACGGTGGTGCCCACCGGGCGAGATTTCATCAAACTGCGCGATATGCGCCCAATCTATCACGGCCTCTGGGATCCCGGCGCCAAAATGAACTGGGCCTATCCCTTGGGCACCGACAATCTGGGCCGCGATACGCTGGCACGTCTCATGTTTGGCGGGCGGGTCTCTATTGCGGTGGGGTTGGCGGCGATGATCTTGGCGCTGTTTCTTGGCACCTTCATTGGCGTGATTGCGGGCTACTACAAACGTCTGGACGGCCTGTTGATGCGCCTGACTGATCTGTTTCTAGCGCTGCCCCTGTTGCCGATGATCCTGGTCGCGGCAGTGCTGTTTCGGGAAAGCCTGTCCAAATCCATCGGCCCAGAGGGCGGTGTGTTTGTGCTGATCGTCTGCCTGATTGGTATCACCAGTTGGATGCCAACCGCCCGCATTGTCCGCGGCGATGTTCTGGCTCTTAAAGAGCGCGAATTTGTTGTGGCCGCGCAGTCCATCGGCACGCGCAATTCCAAACTGGTGTTGCGGCATATCCTGCCCAACGTACTGTCCCCTATCATGGTCTCCGCCACGCTTGGCATTGCCACAGCCATCATCACCGAAAGCTCTTTGTCTTTTCTGGGGTTTGGCTTCCCGCCAGATTTCCCCACCTGGGGCCGGTTGCTAAACGATGCCGTGGACCGGATGACCCTATACCCGGAACGGGTGATTTGGCCGGGGCTGATGATCTCGCTTTCGGTACTATGTGTGAATTATCTGGGGGATGGGCTTCGCGATGCGCTAGATCCCCGGATCCGCGGCCGCTAGCCTCTACAAACACCAAAGCCGCGCAACCTCTGCGCGGCTTTGGATTTATGGAATAAAATCCCGGTGTCAATCAGTGCAGCGACTTTTTGACCTGCCGCAGTGCCAGCCAAACCAAAGCAATCACCGGCAGCGTCAACAGCGCCGTCAGGTTGCCTTTGGAAATCTCTAGAATTTGTCCCAACGGATACAGCAGATAAGTTGCCAGAGAGACCGCGTAATAACTGATCGCCACGACGGACAGGCCTTCGACCGTGTGCTGCAAGCGCAGCTGCAAATCCGCCCGGCGGTCCATGCTGGCCAACAGCGCCTGATTTTGCGCGCTGCGTTCCACATCAACCCGCGTACGCAACAACTCTCCTGCGCGACGTGCCCGATCCGCCAATGTGGCCAATCGCGTTTCTGTGGATTTCACTGTCCGCATCGCAGGCTCGAACCGGCGCAGCATAAATTCAGAAAAGGTCTGAAAGCCATTTAAATGGCTTTCGCGCAAAATTTCGATGCGCTGATTGACCAAGGCATCATATGCCCCTGTGGCACTAAAGCGAAAGGCGGAACGCGCACCCAAAGATTCCAGTTCCGCCGACACTTTCAACAGCTGCGACAACGTTTCATCCGCGTTCACTTCGCTGTTGGTCATCTCCACCATCATCTCGCTCAGATGGGTGTCCAAACTGCCGATGGTTGGCGTCAACCCACGGGCCCGAGAAAAGCCCAACATGGACATGGCACGATAGGTTTCAATCTCACACAGACGCTGAACAATGCGGCCGGTGCGTTGCTTGCCCGTTTCAACATTGGAAAATACTGCAAAACGCATATGGCCCGACGCATCAATGCGGAAATCGCCGGCAATCACAGCGCTGTCGTCCAAAACCCGCGAGGCCGCGAGACTTTCGGGTACAAACCAATCACCCAGTGCTTCTTTTAACGGCTTGTCGTCGGGGCGCGGAACCACGCGGATCATCATTGAGGTGATGCGCTGGCCAGGCGCGTCTGCCAGCCAGTCAGCCGGGAAGACTTCAAAATCCGCCGGATCAAAGGGGCGGGTGCTGATCCCTTGAGCATACAGCGTATAGCTGACAAATTCGGTGTGCTGTTCCCATTTCAGCGAGTGACGACCCAATTTTGCCGCATGATGGGTTGCGCCAGGGGTCGGATGGGCGGCGCCATGTCGGTCCAACAGTGCCACCAAATGGGCAAGATCCTGTGTTCGGTCGCGATGTATCGCCTGTTTTTCCTGCTTGATCGCAAGATACACCACAGTACAGGGCCCTTCCATTTTAGGGAAAGGGCGGGCGTGCATTTCATTGGTCAGCGCGTAGCGCAAGGGGTGGTCAGGAAACATCGTATGGTCGAACCTTGGTAAGAATCGTGGTGACGTTACGAAGGCGCATCCAAACTGTATATATTTTTTCTCGTTTTTTCAGCACTTTAATGGGATACATTTGTATGCCGTGTCCTATTGCCCAACGAAAAGGCAATGTGTGCTTCCCTGCCCTGGGGGCGCTGCCCCCAGACCCCCGGGGTATTTCAGGCCAAAAAGAAGCCCTGGCCACGCGGGTCGTGCAGGTATGAAAAAGGCGCCCTGTGACAGAGCGCCTTTGAGTGTTTTATCCGTCTACAGTTTAGGACACCAACGTCAGCAATTGATCCAGGCTGGCCTTGGCGTCGCCATAGAACATGCGGGTGTTGTCCTTGAAGAACAGCGGGTTTTCGATGCCGGAATAACCGGTGCCTTGACCGCGTTTGGAGACAAACACCTGCTTCGCTTTCCAGCATTCCAGAACCGGCATGCCCGCGATGGGGGAGTTTGGATCTTCTTGGGCGGCGGGGTTCACGATGTCGTTGGAGCCAATGACAATTGCCACATCGGTTTCGGGGAAATCATCGTTGATTTCGTCCATTTCCAATACGATGTCGTAGGGCACCTTGGCTTCGGCCAAGAGCACGTTCATATGCCCAGGCAGACGTCCTGCAACCGGGTGGATCGCAAAACGCACGGTCTTGCCTTTGGCGCGCAGACGACGGGTCAGTTCGGCGACGTTCTGCTGGGCTTGCGCCACCGCCATGCCGTAGCCGGGGATGATCACGACGCTGTCGGCGTCATCCAGAGCCGTCGCGACACCATCGGCGTCAATGGCGATCTGTTCGCCTTCGACTTCCATTGCAGGACCGGTGCTGCCCCCAAAGCCGCCCAGAATGACCGACACAAAGGAGCGATTCATCGCCTTACACATAATGTAAGACAGGATCGCACCAGACGAACCAACCAGCGCGCCAACCACGATCAGAAGATCGTTGCCGAGCGAGAAACCAATCGCCGCCGCGGCCCAACCTGAATAAGAGTTCAGCATCGACACAACCACCGGCATGTCAGCGCCGCCAATGCCCATGATCAGGTGGTAGCCGATGAACAGCGCCGCCAAGGTCATCAGGAACAGCGGAAAGACACCCCCCGTCGAGCAGTACCAGAACAGACATATCGCAGAGAGACCTGCGGCGCCTGCGTTTAACAGGTGACCGCCAGGAAGTTTGGTCGCCGCCGAAGAGACTTTGCCCGCCAGCTTACCATAGGCCACGACCGACCCGGTGAAGGTCACCGCACCGATGAAGATGCCGAGAAACAGTTCAACCCGTAGGATGCCAATTTCGACGCCGTCTTTTTTCGCCAAAAGTGCCGCAAAGCCTTCCAGCGCTTTCTTTTCTGCCTCTTCCATTGCCAGAACGCGGCCCAATTCAATGTGCGCGATCAGACCAACAAACACCGCAGCCAAGCCAACAAGAGAGTGCATCGCTGCGACCAGCTGCGGCATTTCGGTCATCTGAACCTTTTTTGCAACGTAGTAGCCGATCATACCGCCACCGATGATCAGCAGCAGCGACAAGAGCCACAGACCCGAACCGGGGCCGATCAGTGTAGCAAAGACCGCCAGCGCCATGCCGACGATGCCATACCACACCGCGCGTTTTGCGCTTTCTTGTCCCGAAAGACCGCCAAGCGACAAGATAAAGAGAACAGCCGCGACCACATAGGCCGCTGTTGTGAAGCCAAATTCCATCAGTCAGGCCCCCCTTAAGATTTCTGGAACATGGCAAGCATGCGCCGTGTTACGAGGAAACCGCCAAAGATGTTGATCCCGGCCATAAAGACAGACAGGGCCGCAAGCAGGATCACCAGGAAGCTGCCAGATCCGATCTGCATCAGCGCGCCCAGAATAATGATTGACGAAATTGCATTGGTCACCGCCATCAAAGGCGTGTGCAGGGAATGTGCGACACCCCAGATCACCTGGAAGCCCACAAACACCGCCAGAACAAACACAATGAAGTGCTGCATAAAGCTGGCAGGTGCGATCAATCCAACGCCCAACATAAAGGCGGCACCAACGGCCAGCAATGTGACCTGATTTCTGGTCTGCGCCTTAAACGCGTCCGCTTCCTGCTGGCGCTTTTCTTCGGGCGTCAGCTCGGGCACGGTTTCCTTTGGCTTGGCGGCGATCGCCTTTACCTTGGGAGGCGGCGGTGGAAAGGTGATTTCCCCCTGATGCGTCACAGTTGCGCCGCGGATTACATCGTCTTCCATGTTGTGCACAACCTGACCGTCCTTTTCAGGCGTCAAATCGGTCATCATGTGGCGGATGTTGGTGGCATAAAGGCTCGAGGACTGGGCCGCCATGCGGGACGGGAAGTCGGTGTAGCCGATGATGGTCACACCATTTTCGGTGACGACCTTTTCGTCCATTACAGTGCCTTCGGCGTTGCCGCCGCGTTCGGCTGCGAGGTCGACAATCACCGAACCGGGCTTCATCGCCGCAACCATGTCTTCTAGCCACAATTTGGGCGCCGGACGGTTGGGGATCAACGCGGTGGTGATCACGATGTCGATCTCAGGTGCCAATTCACGGAACTTGGCCAGTTGTGCTTCACGGAATTCCGGGCTTGAGACCGCCGCATATCCGCCTGTGGCCGCGCCGTCCTGCTGTTCTTCTTCGAAGTCGAGGTAGACAAATTCTGCCCCCATCGATTCGACCTGCTCCGCCACTTCGGGGCGCACGTCGAAGGCATATGTGACCGCGCCAAGGGAGGTGGATGTGCCAATGGCCGCCAGGCCAGCAACACCAGCACCCACGACCAGAACCTTGGCTGGCGGCACTTTGCCCGCTGCCGTGATCTGACCCGTGAAAAAGCGACCAAAGTTGTTGCCCGCCTCAATCACCGCGCGATAGCCTGCGATATTGGCCATGGACGACAGTGCATCCATCTTTTGAGCACGGCTGATACGTGGCACCATTTCCATGGCAATCACGTTTGCGCCTTTTGCCTTAGCCGCCGCCATTCCATCTTCGTTTCCGGCAGGGTTAAAGAACGAAATCAGCGTCTTGTCGTTGGTCAGATGCTCCAACTCCGCGGCATCGGGCTGACGTACCTTGGCGATTATGTCGGCCGTACTCCACAGCGCAGCGGCGGTCTCGACAATTTCGACATCCGCAGCCGCATAGGCGGCATCGGAAAATCCGGCGGCCAGACCTGCACCCGTTTCAATGGCACAATCATAGCCCAGCTTCTGCAGCTGCTTGGCTGACTCGGGTGTCATTGCCACCCGTGCCTCGCCGTCGAAGCTCTCTTTTGGCGTTCCTAGTTTCACCTATCTGGTCCCCTCGTCCTGTTTGCGCCCAAACCGAAGAGTTCGGATCGCAATAGTTGCAAGCTAGTCTGCGCAAGATTATTGCGCAAGTGTTTTGCTGCATCGCCGCATCTCTACGCCGCATTGCAGTATTTCAAACCCAGCGTCGGGTTTTCGTGGTGTAGTTGGGCCAGTCGTCAGGAAAAGACTGAGCCAAGCGCGCTTCTTCCGGGATGATAAACCGACGGATCAACACCCACACAAAAACGGCAAGTAAGGGCAAAGACAGCACAGCATCACACCACAACACCACCCCTGTCAGAACCAGAACATCCGCGAGATAAATCGGGTTTCGGCTGTATCTGAACACGCCCGTGGTCACCAAACGGCGCGGCGCATGGTGCGGGTGAACTGTGGTTCTTTTGCGTGCCAGTTCAAAAAGAGCTGCCCCAGTCAACACAACAGCAAACGCCCAAAGCACTGCGGCGATGACCCTCTGTGGCAATGCATCAAAGGTCAAACCCATCGAAAAAGCCCGGCCCAGACACGCCACAGCACCACAATGAACCACCAACCACACAGGTGGGAGATCCATCCAGCGCAAGAGTGTGTTTTTTGCCACGATGGCCCGAACCCCTCAGAACTAACGCGCGAATACATACTGGTTATTTTCGTGACGTCCAGAAAAAGAAACCATCTACGGCATATTAATTTCAAAATACGACAGCACACCACCACTCGCCAGCTCAAAGGCCCGTTCTACTGGCCACCAAAGACACCAACAGAATGGCATCGGCGCCGCCACAAATCATACCGTTTAGCCAGCAGATCATCGTTCAAGCCTCCCGCAACCGACAGGCCGCCGTCGCAGGTTGGTTTGATTATCTCGTGGTCGCCCAGGCGTGTACAGCCGCACCAAACGCCTCAAACAACGGCCGCGACACCGGGTCAGTTGGTGCCTGATATTCAGGGTGCCATTGCACCGCCAGCGTAAAGCCCGGCGCATCTTTCACATAGATCGCCTCGGGCGTGCCGTCTGGCGCTGTGCCTTCAATGACAATGCGATGCCCCGGCTCTTTGATCCCCTGTCCGTGGAGGGTGTTGGTCATCACCTGATCCGCCCCAAACAGCTGCGCAAACACGCCCTCTTTTGGGAAACTCACCACATGGCGCAGGGCGAACTTTTCTTCGATGGTGCCGTCTGGCGGCATCCGGTGGTTCATCCGTCCCGGCAGATCTCGAATTTCGGGATACAGGCTGCCGCCCATCGCCACGTTGACCTCTTGGAAGCCCCGGCAAATGCCCAAAAACGGCTGGCCGCGCTCCACACAGGCGCGCACCAATGGCAATGTAATGGCATCCCGCGCCCGGTCAAACGCGCCATGCGCTTCGGTTTCGGTCTCGCCATATTCGTTGGGGTGAACATTAGGCCGCCCGCCGGTCAGCAAAAAGCCATCACAATTGTGCAGCAATTCCTCAACCGAAACAAATCGAGGATCCGCCGGGATCATCAGGGGCAGACAGTCTGAGACCTCAGCAATGGCCTCGGAGCTCATCGTTCCGCCTGCATGAACCGGATAGTTATCATTCAACAGATAAGAATTGCCGATTATTCCCACTCTGGGACGCATAAAGCCGCCTTTCTGTTAAATCCTTAAAAACGGTAAGATTATGTGCATCCTGCTTCAAGACCTTCGATGGGCGCAAGCTGTTGTTCACAAATGCACACTCCTGCCCGCACCCAGGTCACACCTAGGTCGTACTGGCAACAGGTCGAGGCAGACCTGAAACGCAACTGCGTGCTGACCCGCAGCAATTTCGGGCGAGCGACGCCCCCCAACACAAAATGTCCGGAAACGTCCCGCCCAGCGGCGCGGCTCTGCTTTGGGTGGTTGCAGCGCAGGCGGCAGTTTCCTAACGTCGCACAACCCAGACCAATGAGGCCCTTCATGACCAGCCAAGCCCCCCAGACCTATTATCTGAAAGATTACAAACCCTTTGGGTTTGACGTCGACAGTGTCGACCTCACCTTCAAACTGGCGCCCACTTCCACCCGTGTGCTCAGCCGGATTACCTTTACGCCCAAGCCAAACGCAGCAGATCCACGGTTTTTCCTGCACGGCGAAGACCTGACCTTGATCCGCGCCAGCATTGACGGTGTTGCGGTCACGCCAGAACAGGTGGACGGCGGACTGGTCTGCAAAGTGCCCGGCACGCCGTTTGTTTGGGAGGCCGAAGTTGAAATCAACCCCAAGGGCAACACCGCGCTGGAAGGGCTCTATATGTCGAACGGCATGTATTGCACCCAATGTGAGGCCGAAGGGTTTCGCAAAATCACCTATTATCCGGATCGCCCTGATGTGATGTCCACATTTAAGGTGCGCATTGAAGGTTCCGAAACAGTCCTGCTGTCCAACGGCAACCCCACCGGTGCAGGCGACGGCTGGGCCGAATGGCACGATCCATGGCCCAAACCCGCCTATCTATTTGCGCTGGTCGCAGGCGATCTGATCAACCATCCGGATCGTTTCACAACCAAATCCGGCAAAGACGTTGAACTGAATATTTGGGTGCGTCCCGGCGACGAAGGCAAATGTGCCTTTGGGATGGAAGCGCTGAAGAAATCGATGACTTGGGACGAAGACGTCTATGGCCGCGAGTATGACCTCGACATTTTCAACATCGTCGCCGTCGATGATTTCAACATGGGTGCAATGGAAAACAAGGGGCTGAATATCTTCAACTCCTCTTGTGTGTTGGCCTCACCCGAAACCTCAACCGATGCCAATTTCGAACGGATTGAGGCGATCATCGCGCATGAGTATTTTCACAACTGGACCGGCAACCGCATCACCTGCCGCGATTGGTTCCAGCTCTGCCTAAAAGAAGGGCTAACCGTTTATCGCGACGCACAGTTCACCGCAGATATGCGATCCGAACCGGTGAAACGTATTGAAGACGTCATCGCCCTGCGCGCACGCCAGTTCCCCGAAGACCAAGGCCCGCTGTCGCACCCGCCGCGCCCAGAGCAGTTTCAGGAGATCAACAACTTCTACACCGCCACCGTCTACGAAAAAGGCGCCGAAGTCATTGGCATGTTGAAACGTCTGGTGGGGGATGACGCCTATTATAAGGCGCTTGATCTCTACTTTGATCGCCACGATGGGCAAGCCTGCACAATTGAAGACTGGCTTCAAGTGTTCCACGACGCCACCGGCCGCGACATGGGCCAGTTCAAGCGCTGGTACAGTCAGGCCGGCACACCGCGTGTCACCGTCACCGAGGACTTCGCCGACGGCACTTACACGCTACACCTGACGCAAGAGACCGCCGCCACCCTCGGCCAACCCAACAAAGACCCGCGTGTGATCCCAGTCGCCGTAGGCCTGCTGAACGACGCAGGTGAAGAAATCCAGCCCACAACTGTGCTTGAGCTGACCGAGGCGCGTCAAAGCTTCACTTTTGATGGGCTGACTGCAAAACCGGTGCCCTCACTCCTGCGTGAATTTTCCGCTCCGGTGATTTTGGAACGCGACACAACCAACATCGAGCGCGCGTTCTTACTGGCCCATGACACCGACCCCTTCAACCGTTGGGAGGCCGGGAATACCCTAGCCAAAGAAACCCGCATTGCTATGGTGACAGACGGGGCTGCCCCCGACAGCGCGTATCTGGACGCCTTGGTGAAATTGGTGCGCGATGACAGTTTGGATCCGGCCTTTCGTGCTTTGGTTCTGTCGGCTCCAAGCCAATCTGACATTGCCCAAACCCTACACGCGCGCGGCCACACACCTGATCCGCAAAAGATCTACGAAGCGGCCGAAACCTTTACCCAGACACTGGCGCAGGCACTCAGCGACAGCTTGCCACGTCTTTATGCCGACACCACCGTTGATGGCCCCTATCGGCCGGATGCCCATGGCGCCGGAAAGCGCGCGCTGAATGCCAGCATCCTGTCACTGTTGACCCGGTTGGACAGCGGCGAACAGGCCCAGCGCCAATTCGACAGCGCCGACAATATGACGCAGCAATACGCCGCCCTCGCCTGTCTGCTCAAAGCCGACAAAGGCGCTGCCGCAACGCAGAGGTATTTTGAGCAATGGCAAAACGATCGTCTGGTGATGGACAAATGGTTTGCCCTGCAAATCGCCTGCGCGGCCCCGGAACAGGCAGTAACCATCGCCCAAGAGCTGACAGAACACGCGCTGTTCACCATCAAAAACCCCAACCGGTTCCGCGCCGTCATGGGAGCCTTGGCCGGTCACCACGCCGGGTTCAACTCCGCATCGGGTGCAGGCTATGCGCTGCTGGCCGATAAATTGATCGAACTGGACCCCCTGAACCCGCAGACAACAGCCCGCATGTGTGCCGCTTTCCAAAGCTGGCCGCGCTATGACGCAGCCCGCCAAGACATGATCCGCGCACAGTTGCAGCGCATCGTGGAAACGCCCGGTCTTAGCCGGGACACCAATGAAATGGTTACGCGTATTCTAAAAGCGTAAACTCATGATGCGGGGGCGCTGAGATGCCTCCGCATCAACATGTTGCTTTTTAACGAAAATCAAAAAATTGCGGCGACAAGGAGTTAACAAATTCAATATCGCTTTGGAAAATCCTTAACGACGCCTTTATTGCGCCTCAAAGTCCGCTGATCTTAGCACAACCAACAAGCTGCCAAACAGCGGACAAAATTGATGCTTAAAACCTCCCGGTCACCCAGCCTGATCCTGACACGCACGCTCTCAACGATCGCGGCAGATCTTACCGCAAGGTGGACCCGTATCGCCAGACCAACGCCGCTGGACTCGCCCTCGCTCCCTGACGCGGAAACCAGCGTGTTTGACGATGTGTCAAACCCCGCCGACCAGCTGCGCATCACGGTCTGCGACACCGAAGAAAACGACGACGCGGCCCGCTCAGCACGCGAGCTGGGGGTATTTCTGGCTCGGCAAGAACGCTGGCCCGACCTGCTACAATCCATCGAAGACGCCGACCAGTCCCGCGATACAAGCCCCTGTGGCCAGCCCCTTTCCAGCCTGATTGCCTTTGGCGCGCGCGGTGACATTGTAAACGCGGTTGAACATGCGCTGACGGACCAGCAGGTGCCAAATGACCATGCGCTGATCGACGGGGTAATGGCGTTGGAAGCCGTCCGTTTTGACCACGGCAATGATCCCTACATGACGACGCTGGTGGCGCTAACCCACGTTGATTTGGCGTGGGCCTGGCGCTCTCCCGCCGGTGAACGCTACTCCTCGGCCACACATCAACAGCGCGCCAAAGTTCACTTCAATCGCGCGGCTGCGCTTTTGGCAGATCTGGACGGGGTTGATCTGGACAGCCCGATGATTGCCGCCGCCAAATGTTCCCTCTTTGCAGATCGCACAGCCGAGACCAAAGAGGTGGCTGAACACTTTACCGCTCTGATCGATCTTGATCCAGACAACAGCCGCCATATGCGCGCGTTTGGTCACGCCATGTTGCCACGCTGGCGCGGCGGTCCCGAGGCTCTGGAACAGGCGGCCTGCGACACCGCTGCACGAACCAAAGACAGCTGGGGCGCGGGGGGGTACACATGGGTCTATTTTGATGCGCTCTTGTGTGATCCAAGCCTCGCTGCCACGCTGAACACTGCGCTGTTTCTGGAGGGGATACGCGACATTTTACAGCGCCACCCCGACCAAGCGACCGTCAATCAACTTGCGGCTTATTGCGGTCTGGCGATCT
Source organism: uncultured Paracoccaceae bacterium (assembly GCA_947492585.1). Taxonomy (GTDB): domain Bacteria; phylum Pseudomonadota; class Alphaproteobacteria; order Rhodobacterales; family Rhodobacteraceae; genus Epibacterium. Next base: position 83,780 of record CANLND010000007.1, read on the forward strand.
GTCAAAAACCAACGACATCCGCCACTGTTGAGGCCGCGCGCGGCCAGATCGCGGCGGCAACCAGCTGGATCGTGCAGGGACATTTACACGAAATTCACCCGTTGATCTGGGCCCATGCGGCGGTCGGGTTTGACAACAACGCCCGCGTGACGTCGATCAGCCGGTTTGCCGCGCGCGGTCGCGCCGATGCCCTGCGCTGTCTCGCCGATCTGTTTCGCGATGACATCAACAACGGTCAGATCGTTACCTTCACACCAGATGGCATCACACTGACCGCCCGCTGACGTGCATCAGGATTTTTTGAACGCATTCATCAAGGCCGCGCCCAGCGCGCCCTGACCGCGGTCTTGTTGCCCGCTTCGGTTACCGTGTTTCGCAGGCGCTTTATTCTGGCGCGGCGCGGGTTTACCGGCGTTCGCTTTGACATCGCCCCCTCGCGCGTTGCGTGCGTCTTTAGCTGATGCGCCCCCGTCTTTGCGCATGGTCAGGCCGATGCGTTTGCGTGCCACATCCACTTCGGTCACCGTCACCCGCACCACCTGCCCGGTTTTCACCACCTCATGCGGATCTTTTACAAATTTATCCGCCAGCTGGCTCACATGGACCAGCCCGTCCTGATGCACGCCAACATCAACAAAGGCCCCAAAGGCAGCGACGTTGGTGACAGTGCCTTCCAGCACCATACCGGATTTCAGGTCGGTGATGGTTTCCACCCCCTCTTTGAAGCTCGCGGTGACAAAACTTGGGCGCGGATCGCGGCCCGGCTTTTCCAGTTCGGCAAAGATATCGCGCACCGTCGGCAGGCCAAAACTGTCGTCTACAAACTCTTCTGCCCGCAAGGCGTTCAGCGCGGCACCGTCGCCCATCAATTGGCGAATATCACGTCCGCAGGCTGCCACCACTTTACGCGCCAGCTTGTAGGCCTCCGGGTGCACCGATGACGCATCCAACGGCTCTTTGCCCTCGCGGATGCGCAGGAAACCCGCACATTGTTCAAACGCCTTGGGACCAAGGCGCGCCACTTTCAGAAGTTCACGCCGCGACTGAAAGGCGCCATTGGCATCGCGGTGCGCCACAATAGCATCCGCCAATCCCGGCCCAAGCCCCGAAACATGCGTCAGCAATGGCGCCGACGCCATGTTAAGGTCGACCCCAACCGCGTTCACCACGTCTTCAATCACCGCCTCAAGCGACTTGGACAGCTTGTGCTGATCCACGTCATGCTGATACTGGCCCACCCCAATCGATTTGGGTTCAATCTTCACCAGTTCCGCCAATGGATCCTGCAAACGACGGGCGATTGACACGGCCCCGCGCAATGACACATCCAGATCAGGGAATTCCCGCGCCGCTAATTCCGAAGCGGAATACACCGATGCCCCGGCCTCGGACACCACAACTTTGGTGGGTTTTTTGATCTTGGCGGGCAGATGCTCTAGCACCTCAGCCACCATTTTTTCGGTCTCCCGGCTGGCGGTGCCATTCCCGATGGCAATCAGCTCGATCCCGTGGTGCGCGATCAATTTGGTGATCTCCACCTGTGCGCCCCGCAGGTCATTCTTGGGTTGAAAGGGATACAGGGTCGCGGTGGTCACCACTTTCCCGGTTGCATCCACCACTGCCGCCTTAACGCCGGTGCGAATGCCTGGATCCAGCCCGAGGGTCGGCCGCGCACCGGCTGGCGCCGCAAACAACAGGTCTTTCAAATTACGCGCAAAGACCTGAATGGCCTCATCCTGCGCCCGCGCACGTAGATCTCCCATCAACTCCAACATCAAGGACAGCGACAGTTTCACCCGCCAGGTCCAGCCAGCAACTTTGCGCAGCCACAGATCTCCAGGCCCCTGCCCGCGCGCGCCCAACACCGCCCCAATTGTGGCCTCTGCACGGGCTACGGCCTCGTCTCCGTCCGGAGCAATATCAAGCGTCAAGATACCTTCGTTTGCACCGCGCAGCATGGCAAGCGCCCGGTGGGAGGGCACATTCTTCCACCGTTCAACATGTTCAAAATAATCGGAAAACTTGGCACCCTCTGCTTCTTTTCCCTTGACCAATGTCGCTGTCAGCCGTGCCTCGTTCTGCATGAACTCGCGCAAACGCCCGACCAGATCCGCATTTTCCGTCAGCCGCTCGGTCAAGATATCGCGCGCCCCGTTCAGCGCGTCCTTTGGCGTGGCAACGCTCGCATTCAAATAGGCGTTGGACAGGGCCTCTGGGTCCGCGCCACGATCCGCCAGAATGGCCTCAACCAGTGGCTCCAACCCGTTTTCCCGGGCGATCATCGCCTTGGTCCGACGCTTGGGTTTGAACGGCAGGTAAATATCTTCCAGCTGGGCTTTGGTGTCCGCCCCCGCAATGGATTTGGCCAAGGCGCCGGTCAGCTTATCCTGTTCTTTGATGCTGTTCAAAATGGTCACCCGACGGGCTTCCAGCTCACGCAGGTAGCTTAACCGCTCGGCCAGATTGCGCAGTTGCGTATCATCCAATCCCCCGGTCGCCTCTTTGCGATACCGCGCCACAAAGGGCACCGTCGCCCCGCCATCCAACAGCTCCACCGCCGCCAAGACCTGTTTCGGCGCGGCGTTAATTTCGGTGGCAATAGTCTGGGCAATCCGGCTGGGCGTGTCCACGGCGATCTCCTACAAGATGTTTGGAGGCCCAGTTCTATCCCCCCACCCTGCCCCCGCCAAGGCAAAACCCGCCGTCACGGCCGCAACCGGGCCGGTTGCGCAGATGTAGGCGAAACATTGCTTGCAACCCCGCGATTAACGATTTTAACTGCTGCCAGCCCCAAACCTGACCACAGAGACACTGAGAAAGCAAAGTTCGATGAAAAACATCCTGACCGCCGCCCTCTTTTCCACAGCTCTATTGTCAGCGGGGTCGCTGGCGCAGGCCGAGCAAGCAGATCTGGACTGGACTGCTCTATCAAAACTGAAGAAATCCGAAGTGGAAACCACCGTCCGCGCGCAACTGCGGGCCAAGGGTATTTCAAACATCTGCCAGCTCTCCCCCAACATCGCGACGTTGACCGCGCGACACGGTGCGGAGCAGGCCCAGCTCGATCAGGCAGGCCTCCTGCCAGTGGCGGACAATCATTACCTGTTCGCGTTTTTTGACGAGGTCGGCCTAAAGACAACCGAATTGATCCCCGCTTATGACGGCCCCATTCGATCAAAGACCCAATTCGATGCCGTTTACGTGTGCGCCAGCAACACAAATGCCCGGTTCTCGGCCACCCCCCAAGGCGATCATGTCCGGGTGATGCTGCATCCCTGACCACATTCTATGCCCCTGTGCCGCGGCGCTCAGGGGCAGTTGCCCCTTGCCCCGGCCTGCCGGGAGGCCTAGAACGCAGGGCAAGTAAACCTGATTTTACGTTATTCAGACAGACCATAGGATACGGCGGAAAAACATGCTCGACCTGACATATGAACTCCCCAAGCCCAAAGTAATCTCGGGCGCCAAACATGACTGGGAACTGGTCATTGGGATGGAGGTGCATGCGCAGGTCAGCTCCAATGCGAAACTGTTTTCTGGCGCCTCGACCAAATTTGGCGCCGAGCCGAACTCCAACGTCGCCTTTGTTGACGCCGCGATGCCCGGCATGCTGCCGGTGATCAACGAGTTCTGCGTTGAACAAACCGTGCGCACAGGTCTGGGCCTTAAGGCTGACATCAACCTGTGGTCTGCCTTTGACCGCAAGAACTATTTCTACCCCGATCTGCCCCAAGGTTACCAGATTTCGCAACTGTATCACCCCATCGTCGGCGAAGGCGAAGTGCTGGTGGAACTGGGCGACGGCACCGCGCGCAACGTCCGAGTGGAGCGCATCCACATGGAACAGGACGCGGGCAAATCGATCCATGACATGGATCCCAACATGTCCTTTGTGGACCTGAACCGGACCGGCGTCTGCCTGATGGAGATCGTCTCGCAGCCCGACATTCGCGGGCCCGAAGAGGCCGCGGCCTATATCGCCAAACTGCGCCAGATCATGCAATATCTGGGCACCTGCGACGGCAATATGCAAAACGGCAACCTGCGGGCGGATGTAAACGTCTCTGTCTGCCTGCCCGGCCAGTATGAAAAATTCCAGGAAACGGGCGATTTTGGTCATCTCGGCACCCGCTGCGAGATCAAGAACATGAACTCCATGCGCTTCATTCAACAGGCGATTGATGTCGAAGCCCGTCGCCAGATTGCCATCATCGAGGCCGGCGGCACCATCAGTCAGGAAACTCGCCTGTATGATCCCGACAAAGGTGAAACCCGCTCGATGCGCTCCAAAGAAGAAGCGCATGACTACCGCTATTTCCCCGATCCCGATCTGCTTCCATTGGAGATCGAACAGGGCTGGGTTGACGACATCGCGGCCAAACTTCCCGAGCTGCCAGACGCGAAAAAATCCCGCTTTATCAGCGACTTGGGCCTGACCGATTACGACGCATCGGTACTGACCGCCGAAGTCTCAGCAGCGGCCTATTTCGAAGACGTCGCAAAAGGCCGCAGCGGCAAGCTGGCCGCCAACTGGGTGATTAACGAACTGTTTGGCCGCCTGAAAAAAGACGAAAAAACCATCACCGACAGCCCGGTGAACCCAGACCAACTGGGCGGCATCATTGACCTGATCGCGTCTGATGCAATTTCCGGAAAAATCGCCAAAGACCTGTTTGAAATCGTCTACACCGAAGGCGGCGACCCTGCTGTTATCGTGGACGAACGCGGCATGAAACAGGTCACAGACACTGGCGCCATCGAGGCTGCTTTGGACGAGATCATCGCCGCCAACCCGGCGCAGGTGGAAAAGGCCAAAGAGAACCCCAAACTGGCGGGCTGGTTTGTTGGTCAGGTGATGAAAGCCACCGGCGGCAAGGCCAACCCCAAAGCGGTAAACCAGCTGGTTGCGGCCAAGCTGAAGGGCTGATTTCAGCGACAGACATGAGGTTTAACGACCGGAACATCCGGCTGTTAAACCTATACAGTAACACCAATTTTCCGTAGATATGGGCTAACAAATGGAAGTAATTTTTCATATAGGCATGCCAAAATGTGCCTCAAGCACAATCCAAGCCCATTTCGCAGACAATGATGCTTATTACGCATCACACGGCGTTCTATATCCGGAAAGCTATCGAATTCAGCATGGATACCGTCATCACGAGAACCTATTTGCGCGTGACCTAAAAGCTGACACGGCCGTCGACACGCTCCTGCAGGAAGCCAAGGCAAAAAGCTGCTCCAAACTCGTGCTGTCTTGCGAACGTTTCTCAGACGATCAAGCTCGCCTTGGCGATTTGACCACGGCATTTTCGGCCGCCCTCGGACAAGATTCGGTGACCGTATTGGGCCTGATCCGGGATCCGCTGGGTCTTTTACGATCAAGCTATGCTCAATTTGTCAAAGGTGGGCTTTGGGGCATAAACCGCGGCGAATTTTTCAAAAAGACAGACGCTTCAATCGACGCCTATATCGACGCATTCAAAACCCGGTGGGGCTACAATTGGTTTGATTATGATCAGATCCTTAGCTACGCGACAAAAAAAGCCACGATGGGGCAACAACTTGTCTGGGACATTGGTGAAGGCCCGGATGTTGTCACACGGCTATGCAGTCACCTTCAGGTTGAAAATGCGCCGATAGGAAAATCCAAAAACCAACGTCTGAAACCTGTCCACGTAAAGTTCCTGCGTGATTTTCAGGTCAGTTATGGTCAGGTCGCCTATATTGCGAACAAGCCGGCGCTGACAAATCGCTTGAATTTTTCGAACGTCTCATATTCTCAAGAACAGGCCATCCAAGACAAACTTGATTTGCCAAACCAAGACGTATTCGACCGTTTCCCAGACATGGATCTGCCACGGCAACGCCTGCTCAAACAAACATCCCCCAGCTGAACACGATCACGCGTGCAGGCTGTTCCTCAAGCCAGTTTTCAAAGGTGCTCCAAGCGGGGTGCCTTTTTTCCTGAAACTTTCCGGGGATGATTTCTGTGCCCTCCCGCGAGGTCGAGGGCGGCAGGCGAACTGGCATAAGACACGCCGTAAGCTCCAAGCCAGACGCCGCCAGTGTGCGTTTATCGGAGCGCTATCTTGCGAGAAATTGTCACTTTAAGCGCTTTACCCTGTGTTCTAGTCGACCTAAAGTTGCGCCATTTACGACCACAGGAAATTTTGTGACAGCATTTGACGACAGCGACTATTTGCGTCTTGATTTCGAAACGCCAAATCGCCCAAATTCCGGTATTCTCCGGGCCGAAACGATTACCAGTGTAGCACCGCTCGGACCGCAATTGGGCGTTCGGGATCCCAAGTTTGTGCCAGACCAAATTGCCAAGCACCTCTCTGGCGGGCGCGACGTAAACACGTTCGCTATCTTAGATGCTGCGAAACTACCCGGCCTGGCCGAGCAACTGGAGGCTTCTGGTTTGCTCCATAGGTGCTTGTTTAAGGGCAAGCCAGCCGCCGAGCTGCGTGATGTTGCGCCCTGGATTGTCGCCCTCGATCACCAACATCCGTTCACCCGGGCCTTGTTCACCTCGGGGGATGCGCCGTGGGCGCATTGGGACAAGGCCCCGGGCATTTTTGTCCGCTCGGACGGCAGCCTGGACCAGGTGTGGCAACACTTCCGCCGCTTCACTCGGGTCATGGACGAACGGAAGAAATGGTACTACTTTCGCTTCTGGGAGCCTGCCCCCTTCGCCCACTACATTGCGACGCTTTCTGACGACCATGAGCGGTTGATGCAGTGGTTTATGCCGCGCAACGGAATATCGATTTCTATTTTGGCAGCAGACCCACAGCAGCAGACTCTGACCAAATTCACCTATGCGTTGGAGAGGCGCGAGCAGCCCCATATCACCCCATTTATTTATGACCACCGCGAAGCCAGCGCCTTTCGCACCTTCCGGGTACGCTGCTTTGTCAAACGTCTGGACACGGCGCTTTGCGAGAAGAACCCAGTATTTGCACAGGTGGATTCTCTGGAACGCCAGCAGCGTTTGACGTCACTTACGCTTCGCGCCCAAAGCCTGGGCCTCGGGATCGAAAAAGCGACGGCCGACTATTGCGAGGCTGCGCTCAACTGCTCAGGTCAGCTTGAGGCCGATCCCCGGGTCGCACACTATTTGAACAGTGATTTACACCCGCTTGACAAAGCGCGCCTGATCCTCGGAACGATCCATGCGCAAAATTCGTAGGATATTGATTTGACTGCCTTTTCAACGCAACACGGCACCGATGAAGTGTGCCAGACCTGCCTCCAGAACAACGAGTTCGTGCTCGAAATGCCGCAAGACATGGCGGATAAGCTGCAGCTACGCGGCATCGTGAATGGGACCAGCACCGCGATTCTTCCGGTCGGGGAACTGTACCAGCACCCCAATACTGCCCAAGGTACCACAAACAAACTGGAGCTGGCATTTAACGGTGGTCGCTGCACGTTGGTCGAGGACCTGAGTGAATTTGACTTCACCGTCGCCGAAGAATTGAGCGTTGTAATCGTTTCCGAAACGCCTCCACCACAAAGCAGCTCAATGGGCCAAAGGCGTCGTGACGCGCGCCGTGGACAGCGAACGCCCGATCCAAATGCGGCCGCAGTTACGCCCTCACCGGGATCTCGTGCCCGTCGGGATGCCAGGCGAGCGCAGAGTTCTGGTCGCTCAGAATTCATCGAGGGTGATATCCAGGACGTTATCTCTATTGAGCTTCCGTCCGGTTACCTCCCAACCGGAACTTATGACATTGAAAAGATAACAGGCCCGGTTTTGGATAAGGTTGCACAAGCCATCGCCAATGTCTGGGGAGTGTCGTTGCATGACGTGTTGGAGGCAAGCGGCATTACCGGCACGAACTTACCGCCCGCTATGGCAGATGCTTACGCCGCGGCCTACGCGACTTTGGATCTTGCGCAAGATCGCGCAGATCGATTAGCGCGGAAATCTCCCCATTTGACGCCCCAGCAGATTGCACAGTTCAAGCGTACGTTTATCTGGGAGTTTATGTCAGAACAGATCGCCAGCGTACGCTTGCAGACAAACGGAGTACTGCGACTTGGATTTAAGGGAACGCCCTCGGCCCGCTCAGCAATGCGCGGCGGAGTTTATAAAACCAGTATAATCGAAACAGGCGCGATGGCACGTAAGGGGCAAGTTGCCGGGGTTACTAAATCCGCTTTCAAAGGCGCCGCACTAGTTGGCTTTGTATTTGTATCTGTCATCAACGTCGCAGAGTGGCTGTCGCAGCCTGCATCGGAAAGGGATTTGTCAGATTTATTGGTAGATCTAGCAATTGATACAGGCAAAATGGTCATTGCAGCCATTGCAGGTGCCGTGACTATCGCTGCATTCGCCACAGCCGGTGCCCCGCTTTTTCTAGTGGTAGCATTTGGAATAGGCATGGGTTGGTATGTTGGAACCCAGTTGGACAAATGGGACAAAGCATCGGGCCTGACAGTAGGAGCAAAGCATATACTAAATAGAACTGTTGAAAAGCCTAAATATGGTCCGCCAGTAAGGTACTAGCGATGAAATCTTCACCAAGCAATATTCGAATATTAATCTCAAAATCAGAAATGGAAAATATTAAGTTTTTCCTTCCAGTGTCATTCATCACAGCCGTATTCTTCATTTGGGCACCATTTGACATTTTGGTCGAGGATATATACGAAGATCTTCCTTTAACTTATATTGGATTGTGGATTTCGACGATTTCTTTTTCCCTGCTATATTTAGCGACACTCGCGACTAAATCATGCCGTTTGTTTATGACTTGCTTTGTAGGCTTTTCAGGAATTAGCCCAGTAATAGTTTTTACTTCAGGTATATCATGCCTTTATCTAACCTTAGGCACGCGAGCAGCGTCAATTGGCGGTGCAATCGCAGTTACTTCACTGCTCGTTGCGGTTTACGAGTACTATAAAACAGATTGGGTCATGGTCAGGAGAAAGTGTAGAAAGGGGCTTTGCTTTGAAAAAATTGATGAACATACAATATCCTTTCAGCGTGAAAACCTAACCCAATTCATAAGAGGTTATGGGCATTCTTACTTCCCAGACTCATTCCTGGGGAGAATGGAGTTTTGGCTCAGCATCAGTGTGTGTCTTTTAGGGTTTGTGCTGTATTCTTACGGAAATGTGGAGGATGAAGCCTTTCGCGGACGGATGATGGTTGGTGGAGTTTGGCTCATCGGTTTTGGTTGGGTCGCGCGGCCAATGCTGGTCGAGCGGATGATCGCGTTCCGCATGATTACGCTAAAAAAACGAGGCGAATTATAGGTTCGCCGTCCTGCTATTTATGCAAGGTCCGCCATACGTAGCTCGTGAATAGCACCAAGCATCAGGCCGGACCGAAGAGGCAAAGCATATTCTGAATATAACTATCGAAAAACCCAAATATTGACCAACTGTTCGGCACTATAAAAAAGGGCACGCGGGTATGAAACACCGCATATTAATTTCTGACTTAGAAATGAAAGACTACAAGTACGTCGGATTCTGGAGTTTTGTGGGTGCATCCTTTTTTTTATGGGCGCCATTCTCTTTTCGATTGGGATTGGAGACCACCGGCGAGGTGGTTGTTTTTGGTGCACTTTGCGTGTCCACTCTTCTTTTTGGGTGCCTCTATCTATCCATCTATAAAACGCGCTCTTCCCAAATATTTCTGATTTGCCAAATGGGGTTTTCCCCCGCAAGTCCTGCGGTTATTTTTTCCTCTGGGATATCCTGCCTTGGCCTGACACTCGGCCTAAAAAGCGCGGCGTTGGCAAGCTTCATCGCGCTGTTGTCGTTCCTGCTGGCCTTACGGGAGTATCGGATGACCGACTGGGAAGCTATTAGAAAAAAATCCAAAAAGAGGGGCAACTTCAAGAAGATCGATGATGATTCGTATTCTTTTAAATTGGAGAATATTACGTGTTTTATTAAAGGATACGGCCACTCTTACTTTCCCGACTCGCTACAGGGACGCTTGGAGTTCTATCTCACCATGGGCACGATATTTTTCGGGTATATGCTGTATTCTTACGGAAATGTGGAGGATGAAGCCTTTCGCGGACGGCTGATGGCTGGTGGGGTTTGGCTCATTGCAGTTGGGTGGATCTTGCGGCCGATGCTGGTCGAGCGGATGATCGCGATCCGCATGATGACGCTAAAAAAACGAGGCGAATTATAGGTTCGCCGCCCTGCTGTTTATGCAAGGTTCGCCATACGTGGCTCGTGAATAGCATCAGGCCGGACCGAAGAGGCAAAGCACATTCTGAATATAACTATCGAAAAACCCAAATATTGACCAACTGTTCGGCACTATAAAAAAGGTCACGCGGGTATGAAACACCGCATATTAATTTCTGACTTAGAAATGAAAGACTACAAGTACGTCGGCTTCTGGAGCTTTGTGGGTGCATCCTTTTTTTTATGGGCGCCATTCTCTTTTCGATTGGGATTGGAGACCACCGGCGAAATGGTTGTTTCTGGTGCACTTTGCCTGTCCACTCTTCTTTTTGGGTGCCTCTATCTACTCATTTACAGTACACGCTCTTCCCAAATATTTCTGATTTGCCAAATGGGGTTTTCCCCCGTAAGTCCTGCGGTTATTTTTTCCTCTGGGATATCCTGCCTTGGCCTGACACTCGGCCTAAAAAGCGCGGCGTTGGCAGCTTTCATTGCGCTGTTGTCATTCCTGCTGGCCGTACGGGAGTATCGGATGACCGACTGGGAAGCTATTAGAAAGAAATGCAAAAAAAGTGACTATTTTAGGCGGGTCGATGATAATGTGGATTCGTTTAAAATGACGAAACTTACGTGTTTTATAAAAGGATACGGACACTCTTACTTTCCCGACTCGCTACAGGGACGCTTGGAGTTCTATCTCACCATGGGCACGATATTTTTTGGGTATATGCTGTATTCTTACGGAAATGTGGAGGATGAAGCCTTTCGCGGACGGCTGATGGTGGGTGGTGTCTGGCTCATTGCTTTTGGGTGGATCTTGCGGCCGATGCTGGTCGAGCGGATGATCGCGATCCGCATGATGACGCTAAAAAAACGAGGCGAATTATAGGTTCTCCGTCCTGCTGTTTATGCAGGGTCCGCCATACATGGCTCGTGAACAGCGTCTCAAAACCCACTGTGAGATAAGTTGGGCCCTGATCCATCTGCGTGACTGCCCCGCTTCGACTGCGCGACTTGCGAGGTCAACACTGACGGTCGAACTGATAAAGAAATCTGGGAACAGACGCCGCCCGTTGCGCGGTTGGTATGTGCAGCCCCCATAGCGGGGAATCAGCGGGGGATCGACGAGGGTGCAACGTCGCTGGCCCATGTCAATTCGTGGAGCGCCTCGGAGAGGAAGTCCTCTGTGCACCTGTTATTTCGGGTAGCGACGCTGTGCCAATCCTTGGGCCTGCCGCAGATGACCTCGCCCGGGTTACGTCGTTTGCAGCGGCGATTTTCATATTCTACGGTTGCCTCCCCCCCTCGCCGACCAGGAATGCAGGAGGGTATCCCATTGTTTTTCAACATCCAACGTGCGCCGAACCAATAGCGCGGCATGGATCAGTAGCCTCCGGTCTTCGCGCAGCCATTCCACCTCTGGCAGGCTGCCCCGCAGAATCCACGCGGCGCGCCGTGGGATTTGGAGAACACAGGGCCCAAGACGCACCATCTGCGCGCCCGACGGCCAAAAGAGGTCAAACATGTTCACCGCCGTTTTTAGGACCGTGAACCACGGGGAAGAACCGAAACCAATGGCTCCTGCCCCTACCATTTTCACCCCTTTGAACGCCGGTCAGGTTATGACCGCTCTGCCATCTCTGTGATCCGTGGCATACTGGCAAACACACTGCGCAAAATCCAACGCTTGACGGAGTGGAACGAGCAGCTAAACCTACTGTCAACCTCCGGAGAGCCCAGCATGCACGCCTATGAATACAAAGTTGTCCCCGCCCCCTCAAAAGGCACCAAAGCCAAGGGCGTGCGCACAGCAGAGGCGCGGTTTTCCAATTCGATCGAGATCACTCTGAACCAGCTGGCGGCCGAGGGCTGGGAGTATCAGCGCAGTGAATTATTGCCCTCAGACGAACGCGTGGGACTGACGGGATCGACCACCAACTGGCGCAATGTGTTGATCTTTCGCCGGGCATTGACCGCTCCAGAACCCGTGGCTGAGCCTGTTGCCGCACCATCGCAAGAACAGATCGTACCTCCCGCCATTCTGACACCCACAGCCACGCCGGAACCCAGCGCCACGCCGGACCCCGCAGAGGAAACACCCCCAGCGCAAGAGATCGACACGCCCACGACGACCGCGACGGCTGGGGATCCGCAGGCACCGGCAGAGGCGACGCCCGTTCCCGGTCCGGGCGCGACACGGATGCTAAAAGATGATGGCGTGGAAGAAGTCAGCCCCGTAATGGGACTGACCGCCGCGCTGCGCCAACGGGCGGCGCAGCAAAACCCCGACAAGCGCTGAGGCGTGCGCTGTTAAATACCGATGTCCAGCGCCAGCGCGTGAATTTGCGGCACGATATCGCCTAAGGCTTTGTGCACGTTGCGATGCTGCTGCACGCGGGATTGCCCCGCAAAGGCGGCGGCGCGGATTTTGACGTTAAAGTGGCTTTCGCCGTGTCCATCATGCCCCGCATGGCCGCGATGGCTGTCGCTGTCGTCCACCACGATCAGTTCTGTGGGGGCAAATGCCTGTGTCAGGCAGGTTTCAATTTTCTCTCGCATGCTCATTTTCCGCTCATCTCCATAAAAATTCCCGCGCCCCCCTTCAATCTGGCGCTCCTTGGTTTACACTGCCGGTCCCGAGTCGAACAGTTGCGTCTAGAAGGTGCACCCCCATGAGCAAATCAGATCCTTTCGGTTTCGATATGTCCGTCAGCTCTGCCAAGAAGAAAAATCCGCGCGGCCGCCGCAGCACGTCGGGGGCGTCTGAGACCTCTCAACGCGCCTGTTCAAAGGAAGGCTGCACAGAGGCCGGTAAGTTCCGCGCGCCCAAAGCGCCGGACGTGCTGGATGATTTCTTCTGGTTTTGTCAGGAACATATCCGCGAATACAACAACAGTTGGAATTTCTTTGAAGGCACAACCGAGGCGGAATTAAACGCCCAACAGTCCAAGGACAAAGTCTGGGAACGCCAGACCAAACCTATGGGGGATCCCGAGGCACGGGCCTGGGCCCGCCTGGGTATTGAAGACCCGCATCAGGTGCTGGGTCAGAACGCCACCCAAAACCCCGGCCGTGCGGCCGCAGCGGGCCGTCGCCTGCCGCCCACCGAACGCCGGGCACTGGATGTTCTGGAAGCCAAGGATGATTGGTCCAAGGCGGACATCCGCAAGGCTTACAAGAAGCTGATCAAGGTATTGCACCCGGATATGAATGGCGGCGACCGCAGCCAGGAAGAACAGCTGCAAGAGGTCATGTGGGCCTGGGATCAGATCAAAGACAGCCGCAACTTTAAATAACGCCGCCTGTTTTGTTCAAAATGCAAACGGAGACCGCGCTGCGGGCTCCGTTTTTTTGTGCAAAAGGACCACCGGTTGTGGCAATAGGGCACCCGACAGTTCCATGCCCCAGATCACTGGCGCAGGGGGCAGGCCTGCTGCATCATCTCGGCCAGCATCCCGCGCAGGCTCGTCATCTGGGTGATTTTCACATCCACCTCATCGATCTTTTGCTGAAACAGTGCTGCGGTGTCCTCGGCGCTCAGATCCCGCCCCGAGAGGGCCTCCACGACGCCCTGCATTTCCGCAAGGCTAAAGCCCAGCTGCTGACCCTGTCGGATCAAGCCCACCAGACGGGCCATGGCCGGATCAAAATCGCGATATCCGTTGCTCCGGCGCACGGATTGGATCAATCCACGCTTTTCATACAGACGCAGGGTGTCGCGACTGACACCGGTGCGTTCTGCCAAATCACCAATCTTCATTGTACCCTCTTGACCTTGGACCGTGCTCAACGGTTTATCACCTCTCCTGACCGAGTAGGAAAGGACAAAACATGCTCACCCCTTCAACATTTCACAGGATCTACCGCATCTCTGCATGGTATGATCTGCTGGTCAGCTGGCCCTTTGCCCTGCCCCTGACCCTGGGCCTGATCTGGGGATCGGTAATCACGCCGCTGAACGCCAGCCTTGGCTTTGCTCCCGTGCCCGATCTGGATGTGCATGCGATGCTGTTTGGCAATTTTTTTGGCGCTGTGGTGGTGATCTGGGCCACCGCACGACTGTCTCTGGATGATGTGCGTCTGGCGGTCTTTGATGGTGTGGGACGACTGTTGTTTTCCTTTGCTATGATCACGGCCTTGGCCAACGGGATCAGCCCGATCATCTGGGGGTTTTTGGTCCCCGAGTTTGCATTTGCGGTCCTGCAGTTGATGGGACTGCAAACCCTGCGTGCCAGCCGCTCTGCGGCGTAACTGCAAACCACATCAAATTAGGTGCAGCTGTCACGCCAGCTGCACCCCATGCGTAAGACCAGCGCGCATATTCTCCGCTCTGATTGTACCTAACACACACTGGGGTCTTGCTCTTATTTCAGAGTTCAGGCACCAATCGGCCCGAACACGCGCCGAGAGTATTGCGGCCGCCCCAGGATGGCCGATTTGCGGCAAAGACACGAAGGACCCACCAGATGAGTGACGGATTTTTGGACATCAACGCAAAACCCACCGAAACCATTTCGGTTCGGGATGTGTTTGGCATCGACACCGACATGACCGTCAAAGGGTTTTCGGAGCGCACCGATCGCGTGCCTGCCACCGACCCCACCTATAAGTTTGATCCAGAAACCACGCTGGCAATTCTGGCAGGCTTTAGTCACAATCGTCGCGTGATGATCCAAGGTTACCACGGCACGGGTAAATCGACCCACATCGAACAGGTTGCTGCACGCCTGAATTGGCCGTCGGTTCGTGTAAACCTGGACAGCCACATTTCCCGGATCGACCTGATCGGTAAAGACGCGATCAAGCTGAAAGATGGCAAACAGGTCACCGAATTCCACGAAGGCATCCTGCCGTGGGCACTGCGCAACCCGGTTGCGATCGTGTTCGATGAATATGACGCAGGCCGCGCGGACGTGATGTTTGTGATCCAGCGTGTTCTGGAAACCGACGGCAAGCTGACCCTGCTGGACCAGAACGAAATCATCACGCCAAACGACAACTTCCGCCTGTTTGCCACCGCAAACACTGTTGGTTTGGGTGACACCACTGGCCTGTATCACGGCACGCAGCAGATCAACCAAGCCCAGATGGACCGGTGGTCGCTGGTGTCAACGCTGAACTATCTGAGCCACGACGCTGAAGCCGCGATTGTTCTGTCAAAAGCGCCCCACTACAACACTGCCGAAGGCCGCAAGATTGTCAGCCAGATGGTAACCGTTGCAGACCTGACCCGCACCGCCTTCATGAACGGTGATCTGTCGACCGTTATGTCACCGCGCAGCGTGATCAACTGGGCACAAAACGCCGAGATCTTCCGCAATGTCGGCTACGCCTTCCGCCTGTCCTTCCTGAACAAATGTGACGAGCTGGAGCGCCAGACCGTGGCCGAGTTCTACCAGCGCTGCTTTGACGAAGAGCTGCCCGAAAGCGCAGCCAGCGTGAGCTTGGGTTGACAGCGGCTTTCGTCATGGCAACCATTTGGGTCGGACTTGACGCAATTTGGTTATTTGACAAAGTAGATTGGAAGAAGACTGCCCTGACTGACATGACGGGCAGTCAATACCGTCATTTGATGCGGCTACGTTGGGAATTCTCGATTGTGTTCTTGGCTGTATCGATTTGGAGTGCGTTAAATGGCTAACAAGCCCAACGACAACCCCGCCGATCCGTTCAAGAAGGCCTTGGCCGAAGCGACCAAGGTCATGGCCAACGATTCCGAACTGTCGGTCAATTACACTGTCGACCCCTCGGGTCTATCAGGTGATACTATGCGGCTGCCGCAGGTGTCACGCCGATTGACCCGCGACGAGGTTCTGCTGGCACGGGGCACGGCCGATGCGCTGGCGCTGAAGCACAAGTTCCACAATGCCGAAACCCACGCGAAATACGCGCCTCCCGGCGATATGGCACGTGATCTTTATGAGGCGATGGAAACCGCCCGCTGTGAGGCCATGGGCGCGCGGCATATGCCCGGCACCGCCTCCAACATCGACGTCAAAATCAACCACGAAGCCCTGCGCAAGGGCTATAACCAGATCACCACCGCATCCGAGGCCCCGCTGGCAGTGTCGGCGGGTTATCTGATCCGTCATTTGGCCACAGGACGCCCGATGCCCGAGGCCGCAGCCAACGTGATGGAACTGTGGCGTGGGTTCATTGAAAGCCAAGCGGGTGAAACGCTAGAAAACCTGGATGAAACCATTGCCGATCAGGCAATGTTCGCCAAATTTGCCCGCCAGATGATCACCGATCTGGGCTATGGTGATCAGCTGGGTGATGATCCAGACGCGCTGGACGAAGAAGACGAGTCCGACAACGAAGAAGGCGCGGAAGAAGAGCAAGAACCCGATAGCAGCGGTCAGGACGAAAACGAAGAAGACGACGCCGATGCCTCGCCGGAACAGGCGCAGGAACAGCAGCAAGACGACAGTCAGGCGCAGGTGTCCGCCGAGGAAATGTCCGAAGAAGAGTTCTCGGAAGATCAGGAGATGCCGGATGGAGAGGCGCCAATGGAGCCGCCTGCCGCGCCGCCTGTTTCGGACGCGGATCCCGACTACAAGGTGTTTCTGGACACCCACGACGAAGAGATCGCCGCCGAAGATCTGGCCGAGCCTGCCGAACTGGAGCGGTTGCGCAACTATCTGGACCAGCAGCTGGAGCCGCTAAAAGGCGCGGTGTCGCGACTGGCCAATAAATTGCAGCGCCGTTTGCAGGCCCAGCAGAACCGCAGCTGGGAGTTCGACCTCGAAGAGGGTATTCTGGATGCGGGCCGTTTGGCACGGGTTGTCGCCAACCCCACCACGCCCTTGTCGTTTAAGATCGAAAAAGACACGGAATTTCGCGACACTGTGGTGACGCTGCTCATCGACAATTCCGGCTCTATGCGCGGGCGTCCGATTTCTATCGCCGCGATCTGCGCCGATGTTCTCGCCCGCACGCTGGAGCGTTGCAACGTCAAGGTCGAGATCCTCGGCTTTACCACCCGCGCGTGGAAAGGTGGCATGGCCCGTGAAGCCTGGCTTGGCGAAGGTCGTCCGCAACAGCCCGGTCGTTTGAACGATCTGCGCCATATCATCTATAAATCCGCGGATGCGCCAATGCGTCGCACCCGAACCAATCTGGGTTTGATGATGAAAGAAGGCCTGCTGAAGGAAAACATCGACGGCGAGGCGCTGGAATGGGCGCACCGTCGTATGACCGCGCGGCAAGAAGCGCGTAAAATCCTGATGGTGATTTCGGATGGCGCGCCCGTGGATGACAGCACATTGTCCGTAAACCCGGCCAATTATCTGGAAAAACACCTGCGCGATGTGATTGCCATGGTCGAAAAACGCCGTCAGGTGGAATTGCTGGCCATTGGCATCGGCCACGATGTGACCCGCTATTATGATCGCGCTGTGACCATCACAGATGTTGATCAATTGGCCGGTGCTATAACAGAACAGCTGGCTGCTCTGTTTGACAGTGATCCCCGCGCCCGTGCACGGGTGATGGGAATACGAAATGCTGTCTAAGTAACTGGTTTCATTCTTGCGCGGCTCTTGCGCCAGACGAAACAATTTGTGACACTCAAGTCAGGGCCCCGATTTTTTCGGCGCCCTTTCTTTTTGGGGCCTGTCCGGTGCTGGATATGCCCGTCTCTATCATCACCAATGGACCCGCCATGTACCAAAGCTTTGATGTCACCGCCCGCCCCGAACAAGGCCCCAGCCGCCTTGCTGATTTGCGCGCTGAGCTGCTGCGTGACGGCGTGGATGGGTTTTTGGTACCGCGCGCGGATGCCCATCAGGGCGAATATGTTGCGCCGCGTGATGAACGATTGAGCTGGCTGACGGGTTTCACCGGCTCTGCCGGGTTTTGCGTCGCTCTGCGCCAAAGCGCGGGTGTGTTCATCGATGGACGCTATAGCACACAGGTGAAACAACAGGTCGCGATGGACTTCACGCCGGTGCCCTGGCCCGAAGTGTCCCTGACAGACTGGTTAAAGGAGCAGCTGCCCGAGGGGGGCGTGGTGGCCTATGATCCGTGGCTGCACGCGGCCGGACAGATCAAGCAGGCTGAAGCGCAGCTGCGCGGCAGTGGCATTACGTTGCAGCGTTCGGACAATCTGGTGGATCGCATCTGGGTTGACCAACCTGCGGCGCCTGCGCAGCCGGTGGTCGAACATCCGCCTGAATATGCGGGCGAATCGGCAGCAGACAAAGCCGCACGGCTGGCACAGGACTTACGTGCGGCGGGGCAATCTGCGGCGGTGATCACCCTGCCCGACAGCATCATGTGGCTGTTGAACCTGCGCGGATCAGATGTGGCGCACAACCCGGTTGCGTTGGGCTTTGCCCTGTTGCACGACGACGCACGGGTGGACCTATTTATGCACGCCAGCAAACTCGCCGATGTAACCCTGCCTGAATTTGTGACGCGGCAAGATCCAACAGCATTTCTGACACAGATCGGCGCGCTGCGAGGTGATGTTTTGGTGGATATGGCCACCGTACCGCAGGTTGCTGCGGATCAGCTCGGCGACCAAATGGTGCCGGGCCAAGACCCCTGCGCCCTCCCCAAGGCCCGCAAGAACGCCGCCGAAATCAACGGCAGCGCCGCAGCCCACCTGCGCGACGGCGCAGCGGTGGTAGAAACTCTGGCTTGGCTGGATGCGCAGGCCCCCGGCACCGTGACCGAAATCGAAGTGGTGCAACACCTCGAAGCCAGCCGCCGCAAAGACCCGACCCTGCGTGAGATCAGTTTTGATACGATTTCAGGCACGGGCCCCAACGGGGCGGTGATCCATTACCGCGTCTCCACCGAAAGCAATGCCACGCTGGAAGACGGTCATTTGCTGGTTCTGGACAGCGGCGGCCAGTATCTGGATGGCACCACCGACATCACCCGCACATTGGCGATTGGCACCCCCGGCACAGCCGAACGTCACGCCTATACACGGGTGCTGCAAGGCATGATCGCAGTGTCCCGTCTGCGCTGGCCCGAAGGGCTGGCCGGGCGCGATCTGGAAGCGGTGGGCCGGGTGCCTCTGTGGCAGGCAGGACAGGATTTCAACCATGGGCTGGGCCACGGTGTTGGCGCCTTTCTCAGCGTGCACGAAGGCCCGCAACGCTTAAGCCGCGCCAGCGACGTGCCCTTAGAGGCCGGTATGATCCTGTCAAACGAACCCGGCTACTACCGCGAAGGATCATTTGGCATTCGCATTGAAAATCTGCTAGTGGTGCAACCCGCCCCCGTGCTGCCAAGCGCGGATGTAGAGCGGGACATGCTGACGTGGCAAACCCTGACCTATGCGCCGCTCGATCCAAAGCTGATCGAGGTTGATCTGTTGAGCCCTGACGAACGGGACTGGCTAAACACCTATCACCGGGACGTACTGGCCCATCTGGGGCCGCGCCTGTCTGCATCTGCAAAAATCTGGTTGGAACGCGTCACGCGGCCACTTTGAAATCATACTGTTACACTGACGGGGCACTACCCTGTCACATCGAACGACTGAGGGAGAGAAAATGAGCACTATTAACATCCGACACATCTCTGGCACCTGGGTGGTCCGCTCGGGCGGCGCAGTCCTGGGAGAGAGCACTCGTGTGATCGAAGTCACCGAGGGCGACAAGGCACCGCTTCAATTTTTCCCACGTGACGACATTGCCATGGCGATGCTCGACAAAAGTGACAAGACGGTCGTGTCAGAGAGCATGGGAACGGCCACCTATTTTGACATCGTGAACATGTCCTCGGTGAACAAGAACGCAGCCTGGTCTTTGGAAACACCTAGCGACGCCTATGCCGACGTTAAGGACTATCTGGCCTTTGACGCGATCGACAGCCTGAAAGTTGAAGAGATCTGATAGAATTCTTTATCTTTAAAATTGAAAAACGGGTTGGTTTCATCAATTGAAACCAACCCGTTTTAATTGGGGCGTAGATTGAAATGAAATCGGAGAACATCAACAGTTTCAGTCAATCGAATCTAGCAGATCACACCGTCAAATCCATCTCCGCACCGCACAGCGGCCAACGGTAATTCACTGATTTATAAAACGTTTCTTGCCAAAGTTCGGCGAACTGTCTGGATGCGGTTTTGGGGTGCGACATCTTTGAATTCCATCGCACATTCAATTGCGAAATCAATCAAGCAATCAACTGGAGACCGGTTCGTTTCCGACTCTATTGTGTTTTCACTTAATGTCGTCTTCGACGTTTTGACATCTGGTAAGCACATTTCGCAAGGTTCCGCAAAATCGTGAATTGGCTGATCGTTCTGTGTTCACTTTTGAGTGTTAATACAATCAAATCAAATGAAAGAATAATTTAACCATTTCTCGATGCAGAAATGACACAACTCCGCCACATTCTAGCACATTGCGGATATCAGCCGACGCCGGAGCGTCGTTCCGGCAGAAATCAGCTGTGTTCCTCTTCGGCGGCGGCAATCAGCGCCCGATTATACGCTTTAAGCGCATCAATGTGGAACAGAGTGCCCAACTGCTCTCCGACGTCGTCACCGCTGCCACTGAGTACGGGAATATACGGCAAGTCGGTGCGTTCAAAGATAGGCATGGCCACTTCAAGAGACGCCGCAGCCCGCACCCAGTTGCCTTGCGAGATCAAGGGCGCACACTCGGCCGCACTGGGATTACGTGCGTCGCCCAGTGGCCGCATGACACCGCCACAACGCAGCAAAGACAGCACATAGGCCTGCGGCCCTGCGGCGCAGTGGATGTCGCGCTTCTCCAACTGGGTCAAAAAGAACGAACGATCCACCATCTGCGAGGCCAGCGCTGTCGACATAGAAACCGCCACCATCACCGCCAGACCAATTTGCCAATCCCCCGTCAGTTCAAACACAATCAATGTGGTTGAAATCGGTGCGCCCAGAACCGCAGCCGAAACCGCGCCCATGCCCGCAAACGCATACAGCGCATGGGTGCCCGACACATCCGGCAACACATTGGTTGCAATCACTCCAAAGGCCAACCCAGTCAGCGCACCAATCATCAAAGCCGGGGAAAACACGCCGCCTCCCATGCGCCCGCCCATGGTGATGGCAACGGCGGCTGTTTTGACAATAGCAAACAGCACACATTGATACAGCGTCAGCGATCCCGCCAAAGCCAGAACGGTCGTTTCATAGCCAACGCCAATAATATGCGGAAACCAGATAGCGACGACGCCAAGGATCAACCCCGCCAGAGCCGGACGCAGCCAGCGGGGCATCCCTATGGCGGTTTGCACATTGGTCATCATCTTGTCGGTAAAAAACAACGAACGCATCAAGATGACTGCAACCAGTCCACACACACAGCCCAGCATCAAAAACGCTGGAAGTTCGACATAAAATTGCAGCGCACCGGGGGTCACCAGTTCGAACTCGGTCACATCCCCATATTCCAATCGGTTGATCACTGTCCCCGCCACCGAGGCAATCACAATGGGCGCAAAGGCATGCACCGCAAAATGGCGCAGGATAACTTCGAGCGCAAACAAAGCCCCCGCGATCGGGGCGTTAAAACTGGCAGATACCGCCGCGGCCACAGCGCACCCCAAAAGATCACGCCCCGTTATGCCATCAGCGCGGATACGGTCGCTGACCCAAGTTGAGAAAACCCCGGCCAGATGCACCACAGGGCCTTCGCGTCCGGTAGAGCCGCCCGTGCTGAGCGTGATCAGCGACGCCAAAGCAGAGCCAAGCCCTGCCCGCGTTTCAACCCGCCCCTCGCGCAGCGCCGCCCCTTCGATCACATCCGCAACGGAGCGCACGCGACCATCTGGCGTAAATCGGTGCAATATCACCCCAGCTGCCAAGCCCCCCAACGCAGGGATCGCCAACAGAATGTACCACGGCAAGCCCGCCGCGAAGGAATGGATATAGTCGACGTCTGGCGCGCCATACGCCCAGGCCTGAAGCGCAGAGATGGCCTTGCGGAAGAACAGCGCGGCAAAGCCCGCAACAATGCCAATCAACAAGGCGATCAGCCAAAACTGGAATTGGCTAGGACCACGCCTGCGGAGAATTTTTATCGCATCGTTCAAACGGCTTACGCCGACAGAGAGCTGTGATGCAACGGCAGAGGAAATCCTGTGTGTCATACGGTCTTGGTACTTTGTTCTTTTGTTTGATCAAATCAGAACACGCCTAAGGCAAAGTAAATTTACCGCGAAACACCCCTAAAAAGATGCATTTCAAGCTTAGCTTTCAGCCAAAAGCAGTGCCTTGGCTGCACCGCGCGCCTCTGAGGTGATTGTATCCCCCGCCACCATACGGGCAATTTCGTCGATTCGCTCCGCCTCGGGCAGCGGCACCACCTGGGACAATGTGGCCCCATCGATGACCTGTTTTTGCACCCGCCAATGATGCGCGCCCTGCGCAGCCACCTGCGGTGAATGTGTCACCACCAGAACTTGGCCACCCTCGGCAAGTTCGCGCAGGCGACGTCCCACAGCATCCGCCGTAGCACCACCGACGCCACGGTCAATTTCATCAAAAATCAACGTCTTGCCATCGCCGTCACCGCGCAGGCACACCTTGAGTGCCAGCAAAAACCGGCTAAGCTCCCCCCCCGAGGCGATCTTGTTCAATGCCCCCGAGGGCGCGCCGGGATTGGTGGCGACGGTAAAAGCAATATTATCGATGCCTTCAGGACCGGGTTCAGCGGTGGTCACATCCGTTTTGAATACCGCGCGTTCCATTTTCAGGGGCGCAAGTTCGGTCATCACTGCGCTGTCCAATACAGCGGCGCGCTGGTGGCGGCGATCGCTTAGGGCAGCCGCGGCGACATCATAGGCCGCGCGGGCCGCAGCCAATGCAGCCTCTTGTTCCGCGAGGTTCTGATCCCCCGCATCCAACGCCAGAAGTTTCTCGCGCAGATGATCGCCGTAGGTTGCCAGCTCATCCGGCTGCACATCGTGTTTGCGCGCCAGCGCCCGCAGGGCAAACAAGCGCTCTTCACAGGCTTCCAGATCCAACGGGTTGAAATCAAGCGCGTCCAAAATTTGCGCGACCCCGTCCTGTGCTTCGCCCAGTTCAATCATCGCCCGACTAAGAGCGGCCATAGGAGCATCCAGACCAATATCATCGGTCAGATCACGCACCCCATCCAGCCAACGCTGCGCGTCCGCCATTGAGGCTTCGGCTGACTCGGTGATCAACGAATGCGCCCGCACAATATCGCCCCGCACCCGTTCTGCGCCCTGCATCTGGCGGCGCTGGGTGTCCAGCATTTCGTCTTCGCCTTTTTCGGGCTTCAACTGGTTCAGTTCCGCAACGGCGTGCCGCAGAAATTCCTCTTCGGCGCGCACCGCGTCCAGCGCGGCACGGGTGGCTTCAACGGTTTTCTGCGCTGTATGTGCAGCGTTCCAACAGCGGCGGACCTCAGCCAGCAGATCCGACGATTGGGCAAACTCATCCAAAATGCTGCGGTGTCCACGCGGGTTTAGCAGACCCCGATCATCGTGTTGACCATGCAATTCAAGCAAAGTGGCGGACAAAGCGCGCAGCACCTCTCCGGAACAGCGCCGATCATTGATCCATGCGGTTTTGCGCCCCTCCGCCGTGTTGATCCGGCGCAGCAGCAAAGTCTCACCGCCGGGCAAACCCGCCTCGTCGAGGATGGCATGGGCAGGATGGTCTTCGGACAGATCAAATTCCGCGAGAACTTCGCCCTGCGCGGCCCCCTGGCGCACCAGTTCAGCACGGCCCCGCCAGCCCAGAACAAACCCTAGGGAATCCAATAGGATAGATTTACCTGCGCCGGTCTCACCTGTCAGGACATTCAGGCCCGCCTGAAACGACAGTTCCAGATGGTCGATGATCAGCATATCGCGGATTTCAAGCGTGCGCAGCATGGATCAATCCCACTGTATTTTGCGAAATTACAGCCAGTCGCCTTTGATAGACTGACGGTAAATTTGGCTAAGCCAATTGTTGCCTCGATCCCGAACCTTCAAACCTTTGGACGTCAGCAATTTGTAGCTGTCTTCGTACCAATCGGTCGATTTGTAGTTGTGACCCAAGATCGCCGCCGCTGTCTGGGCCTCTTCGGTCAGCCCCAAAGACAGGTAAGCTTCAACCAGACGGTGCAGGGCTTCTGCGGTATGGCTGGTGGTTTGGAAGTCTTCGACAACGACACGAAAGCGGTTGATCGACGAGGCAAAATGTCCGCCGCGCAGATAGTAGCGACCAATTTCCATTTCTTTGCTCGCCAGATGATCAAAGGCCAGATCAAATTTCAAAATGGCTGAATTTGCGAATTCACTGTCGGGGTAAACCTCGATCACGGTGCGCAAGGCTTGCAACGCCTGAAAGGTCAGGCCCTGATCGCGACCCACTTCGTCGATCTGGTCGTAGTAACTAAGCGCAAGAAGATATTGCGCATACGCGGCATCTTCGTCAGCGGGATAAAAATCAATATACCGCTGCGCCGCGCCCCGGCTGTTTTCGTAGTCGCGGCCCGAATGATACGCAAAGGCCTGCATAATCAACGCTTGTTTGGCCAAGGAAGAGTAAGGGTACAGGCGTTCCAGTTCACCAAAGAAATACGCGGCGTCTTTGGTCCGGCTGCGTTCCAGTTCAAATTCACCACGCTCAAAAATCTGAGTCGGCGTAAACCCTTCAAGGTTTTGACTGCTGACAGTCGCGTCCCCGTCACTGCCACCGCAGCCAGCCAGAACGGCCACCAGACAAACGGATCCCAAAACATTGGTCACGGTTCTGATGCCAAACATGGTCGCCTCACTTCATCGTCAATAACTTAAGGGTATGTAACCCGGATGTAGAACATCTGCCATCGTCAAATGGCCGAAAAAGTCTCATTGGACTTACGCGTGCACACTTGGCCCTGAATGTGGTGCAGGGTCAAGTGCCCACACGTGCATCCAGTGTAACAATGCCGGAACCCTGCGCATGAAAAGACCCGGTTCCCCGGGCCAATCGAATTAATCTCAAAACAGTAAATCAGGCGACGCGTTTTGTCGTCGCTGGGATTTCATCCCAAACCAGCCCTTGGCCCGGAAGACGGGCGATCATCACCGGATCGCAGCGCAGCTCTTCCAAGGCGCCGGGCGTGTCAAAAGCAGCCCGCAGCAATGTGTTGGTCAGCGAGTGGCCCGCACGGTTGCCAATATAATGGCCAAACAGCGCCCCCCCAGCCAAGGCAAGATCCCCCAATGCGTCCAGCATTTTATGACGCACCGGTTCGTCAGCGTGGCGCAGACCGCCACCGCTTTCGACCGTTTCACCGTCAAAAACCACCGCGTTTTGGCCTGGGGCCCCACCTAGCGCCAGACCTGCCTTGTGCATGGCCTCTACGTCGGCACGGCTACAAAAGGTGCGGCTGTCGCACAGTTCTCGGGCAAACGCGCCATTGCGCATATCAAGCGTGCGGGTCTGACGGCCAATTGCAGCCTCAGCAAAATCAATGTGAAATTCGATTTTCAGACGATCACAGGGCAGCAAAGTGGCACGGGCATTGCCCTGCTCCACCGTCACAGGTTTCACCACCCGGTAGGCACGGACCGGCGAGGCCAGACGGCGAATGCCCTGACGCATAATACCGCGTACGAACTCGGCCGAGGATCCGTCCATGATTGGCACTTCGGGGCCATCAATTTCGACCAATGCGTTGTGCACACCACAGCCTGCCAAAGCTGCCATGATATGTTCAACCGTCGATACAGAAACATGCGCGCTGTTCACCAGGCGTGTGCACAGGGCTGTACGTTCAACCTGATGCCACAGTGCCGGAACACTTCGATTGCCCAGTGCAATATCAATCCGCTTAAAAACAATTCCGTGATCTTCGGGGGCCGGGCGCAGCGTCATACGTACTGCTTTTCCAGAATGGAGTCCGACGCCATCAAACGTCACGCATGCTTTAAGCGTATTCTGCACGGGGTGGCCCTCACGGTTGCGACAGCCCAGTCTGGCCGCCTTGAGGATGACAATTACGCGCAGGTCCTCGCAGGCTCAACTCAATCTTTGCAACGGACTGTAACATGACTGAAACAAACCAGCAAAACACCGCTCACGATAGATTATCGTACTGTTTTTAAACAAAAAAGGCCACCCGAAGGTGGCCTCATTATTAACGTAAAATCGTTGAATTAGTTCGCTTGTCGGCGCAAGAATGCCGGAATTTCGATCCGTTCCTGCTCGGGGCTGCGCTGTTGTTGCGGCTGTGGAGCAGCGGCAGGTTGCTGCACCGGGGGCTGCTGACGGGCGACAGGCTGCTGTTGTTTTACAGCCGCGCCTTCTCCCTGTGCCCCGGTCATCCGATGGATCAAAGAGTTCAGACCAAACCGACGTTGTTCACCGTTTTCCTCAGCAACCGGAGCGGCGGCCTGCGGGGCCGCAACCGGACGCTGCTGCGGGGACGCCGCCTGTGGAGCCGACTGCACGCGCGCGGCGGCGGCTTGCAAACGGTTCAACGCTTCTGCCGAAGGTGTTCCCGGTGCCGGGGCTTTGGGAGCGACAAAACCAGCGGGGGTTTCGGGCGCGGCCTCAGCCTGTGGTTGGAATTCTGGAACCGCAGGACGGTACGCGGGAGGAGGCAGACCGTCGTCGCCAACCTCTTCGATCTCTTCAAAGACTTCTTCGGCCTGCTCATGCGCGGCGGCTACGCGGTCCGCATCCATGCCTGCAAACAGTGAAGGCTCTTCGACGACGGGCGCTGGTGCGGGCTCCTGCGCCATAACGGGCGCTGGTTCAGGCGCTGGCGCTGCTGCGGGCGACAGGGTCAGGGGTTCGCGCGCAACTTCGGCCGTAACCGTTTTGGTCAACGGTGCAGACATAGGACGACGCGGAACCGGTGGCTCTTTGACTTCGGTGGCATCGATACCCGTTGCCACAACAGACACGCGCATCTTGCCTTCCATCGCTGTATCCAATGTCGAACCAACGATGATGTTGGCGTCTGGATCCACCTCTTCGCGGATGCGGTTGGCGGCTTCGTCCAGTTCAAACAAGGTCAGGTCGTGGCTGCCGGTGATGTTGATCAGAACACCTTTGGCACCGCGCAACGAAATCTCATCCAACAGCGGGTTGGCAATTGCTTTTTCTGCGGCCTGCACGGCGCGGTCTTCACCGTCACCTTCGCCGGTGCCCATCATCGCCTTGCCCATTTCATCCATCACGGCGCGCACATCTGCAAAGTCGAGGTTGATCAACCCAGGACGCACCATCAGATCGGTGACACCTTTAACGCCCTGATACAGAACATCATCCGCCATTGAAAAGGCTTCGGTAAAGGTGGTTTTTTCGTTTGCGAGACGGAACAGGTTTTGGTTCGGAATGATGATCAGAGTGTCGACAACACGTTGCAGGGCATCAACACCATCTTCGGCCTGACGCATGCGTTTGCCGCCCTCAAACTGGAACGGTTTGGTGACAACGCCAACGGTCAAAACACCAAGTTCACGTGCGGCCTGCGCGATAATCGGAGCCGCACCCGTGCCGGTGCCGCCCCCCATACCGGCCGTGATAAAGCACATGTGCGCGCCTGCCAGATGGTCCACGATTTGCTCGATGCTTTCTTCGGCGGCAGCGGAGCCCACCTGAGGACGCGCCCCCGCGCCAAGACCTTCGGTCACTTTGACGCCCAGCTGTACCCGGCTTTCGGCAGCGCTTTGTTGCAGGGCCTGCGCGTCGGTGTTGGCGACGACAAATTCAACGCCTTCCAGCTCTTTTGCGATCATATTGTTGACCGCATTACCACCAGCACCGCCGACCCCAAAAACGGTGATCCGCGGCCGCAGCTCTTCTTGTCCGGGCATCGAAAGGTTCAAAGCCATGCTTGTTTCCGCCTGTGTTGTTCCGCCCTCCCGCAAGGGCGTTGTCCTGTCCTAAATTAATCTAATATTACCGCGCAGCGAGAGTCGCGTCATCCTAAAAAGCGATAAGTACCACAAAATATGGCCCCGACAGGGCTAATATTCGCGGCATTTCGCCTAAAGAAGATAAATGTAGCGGTTATCAGGCGAGCGCACACAAGCAAACGGAATCACACCCGGCGCACAACGCATAGGTGAATAAAGATCTGCTGGTCTGGGTGGCCCGCTCGACCGCCTCATTTCCGCATTCTGCGGTTATTAACGAAAATCTTAGCGACCCCTGCCCCGATTGTCACGTGGCAATTACCAATTGTCCTTGAACCAGCGAACCGCGCGCCGAAATGATCCCGTGGCCTGCCGGTCGACGGGCATTTCAAAGTCCCACCATTCATCCTGTGGATGGGCTGCCAGCAGGCACAGACCAACAGCGGATGCAAACCCCGGACCAGTGGCAGACTGCGGCAGGCCATGCACGCGCAATGGCCGGCCCAGACGCACCTGACGGCCCAGAATGCGCGTGGCCAAACCGTCAAGCCCCATGATCTGGCTGGACCCTCCCGTCAGCACAATCTGTTGGCTGGGCAAGCTGTCAAACCCGGCGGCATCCAGACGGGCCCGGACCTCTTCCAGAATTTCCTCGACGCGCGGGCGCATGATGCCGATCAGCTCGGCGCGGCTGACGCTGCGTTGGTCATGTTCCCAATCGCCAGTATCGCCGCCAATATCGATCATATCGCGATCATCGACGCCGGTGGCCTGAACCCCGCCGCAAAAGGTTTTGATCCGCTCCGCATTTGCGGTTGAAACGCCCAATCCCATCGAGATGTCACTGGTGATATGATCACCGCCCATGCGCACACTGTCCGCATAGATCATGTGTTTTTTTACAAAGATCGAAATCGACGTGGTCCCGCCACCCATATCAATACAGGCCGAACCCAGTTCCTGTTCATCTTCGACCAGGCCCGAAAACCCAGAGGCATAAGCAGAGGACGCAATACCTGCAAGTTCCAGATCACAGCGTTTGATACAATGGACCAGGTTCTGAACCGTGGCAGCATCCACCGTCAGCATATGCATGTCGACTTCAAGTGACTGGCCCAGCTGACCACGCGGATCGTTCAGGCCAGACCTGTTGTCCAACGCAAAATTGATCGGTTGCGCATGCATCACTTCGCGGCCACTGCCATAATCGGGCACTTCACAGGCCGCCAGAACACGGGCCACCTCGTTTTCGGTGACCAGCTGCCCCTCCAGATCAACGCAGGCGTTCAGACCATATGAGCGCGGAGACGCACCTGAGAAACAGGCAATCACGTGATCAACACGCACCGCAGCCATCTTTTGCGCGCCCTGAACAGCCGTGCGAATGGCGCTTTCGGTTTCTTGCATGGCGGTAATTTCGCCAAATTGCACCCCCCGCGAGCGGGTGGTTTTTGCCCCAATCACCCGAAACCCAGATTGCCCTGCCAACGCGCCGATCGAATTATCGTCACTGTGCACACTGGCACCATCAAAGCGCAGGATCAGACAGGCAATTTTTGAACTGCCCACGTCCAATACCGCAACAACCCCGCGCTGCATCGCCTGACGCCGCATCTGCCGCATTGCGCGCTGAGACTGATAGAGATCCGTCATATTACTGCCCGCTTCCGTTCAACTCTTTAATCTTCCACCAATTTTCCACTGCGTCCTCCGACATACGCACGGTTGGCCGCGCGTTAAGACGCATGTCTACCACCGCCACGTCGCGCTCCAGAAGGTCCTGCACTTCGCTCACTGCGATCACCCGCTCCAACGCCTGAACAGGGCGATCGCTGGGCAACAAAATACGCTGATCGCGGTCTAGAACAACATCCCAGCGTCGCTCTCCAATGCGCGCGAACCCGCGCAATCGGGGGCCAAGAGGGCGTGCCACCGCCACCAGCTGCAATGCTTCTGCGACGTGATCGTTGGCCCCTTCCCCCGCCAACAAAGGCAGGGTCGGCTTCAGGCTGCGCTGGCCCAATTCAGCGACATGCGCGCCGGTTTCATCCAAGAGCGCCAGACCAGCACTAGAGCGCCAAACCGCCGCCGGTGTGCGTTCAGTGACGTCCACCTGCAAAATGCCGCCGGGGCGAATGCGGACTTCGGCGGTTTTCACCGGATCCAATTCCATAATCCGGGCGCGCAGCTCCGGCAGATCAAGATCAAAAGAACTGATTGGAAAGTCGAGCGACACCACTTCGCGAATGTCTTCCCCGACCACCGGAACGGCCCCGTCGATGGCCATCGCATTGACCATAAATTCAGGGCGCTGTTCAATCGAGTGGCGCAATTCCACATAGCGCTCCATCAGCATGTCGCGCCGTTCTTGTGACGACATATAGGTGCCGCCTGCCGCAAGAACCAGACAGACCGGCACGCCAAACCGCAGCCCCATGCGAATGCCCGGTGTCAACATCCAGCGCTGGATGCGATATTTCAAACGTGAGGGCGCCGGGTCCGATTTCCCGGTTTTGGCACGCTGCATGCGACCAATCAGCGCCCGCATGATGCGTCCTCCACCAACCAAGCGCACAGTGCACCAAAGCTATAGCCCGCGTGCAGCGCCTGTTCCGGTGCCAGCGAGGTTGGTGTCATACCCGGCTGTGTGTTGGTTTCCAGCAAGATCAACCCATCGGTGCCCTTGCTGTCATCCCAGCGAAAATCTGTGCGACTCAGGCCACGACAGCCTAATACATTATGCGCCTTTAGAGCGTAGTCCATGCAGAGATCAAAAATGTCCTGCGGCAAATCCGCCGGAAGCTCGTGCCGGGATCCGCCGGGGGTGTATTTGGCGTCATAATCGTACCAGCCGTCGGTCAGGATATCAGTCACCGTCAAAGCCCGATCGCCCATCACGGCGGTGGTCAGCTCACGACCGGCAACAAAGCTTTCGACCATGACCTGATCCGGCATCGCTGCATCCAGCTGCGGAGGGCCATTGGCATTGTCGTGCACGATGTAGATGCCAACGCTGGACCCTTCGTTATTGGGTTTTACCACATAGGGCGGCGCCATGACGTGATCCTGAATGACGTCTGTTTTGGAAAACAGCCCGCTCGGAACCACCGGCAAGCCAGCGGCGTGGAACATGTCTTTGGAGCGCTGTTTGTCCATTGCCAGCGCAGACGACAGCACCCCAGAATGCGTATACGGAATTTGCAGCCATTCCAGAATGCCCTGAACACAGCCATCTTCGCCCCAGCGACCATGCAGGGCATTGAACACAACATCAGGTTTGAGGCTTTGCAATTGCACCACAAGGTCTGGACCGGCGTCCAGTTCCACAACCTCGTAGCCTTCCCCGCGCAGTGCTGCGGCGCATTCGCGCCCGCTGGACAGGGACACGTCGCGCTCCGCGGACGGTCCACCCATCAATACCACGACTTTCGGGAGTGTTTTGCTCGATCCACCCACCTTTAAAAGCCTCAATCCTTACAGGGCTTTGCGCCCCTTGTTATCGACCCCAACCCGGTGTCGTTTTCAACGGAGGCATCTCCTCCGCACTTAATCCATGAGGCGTCGGCCTCAGACTGACTCGCTCATGGGGAGCGGGTTACCAATTGCTTTACGCCACCAAAAGTTAGCAGCAGATTAATTTTCCGTGACAAAAATTAACCAAGTCTTCATTTCAATCAAAGATTCTTTTGCAGCAGCCACACCTGAAATTTTGCGACTTCGTCTTGCTGGGCCTATGGTTTCTTTGGGTTTTCCCCCAAATCTTCACCTACCCGCATAATTTCCCACTGTAGCGTAATACCCGAATTGTGGTAAACGGCTTTTCGGACATGTTCGCCAAGTCCCTCCAGATCTGCGGCAGTTGCGCCACCGGTATTGATCATAAAATTTGAATGCATTTCGCTCATCTGTGCGCCGCCCTGCCGCGCGCCGCGCAGGCCCGCGTCATCGATGACTTTCCAGGCCTTTAGGTCATGCACATCATCCGCCCGCCCGGTTGACGAATACCCTGCGGGATTGCGAAAGGTTGACCCGGCGCTGCGGTCTTTGGTTGGCTGGGTCTGATCGCGTTTTTCAAGCTGCGTCTGCATGCGGGCATGCAGGGCCTCGGGCTCCCCCGGGGTGCCCTTCAAAACAGCCGAAACCAAAACGGCCCCCTCGGGTAGCTCGCTTTGGCGATATTCAAATGCGAGATCTTCGGCTGTCACCTCGCGAATGGCCCCCTCTCGGGTGACAATGGTGGCGGATTGAAAGACATCCGCGATATAACTGCCATAGCAGCCAGCGTTCATCCGCACAGCGCCGCCGATGCTGCCGGGGATGGTGCGCAGGAACGTCAGGTCCACGCCGGCGTCAGCGGATTTTCGCGCAACATGGGCGTCCAACGCCGCAGCCCCCGCAGTGACCTGCAATCCAGACACTGAAATCTGATTAAATCCACGGCCCAGCCGGATCACAACCGCCCGAAGCCCCCCATCACGCACGATGAGATTCGATCCCACGCCCATCGGGAACACGGCCACATCAGACGGCAATGCAGCCAAAAACGCGGCCAGATCCTCGATATCAGCAGGCTGGTATAGGTAATCCGCCGGTCCGCCGACCCGCAACCAGGTCAAATCCGCCAAATTGCGGTTTTTGGTCAGCTTGCCACGGAATTGTTCGACGTTGATCATAATAGCCCCAGTGCACAGGAATGGAGCCGGTTTATCGCGAAATCCTCTCGTGAAACAATGAGAAATTCAGCAACAGGCCGATGGGGGCGATCAGCGCAGCTTGCGCAGCAGCCACCGCCCCAAATACCGCACAGGCCAACGCAACACGCTTAGCCCGCACAACAATACAATGCCCCCAATAACGACACCGTGCAGATAAAAAACACTGCCCAGAATAGGCAGGCCAACTGCGATCAGGACATAGGCCCCGGTCCAGTGATTGCTGCGGCTAGGGTACATTCCATAGGCGTTGGTGGCCACCAGCCACAGGCAGCTCAGCACTAGAGGTAGGCTCATGTTGTCACCTTTGATGGCGGTGGCGCTGGATCACCCTTGCATCTGTTCCGGCAGCTCATTGGCCCAGGTGCTGATGGTACCTGCGCCAAGGCAGACCACCATATCACCGGGTTTCGCCTGTTCGCGCACCAATCGCGCCAAATCCTCCGCGTCCAGAATCGCACGGGCATGGCGGTGGCCGTGGCGGATCAGACCCGCCACAAGATCATCCCGTCCTGCGCCTTCGATTGGATCTTCTCCAGCGGCAAAAACCTCGGCAATGGCGACAACATCGGCCTCGTTGAAACAGGCGCAGAAATCATCGAACAACGAATGAAGACGCGAATAGCGGTGCGGTTGATGCACGGCGATCACCCGGCCTTCGCTGGCCTGACGGGCCGCTTTCAACACGGCAGAAATTTCCACCGGGTGGTGGCCATAGTCATCAATGATGGTAACACCATTGACCTCACCAACCTTGGTAAAGCGCCGGTTGACGCCACCAAATTTGGCCAAAGCCTCACGGATTTCAGACCCGCGCATCCCAAGATGCCGCGCCACAGCCACAGCGGACAATGCGTTCGACACGTTGTGATCACCAGGCATCGGCAGCGAGCACCCCTCAATCACCTGATCTTCGGCTTGCAGATGAATGTCGAAATGCGCAACGCCAGCTTTGTAGTGCAGGTTCACCGCGCGCACATCCGCCTGCGCGTTAAAGCCATAAGTGACAACCCGGCGGTCAGAAATGCGCCCCACCAGCGCCTGAACCTCGGCGTGATCGGTACAGCAGACCGCAACGCCGTAAAACGGGATGTTCGAGACAAATTCATGGAAGCCATTGCGCAGGGTGTCAAAATCGCCCCAGTGCTCCATGTGCTCGGGGTCGATATTGGTCACAATGGCGATGGTTGCGGGCAGTCGGTTAAAGGTGCCGTCGCTTTCATCCGCCTCAACCACCATCCATTCACCCTGCCCCATACGAGCATTGGAGCCATAGGCGTGAATGATGCCACCATTGACCACAGTGGGGTCAAATTTGCCGTGCACCATCAGCTCCGCCATCATCGTGGTCGTGGTGGTTTTGCCGTGGGTGCCCGCAATCGCGATGTTGGATTTCAGGCGCATCAGTTCCGCCAGCATTTCTGCGCGGCGCACAACGGGCAGCCCCCGCAGGCGGGCTTCGTCCAGTTCGGGGTTGCCCGGTTTGATTGCAGAAGAGATCACCACAACAGCCGCCTCTTCGAGGTTTTCCGCCTGCTGTCCCACAAAGATCCGCGCGCCCAGACCTTCCAAACGCTGGGTGATCTTGGATGACTTTAGGTCAGAGCCCTGCACCACATAGCCCAAGTTCAGCAGAACCTCGGCAATGCCCGACATGCCGATGCCGCCGATACCAACGAAATGAATAGGCCCGACGTCGCCGGGGAGTTTGGTTGCAGGTGTCATGCTTGGTCTTTCTCTGAGAGGCCTTCGACCTCAGTCACCAGACGTTCGGTGGCGTCTGGCACGCTGACGCCAAGGGCGGCGTTGGCCATTAGGGTGGCCCCGCGTGGGTTGTTCATAATTGCGCTAATTTGTTCGGCCAGCACACCGGTGTCCAGCTGGCTTTCGGGGATCAGAACTGCGGCACCGGCATCCACAAGCCCCCGGGCGTTAGCGGTCTGGTGATCACCGGTCGCACGGGCAAACGGCACCAGAACCGATGGACGGCCAATCACCGAAATATCCGCAACAGACGAGGCCCCAGAGCGTGAGATAACCAGCTGTGCTTCTGACAGCAGATTGGGGACATCATGGAAAAACGTCTGCACATCCGCCTGAATGCCATGCTCGGCATAATACTGGCTGACCCGGTCGATATCTTCAGCGCGCGCCTGATGGTGAACCCGCAAATGGCCGATCACATCAATTGGAAGCGCGGCAAAGGCCGGCGGCACCACATCCGACAGGATCCGCGCTCCTTGGCTGCCGCCCATCACCAGAATGGACATGGGGTAATCGCCGGGCGGAATATAGGCCGCCCCCGCACGTTCCAGAACGGCTGACCGCACCGGATTACCCAAATGGGCAGCGGGCACGCCTTCGGGCACATCCGTCGGCCAGGTTCCACAGGCGATACCATCGACGTATTTGGCAAAGCGCTTGTTCACGCGGCCCAGCACACCGTTTTGTTCGTGAATCATCCGCGGCAGTTTCAACAATGTTGCCGCCGCCAGCGCCGGGATCGACGGATAGCCGCCAAACCCCACCACCACATCCGGGCGGTCACGGCGCATGTCCAGCGCCATGCTGGCAACACCGGCTGCGATCTTGGGCAGTACCAACGCCTTTGCCAGCACTCCACCGCGCGCAAACGTCGCCGATGACGCTTCGAGAATTTCAACCCCTTTGGGAAAGCCGCCCGTGTAGCGCGCGCCGCGCGCGTCGGTGGACAGTTTCACCCGCCAGCCACGCTTCAGCATGGCTTCCGCCAGAGCCTGAGCCGGGAACATGTGACCGCCGGTGCCCCCGGCCGCCATCAAAAGCAGTTTTTGTTCCATCGGTTTAAATCCGTCCGCATCCGTCTGTTTGCAAGGGCTGTCAGCCGCGGCCACGGCCGCGTAGGAAGTCTGCAATTTCACCCTGTGGGCGAGTGCGTGTAAAGGACAAAAGCATTCCAACCGCGATGCCCCCGGCAATCAGCGAAGATCCGCCGTAACTGACAAACGGCAACGTCATCCCCTTTGCTGGCAACAACCGTACAGCCACGCCCATATTGACCATCGCCTGCACCCCAAACATGCACACAAGACCCGTTCCTGCGAGGCGAATAAAAGTGTCACGCTCTTTCATCAGACGAAACAACGAGCGCACCACGATCATTGTGTAGAGCCCGATCAGGATCATCACCAGCACCAGCCCATATTCCTCGGCGGCAACAGCGATGATGAAATCGGTATGCGCATCCGGCAAGGACCATTTCACCTGCCCCTCGCCAACCCCAACGCCAAACAACCCGCCTTCGCGAATGGCATTGGTGGCATACCCCATCTGGGTGGTTGGATCGATGTCAGTGCTCAAAAAACCATCAATGCGGCGGGCAAAGTGCTCTGAGGCGGAATACGCCACCAGACCGCCAATAATCACAGCCCCGGCCATCCCCACCAATAGCAACATCGGCGCGCCAGAGACAAAATACATCACGCCCCAGCCAAACAGGATCAGGCAAGATTGACCAAAATCAGGCTGCATCACCAAAAACATCACCACAACCGTACAAAGCCCAAAGGACCACAACGTGCCCGGAGGACCGTTGATCTGCTGGTTGGCCGCAATCAACCAGGCCGCGACCACAACAAAACCAGGCTTCAGAAACTCAGACGGCTGCAGCGAGGCAAAGCCAAGACTGTACCAACGCACAGCGCCTTTGCCAAAATCTGTTCCAAATATGGGCAGCAAAGCCAAGGCCACAAAGGCGACGATAAATCCAATCACCGCCAGCCGGCGCACCAATGTTGGTGACATCATTGATGTCAGCACCATCGCCACCAGCGCCATAAGGCCAAAAGCCGTCTGGCGCTGCACATAATGGAAATTGTCAAACCCGTTGCGCGCCGCCAAAGGCACCGATGCGGCCAATCCCAGCAACAGGCCAATCACAAACAACAGAAGAATGCAGGACATGGTCCATTTGTCCAGGGTGCGCCACCACTTGGGCAAAATGGGTTCGCCTGCCTGCACGGGAACCGTGCCAAAGACCATTTCAGTCATGGAAATACCGCCGTTCTGTGCCTCAAATACGCCCCTTTGGGGTCTTGTGCCAAAGTGTAGCCGCAATTCGGTCACCAGACCAGACTCTATCCCCTTGCCATTCACAGTATTTGCCGCCTATGGCAGGCGACATGTTTTATGAAACTGTGATCCTTGGCGCTGGCGCAGCTGGCATGATGTGCGCACGCTATGCAGGCCCCGGCACCTTGGTGCTGGACCATGCCCGCAACCCGGGCGAAAAGATCCGCATTTCCGGTGGCGGACGCTGCAATTTCACCAATCTGGATGTGACGCCACAAAACTACCTGTCGGCCAATCCGCATTTCTGCAAATCCGCACTGGCACGCTACACCCAATGGGATTTCATCGAACGGATCAGCCAGCACGGCATTGCCTGGCATGAAAAAACCCTGGGCCAGCTGTTCTGCGACGGCTCGGCCAAACAGATCGTTGCCATGTTGGTGAACGATCTCAAAGCAGCGGGCGCGGACTTGTGGCTGCAAACTTCGGTGACAGCAGTGCAGTCCACGGCGGATGGCTATCAGATCACCGTTGAAAAAGACGGCAAGACACAGCAACTGTCCTGCACAAATCTGGTGCTCGCCACCGGCGGAAAATCGATCCCCAAAATGGGGGCCACCGGGCTGGCCTATGATATCGCCCGCCAGTTTGACCTGCCCCTTCTTCCAACCCGCGCAGGCTTGGTGCCCTTCACCTTCCCCAACGAGCGCTTCAAACCGCTTGCCGGCACCGCCCTGCCCAGCCGATTGTCCAACAGCCGCGGCAGCTTTGACGAAGCGCTGCTGTTCACCCACCGCGGCCTGTCTGGCCCCGCCGTCCTGCAACTGTCGTCCTATTGGCACGATGGCGAAGACATCACCGTGGATCTGGACCCGACCGGCCAGCTGTTTCAGGCCCTACGCCAACAACGCCAGACCGAAGGCCGCCGCCAGCTGAACACCGAACTGTCGCAACACCTGCCTGGCCGCCTTGTTGAATTCCTCACCCCCGAACTCAACCTGACCCGCCGCCTTGCAGATCAATCCGACGACGCCCTGCAGCACTTGTGCAGCGCCCTGCGCAACTGGACGCTCAAACCCGGCGGCACCGAAGGCTATCGCACCGCCGAAGTCACCCTGGGCGGCATCGACACCAATGCGTTGTCCTCCAAAACCATGGAAGCAAAATCGCGCCCCGGCCTTTACGCCATCGGCGAAGCCGTCGACGTCACAGGCTGGCTGGGGGGGTATAATTTCCAATGGGCCTGGGCCTCAGGCCACGCTGCGGGCACCGCCATCGCCGCGGGCCCCTGACGCCCAAGCCTCATTTTGGCTCAAAATACCCCGGGGGAAAGGCCATAGGCCTTGGGCGCAGCGCCCCCACCCTCATGTCAGGTATTTTGACACCTCGGCGATGAAATCCTCACCGCGTTTTTCAAAACTGTCGTATTGATCAAAACTTGCAGCGGCCGGCGCCAACAGAACTGTTTCGCCCGCTTCAGCCTCAGCGACCGCGCGGGCAACCGCAACCTCCATCGAGGTGCACACCTCAGCCTCCACATCCAGTTGCATGGCAAACCCCGCCGCCTCGCGCCCAATCACATAGGCCTTCTGAACAGCCCCCGTCTGGCCCTGCAACGCCGCCAAACCGCCCTCTTTCTCCAGACCGCCACAAATCCAGCGGATTTTGGGAAACGCGCTCAATGCTTTGATCGCACTGTCCAGATTGGTGGCTTTGCTGTCATTGACAAAGCGCACGCCCTCTTTTTCACCCACCACCTGGCTGCGATGCGGCAAGCCCGGATAACTGGCCAGACCGTCCTCAATCAGACGCGGCGCCAACCCAAGGGTGCGCGCCACACCATAGGCGGCGCAGGCGTTTTGATGGTTGTGCGCGCCCGGCAATCCGGGCATGGCCCGCAGATCAATCGACGCCACCTGCCGGCCTTTACGCGTCTCGCTCAAAAACCCTTTCTTGGCAAAGACCTGCCAACCGGGGC
The DNA here is from genome assembly GCA_947492585.1 of uncultured Paracoccaceae bacterium. Classification (GTDB taxonomy): domain Bacteria; phylum Pseudomonadota; class Alphaproteobacteria; order Rhodobacterales; family Rhodobacteraceae; genus Epibacterium. The sequence continues at coordinate 122,501 of CANLND010000007.1, forward strand.
CCGACAGTTTTTGCGCTGCCGAAATGCGGATCACCCGATCATCTGCCGCCCCCTCAGACAGCTGACCTGCCAAAAACAAACCTTCGTCCTCGTCGACGCCAATCACCGCCCGATCGGGGCCGCCTTCGGCAAACAAGCGGCGCTTGGCCGCAAAATACCCCCCCATGCCCGCATGACGGTCCAGATGATCCGGCGACAGATTGGTGAACACCGCCACATCCGGCGTCAAGGCACGGGCCAGCTCGGTTTGATAACTGGACAGCTCCAGGATCACAACGCCGCCATCCTGCGGCGGATCGATATCCAACACCCCGCGGCCAATATTGCCCGCCAGCTGGCTGTCGCGCCCCGCCGCGGTCAGGATGTGCTGCAACAGCGCCACCGTGGTGGATTTACCGTTTGATCCGGTGACCGCGATAATTTTGGGCGCCTTTTCATACAGGTTCCACTCGGCTGTGGCGACAGATCGAAAAAACAGACCGATGTCATTGTCCACCGGCACACCCGCCTGCAACGCGGCCCGCACCACCGGGTTGGGTGTAGGATACAAATGCGGAATGCCCGGTGACACAATCAGCGTGGCGATCCCGTCAAAGGCCCCACCTCGGGTGAGATCGCGACAGCTAAAACCCTCCCCCTCGGCCACATCCCGCGCGGCCGGATTGTCATCCCAACAGATCGCCTCAGCCCCGCCCGCCCGCAAGGCCCGCGCCGTGGCCAGCCCTGAGCGTCCAAGCCCCAGCACCGCCACCTGCGCACCGTTAAATCCATTGACCGGGATCATGCTCAGCCCTCCGCATCGTCATTCTGTTTATCCACCCTGTACAGAGCCATCACAGGATTGCAAGCCGGTCTACCCACCACTATTCGCCAAAAGGTTCGCAAAATTTTTGCGCACGGTCTGCGTGGTTGGATGCACCCTCCCCAATGACGCCTCCAGCACTCTCAACGCCTCACGAAAGAGCGGCTCGGCCTTGGACAATGTGTCAAATGTGGGATCAAGCTGGGCTGCGCGGGCGGAATGCTCTGCGGCGTCGTGCCAGCGCACTTGGCCTTCGGCGATTTTGCCCAGTTGGAACTCGACCTGCGCCTCTTCTTGCTCAACATCCTGACGGCGGGCTCTGATCTGGTCGCGGACCTCTTTGAACAATACCTGCGCCAAGGTGACATCGTTACGGTCCAGCGCATCAAACGCGCCCATATCAGTTGAGCCCTAAAGTAACAGGTTGCGCAAAAGCAGAAAGGCCCGGTTTGGCCGGACGGTGTACAGGGGGTGCATCGGGGGTGCACAGATGTCACCCCCAAAATCTACACTGTGGCGCGGCCCTAGCGCACCTTCAAAGTCGCCAGACCAATCATCGCCAGGATCACCGCGATGATCCAAAAACGGATCACGATTGTCGGCTCGGCCCAGCCCTTTTTTTCGTAGTGGTGATGGATCGGCGCCATCAGAAACACACGTTTTCCGGTGCGTTTAAAATACAGAACCTGCACGATCACCGATAAGGCTTCGACCACAAACAAGCCGCCCACGATGGCCAAGACCAGCTCGTGTTTGGTGGAGATCGCAATCGCCCCAAGCGCGCCGCCCAAAGCCAGCGATCCGGTGTCCCCCATGAACACAGCCGCCGGAGGGGCATTGTACCACAAAAAGCCAAGGCCCGCGCCAAACAACGCCATGGTAAAGATAAAAATCTCACCCGTGCCGCCGACGTAATGCACATCCAGATATTCGGTAAAGTCAGCCCGACCAACCACATAGGCGATGATCCCCAACGTGGTGCCCGCGATCATCACCGGCATAATCGCCAGACCATCCAGACCGTCAGTCAGGTTCACCGCATTGGCGGCCCCCACGATCACGCAGATCACAAAGGGCACGTAGAACAGGCCCAGATTGATCAGCGTATCTTTGAACACTGGTAGGGCCAAACGGTTCTGCAATGCTTCTGGGTGGTACGCACTGGCCCAGACCGCCGCGATCACTGCAATCAGAACACCCAGCGCCAGACGGACCTTACCTGAGACGCCATTGGTGTTTTGTTTGGACACTTTTGCATAGTCATCGGCAAACCCAATGGCTGCAAAGCCTAAGGTCACAAACAGAACCAACAAAACAAAAGGATTGTCCAGACGGGCCCACAACAGCGTGCTGAAGGTGAGCGCGCCAACAATAAGTAAACCGCCCATGGTCGGCGTTCCGGCCTTAACAAAATGACCTTCGGGACCGTCATCGCGGATGGGCTGACCTTTGCCTTGCTTGCGGCGCAGCACATTGATCAGGGGTTTACCAAACACAAAGCCAAACACCAGTGCCGTCAAAAACGCCGCGCCTGCGCGAAAAGTAATATAGCGGAACAGATTGAAAAAATCTCCGCCGTCTGACAGCGCGGTCAACCAATATAGCATATGATGCGGCCCTATTTATTTAGATCAGTTTTTTGAGTTGCGCTGCCTTCGCCCATTTCGCGGATGCCGTCAACAACGCGCGCCATCTGCATGTACAAAGATCCTTTGATTAAGACGATGTCGCCGGGCTGCACGACCGCAGTCAATATGGTGACCGCCTCGGCGCTCGTGGAGTACCAGTTGCCCTGTTTTTCAGCGGACAACGCGTCAAACAAACTGCGCATCAATGGACCAATGCAATGGATCTGGTCGATTGTGGCAACCGCGTCATGGGTGCTGAGCCCTTGATGTAACGCGATTTCTTGCGGGCCGAGTTCTCCCATATCGCCCAGAAAGGCAATGCGCCGACCGGTGCCGGGGCTGGCCGCCAACACGGACAGGGCCGCGCCAACAGACGTGGGATTAGCGTTGTAGCTGTCGTCCAGAACAGAAATTTTGCCATCTGGCAGTGTCACATCGAACCGCGCGCCGCGACCTTTGACCGGAGACCAAAGCGCCAAACTGTCAACCGCGCGCGCCACATCGGCGCCCAAGGCGTCCACACAGGCCAGCGCACCAAGAGCGTTCATGGCAAAATGTGCACCAAGCGATTGAATGTGCAGGCTGTGGGTTCGGCCCAACAGCTGAACCTCTGCCACCGTCGCCTCGCCTTGCAGGGCAACATGGTTCAGTCGGCAATGGGACGCTGTGGCGCCAAACCAGTGGATCTGCGCCAGATCGTACTGGGCGGCGATGTCGGCAAGAACTGGAGCGGTGTCGACGTCGGCGTTCAAAACGGCCGTGCCCTTGGGGCTAAGACCTTCAAGAATGGCGGCTTTCTCACGGGCGATGCCCGCAAGACCATCATCAAACGCCTCAAGATGGACGGCGGCGACGGTGGTGATCATCGCCACATCCGGACGCGCTTGCCGCGCCAGTGGTGCGATTTCACCGGGATGGTTCATGCCAATTTCGATGACCGCAAATTCAGTCTCCACAGGCATCCGTGCCAGCGTCAACGGCACGCCCCAGTGGTTGTTATAGCTGGCGACGGCGGCATGGGTGCGCCCTTGATCGGCCAACATACCCGCCAGCATTTCTTTGGTGGAGGTTTTGCCAACCGATCCCGTGACCGCAACAACCTTGGCCTTTGTGCGAGCACGCGCCGCAGCGCCAAGATCTTCGAGCGCTTTTTGTACATCGGCTACAATAAGCAAAGGCGCATCTGCCGCAACGCCGTCGGGCACATGGGTGACCAAAGCCGCGCCAGCGCCGTTGGCCAAGGCCTGCCCGACAAAATCGTGACCGTCTCGCGCCGCCTGAAGCGCCACAAACAGATCGCCGGGTTGCAACGTGCGAGTGTCGATTGAAATGCCATCCACCGTCCAGGCACAGGGCGTGGTGCCACCGGTGGCGGTGGCGGCGTCATGTGACGTCCAAAGTGTCATGCGAGTTTTCCGTCCAATGCGGCCACGGCAATGCTGGCTTGTTCCACATCATCAAAGGGCAGAACAGTATCACCGATGGTCTGGCCGCTTTCATGTCCTTTGCCGCAGATGATCAGCGCATCTCCCGGCATCAATTGATCCACACCGCGCAGGATGGCCTCGGCGCGATCGCCAATGTTCTGAGCCCCCGGCGCCCCGCCCATTACCGCGGCACGGATCAAATCGGGATCTTCGCTACGTGGATTGTCATCGGTGACAATCACCACATCCGCCGCCTCATGTGCCGCCTGCCCCATCAACGGACGCTTGCTGGCGTCCCTGTCGCCGCCCGCGCCCACGATGGCAATCAAACGTCCCAATGCATGCGGGCGCAGAGCCTTAATCGCCGTGGCCACGGCATCTGGCGTATGGGCGTAATCCACAAAAACCGTCGCGCCATTCTCGCGCGTGGCGGCCAATTGCATACGGCCCCGCACTGTGGTCAGATGTGGCAGCGTTTCAAATACCCGCGCCGGGTCTTCGCCGCTGGCAATCACCAGACCGCAGGCCATCAGAACATTTTCCGCCTGAAACCCGCCCATCAGATTGAGACGCACCATATGCGGGCTGTCGTGCCATCCAAAGCGCAGATCCTGCCCCGTTGCATCAAACCGCATGCCCATCAGGCTCAGGTCGCCGAGGCCGCGCCCGACCGTAATCACCTCTTGGCCACGGGCGGCGGCAACGGCACGCATTTCAGCGCCACGTGGATCGTTCATATTAATCACAGCGACGCCTTCATCCGGCAGCACCCGGCGGAACAGCCCTGCCTTGGCGGCAAAGTAAGCATCAAAGCTATGGTGGTAATCCAGATGATCTTGGGTGAAATTGGTAAAGCCTGCGGCTGCAATCTGCACCCCATCCAAACGGCGCTGATCCAGCCCATGCGATGAGGCCTCCATCGCGGCATGGGTCACGCCAGCCTCTGCAGCCAACGCCAGCGCACGGTGCAGGGTGATCGGTTCGGGAGTGGTGTGGGCCAGCGGATGCGCCCATACACCTTCGACACCAGTTGTGCCAAGATTGATGGCAGGATAGCCAAGCTCCGTCCAGATCTGACGCACGAAACTGGCCACCGAGGTTTTACCATTGGTGCCGGTCACCGCCACCATGGTTTTGGGCTGCGCCCCAAACCACAAGGCAGCCGCATAGGCCAGCGCCTGACGCGGGTCTTCGACAACCACCATCGCCACATCGCCAACATCCACGATTTTGGCAATCTGACGCGCGCCATCGCTGTCAGTCAGAATGGCGGCGGCCCCCTGTTCAATCGCCGCAGGCGCAAAGGCCGCGCCGTGCAGTTTGCTGCCGGGAAGCGCCGCAAACAGGAATCCTTGACGCACCTCGCGGCTGTCCACGGCAAGGCCGGTTACCACGGGATCCCCTCCGGCGCGCGCGGTCAAGCCCAGCTGGCTGAGCGCATGTTGGCGGTGTTCGGTCATGTTTGCCCCCTGGACGCGGTTCGCGCCGGTCAGTTTGAAGTCAGGGTTATAGCAGTCACCTTGGCAGGATCAACTTGTGGTCGCAGTCCCAGCAACGGCGCCAGACGACGCACCATTTCTGCCGCCACCGGAACCGCGGTCCAGCCCGCCGTACGGCGGTTTTCGCCGTGAGAGTAGACCTCGGGTTCATCCAGGGTGACAATCAATGTGTATTTGGGATCATGGGCCGGGAAGATCGACGCAAAGGTGGCGATCACCTTATCGTCGTAATAGCCGCCCTGCGGGCGCGGCTTGTCGGCGGTGCCGGTCTTACCGCCCACCTGATAGCCCTTAACTTCTGCAAAGGAGGCCGTGCCTTCGGTCACTACGCTGCGCAACATGCTGCGCGCTGAGGCGGCAGCATTTTCAGACATCACACGCGCGCCATATTGGGCGCCGTCCTGCTTCAACACTGTCGGGCGAACATAATGCCCTCCATTGGCAATCGCCGCATAGCCTGCCGCCAGATGCATCGGGGTCGTCGACAACCCGTGGCCATATGAAATGGTCATCGCCGAGAGTTCAGACCAGTTGGGTGGCAACAACGGCTTACCGCCCTTGGCTTCGACAATTTCAAAGGGCGTTGCCTTGAGCATGCCCATTTTGTCCAAAAAGTCCTGCTGACGTTCGACGCCTATCTGCTGCGCCAAACGCGCGGTGCCGATGTTGGAGGACTTTACGATAATTTTCCGAACTGACATTTCGTTGCCATAGTTGCGAAAATCGCGAATAGCAAAACGCCCCCAGCGCAGAGGCCCACGGGTGTCTACCACGGTGTCTGTATTCACCAACCCCAGATCAATCGCCTGCGCGGCCGTGAAAATTTTGAAGGTCGAGCCAAGCTCATACACGCCCTGTACCGCGCGATTGAACAGCGGGCTGACCGACGGGTCAAAGCCGCTGGTGGGCGGCGTGGGTCGATCGTTGGGGTCAAAGTCCGGCAGTGACACAACCGAGATCACCTCACCGGTGTGTACGTCCATCAAAATGGAGGTGGCACCTTTGGCGCCCATTAGCTGCATGCCACCGTTCAACACCTGTTCGGCAGCGGCCTGCACAGTCAGATCCAATGACAATTGCAAAGGCGCATTGCCATTGGCGGGGTCGCGCAGATAGTCATCAAATTGCTTTTCAATCCCCGCGACACCAATCACCTCAGCGGCGCTGACGCCCTCTTTGCCAAAGCCCGCACCGCCCAGCACGTGGGAGGCAACACTACCATTGGGGTACAGTCGCATTTCACGCGGGCCAAACAACAGGCCCGGGTCGCCGATATCGTGCACGGCTTGCTTTTGTTCAGGGCTAATTTTCTTCTTGATCCACAGGAATTTACGCTTTCCGGAGAAGTCTTCCAACAACTCATCCCGGTCTAGATCAGGAAAGATTTTAACCAGTTCAGTTGCCGCAATCGCTGGGTCGATCATCTGCGGAGGTTGGGCATACAGCGAATGGGTTTCAAAGTTGGTTGCCAGAATGCGACCTTCGCGATCTACGATGTCAGCCCGCTGCATCGCAATCGCGCCCCCCAGCGCGTTTGCCTTGGGTTCATAAGGTTCAGACGTCGCCATAACGCCCATGCGGGCGGTAATCGCCCCAAACGCACAGACAAAGAAAACACCCAAAACCAGCAAACGGCCTTCGGCCTGCTGGCGGGATTTGGCGGCAATCTCAGCATGGCGCTGTGCCAGATTTTCCTTTTCGATCACATCCGGGTTTTGCCCTCTGGCGCGTGCAGCCAAAATGCGCGCCAACGGACGCAATGGAATTCGGATCATGGTTGCCTCCCGGCATTCATCGTCGACACTTCGACGCCGTTTTCAAAAGTGATATCGGGCTGCGGATAGGTCACCTCATCGACCCGACCAAACTGGTTTGGTCGCAGAGGCAGCAGGCCCAAACGATCGTAGTTCAGCTCTGCCAGCTCGCGCAGGCGATCAGGGCGGTTCAGATAGGCCCACTCCGCCTTGAGCACACTCAATCGGGCACGCGCGTCACCAATATCGCGTTGCAGCTTGCGGGTCTCTTTCAACACCTGCTGCGTGGCGTAGTTTTCCTGATAGGCCCAAAAAGCCAACCCAAACACGGCCAGCGCTGTTGTGATATACAATAGCGTTCTCATCCGCGCTGACCTTTCAGCTGCGGCATACCAAGCTCTTTTGGCGTGATCGGCCCCGGTTCTGCGGTGGTGCGACGGCCCACCCGTAAGCGCGCTGAACGCGAGCGTGGGTTTTCTTCCAGCTCTTGATCATCAGGTCCCACCGATTTGCGGGTCACGATTTCAAACTGCGATGGCACTTCTTCGAGTTCGGGCGCATAGCGGTTGGCACGGCCGGTTTTGCCAGCGCGATGCTGGAAAAAGCGTTTGACCATGCGGTCTTCGATCGAATGGAAGGTCACAACAGCCAGCAGTCCTCCGGGTTTTAGCGCGCGCTCCGCCGCCAAAAGGCCTTCGAACAGTTCGTCATATTCAGCATTCACCGCAATGCGCAGCCCCTGAAAACTGCGGGTCGCCGGATGTGATTGGCCGGGCTTGGAGCGCGGCAGGCAGCTCTCAATGATTTTGGCCAGCCGCAAGGTCGTGGTGATCGGCTCTGCCTCTCGCTCACGCACGATGGCGCGGGCAATGCGACGACTCGCGCGCTCTTCGCCAAAGGTATAAAGGATATCCGCCAGCTGCACCTCATCCAGTTCGGCCACCAAATCAGCGGCCGAGGGACCCGTTTGCGACATCCGCATGTCCAAAGGACCATCGCGCATGAACGAAAATCCGCGCTCAGCGAGGTCCAGCTGCATAGACGAGACGCCAAGGTCCAGCACTACGCCGTCCAGATCGCTGGCATACTCGTCCATTTTGGAAAACACACCGGCCTGCAACACCAAACGGTCGCCGTACTCCGCAGCCCAAGGTTTCGCCAGATCAAAGGCCAAGGGATCACGATCCACTCCGACGACCTGATCCGCGCCTGCATCCAATAAACCACGGGTGTACCCCCCAGCACCAAAGGTGCCATCCAGCCAGCGACCAGACACAGGGGCAACAGCCTTTAACAAAGGCCGAAGAAGGACGGGGATGTGAGGCGCTTCTGCACCATCTTTGGTCATCGTTTAGATGCCTCCGACACCATCAAGAAATTCCATCGGATCAAAGTCTTCGGGCAGCTCTTCCATCCACTTATCGGACTGAGCAAGTTCTTCTGCCTCATATGTTTCGGGCTTCCAGATCTGAAATGTGTCCCCGGCCGCGATAAAAAACGCTTCTTTTTCCAGCTCAATCTTGTTGCGCAATTTTGCGGGCAAGACCAGGCGACCGGTTTCATCAACTGTGGTTGGGAACGATTGCCCGTGGAACATCCGCTGCAACATCTTACGCTGCATGGATCCACGCGGCAACGCGTCGATTTTCTCATCAACCTCGTTGATGGCGTCAATGGTATAACATTCTAAATATTTACGGCGCTGATCTCCGTAGACAATCACCAATTCAGGATTGCCGCCAAGATCACATGAGGGATCCGAGGATTCCAGCACACGACGAAAGGAGGCCGGTATAGAAACCCGCCCCTTGGTGTCCACCTTATGGTGGCTTTCGCCTCTGAACCTGCGACCCAAAAGACCGCTCCCTCTTCGCGTCCCTCGCGATTTTCGCCCCCCGAAAGTAAAAGGGGCGAGTTGATCTGCTGCCACTGATCAACTCGCCTCCGTATCCCGCTGAGCGGGTGTCCGACTGCGCGCGCCATCTGGGGGGATGTCTGCTCGCTCGCGCGCCGGATCTCATTTTCCGATGAAAGCGAAGGCCTGTATGAAACCTGCTTCTTTGTAGTTTGGTTGGGGTCGTTTGTTGCCCCAGCTCTCCGTCTCATCCGATGTACAAGGGATACTATGGGAATTAATGGGCTTGCAACAGTTTTCTTGAGATGCAGAGGCAAGTTTTACGATAGCGACTCTCCGATTCTCTTAACCTTTAGGGTATAATCGCCCCAATTTCGCCAGTATGGTGAGAAAACGCAGGCCACACACTATATCTAGAGCGAAATTGCGAATCGAAAAAACTCCCATAGTTTCCCACGATTCTTTCTCAAAATCGCATTTACGATCAAATGTTCTCAAAAAGTTCTCAAAACGCCCTTCTTTCGCGCCTCGGCGAAGCGCCCAAAGTGATTCGCACGGGCCATCGCCACCCTTTTCCCAAGAATTCCCAGACTTCCCATGATTTCCCACAGATCCGAACGATACGGCGCAAAACGGCCCGCCAATGGCGGGCCGAACACATAATATTTCACACTGCCACTACATGTGTAGACGCAAAACGCGATCTTTAGGCCATGCCGCCCTGGATCAAGCCCTCAGCAATCCGCCCATAGGCTGCTGCCATTGCGCCGTCACCCGCGGCAATGGGCGTGCCATTGTCCCCCGCAAGACGTGTTTCCAAATCAATCGGCAAGGCCCCCAGCAAAGGCACGCCAATTTTATCAGCCTCAGCCGCAACGCCTCCATTGCCAAAGATGTGATGTTCACCGCCACAGTCAGGGCAAGTAAAGAATGACATGTTTTCGATCAGACCCAGAACCGGGGTTTTCAGCGTCTTAAACATATCTAGCGCTTTACGCGCATCCAGCAGCGCCACGTCCTGCGGCGTGCTGACAACAATCGCGCCGCTGAGTTCGGATTTGGTGCACAGGGTCAGCTGCACATCGCCAGTGCCCGGTGGCAGGTCGACCAGCAGTACGTCCAGTTCTCCCCAATTCACCTGCCCCAACATCTGCTGCAATGCCCCCATCAACATTGGACCGCGCCAGACAACCGCTTTGTCTTCTTCAAGCATAAAGCCAATCGACATCAAGGTGACGCCATGCGCGTGCAGCGGCTCGATGATCTTCCCGTCCGGGCTGGCGGGACGGCCCTTGGCTCCCATCATGCGCGGCTGGCTGGGACCATATATATCAGCGTCCAGCAAACCCACCTTGCGACCTTGCTTTGCCAAAGCAACCGCCAAATTTGAACTGACGGTGGATTTTCCAACGCCACCTTTGCCTGACCCAATCGCCAGAATGCGCTTGACGCCACTTGGCTTCATTGGCGCGGCTTGGGGTTTGGGGTGACCGCCAACCTTGAGTTGCGGCGCAGGTTTTGACGGCGCTGCACTGTGCGCTGTCAAAGCGACGCTGACGCTGTGCACCTCGGGCAATTGCGCCACACGATCCTCGGCGGCTTTACGCAGCGGCTCCATCTGGCGCGCCACTTCGGCGCTCGGCGCTTCGATTACAAAGCTCACCCGCCCATCCTCAACGCGCAAGGCGCGGATCAAATCATTGGAAATCAGCGAGCCTTGCCCCGGAAACGGCAAATCGGCCAAAGCTGCGCGAATCTTATCGTGAATACTGTCCACACTGTTCTCCTGCGTTTCGGAATATATATGGCGCAGCCGCGCAAGACCCAAGTCACACAATTTAATTTGTTTTCAATTTGTTTCCCCCTCACGCCGATGCAGTGCATAGAATTTACGCCACACCGCGCCGCCAGAGGCAAACTAGAGAAAATCACACAACACCCAAGCACCGGACCCATGCACCAGCCGCATAGCGGAGTTGCCAAAGTGCGGGATTGTGCATGCGCAGCAATGGACTATTTTTAATCTCAACAGACGAACAACAAACATCCAAGGACACGGCAATGGCCATCGCAGCACAAATCACTTCCGTCGCAGCCCCACAGTTTAGCCTGAGCAAACTGACCGAAGGGTTCCGGGCACGTGTTGCAGCCTACCGCATGTACCGTCAGACCCGTAACGAACTGCAAAGCCTGTCAGGTCGCGATCTCGCTGATCTGGGCCTGCACCGTTCGATGATCGAAGGCATCGCACGCGAGGCGGCCTACGGAAAAATTTGAGACAGAGCAGGTCCTACCTCCTCCCTTGGGGCCTGATCTTACGCGGCAGCATCCTCCTCCTCCCTGATGCTGTCGCACCTAATACGGCCCTCCCCAACAGGGCCAGATATACACCCGGGCATCCTCCTCCCTTAAGCTCAGGTGTTAATAAGAACGGCGGCGCTCTCCTCCTCCCGAGCGCCGCCGTTTTTTTATGCTTTGCCCCTGATCAACCACACGATACCCCGCTGACCGGCCGCACATGATACGCCGGATCACCGGCGAGCGTCCCGCAGTGCGCATACCTTGGTTAAGCTGCGCCCCGAGCAATTCCATATTGGATGGCACATGCCTGCGGGTGCTGGTGTCGCGCTGGCAACAGCCTTCGGGTGTCCCGACACCGCGAACAGGCCCCAACAATCACGTCTAGCGCAGGAACCACAGCCCCAAACGTCAACGGCCGCGCAGATCTGTGCGCGGCCGTTGACGTTCTCTTTCAGTGAACTGTGGTGTTGATTTAAAACGGGACGTCGTCACTGGTGGTGACAAAACGCGCGACCACCTTTTTCAGGCCCGCCTTTTCAAAATCCACCTCAAGCTTGTCGCCTTCGATAGCCGTGATCACCCCATACCCGAATTTCTGGTGGAACACACGTTCACCCAAGGTGTGAACCGATACAGCCGTCAGATCGATCACCGTATTTTTGGTTTCTTTTGGCTGTGCGCTGCCGCGTTGCCCAGCGCGGGCCTGCATGCGTTTCCAGCCGGGCGAGTTATAGCCATCCGCCTGCGACACGCGGTCATCGATGGTAGAGCGCGTAGGCGTCGCCGCAGCGCCATAGCCACCGCCGTACAGACCCGGAGGCGTCAGGACTTCAACATGTTCTTCAGGCAACTCATCGATAAACCGCGACGGCAGCTGTGATTGCCATTGGCCAAACACCCGACGATTGCCTGCAAATGAAATGGTGCAGATCTTTTCTGCGCGCGTGATGCCCACATAGGCAAGACGGCGCTCTTCTTCCAGACCTTTCAGGCCGGTTTCGTCCATCGACCGCTGCGAGGGGAACAACCCATCCTCCCACCCCGGCAAAAAGACGGCGGGAAATTCCAGACCTTTGGCGGCGTGCAGGGTCATGATCGAAACCTTTTGATCACTGTCCTGTTTGTCGTTGTCCATCACCAGACTGACGTGCTCCAGGAACCCTTGCAGGTTTTCGAAGTTCTCTAACGCTTTGACCAGTTCTTTGAGGTTTTCCAAACGGCCCGGCGAATCTGGGTTTTTGTCGTTCTGCCACATTGTCGTGTAGCCGCTTTCGTCCAGCAGCATTTCGGCCAGCTCCATATGAGAGACATCGTCATCTCCCACCAAGCGCCCCCAGCGTTGCAGGTTTTCGACCAGCACCCGCAACTGGCCACCGCCTTTGCCTTTGATAAAGCCGCCTTCGACCGCAAGGCGCGCCCCTTCGACCAACGGCACGCCGTGTTCGCGGGCGATAGATTGGATGGTTTGCTGCGCCTTGTCGCCAAGTCCACGTTTGGGGGTGTTCACGATGCGCTCAAACGCCAGATCGTCATCGGGGCTGATCACCATGCGGAAATAGGCCATGGCATCGCGAATTTCGAGCCGTTCATAAAACCGCGGACCGCCAATGACGCGATAAGGCAAGCCAATGGTCAGGAACCGATCCTCAAACGCACGCATTTGATGTGAGGCGCGAACCAAAATGGCCATATCGTTCAGACCAACCGGCGATTGCCCACGGGTGCCGCGCTGTAGGGCTTCGATCTCTTCCCCTGTCCAGCGGGCCTCTTCGTCGCCATCCCAATGACCGATCAGTCGGACCTTTTCACCACCTTTGGCAGCGGTCCATAGCTCTTTTCCAAGACGATCAGAATTGCCGCGGATCACGCTCGATGCGGCCGCAAGGATATGTTCGGTCGAGCGATAGTTCTGTTCCAGCCGAACCACCATGGCCCCGGGGAAATCAGCCTCAAACCGCAGGATGTTGCCAACCTCCGCACCGCGCCAGCCGTAGATCGACTGATCGTCGTCCCCGACACAGCAAATATTGTGGTGCCCGCCCGCCAACAGACGCAGCCACAGATATTGGGCCACGTTGGTATCTTGATATTCGTCCACCATGATAAAGCGGAACCTGCGCTGATATTGCTGCAGCACATCCGCATGGGTTTTGAAGATCGTGACCATATGCAGCAAAAGGTCGCCAAAATCGACGGCGTTCAACTCTTGGAGACGCTGTTGATATTGCGTATAAAATTCGATGCCGCGATGGTTGTAGGCCGCGGCCTCCCCCGCGGACAGCCGGTCGGGCGTCAGGGCACGGTTTTTCCAATCATCGATCACCCCTGCCAGCATCCGCGCGGGCCAGCGTTTATCGTCGATGCCCTCAGCCTTAATCAACTGTTTCAGCAGACGGATCTGATCGTCAGTGTCCAGAATGGTGAAATTGGATTTGAGCCCCACCAGCTCGGCATGGCGGCGCAACAGCTTCACACAGACCGAGTGGAACGTGCCAAGCCACGGCATGCCCTCAATTGATTGCCCCAAGATCGTGCCAACGCGCTCTTTCATCTCACGCGCGGCTTTGTTGGTGAAGGTTACAGCAAGAACCTCGTTCGGGCGTGCGCGGCCGGTGGTCAGCAAATGTGCAATCCGCGCGGTCAGCGCTTTGGTCTTACCGGTGCCGGCCCCTGCCAGCATCAGGACCGGACCATCCAGACATTCCACCGCCTCCCGCTGGGCAGGGTTCAGCCCATCCAGGTACGGCATGGGGCGTGCGGCCATGGCACGGGAGGAAAGGGAAGCCCCTTCGAATGCGTCAAATTCATCTGTCATGCTCATGGTCTACAAACTATGCGATCCCATCCGCAAGGAAAAGAGTTTGTTCCGGTTCCGTTCGCATTTATCCAGTGCACCGGTCGTACACCTCCTGTGCACCCGCGATCTGCCTGTTCTCAACGCTTGCCAAACGCGTGAGGCTGGGGGATCAATGTCTATGGATCTCCACACCGCCTACCCCGCCCTGTCGGATTTAAAGCGCCGCGCCCAGCGCCGCATTCCGCATTTCGTATGGGAGTATCTGGACAGCGGCACCGGGATGGAGGCAACCAAACGGCGCAATCGGCAAGCGCTGGATCAGATCGGTTTTGTGCCCTCGGCGCTGCATGGCCCGATTGAACCTGATCTGAGCGTGAAATTGATGGGGCGGACATACCCCCTGCCTTTTGGCGTTGCCCCTGTCGGCATGTCCGGCCTGATCTGGCCAGATGCAGAGCATCAACTCGCGCGCGCTGCGGCACAGGCGCAGATGCCATTTTGCCTGTCAACCGTCGCCACGCAGTCACCAGAAGATATGCGCCCAAGCCTTGGCGCAGATGCCTGGTTTCAATTGTACCCGCCAAAAGACCCCGACATTCGCAAGGACCTGCTGACCCGCGCGCGCATGGCTGGATTTTCGACGCTGGTCCTGACCGTAGATGTGCCGGTGGCGTCCCGGCGGGAGCGTCAAATGCGATCCGGTCTTACCAATCCACCCAGACTGACGCCTCGCTTGCTGACGCAGGTGGCAATGCGCCCCGCCTGGGCGATTGGCATGGCGCGGCGCGGCCTGCCAACCATGCGAACCCTTGCCAACTACACCCAAGGCCCGATGAAAGCGCGCGCCTCGAATGCCCATGTGGGGTACCTTTTGCGCACGTCACCTGATTGGGACTATGTGCGGTGGCTGCGCGATCACTGGGCAGGGCCGTTTGTGGTCAAAGGGATCCTGCGCGGCAAAGACGCTGCAGAACTGGAGCGCATTGGCGTTGATAGTATCTGGATTTCCAACCACGCCGGACGGCAGTTTGACGCAGCGCCTGCCACAATTGAGACCTTGCCTGAAATACGATCCGCCTGCGCCCTGCCGCTGTTGTTTGACAGCGGGATCGAAAGCGGGCTGGACATTTTACGCGCCATTGCACGGGGCGCCGATTTTGTGATGCTCGGGCGCGCATTTCATTTTGCGCTGGCCGCGCTTGGCCCGCGCGGCCCTGCCCATCTTGTTGAACTCCTCAGCGAGGATCTGCGCGCCAACATGGGGCAATTGGGCCTTCGCGAGCTAACGCACGTGCGGGCAACGCCGATGATTGATTTGGCGAAGCCGGCGCGTTAGGCCACAAGCCGGTCAAAACTGGCCAGGAAATCGCGTACAAGTTTCCGGGTGTCGTCATCCTCCCCACGGGCCGGGCTGTTAAAGGGCATGAGGTCATAAATGCTAAAGACCGCCTGTTGCACCTGTTCGGGCAGCTCTTCAGGTCGGTAATAGCTCATCTGCCAGCTGGGAAAGGCCCGTTTCGAAATGGCGGAACTGTAGAGCAGCGACATCTTTTCATGGCGTTTGTCCGCTTGGATGCATTTGTATCGCTGCGCCAGATTGGCGGGCAGCCCCTCTAACACCTGAAAGAAACGGTTGCCGTGATACACCAGCATCCCGGTCAGTCCGACTTTTGCGTTATTGATCTGTGAGCGTTTGACGATGTCAGCGATGCCGTGTGTGGGCAAATGACTGGTTGCATGGCTGAGATATACAAGTCTGTGCATGGTCTGCTCCTTCCAATACTCTGCATCTACGATGCGTCGATAGTGAAACTTTCCTGACCTAGTATTGCAGACCCCGCGGCCCAAATCCTGCACGCAATGGGATGGGCGCGCGCTCAAAATTGCCAATTATGACGTAACGGCACTCAAAAGATGTGGTGTAGGTGGACGTCACAAAATTGATTCGGAATGCCGCCTTTTGTGAAAGTTGCGCCGCGATGCAGAAATAATGGAATAATGTTTCTCACTGCCTCCGCAACAATGTGTCGATACAGTTTCGATGTCCCCCTAATAAACCCCTTTTTGCACGCTGATACCGATATCAATGGCCTCGAAGTTCAGATTTCATCTGTACCGAAGCAAAGCTTGCCCCTAACACTTCGCCCACACCGATTTGAACCGGGGGAAGAAATGACCGATTTCAAAAAGATCCTGATCGCAAACCGTGGCGAGATTGCAATTCGCATCATGCGCGCCGCGAACGAGATGGGTAAAAAGACCGTCGCTATCTATGCCGAAGAGGACAAGCTGGGCTTGCATCGCTTTAAGGCAGATGAAGCATATCGCATCGGCGAAGGCATGGGGCCCGTGGCCGCCTATCTTTCGATCGACGAAATCATTCGCGTGGCCAAAGACTGTGGCGCTGACGCGATCCACCCCGGTTACGGGCTGTTGTCCGAAAACCCTGACTTTGTGGATGCCTGTTCCCGCAACGGCATCACCTTTATCGGCCCCAAAGCAGAAACCATGCGCGCCCTTGGCGACAAGGCCAGCGCCCGTCGCGTGGCGGTTGAAGCTGGCGTGCCAGTCATCCCCGCGACCGAAGTTCTGGGCGACGACATGGATGCGATCCGCAAAGAAGCGGGCGAGGTCGGCTATCCTTTGATGCTCAAAGCCTCTTGGGGTGGCGGTGGACGCGGTATGCGCCCAATCCACGGCGAAGAAGAGCTGGAAGAGAAAGTTCTGGAAGGCCGCCGCGAAGCCGAGGCCGCCTTTGGCAACGGCGAAGGTTATCTGGAAAAGATGATCATCCGCGCCCGCCACGTTGAGGTTCAGATCCTTGGCGACAAACACGGTGAAATCTACCACCTGTTCGAACGCGATTGTTCGGTGCAGCGCCGCAACCAAAAAGTGGTTGAACGCGCGCCAGCCCCCTATCTGACCGAAGAGCAGCGGGCCGAGATCTGTGAATTGGGCCGCAAGATCTGCGCCCATGTGAACTATGAATGCGCCGGTACTGTTGAATTCCTGATGGATATGAACACCGGGAAGTTCTACTTTATCGAGGTGAACCCCCGCGTTCAGGTGGAACACACCGTGACCGAAGAGGTCACCGGCATCGACATCGTTCAGGCACAAATCCTGATCGCCGAAGGCAAGACCATTGCCGAAGCGACAGGCAAGGATGCGCAAAGCGAGATCCAGCTGAACGGCCACGCGCTACAGACTCGTGTGACCACCGAAGATCCACTGAACAACTTTATCCCGGACTACGGTCGGATCACGGCCTATCGTGCGGCGACCGGCATGGGCATTCGTCTGGATGGCGGCACCGCATATGCGGGTGGCGTGATCACACGGTATTACGACAGCCTGTTGACCAAAGTGACCGCCAAAGCGCAAACGCCCGAAAAGGCAATTGCCCGTATGGACCGCGCCCTGCGCGAATTCCGGGTCCGCGGCGTGTCCACCAACATTGCGTTTGTTGAAAACCTGCTCAAACATCCAACCTTCCTGTCGAATGAATACACCACCAAATTCATCGATGAGACCCCGGAACTGTTCAACTTTAAATCCCGTCGCGACCGCGGCACCAAGGTGTTGAACTATATCGCGGACATCACCGTGAATGGTCACCCCGAAACCGAGGGTCGCGCTGCGCTGGCGGCGGACATCAAGGCGCCACGTGCGCCTAAGGTTGACGCTGGCAACACGCCTTATGGCACGCGCAATCTGCTTGAACAAAAAGGGGCGCAAGCGGTTGCGGACTGGATGAAAGCCCAGCGCCAACTGCTGCTGACCGACACCACGATGCGCGACGGCCACCAGTCATTGCTGGCCACCCGGATGCGCTCGATCGATATGATCAAGGTGGCACCAAGCTATGCGCAAAACCTCAGCCAGCTGTTCTCGGTGGAATGCTGGGGTGGGGCGACGTTTGACGTGGCCTATCGCTTCTTGCAGGAATGCCCCTGGCAGCGCCTGCGCGATCTGCGCGAGCGGATGCCCAACGTGATGACGCAAATGCTGCTGCGCGCCTCTAACGGCGTTGGCTACACCAACTACCCGGACAATGTTGTACAGGAGTTCGTGCGTCAGGCGGCCGAAACCGGTGTGGATGTGTTCCGCGTCTTTGACTCGCTGAACTGGGTCGAAAACATGCGCGTCGCCATGGACGCCGTGGTTAACAGCGGCAAAGTCTGCGAAGGCACCATCTGCTACACGGGTGACATTCTGGATCCGAACCGGGCCAAATATGACCTGAACTACTATGTTGGCATGGCCAAAGAACTGGAAGCCGCAGGCGCCCATGTTCTGGGTCTGAAAGACATGGCTGGTCTGTTGAAACCTGCCTCGGCTCGCGTGCTGGTAAAAGCGCTGAAAGAAGAGGTTGGCCTGCCCATCCACTTCCACACGCATGACACCTCAGGCATTGCTGGCGCGACCATTCTGGCCGCAGCAGATGCAGGCGTCGACGCCGTGGATGCGGCCATGGACGCATTTTCGGGCGGCACCTCGCAGCCCTGTCTGGGATCGATCGTCGAAGGCCTGCGCAACACTGACCGCGACACTGGCCTGGACATCGCCAAGATCCGCGAAATTTCGGGATACTGGGAACAGGTGCGCAACCAATACGCGGCCTTTGAAAGCGGCATTGGCGCGCCCGCATCCGAAGTCTACCTGCACGAAATGCCTGGTGGCCAGTTCACCAACCTAAAAGCGCAGGCGCGCTCTTTGGGTCTGGAAGAAAAATGGTCAGACGTTGCGCAAACCTATGCAGACGTGAACCAGATGTTTGGCGACATCGTCAAAGTGACCCCCTCGTCCAAAGTTGTGGGCGACATGGCGCTGATGATGGTGTCCCAAGGTCTGACCCGTCATGAGGTTGAAGACGCCGACACCGACGTGGCCTTCCCCGACTCGGTTGTTGACATGATGCGCGGCAACCTCGGCCAGCCTCCCGGCGGTTTCCCCGAGGCGCTGGTGTCCAAGGTGCTCAAGGGCGACGCCCCCAACACCGCCCGCCCCGGCGCACATCTGGAGCCGATCGACCTGGAAGAGATCCGTGCCAAGCTGTCGGGTGAATTGGAAGGCTTCAAGGTCGACAACGAAGACCTGAATGGCTACCTGATGTACCCCAAGGTCTTCTTGGACTACATGGGCCGTCACCGCCAATATGGTCCGGTGCGCACCCTGCCGACCAAGACCTTCTTTTACGGCATGCAGCCCGGCGAGCAGATCACCGCAGAGATCGACCCAGGGAAAACCTTGGAAATTCGCCTGCAAGCAGTCGGTGAAACCAATGAAGACGGCGAGGTCAAAGTCTTCTTTGAACTGAACGGCCAGCCCCGCGTCATTCGTGTGGCCAACCGCAAGGTCAAAGCGACAACGGCAAAACGGGCCAAGGCCGAAGCTGGCAATGCCGATCATATCGGCGCGCCGATGCCCGGCGTTGTGGCCTCTGTGGTTGTCACCGCAGGGCAAGAGATCAAAGAAGGTGATCTGTTGCTGACCATCGAAGCCATGAAGATGGAGACCGGTATTCACGCAGAACGCGATGCCACGGTCAAAGCATTGCACGTCAGTGCAGGTTCTCAGATCGACGCCAAGGATCTCTTGGTCGAACTGGACTAAATCGTGCATTTCTGATGAACTTCAAAGCTGCGGCATCCTGTGCCGCAGCTTTTTTCATTCAAGAACATAAAGCATGAAACGATTTTTGATGCGCACGCGTTTGTTGCTCTGTGGGGCCTTGCCTCTGGCAGGCCATGCCCCAAAAAGGCGCCCCCGATCCGCGCGCACAACAGCCAAGACGCCCGCGTGCATGCCGCCGTGTGATCCCCCGCACCATCCCACAACGCCCCCTCTCACAGACACAGGTCCCCTATGCTCACCATCACCGCCCTTTATGCCGCGCTCATCGCCATTTTGTTTGTTGTCCTATCGATCCGTGTCATTCGCCAAAGAAACCGCGCAAATATCTTCCTCGGCGGTGCCAGTACAACGCAGGCCCCCCAGCTGTTGCGCGCCATTCGCGCGCATGGAAACTGCGCCGAATATGCGCCTTTTGCCTTGCTACTTCTGGCGCTGGTTGACCTGCAAGGCGCACCGCCTTGGGGGGTTCACAGCCTTGGCCTGATGCTACTGGCCGGACGCTGTGCCCATGCCATTGGCCTAAGCTGCACCCCACAGATCACCCCATTGCGAATTGGGGGAATGTTGCTCACGTTCCTTATGATGACGCTTTGCGCCCTTGGGCTGATCGCCCACGGCCTCTTGTAACTTGCAACCTCGCGCGGCTTCTTTTTGGCCCGCAATACCCCGGGGTGAATTGGCCGCAGGCCAAGAGGGGCAGCGCCCCGGCACGTGTTCCCCAAGGATTAAAAAACTCCGCGCGTTGGGGCATTTTTCCCTTGCAGCCTTGCGGCGCATCTCCTAGATACGCCCTCACCAAATGCAGCGCGGGCGTAGCTCAGGGGTAGAGCATAACCTTGCCAAGGTTAGGGTCGGGCGTTCGAATCGCCTCGCCCGCTCCATTTGGATCATAAACGCCGCCTTCACGGGCGGCTTTTGTGTTTCTGGAAATGATGTTCTGCCCTTGAACGGAATCATCGCGCCCTTTAGGAACAGAGGGCGAACAGGAAACCCTCCAACTCAGACGAGGCAGAATGCTCACTTCGGTTGAACTTTGTGCGGGCGCTGGTGGACAGGCCTTGGGTCTTGAGACTGCAGGCTTTGATCACACCGCACTGGTTGAAATCGACAAGCACTGCTGCAACACTCTGCGCCACAACCGCCCCAATTGGAACGTGCTCGAAGAAGACGTGCGTGATTTCAAACAGGTGGCCTCCAACTACAAAGGCATTGATCTGCTGGCAGGCGGCCTGCCCTGCCCGCCTTTTTCGGTGGCGGGCAAACAGCTGGGCGAAAAAGACGAACGCAACCTGTTTGATGACGCGCTGAAAATCGTGGATGCCACCCGCCCCCGCGCGGTGATGATCGAAAACGTGCGCGGTTTTTTGGATGCGGTGTTTTTGGATTACCGGGAAAAACTGAAAAAGCAACTGTCAAAGCTAGGTTATGAAACCGACTGGCGATTGCTGAATGCCTCAGACTACGGTGTGCCGCAGCTGCGGCCCCGTGTGGTGATCATTGCGCTGCGCCGCGAATTCACCGGTCAGTTCGCCTGGCCGGACCCGCTGCCCTACAATCCGCCCAATGTGGGCGAAACGCTGATTGACCTGATGAAGGCGGGCGGCTGGGCTGGGGCGGAGGCTTGGAAAGAACAGGCCAGTGAAATTGCCCCCACCATTGTTGGCGGTTCCAAAAAACATGGCGGTCCTGATCTCGGCCCGACCCGCGCGCGCCGCGCCTGGGCAGCGTTGGGCGTCGAAGGGCGCACCATTGCCTATGAGCCGCCAGAACCCGACCATGAAGGCATGCCGCGCCTGACCGTGCCGATGGTGGCGCGCATTCAGGGCTTTCCTGATGAGTGGCACTTTACCGGTGCCAAAACCAATGCCTATCGGCAGGTGGGCAACGCGTTTCCGCCACCGGTGGCCTGCGCTGTGGCGCGTCAATTGCGCGCGGCCATTGCCAAACCCAACCTGCATGCCATCCGCGCCTGATGCCTCCCCAGCAAAGGCCACCCCGTGAAGCAAAACATCCCCTTCAGCCTTGTCGCTCCTGGCCATCCGGATTTTGATCTGCTGTCGGCGCTTGCCGCCGATCTGACCGCCCGCGCCGGAGGCGCGCTAACGCTGGCCGATCGTTTCCCAGCGATGCTGCGCACCTGCATTGATGATGTCATCATGACACCAAAAACCGGGCGACGTGCGTATGAAGAGCTGGAGAAAACCGAAAAAACCTACATCGGCACGCGGGTGGAAATTGAGCTGATCGCGCTGCTGAACCTGCCCCGCAAAGGCCATCTGGACACTCAGGTTCTGGGCGTCGATGTCGACATCAAAAACACCATGGGCGGCAATTGGATGATCCCCACCGAAGCGGTGGATCAGCCCTGTATTCTGGTGGCCGCGGATGAGGTCCGGGCCCGGTGCTATCTGGGCCTTATCGTGGCGCGGCCCGAGTACCTGAGCGCGGGGCAGAACAAAGACGCAAAACGCTCTGTCTCAGCCGAGGGTTTTGCCCATATCCATTGGCTGCTGTGTGATCACCCCTACCCAGCCAATTTCTGGCGCAATCAGTCCGAACAGACCGTGGCACAGATTTTTTCCGGCACATCTGGCAACGCCCGCATGGCCGCGCTGTTTCGCCATATTCAGGGCGTGGTGATCGAGCGGGACGTCGTCGAAGCCGTGGCGCAGCAAAAAGATTTCATGCGCCGCATCCGGGCGGACAAAGGCCGTGGCACCCGTGACATTCTGGAACGCGAAGGCATTTTGCTGATGTCGGGCCAGTTCGACAGTCAATTGATCCGCGCGCTTGACCTGCCGCCGTGCGGGCACAGCGCCTTTGTGTCCTTTGCACCGCGGGACGCGCAGGCGATCAGACTGGCGCAACAGGCTGGATTCACGGCCCTGCCAGACCTTCCGAAATAATCTTTTGTCCCAAGGGACTTACGTCGACCATTAATTCTAAAAACGTTGTAATTTTCCTCTTGCGCCTCTCCAATCCTTCACCTAAATACTGCCTCACCAAATGTAGCGCGGGCGTAGCTCAGGGGTAGAGCATAACCTTGCCAAGGTTAGGGTCGGGCGTTCGAATCGCCTCGCCCGCTCCATTTGGATAAAAACGGCCACCTTCGGGTGGCTTTTTTTGTTTCTGAGCGCCCTCCACAGCCTTGTGTCCCATCGCCTGCCCCGACATGCGACTGCGCGCGTTTGGCTGCATTACATCCCCGGGTGCTGACACAAAGATCGACACAAAAAACTTTGGCGTTTTTGAATTTCCCCCTTGCGACAACACATCGCTTCGCCTAAATACCCGCTCACCGAAGGGTAAGCGGGCGTAGCTCAGGGGTAGAGCATAACCTTGCCAAGGTTAGGGTCGGGCGTTCGAATCGCCTCGCCCGCTCCATTCGGTTTGCAAAAGGTCACCTGCGGGTGGCCTTTTTGCGTTAAAACCTCTGCATGACACGTTAATTTGATCAAATCTTCCTTGACGATTTACACAAAGGTTGCACCCTCAAAAAAACCTCACCGGTTTGTTCAATGATCGGAAAATGCCCATGGCCCCAGTTGTTTACCCCACAACAAATTTAACCGCGACAGAGCAGCTGGTATTTGAACGCGGCGACGGCATCTACATATTTGATGACCAAGGGAACCGATACATTGAAGGGATGTCAGGCCTATGGTGCGCCTCATTGGGATACAGCAACCAAGAGGTGATCGACGCGATCACGGCACAGCTGGAAACCCTCCCCTTTTCTCACACATTTGGTGGCAAGACGCATCAGCCCGTCATGGAACTGGCGAACAAGATCCGCTCGATTGTCCCGATTGAGGATGCCTATGTGTTTTTTGGCAGTTCAGGATCAGATGCCAATGACAGCCACTACAAGATGCTGCGCTATTATTTCAATGCCATTGGCAAACCCGAAAAGCGCAAGATCATCACCCGTGAACGGGGGTATCACGGGGTCACGGTGGCGGCGGGTTCCCTGACCTCTCTGCCCGCCAATCTGACCCATTTTGACGCGCCGACCGAGGCGTTGAACATCCTGCGCACCGCATCGCCGCATTATTATTCCGGACGGCAAGGCAATGAAACCGAAGCACAGTTTGTGGATCGGATTTTGCACGCGCTAGAGCAGCAGATCGAGGCCGAAGGGGCCGACACTATTGCTGCGATGATTTTTGAACCGATCACCGGGGCATCCGGGGTGATCGTCCCACCGGATGGCTATTACGAAAAGCTCCAGACCTTGCTGCGCAAGCATGACATTCTGATTTGGGCCGACGAGGTGATTTGTGGTTTTGGTCGAACAGGCAATGATTTTGGCTGCACCACCATGGGCATTGAACCTGACCTGATGACCTTTGCCAAGCAGCTCTCCTCGGCGTACTTCCCGATTTCGGCCGCTGTGATTCCCGGCTGGATGTATGAGGCGATGATCGAACCTTCACATCAGGTTGGCGTTTTTGGCCACGGGTTCACCTATTCCGGGCACCCAGTTGCCTGCGCCGCTGCTTTGAAAACGCTCGAAATCTACGAGCGCGACGCATTGTTTGCGCATGCCGCCGAGGTGGGGGCACATTTTCAAGATCTGCTACACGCCACCTTTGACAGCCACCCGCTGGTGGGCGAAGTGCGCGGGCGCGGTTTAATTGCAGCGCTGGAACTGGTGTCAAACAAAACCACGGGCGCCAGATTCGACAGGGGGATCGCAGGTGCACTGGCGCAAAAGTCCTGTGAGCACCATGGCGTTATCCTACGCGCCGTGGCCGGAAATGCGCTGGCATTTTGCCCACCTCTGATCATTACAGCGGATCAGATTGATGATTTGGTGCGACGGGTAAAATCCGCGCTGGATGACACCTTTGATGCGCTTATGGAACGTGGACTGATCGCCCGCCCTTAGGCCCATGGCGCCAGAAACGTCCTCCGGGCAGTCGCCGAGAGCCCCCACACCATTCATCTATGCCGCGCTTCAGATGTAGATGATTCAACCAATAATGACGCTTTTCAGACAGCGGGCGGCATCATTCTTCCATTTTATCGACAATTCAAGGGTACAATCCGTAAGATTCCCAAATTTTTTCAGTGAAAAATTACGAAGTCTGATGTAAGCTTGAGACAGTAACGAGTATTTGGGTTGCATAACCGGCCGGGCGCATGGGGGGCCCCGCGTGCTCGGCCCGGCATTATGGGTGGCGTTTCTTCTGCGATGTGCAGAAGCGCCACCTTTTTTACATTTGGGGCCTTAAAACGCCTTGTAGGTCATGGTTGTCAGCGACCGCTCGATCCCTGAAATCACCAACAAATTGTCGTTGATGTATTTGCCTACGTCTTCATCACCGGGCACGTATAGCTTCATCAGCAGATCATATGCCCCGCTGGTGGCATAAAGCTCAGAATGGATTTCGCGCAAGGCGATCTCTTCTGCGACTTTGTAGGTGTGTCCCGGCGTGCAGCAGATCTGGATAAAAACACAGGTGGTCATAGCGCCCTCGCATGAGTTTCTGGATAGATCTAGGCTGGCACGCAGACGGGAATGTCGCAATCCCCTCACCGCGTGCCATTGCATCATCTACAAGGGTTGAGAAGCCGCCGCCAAAACGCC
Source organism: uncultured Paracoccaceae bacterium (assembly GCA_947492585.1). GTDB lineage: Bacteria > Pseudomonadota > Alphaproteobacteria > Rhodobacterales > Rhodobacteraceae > Epibacterium. Next base: position 147,794 of record CANLND010000007.1, read on the forward strand.
TATAAGCGCAGCGCAGGACAGGAAGGATCTCACGCCCATGCGAACAGCGAACATCACCCGCGCCACAGCTGAGACAGACATCACAGTCGACATCAATCTGGACGGCACCGGCGTCTATGACATCAAAACTGGTGTTGGCTTTTTTGATCACATGCTGGACCAACTGTCCCGCCACTCGCTGATTGATATGACCATCCGGGCCACTGGCGATTACCACATTGACGACCACCATACCGTGGAAGACACCGGCATTGCGCTGGGTCAGGCATTGGCGCAGGCTTTGGGCGACAAAAAAGGCATCAACCGCTATGGAGAGTGCCACCTGCCAATGGATGACGCACAGGTACGCTGCGCACTAGACCTATCAGCGCGCCCGTTTTTGGTGTGGAACGTTGATCTGCCCACACAGAAAATCGGCACATTTGACACCGAATTGGTGCGCGAGTTCTTTCAGGCCTTTGCGACCCATGGCGGCATCACGCTGCATGTGGATCAGCTGCATGGCTTCAACAGCCACCATATCGTCGAGGCCGCGTTTAAAGCTGTCGCGCGCGCCCTGCGCACCGCGGTTGAGACTGACCCACGCAAAGGCGACGCCATTCCGTCGACCAAAGGGGCCCTGTAATGCTGACCGCCATCATCGACTACGAAAGCGGCAACCTCCATTCAGCTGAAAAAGCGTTTCAACGCATGGCACGTGAAATGGACGCAGGTGAGGTCGTGGTGACCTCTGACGCGGATGTGGTTGCCCGCGCCGACCGTCTGGTTCTGCCCGGCGACGGTGCCTTTCCCGCCTGCGCCGCAGAATTGCGGGGCCATAAGGGCCTTTATGACGCCATGGTTGAGGCGGTCGAAACCAAGGGGCGTCCGTTTTTGGGGATCTGTGTCGGCATGCAGCTGATGGCCAGCAAAGGTCTTGAGTATCAAGAGACCGATGGTTTGGATTGGATTGCAGGGGATGTCGTCAAGATCGAACCCAACGATCCCACCCTGAAGGTGCCGCATATGGGCTGGAATGATCTGGTGATCACGTCGGATCACCCGGTGTTTGACGGGATCAAAAGCGGCGCACATTGCTATTTCGTGCACTCCTATCATTTCCGGGTCTCCAATCCCGCCGAGCGTCTGGCGCATGTGGATTATGCCGGAGACGTAACGGCAGTGATTGGCCGCGACACCATGCTGGGCATGCAATTTCACCCGGAAAAAAGCCAGGACGTCGGCCTGCGCATGCTGGGCAATTTCCTGACCTGGCGCCCCTGACCTCACCAAAAATGCTCTGTGTACGCCAGTAAATGGGTCCCCTCACGGCACACACAGAGTATTGTTTTGGCGCGTGCGGCCCAGCGACCAGGACTGCGCGCCCAGAAGCAACGCCATAAACGTGAACGATTTTCATAAGCTATAGGTGGACAGTCCCGACATGATACGGCAAGGGAGGCAAACCGTTAATCCATCGGGAAATCCCACCGTGTTTGTGCGCCTGGAAAAATTTGACCATGTTGAAGGTCAGCACCGTTATTGCCTTCTTGGGCTCAGCCAGACGCTGTTTGGCGAATGGTGTGTAGAACGCAACAATGGCCCTCTTGGGGCTGCGGGCGGTCACAGCAAACGGTGGTATTTCAAATCATACGGCGACGCGCTGATGCTGCTGGAACACAGCCGCGACCGGCAAATGCGCCGCGGCTTTGTCCCCATTCCTGTACAGCTTGGCCTGCTCTAACCGATAGATCTGCGCCACAAGCGTTGTGTTTCAGATGCAAGCGGTGCAAAAGGCACGCAACCGTTTCATGACAGGACCAAGGCAATGATCCTTTACCCCGCGATTGACCTCAAGGATGGACAGGCCGTGCGCCTGTTGCATGGCGACATGGAGAAGACCACGGTCTTTAACGACAACCCCGCCGCACAGGCGCTGGAATTTGTCAAAGCTGGCTGTGACTGGCTGCATCTGGTGGATCTCAATGGCGCCTTTGCCGGCGAGCCGGTCAATGCCGCCCCGGTCGAGGAAATCCTCAAACAATGTAAAGTACCCGCGCAGCTGGGCGGCGGCATTCGTGACATGGCGACGATTGAACGCTGGATCGACAAAGGCCTCGCCCGCGTCATTCTGGGCACTGTCGCAGTCGAAAACCCGGATCTGGTACGCCAGGCCGCACGTGAGTTCCCCGGCAAAGTGGCGGTTGGCATCGATGCCCGCAATGGAAAAGTCGCCACAAAAGGCTGGGCTGAAGAGACCGATGTGATGGTCACCGATCTCGCCAAATCCTTCGAGGACGCAGGCGTGGCGGCGATCATCTATACCGACATCCTGCGCGATGGCGCGATGAAGGGCCCCAATGTACAGGCCACGGCAGATCTCGGCAACGCGGTCTCAATCCCCGTCATCGCCTCCGGAGGCGTCTCATCTCTTGCGGATTTGCAGGCGCTGAAAACCTGTGGCGCGCCGCTGAATGGTGCCATCTCAGGTCGTGCGCTGTACGATGGGGCCATTGATCTCAAAGAAGCCCTGGCGGCCCTCAAAACCTGATGCTTCTTTTTGGCGCATAAATACCCCCGGGGGTGAATGGACCTCAGGTCCAGAGGGGGCAGCGCCCCCTCTTCCCAGCGGCAACTTATTGTGCAGCAGCAGCCGTCAGTTTGCCCAATGCACCGGTCATTTTCGCCACAAACGGCGCGTCTGCGGCAATGTCCAACCCTTCAAACATCTCCGCCGGATCCTGATACGTCAGCCAAACCTGACCCTCCGCGTCTTTATACGCCAAGACTTTCAGCGGCAAAAACAATCCGGCGCGCGGATCAGCCTGCATCGCAGGCGTGCCCAGTTTCGGGTTGCCAAACACCAACAGTTGCGAATCGCTCAATTCCAAATCGACTTTGGCCGCGCCGCCAGCGTGATCGACACGGGCAAAAACCGTTGCACCCGCTTTGGCCAAAACGCCTTCAAGCGCGTCCAGTGAGGCGGCTACAGATTTCTGGCTTGGAACTTTAATCAACTCCGCGGCGGCGGGTAGTGCGGTGGTCACAGCAAGGACTCCTGCAAGAACAATAGATTTCATGGTATTCACTCCAAATAAGAACTCCGTCTGTGAAATCATGCCAAATAGCGCACCGAGGCCAATCACATTTTTGGCATCCAGCAACAAAACGCCGTCAAACCGGGCTCACCCTGTGGCAGTCTGTCACTGGATTTCACGCCTCTAGCGTGTTGTGGTGCTTTTACCCCCACCGGAGCACACAATGCCAATCGTCAACAAATCCCCCCTCCCGGCCCATGCAAATATCCGACAAAGGATCCAGCCCGGAGATTTTCTGGATGGCTATTCCTGCGCCTCAGACCTGTCCGCAAAAGACGCGGCAACGCGCGCCATGACGCTGCCGGGTTGGGCCGCAAAACTCCTACAACTGCGCAATGCGCTGGTGGTTCCCCTTGGATTGAAAAACACCTCCGACAACACCGACAAAACAGCTGGTGACAGCCCGGTGCAGTTCCCGGTCACCTTCGAAACCGAAACTGAATTGCAATTTGGCTATGATGACCGTCATCTGGATTTTCGCATCACGGTTCTACAACACGACGGCCAGATTTTTATGTCCACCTGGGTACACCCCCATAACCTCTTGGGACAAACCTATCTGGCGCTGGTCATGCCCTTTCATATCGCCATCGTGCGCAATGCAGTTGGGCGGGTTGCACAAGGCGAATAGCACTTTCCTCATACCCTCTTTCGCGTCATAAGGGCCTCATGCTGAAGACCCGTATCATCCCCTGTCTCGATGTCGCTGATGGCCGTGTGGTCAAAGGTGTCAATTTCGTCGGCCTGCGTGACGCTGGCGATCCCGTTGAATCCGCCAAAGCCTATGATGCGGCAGGCGCAGATGAGATCTGCTTTCTCGACATTCATGCGACCCACGAAAACCGGGGCACCATGTTTGATATGGTCCGCCGCACCGCTGAACAATGCTTTGTACCGCTGACAGTTGGCGGCGGCGTGCGCACCAAAGAAGACGTGCGTGCGCTGCTATTGTCTGGAGCTGACAAGGTCTCGTTTAACTCTGCTGCCGTGGCAAACCCCGATGTGATCGCCCAAAGCGCTAATCAATTTGGCAGCCAATGCATCATCTGCGCAATTGACGCCAAAACTGTGGCGCCCGGCAAATGGGAAATTTTCACCCATGGCGGCCGCAAAGCCACCGGCATTGATGCGGTGGAATTTGCCAAAACAGTTGTGGCCAAAGGTGCCGGAGAAATCTTGCTCACCTCCATGGATCGGGACGGCACCAAATCTGGCTTTAACCTGCCGCTGACCCGCGCCATTTCCGATGCGGTCGACGTGCCCGTGATTGCCTCTGGCGGCGTCGGCAATCTGGATCACCTGGTCGAAGGCGTGACCAAAGGCGGCGCCAGCGCCGTGCTCGCGGCTTCTATTTTCCACTTTGGCGAATACACCGTCCAAGAAGCCAAACAGCACATGATCGCCAATGGCGTTCCCATGCGCCTAACCTAAAAGCGAGCCTGCCATGTCAGTTCTGACGGATCTGTCCAACACCATTGCCGAACGCGCCAAAGCAGACCCCAGCAGCAGCTGGACTGCAAAACTGCTAGCCAAAGGGCCTGAAAAATGCGCCGAAAAATTTGGCGAAGAAGCCGTCGAAGCCATCATCGAAGCGGTCAAAGACAACCGTGAAGGCCTGATCAGCGAAAGCGCCGATGTGCTGTTCCACCTGCTGGTTATGCTGCAATCACGCGGCGTATCTCTGGATGAGGTAATGGTGGAACTTGCGCGCCGTCAGGGCACCAGCGGTCTCACCGAAAAAGCAACCCGCCCCACATCCTAGGGCACTCCGCTTCTTTTTGGCCCCAAATACCCTGGGGGTGAATTGGGGCCTTAGGCCCCAAAAGGGGGCAACGCCCCCGCGCGGCCCATCAGTCGGGGGTATTCGATTTTGGGGCAACGGTTCTGTACAACCCGACCCCCCTTGGCCTCCGCCATCCGTGTCGCCGCCTCATGTGTGACCCCCAGCTGCATCCAAACGGTTCTCAACTCTGGCAGCACCTGCAAGGCCTCTTCCACAATTGGCCCGACGTGATCGCTGCGGCGAAAGATATCAATCATGTCGACCGGAGCGTCTATATCCGACAAAGAGGCGTACACTTTCTCCCCAAACATCTCAGTGCCTGCTTGCCCCGGATTGACGCCGATCACCCGATAGCCACAGGCCTGTAAAAAGACGCCGACATAGTGGCTGGGGCGTTCAACCTTGGGCGAGGCCCCAACAATGGCAATCACGCGCGTGGTCGCAAAAATATCTGTGAAAGTTTCGTCAGAGTACTGCATAGACGCCACTGTAACTGGGAAGGTGCAAAGAAAAAAGCGCCCAGACAAAGCTGGGCGCTGAGTGCGGAACGAGGGACAGTGAAGAGAGCTGCAAAAGTTCCATTCCACAGCCTCTGTTAATCATTTGGGGTCGACTTTCGATTTTTAAAGGGCGCTCGCGGTTTTGTGACGCACGGACCGGCGCGCACCCGTTTACCGGTTCAGCACATTGGGCCAGTTGTTGTCTGCCTGCGCGGCCAACGACACGCGTTCGGACTGCCAGCGCTGCCGCGCGCGATCATTGTGCAGCAACAACAGCTTTCCATTGACGATTTCCCAATGATCAGGCCCGCCCGCGGTCAAATACCCCTGAGACACCGCCAGGGCGCAGTATCCGCCGTACTTGGGGGCATAGGCGCGTGGATTGGCTTCAAAACGGTTTTGGTTCTGCGCGGTGGCAAACAACCAAACCGCTCCTTTCCACATAACCGCATGGGCCTCAACCCCCGGCTGAGGTCCTTCATTCAGGAAAAACGAAACCGGGTCAAACCCCGCAAGGGCGACGCCGTCGTGCACCGAATAAATGGGCGTGTCCTCGGCCTGTGCCGCAAAGGGTGTAACCGTCAGCGCAGCAGCCAGTACCAGGCCAAAGAGGGAAGCAAACAGCCGCATGGAAAACTGCTCTCATGTTAGAACGAATCGAATTTCAGACTGACAGACCCGTCGGCGGGATCAAGCCTACTGACGCAGACGTGATAAGACCACGACGCACGTTTCAATCCATGATGTCGTCGATCAAATCCACCGCTTCGCGCAACAGCGTTGAAAACAGTCCTTTGCGTTTCTTTTTGGCTTTTAGCTTTGCCTTCTTCTGTGTCTTTTTTCCGGGCTTGTTCAAACCTGCCTCCTGATGGGAGACAGGTTTTTTGGAACCGCCGATCGGTCGATGTTTTTGCGCCGTTAACGGCGCACCACAGGTGCCGCACACCAAGGCCGACAGGCCCACCGGAGAGGCGACAAAGGCCGCGTGTACGCCGCAATAACAGCAGGTGAAGATTTTACCTTTGTGAGCGATAATAGCCTCCTGTGGCGGTGCCGGAAATCAGCGTGCTATGGACGCATATAGGGCAATCGCCGCGGCATTGGAGACGTTGAGCGAACCAAATCCACCGGCAAAGTCAATTTTCACCAACTGATCGACCGTTTCTTTGGTTTTCTGACGCAAGCCCGGCCCCTCGGCCCCCAAGACCAGCGCAACCGGACGGTCTTTGCGGCCCTCCAGCGCGGTTTCAATGGTCTCTTCTGCTTCGCCATCCAGCCCCAAAACGATAAACCCCATCTGCTGGAGTTCAACAATCGTATCAGCCAGATTGCGCATGCGCAGATAAGGCTGACGCTCCAGTGCACCACTGGCGGTTTTGGCCAGCGCACCGGTTTCCGGTGCCGAATGGTGTTTGGTGCCAATGACAGCGCTGGCGCCCAGAACCTCAGCTGAACGCAGGATGGCCCCCACGTTGTGTGGGTCCGTGACCCGGTCCAACAGCAGCACTCTTGGGGTCTCACGACCAATGCAATTGTCGGCCAAACCACCCCAGTGAAGCGGCTTCACTTCCAGTGCGGCACCTTGGTGCACAGAATTGGGGTCCAGTGGCGCATTGAACTTACGCGGCTCAACCACTTCTGCTTCGATTCCACAGGCGTCGATGGCATCCGCCAATTTATTGTGAGCGTTCAAAGTCACGATCAAACGTAGTTTTTCACGCGCAGGGTTTTGCAAGGCATCGCGAACGGCATGCAGACCAAAAAGCCATACGGTTTCGGCATTTGCGACCTTTTTGGCCTGCTCTTTTTCTACGACCCATTTGGGTTTTTTGGTCATTTCCGTCTCCAGACAAAAGATTTTGGGTCAGACGCATATTTCTTGTAATTTTGCTGTTGACGCCAATTGGTGTCGCTAGTAATCACGCCTTCACGTTAGGTGCAACACTCACCTAACAGTGGGCGACAGGCCGCAAGGTGTGGCAGGGGACTGTAACTCCCTCGCGGAGACGCACGCCTGGTTCGATTCCAGGGTCGCCCACCATCTTCTCTCTTTTATTTCAAAAAATGAAGATGGTGGCCACTGTTGCGATGAAATCCATACAATAGTTATCCACAGATCAAAGCGCTCTGCGCGGTATGTGTACCCGCCTGAAAACAAACGGGAAACACATAGAATTTCGAGTCAACTTAAGGCGCTTTTTGCACTTTCTCCACCCAAGCCACCAGCCCAGCAATATCCTGTGGGGCTTCAACAGCCAGACCTTCGGCAAATGCTTGAAATGCTTCAAGGTTCATCTGGTTGACACCAGAGACCACAGGAATGCCAAGCTCCAGTGCCTCGGCGATCACTACACGCATACCGCGACCATCCGCTTCGTGTTTTCCAAACTTATTGACCAAAAGCACCTGTGGGCTTGGGTCCTGCGAGAGGCTGGTTTGCACGTCAGCCACGGCACGTTCAAGCGCTTCAGGGTTCAAGCGGCAGCCGCGTGCCTCGGGGCCAAGCGACTGTGAAATGCGCACTGTCTCCCCAGCGGGCAGCACCCGCACATCCATATCACACAGGGCGCTGTCATACCGCTCTACATTGGTTTGCACGATGCCAGCGGCGCGAAGGCCACGGGCCTCAAGCGCATCAGCCAGAGCGCTCAACAGGCGGTCAGTGGCACCGCGTTCAGTTGTCATGATGTAGGCGAGATTCATCGGCATGTTCTTTCGTTCGTGTCCGCCGGATCTTTGACGGAAATCGACGTGCAGGCAATGCCAAACTGCAATGAACAAAGGGCGCGACTGCGCCCTTTGTTCGCTCTATATCAGAGCCCAAGCGCCTTGCGGCGATCTTCGGCAAAGCCCTGTACGATACGATCCGCGCCAAACGCCAGAATGGCCATGGCAGCCCCCGCCGACAAGCCCAATCCTACATCCGCCTTGTTCAGCGCCAGATAAATCGATTGCCCCAGACCGGTGGTCCCGATCAGCGCCGCGATCACAAGCATAGCAAAGGCATACAGGATGGTCTGATTCAGCCCCAACAGGATGGTCGGTGCCGCATAGGGCGCACGCACGTGGAACAGCATCTGCCATTTGGTTGCACCCGAGGCGATGGCCCCTTCGATCATCTCTTCCGGTGTTTCGACCAAGCCCTGACGCGTGTAGCGGATCATCGGAACGATGGCATAAGCAATGATCGCCAAAAAGGCCGAGAACTCGCCAATTTGGAACACCATCAGGATGGGGATCAGGAAAACAAACAGCGGAATGGTTTGCAGCATGTCACAGACTGGGCGCACCACTTTCCATGTCATTGGCGACACCGCGCTGATCAATCCAATGCCGCCCCCAATCACCGCACAGGCAAAGACAGAGACGCCCGACAGGTAAAACGACAAGAGCGCGCGCTCCCACAGACCCGCCAGCAAGATCGACGCCAGCAAGGCTACGATAAGTAGCGCAAGTTTGCGCCCGCCCGCCGACCATGCCAACCCGCCTGCGGCGACCAGTGCAAACGGCCACGGAAGTTGCGATACCCCGGTTTCCAAAATGCCCGCGATGATCAGAACAATCAGCCCGCCCATCACACGACCCGAGACGATCAGCCCTGCCGACACCACACCTGCGCCCGCAAACAGCCACAGGCTCATCTGTGAGGTCCACATAAAGCCCCAAGTGAAGGGCAGCACAGCCTGATCCAGGCCAATACGAATGGGCAAGAGCACATAGAACAACGCGTTGTTCTTGAGCGCGTTCAACCAGTCGGCATTGGCAGTGGTGAATGCTGTCAGCCCTGCATCAACCTGTTTGGTGACTGGCCCCAGCATCGCATAATCGCTGGTCTCACCCAGCTGCCCATAGGTCACGACCGCCACGATTGCACCAAGAGCAACCAGCCCCCAACCGATCCGGCTGTCAAACTGCGGTTTACGCTCTTGCGCCAAGGTGCCGCTCATCCGGTCGATCAGGATCGCAAATACCACAATCACCATACCCGCCATCAGGCTTTGACCAAACCAGCCCTTGCGCATGGTCAGCAGCACTTCCCAGCCGATGTCATTGAACCCACCGATAACGGCCGCGATGATGACCATCGACAGAGCCGCCATCAGAGACTGGTTCACGCCCACCATGATTTGCGTCATCGCGGCGGGCAGTTCGATCTGAAACAGCTGCTGGCGGCGTGTGCCGCCGGCCATGATCGCGGCTTCTTTGATTTCGGGTTCGATGCGTTGCAGGCCCAACAGCACGTTGCGCGCCATTGGAGGCGCCGCATAAATGGCCGAAGCCACCAGCCCCACCACAGGACCAAAGCCGAAAAGCACCAGCAACGGCGTGAGATACGCAAAGGTCGGTACGGTCTGCATCACATCCAGTACCACTTGCACTGGTTCGCGCACGCGGGGCACTTCGTTGGCAAGAATACCTATCCCTGCCCCCATGATCAGCGCCAATGGTACGGATACCGCCACCAGCGCAAGGGTGTTCATCCCCTGCTCCCAATAGCCAGAGGCCAATACGAACGCCATGCCAACTGCGGCCAGCACAAGCATTGGCACACCGCCGGTGCGCCAGCCGAGCGCCAGAACCACACCCAAAATCAACGGCCATGGCGCCGCATTCAGGCCCAGTTTGGCCCAGTCCATAGGATAAGACATCAGATCCGAAAATCCACGCGCCGTGGGTTTGATCAGCGCGAGCGCCTCCCCTGCCCCAGTGCCAACCCAATTGGTCAGCGGCAAGGTCCATGCAGCGGGGAAGCTGATGATCCAAGGCATCAGACCTTCAAACAGCAGGCACAGTGCCCCAACGATAACCGCCAAAGCCGCCGCCTTGGTCCCGGTTGTCAACGCGCCCGTCATGAACGATCCACCTGCAAGGCGGACGCCAGATCTGCCGGATTGACAACGCCGACCACTTTGCCATCTGCGCCGTGCACCGGCACAGGTTCATACAGGGACATGCAGCGCGCCAGTGCTTCGTCGATGGTCATGTCCTGCGTCAGACCCGGATCATCGGCGCCATGCACCAGCCCCGCCCCGGTATCGCCCGCAGTCTGCATCATCGAGCGCAGCTTGGCATGTTGGCCTTTGGCGACGTCTTTGGAAAACTCGCGCACATAGTCATCCACCGGGTTCAGAACGATGTCTGAGGGTGTGCCGATCTGCACAATCTTTCCGTCGCGCATGATGGCAATACGGTCCGCCAATTTCAGGGCTTCATTGATGTCATGGGTGATAAAGACAATGGTGGTCTTCAACTTTTCTTGGATTTGCAGGAATTCATCCTGCAACTGGCGGCGGATCAGGGGGTCCAGCGCCGAGAAGGGTTCATCCAGGAACCAGACAGAACAATCCGCAACAAGCGAGCGGGCGATTCCAACCCGCTGTCGTTGACCGCCCGACAATTCACGGGGGAAGCGATCCTCTCGGCCTTCAAGGCCCACCAGATCAATGACTTCACGTGCCTTGGCCAGACGTTCAGATTTGCGCACGCCCTGCACCCGCAACGGATAGGCCACGTTGTCGGCAACGGTCATATGCGGAAACAGGCCAAAGTGCTGGAACACCATGCCCAATTTGTGGCGGCGCATTTCAATCAGGCGTTTGTCACTGGCCTCGACGATATCTTCATCGTCGATCAGGATCTTACCATGAGTGGCCTGCAACAAATGTGAAATACAACGGATCAAGGTGGATTTGCCCGAGCCTGACAGGCCCATGATGACAAACAGCTCTCCTTCCTTGACCTCAAAATTCGCGTCTTGCACAGCGGGGACATGGCCCGACTCCCGCAGCGCGGCGGCGGCGTCATCTGCTGTTGCGTGTTGGCCCAGCGCGTCTTTCAGCGCCTGATCCGGGGTGGCTCCGAAAACCTGCCAGACATTCTGGCAGGTAATCGCGTTCTTTAGGTCAACGGTCACGTTGTTGGCTCACTTGGTCGCGGCGTCAACAACGGGGCGCCATTTGGCTTCGTTGTCGGCCATCCAGGCTGCAACAACCTCTTCGACTTTGCCGCCGTCCACATCAACGGCCCCCATCATGGGCTGCTGGTCTTCTACGGCCAAAGTGTAGTTGGTCAGGATTTCAGCGGCAGCGGGCCAAGTTTCGGCCAGGCCGGACCAACCAGCTTTGAAGATGCGCGACGCGGCAAAATCACAGTCGTTGACCGCATTTGGATTTGGTCCCCACGCTGGATCGGTAAAGCACGCGTCTTCGCCCGCGGGCAGGTCAACAAACTGCACGTCATAGGCCGACATGGCCCAATGGGGCTGCCAGAAGGTGACGAGCAGCGGTGTCTTGCGTTCGGCCGACGCTTTCAGTTCTACAATCAAAGCCGCTTCGGAACCTGCGGGAACGGCTTTGAAGGGCAGCTCCAAACCGGTCATGCGGTCTGCACCGGGTGTGCCCCAATCGGCAGGGTAATCCACCAGACGGCCAGCAGGCAGGGTTTCAGCGGTTGCGAACAACGGCGCGCAGGCTTTCAACGCTTCCCATGCGGGCAGACCGGGGCACAGTTCCGCAACGTGCGCGGGATAGGCGATGCCTTCTTTGGCGTTCAGTTTCAGATCGCCCAGTTCAACAACCGTGCCTTCTTCGACCTTTTTGGCGTATTCATCCGACACGTTTGAAGACCAGATTTCCAATGTCGCGTGGATGTCACCATCAGCGATGGCCTGAAACTGGTTCATCATGCCTGCGGCGACAAATTCGACCTCATAGCCTGCGGCCTTGAGCATCTCACCCGCGATATGCGTGGTGACGTGCTGGCCTGTCCATTCATTCACCGCCAATTTGATCGGCTGATCGACCGCACCGAGATCCGCAGCAGATGCCATGCTTGCCAGTGAAACGGCCCCCAGTGCCGCTGCAAATGTCTTTCTCATCATAATAATTCACTCCCCGAGTAGTTTGTTTTCAAAGCCGAATGTAGTTTACCGTTGATAGCATATTACAGCCCACAGCATATCCGTGGTTTCTTATCGATCATAAAGCGACGCTTTGTCGAGAAAATGCGGCTGGAGTTTTAGAAAGTTATACGTTTTCTTAAATTGCGTGACAATTTTCTGAGCTTCGGCACGAAAATCAGAGAAGACACCCAAAAATCTATCATTTCCGGCAGCTTACAGCGCAACCACTGATCTACCGCACCGATGTTTCACTCAGGCTTTCTGGGCGATCAGCCAGACGGGATCATAGGTGAGCGGCAAGCCCTCGGGCGTGCCAAACTGGTCGAAATACCCGGCTTCAAATTCAGACAAACGACGGCGGCTCCAGTTTTGACTGGATTGACCGTTAACGCCCGTGTCGCGCAGGTGGCGCAGCAGGGCACGCAAATTTCGAAAATGCAGCGTCTGTTGGGCCTGATGCAAATACCGCAGCGTCATCCCCTCGGGCAGCATTGATTGCAGCACAGCTGCATCTGAATAGCTCGGGGCAGCTGCGGTGGAGCCCAGTGTATACAGTTGATGGAAGTGCTGTTGTCCAAAGCTCGACAGAGCCAAATACCCCCCCGATGCCAACCTGTCCCGCAGCTGGCGCAGCAGGGCGGGAATGTCTTCGACCCATTGCAGGGTCGACGCTGACATGATCAGATCAAGACCCTCTGGAAGATCAATTTCTTCCACGGGGCCGGGTAAAAAATGCACGTTCTCGGGCGTTTTTTCGACGGCAGACAAGGCCAGCGGTATGCTTTCAGGCACCAGATCATTCAGCCATAGGGACGACACCATATGGCGCGCCAGGAACGCCTGCGTCAGATGCCCCGTGCCACAGCCAAATTCAAACACCCGGTCAAACCTATGCGATGTCTCTATGGTATGGCCAAGCTGATCCACCAACCGGGTCGCGATGCCAGCCTGCACCTGCGCCGCACCGTGGTAGGTCTGCAAACCGCGCCGAAAACTGGCCTGCACGCGGGCATGATTAGAGGCACGCAAGTGATCCTTCATCGCCACAGATCCTCCCAACAGTCAAATCCCGCAAAGGGCACATGCGGCGCATCCAGCACTGTGCAGGCCTGCCCGCCCCACGCGCGCTGCATGTTTGCGACCGGAAAGATTTTGTCCCGTTGTGCAATCCAGATACGGTCAAAGCCCGGATCAGGTGCCGCCCCCCGATCCGCAACGGCGTCAAGTTCGGCACGGCGCTGAGCAACATCAATTGCGGCCTCAGGTTGCCGAGCACCAAAACAGCGCGTGAGAAACATCTGATAGCTCGCCGCACTTAGACCCTCGCGCGTTTTGGCAAAGGCAACGGGAGGAATGCCCGTGCTGCGATTGACCGGATCCAAACTGCCACACAGCGCTATTTTTCGCACAAACGGATCGGCATGATCGGCCTGCCAATGCGCATACGATGCGACCCCAAAAGACCACGCGACCAGCGACACGTCGACATAGGCTGACAGATCCGGCAGCGCGTTGTCCAACGTGCGATAGTCGTCAATAAACAACACATCCTGCGGCCCCGACAGATGTGAAACAACCGCGTGACCCACGGCCCAGCCGCCAAAAACGACCACAAGGGAGGGCGCACCAGTATGTTTCAACCACTGTAGCTGCATGGCTCAAAGCTCCTGCGCCAAACGCAGCATGCCAGCGGTGATCTGGCTCAACTGGTCCGGCGTGGTGACATAAGGGGGCATGGTGTAGATGTTTTTGCCAAAGGGGCGTAGAAACACCCCCATGTCGCGCGCCCGCGCGTGGGCCGCATCAGCAGAGACCTGATGCGTCATCTCAATCACACCAATAGCGCCCAGAACACGGACATCCGCCACGTTGGGCAAGGCGCGCGCCGGGGCCAGTTCTGTCCGCATCTGACTGGAAATCGTAGCGACACGGCTTTGCCAATCCTGCCCGGTGAGCAGATCCAACGCGGCCTTGGCCGCGGCGCAGGCCAATGGGTTGGCCATGTAGGTCGGCCCATGCATGAAGATACCGGGCTGCCCATTGCCAATCCCCGTGGCGACGCGATCGTTGGTCATCGTGGTCGCAAAAGAAATGTGCCCGCCCGTCAGGCCTTTTCCAAGGCAAATGATATCAGGCTCCACCGCGCAGTGGCCGGTGGCAAACAATTGGCCAGTGCGGCCAAAGCCGGTGGCGATTTCGTCAAAGATCAGCAGGATGCCAAATTCATCACAAAGGGCGCGCGCCTGATTGAGATACTCAGGGTGGTAAAAATACATTCCCCCAGTGCCCTGCACCACCGGTTCAAGGATGAAACCCGCGATCTGATCGGTGGCCGCTGACAGGACCCGGCGCAGCTCTTCCAACCCGTTTTTCGCGGGATCGTCGTTCCACTCTTCGCCCAATCGAATGGGCGGACGAGAGACAAAATGCTGCACACTCAGCGCGCCCTGAAACAGGTGGTGCATGCCAGTGTCTGGATCGCAGACGCTCATCGCCTTCCAAGTGTCCCCGTGATAGCCCGACCGGATGGTGGCAAATTGACTGCGACCGACGTGACCCATGGCATGCTGATACTGCACCGCCATTTTCATCGCCACCTCAACCGAGACCGACCCAGAGTCACAATAGAAGATCCGGGTGAGACTGGCGGGTGTTATCTCCAGCAGTTTGCGGCCCAGATCAATGGCCGCATGGTGGGTCAGCCCGCCAAACATCACATGCGGCAGGGTCTCAAGCTGTTGATGGATTGCGCCTGTGATGGCGGGGTTGCGATGGCCGTGCATCATGCACCACCACGACGACATGGCATCAATCAGCCGCGTACCATCCTCCAAGGTGAGATGCACGCCTTCGGCCTCCTTCACCACAAAGGTGGGTCCGGGTTTTGTGACATTGGTGTAAGGATGCCAGAGGTGTTTCTGGTCAAACTCCAGCGGGCTAAGAACGTCCGTCATGCCAGCGCCTCGCGGAGGGTGCAAAGATCAATCTGCGCCTCAAACGCTGCGCGCAGCGTGTCGGAGGTGAGGGGCGTGATCTGGGGCAAGCGACCCAAATGGCGGATCTTGCCGAACTGACAGATAGTCTCTTCGACCTCGGGTTCAGCGGCGCCGATAAAGGCAACCCCGACCACCGTACAACCAGCGCCGCGCAACGCCCGCACCGACAGGAGCGTATGATTGATCGTGCCCAGCTGTGTGCGTGCGCACAGAACAACCGGCGCGCCCCATTGTGCAAAAAGGTCCAGATACAAGGTATCGCGATTGAGCGGCACCATCAGCCCCCCTGCCCCTTCAACAACCAACGGCCCATCAACCTGTGGCAGGACCAGTTGCGCCGGATCGATACTGACGCCTTCGGCCTCAGCTGACAGATGTGGAGAGGCCGGCAGGTTCAAAAGGTATCCCTCAGGCAATACCCGTTGTCCGCTGAGACGGGCCACCACCTGACTGTCGGTTTCCGCACCAAGGCCAGATTGCACGGGCTTCCAATACTGCGCGCCGAGCGCTTGCGTCAGCCCGGCAGCAAAGACGGTTTTGCCAATATCGGTGTCCGTTCCGGTGACAACAAGCGCGGTCATTTCAGAGTTTCCATTTCGCGGGCCAGATCGGTGAACATTTGGGTGATGATGTCAGGACGAACATTGGGTGTGATCGACAGGCGCAGGCGCGCGGTGCCGCGCGGCACGGTGGGCGGGCGGATGGCGCGGATGTCGTAGCCCAGGCTTTGCATTCGCGCCGCCAGCGCCAGGGCGGCTTTGTCGTCGCCAATGATCACGGGCAGGATCTGGGTTTGAAAGCCAGAGAGGCCACACAGCCGCGCGGCTTCGGTCTGGGCGTGTTGCACCGTATCTTGCGCACGGCGCTGCAAATCGGGGGCGTCCTGCAGCAGCTGGAGCGCGGCCCGTACCAGCGCAGCATTCAGAGGCGAAGGAGCCGTGGCGTAAATAAAACCCCGCGCCTTATTGATCAGCGTCTCAATCAGCGTTCCGGCGCCGCACACCAATGCGCCTGAGACACCCATGGCTTTCCCGCAGGTGTGCAGGCTCAACACATGGGGCTGCGCCGCGATTTCATGCGCCACTCCGCGACCCTGAGATCCAATGACGCCGGTGGCGTGGGCCTCATCTACGATCAGGCAGGCGTTTTCACGGCGCGCCAGCGCATTGAGCGCTGCAAGCTGCGCAATGTCGCCATCCATGGAATAAACCGCCTCAACCGCGATCCAGATTTGACCACAGCCGCCAGCGGAGCG
Organism: uncultured Paracoccaceae bacterium; assembly: GCA_947492585.1. Taxonomy (GTDB): domain Bacteria; phylum Pseudomonadota; class Alphaproteobacteria; order Rhodobacterales; family Rhodobacteraceae; genus Epibacterium. Next base: position 164,306 of record CANLND010000007.1, read on the forward strand.
CCAACTGGTGATCTGCGCGGCGGCATCCGCCACATCATTATGGGCAAAACTGCGGGTTTCAGCCCGCCCCAAACGCATCCCATCATGGGTGCTGGCATGGATCAGCGCATCAAACAGCACCAAATCGCCCTGCACCGGCAAGGTCGAAAAGATCGCCACATTGGCATTAAAACCACCGCCCATAAACAGCGCCGCTTCAGTATTAAAAAAGGCGGCGGCCTCTGCCTCCAGCAGCGTATGTTCATCTGCGTTGCCGCGCAGCAGGCGCGATCCACCTGCACCGACAGGCACCCCCCGCGCCAAGGCCGTGGTCGCAGCGGCGCGCAGGACGTCACTGTCCGCCAAGCCCAGGTAATCATTAGAGGAAAAATCATAGCCTGCGCGCGGCATGAGTTGGCGGTAACGACCGCGCGTTTGCAGAGCCTTAAGGCTCTTCTCATGCCGGGCAAACAGGTCTGTCATCACCGACTGCCGTCGCAGCCTGCAGCCATGGCCTGGATACCAAGACGATCAAACAGCGCCTGATCGTGATCTTCTTCGGGGTTGTCCGCCGTCAGCAGCGTGTCCCCCACAAAGATCGAATTGGCACCTGCAAAGAAGCACATCGCTTGCAGCTCGTCCGTCATGTCAGTGCGGCCAGCCGACAGGCGCACATGAGATTTTGGCATCAGAATGCGCGCCAACGCAATGGTGCGAACAAATTCGATCGGGTCTAGCTTTTGCACATCCGCCAACGGTGTATCTGCAATTGGGATCAACATGTTCACGGGCACAGAATCGGGGTGTTCTTCCAATGTGGCCAACGCCAGCAGCATGTCGATACGGTCCATCTGCTGCTCGCCCATGCCGACAATGCCACCAGCGCAAACCTTGATGCCCGCTTCGCGGACGCGGTTCAGCGTGTCGATGCGATCCGCAAATGTGCGGGTGGTGATGATTTCTGAGTAATAGCGTTCAGAGGTGTCGATGTTATGGTTGTAGTAATCCAGACCCGCATCGCGCAGACGAAACACCTGTTCGTCTTCCAGCATGCCAAGGGTCATGCAGGTTTCCATGCCCAGTTCCTTGACGCCGTGCACCATGGCTTCCAGTGCTGCCATATCGCGGTCTTTGGGCGAGCGCCAAGCGGCCCCCATGCAATAGCGGGTCGCGCCGCCTTCTTTGGCTTTGCGGGCCTCGGAAATCACGCGTTCGACCTCGATCAGTTTAGACGCCGAGAGCTGCGAGCCGTTGCGCGCAGATTGCGAACAATAGGCGCAGTCTTCGGCGCACCCACCGGTTTTGATCGACAGGAGTTTGGATTTCTGCACCTGATTGGGATCAAAGTTCTGGCGGTGCACAGACTGGGCCTGAAACAGAAGATCCATGAATGGCTGGTTATAAAGCGCTTCGGCTTCTTCCCGCGTCCAGTCGGTGCGAAGGGGGGCTGCGTCCAACATGTGATCTCCTGCGTGCATTTTATCTATAAAATTTACTCCCACCTCCGGTGAGACGCAGATGATTATAGATAAGCCTTAACGCATCACGCAAGGAAAACAGCAAGGCGATCAAAAGATAATTTATCGCGCGAATTACCTTTTGACCCGCACCCGCTTTGAGCGTGATAAATAGTTAGCGACAAGTTTGCGCTAACGATCCGACCTGCCCTCACACCCCAAAGGAAACGCTATGATCTTATGTTGCGGCGAAGCGCTGATTGATATGTTACCGGGCGAGACGGTCGACGGGCAGCACGCCCATGTGCCCCATTGTGGTGGCGCGGTGTTCAATACATCCATTGCCCTTGGACGTTTGGGAACGCCAGTTGGCCAATTCACCGCGTTGTCGACCGATTGCTTTGGCCAACAGCTGAGCGACGCGCTGGCGGCATCACATGTCGATACCGCGTTGGCGGTCCGATCTGAACGGCTGACGACGCTGGCGATTGTGCATCTGACAGACGGCCACGCCACCTATAGCTTTTATGATGACAACACCGCAGGTGCGCAGCTGACAATAGACGACCTGCCGGAACTGCCCAGCTCAGTATCGGCTATGTTTTTTGGTGGGATCAGCCTGTGCAACGCACCAGCAGCGGACAGCTACCTTGCGTTGGCCCAAGCGGCGCAGGGCAGGTTTCCAATCATGCTGGATCCAAACGTGCGCCCAGGTTTTGCCAAAGACGAAGCGACATATCGAACCCGGCTCTCGCGGCTTTTACGCTTGGCCAACATTGTAAAATTGTCGGATGATGATCTGGATTGGTTGTTTCCGGGCCCAGACCCCATCGAAGACAAAGCCCGCCATGTCCTGACGGTTGGCCCTAAACTGGTGCTGCTGACCCGTGGCAGCAAAGGCGCAACCGCGTATCAAATCGATGGCACCGAGGTGAGCGTGGCCGCCGCAAAGGCTGAGGTCATAGATACAGTTGGCGCAGGCGATACGTTCAACGCAGGATTTCTGGCCGCGTTGAACGATGGGCAGCGATTACAACAGGCCGCTGCGGGCGCGCTCTCTCACACGGGCCTTAACGACTGCCTGTCTTTTGCGGCTAAAGTGGCCGCTGTCACGGTGTCACGAAAAGGCGCAAATCCCCCATGGCGGGCGGAACTTTCACTGTGACCCGTCACACCTCTCTGGACGATGCAGAAGAGAGGTTTTGAGCGTGAAGAAGACACCCCACAACGGAAAAAAGGCGCAGACTGGCGAATAGATGCCAGCCTGCGCCTTATATTTTCACCTACAACGCCGCGCGGTTAGGCGAACAGCGGATCGTCCTGATCGGCGTCTGCGTCGTCTTGCTGCGTGTCATCTTCGGGCAGATCAATCAACGGCACACCAGCGATGTATTCCACATCATATTGCCCCGCCTTGTCGTCATTGCCGCCCTCGGGCACATATTTCAGATCATCCACGGCGCCAGACCCAACCAGGTTCACGTCCATGGACGTGACACCCGCCACGTCGATATCAAGCGCAAACAGGCTGTTGTCGCCGGTTGCAGGAATTTCAAGCGACCGCAACAGATCCCCGTCGGCGTTGAACAGATCCACGGTGCCGCCGCTTTCTTCGACGTCCAGAATGTTCAGGCTGACAACTTCGGATGGGGCTTCAAACTCAAAGCTGATGGTGCCGCCACCTGCATTGTCATCCGCATCAGAACTGTCGTTATCCTCAGAGATGATTACCGCATTACCCTGACCGCTAAACGACAGATCATGATCCCCGCCCGTCGGTGCGTTGGTGTCAAAGATCATCGCATCGTTTTCGCTGTCGTCCGCATCACCGTTGCGCTGCGCCGTCACCCGAACACCTTCAAACTGGTCACTGACAACGTCACCGGACTCAGCGTCGTTAAAGTCAACCATGACCATCTCTGCATCACCACTGGGCGCGTCCGCAGCGGCTGTCACCTCAATGTTATCAATAAAGATCTGTTCGTTGCTGTAAGAGATATCGGACACAAAGCGGAACTGCACTTCGCCGTCCACATCATCCAGAATCCCCCCCTGATAGCTCAATGAGGTGTCCTGCTGGGTGATTTCGTTCCCCGTTTCACTGCCCACCAACGCAGATCCGTCGCTGTTGACTTCGAACTTGTCGAGTGTGGTCCAGCTTCCATCCTCCAAACGCACCTGCAACAGCAGTTTGTCGCCATAGTATCCGCCTTTTTCAAACAGGCTCGGATCATTCACGCGCGCATCAAAGCTGATTTCAACATCGCCGTCGGCCGTTACGGGTGCCAGTTTGAGCACGCCATCATTGTAGCCATCCGTGACCAGCTCTCCGCCGCGCACATCCCACCGATCATCCGACACAATTGCATCGCTCTGGCTGGGATCACTTATGTCGGCAAAATCTTCGGACAACAGCACCGTTTCGACACTGTGCGCCGGGCCGCCTTCGACTTCTTCGGTGGCTGTAACCGATACATTGTCGATTTTGATCGTTTCGTTGCCTGCCGAAATATCCGACACGATACGGAACTGCGCGGTGTTCGAAACATCATCCAAGATGCCGCCAGAATAGGTGACAGTGTTACCACTGACATCAAAGGACTGGCCCGTTTCGGATCCAACAATTTCGGTGCCCGCATCGTTGACCTGAAAGTTATCCAGCAGCACCCAATCGCCATTGTCCAGACGCACTTCGATGCGCAGGCTGTCGGCGTAATGACCTTCGTTTTCAAAGACCGAAGTATTATGTGTGGTCAGATCCAACGTCAGCGTGACCGGTCCATCACTAGCGACCTCATTAAAGGTCAGCGTGCCATCATTGTGACCGTTGGTGATCAATTTATCATAAGCCGAGTACCAGCCATCGCTGCTTTCGACGATATCACTGTCGGACGGACGATAGATGTCATCAAAATCATCGAACAGCACTTCAGTAGACACAAACACCGGATCTGCGTCAGGCTCATCGCCCGTGGTCAACACCTGCCCGTTGCCGCCATCGCTTTCGATCACAACCGCAAAACTGCTGAGGTCAAGGTCAGAGATCGACAACGGCCCGTCATCCGAAAACAGGGTGAAATTGGCCTGCGCCACCTCACCTTGGGTGGAGCCGTCCACAGTGCCGAATTGCACGCCAACGTCATAGTTTTGCGCGACCTGCGCCCCATTCGACAGCCCATTCACGCTGTCCGCAGCCGCTTGTACGGAGGTCACAGGAGAAAAGATCGACCCGGTGTTTGGCTCAGGCGAGAAATTCAACGACCCAAGCGTGCTGTCGTCGGACAAATCAAAGAACACACCATCAAAATCGATGGGTTTCGCTGACGGGTCGGCTGAACGCACCACGACAAACAGGTTCCCATTGTCGGTTTCCTTAATGAACACTTCCGCAACCGGGTCACAGCCCACGGTCACAACAACAGAAGAGGGCGCACCTGAGCCTGTATTTTCAGTCATAATTTTCTCCTCGAAAAACTAGCAGCTGCGTTAATAAACAAAAGATTAACGGAAGTTTCTTGTAAAATTCCTGTGAACGCCCGGAATCAGAAACAATCACTATGAAGACCCAAGCATTGGCTGCCACATGGTCACCTCAGTGTCGTGATTTTCGAAACAAAGCCGCCAATCTCCGGCTTTGTTTCCCCAGCCCCGGATTGACCAATTGATTCGGCGTGTTGTGCGTCGGCCGGATGCACGGCTACTCCTCCCCTCCGCTAAACCGCTCACGCTTTCACTTCGCGTCTCAGATGGTTTGGGCGCGGTGCGCCTCGAAACTCAGAAAAAACTGACGTGGTCGCGGATTGTGGAACCTGTTGGTGCCGCGAGCACGCAATTTCCCCCTGCCCACTCTGCCACGACACCCCAACAAATACTCCTCATCGGCTCTGCTCTGAGCGACGGGGAAAATGCCTACCCCTGTTCCGGGGCGTCACCATAAACGTTGCTGACGGTATGAGATCTGTGACCCGGAGGCGAAGAGAAATCCGAGGCTGTTGCCGTGCGGAGCAGACCATCCCCTATTTCTGGATCACGCGACTCAGACCTTCTAATCGCGTGTAGCCCCAGCCAATGTCCCAGCCGCAAAAAACTAACGATCGCACCCCAAGACCGCCATTCCCAACCGTATTGCCCCACAACTGACATACGACCGTTCGAACAACTAACGCCTGTCGCAAGTGTCTATAATTTTTGGATTTTTGAAAAAATCACATCAAAATGTGACCCACACGGACCCACATCTAGAACTTAAAGCATTTATTTCAATCTCTTAAATCGCGACACACCAACACAATACCCCCAATCATACCCCCAGAAACTAGTTTGAAGGCGTGTAAAGGTGCCTTTGGAAACCAACAAACGCACTGATTACGGCTTCCATACCGCCCAACTCAGCGCCACACTCTTTTGCAGTGCCGTACCTAATCTTGACGAAATCAGATAGCTTTGAGCGATCCAAGTCATCGACGCCATGCTCCACATAATTATCCAAGACGTAGTCAAGAAATGCTGCGATCTTGGGATCAAACTGATCCTCGACCCGCCGACGCCCGACTTCAGCGCGATGCGCTCTCGTTCTCATGTTTCGATCATAGGCGATGTGAGACAGCACATCGAAGACATCACAATCTTCGGCACTCATTGCCTTCTGGACCTCAGCCAAGATCGTGGCGTCGTAGCTCCGCTCCGCCAATCGTTCGAGCAATGCCTTGCGGGTGTCGGGATCACTCCATTGCGCAAGAAGATCACCTTCGCCTTTAAACAACTCAGGCAACTCGCCAAACATACGCTCGATAAACTGACGGGAACTAATCGGCTTACCATCCGGCCCCCAAAACGCCGTCGCGGTGATGTTGACGATATGGTCATCAGCTAGGGTCAGGACCCATTGATTTCCGTTGGGCTTCATGATTCACGGTTCGGAAAAACGAGCGGTGAACATGTCTGATCTCTTCTGGCTGACGGATACGTAGATGGTGCGTCTTGAGCCCTTCTTACCCAAATCCCATGGCAAGCCACGCGTCTATGACCGGCGTGTGTTGAGTGGAATTATCTTCATCAATCGCAATGGCTTGCGGTGGCGCGATGCCCCTGCTGCCTATGGTCC
>CANLND010000008.1 GCA_947492585.1 uncultured Paracoccaceae bacterium
GAAGGTCTTCCTGTCAGCCATCGCTCTCGCAGCCATCGTCATCTACTGGCTTTGAAACTCAATGAGTCCAGACCCTAACCAACCTTAGGTGCATTTGGTTTTGTTTCACAAGTGGGCAAACATGTGACCGTGCGCTCGTGTATCGGGGCGCCTTTTTTTGCGGCGGTGTTTTGTCGCGCAGAATTGTACCCGCGTTCTGATTTTTCTCGCCATACGCCACAGTCAGGCGTAGAGCGAACATATGTTTGAACGTGTTTCCATCTCTGACCTTGAGACGCAGCCGATCTGGCGGCGGCCGATTGTTCTGTTGTTTCTGATGGCCTTGGCGATGCCGATTGCCTTTAACGCCTGGCTGGCGCTGCTCAATAACTTTGTGATTGAGGTGGCGCAGTTTGACGGGGCCGATATTGGTCTGCTGCACACGGTGCGGGAAATTCCTGGGTTTCTGGCCATTGGGGTGATTGCGGTCATTCTGGTGGTGCGTGAACAGGTCTTGGCGATGATTTCGCTGCTGATGCTGGGTGCGGCCACGGCCGTGACGGCCTGGTTCCCGCAGATGGGCGGCATCCTGATGATCACGCTGCTGAGTTCTATCGGGTTTCACTACTATGAGACGGTGAACCAGTCTTTGCAGCTGCAATGGTTGGACAAAAAGCGCGCGCCGCAGGTGCTGGGCTGGCTGGTGGCTGCCGGATCCGCGGCAACGCTGGTGGTGTATCTGGGCATTGAACGGCTGTGGAAGCCGATGAATCTGAGCTATGACGTGGTCTATATGGCGGCGGGCGGCGCGACCTTTGTGATGGCGCTGGTCTGCCTGTTTGCCTTTCCACAGTTTGAAGGTACGACAGCGCAGACCAAAAAGCTGATCCTGCGGCGTCGCTATTGGCTGTATTACGCGCTGCAATTTATGGCCGGCGCGCGACGGCAGATTTTTGTGGTGTTTGCGGGCTTTATGATGGTCGAGAAGTTCGGCTTTGAGGTGCATGAGCTGACGCGCCTGTATCTGATCAATCTGGTGATCAATATGACCGTGGCGCCGATGCTGGGTAAAGCGGTGTCGCATTTTGGCGAACGGCGCACGCTGAACTTTGAATACATCGGTCTGGCGATTGTTTTTGCCGCCTATGGCGGGGTCTATTGGTTCAGCTGGGGACTTGCTGTAGCGGCAACGCTATATGTGATTGACCACATCTTTTTTGCGCTGGCGCTTGCATTGAAAACCTATTTCCAAAAGATTGCGGATCCTGCGGATATTGCGCCGACAGCAGCCGTGGCCTTTACCATCAATCACATTGCGGCCGTTGGCCTGCCGGTGCCGCTGGGCCTGTTATGGCTGGCGTCTCCGGCGGCGGTGTTTGCTCTGGCGGCTGCGATGGCGTTGGTGTCGTTTGGGCTGTCACTGTTGATCCCACGCCACCCTGAACCCGGCAATGAGACGATTTTTGCGCACAGGGGCCAACCGCAGGCGGCTGAATAATCTAATCCGGTGAAGAATAGAGCGCCGCGTGATGTGTTTTGGGCCTTTGCCCCAATCCGATATCTGGGTGGATGGGCACGCGGCTGTGATCATTCGCGGCAAGGTTGATCTGCAATCGCCGTGGCGGTCGCAGGGCTTGACCTTGGACGGCATCAGGCCTAGGCGCGGGGCAACAGTTTCAGGAGAGACGTGATGCCCACTTTTACCGCCCTAACCACATTGACTGGAAAATCTGCCGCCGAAGCTTTGGGCGAGGGGATGGAGCATCTAATCCCGGAACCTACAGGCGTGGGCGTGTTTGAGGTCGAAGACGGGTCTGGCATCTGGGAAGTGGGCGGATATTTCACCGAAACCCCGGATCAAGCCGGATTGGCCCTGTTGGCCACGATGCATGGTGCAAAACCTTTTGCGGTGTCTGAGCTGCCCGAAACCGATTGGGTGGCCCATGTGCGCCGTGAATTGGCGCCGGTGGAAGCGGGACGCTTTTTTGTGTTTGGCAGCCATGATGCGGACAAATTGCCCAGCGATAAAATCCCGCTGCTCATCGAAGCGGCGATGGCCTTTGGCACCGGTCACCACGGCACCACATTGGGGTGCCTCTTGGCGCTGGACCATCTGCTGAACGAAGGATTCACCGGCGCAAAAGTCGCGGACATTGGGTGCGGCACGGCTGTGTTGGCGATGGCGGCGGCGCGCGTCTGGGATGCGACCATTGTGGCCAGTGATATTGATCAGGTTGCGGTGGATGTGGCCGAAGCCAACCTGAAGGCCAACGACATGGCCGGGGCCGTGGCCTGTGTCGAAGCCGCAGGGTTCGACCACGACCTGCTGCGTGAAACGGCGCCGTTTGATCTGATCTTTGCCAATATTCTAAAAGGTCCATTGATCGCCTTGTCGCCCGATATGGCCGCGCATCTGCGCCCCGGTGGGTATGCGATTCTGTCTGGGATCTTGAACGAACAAGCGGATGAGGTGATCGACGTTTATGCACAAAATGGCATCAATCTGGCACAAAAGAACCAGATTGGTGAGTGGACGACGCTGCTTTTGCAGAAATGACCTCATTCTACTCAAGTTTGTAGAAATTTTTAGACGACTCGCTCATAGTTGCTGAACTTATTATTGGTTCATGGCCTCCGCGGTTTGGGGGCCGGGTGTGGAGGCAAGCAGCTATGGGTGAGCACGTTCATCTCTTTCGGTCACGTCTTAAGCGTCTTAACGGCAAATACGAAGCGATGAGCCGTGGCTATGAGGCACGTATGCAGCCTGATGGGTTGATTGTTTTGAAACCTCGCCGGGCCAGCTCTCGCATCACCATTTTGCCGATCCTGTTGCTGATCATCGCCTTTACGCTGTTCAAGAGCTTTCTTTTTGTGTCGTTAGGCGAGCAAAACTACGATGAACGCGTGACCCGCCTGGAGGCTGGCACCAAGGTTGAACAGGTCGGCGCGTTTGTCATGCAGTCGGACCCGGTGACGCAGATGGTTGCGGATAAGATCAGCCCAGCCCTGCGTTAAGCCACATCGTCAATTGAGATTGAACCGCTTCGGACTTTGGAACGTGGCGGTTTTCTTATGTCCGGTGGCTGGGATTGGGGCAGCACGCAAAAACGCCGCTGGCCTTTTGGGCCGCGGCGTTTTGTGTTGCGCGGGGCAACCGGTCGGATCCTTTTGGATCAGAAGTGTTTGTTACCGCAGGCGATCAATTCGATGTCGCCCCGGCACAGGCCGATGTCGCTCAGCTCGCGGTCGCTGAGGGCGCTTAGTGTTTTGCGGGTTTCAGCCGCGTCGCGTTTTGCGACGATCAGTGCTGTCAGCGCCGAGATGAGTGTGTGGGCACGGCCAAACAGGCCAAATGTGCCATGGGTAGCAGGTGCGTAGTTGAGAGCAGCCATATCCGTGTCCTTTAGTTGCGTAAATTCTGTGCATCCCGGTCTTGGGATGACCGGCATTTATGGAGCCGCCGACCAGCGGACAAGAGGGGGAAACAGCAAGGCTCATATGCGTTTCCTGCATGCCTATGGGGCTGGATTTTGAGAATTTTCACCCAAGGTCGCAAATGCATATCAATGCGTCGATTTCGGGTTATCTCGGGCGAGAGTGTGTTAACAGCCGGTAACGGAATGGTGCGCGGGGCCCTAGATCTTGATTGCGGAGATTTTGAACAAAATCAGCGGGGCTGCGACCACGCGCGCGGCAGCGGGATCTAAATTGGCCAGGGCAAAACCAATTGGACATGTTCGCCTTTTGTGCTAATGCTATGAGCCAACGAGATAATTCAGGCAAAGGCCGGGCAGCATATGCGAATTTTGGGCATTGATCCGGGGTTGCGCACCCTTGGGTGGGGCGTGATCGAAGCCGAGGGCGTGCGGCTGAGCCATGTGGCCAACGGCCTGTGCAAGTCCGATGGCGATGATCTGGGCGAGCGATTGTTGTCATTGCACAATCAGGTAACCGAGGTGATCGAAGCCTTTCAGCCGGATCAGGCGGCAATTGAACAGACCTTTGTCAACAAAGACGGCGCGGGCACGCTGAAGCTGGGGCAGGCGCGGGGCGTGGCCTTGTTGACGCTGGCCAAGGCTGGGTTGCCGGTTGGGGAATACGCGCCAAACCGGGTAAAGAAAACCGTGGTTGGTGTCGGCCATGCGGACAAGAACCAGGTTCTTCATATGGTCAAATTGCAGTTGCCGGGGTGTGATCCCAAGGGCGCCGATGCGGCGGATGCGCTGGCGATTGCCATTTGTCACGCCTACTATGGCGGCACGCAGCAGCGACAACTGAAAGAGGTGCGCGCATGATTGGCAAACTGTCAGGACGTTTGGAATATAAGGCGCTGGATCATATTTTGATCGACGTGCGCGGTGTTGGATATCTGGTCTATTGTTCAGATCGCACCATGGCGACCTTGCCCGGCGTTGGCGAGGCGGTTGCGCTGTATACCGATATGGTGGTGCGCGAAGATCTGATGCAGCTGTTTGGGTTTCCGTCCTTGGTGGAAAAAGAATGGCACCGGTTGCTGACCTCGGTACAGGGGGTCGGGGCCAAGGTGTCGCTTGCCATTTTGGGCACGTTGGGCCCCGAGGGTGTGGGCCGTGCCATTGCGTTGGGTGATTGGGCCAGTGTGAAGGCGGCCAAAGGCGTTGGCCCTAAAACGGCGCAGCGCATTGTGCTGGATCTGAAAGACAAAGCGCCGGGTGTGATGGCCATGGGCGGCACTATTGCCGATGCCATGGACGGGCCGGATCTGGAGGTGATTGAACCGGCTGAACCGGTTGCGACACCCAAGAAGGCGGCGCGCAAACCAAAGCCCGCAAGCGGTGCAGCTGCGGCCACCGCCGGGGCGCTGTCAGCCCTTGGCAATCTGGGCTATGGGCCTTCGGATGCGGCGGCAGCTGTGGCGGAAGCGGCGGGTGACAATCCGGAGGCGGGCGAGGCTGATTTGATCCGCGCCGCCCTGCGCCTTTTGGCGCCAAAAGGATGAGCGCGATGTTTGAGACAGGGTCCGGGCTGCGGATCTGGGCGGAGGGTGCACAATGATCGATGCAGACCCAACGGTGCGTCCGGCGCCCCTGCCCGAAGACAGCGCGACGGGTGAAGACCGTGCGTTACGCCCGCAGGGCTTGGGTGAATTTATCGGGCAGGCTGAGGCGCGCGCCAACCTGCGCGTATTCATCGAAAGCGCGCGGCGGCGCGGTGAGGCGATGGATCATACATTGTTCCACGGGCCTCCCGGTCTGGGCAAAACTACGCTGGCGCAGATTATCTCGCGCGAATTGGGGGTGAATTTCCGCATGACCTCGGGGCCGGTTCTGGCCAAGGCCGGGGATCTGGCGGCGATTTTGACCAACCTCGAAGCGCGCGATGTGTTGTTCATCGATGAGATCCACCGGTTGAATCCGGCGGTGGAGGAGGTGCTGTATCCGGCGATGGAAGATTTTGAGCTGGATCTGGTGATCGGCGAAGGTCCGGCGGCGCGGACCGTGCGCATCGAATTGCAGCCCTTTACGCTGGTCGGGGCGACAACGCGGATGGGGCTGCTGACAACGCCGCTGCGCGACCGGTTTGGCATTCCAACCCGCTTGCAGTTTTATACCGAAGACGAGCTGTTTGAGATCGTCCGCCGCAATGCCCGCAAACTGGGGGCGCCCGCAGATGATGACGGGGCCCGCGAGATTGCGCGGCGCGCGCGCGGCACGCCTAGGATCGCAGGACGGCTCTTGCGCCGCGTTGTGGACTTTGCGCTGGTGGAGGGCGACGGCCACATCAGCCGCGCGCTGGCCGATGGGGCGCTGACCCGGCTCGGCGTGGACGAGTTGGGATTGGATGGCGCGGATCGGCGCTATTTGACTTTGATTGCGGAAAACTATGGGGGCGGACCGGTTGGGATCGAAACCATGTCAGCGGCGTTGAGCGAAAGCCGCGACGCGCTGGAAGAGGTGATCGAACCCTATCTGTTGCAGCAGGGGTTGATCCAACGCACACCGCGTGGGCGGATGCTCGCGTCAAAGGCCTGGCGGCATCTGGGGCTGGCACCGCCCAAGTCGCAAAGTGATTTGTTTACCTGAAATCTGAACCGCCACGAGGCCGCTTGTGCCCCAACCATGCGCACACGCACAGATGCACCGCCAACGGCCACCATGGCCCCCGCCTGTGGGCCACAGCCGCGCCGCGTCAGCGGCGCTTGGCCCAACGCCGACCTGTCCGTCCGGCCTTGGCCGGGCACAGGGAGGGGGCGGGAGGGCTCCGCTCTTGAAGGGCGGAAGGGGACGGGGCATAGATGCGACAATCGCCAAAAGGAGCCGAGCGCGTGAATGTGACCTATACCCCTGATCAGATCGAACAGCTGTTTACCCGCGCTGACGGCAGCTATGCGTTTGCCCGCTGGGGCCGTCCCATTGCTCCGATTGTGTTCGGCGTGGAGGACGAGACGCTTCAGGTGGTCAAAGGCGCGGTTGAGGCTGTGGCCACATTTGCAGGCCATCAGATGGCGGAAACTGACCCTGAACTGGGGGCCAATCTGATGTTCTTTTTCTTTCGCGACTGGCAGGAGCTGGGGGCGGTGCCGGATCTGGACCGGATGATTCCGGGCCTAGAGACACTGGTCACCCGTCTGGCCGCGCAAGACGCCAGCCAGTACCGCGCGTTCCGCTTTGATGATCAGGGCGGTATTCAAGCGGCCTTTGTGTTTTTGCGCATGTCTGGCGACATGGCAAAACTGCCCGCCGAAACTCTGGCACTGACCCAAGCCGTGCAAACCCTGCTGATGTGGGGCGATACGGCGTTCGCTGAGATCTCGCCGCTTGCAGTTTTGCCGGACAGCGGGGCGACCATCGTGCGGCCCGAAATTGCGGGTGTCATCGCAGCGGCCTATGATCGGATGATGCCTGTCGCCGCGCAGGATGCCAGCCACGCGCTGCGTCTGTTTGCCCGTCTTCAGGCGCCGACGACGGGCGACAGCTGAACCCCATGCGCAGTTTTGTGGCTTTGCCCTTAGATGAAGACACAGAGGATGCATTGGCGCGGCTGCAAGAAGATCTGCCTGTGGGGCGGCCCGTCGACATTGAGGCGCTGCACCTGACCCTGGCGTTTTTGGAGGATCAGGACGCCACGACGTTAGATGCTCTGCACGAGGGGTTAATGTGCCTCACACTGCCGCGGCTGAACGTGCGAATCACAGGGTTGGAGGTTCACACCCGCGCCGCGCCACGGCTGTTGGTGGCTGAGATTGCCGACTGCCCGGATTTGCGCCATTTGCAGCAAAAGATCAGCCAAGTCGCGCGGGATGCTGGCATTCACCTGCCGCGCCGTAGGTTCCGGCCACACATTACCTTGGCACGCTTTGGGCGCGCCATGCCTGCCCATGAACAGCGCCAGGTCGCCGGATTTTTGGCCAGGCATGGCGCGTTTCAATTGCACATCCCTGAACTGTCGCGCTTTGCGCTGTATCGGTCAGACCTGATGCCCGAGGGGCCGATTTATACAGAGCTGGCCGACTATCCGTTGACGGGATAAAGAGGAGGCAAGATCGACACAACAGACGAGCCTCACAATGACCCATCACTTTCCGATCCGCGTCTATTACGAAGACACCGATATGGGCGGGATCGTCTATCATGCCAACTACCTGCGGTTTATTGAGCGCGCCCGTAGTGACTGGGTGCGCAGCCTTGGTGTGGATCAAAACACCATGCGTGAGGCCGGGCTGATCTATGTGGTGCGCCGGGTCGAGGCGGACTTTCTGGCACCGGCCAAATTTGATCAGGAGCTCATGGTCCGCACCGAGGTGGCTGAGGTCACATCAGCCCGCCTGATCCTCAGCCAGTTGGTGCAGCGTGGCGCGACCGATCTGTTCACGGCGCAGGTTACGATTGTCTGCATGGGCATTGAGGGCGGGCGCCCACAGCGGCTTCCGGCAGAGATTCGCGCATTGTTGTAACAATTGGCAAGGGATTGCCTCGGAGCTTGGCAATCCCCCTTGAACTGCTGTAGCCTGATGGCAATTAAGGCCGGTGAACGGGCCACAAAAGAGATAGAGCAGGTTTATGGAACATTCTTTGGCGTTGGCGCAGGAGATTGACTTCTCCATGTGGGGGCTTTTTGCGCGGGCTACTGTCACCGTGAAACTGGTGATGTTGATGCTGGTTGTGGCCTCGGTTTGGTCTTGGGGCATTATCATCCAAAAGTTGATCACCTACCGCAAGGCCAAAGCTGAAGCGGCGGAATTTGATATGGCGTTCTGGTCCGGTGAACCGCTGGATGGTTTGTTCGAACAGCTGGGGCCGCAGCCCAACGGACAGTCGCAACGGATTTTTGCCGCTGGCATGACCGAATGGCGGCGCAGCCACCGTCAGGATGGCGGGCTGATCGCAGGCGCGCAGGCGCGGATTGACCGCTCGATGGATGTGGCCATTGCCAAAGAAACCGAAGATTTGCAGGGCAGCCTGTCCGTGCTGGCCACCGTTGGGTCCACCGCGCCCTTTATTGGCCTGTTTGGCACGGTCTGGGGCATCATGACCGCCTTTATTGAGATTGCAGAACAGCAAAACACCAATCTGGCGGTTGTGGCCCCGGGCATTGCCGAGGCGCTGATGGCCACCGGGTTGGGCCTGTTGGCGGCGATCCCGGCAGTGATTTTCTATAACAAGCTGAGCGCAGACAGCGATCGCATCATTGGCGGCTATGAAGCGTTTGCCGATGAATTTGCCACCATTCTTAGCCGTCAGCTGGACAGCTGATCCACGAAGGGGACAGGCATGGGTGCTGGAGTTCAGGGCAAGGCAGACAACGGGGGACGGCGCGGACGTAGACGGCGCCGGTCGCGGGCGATGTCGGAAATCAACGTCACCCCTTTTGTGGATGTGATGCTGGTGTTGTTGATTATTTTCATGGTGGCGGCCCCGTTGATGACGGTGGGCGTGCCGGTTGAGCTGCCAAAGACCGCCGCAGGTGCTTTGGCAGGGGACGACGAAGAGCCGTTGACGGTCACGCTGACGGCTGACGGGGACGTGCAAATTCAGACCACCTCGGTGCCGCGCAACGAATTGGTCGCGCGGTTGCGCGGTATTGCTGCCGAACGTTCATCTGATCGGGTGTTTTTGCGCGCCGATGGCGCGATTGCCTATCAGGACGTGATGCAGGTCATGGGCGCGTTGAATGCGGGGGGATTTGCCAATGTGGGTCTGGTGACAGACACCGGCGGACCTGCGCTGGACGGCTCTGCCGCCCCGGACCAATAACGGAGCGGTCGGGTGCAAACCGGAACCAAAATCTCTGTTGCGGGCCATGCGGTGCTGGCAAGCTGGGTGGCGTTTGGCGCCTATTTCCCGTCAGAACCTTTGCCCAGTCCGGTGCAAGAGGTCAGCCTGATCAGTGCTGCGGAATTTGAACGCCTGTCACAGCAAGTTACGGCACCTGAGGTGACAGATGAACCTGTTGCCGTGCCACAGCCCGAGCCAAGCGTTCTGCCTGACATAACGCCCCCCATTGCTGAACCGGTTGATGTGACGCCGCCTGACCCGGTGCCAGAACCTGCACTAGATCCAGAATTGGTTGAACGCCCCGCGCCCGAGCCAGAGCCCGAGGCGACGATCGTCCCCCCGTCGATTGTGGCGCCTCCGCGATTGCAGACACCGCTGCCGCAGGTGACAGAGCCGCAACAACAGCAAAAAACCGAACGTGTGGCCCCGGTGGCCGTTGCACCGCCGCCCCCCGATACGACCCCGGATGAGGTGGCCCAGCCCGCGATTGCACCTGACACCAACGGTGATACCCGTGACGAACCGCAAGAGGCCACCGCGCCCGAGGCGGCCAGTGATCGCATTGTGACCGAAGAAAACGAAGGTGAGGCGCAGGTTGCCGTCACTGCACCGGCGCAGTCTTTGCGCCCGCGGGGGCGTCCAAGCCGCCCCGCACCAGCGCCTGATCCTGCACCAACGCCTGACCCGGTGGAACCACCCGCAGAACCCGACCAACCCAGCACCGAACCATCTGCAGTGCAGGACGCCCTGGCTGAGGCCTTGGCCGGAGGGGCGGATGTGGAAGCTCCAGAACCGTCCGGCCCCCCTCTGACATTGGGGGAAAAGGATGCGCTGCGCGTTGCGGTCTCGAACTGTTGGAATGTGGGATCACTTTCCAGCGAGGCATTGCGGACAACGGTAGAGGTTGCAGTGTCGCTGAGCCAAGATGGCAAACCTGACATTGGCAGCATTCGCATGATTGGCAGCACCGGCGGGTCTGCGGATGGTGCTAAACAGGCTTTTGCAGCTGCACGCCGGGCGATTATCCGCTGCGGCGCGCGCGGATTTAATCTGCCGCCCGAGAAATTTGGGCAGTGGCGTGATATAGAAATGGTATTCAATCCTGAAAGGATGCGGGTCAGATGAGGCAGTTTTTTGCGAGCGTAATGATGGGGCTGATGTCCCTGAGCGTGGCGGACGTGGCGCAGGCGCAAAACACTCCGCTGCGGCTTGAAATCACCGATGGGGTCATCGAACCCTTGCCCGTTGCGGTGCCGAATTTCATTCCTGACAGCCCCGAAGCGACGGAATTGGCGGTGGAAATCGCCCGTTTGGTGGCCGCGGATCTGACGGGTACGGGGTTGTTCCGCGAAATTCCGTCGTCGGCATTTATCTCGCAGATTTCCAGCTTTGACACGCCGGTGAAATATGCCGACTGGAAAGCGATCAACGCGCAGGCCCTGATCACCGGTGGTGTCAGTGTCAGCGGGGATCGGTTGACGGTGCGGTTCCGGGGGCACGATGTGTTTGCCGAGGGGGAACTGGGTGAAGGTTTGCAGTTCAACGGCACCACAGCGGGCTGGCGGCGCATGGCGCATAAGGTGGCGGACGCGATTTACAGTCGGATCACTGGCGAGACTGGCTATTTCGACAGCCGCGTGGTGTATGTCAGCGAAAGCGGTGACAAAGCCAACCGGCGCAAACGTCTGGCCGTGATGGATTATGATGGTGCCAATGTGCAGTATCTGACCAACAGCGCCTCTATCGTTCTGGCACCACGTTTTTCGCCCACCGGCGACCGGGTGTTATATACCAGCTATGAAAGCGGCTTTCCGCAGATCCACGTGCTGGATATTGGCAAAGTGCAACGCCGGATCCTGTCGGCAGATGATGGTATCATGAGCTTTGCGCCCCGCTTTGCCCCTGATGGGCGCACAGTGGTGTATTCGCAGTCTCAGGGCGGTAACACGGATCTGTATCGTATGGATATTGCCAGCGGTCAGCGCAACCGGCTGACCAGCGCGCCGTCGATTGAAACCGCGCCGTCCTATTCGCCTGATGGCAGCCAGATCGTGTTTGAAAGCGATCGGTCTGGGTCACAGCAGCTGTATGTGATGGGGGCAAATGGCGGGGACGCCCGTCGGATCAGTTTTGGCAAGGGCCGTTATGGCACACCGGTTTGGTCGCCGCGTGGCGATCTGGTCGCCTTTACCAAACAAAGCAACGGCCGGTTCCACATTGGTGTTATGCGCACCGATGGCAGCGAAGAACGCCTGCTGACCTCATCGTTTCTGGATGAGGGGCCGACTTGGTCGCCCAATGGGCGGGTGATCATGTTCACCCGTCATACTCAGGGCGCCAATGGTCGCGCGACGCTGTATTCGGTGGATATTACCGGTCGCAATCTGAAACCCGTGCGCACGCCTGATGGTGCGTCGGATCCGGCCTGGTCGCCGCTGCAATAACGGGCGGGAGCGTTTCGCTCAAAGTTTTATGTCAGGCAAAGACCACAATAGTTTTGCGGCGTGTGCCGTGGTAACAAACAGCAACAAGGCAAGGTGAGGCAGAGATCATGAACCACATGACAAAGGCAATCTGGGTGGTGGCTGCATTGGGGCTGAGTGCCTGTTCAAATGCAACGGGCTGGGACGATGGCAGCGCCGGCGGCGCTGGGGCCAATGGAGGTCCGGGCGGCGTGGGACTGGGGGCCGGGGCCTCTGATCCGCGCAGTGTGGCCTATTTCCAGCAAACCGTTGGGGACCGCGTGTTGTTTGCGGTGGACCGGACTGATCTGGGCAGCGATGCTCAAAGCATTCTTGC
Organism: uncultured Paracoccaceae bacterium; assembly: GCA_947492585.1. GTDB lineage: Bacteria > Pseudomonadota > Alphaproteobacteria > Rhodobacterales > Rhodobacteraceae > Epibacterium. The sequence continues at coordinate 12,033 of CANLND010000008.1, forward strand.
GGCGCAAGCTGTCTGGCTGAAGGCCAATCCTGAATATGCCATCACCATCGAAGGCCACGCGGATGAGCAGGGCACCGGTGCGTATAACTTGGCGCTGGGTGCGGAACGTGCCAATTCTGCACGGGATTATTTGATTTCTAACGGTGTCGGCTCGGGTCGCATCAAAGTTGTCAGCTTTGGCAAGGAACGTCCGTTGGAAATCTGTTCCGCCGAAAGCTGCTATGCCAAAAACCGTCGTGCCGTGACTGTGATCGCGGGCGGCTTTACCAGCTAAGGAGCGCCAAAATGGGGATCTTTCGACTGTCAGCACTGGCCTGTGCCGTGTCTCTGTCTGTGGCCACGGTGCAACCTGTCGCCGCGCAGAATGCGGAAACCTTGGCTGACATCCGCCAAGAGCTGACCATTCTGAACGTGGAGATCCAGCGGCTAAAGCGAGAGCTGTCGACCACCGGATCCCCATCGGCCAATCTGGCCGGCAGCAGCGTGCTGGACCGGGTGGGCGCAATTGAAAACGAATTGCAGTCGCTGACTGCAAAGACTGAAAATCTGGACTATCGCATCAACCGCATCGTGATGGATGGCACCAATCGCATTGGTGATCTGGAATTCCGCCTGGTTGAACTGGAAGGCGGCGATATTGCACAGTTGGGCGAAACCTCAACTTTGGGCGGTGTCGAAGATATCCCGGCCGGGGGGGCACCTGCCGAACCACAAGCGGTTGAACATGAGCTGGCCGTGGGCGAACGCGCTGATTTTGAGGCCGCGACGCAGGCGTTGAACGGCGGAGATTTTGCGCTGGCGGCAGAAAAACTGGCAAGTTTCTCACAATCTTACCCCGGAAGCCCAGTGGCACCGCTGGCAGACCTGATGCGCGGCAAAGCACTGGAAGGCCTCGGGGACACGCGCGAGGCTGCGCGCTCGTTTTTGGCGGCGTTCAGCGGCAATGCCACCGGACCACAGGCGCCGGAAGCGTTGTTTGAACTGGGGGCCGCATTGGGGCGTTTGGACCAGCAACAACAGGCCTGTATCACCTTGGGTGAAGTTGGCGTGCGCTTTCCCGGGAACGCATTTGTTGCCAAGGCAAGCGCGGCAAAGGCAAAACTTGGCTGCCCGTGAGGGTGGCCCAGTCCTGAGACCTGCGTGTCTGATCTGATCAAGACAATCCACGACTGTGTTGCCAGCTGCTCTCCCTTGCGCGAAGCGTCGCGCATTGGGATCGCGGTGTCGGGGGGCGGCGATTCCATGGCCCTGATGCAGGCGCTTGCGGCGGTGTTCAATGACAGCGGCCCACGGCTTTTTGTGGCAACGGTGGACCACGGGTTGCGGGACGGATCGGCGGCAGAAGCGGCGCTGGTGGCCCAAACCGCGCGGGATCTGGGCCTGCCGCATGACACGTTGAATTGGACCGACAATGCCGGGAGTGGCAACTTGCAGGACCGGGCGCGTCGCGCGCGGTATGGATTGCTGACAGATTGGGCCAAGGCCCGCGACATTCCGGTAATTGCGCTGGGGCATACGGCAGAGGATCAGGCTGAAACCGTGCTAATGCGGCTGCGGCGTGAGGCGGGCGTTAATGGCCTGTCAGGAATGGCGTCCGCGCGGAGTGAACAGGGGATCACCTTGTTGCGCCCCTTGCTGTCATTGCGTCGGGAGGATCTGCGCCACTATCTCCGCCAGCGCCATGTGGCGTGGGTGGAGGATCCGTCAAATGAAGATGTGCGATTTGAACGGATCCGCCTGCGTCAGGCGCTGGATCAGTTTGAGGCTCTGGGCCTCACGGTCAGCGGGTTGGCACAGGTGGCACAGAACATGGCGCGAGTGCGCGGTGCGTTGGAGTGGAGCACAGCACAGGCCGCTCACAGCTGTCTGACAGTTGAGGCCGGTGCGGTGGTTGTGGATCAGTGCGCATTTCGCACATTTCCTGAGGAAATCGCGAATCGCCTGATCAAAGGCGTGATCAGCTGGCTGACCGGCAATCCGTATGCGCCGCGACGCAGCGTTATGGACCGTGCGGTTGAGGTCACGCGCGGGACAGGCGGGCTGACCGTGGCAGGGTGCAAAATTCAGGCTTCCAAAAACCGAGCCTGGATTTTTCGTGAATTTAATGCGGTGAAACAGCTGCGCTGCTCCCCTTGTGATCTGTGGGATGGGCGCTGGCAGCTGAGCGGACCAGTCGAAACAGGGCAATTAATAGCCTCTTTGGGCCCAGACGGGCTGCAACAGTGTGAAAACTGGCGAGAATACGGCTGCCCGGCAGCGGTGTTTCATAGCACTCCGGCGCTGTGGAATGGAGACAAAGTGGTGGCCAGCCTATGCCGCCAGATGCCGCAGGGGTGGGGCTGGTCTGTGTCACCGGGACAAGATGCCCTGTATCAATCGTTTTTATCGCATTGAACCTCAGTCAACTATCCCTATTTTAGAGACAAAGCAGGCGCACACGCGAGGCGTCTGGAATTTTGGGAGATTATTCCTTTGGGCAATGCAAGAAATATCGCCTTCTGGGTCGTTTTGTTCGTCCTGATCCTGGCGCTGTTCAATCTATTCGGCGGCGCGGGCAGCACCATGCAAAGCCGAGAACGCACCTATTCCGATTTCGTCACCGCTGTTGAAGGTGGCTCGGTTGGCTCTGTCACGCTGGACGGCGAACAGGTGCGCTATACGACCACTGATGGCCAGCAATATATGACCATCCGTCCGGGCGATGCCGAAGTGACGGCAATGCTGATCAAAAACGACATTCCAGTGCGCGCTGAAAAGCAGCAGACCTCTGGTTTGCAGTCCTTCCTGATCACGTTGTTGCCGTTTGTGCTGCTGATCGGTGTCTGGGTCTATTTCATGAACCGGATGCAGGGCGGCGGCAAAGGCGGCGCGATGGGCTTTGGCAAATCTAAGGCCAAGATGCTGACCGAAAAGCACGGGCGTGTGACCTTTGATGATGTTGCGGGCATTGATGAGGCCAAGGAAGAGCTGGAAGAGATTGTTGAATTCCTGCGCAATCCGCAGAAATTCTCGCGTCTTGGCGGCAAAATCCCCAAAGGGGCGTTGCTGGTGGGCCCTCCGGGCACCGGTAAAACCCTGCTGGCGCGGGCGATTGCTGGCGAAGCAGGCGTTCCGTTCTTTACCATTTCAGGCTCTGACTTTGTTGAAATGTTTGTCGGTGTGGGCGCAAGCCGCGTGCGCGACATGTTTGAACAGGCCAAAAAGAACGCACCTTGCATTGTGTTCATCGATGAAATCGACGCCGTGGGCCGCCATCGTGGCGCTGGCTACGGCGGTGGCAACGATGAGCGTGAGCAGACATTGAACCAGCTGCTGGTTGAAATGGACGGCTTTGAAGCCAATGAGGGCGTGATCATTCTGGCGGCGACAAACCGTCGCGATGTTCTGGACCCTGCCTTGCTGCGTCCGGGTCGCTTTGACCGTCAGGTCACTGTGGGCAACCCTGACATCAAAGGCCGTGAGAAAATTCTGGGCGTTCATGCGCGCAAAACGCCTCTGGGCCCCGATGTAGACCTGCGCATCATCGCGCGTGGCACGCCGGGTTTCTCGGGTGCGGATCTGGCCAATCTGGTCAACGAATCGGCCTTGATGGCGGCGCGCGTTGGACGTCGGTTTGTCACCATGGAAGATTTTGAAGCTGCCAAAGATAAGGTGATGATGGGCGCGGAACGCCGTTCCATGGTGCTGACGGCGGAACAAAAAGAAATGACCGCTTTCCACGAGGCAGGTCACGCGCTGGTGGGAATCAAGCTGCCCAAGTGTGATCCGGTCTATAAGGCGACGATCATTCCCCGTGGCGGTGCCCTTGGCATGGTGATGAGCCTGCCGGAAATGGACCGTCTGAATTGGCACAAAGACGAGTGTGAGCAAAAGCTTGCGATGACCATGGCGGGCAAAGCCGCTGAGATCTACAAGTGGGGCCCGGACAATGTATCCAATGGTCCGGCCGGTGACATTCAGCAGGCCAGCCAGCTGGCACGTGCGATGGTGCTGCGCTGGGGCATGTCGGACAAAATCGGTAACATCGATTACGCCGAAGCACATGAAGGCTACTCAGGCAACACGGCGGGTTTCTCAGTATCGGCCAACACCAAAGAGCTGATCGAAGAAGAAGTACGCCGGTTCATCCAGGATGGCTATGATCGCGCCTACGAGATCATCACCGAACACCACGAAGAGTTTGACCGTCTGGGCAACGGGTTGTTGGAATACGAAACCCTGACCGGAGATGAGATCAAACGCGTGATGCGCGGTGAAGCGCCCAGCGTCAGCGACGACGAAGACGACACGCCAGAAAACGGCGGCACCTCGGTCACGGCGATTCCCAAAGCCAAGACCAAGAAGGATGCGCCCGACAGCGACATGGAGCCGGAACCCTCCAACTGATCGTTCTGATCTAAAGCAAACACACCCCGCGTCTGAGGTCTCAGGCGCGGGGTTTTTCGTTCTGTGGCCCTCGCGTCGTGCCAAGGGCGGGCAGGGTTCACGACTGGGGGGGCGAACACGACCGCGCTGCCGTTGGGGCCGGGACGCCCAATTTGGAGCCTGACGGTCCGTCGGCTCATGACAGTTTCCAAGACTGTTTGATTCTCTGGGAGGCGGTTCGATAGGGGGCGGCTTTGGGTCGGACCTTAAAAGCGACATTCAGCAGCGACAGACGACTCCGTGTTTCCGATGAAGGACTGCGGGAAACTGCCAAAGACGTTTCACGTGCTGAATCGGTCGGAAATCGATGTAATTTGTACAGGCAAGATCGGTAATGCTGAGTATGAACCGACGTATTCCGTCGTGCAAAGACAGACCTTAGATCAGGGATCAGGCCATGAGCTACAAGACTGATATCGAAATCGCCCGCGAGGCCACCAAGCTGCCGATCCAGGAGATCGGTGCAAAAATCGGAATCGAGAGCGCAGATCTACTGCCCTACGGTCACGACAAAGCGAAGGTGAGCCAAGAGTTCATCAACTCCGTGCAAGGCAAAGAAGACGGCAAACTGATCCTGGTAACAGCGATCAACCCAACCCCCGCCGGTGAAGGTAAAACAACCACCACCGTGGGTCTGGGCGATGGCCTGAACCGCATTGGCAAAAACGCCATGGTTTGTATCCGCGAAGCGTCGCTGGGTCCAAACTTTGGTATGAAGGGTGGCGCTGCTGGCGGCGGTTACGCTCAGGTTGTGCCAATGGAGGAGATGAACCTCCACTTCACCGGTGACTTCCACGCGATCACCTCCGCACACTCCCTGCTGTCCGCAATGCTGGACAACCACATCTATTGGGGCAACGAGTGCGAAATCGACATCCGTCGCGTTGTATGGCGTCGCGTTGTTGACATGAACGATCGCGCACTGCGTCAGATCACTGCTTCCTTGGGTGGCGTGTCTAACGGTTTCCCACGTGAAACTGGTTTTGACATCACTGTTGCGTCCGAAGTTATGGCGATCCTGTGCCTGGCAAACGACCTGAAAGATCTTGAAACGCGTCTGGGCGACATCATCGTTGCGTACCGTCGTGACAAGACCCCAGTTTACTGCCGCGACATCAAAGCAGAAGGCGCAATGACCGTCCTGCTGAAAGACGCAATGCAGCCTAACCTGGTTCAGACCCTGGAAAACAACCCTGCGTTTGTTCACGGCGGTCCTTTCGCCAACATCGCGCACGGCTGTAACTCGGTTATCGCAACCAAGACTGCTCTGAAAGTTGCAGACTACGTTGTGACCGAAGCAGGCTTTGGTGCCGATCTGGGCGCCGAAAAGTTCATGAACATCAAATGCCGTAAAGCAGGCATCGCACCGTCCGCGGTTGTGCTGGTTGCCACTGTGCGCGCGATGAAAATGAACGGCGGCGTTGCAAAGGCTGACCTGGGTGCAGAAAACGTAGATGCGGTGAACTCTGGTTGTGCAAACCTGGGCCGTCACATCGAAAACGTCAAATCCTTTGGTGTGCCTGTTGTGGTTGCGATCAACCACTTTGTCACCGATACGGACGCAGAAGTTGAAGCGGTTAAAGCCTACGTGGCGACACACGGTTGCGAAGCCATCCTGTCCCGTCACTGGGAACTGGGTTCCGAAGGCTCCGCGCCTTTGGCTGAAAAAGTTGTTGAAATCGTTGAAAGCGGTACAGCAAACTTTGCGCCTATCTACCCCGATGACATGCCTCTCTTCGAAAAAGTCGAAACCATCGCCAAGCGCATCTACCGCGCTGACGAAGTTCTGGCCGACAAGAAGATCCGCAACCAGTTGAAAGAATGGGAAGACGCTGGATACGGCAATCTGCCGGTCTGCATGGCGAAAACCCAGTACTCTTTCTCCACGGATCCAAACCTGCGCGGCGCCCCAACAGGCCACTCGGTTCCTGTTCGTGAAGTTCGGCTGTCTGCAGGTGCTGGTTTCATCGTGGTCGTCTGTGGTGAGATCATGACAATGCCTGGTTTGCCCCGCAAACCTGCATCGGAAACCATCTGCCTAAATGACGCAGGTCAAATCGAAGGCTTGTTCTAAGCCGCAATATGCGCTTTCTGCGGTCCGAGGTATTCCTCGGGCCGCAGGAGTTTTTAAAATGACCAAACCAAAACCGCCGCAAGACTGTACGTCGATGGAAGAACTGCGTTTGCAGATCGATCGGCTGGATCTCGATCTGGTGGCTTTGCTGGCGGAACGGGCGGGATATATTGATCGTGCCATCGCGCTGAAAACGGAAAATGGCTGGCCAGCCAGAATACCGGAGCGGGTGGAAGAAGTGGTCATGAACGCGCGCGACACCGCTGAAGCGCAGGGCCTTGATCCAGATCTGGTTGAAATGCTGTGGCGACAGTTGGTGGATTGGTCCATCGCGCGCGAGGCGCGCGTTATTCGTGAGAATTGAGCAAGGTCACATAGGCCCTGGGCCTGATCTTGGATATAAGGATGCAGAAAATGGCAGCGAACATTATTGATGGCAAAGCCTTTGCCGCAAAAGTCCGTGAACAGGTCAAAGGTCATGTTGACCGCCTGAAAGAAGAGCACAACATCACCCCCGGTCTGGCGGTGGTTCTGGTGGGCGAAGACCCCGCAAGCCAGGTATATGTGCGCTCAAAAGGCAAGCAGACCGTCGAAGTGGGCATGAATTCTTATGAACATAAGATGGACGCCGACACCTCCGAAGCTGATCTGCTGGCGGTTGTTGAAAAGCTGAACAACGATCCCACCGTGCATGGTATTCTGGTGCAGCTGCCTCTGCCCAAGCATCTGGACGAAGACCTGATCATCAACTCGATCTCTCCTGCAAAAGACGTTGATGGGTTCCACATCTCCAACGTTGGTCTGCTGGGCACCGGTCAGAAATCCATGGTGCCTTGTACACCTCTGGGCTGCCTGATGATGCTGCGTGACTACCACGGTTCGCTGTCTGGCATGGACGCGGTTGTCATCGGTCGCTCCAACATCGTTGGTAAGCCTATGGCGCAACTGCTGCTGGGCGACAGCTGCACTGTGACCATCGCGCATTCGCGCACCAAAGACCTGCCTGACGTTGTGCGTCGCGCCGACATCGTTGTGGCCGCCGTTGGCCGTCCTGAAATGGTGCCAGGTGATTGGATCAAAGAAGGTGCAACCGTCATTGACGTCGGCATCAACCGCATCGAGCGTGACGGCAAAAACAAGCTGGTTGGCGACGTTGATTTTGCCTCCTGCGCTGAGCGCGCCGGTGCCATCACGCCGGTTCCCGGTGGCGTTGGTCCCATGACTATCGCGTGCTTGCTGGCCAACACCGTGACAGCCTGCTGCCGCGCCAACAACCTGGCCGAGCCAGAAGGCCTGACTGCGTAAGTCTGATGACTTTGTTAGGATTGGAAACCGCGCCCCAATTGGGGCGCGGTTTTTTGTTGGCTGCAGTCACGCGCCTCAATAGTGCGATTCGTCTCTGATCGTCGATGCTACTGTGAACGGCGGGTTGGGATGGCGCGCAATGAAATTATCGACGCCAGACAACCCCGGGGGGAATGGATCAGTGTCGAGATGGCTTTGATAACGGTAAAAGCGATAGGCCGCATTCCAGAGGCGTTTCGCCTTGTCTCAGTGCGTTGGTTTGGATTTCTTTGGGCCGCAAAAAAATAACAACCCCTCCCGCGCCCGCAGGTGCCTTCGCCGTTGGCAAAGACCCCTTGGCGGCCTTGGGCGTGGCAGCCTGCCCCGCGGGGGCAGGCTGCGGCACCGCGCGTGCGCGGTGCCCGGCCCAACGGGAAGAGAGCTGTTCGAAGAACAGATAGATGACGGGCGGGAGAGCTTGCGCCGCTATTTCACGATGGTTTCGTCTTTGACGAACATATTGGCCCACGCACGGTCGATCAGCTCTGGGGTCATTTGATAGGGCAGGCCTTCAAACTCACAAATCGAGATCATCTGATCAATCAGGAATACAGGCTGGTAATTTGCATAGACGTTGTCGATTGTCGGGTATTTGTTGCGCAACAAATGCACCAGCGCGCCTTCGTCCAGCGGCATGCCCTTTTTACGCGCCACCATGGCAAAAATTTTCAGGAAGTTCTCCTGATCGGGCCCGTCGATTTTGATCTTGAAAAAGATCCGGCGCAGGGCGGCCTGGTCAAAGATTTCATTTGGGTGGAAGTTGGTTGAGAACACCACCAGAGTGTCGAACGGCACTTCAAATTTCTCACCCGATTGCAGCGCCAGAATATCCCGGTTTTCTTCCAATGGAACAATCCAGCGGTTCACCAGCGCCTGAGGTGGTTCGGCCTGACGACCAAGGTCGTCGACGATAAAGATACCGCCGGAGGACTTCAGCTGCAACGGCGCCTGATAGGTGCGGGCGGTGGGATTGTAGACCAGATCCAGCATGGACAAGGACAGCTCACCACCTGTGATCACCGTGGGGCGATCACATCTCACATATCGGCTGTCGAACCGTTTGAGACGACGCAGCTGGGTGGGGTCTTCGGCTTCTTCGGCGATCTTGTTGTGCACGATCGGATCATAGACCGTGATCACCTGGCCCGCATATTCAATAGCATAAGGCACATAGACGTGATCGCCAAGCGCGTCGCGGATACCGTTGGAGATTGACGATTTACCATTGCCCGGTGGACCATACATCAAAATTGAGCGCCCGGCGCTGACCGCGGGGCCCAACTGGCCCAGCAAACTGTCCGGCAGCACCAGATGCCCCATGGCATCGGTCAGTTGTTTGCGGGTCACCATGATGTTGCGGATTGACTGGCGTTCCACCTGCGCGCGGTACACCTCCAAGGGCACCGGCATGGCGCCAAAGTACTCAGACTGGCTGAGCGCATCCAACGCGCGCGTTTTGCCCGCGTCTGTCAGCTCATAGCCCATTTCACTGCCGTTGTTGGCATTGAGCGTGCCCGTGGCCTGAAGCAATTTTTGATCTCGGGCCATATCCACCAGTTCCTGTGTCACCGGAATGGGCAGGCAGACGGCGTCGGCGATTTCTGTGACCAGATCCAGGTTCTTGCGGAATATGGTTTTTAGAAGAATGTCGCGCATCATTACGATGGGCAGCTTCATCTGGCCCAGCCCTTTTGGGGCAGGGGGCGCAATCACGGGAGACGCTTGCATGTTCATCGGCTGTCCGGTCCTCAGGCAGGGCTCCAGACCACAGGAGGGTCCGGGAAGATGCCAACAGTTTATTCACGACTGTGGCGCAACCGGGGCAAAGAGCGCGCATTTCCGGGTCATTCGCTGGGGCCGGTGCGCTTTATAGCCCTGAGCGGGCCACGCGCGCTGTGCACTTCGACAGTTTGGGGGTTTTGTGTGGGCTTCAGGTGCCAAACAGCGTGCCAAGGCACAGGTAGATCGCCAGGGTTCCCCCCAAACACAGGCCCATTGGGAACTTGTGTCCGACATGCCAGCTTTTCCAGTCCGGTGCCATCTGACGCAGTGGGGTGACTTTGATCACCCGATGGGTCGTAAAGCCCGCCAAAAGGGTCATGTTAAAGAGCACCAGCACCAAGAACAGATCCTGAAAGGCCACAAATGGGGCTGCGGCGGCGACAAATTTTGCATCCCCCGCGCCGATTGCGCCACCAGCGTAAAACAAAAATCCCAGCGCAAGGCCGATGGGCAGATGCAGCAGCTGCCAGCCATAGAGCTCCCAGCTGGGCATCACCAAAAGACCCAACACGATGTATCCCCCCCCCAAGAGATCAACGGCCCAATTGGGGATCCGCATGCCGCGTAGATCCGTATAAGTGACGGTCATGCAGATCGGCAGCGCAAATATCAAAAAAATCCGCGCAACCGTGGCGTCAATCTGGACAGACTGGAGCAGGGTAGCAAACATTGGATCAGCCGCCTTCTAACGTGCGCAGGGCGCGGGCGGCCTCTTCGAAATGTTGTGGATGCGTAGAGATCGCTTCGCGCAGCAGGCCTTTGCCCGTTGATACGTCGCCCTGCTTGATCGCTGACAAACCCATCGTGTGCAGCAACAACGCGCGCTCGGTTTGCGTCACGGGGACCGTCGGCAGCGTGTAGTTGCGCTGCGCGCCGCGCGCCAGAACCAGATTGTTTTTGGCGGTGAACAGATCGCGATCCTGGCGGATTGCATCTGAAAACAGCTTTTCTGCGCCGTGGAAATCGCCCCGTGCAAGTTTGGAATAGCCCCAGTTGTTCATCACCCGTGCCGGTGTCGTCGTTAGGCCCACGGCTGTTTCGTAGAAACTGTCAGCGCGTTTCCAGTCTTCTTCGGAATCCGCAACCATCGCTTCAAGCCGATACCGCTGGAACGTCTCAACTGTGGGGGGGACCTGATCCAGAACGGCTTTGGCATCAGGCCATTTGTTATTGCGGATCAAAGCGTCGGCCAGTTGCACATTGTCTGATGGGGTTGCCCCCTCCATTTGGACCACACGGCGCCAGGCTGGCACGGCCTCGGTGTTGCGTTTGGCGCGGACCAGCGAACTGGCCAAACCGCGCTGTAGATCGATGCGATCGGGGGCGGCCTTGGACGAGCGGGCGAAATAGCTGACCGCTTCATTGGGATCTGAGACTTTTAGATAGACGTCGTTCAGATTGGATTCGTCGACAACGTTCAGATCTTCCAGCGTTTCTTCGACGTCAACGCTGCGGTCTGACGTACAGGCGGACAGGCTGACGCCAGCCACCAGGCACGCGGAAAGAAGAATAGAGTGGCGCATGGGGGCGTCCTTTTTACTGCTCTGCCGTCTTAGGGCGTGCGTTTCAGCACATAGCTGCCGCCGCCGCGTTGAACCAGCTGATAGGGCTGGCTTTGCGTCGGAGTATGTGGCGTTGCGTCAAGTTTGGCGATAGCCAAGCGTAAATTTTCACGAATTGCGTCACTTTCGCCATTGTCCAATGCCACCGCGCGCCGCAGATATTGTTCTGCTTCGGCGGGTTTGCGGCGTTCCATTAGGACAATGCCAAGGTTGTTCAGGGATTCGGGCCAGTCCGGAAGGATCTCAACCGATTTGCGCAGCAGCGTTTCCGCCTGTCCGAGCCGCCCCAACGCAAGATTGGCAGATCCAAGCGACGACAGAACTTCGGCCGACAGCCCATGTGTCACCCCTGCGCGCGTAAAGGCATCGAGCGCCAGTTCATATTGACCCGCCGCCATCAAGCGGTGGCCGGTGATCAGTGGATCCACGGCCTCTTTGCGAAGATCAACACCAGGGGCCCAGGCCGACCCGGTGTCTGGCGTTTGATCAGGTTGCGGTGTGATGCAGGCTGTCAAAACAGACAGGCAGCACACACAAAATATAAAGCGCAGATCGGGCATTTTCATGTGTCGGGTTGTTGATACATGAAGAACTTACAGCAGAGCTGCGGCCAAATAGGTAGCGCAATGCGCTGATGCCAGGAACGTGACCTTAAGATGTGTTAAAAACGCCAACCCCCCACGCACTGCACGTGGGGGGACGCAATAGTAGAATTTACCCGGTCAGATCGGGGTTATGGCACGACACCGTTGCCCAGATTGGCAATGTTTTGCGCCGAGGGGCCGACCAGAATAACCAGCAGGGGCGGCACGGTCAGCATCATGGTTGCCAGTGTCATTTTGACTGGCAGTTTGTTGGCAGCCTCTTCGGCGCGCATCACCCGTTTGTCGCGCATTTCGCTTGCGTAGACGCGCAGAGCTTCGGCAATGGACGTGCCAAAGGCCGAGGATTGGATCATCACGGTGGTAAAGGAGGCAATATCAGGCACGCCACAGCGGGTGCCCAAATCACGCAGGACTTTCTCTTTTTCCTTACCAGCCTTCATTTCCTGCGCCACGATCTGAAATTCACCAGACAGATCCGGATATGACGCGGTCAGCTCTTGCGAGACGCGGATGATGGACTGTTCCAGCGATTGACCCGCTTCGACACAGACCAGCATCATGTCGAGCGCATCCGGGAAGCCTTTGGTGATCTGTTTTTTGCGCTCTTCGACGCGGCGGGTGATCCAGTATTTGGGGAGGAAATAGCCCGCGCCGCCAACACCTATGATGCGAATCGCCATCTGTTGGCTTGTGTAATCGAATTCGGCGTTGATCACATAGACCCAGAACAGCCCCAGCGCCAATCCCAACAGCCCCAGCGCCATCTGCGCAAAGTGAAACAGGCGTACCGCGTCTTTGGATTGATACCCTGCCTGGCGAAGTGTTAGCTCCATCGCTGACAGCTCGTCGGCATCCTGAGGTTCCAGGAACGACGCAAATTTCCGCAGCTGTTCGTTGCGGGTGCCGTGACGCAACCGCTCCCGTTTGGGTTGGGCGTTATGCGTGTCGTTCAGGTCTCTCTGTAGTTTTTTCAGCGGGTCTTCGGGCTGATTGAGCATGACCACCATGGCGCCAAGGATCAGCAAGAATCCAACACCGCCAAGCGCAATCAGCGGGCCAAGGTCGCCCAACTGGCTGATCAGAAAATCATTTATCGCATTCATGGCGTGTCCCTCAGACTTCGATATTGGTCAAGGCCCGCATGACGAACAGGTTGACGGTCAGCATGATGCCCACAAAGAAACAGGCGGGAATGAACCAGGGGTGGTCCAGAACGTTGTCATAATAGTTGGGGTCCATGGCCAGCGTGGCCATCAGCGCAACCAGCGGAAACGCCGACAGGAATTTACCTGACCACTGCGCTTCGGCGGTGATCGCCTTCACGCGACGAAACAGACGAAAACGTGCGCGGATGACTTGGGCCAGACCGGCCAGCACTTCGGCCAGGTTACCACCGGATTGCTGTTGGATGGTCACGGCAACCGCCAGAAAACGCATATCCTGCATTTGCAGCCGTTCGGCCATTTCTTTCAGCGCATCGCCGACATCGCCGCCATAGGCGCTTTCATCGGCGATCATGCCAAATTCAGTGGCCAGCGGATCATCCACTTCTTTGGCGACGATCTGCACCGCTGAGCTAAAGGGATGGCCCACCCGCAAAGAGCGCACCATCAATTCCACCGCGTCGGGCAATTGCTCTTCGATCAACGCCAGCCGTTTGCTGGCCTTGTTGTTGACCCAAAAGAACACAGATCCAATGCCAATGATGACCGAACCAAGAATGCGGACGGGCAGTTGGGTTTGTGTGGCGATGCTCAGCCCGGCAAAGGCCAGCGCCGACAGCGCAACCATGATCATCATCAGTTGTTTCGGGCTAAAGGCGATCGCCGCTTTCTGGGCGCGCTCGGCCAATAGGGAATAGAGTGGGATTGACTGGGATTTTAGGTGCTGGCCCATCTCCTTGCGAAGCTGTTCTAACACCTGTTCCCGATTGCCACCTTTTTGCAGCATTTCAAGGCGGCGGTTGACGCGGTTGTTCAGGCTGATTGATTTGCCAAACGTGACCAGATACAGGCCCTCGACCAGCGCCAAAACAGCAAGAAAAATAAGCACATAGATGATGGCTTCGACGGGAAGATGCATCAGAATTTCTCCATCACGGTGGGTTCGTAAATAGAGGTGGGCAGATCATAGCCCCACAGGCGGAACCGCTCAGAGAAGTGGCTGCGCACACCGGTGGCGGTGAAATGGCCGATGATTTTATTGTCAGGCGTCAGGCCAACACGTTGAAATCGAAAGATTTCCTGCATTGAAATCACGTCGCCTTCCATGCCGGTGATTTCGGTGATCGAGGTCATGCGACGCGAGCCGTCTTGCAGGCGTGAAGCCTGTACGATCACATTCACCGCCGAAGATATCTGGCTGCGCACGGCTTTTAGCGGCATCTCAATGCCTGCCATGGCAATCATGTTTTCCAGACGTGACACGCCATCACGGGCCGAGTTGGCGTGGATGGTGGTCATCGATCCATCGTGGCCGGTGTTCATCGCCTGCAGCATGTCGATCACTTCTTCGCCGCGCGTTTCGCCGACGATGATGCGGTCGGGGCGCATCCGCAGGGCGTTTTTCAAACAGTCGCGGGGAGAGACTTCACCTTTGCCTTCGACATTTGGCGGACGGCTTTCCATTCGCCCCACATGGGTCTGTTGCAGCTGAAGTTCTGCGGTATCCTCAATGGTCAGGATGCGTTCGGCGTTGTCGATAAACGAAGACAGGGCGTTTAGCGTTGTGGTCTTACCTGACCCTGTACCGCCCGAGACGATCACGTTCAGGCGCGTGGCGACCGCCGCCTGAAGATAGGCGGCCATTTCTTCGGTGAACGCACCGAAATTGACCAGATCATCAATCGCCAGTTTGTCTTTTTTGAACTTCCGGATGGAGACCAAGGACCCGTCGACCGCGATCGGCGGCACCATGGCGTTAAACCGCGAACCATCCGCCAGACGCGCATCCACATAAGGGTTGCTTTCATCGACGCGCCGGCCCACTGCCGAGACGATCTTGTCGATGATCCGCATCAGATGCCGTTCATCTTTGAAGGTGACATCCGACAGGCTCAGCTTGCCGTCCTGTTCGATGAAAATTTGCTGGGGTCCGTTGACCAGAATATCGCTGACGCTGTCGTCTTGAAGCAGAGTTTCCAAGGGGCCAAGGCCGGTGACCTCGTCGTAGAGCTCCTTGTTCAGAGTTTGACGGTCCTCGCGGTTCAGGACGACGCTTTTTTCCGTCAGAATTTCGGTGGTGATCTCTGAGATTTCCGCCCGCAGTTCCGCTTCTGAGGCATGTTCAAGTGCGGACAGGTTCAAATTGTCCAGCAGTTCGCGGTGCAGCTCAACTTTGATTTGCCCCAAACGCTCTTTACGTTTGCGTTCTTTGTCCATCGGTGCGGCAGTGGCGGCTTGCTTGAGCGCGGGTTTGCGCAGGCTCTCGGCCTTAACCGGCGCCGGTTTGGCTGCCGGGCTTGGATCCACTTTTTGCGGTTTGGCCGCTGTGTCGGAAATTTGCTTTTTATATCTGGAAAACATGTCTCACCTAAAACCCACCATGGATCACGCTGCTGCTTCGGACTCGTTCTTGCCCAAATCATGCAAGGACTGTGCCAACTTCCCGATTTCCTTGCGCAATGCGCATTTGGGCGCTGACAAAGCCAAGGGCTGCCCGTGATCGCAGCTTTGTGTTATGATTTTGCCGCCGTCTGGCAGCTGTACGTCAATAGAAATCTCCAACGATTCCGCCAGTCGTTTGACCCGGCTTTTGCCGCTGAGATCTGTAAATTTGGGCGCGCGATTTAACGCAAAACGCAGTTTTTCAAACGGCAGATCTTCGGACTGCAGCGCACGTTTCATACGCAGCGCGTTTTGTGCTGAACGCATGTCCAGTTCTAGAATCGCAAAATAGAGATGCGCCATAGTCAAAACGGTTTCAGACCATTGCACCAAGGTGCCCGGCAGATCGATGACCACAAAATCAAAGTGCCGCCGCGCCATTTCAATCAGGCGCTGTACCTCTTCGGGGCCGATGAAATCTAATGGCAGCATATCCTTCGGTGCGGTCAACACCCGAAGCTTGTCCTGATAGGTCAGCAAGGCCTGGGAAAAGACTTCATCGTCCAGACTGTCCATATCGCTGAGCATCTCCGCCACCACATCGCGGCACGGCAGGTCCAAATAGGTGCCAATAGAGCCGCGCTGCAAATCCAGATCAATCAGGCAGACGCTGGGTGTCTGATCGCTGGTCCGTTCCGCAATCTCCCAGGCCAGATTCACTGCAAGCGTGGTGGCACCAACGCCGCCAGACAGGCCGTGACACACCACCACCGCGCCATCGCGGCTGTTGTTACCGCTAAGCGGCACCGCGGGAGTTTCGACCGGAGCCGGCGCGGGCAGGCGCAGCCGATCGATGGCGGATTGCAGCTCTTGTTCTGGCAGCGGATAGGGAATGAATTCATCTGCACCTTGGCGCAGCAATGTGTGTAGGGCTGTTGGCGTGACGTCTTCGGCAATCAGGATGACCTTGATGTCCAGGGCCTTGGCCTGGGTAATGATTTCACCCATCTGATCAAGGATGTCTTCGTCTTGGGCGTCGATTGCCAGCGCAACAAATTCCAGCGCACGCGCTTCGTTCTGCTGGAAAAAGGCTAACGCTTCGGCAAACCCTAAATCCCCCCAGGACTCGCCCAGGGCCGTTTCCATGTCTTCGATCAACAGATCAAAGTTTTGCACATCCCGGCTGATGGTACAGGCGGTGATCGCGTCGGTCTCTGGGTGCGGCTGATCGCTGCTCATTGCCTTTATCCTCTTCGGTCGGTGCACCCGGCATGAGAGCCGGGTCGGGCTGTTGCGTTCTGCAGGTACAGCTCACCTCGTGAAGATAAGATCGCGGAAAATCTAGGCAAGATTTGGGCCAAAAAGCCCCAATTGTGAGGAATTGTTTAAGAATGGGAAACACGCCGTGGAGGCGTGTTTTGTGCTTTTAAGTCAAATACTTACTCAGCGGCAATCGTGCTGTTTAGCCCGTCATCGTGGGTAAGCGTGGTCGCGGCTACTGCGCTTTCAACATAGTCGCGGTAGATGATTTGGGCATATTTGCCGTCCAGCACAGATCTGTTGTTGGAAACGAATCCCGACACTTCGGTCACCGTGCGGCGATTGCGCCGTTCGCGGGACTGAACTGCAATCACAGGCTGGGTTTCTCCAAAGGACACCACCGCTTGCAGGCGGCGACGACTGATGCCTTTTGACACCAGATAATTCACTGTCGCATTGGCACGGCGCTTGCCCAAGCTGTGGTTAAAGGCGTTCCCGCCCACCGCATCCGTGTGGCCAAAGACCTTGAACCGCACCTCGGGGAATTGTTTGATCCAATGGGCCTGACGGTCCAATACAGCCATAGACTGCGCATCAAGACGGGCGCTGTTGAATTCAAAGTTGATGGTGTTTGGAACTTCGCGGGCAAACCGCTGGCCCAACTGGATGACGTAATCCAGTTCACCATTCAGAACCGCCGAATTGTGACGGTTGGCGTCCCCAAAAGAACTGCGTCCCAGTTCAAGCCCGGCCTCGTTGGTACAGGCACCGGCAAGTACAACAAGGCCCAACAGGAGTGGTCGTTTCAACATGATCCTATACTCCATCTATCAATCAAGGACATAGCCATATGAACCGGTAAAGTCCTGCCGTGCGACTTCGCCTGCGGCGCCTTTTTGGTTGCGCGAGGTGCGGCCAAACAGGAACAGGTCAGCTTCGCTGGGGGGGGCTACACGGTCAGTGGGCAGAGTCAGAGCTTCGCCGCGGGTGGGCGAGACAAGGTGTGCGCTGATGATGACCACCAGCTCGGTCTGTTCGCGACGGTAATCGGCACTGCGGAACAGCGCGCCCAGAATGGGCACGTCGCCAATCCAGGGCAACTGTGTTGTTGAATCTACAAAGTCATCCTGAATCAAGCCCGCAATTGCAAAGCTTTCGCCGTCACGCAGCTCCACGGTGGTGCTGGTTTCGCGCCGGCTGAACGCCGCGATTTCCAAGCCGCCAGACGCAAATGTATTTTCGGGGTCGATGGAGGACACGGCGGCTTTTAGTTCCAGATTGATCAGATCCTGATCGACGACGCGTGGAATGAAATCCAGCTCGATCCCAAACGGTTTGAATTCGACAGATATGCCGTCATCGCCGTCAAATACCGGCACGGGATATTCCCCGCCCGCCAGAAACCGAGCTTCTTGGCCCGACAGAGCGGATAGGTTCGGTTCCGCCAATGTACGGACGACGCCTTTGCTTTCCAACGCTTCGAACAGCAGGCCCAGTTCCACCGAACCAATGCCAAAGTTAAACGCGATAGCGCCTTCGTCACCGCCACGCAGAGCCAGCGGCGTATCAATTCCATTGTCGCCCAACAGGAAGGTGCCTGTTTCACCGCGGGTATTGCCGTTTTCACTGCGCAAACCAAAGGATGAACGCAATTGTTTTGACGCGCTGCGCTGCATTTCCGCAAAGCGCACTTTCAGCATAACCTGCTGAACACCGCCCACGGACATCAGGTTGGACACCCGTTCCGGCGCATAGCGTTCCGCCAGATCCATGGCCCGTTGCAGGCGCGCCGCGCTCGACACTGTGCCAGACAGAACAATGCCGTCGTTTGCAGTACGCACTTCGATTTTTTCACCGGGCAGGATTTGCCGCAGCCTCTCTTTGAATTCGCTGACATCTGCCGCGACACGCACGTTGACGTTAGAAATCAATTGGCCCGCCGCATCCAATAGCGTCAGTGTCGTCAGGCCGGGGGTCTTACCCAGCACATAGATCGAACGATCAGACAGCGAGGAAATATCCGCAATGCCGGGGTTCGCAATGGTGATCTCTGCAAAGGGTGTTTCGCTTTCGACCACCACGGCGCGGTTCATCGGCACATCGAGCGTGGCGCTCGCACCTTTTCGAACCACACGAAGTTCATTCGCCTCGGTAGGGTTGGCCACGGGTAAAACAGTCAGCATACACCCTGTTAGGGTGGCTGCAATAAAACGCCTAAATATCATGTGACCTGCCTTTCCGATCACGCCTCAGAATGGGGTCATTTTGCCCCTGTTTTGGGAACTCTGCGGCAATTCATTTACCTTTGCAAGAAAAGTTCTCTGCGGCAGGGCAGGCTGTGGGGGCGCAGCAACAGACAGAGTTCACATGTAAAAATCCAGATCAGGCGCTTGCGGCCTGATCTGGACTGTAACGCGTGGCGTTAACCTTTGACATCGCTGGGAAATTCTCTGCCCTTAGCTTGGGCAGGGGATCTGGGTCACAACAACCTCGGCACCGCGGCGGTTGCGGATGGTGCAAACGCGGTCTTCCTTAAGTGGGACAGGGGCTTCGAATTCAGCCAGACCCAGCAATTTGCGTTGATCCACTTCGACCACTTCGGCAATGGTGTCATCCTGCGCGCCCACCAGCGACAATGACAGACGCCCGGTGGATTGTGCCTGCGCCAGAGCTGCAACCTGTTCGGGCAGGGCTGCAACCGTAACCGTACGGGCAATCACGGCCTTATTTACGTCTCCGGCTTTCTGGTCCACGGCGATCAGTTCAATATTGGGCTGGATCAGGCGTGTCACATCGCCCGATGCGCGCCCCGACTCTTTTGCAATGCGTCCCGTCCAATAGACGTCGACTTTGTCACCTGGACGTAAGAAACCCGACACCCCAGAGGTGACGTCGACCTTAATCGCAAACGCCCGCATGCCCCGTTCCAACCGGGTGGTAATGCCCGCATCTTCACCCGGCCGGGTGACTTTTACTTTCAGGATTGCTTCGTCTTTTTCCATTGCGCGCAGCACGATACGTTCGTCTTCAGGACGCTCTGACAAAAACAGGGTCTCTAACGTTTGGAATGTGCCCTCGGGCAGGCTGGCCTGCGGCCAACGGACCGTGCGAACATGTTCTGGTTTTAGATGTTGGCCATATTTCAAAGGGGTGGTCGCCACCAGGACGTCCACGGTGGGAATGCTGTCCCCACGATTGGCGCGTTCATAGGCCAGCGCGTTTTGATAGGCAGAAAACTGCTTCTTAACCATCATAGCAGCGCCACCGGCGAGGGCGACGCCCACAATTAACACAAGTCCAAATACGGCGCGCATCGTGGTCCTCTTGGTTCTGAATGCCTAAAGTCGCGGCTTCTGATACTCTCAAAAACCGGTTCCAAAGCTGTTAATATCTCGTTTAATCTGGCGTGGATTTTATTCAAAAGACCACAACAACCGCACTAGCCATGGCTGCGGCAATATCGGTCAGAAAGTTCGAGGTAACGTCGCGTATCGATTTGAAGCCAAAGACCGCAAGGAAAACGGCCGCGGCGCAAAGAACCACCCAGTCGACGCTCACCGCGCCATCTTCATCCATTAAAAACCGTTTGATTTTTGTCATGCGTCTGGCCCCCTATTGAGGTTGCGCTGCGCAGCACCCCGATGCCGCCACGTCGCGTCGTGTGACCCGCCCGCCAAGATAGAAGGCGGGCCACGTAAGCCTGAAATCTGCGGATCAGATTAAGGTGTGACGCCGAGGTTTACAGACACAGTTGTCGCTGTAAGCGAAGAGTCAGCGTTGCTGGCCAGGCTGTCGATACCGCTTGCGATACCGGTGTAAGCAACGCCTGCCAGCGCACAAACGGCTGCGGTCAGAACAACCCAGTCAACTGTCACGGCACCGTCTTCGTCTTTGCGGAAGTTTTTGAAGAATTTGATCATGGTAAGTCCCTCCAAAGGATCTCGTATGTTAAACCAACCTCGGCGGCCGTTGCTGGGGGTTTGCTCTCTCACCAGCGTGTCCCCTGTCCGTCGTGGTATGCACATATATAGCCTGCGGAGCGTGGCAGGATTTGGGCTGAAACCCGGAATCTCTTGCCGCATTTTAACTTTTTGATAGCAAACTCTATAAGGTGTTGAAGTTTAATGATATTAACTAAAAATTCACCTTCATACTCATGGTCAGGCTGTGGCGAAAAGGGCCAATTGTGGCGAAATCGCCTGAATCAACGGCTCAATTCTGGCAAATGACGCCTGAATCATTGAGAGTTGATTAAAGAGAAACCTAACCGAGTCTTGTGATGCGCCGTGTAACCGCCTGTTTAATGGCCGCCGTTTGGGCCAATTCCGCCGCTCTGGCCCAAACGCCAGAAGCGCCTGCGCGTAAATCGCCAGCGCCATTCCCTGAATTTCAGTCCAAAAGCCTGAAACCCCCAAAGCCGGGCACGCAACAGCGCGTAACGATTCAAATCACACCGCCAGAACCGACCGTCAGCGTTTCACCACCAGACCCAAATGTCGCCAAAACCGCCAGTGGGCAATACGCATGGTTCTGGGATAAGATCTCACCAGGATTAGAAGGCACCGGACCCGCGCGTCTGGATGATGCGCTTCAGGTGATCAAGGGGGCACAGAAAGTCACCACACCGCGTCTCTCAGATCTGCAAGACATCATCTCGGCCAATGCGGTGCCGATTCTGCTGGAAACGGTGCAGGCGCCGATCTCCCCGGCACTTGTCCTCGCGATGATATCGGTTGAAAGCGCCGGCCAGACAGATGCGGTGAGCACAGCAGGTGCAGAAGGGTTGATGCAGTTGATGCCAGATACCGCCAAACAGTTTGGGGTGTCAGACCCACTTGACCCGGCACAGAACATCGCAGGCGGCGTGCGTTACCTCAGCTGGTTGATGGAGAAATTTGATGGCGATCCCATACTGGTGCTGGCGGGCTACAATGCGGGGGCTGGATCGATCCGGGATCATCACGGGGTGCCCGATTATGCAGAAACGCGGGACTATGTCCCCAAGGTTCTGGCGGCCTTTGAAGTGGCCCGCAGCCTGTGCAAAACGCCACCCTTGCTGATGTCGGATGGCTGCGTGTTTCAGCACATGAACTAAGCGTCACACGGCGCCGAACCGCCTTGGCTTCTTTTTGGCGAAAAATACCCCGGGGTGAATGCGCCCCAATAGGGGTGCAGAGGGGCAGCGCCCCTCTGACCTGTGTTTAGTTGACGAGGGTGGCTTTGGTTGATGATCGCATTTCGTCTTCGCTGACCCCGTCGGCCAGTTCCACGATCTTTAATCCGCCTTCGACCACATCCAGAACACCAAGGTTGGTGATGATTCGGTCCACAACACCTTTGCCCGTCAATGGCAGGGTGCATTCCGGCAGAACCTTGCTGTCGCCATGTTTATTGGTGTGATCCATCACAACCACCACACGCCCCACACCTGCAACAAGATCCATCGCACCGCCCATGCCCTTGACCAGCTTGCCGGGGATCATCCAGTTGGCCAGATCGCCATTTTCGGCCACTTCCATGGCACCAAGGATCGCCATAGCAATCTTGCCGCCGCGAATCATCGCAAATGACTGGGCGCTGTCGAAATATGCAGTTTGGGGCAATTCAGTAATGGTTTGCTTGCCAGCATTGATCAGGTCCGGGTCTTCGTCGCCTTCGTAGGGAAAAGGCCCCATGCCAAGCATACCGTTTTCAGATTGCAGCGTGACCTCAACCCCGTCGGGGATATAGTTGGAGACCAGCGTTGGAATGCCAATTCCAAGATTCACATACCAGCCGTCTTGCAGTTCCTGTGCGGCGCGTGCCGCCATTTGGTTCCGATCCCAAGGCATTATGCACCCTCCCTCTGACGAACTGTGCGCTGTTCGATGCGCTTCTCATGATCACCTTTGATAATGCGGTGCACATAGATGCCGGGCAGGTGAATGCTATCGGGATCCAAAGATCCGGTGGGGACGATCTCTTCGACCTCGACGACGCAGATTTTGCCGCAGGTGGCGGCAGGGGCATTAAAGTTCCGGGCGGTCTTGCGGAACACCAGATTGCCGGTTTCATCGGCTTTCCAGGCCTTCACAATGGCCAGATCAGCAAAAATGCCCTCTTCCATGATATAGTCTTCCAGCGCGCCATCCGGTCCGGTGGGAAATTGTTTTTCCAGTTTTCCATCGGCAATCACTGTGCCAACGCCGGTTTTGGTGAAAAAGCCGGGGATGCCCGCCCCTCCCGCACGCATGCGTTCCGCCAGGGTGCCCTGGGGGTTGAATTCCAGCTCCAGTTCACCGGACAAGTACTGGCGCATGAATTCGGCGTTTTCACCGACATAAGACGAGATCATCTTCTTGACCTGTTTGGTCTGCAACAAAATGCCGATGCCAAAGTCATCAACGCCTGCGTTGTTGGAAGCAAAAGACAGATCTTTGGTGCCGGCCTCTTTGATGGCCCGCAACAAAAGTTCAGGAATGCCGCAGAGGCCAAAGCCGCCTGCCGCAATCAACATGCCGTCAGTGAGCAGCCCGTCGAGGGCCGCCGTGGCATTGGGGTAGATTTTTTTCATAAAGCCCTCCCGGCGTGATGGTCCACAAAGTTGTGGCGCGCGGATGGGGGTAAGTCAATGAATACGGAGAGAACTGCGTATTTCTACGGAAGTCCGTCTGGGCCGAAAGAGGGGCGAGGGGCCAGCCCCTCGCGCTCCCCGGGGTATTTCGGGCCAAAAAGAAGCACTGGGGTAGCGTTGTGCGTCTTGCTGAGACCTCATTGGCAAAGGGCTATTTTGCGGTTGCCTTTTTGGTCGTTGCCTTCTTTTTTGCGGCCGGTTTTTTAGCGGCAGCTTTTTTCTTGGCAGGCTTCTTGCCCACTTTTTCGGTGATCAGCGCCAGGGCCTGCTCCAGCGTGACGTCTTTTGGCTCCACGTCTTTGGGCAGGGTCGCATTGACCTTTTCCCACTTTACGTAGGGGCCGTAGCGGCCCTCAAAGACATTGACGGCGCCGCCATCGGGGTGCGCACCCAGTTCTTTTAGGGCTTTGGCTGCTGCACCACGACGCCGGCCGGGATTGTTGCGCTTTTCGGTGATCAACTCCATTGCCCGGTTCATACCGATTTCAAAGACCTCAAGGGTTTCTTTGAGGTTGGCATAGACTGGTTTTTCCTCATCTGGCAGCTGGTGCATGATGTAGGGACCAAAGCGCCCCAGATTGGCGGCGATGACGCCGCCGTCGGGGTGTGGTCCGATTTCGCGCGGCAGGGTCAATAGGGTCAGCGCGCCTTCGAGGTTGATTTCCTCAGGGCTCCAACCGGGCAGATAGGCGCGGTTTTGTTTTGGCAAAGAGGCGCGCGGGGGCTTTTTGTTTTCCGGTGTGGCCTCGCCGCGCTGCACGTAGGGGCCAAAGCGACCAGATTTCAAATGAATTTCGTCGCCGTCATCTTCGCCCAATACCCGTTCGTAGCCTTCGGCACCTTCGCCCGAAATCGGTCGGGTGTAGTTGCATTCCGGGTAATTGCCACAGCCCACAAAGCCACCGGTGCGTGAGGTTTTCAGGTGCAGGGCGCCCGCGCCACATTTGGGGCAGGACCGCGGGTCGGTGCCGTCTTCGCGGGGGGGGTACAGCTGCGGCGCCAGACGCTCGTCCAACACATCCAGCACTTCGGAGATGCGCAGATCTGAGGTTTCCGAGATCGCGGCCGAGAAGTCGCGCCAGAATTGGCTGAGGATGTCTTTGTAATTGCGATCCCCGGCGCTGACGTCATCCAGTTCGGCTTCGAGGTTCGCGGTGAACTCATAGCCGACATAGGTGCGGAAGAAGTTTTCAAGGAAGATCGTAACGATGCGGCCTTTGTCCTCGGGGAACAGGCGGTTCTTGTCCTTGCGGACGTATTCGCGGTCTTGAATGGTGGTGATGACGCTGGCGTAGGTCGACGGTCGGCCGATGCCCAGTTCTTCCATACGTTTGACCAGCGTGGCCTCGGTGTAGCGGGGCGGTGGCTGGGTGTGGTGTTGCAGCGCCAGAACCGCCGTATTGTCCGACAAAATTGCGGCCTCGGCGCCCGCCTTGTCAAAATCGGCCTTGAGAGAGCTGCCAAATTTGATCGCTTCGCCCTGCATGATCTGCGGCAGGCGTTTGTCGTCGTCATCGCCTGAGGTCACGTCATCGCGGCCCTCTTCGTAGACCCGCAGGAACCCATCAAACAACATCACCTGACCTGAGGCGCGCAGGACAATCTGTGCGTCGCTTGACGTGATATCAACCGTGGTGCGTTCTAACCGGGCGCCGGCCATCTGGCAGGCCAGCGTGCGTTTCCAGATCAGATCATACAGTTTACGCTGATCGTCCTCTGAGATTTTCAGGCTGGCGGCATCGCGGCTCATATCCGTGGGGCGGATACATTCGTGCGCTTCCTGAGCGTTTTTCGCTTTGTTCTTATAGATACGGGGGCTGTCTGGCACATATTCGGCCCCATAGCGGGTGCCGATCTCAGCGCGGGCTTCGGTGACGGCCTCAGGTGCCATATCAATGCCATCGGTCCGCATATAGGTGATCAGGCCAGCCTCATACAGGCGCTGGGCGGCGTTCATGCAATGTTTGGCACCCATGCCAAATTTGCGGCTGGCCTCTTGTTGCAGCGTCGAGGTCATAAAGGGGGCAGATGGATTGCGGGAGGCGGGTTTTGCCTCAACCGATTTGACGGACAGATCGCGGCTGGCGACCGCTTGGACGGCCAGTTCAGCCGCCGTGGAGGTCGCAAGATCGAATTTGTCCAGCTTGTCGCCGCCCAGAACCGTCAGTCGCCCTTCAAAGGCCTGGCCACGGGGCGTTTGCAGTTGCGCCCGAACCGACCAGTATTCGCGGGGGTCAAACGCGTCGATCTCTGTTTCACGTTCCACAATCAAACGCAGGCAAACCGATTGCACCCGGCCTGCCGACCGTGCGCCGGGCAGTTTGCGCCACAGAACTGGCGACAGGTTAAAGCCCACGAGGTAATCCAAGGCGCGGCGCGCAAGATAAGCTTCGACCAGCGGCATATCGACCTGACGCGGATTGCGCATCGCTTCGGTGACGGCTTCTTTGGTGATCGCATTAAAGGTCACGCGGCTGACCGCCGTGGACTTTTTGATCGAACGCCGTTTGGTCAGCGCTTCCTGCAAGTGCCAGCTGATGGCTTCGCCTTCGCGATCAGGGTCAGTCGCGAGGATCAGTTCGTCATCGGTCTTGAGTGCGTCGGCGATCGCCTTGACGTGTTTGCGGCTGTCATTGGCCACTTCCCAGGTCATGGCAAAATCATCGTCGGTGTCGACCGATCCGTTTTTGGCGGGCAGATCCCGCACGTGTCCATATGAGGCCAGAACCGTATAGTCGGAGCCAAGATATTTGTTGATAGTTTTAGCTTTGGCTGGCGATTCGACGACAACAACGGGCATAAATGTGAAACCTCTTCGGACGGATACGGCGCGTTCTATGGCTGCGCTGAGTGTGGGGCGCAAGGGGAGATTGTCAATCAATGAGTGTCAATCGGGCCAAAGCGCCGCGGGTGTTGCCTTGGTGTACCCAAGGATCGTGAAGGTTTCGAAAAACCTTTGGGCCGTAGCGTAAAAAAATATCAGGTAATCGATAAGTCCTTGTTGAATCTCGATGTTATTCGCTCTTGCGACTGAGCAGCCCGCCGGGCTGGCGATCGATTTCGCCGGTCAGTTCCAGTTCGGTCAGGGCGGGCGCAATCTCGCGTGCTGGGGCTTGAATGTCACGGATCAGCTGGTCTTCGGCGGTGGGGGCGGGCCCCAAACGAGAGAGAATCTGCTGATGCAGGGCGTTTGTTTGCCGTAGCGTGCGCTGTTCGGGAGGGGGCAGAGGCACATCTTCCAGTCTGGGGTTTGGCGATTGGGGCGGTGCGATTGCAGGGGGCAGGGCGGCGATTACATCTGCGCCACCGCGTACCAGATTGGCGCCGTCGCGGATCAGCATGTTGCAGCCGGCCGCGCGCGCATCAAAGGGATGGCCGGGCACCGCCAGTACCTCTCGTCCCAGATCCAGCGCATCGCGGGCGGTGATCAGGCTGCCAGAGCGCGCGGCGGCCTCGACCACAACCAAGGCACGGGCCAGTCCGGCGATGATGCGATTGCGTTTGGGGAAATGACGCGCCTGCGGTGCCAATCCCATGGGTTGTTCCGACACCAACAGGCCTGTGTCGGCGATGCGTTGGGCCAGATCCGTGTTTTCCGAGGGGTAAATGACGTCGACCCCTCCCCCCAGTACCGCGATTGTGCCGGCCTCCAGCGCGGCTTCATGGGCGGCGGTGTCAATGCCACGCGCCAATCCGGATGTGGTGATATAGCCATGTTCGCCCAGTTCCCGCGCCAAGGCGCGCGCCATGCGCAGCCCCAATGAGGAGGCGTTGCGCGCGCCCACCAGAGCCACATTCTGTTTTTGCAACAAGGTGACATCACCGATGGCCCACAACACAGGTGGGGCGTCATGCAGGTTGGCCAATAGGGGAGGGTAATCGGGCTGTCCAAAGCACAAAAGCCGCGCTTTGGCGGCTTTTGCAGCTTGGATTTCGTCATCCACGGTGCGTTCTGGGCATATTTCATACCCTTTTACACCGGCAATGCGTGCCACTTCGGGCAACGCGGCAAGCGCGTTCTGCGCTGAGCCATATTCGGCCAGCAAGCGATGAAATGTCACCGGGCCGACACGTCGAGAGCGCAACAGGCGGAGCCAGGAAAACTGAATATCTTCCGTGGTGGGTGGGAGTGGGGGGTGAGTGGAAGAAGGGGTTTCTTCGGTCATCCTTTGCTCCGCCTAGTTGCAAGACTAGAATTAACGGGAAGAGGGTTAACAGGTGGTGAATGTGCGAACTGTTTTCGTTGTTTTATTGAAAAATGTGCGGGCTTTTGGGGCGGTGACCCCCCTGGACAGGTCGAGACGTTAACTGTTTCAGGTGAGTTATACAGAAATAAGCATCTGGATTCAGATGCTTATTTCTAGTTTTCCACGTGGAACAAATGCTCCGAGGTTTAGGTGGCTGCGCCGCCAACCGTCAACCCATCCATCAGCACGCTGGGCTGTCCAACACCCACTGGAACCCACTGGCCCGCCTTGCCGCAGTTGCCCATGCCGGGATCCAGCGCCATGTCATTGCCAAGCGCGCGAATCTGTTTCAATGCATGCGCGCCGTCACCGATCAGCGTGGCGCCTTTGACGGGCTCGCCCACCTTACCGTTCTTGACCCGGTAGGCTTCGGTGCACGAGAACACAAACTTGCCGTTGGTGATGTCGACCTGACCACCGCCAAATCCCACCGCCCAGATGCCGTCCTTGATATCCGCCACCAGATCCTTTGGGTCCGCGGTGCCACCCAACATATAAGTATTGGTCATTCGCGGCATGGGCGCGTGCTCATAGCTTTGACGACGTCCGTTGCCGGTGGGCGCGACTCCCATCAGGCGGGCGTTTTGACGGTCCTGCATATATCCGACCAGAATGCCGTCTTCGATCAATGTGTTCTTTTGCGAGGGCGTGCCTTCATCATCCACAGTAATCGACCCGCGCCGATCGGGAATGGTGCCATCGTCTAATACGGTCACGCCGGGAGCCGCAATCCGTTGGCCCATCAACCCGGCAAAGGCCGAAGAGCCCTTGCGGTTAAAATCACCTTCCAGCCCGTGTCCGATGGCCTCGTGCAGCAGGATGCCGGGCCATCCGGGGCCCAACACCACTTCCATCACGCCCGCAGGGGCCGGAACCGCGGTAAGGTTGACCAGTGCCACGCGCAGGGCCTCGTGTACTTTGGCCTGCCAATTGGCCGGATCCACCAGCCCATCCAGACCGATACGTCCTCCGCCCCCGGCAGAGCCGCTTTCACGGCGGCCGTTCTCATCGACGATCACCGAGACGTTGAGCCGCGCCATTGGGCGAATGTCACGCACACGCACGCCATCGGCGCGCAGGATTTCGATTTCTTGCAACGACGCCGCCAGCGAGGCCGATACCTGTACCACCCGTGGATCCAGATCGCGGGCAAAGGCGTCGATTTCGCGCAAAGTCTCAACTTTGACTGGGAACGGCATGGCTGCGATTGGATCGGCGTCGGTGTAAAGCCGACTATTTGTCGCCTGTGGCGCATCTGCCATAGTGCCGCCCCCATCGCCCACCGCCAGACGCGCGGTCTCGGCGGCGCGGGTCAGGGCCGCCATCGACACGTCGGTGGAATGGGCATAGCCCGCGACGTCAGCATTGACGGCGCGCAGGCCAAACCCTTCGGACGCGTCATAACTGGCAGACCGTAACCGCCCGTCATCAAACACTAAAGACTCAGATTTGCGG
This sequence comes from uncultured Paracoccaceae bacterium, assembly GCA_947492585.1. Taxonomy (GTDB): domain Bacteria; phylum Pseudomonadota; class Alphaproteobacteria; order Rhodobacterales; family Rhodobacteraceae; genus Epibacterium. Next base: position 40,945 of record CANLND010000008.1, read on the forward strand.
CGTTCGGCAAAAATCTCGCCATCGTCAGCCCCGGCCAGCGCAGAGCGCAAGGTTGCCAGCGCATCCTCCTCGGGCAGGGTGGTCTCAAATGGTCGAAAGTCGGCATTGTCCATGAACTGACCCCAGTTTTTTTTGATTTAAATCAAGAAAGCGACGCTTTGACGCGAGCATTCCTCTTTATCTGTCGCAAGGAATATGATTTTTACCAGCCTCAAAGACAACGGGGTTAAGTGTGTTTTTCGGAATCAATCGTTCCGAAGGGCAAAAACCCGCCCCAAACCGATGCGATCAACCGATCAGGACATGATATGAAGAATGCTTTGATGCTTTCGGGCCTTTTTGCTGGCCTTTCTAGCCTTCCAGCTGCGGCGCAAGAAGGTCTGGAAACAATTGGTAAGCCGACAGACCGCTTGTTGGGCTTTCAGCCGCCAGCAACCGAACTTGCACGCAAGCTGCAAGAACTGGATTACATGATCCTTGTGATCATCACCATCGTTTGTGTTTTTGTTGCGGCATTGCTGGTGTATGCCATCGTTCGCTTCAACCGACGTGCGAACCCAACTCCGTCGAACTTCAGCCACTACACGCCCGTCGAAATCGCATGGACCATTGGTCCGGTTCTGATTTTGGTTTTCATCGGCTCGTTCAGCTTGCCCGAGCTGTTCCGTCAGCAGGTGATCCCAAAGGGTGACATCACCATCAAAGTGACCGGCTACCAGTGGTACTGGGGGTATGAATATACCGATCACGATTTTGGCTTTGACAGCTACATGCTGGGTAGCCCCGCCACCACCGATGAGCCTGACGTAACCCCGTATATTCTGGATGACGCCATGCGCGCCAAACTGGTCGCTGCGGGCTATAACGAAGACGAATTCTTGTTGGCCACCGATACCGCCGTTGTTGTTCCTGTGAACAAAACAATTGTGATGCAGGTGACTGCGGCTGACGTGATCCACTCCTGGACCATTCCCGCCTTTGGCGTGAAACAGGATGCGGTTCCCGGCCGTCTGGCCGAGCTGTGGTTCAAAGCCGAGCGCGAAGGCGTCTACTTTGGTCAGTGTTCCGAACTGTGCGGCAAGGACCACTCCTATATGCCCATCACTGTAAAAGTTGTAAGCGAAGAAGCCTACGAAGCTTGGTTGGCGGAAGCCAAAGAAGAATACGCAGCGCTGCCCGCTACCTTCCAGGTCGCGTCCAACTAAGACGGATCCACAGGGCCCGGTGCGCCGGGCCAGTGGTGATCTGATTGATGTTCCAACCGGCGGGGCTGCTTTTGCGGCCCCCACCCTTGACTGAAAGACCTGTTGCGCAATGACCGATGCAAGCATCCACGCCAGCTCTGTCCATGAGGACGAAGCAAGCTTTGGTGACTTTTTTGCTCTGCTGAAACCGCGGGTGATGTCGCTGGTCGTCTTTACGGCCTTTGTCGGCCTGATGGCGGCGCCCGTCTCCGTGCACCCTGTGATTGGGTTTGCAGCGATTCTGTTCATCGCTATTGGCGGGGGTGCATCTGGCGCGTTGAATATGTGGTGGGATGCGGACATTGATCGCATCATGAAACGCACCAAAGGCCGGCCTATTCCTGCCGGAAAAATCACCGAAGGAGAGGCCAAAGTGTTTGGCCTCGCGCTTTCGGGGATTTCGGTGATCATGCTGGCGCTGGCCAGCAATATTTTCGCCGGGGCGTTTCTGGCCTTTACCATCTTTTTCTATGTGGTGATCTACACCATGTGGCTCAAACGCTCGACACCGCAGAACATCGTGATCGGTGGCGCGGCCGGAGCCTTTCCGCCGGTGATCGGCTGGATTGCGGCAACCGGATCGATGGCGATTGAACCCTGGCTGATGTTTGCCCTGACGTTCATGTGGACGCCGCCCCATTTCTGGGCGCTGGCGCTGTTCATGCGCTCGGACTATGACGATGCTGGCGTGCCAATGTTGACCGTGACACACGGCCGGCCGTCCACCCGCCGTCATATCCTTGTTTATACGGGTTTGCTGGCCGCCTTGGCTATTGGCACGGCCTTTTCGGGCGTTGGCGGTCCGTTGTATCTGGCCGTTGCACTGGTGCTGAATGGGCTGTTCCTATGGGGCGCGTGGAAGATCTCGCGCCGCGATGAGACCGACAGCGAAGCCGATGATTTCAAGGTCGAGCGCAGCTTCTTTAAGCTGTCATTGCTTTACTTGTTCTTGCACTTTGGCGCGATTCTCGCTGAAAGCCTGTTGAAACCCTACGGACTGGGAGGCTGGTAAGATGGCTCTTCACAAAGAACACGAGCTGCACAAACGGCGTTTCAGCCGCAATGTCGGGCTGGGCCTGATCCTTGGCGCCTTTGTGGTGCTGGTGCTGGCCCTGACAATGGTCAAAGTCACTTCAAACGGGTTCCAATTCCCCAGCGAGCTGGCGGAGCAGAACTGATGGCTACGGGCGGACCTCAAAAAACGGTGATCCAACTGGTCGGTGTGGTTGTGCTGATGGGCGCACTCTCCTGGGCCTCTGTGCCGTTTTATGACTGGTTCTGCCGGGTTACTGGATTTGGCGGGGTCACTGGCATCGCCGAGGGAGGCTCAGACGAGGTGCTGGATCAAACCATCACTGTACGTTTTGATGCCTCAAAAGAACGCAACATGCCGTGGGAATTTACGCCCATGGTGCGTGAAATGGAGCTGAAGATCGGCGAAACCGGTCTGGCTTTTTATGAAGCTTTCAATCCCACCGACCGCCCAGTTGCAGGGCAGGCGTCATATAACGTGACACCCTACGAGGCCGGTGGTTTTTTTGAAAAAATCGATTGCTTCTGCTTTGTTGAGCAGGTGCTACAACCTGGGGAACGGGTGCAAATGCCCGTGACCTTCTTTGTGGATCCCGAGATCGTCACGGATCGGGACGCAAAATACGTGCACACGATTACTCTTTCGTACACGTTCTATGAGATTGATCTGCCACAGGAGTTAGCCACTCTTGAGACACATGCAGACGCAAACACGAACTAGGCCGCTTTGGTGAGGGACACTTAAATGGCGCACGCTAAAAACCACGATTATCACATTCTGCCCCCGTCGATCTGGCCTTTGCTGGCCTCGCTGGGTGCTTTCATCATGCTGTTCGGATCGGTGCTGTGGATGCACGGCATTACGTCAGCCATGTTCTGGGGCGGCTTTGCTCTGGTGATCTTCACCGCCTACTGCTGGTGGCGTGAATGCAACCAAGAAAGCAAAGTAGGCGATCACACGCCTGTCGTACAGATCGGCCTGCGCTACGGGTTCATCCTGTTTGTGATGTCCGAAGTCATGTTCTTCTTTGCTTGGTTCTGGTCGTTCTTCAAACACGCCATTTACCCAATGGAGACCTATGCAGGCACCGACTACATCGCGCCTGCGATCCACGCGGTTGACGCCTTCCACCTGCCGCTGATCAACACATTGGTTCTGCTGCTGTCCGGCTGTGCCGTGACATGGGCGCACCACGCGCTGGTGCACAACAACGACCGCAAGGCGCTGATCCAAGGTCTGGCGATTGGTATCGCACTGGGTGTGTTCTTCACCTTCCTGCAGGCGTTCGAATACTACGAACTGATTGCTCACGAAGACTGGACCTTTGGCGGAGACGAGTACTACTCGAACTTCTTCATGGCGACAGGTTTCCACGGTTTCCACGTTATCATCGGGACCATCTTCCTGACCGTCTGCCTCGTGCGCGCCATCAAAGGCGAGATGACCCAGAAACAGCACATCGGTTTCGAAATGGCGGCCTGGTACTGGCACTTTGTTGACGTTGTCTGGCTCTTCCTCTTTGTGGCCGTCTACGTCTGGGGCGCTCCCGTACACTAAACCTGGGGCAATGTAACCCACACATCTTTGTGGTTTCCAAAGCCAAAGACAGTGATTATTGAGCAGGGCGCGCGGGGCAAAATCCCGCGCGCTTTTGCCATGAATGAGAGGCCCCATGCGGCGTATCATCTTCTTTCTTCTGATCAGCGGGCTGGGTCTTGTGACCCTGTTGTCACTGGGCATCTGGCAGGTGGGGCGACTAGAGTGGAAAGAGGGCAAGCTTGCGGAAATCGAAGCCCGCATTGCTGAGGCCCCGGTGCCCATGCCCGCCAATCCTGACCCTCTTGTCGACAAATACCAGCCTGTTGAAATCAGCGGTCAATTTGAGAGCGGAGAACTGCATGTTCTGACCTCTGTCAAAGGTCCAGGCCCCGGCTATCGCGTGATTGCGCCATTTGTGCTGACCGACGGTCGGCGCATCATGGTTGAACGTGGCTTTGCACCCAGCCGCGCGAAAAACACACCGCGCCCGCTCGGGGCGGCCCAGCTTGAGGGCAATCTCCACTGGCCGGTGGAGGTGGACGGGTTTACGCCGGCGCCCGACACCGACGTCAACATTTGGTACGCCCGCGATGTGGCGCCAATGGCCGACACCTTGAACACACTGCCTATTTTGGTCATTCAGCGCTCAGACACCGCCTCGGGCCTGCGATTGATGCCGGTCGGAATTGACGGCATTGCCAATGATCACTTGCAATATGCACTCACCTGGTTTTCGCTGGCCTTTATCTGGGCCGCAATGACTGTCTATTTTTTGCGGCGCTCGCGCGCCAACTCCAAAGGTTCTAAGATATGAAATACATCTCGACCCGTGGCCAGGCGCCAGAGCTGACATTCGAAGAGGCGATGCTGACTGGTCTCGCCCGCGATGGCGGCCTGTACGTGCCCGCTGAAATCCCGACACTGAGCCGCGAAGACATCGCCGCGCTGAAGGGGCTCTCGTATGAAGAAACCGCGTATCGGGTGATGCGTCCCTTTGTGGGCGACAGTTTCACCGATGAAGAGTTTCGCGGCATCATCGCCCGCGCCTACGAAGGTTTTGGCCACGCCGCCCGCGCGCCGCTGAAACAGCTGGCGCCAAATCATTTCCTGATGGAACTGTTCCACGGCCCGACCTTGGCGTTCAAAGACTTTGCCATGCAGCTGATTGGTCAGCTGTTTCAGGTCGCTCTGAAACGCCGCGGCGAAAGCGTCACCATCGTTGGTGCAACCTCGGGCGACACCGGGTCGGCGGCGATGGAGGCTTTTGCCGGTCTGGACGCTGTAAATGTGTTCATCATGTACCCGCATGGCCGTGTCTCGGAAGTGCAGCGCCGTCAGATGACCACCCCCACGGCCTCTAACGTGCACGCGCTGGCCGTAGATGGTGATTTTGATGATTGTCAGGCCCGCCTGAAAGACATGTTCAACGATTTTGACTTCCGCGATGAGGTCAAACTGGCCGGTGTGAACTCCATCAACTTTGCCCGTGTTCTGGCGCAGGTGGTGTATTACTTCACCTCCGCTGTCAGTTTGGGCGCGCCGGATCGCAAAATTTCGTTCACCGTGCCCACAGGCAACTTTGGCGATGTGTTCGCCGGTTTTATCGCCAAACAGATGGGCCTGCCCATTGATCAGCTGGTGGTCGCCACCAACCAGAACGATATTTTGCACCGCTGCCTGTCGGGTCAGGGGTACCACAAAGGCGACACCATTCCCTCAATCTCACCCTCAATGGATATTCAGGTCTCGTCCAATTTTGAACGCGCCTTGTTTTATGCCTATGGGCAAGATGGCGCCGCTGTGGCCCAGCTGATGGATGAATTGAAAACTGGCGGCTTTGAAGTCTCTCAGGGTGCGATGCAGGCACTTGGCGAAACCTATGTGTCAGGCCGCGCGTCTGAAACTGAAACGCTTGCCACAATCCAGTCCGAGCTGGCCGCGTCAAATGAACTGCTGTGCCCGCACGGCGCGGTGGGGGTGAAAGTGGCCAATGAACATCGCTGCGCGGCGACGCCGATGGTGACACTGGCCACCGCGCATCCGGCGAAATTCCCGGCTGCTGTAAAACAGGCCAGCGGCGTGCATCCCGCTCTTCCCCCGCGCATGGCGGACCTGTATGACAGATCGGAAACACTGACCCAGATCACCAATGATCTGACAGTCCTTGAAGATCACATCAGAAAGACAATCGCCAAGTGACGGTTCAACAACACCAGCTCTCCAACGGCTTTCGCATTGTCACCGAACAGATGCCCGGACTTCAGTCCGCCTCTATTGGCATCTGGGTGGCAGCGGGCGCCCGCAATGAACGCGCCGCGCAAAATGGCATCGCTCATTTTCTCGAACATATGGCGTTCAAGGGCACCAAAACCCGCTCGGCTTTGCAAATCGCAGAGTCGATCGAGGATGTGGGCGGTTATATCAACGCCTACACCAGCCGTGAGGTCACCGCCTATTACGCCCGCGTGTTGAAAGAAGACACCGGGCTGGCGATGGAAGTGATCGCCGACATTCTGCAAAATTCAATCCTGGATCCCCGTGAGATCGAGGTAGAGCGCAATGTGATCCTGCAGGAAATCGGCCAGGCGCTGGACACGCCCGATGATGTGATCTTCGACTGGCTGCAAGAAAAATGCTACGCGGATCAGCCCATCGGCCGCAGTATTCTTGGCCCGGCAGAACGCGTCAAAGCGTTCTCACAGGCCGATCTGGCGGGGTTTGTCGCCGAACATTATGGCCCCTCGCAGATGATTCTGTCCGCAGCAGGCGGCATTGATCACGACGAAATTGTCAAACTGGCTGAACAGCTGTTTGGCGACATGCAGCGTAAACCCACAGCGGTGGCCGCAGCTGCGCGCTTCACCGGCGGCGAAATCCGTCAGGACAAAGTGCTCGAGCAGGCCCATTTTGCGCTGGCGCTCGAAGGTCCGGGGTACCGCGATGATGCGATCTACACCGCGCAGATCTATGCCAGTGCCATGGGCGGCGGCATGTCTTCGCGCCTGTTTCAGGAAATCCGCGAAAAACGCGGCCTGTGCTACACGATCTTCTCGCAGGCCGGCGCCTATGCCGACACGGGCGCGCTGACGATCTATGCCGGCACCTCTGGGGAACAGATCGGTGAACTGGCCACGGTGACGATTGATGAACTCAAACGCGCCGCGGATGACATGACTGACGCCGAAGTCGCCCGCGCGCGCGCGCAGATGAAGGCCGGAATGCTAATGGGGCTCGAAAGCCCGTCCAACCGCGCCGAACGTCTGGCCCGTCTGGTGCAGGTCTGGGACGATGTGCCCTCGCTTGAAGAAGCCATCGCCAAGATCGATTCCGTCACCACCGCCGACGTGCGCGCCATCGCCGCCGCTTACGCGGTGCAGGCCCCAGCGGCGCTGGCCCTGTATGGCCCGGTCACAGGTGCACCCGATCTGGCAGCATTGCAGGCACGGCGTTCGGCGTGATGTTGCTGTCGCGTCGCAAGGTCCGTCTGGAAACTGAGCGTTTGACGTTGCGCTTGCCCGCCCATTCCGATTTTCGCGAATGGGCGGCCCTGCGGCTGCACAGTCAAGACCACCTCACCCAGTGGGAGCCCAGCTGGGCGGCGGATCACCTCAGCCGCAAAGCCTTTTCAAATCGGGTCTACTGGGCGCAACGTTCGGTGGCTGCGGGCACAGCTATGCCGCTGTTTCTGGTGCGCCGCGACGATCAGGCGCTGGTAGGGGCGGTGACGCTGGACAACATCCGCCGCGGCCCGGCTCAGGCGGGCACCATCGGGTATTGGACCGGTCTGCCCTTTGCCCGCCAGGGCTACATGCGTGAAGCCATTGCCGCAGTGGTCCACCACGCCTTCACCAAACTGGACCTCAGCCGGATCGAAGCCGCCTGTCTGCCAGAAAATACCGCGTCACGCGGCGTATTGGAACGTTCCAGCTTCAAATACGAAGGCGTGGCGCAGTCATATCTGCAAATCAACGGCCGCTGGCGCACCCATGTGCTGTATGCGGCGCTGCGCCATGATCGCCGTGGCCGGACCCTGGCCGGACAAGCCTGATCCGTCGCGCTGCCGCGCCTTTTTTGCTTCTTTTTGGCTGAAAATACCCCGGGGGAGCGTGCCCTGTGGCACGCGGGGGCAGCGCCCCCGATCTGCGCGCCCCACAGCGGATGACTTGTCAAACCCCGCGCGATTGCCCATGCATAGAACATGACTGATTTGCGCGCCGCCACCCCGGATTTTCTCAACGCCCTGTCCGCTCAACTGCCCGCAGATACCCTGCGCGCCGCGGATCCCCGGTATCTGGAAGAACCCAGAGGCCGCTTTCACGGACAGGCCAGTGCGGTGGCCTTGCCACGCACCGCGCAAGAGGTTTCAACTCTTGTCCGCGCCGCCCATATGGCCCGTGTTCCGGTGGTCCCCTATGGCGGGGGCACCGGTCTTGTGGGCGGGCAGATCGTCGAAACCCATCCCGCGCCGTTAGTGATCAGCCTCGAACGCATGAACAAGATCCGCGCCGTCCACCCGACCGAGAACGTGATCGTGGCCGAAGCCGGCGCGATCCTTGCGCAGGTGCAGGCTGCGGCAGCGCATTCTGATCGCCTGTTTCCTCTGTCTCTGGCCGCCGAAGGCTCGGCCCAGATCGGTGGAAATCTGGCCACCAACGCAGGTGGGGTGACTGTCCTGCGCTATGGCAACACCCGCGATCTGTGTCTGGGGTTGGAGGCGGTTCTGCCCAATGGTGACATCTGGAACGGCCTGACCCGCCTGCGCAAAGACAACACGGGCTATGATCTGCGCAATCTGTTGGTCGGCAGCGAAGGCACATTGGGCGTGATCACCGCCGCTGCCCTGAAACTGGCTCCGCGCCCGCGCCACTCAGGCACCGCGCTGTTGGTGGTGCCCTCTGTGGAAGCTGCCATTGATCTCTTGGCACTCACCCGTGATCTGATCGGGGATGGAGTCAGCGCTTTTGAACTGATCCACCAGCAGGGGTTGCAGTTTTTGACCGAGCATGTGCCGCAGGTGCGTCAACCGTTTGCCACGCCCCCTCAATGGTCTGTGCTGATTGATCTGGGCCTTCCTCGCAACCGCGACGTTCAACGGGAGCTGCTGGCGCTGTTTGAACTGGCCTCAGAACGTGGGCTGGTTCTGGACGGTGTCATCGCACAATCCGTTGCACAGGCACAGGAGCTGTGGAGCGTTCGTGAACACATCCCCGTGGCCAACAAAAAAGTCGGCTCGATTGCCAGTCACGATATTTCCGTACCGATCTCTCAGATCCCCGATTTCATCCGCCGGGCGGGACCCGCGCTGGCGCAGCTGGGGGATCTGCGGATCAACTGCTTTGGGCATTTGGGCGATGGCAACCTGCACTACAATGTCTTCCCGGCCAAAGGCCGGACCCGGGGGGACTATGCCGACATCAGCAGCCAAATCAGCCCTCTCGTCCATGATCTTGTGGCGGACTTCGGAGGCTCGTTTAGCGCCGAGCACGGGGTCGGGCGGCTCAAAGTTGCAGATCTCGAACGCTATGGTGACCCGGTCAAGCTGGCTGCCATGCGGGCCATCAAACAGGCGCTGGATCCGCGGGGCATCATGAACCCCGGCGCGGTGCTGCGCGCTCCGATGGGCTGACCCGCGCGCGCTCTGCGCGGGCAAAAGCAACAGTTGGCTGTTTTTGCCCGGCAGTCGTCGGCGTTACAGCCCGTCAAATTCACACAAGACATGCACATCCATGCCTTGCGATTCCAAAAGCTTACGACCGCCCAGTTCTGGCAGATCCACGATGAACGAACAGGATACAATCTCTCCACCCAAACGCTGGATCAGCTTGATCCCGGCACCCGCTGTGCCCCCCGTGGCCAGTAGATCATCGACCACCAGAATTTTTTCACCGGGTTTGATGGCGTCGTCGTGGATCTCTACAATCGCTTCGCCGTATTCCAGCTTGTACTCTTCGCTGATGGTGGTGCCGGGCAGTTTGCCTTTTTTGCGAATTGGCACAAATCCAACGCTCAGCTGGTGCGCAATGGCCCCGCCAAGGATAAACCCGCGCGCTTCGAGGCCAACAACCTTGTCGATCTGTTCGCCCGCATAGGGGTGCAGCATTTTGTCGATCGCCATGCGAAATCCACGCGGATCGGCAAACAGGGTGGTCACATCACGGAACATGATGCCTTCATGGGGGAAATCCACGATGGTGCGGATGTAGTCTTTGACGTCGGGTTTCTTGGACATGGCCGGGTTCCCTGGGATCGTTGCAGCGGTCAGGACCAAGGGGCGGCCCCGCGTTCGCCGTGGGTAATGACCTGTCCGTACAGCGCTTGCAAGTCTTTCAGAGCAGTGGGGGCTGTGACCGTGCGTCTGGTCTGGCGGCTAGGAGTTTGGCACCTCCCGGGAGGTGTTTGTTTCAACCTCGACGCTGGCCGCAGCAAGCGCCATCAGCATCAAGGTCGCCCCCCCCAGCCGGGTTAGCCCTGCGATGATCGACGGGCGCGCAATGCGTTGACGCAGTCGATCCGCCAGCAGCGCATAAAGCAGCGCGTTCACCCCGGCAAGGGTCACGAAGGTGACGATCAATATCACAAACTGCGGCAGCAGAGGTTCTGTCGGAAGCAGGAACTGCGGAACAAAGGCAACAAAAAACACAATGGATTTTGGGTTGAGCGCCGTCACAACGGCCGCATGCGCAAACACCCCAGAAGCATCTACATCCGCCATGTCACGTCGCGCCCCAAGTCCCTGCGCGGTCGCTGCGCTGCGCCATAGTGTGATCCCCAGCCACAAAAGATAGGCGGCGCCGATCCATTTCAGCGCCACAAACACCGTGGCGGACGCCATCACCAGCGCCCCCAGACCAGCAAGCGAGGCTGTCATGGCGATCAGATCCCCGGTGGCAACGCCAAGCGCGGACGCCACCGCGACCTGTCGACCTCTGGACAGCGCATAGCTGAGCACCAAGAGAACGGTCGGGCCGGGGATCATCAGCAGGGCAACAGAGGCGGCGACAAAGGCCAGCCACAGGTTCAGGTCCATGGAATCTCCTTTTTAAATTCCTGGTTGAGTAAACTAAAAAGGGCGCCAGAGAACAAGACGGGCCCGGTGCTGTTCGGGCCCGCAGTGGTGTTTGGGTGAGGGTTTACCCCAAAACCCGACCTGCGACCGCGTCCAGCTTTGTCAGCAGGGCAGGGTCGCGTTTTTCCGGCGCGGTCATGATGGCGAACTCCAGCGCAGTGTCGCAGCCATGCGGGCAATTTTCGCGGGTGGCTCCCAACAGGTCTGGTAGGCGGCGCACCATGTCGCGGGCATTGCTGGAATTGCCCTGCAACGTGGCGATAATATCAGTGATTTCCACCGCGCCGTGGTCAGGGTGCCAGCTGTCAAAATCGGTGACCATGGCGATGGAGGCATAGCAGATCTCAGCCTCGCGGGCCAATTTCGCCTCGGGCATATTGGTCATACCAATGACATCGCAGCCCCAGCTTTCGCGGTACATTTTTGATTCTGCCATCGTCGAGAACTGTGGCCCCTCCATGCACAGATAGGTGCCGCCCCGGTGCACGGTGATGCCCGCAGCGCGCGCCGCAGTCTCGGCGGCATCGGACAGGCGTTCACAGGTGGGATGGGCAACGCTGACATGGGCCACGCAGCCCGTGCCAAAGAAGCTTTTTTCACGGGCGAAAGTGCGGTCAATGAATTGATCTACAATGACAAAATGCCCCGGCTCCATTTCCTCGCGGAAAGATCCACAGGCCGAGACCGAAAAGATATCGGTGACACCTAGGCGTTTCAGCGCGTCGATATTGGCGCGGTAGGGGATTTCGGTCGGGCTGTGCACATGGCCGCGCCCGTGGCGGGGCAGAAAGGCCATTTTGACGCCGTTTAGCGCACCGGTCAGGATTTGATCGGACGGCGCGCCCCAGGGGGTGTCGACGCTGATCCACTGGGTGTTTTCCAACCCATCGATTTCATAAAGACCCGAGCCGCCGATGACGGCAATCATGGTTTCTGTGGTCATTGGTTCTGCTCCTGCAACTGCTGGGGCCTGTATGGCTTTTGACAGGTGGTTTTGGCAAGCGGCGGAGGCCTCCGGCGGGGGTATTTCAGAGCCAAAAAGAAGCTGCAGAAGGTCATTCGCGCCGGATCACCCCGGTGAGCGCGGCGGCGCCAAGGGCGGTGACGATCCAGCCAAGGGCGGTCAACAGCCACCGCAGCCACCAAAGGTGCCAGCCCCAGGGTCCGCGTTCGGTGGAGGGGGCCCAGGCATCGGTCTGGCCTAGGTTCAAAATGGGGATGACCAGATCGGCGGCATAGGCGTAGCGGTTGAAGGTTTCCCAGTCTTTGCCGGGCACCGCATTGGACCATTCGGCGGCGGGGTTGTCTGCCGTTTCGGCCAGGGTTTTCCATTCAGCGGACACCAGCACGGGCGGGGCATTTGGGGCAAAACTGCCTTCCTCCCAGGCCTTATGCGCGGGATAAACCGCCAGCGCCCAGAGCAGCACCAGCCAGAACAGGCTGCGTTCGGAGCGAAACCCGTGACCTGTAAGCGCCAGCGAGACACTGTGCCAGATCCACAGGAACAGGCGACCGAGATCATGCCAGAGGGATTTCACCCCCACCGACAGGTCCCCGTTTGGCGTGACCATCAGCGCAGTGCGCTGCTCTTGTCGCAGTTTGCACGCCAAGGCCACGCGGACCTTTAACGCGTCGTCTTCGTGGCCCATATCGTGCAGGACTTTGGCCAGCTGTTTGTAGGGTTGCGGGAAAAACACCCCGTTCCAGTGGTCACCGCGGGACAGCCAGTCCAGTCGGGTTTTGGCATCGGTCGCACCCACGATCCCATTGTAGGTCAGCCCGTTCAGAATAAGCTGGCCCTGCGCGGGCCAGCTGAAGGGATCATCAATCAATGTCGTGACACTGGCAGAGTGCAGATCAACCGGGCCGGAGATATGTTTTACCTTTCTGAGATACAGCCCCAAGTCTATTGTTGCGCTCTGGAGGTTGAGCGCTTGAGCGTCGCGCGCCAGAAACTCGGCACCTTCGCAGGCCAGCTGCCCGCCGATTTCGATGCCCGAAAGGTCGGCCGTGGCATGAAATTTGGCACCACGCAGGAACAGGTCCGCATCGATTTTTGCACGTTGCAGATTGAGCGCCCGGCCTGCCTTTGCCAGAAACTTGGCACCGTCACAGCCCAGCTGCCCACCAACCGTCATGGCGTTTCCGCTCAGAGCGGGCGCCGCGCAGCTGCGCAGCCCAAGATCTTTGATGAACTGGGATCTGTCAAACTGGAGGGGCTCTTGAAACCGGCACCCCATTAGGACGAGTTTGTGTGGGATGGTGCAGTCCGTCAGGCTCAGGCGGCCGCTGATGTAGGCACCGCCCAGCATAAGCCCCTTTTCGGTGATGCCGCCCCCTTGTTCGGACAATAAGATGAAGCGCAGAACCTCGGCCCGGATGTGATGGGTGGGGGCAAGCGTCTGCCAGTTGTTGGGGGCCGGGGGGATGTGGTCCAGTGGCCCCAATACACAAGGCTCGCCTGCCTCGGCTGCGTCTTTCAGCGCGCGCTCGGCCTTGGTGGCGGTGTCTACAATCTCCGCCCAGCTGGTGAAACGCATGGTTCAGCCCCCCAAATGCAATGGGACAACTATGCGGTGGTGCATTGGCTGCGCACAAGGGGGGGAATTTTTGGTCATTTCAGTTAATAAGGCCTTAACCTTAAGTGCGGTGTTCGCCAAATGTTTCGCACGCGAAACATCAGGGCAGCAAGGGTGACCTGTTTGCGGGGGCTGCGGCTTGCCCAAAAGGGTGAATTCGGGTAGGGCCGGGGCAACGCACTCCTTAGTATCGCAGGTATCTTTCATGAAACGCGCCGCCATGGCCCTGTTGGCCAACCGAATATCTCCGCCCAATTTGTCGATCATGCAGGATGAAGGCTGGTCGGTGGGCCGGGTGCGCACCGAGGTGCTGTCGGGTCTGACCGTGGCATTGGCGCTGGTGCCCGAAGCGGTGGCCTTTGCCTTTGTGGCGGGCGTGCACCCGTTGGTGGGCCTTTACGCGGCCTTCTTGGTTGGCCTGATCACTGCGGTGATCGGTGGCCGTCCCGGTATGATTTCGGGCGCAACCGGCGCTTTGGCTGTCGTGATGGTGGCGTTGGTGGCGCAACACGGGGTGGAATACCTGTTTGCCACTGTGGTCTTGATGGGCATCATACAGGTCATCGCAGGGGCGTTGCATTGGGGGAAATTCATCCGTCTGGTGCCGCATTCAGTGATGCTGGGCTTTGTGAATGGTCTGGCAATTGTGATTTTCCTGGCGCAGCTGACCCAGTTCAAAGACCCATCCAGCGGTGGCGCGGACTGGTTGGGCGGTGGCCAGATGCTGGTCATGCTGGCGCTGGTGGCGCTGACCATGGGGATCATCTGGGGCACGCCTAAGATCACAAAGATCATCCCGGCGCCTCTGGCGGGTATCGGCATTGTTGCCGTGCTGGTGATTGTCTTTGGCATTGATGTGCCGCGCGTGGGCGATATGGCCTCGATCGAAGGGGGGCTGCCAAGCTTCCACGTGCCGCTGGTGCCGTTCAATCTGGAAACCTTCCAGATCATCCTGCCTTATGCTGTTATTCTGGCCGCGATCGGCCTGATCGAAAGCCTGCTGACCCTGAACCTTGTGGGTGAAATCACCGGCAAACGTGGCGGGGCCAGCCAGGAATGTATCGCACAGGGCGCGTCCAACATTGTCACCGGGTTCTTTGGTGGCATGGGCGGTTGTGCCATGATCGGCCAGTCGATGATCAACGTGAAATCCGGCGGCCGCACGCGGATCGCGGGCATTGCGGCTGCGCTGTTTCTCTTGGCCTTCATCGTTGTTGCCTCACCGCTGATCGAACAGATCCCGCTGGCCGCGCTTGTGGGCGTGATGTTCATGGTGGTGATCGGCACCTTTGCGTGGAACTCGTTCAAGATCATGACCAAAGTGCCGCGCACCGATGCCTTTGTCATCGTGTTGGTAACGGCCGTGACCGTCGCCGAAGATCTCGCGATTGCGGTTGTGGTTGGCGTGATTGTCTCTGCCCTGGCCTACGCCTGGAACAACGCCCGCCGCATTCATGCCGTGACGCGCGATTCTGACAGCGAAGAAGGCGCCAAGGTCTATGAGATCGAAGGCCCGTTGTTCTTTGGCTCTGCGGATGGATTTGGCGAATTGTTTGATGTGGCGGGGGACCCCGACAAGGTGATCGTGGACTTTGTGCGTAGCCGCGTGGTCGACCAATCCGCACTGCAAGCAATTGAGGCCGTTGCGGGCAAATACGAAGCCGCAGGCAAGCGCCTGATCCTGCGCCACCTGACCCGCGATTGCCACGAGCTTTTGACCAATGCTGGACATCTGGTCGTCGACAGTGATGATGATCCAGAATACGGCGTTGCCGTGGATTACGGCGTGAAAACCGGGATCCTGGGCGGGCATTGATATTTCTTACAATACTGTATTCTAGAAAGAGAAGTAGGGTGACTAAATGACTGATAACATGAACATCCGATCGATTGATTTGGAACAGGCTGATGTCGTATGGTTCGACGTTGAAGACGCCATCTCTGCCAGTACCAACCCTTACTCAGCGATGGCGAAGGCTTCCGATAGAGTAAGACCTGCTGTTTGGCCCAATGTTGTCTCTGAGTTTCCGGTAGCCTCAGGAAGTAGCATTTTCACGATCGGGAGCTGTTTCGCACGAAACATCGAGGACAACCTCGATACGCTCGGCTACCGGCTGCCGACTTTGGATTTCATCGTACCCCAAGAAGAACAGCCGGGTCGTTCGACAAATCTACTTAACAAATATACGCCGGCCTCAATCTATCAAGAAATTTTGTTTGCCCACAAAATTTATAAACGCGATGGAATTGTGACCGAAGAGGATATCGTTTCTTTAGCGTTTGAAGAGAAGCCAGGCCAGTATTTGGACTTGGGTCTGTCCACGTTGAAAACTGTTTCATATGAACGTTTGCTAGAACGACGCCAGGCGATCTATGAAACATTCAAAAATGTTTTCACATCAGACATCGTAACGCTTACACTCGGTTTGGTTGAAGCCTGGTACGATACAGAGCACGCGGGATTTGTTCAATTTGCTCCTACTCGGGCAATGAGAAAGAACAAAGGCAGATTTAAATTTTGCCAAATGAACTACCCACTTTGTCTGGACTATATTCGTGAGACAATTAATCTCATCCGCTCTGAAAATGAATGTAAATTCCTCATTACAACCTCACCTGTTTCGCTCGCGCGAACTTTCACGAAACACGATGTGATCACTGCCAACTTGGAATCAAAGTCGATTCTCAGAGCGGTATGTGGACAAATAAATCGGGATTTCGATTTCGTTGGGTACTTCCCTAGCTTTGAGAGCGCGGTACTGACCAAAGACCCAGAAGTCTATCTAGCCGACAACATCCATGTTTCGCCGGAATTCGTGGGGCAGATCGTTGGCGGTCTAGTGTCATCGTATTTTTCGGATGCTTCAGAAGTTAAAATTGCGACACAACAGGCAAGAACAGAGCATATGAAAGGGAAGCCCGAGGCCGTAATCGAACTGTTGGCTGGCTACTCAAATGATCCTGATATGCCATTAGATGGAGCGACATTGCTCCTCCAGGCGTATATTCGAACACGCCGGTTTGAAGACGCCGTAACGATTGGACGTGCGCGTGAACAACAGGGGTTCGACGGGGCAGGTGCGGACCTGCGATCACGTTTCTATTCGGCACTTAGAAATGTGTTTTTGAACGTTGGCGAAATTGATGAGGCCGTCCGCTGCGCGGAGCAGGCGTTGTCATGCGAACCTCATTTGCCAGTTTGGGCGTTTGAATACGCAAATACCTTGCTACGGGCTGATCGATCAGAAGAGGCTGAGGGTATTTTCCGTTCGCATGAAAAATGGGTTGATAGCGCTATGCGTCGTTTTCAATTCGCACAAGTCTTGTTTGCGAATAACAAGTTTGCGGAAGCGCGCGAGTGGCTATTCCCTGTAACGTTTTTTGATATGGGAGCAAATGTGTATTTGGAGTACGCGAAGCTGCTCGTCAAAATGGACTTCAAGGACGATGCATCGAGCGTAATTGAGCGTGGGCTGGTTGTTCACCCTAGTGATGAGCGGTTGCAGGAATTGTTTGCAACCCAAAAGTGACAGTTCCCTAATAATCGGCCACGCAGCAATGAGGATTGATCGTCCTGATTGCTGCGTGACACCACTGTGAAGACCCCTGTTTTTCTGCGGGTGGCGTCTTTGGTTCGAACGGATCTTTATTCACTCTAATTCGTCGTTGAGCCGCTCACATCACTCGGGCCGTTGCAGGGAAAACACCTCACCCACCGCTGAATAATCGCGGTAGCCTAACCGGCTGAGAGGGGTGAAGGTGGTAACGTCGAAAACCCCATCCACCAGACAATCATCGCGCAGATGCACGCCGATGACTTCACCAAACACAGCGCGGTTGTTGGCACCGGGCAGGGTGACGATTTGGGTCAATTTGCATTCCAATGCAGCAGGGGCCCGCGCCACGCGAGGGCAGGGGATGGTTTTGCATTCTGCGACCTCGATGCCTGCGTGGGCGAATTCGTCCACCTCTTTGCCCCAGGGTCCAGAGGTTGCGTTCATCGCGTCGCGCATGGCGTATTCGACCACATTCACACAGAGTACGCCGCTGTCCAGAATATTGGCCACGCTGTCTTTGGTGCCGTTCTGGTCGTCTTTGGCTGAGGTTGACGCAAACATCACCTGGGGTGGGTCATAGGCGACCGCGTTGAAAAACGAATAGGGTGCCAGATTGTTCACACCGTCCGCGGAGCGGGTGGAGATCCAGCCGATGGGGCGGGGTGTGACAATGGCGTTGAACGGGTTGTGGGGCAGGCCGTGGCCATCTTTTGGGGTGTAGAACATACGCGCCTCTTCAATTGTTTGCCCATGACTTAGGCGCGTGTTAGGGCAAATGCCAGCCAAGCCGGGAAATGAGGGATAACGGGTGCTGGAACTGCGGGCAGAAGAGCCGGACGATCGCTGGGAAGTAGAAGCGTTGTATGATCTGTGTTTTGCGCCCGGGCGTGAAGCGCTGTCGTCTTATCGTCTGCGCGACGATGTGCCACCGGTTCCCGGCCTTAGCCAAGTCGCGCGTGATGCCGATGGTATTCTGGGGGGGGCGATCCGGTTCTGGCCCGTTCACGTGGGGGCGCAGGATGCGCTGCTGCTGGGGCCGGTCGCGGTCCACCCAACCCGGCAGGGAGAAGGGCTGGGCGGGTCGTTGATCCGGGACAGCCTGGCGGAAGCGCAGGACAGCGGTTGGGCGCGGGTGATGCTGGTGGGGGATGCGCCGTATTACCGTCGGTTTGGGTTTGAACGCCTTGATGGCGTGGTGATGCCCCCCCCGACCAACCCCGATCGTGTTTTGGGATTAGACCTGAAACCCGGAGGCTGGCAGGGTGTTTCGGGCAAAGTCACCCGCTGGACGGGTTGAAAACACCTTTGTGAATGCTGATCTAAGGTGAAACACGGGAGATCACATGAGCGAGATTTTGGCGCCTGCGCCGCCGCTGTCTGCGGCAGATGTTGAACGTGAAATTGAAGCCCTGGCGGGGTATCATCGGGCCTCCTCTGGCGCGGCGATGCGGTTTTTGAATTCAGTGGGGGGCGGGGCGGAAACCCTCTTGGCCAGATTGCCTGCCCCCGTCCGCAACAATTTGGGCACTGCCACCGAGGCTGCGCTGTGGCTGGCGGTGCGCAACCTGTCCCACAGCCGCCGCGTGCTGCCCAGCCCGTCGCCTCGTGTGGCCCGTTTGATCGGCGCGGCGCTAGGCGCGGCGGGGGGGGCTACAGGGCTGCCGGGCACCTTGGCTGAATTGCCGGTGACCACGGCGTTTTTGTTGCGCACCATCCAAGACGAAGCGGCGCGGCAAGGGTTTGATGTAAATTCCGAAAGCGTGCTGTTTGACACCATTCAGGTGTTTGGCGCGGGCGGTCCTTTTGCCGATGATGACGGCAGCGACACCGGATTTTTGGCGGCGCGTCTGTCACTGACAAGCGGGGGCATGCAGAAACTGGTGGCACAGGTGGCGCCCAAATTGGGGGTGGTATTGGGGCAGAAACTGGCAGCACAGGCCGTGCCTGTGTTGGGCGGAGCCGCCGGAGCCTCGGCCAATTACATCTTTGCGGGCTATTATCAAAACGTGGCGCGGGTGCATTTTGGCCTGCGACGGCTGGCGCTTGAAACAGGTCAAAGCGAGGCGGAGCTGCAACAGCGCCTTCAGCGCCTGCTGGAAAACCGCTGACGGGCGTGTTGTCATGCTGCGTTCTGTGTCAGGATTGCAGATGCGGCGTTCACGTGATGCAGATCAATTGGGTCCGGCCCCTTGATCTTGCAAATCGGGATCCGTAAGCCTGTGATCTGTTAAGAGGACACAGATGATACAATACGCGTTGAAATGTTCCGATGGCCACCGGTTCGAAAGCTGGTTTCAATCTGCTGCTGCTTTTGACAAGCTGGCAGGGGCAGGTCATCTGTCCTGTGCGGTCTGCGGTGGCAGCAAGGTGGAAAAAGCGATCATGGCGCCGCGTGTGCGCCCCGGACGCAAGGCCGTGTCTGCGCTGGGCGAACCCGCGCCTGAGACCGCGCCCGATTCTGAAGCCGCCGCGCCAACACCCTCGGCGCCCGCCAATGTGCCACAGATGCCCACTCCTGCCGCGCAGGAGGTGCCGCAACAGGTGCAAGAGGCGCTGGCAGAGTTGCGCAAGAAGGTTGAGGCCAACTCGGATTATGTTGGCAATGATTTTGTCAGTGAGGCCCGCGCCATGCATCTTGGCGAGGCACCTGAACGCGCGATTTACGGCGAAGCCAAACTGGAAGACGCAAAAGAGCTGATTGAAGACGGCGTGCCAGTCGTGCCGCTGCCGTTCATTCCGGGGCGTAAAACCAATTAACGATCCCACCGGATCCAACCAGAGGGCAGATAGAATGCACGTTGTGATTACCGGAGCAAGCCGTGGTATCGGCAAGGAAATGACCAAGCAACTGCGAGATGCAGGTCACGAGGTGACGGCGACGTCGCGCGATCATTCTGCCGACACCCGTCTGGATGTGACAGACCCTGGCCAGCAGGCGCGCTTTGCGGCGCAGTTGAAAGGCCGCCCCGTTGACCTTTTGGTGTGTAACGCCGGTGTGTACATCGACAAGGGCACCACGTTTGATGAGTACAGCGCTGAAATCTGGAGCAAATCTCTGGCCACCAATGTGACCGGTGTGTTTCTGACCGTGCAGGCCCTGATGCCAAATCTCAAAATTGCAGAAACGCCCAAAATTGCGCTGATGTCCTCGCAGATGGCCAGTCACACCCGCGCGCCGGGGGGCAGCTATGCCTATCGCGCGTCCAAGGCGGCAGTGCTGAATCTGGGCCGCAATCTGGCGTCAGATCTGCGGCCTGATGGCATTGCCGTGGGCATCTACCATCCGGGTTGGGTGCGTACGGATATGGGCGGCGACGAGGGTGACATTTCTGTACAGGACTCTGCCGCTGGATTGATCGATGAATTTGATCTGCTGTCGGTGGAAACCACCGGCTGTTTCCACACGTGGGATGGGCGCATTCATCCCTATTGACGGGCCAATTGATCGACCTGTTGATCAGGGCACCGGACCCGGACCAATAAAAAACGCCCGCTCAGATATGAGCGGGCGTTTTTCTGTGTCGAAGCTGTGCGAGCTTATTCCCAGCAGCTGACCAGAACGGTCATGCCATTGGCGCTGCGCACCAGCGCGTCATTGGGAAGCGGGCTGCTGTCGGTGGATTTGTCCTGCGCCGACCGCTGTGCCGTGGCCAATGCGGTGCGCAAAGCATCGGCATTGGCCGCAAAGCTGACGCCTGCGGGCAGTTGCTGGCTGCCAATCTTGCGGGGCAGCAACATGCCTAGAACCGCGCCGGTGCTGTCCAGAACAGGACCGCCTGCATCCCCGGCCTGGGCGGCCAGATCCAAACGGGCCACACCTGTGTTGCCGTCCAGACTTTTGAGATCGCTCAACGCGCCCCAGGTCAAGCTGGGCGCGCCCAGAATGCCCTGGTAGGAAAAGCCCGAAACGGCCACGTCAGATTGCAGACGGGGCGACAGGGTGGCCAGTTCTGCGATCGCCATAGGGGCAAGCGCGTCCTTGGGGGCCAGTACAGCCAGACCGTTGTCAGTGTCGTTGACCAGAACAGTTGCGTCAAAATCATGATCCAGCGTCACGCGCGAACAGCTGGCCACAACGTCGGATGTGGTCACAACCGTGCCTTGGCCATCAACAAAAAAGCCAGAGCGCGACAGGCGGGGCTTGCGGATTTGCAGACCGGCCAACAGATCAACGTTCTGCGGCGCATCCGCACCTGCTGCGGGATCCAGCACCCCGTCCAGACGGGCAAAGCTGGACTTCATCGTGGTCAAAACGCGGGTGCGACGGGCGTCGTCCCCTTCGGGCCAGACCAGCGTAAAGCCTTTGATCTCGCCGTTTTTCAGGCTTGCTTGGGTGTAGGACACGATGCCATTGCCCTGGCCTTCGATGGTAAAGCTGGTGTTGCCGCGTTTGCGCGCGCCGTCCAGCGGTACAATTTCCAGTGTCTGGATAATGTCATAAAGACCATGCAGGGTGCGCTTGTCGCCGGGCTGGCTGATCAGAAACAGGCGGGCGCCCAGATCGGTCAGGGATTTGTACTGGGCAAAGGGGGATTCATAGCGATCAAATCCCACCTCGTTTGCCGGGATCTGCAGAGCGATGCCAGCTGCGGTGTCTTCGATCTGTGTCATGCCAACAGAAATCAGCGGTGCGTTGTACTGGTCGATCAGCACTTTGCGCTGGGCGGTGGTCAAAACGCCGGTGGGCTCATACAGATTGGCCGCCTGCCAGTCGGCCATAGAACGGCGGGTGCCGCGGCCAAAGGCGCCATCGATGGACGAGTTGTAGAACCCTTGTGATTGCAGTGCGATTTGCAGCGCTTCACGTTCCGCACGGTTGAGCGCACGTTCGCTGCGGCGGGCTTCGGCGGGGGTTTCGTCAGGCTGGGCTGGGATCACCGTGGTCTGAGGGGCTTCGGGGGCCGTGTCCACCGCTGCCGAGGGGCCTGGCACGGGAGCAGGCGCAGGCGTTGCGGTTGCGGGTTCGGCGGGGAAAAACTGTGCCCGCAGATTGCGCGAAAAGGCAATAAAGCTGTCCCGTGGAATTTGACCTTCTGAGCGGTAAACCTGTAGGACGCGTTCCGCATCAGATCGGGTGTAGGGGCCCAGCACAACGCCGTACCAGCCACCGCCCAGCGAAAAGCCTGAAACATCTGGCAGACGGCTGGCAAAATCGCGCGCTCGTTCCTGTGCCCGTGACAGGGATGGATGTGCCGCGACCTGAACCCAGACCGAGTTTTGTGTGTTTTGCTGCGCCTGTGCAGATCCGGCCAACGCAAACAGCGTGGCACAGATCGACACTGCCCAAACGGCGAACAGTCTTTTCATTGCAGGACCTCTATCCCGGAAACCAAATAAATATCCCCGGCTCTTAACGACTATGGCGCGCGATTGGAACTGCTGATCGGGAGGGAATTTGGCCAGTGCGGCTGCATTTCCTCAGGTTGTTTGGTGTTTGGACGCTGCATCGGGGTTTGCCCCGTTGACCCTGTGCCAAGCCTTGCATAGGAAGAACCCCGCATTTGCTGCCCCAAAAGGGAAACGACATGACCGAAAGCACCGGCGCGCCGCGCTCCTTCCAAGAGATCATTCTGAGGCTCCAAAGCTATTGGGCCTCCAAAGGTTGCGCGATTTTGCAGCCCTATGACATGGAAGTCGGAGCGGGCACCTTTCACCCAGCCACCACCTTGCGCGCGCTGGGATCCAAACCCTGGGCCGCGGCCTATGTGCAGCCCTCGCGCCGTCCGACCGATGGCCGCTATGGCGAAAACCCCAACCGGTTGCAGCACTATTACCAGTATCAGGTGCTGATCAAACCGTCGCCGCCCGATCTGCAAGAGCTGTATCTGGGCAGCCTGCGCGCGATTGGCGTTGATGACACGCTGCACGATATTCGTTTTGTCGAAGACGACTGGGAAAGCCCAACCTTGGGTGCCTGGGGTTTGGGCTGGGAAGTCTGGTGTGACGGCATGGAAGTCAGCCAGTTCACCTATTTCCAACAGGTGGGGGGCCACGATTGTACTCCGGTGTCCGGGGAACTGACCTACGGTCTGGAACGTCTGGCGATGTATATTCTGGGCGTCGACCACGTGATGGACATGCCTTACAACGACCCGCAGTCGCCGCAGCCGCTGACCTATGGCGATGTGTTCAAACAGACCGAACAGGAATACGCGCGCTGGAATTTTGATGTGGCCAACACCGATGTGTTGCTGCGCCACTTTGAAGAAGCCGAAGCGGAATGCGCGCTGATCCTGAGCCAAGAGCACATGGACCCCAAGACCGGCAAACGTATCATCATGGCGCACCCCGCCTATGATCAATGCATCAAGGCCAGCCACATCTTTAACCTACTGGACGCGCGGGGCGTGATTTCTGTCACCGAACGTCAGGCCTATATTGGCCGGGTGCGGGCATTGGCAAAGCAATGCGCCGATGCCTTTGTCTTGACCGGGGCAGGCGGCTTTGAGGCCTGAGCCTGAAAGGGGCAAATGATGGGTAAGTTTCTAACCATACTGCTGGTTCTTTCGGCGCTTTTTGCCGGGGGCGGCATGTATTACCTGCAGGTCTACGGCTTTTATAAAGACGTGGCGCTGGAGCCGGGGCAGGATGTGGTTCTGTTGCCTTTGGGCGGTGGTGCGCCGCAGCCAATTGCCTATGGTGATTTCGAAGCCATTGACGCAGACAGCTCACCGATCCGCTATCGCGCCTGTTTCGCAACGACACTGTCGGTCGCCGAGCTGTCGCAGGTTTTCACCTTGTCGGACAAGCGTGCGCCACGCAATGCGCCGCACTGGTTTGAGTGTTTTGATGCGGCAGCGCTGGGCGCTGCGTTGGCGGATGGCACGGCCACGGCCTTTACCTCGATCAAAAACGTCTCATACGGGGTGGATCGCATTGTGGCGATCACCGATCAGGGGCGGGGCTATGCCTGGCACGAGCTGAACGAATGCGGCAAAAAATCCTATGACGGCACCGTCGTGGGCGAGGCTTGCCCCAAACGATAACAGGCCGCGCGGATCGCTCCCGCGCGCCTTCTTTGCCGCCTGATGATGTGGCACTCTATATCTAATTCTGCGCCACTGGCGCTCGCCATCCGAGGACACGAAGATGCCCGATCTGTTGATTGAACTGTTTTCCGAAGAAATCCCTGCCCGTATGCAAGCACGCGCGGCAGAGGATCTGAAAAAACGTATCACCGACGGTTTGGTCGAGGCCGGTTTGACCTATGCTGGCGCTGCGGCCCTGTCGACGCCGCGGCGTCTGACCTTGGCGCTGGAAGGTCTGCTGGCCGAAAGCCCCACCGTGCGCGAAGAACGCAAAGGCCCCAAAGTGGGCGCACCGGACAAAGCCATCGAAGGCTTTTTGCGGGGTGCAGGCCTGACCCGCGATCAGCTGGAAGAGCGCGACACCCCCAAAGGGGCCGTCTATTTTGCCCTGATCGAAAAGCCAGGCCGCACGGCCGAGGCGATCATTGCCGAGGTGCTGGACGCCACCGTGCGCAACTTCCCTTGGCCAAAATCTATGCGCTGGGGTGCGGGATCTTTGCGCTGGGTGCGCCCATTGCATTCGATCCTGTGTATCCTGTCTGACGAAGAAGGTGCGCGTGTTGTTGATCTGGACATCGACGGCATCGCAGCAGGCAATACCACCCGTGGCCACCGGTTTATGGCGCCGGACGAGATCACCGTGACGTCATTTGACGATTACACCACCAAATTGAAGCGCGCCCATGTGGTGCTGGACCCGGCCGAACGCGCCGATGCGATCTGGCAGGACGCTACCAATCAGGCCTTTGCCAGCGGATTGGAAGTGGTCGACGACAAGGGGCTGCTGGCAGAGGTTGCCGGTCTGGTGGAATGGCCCGTGGTTTTGCTGGGCAGCATTGATGAGGAATTTCTCGCGCTGCCACCAGAGGTTTTGCAAACCTCGATGAAAGAGCACCAGAAGTTTTTCTCGGTCAAGAACCCCAAAACGGGCCGAATTGAGAAATTTGTCACTGTGGCAAACCGGGAAACTGCGGACAATGGCGCGACCATTCTGGCGGGCAACCAAAAGGTTCTGTCGGCGCGTCTGGCGGATGCGAAATTCTTTTGGGAAAACGATCTGCGCGTTGCCAAATCTGAAACCGGCATGAACGTTTGGGCTGAGAAACTGTCCAATGTGACCTTCCACAATAAACTGGGCACGCAAGCTGCGCGCATTGATCGCATTGTGGCGCTGGCACGTGAGATTGCACCGGTTGTGGGCGCGGATGCGGATTTGGCGGAACAGGCCGCGCGCGTGGCCAAGGCGGATCTGTCGTCAGAAATGGTCTATGAGTTCCCCGAGCTGCAAGGCCTGATGGGCCGCTATTACGCTGAGGCCGCTGGTCTGCCGCAAGAGGTCGCCAACGCCTGCGAAGCGCATTATTCGCCGCTGGGCCCCTCGGATGATGTTCCGTCTGAGGCGGTGTCTGTCGCTGTGGCACTGGCGGATAAAATCGACACGTTGACCGGGTTCTGGGCGATTGATGAAAAACCCACGGGTTCGAAAGACCCCTATGCGCTGCGCCGTGCGGCACTGGGTGTGATCCGCCTGATCCTGAACAATGATCTGCGTCTGTCGCTGGCTGAAATCTTTGCCAAAGGGTATGAGGGCGCGGAGGCGGCGGATCTGTTGTCGTTCTTCCACGACCGTCTGAAAGTGTTCCTGCGCGATCAGGGCATTCGCCATGATGTGATCGACGCCTGCATCGCCATGGACGGCAATGATGATCTGACGCTCTTGGTTAAACGCGCCCGCGCGCTGGAAGATTTCCTGAAAACCGAAGATGGTGGAAATCTGGTGCAGGGGTTCAAGCGCGCCAACAATATTTTGAGCCAAGCCGAAGAAAAGGATGGGGTTGAGTACTCTTACGGGGCCGATCGCAAATTTGCGGAAGACCCTGCTGAAATTGCCCTGTTTGAGGCGCTTGCAGCGGGCGAGGGGGCGATCTCTTCGGCCATCGAGGCCGAAGATTTCGCGGCCGCCATGGGCGGCTTGGCCGCGTTGCGCGCGCCGGTGGATGCCTTTTTTGAGGCGGTGCAGGTGAATTCGGACAACCAAGTGGTGCGCCGCAACCGTTTGAACCTGCTGAGCGACATTCGCAAACGCTGCGGGCAGGTTGCAGATTTGACCCTGTTGGAGGGCTGATCGCACGGACTGCGACAAGAGAGCGGGGTGGCCCGCTCTTTTTGTGCGGCGGCTACGGGGCGACCTCCGACGCGCTGCCCTGTTTTGTCCTCATGATAAGGCCCTTGCGCGATGGCGGTATCCGCCTATGCTGCGGTACAAAGTAGAGGTGCTGCAGTGCAGAAAAATTCAGATCAAACGCCTTTTGCCCTTCGGATTACGCCCAAGGCTGCGATTGCGCCCAATTCCCACGGGGGGCGTGCCAAATGTTTGCAGCGTTTGGTGCGTTTGGATCTGCCGGTGCCGCGTACGGTGGCGCTGTCGTTTGATGCGGTTCATGCCATTGCCGAAGGGCGCATGCCGGACCTGTCTGCGGTGCTGAAAGAGTTCCCCGATGATGCGCTGCTCTGTGTGCGCCCGTCTTCGGAAGATCCCGATTGGGGGGGGCCGGGGGCCATCTTGAACGTCGGCATCAATGACAGCTCTTATGCGGACCTGTGCACCAAACTGGGCCCGGATGGGGCGGCGGCGCTGTATCTGCGGTTTGTGCAGTCTTATGCGGTGCATGTGGCGCGGTTGGATCCTGATGTGTTTGATGACGTCGAAGACGGCGGGCCTGATGCATTGGCGGAAATCCTACAAGCCTATACGGCGGAAACAGACGAGCCTTTTCCACAGGATCGCGGCGAGCAGTTGAGCGCGGTTCTGCGTTCGATGGCGCGCGCCTGGGATGGGACCTCGGCGCGTTTGTTGCGGCAGGCAAAAGGCGCACCGGCGGATGCCGGGCTGGGGCTGGTGGTGCAGGAAATGGTGCCGGGTCTGGGCCATGGCGTGTGCGGGTCTGGCGTGTTGCAGCTGGTCAGCAGCACCACCGGAGAGCCACAGATTTCAGGCCGCTATCTGCGCCAGTCGCAGGGGCGTGATGCGTTGGGCCGGGATGTGGCGGCCATGTACCTAGAGCGCGACCCGCGTGGGGATGCGCTGGAGGATCTGGCTCCTGATGCGTTTGAACAGCTGAAGGTTCATGCCCGGCTGATGCGCCAGCGCCTGCGCGAAGAGATGCAGGTCGAATTCGTGCTGCAAAACGGCGAAGTACATATTCTGGACGGGGTGCGCGTGGCGCGCAGTGCCCGGGCCGCGGTGCGTATTGCAGTCGGATTGGCGCAGGACGAAATTATTCCGCCACAAGAGGCTGTGATGCGCATTGATGCCCATGCGCTGAATGAATTGCTGCACCGGCAGGTGGATCCTGAGGCCACGCGTGATGTGATTGGCGACGGGATTGCCGCCAGCCCCGGCGCGGCCACCGGCAAGCTGGTCTTTACCGCAGCCGAAGCACAGGCCAGTGCCGCACGCAATGAAGCCTGCATTCTGGTGCGGCGCGAAACATCGCCGGAAGACGTGCGCGGCATGCATGCGGCTGTGGCGGTGCTCACGGAAAAGGGCGGCATGACAAGCCACGCGGCGGTGATTGGCCGTGGCCTTGGCCTGCCGTGTATCGTTGGCGCCTCAAGCTTGAAATTTGACAGTCGCGGCAAGCGGTTAAAGGCCGAGGATGGCCGCGTTTTCCGGGCGGGGGATGTGATCACAATCGATGGCAGCTCGGGGCAGGTGCTGGCGGGCCAGCCAAAAACCGTGGAAGCGGCGCAGGACGAGGCCTTTCGGACGTTGATGAGTTGGGCGGATCAGGAACGCGATATTGGCATTCGTGCCAATGCGGACACCGCCATGGACGCGCAGACCGCCCGCAATTTCAATGCGCAGGGGATCGGGCTGTGCCGCACGGAACATATGTTCTTTGATCCCGGCCGCCTGACGGTCATGCGCGAAATGATTTTTGCGGAAACGCCTTCGGGGCGGGCGGCGGTGCTGGCGCGTCTGTTGCCGATGCAACGGGATGATTTCCGCGAGTTGTTTCGCATCATGGAAGGTCTGCCGGTTTGCATTCGGTTGTTCGATCCGCCGTTGCATGAATTTCTGCCAACGGGCCAATCTGGACAGCGCGAATTGTCCGAAGCCTTGGGGATTCCGGTCAGCGAAGTCACGCGCCGGGTACAAGAGCTGGGCGAATACAACCCCATGCTGGGTCTGCGCGGTGTGCGCGTTGGCGTGACCGTGCCGGAAATCTACGAAATGCAGGCCCGCGCAATTTTTGAAGCCACGGTTGAGGCCTCGAAAGACGGGGCCGTTGTGGTGCCGGAAATCATGATCCCGCTGGTTTCGGCCAAGCGTGAAGTGGAGCTGATCAAAACCCGCATCGACGCGGTGGCCGCTGCGGTACGATTGGAAGCAGGATGTGATTTCGATTTCCGGTTCGGCGTCATGGTAGAGACCCCGCGTGCAGCGCTGCGCGCCGAAGAGATCGCGCCCCATACGGCGTTTCTGAGTTTTGGCACCAACGACCTGACACAGATGACCTATGGATTGTCGCGAGACGACGCGGGTCGGTTTATGTCGACTTATGTTCGGCAGGGCGTATTTGCCGAGGATCCGTTCCATGTGCTGGATGTGGATGGGGTGGGGGAGTTGTTACAACTGGGCGTGACGCGCGGTCGACAGAGCAATCCCGACATCACCTTGTCAATTTGTGGTGAACACGGCGGGAACCCCGAATCAATCGCGTTCTGTCGCAAGGCGGGCTTTGATTATGTCTCGTGTTCGCCGTTTCGGGTGCCTGTAGCCCGTTTGGCGGCTGCGCAGTTGGCGATTGCCGACAATTTGGGTAAGGCCGCTGAAAAAGAAAGAAAAAATTAGTATTCGGCTTGCTATGTCGCACCTCGCTGGCGGCTGTGGCTGACTGCGCGACCCGCAAATAATGTCGCGCATTTGTCTTAAACTGGACCTTTTGAACGCTTTGCCTTAAAGAGTTCGACTGCATGCATAGTAGTTGCCCAGCATGTGACGTGGAACTTGGGGGGACCCATAGATGAATTCGAAATTTCTAGCGGCTCTGGCAGCCGCTATGATTGCTGTTGGCAATCTGGCCCATGCCGAGGCCGACCTGAGCGCGCTGTTTCGCACAGAACAATCGACCTTGAACAAGGTTTCTACAGAACGTGTGAATCGTTTCCTGTCTTTTGGACGTAAGCCACGCGAACGCGCCGCCACCGCCACCGCCACCAAGGTTGAGTTTACCCGTGCGTTTCTGGACAGCCGCCCCGCGGCCACAGGAGATGCAGAATTTGCCTGCCTGGCTGAGGCGCTTTACTTTGAGGCGCGCGGCGAAACCGTAAAAGGCCAGTTTGCCGTGGCTGAGGTGATTTTGAACCGGGTCGCCAGCAAGCGGTTCCCCAATTCGGTATGCGGGGTTGTCAATCAGGGCACCGGCCGCAAGTACCAATGCCAGTTCACCTACACCTGCGATGGCCACAAAGAAGTGATCCACGAGCCGCGCGCGCATGAGCGCGTGTCGAAAGTGGCGCGTTTGGCGCTGGATGGGATCAGCGCCAAGGTCACCGACGGTGCAACCTATTATCACACCACCGCAGTGCAGCCGCGTTGGCGCCGGTCGTTCACCAAAACCGCGCGAATTGGCGTGCACCTGTTCTACCGTGACGATAGGTACCGGACCGCGGCCAACTAAGCAGACCGATTTTCCCGTCGTTCCGGCGCATTTGGGTGCTAGAACGGCGCAGATCCGCCTGTTTTCTGTGGCGCAATCGTCTATAGGGGGGCCTCTGAATGTCCCTCGCCAGTCAAAGGTCGGCCCCTATGTCCTCTGAGATCCGCCTCGCATTTGAACACCCGTCTGAACGTGCGCGCGCAACAGCGCGCGGTGGGCCTTTGGATCGGCTTTCGGTGCGAGATCATCTGGTCGAGGTCGAAATCGGCGCCTTTCAGGCGGAACGGGGCACCACCCAGCGCGTCTGTTTCAACGTCGTGGTTGAGATCGAGCCGCTGCCGGCTGACTTGGACGATGATGTGGATCGGATCCTGTCGTATGACCGGGTGACCGAAGCGATCGCGTTTGAACTGGCTGCCGAACGTCTGAACCTGCTGGAAACGCTGGCAGAGCGTGTGGCCGAACGTATTCTGGCCGAACCACAAGCGGTGCGGGTGTTTGTTCGCATTGAAAAACTTGACCGGGGTCCGGGTGCGCTTGGTGTTGAAATTGTGCGCTCACGCGATCAGGTCAGCCATGACGTGGCCGAAGAAGACGTGCCGCATCCGCGCATGATGTACCTGTCAAATGCCGCCATCGACAGCGCCAACCTGAAAGGCTGGATTGATCAGATGGAATGCCGCGAGCGCCCGCTGATCTTATGCGTGGGGCGGCATGAGCAGGCGGTGCCGGTGACGGGCCACACGATGACCCAGCGCCGCATTGATTTATTGGCGATTGAACAGAATGCATGGCGTTTGGCGTCCAAGGATGATCGCTGTGTGGTTGTATCGACCCGTACCGAACTCGACTGGGCGATGAAAAACAAGCAAATTTGCGTCTGGGCTCCTTCGAAAGTGGTGCTGGATGCAGTGGACAGCCCTGCGGCTGCGTCGCATGATGCAGTGCAATTGGCCGCTTGGTTTGCCGCGACATTTGAAGCGGGTGAGATGATCGTAATTGACGAATCCTTGCCTGACGATCCGAGCGTTCCTTTGCGCGCTGTTCAGCTGGAGCAAACGGACCTGTGACCTATTATCGACCACTTGTACGATCAGGAGAGGCCCGGCCTGAAGGGGCATTGCCCTTGGCTGGTGGTGCCTTGTGGTTTTCTGAGGTGGAGGTTCTGGCCCGCAATGCGCCAGCACGTGTGGTGCCTGCGGGTTTGGTGCCCGAAGAAGACCGCCGTCGACTGACGGCGCGGCGCGCGTCTATTGCGGGGCTGGATATGTCCTCGCCGCAGATTATGGGCATTTTGAACGTCACGCCTGATAGTTTTTCGGATGGCGGAAAGCTAGACAGCGCGGAAACGGCCTGTGCGACGGCTCTGCAAATGGTTGCCGATGGCGCCAGTATTTTGGACGTTGGTGGGGAATCTACCCGTCCCGGCGCCGAGCTGGTGGAAGAGCTGGAAGAAATCGCGCGCACTGCTCCGGCGATTGCTGCGCTGCGTGCCAAAACATCCGTGCCAATTTCGATCGACACCCGCAAAGCTGCGGTGGCGATGGAGGCATTGGAGGTTGGGGCGAGTCTGGTCAATGATGTGTCGGGCTTTACCTTTGATATGGCGCTTGCGCCATTGTGCGCGCAGGCGGGGGTGCCGGTCTGTGTAATGCATGCGCAGGGGGATCCCGCGACCATGCAAAAAGAGCCGACGTATGACAATGTGCTGCTCGATGTCTATGATTTCCTGTCGGACCAGGTCGATCGGCTTGAGGCGATTGGCGTGGTGCGTGAACAGATCGTGGTGGATCCGGGCATTGGGTTCGGCAAGACGCTGCAACACAATCTGGCATTGCTGAAAAACATCAGCCTGTTCCACGCGTTGGGCTGTCCGATTTTGCTGGGCGCGTCGCGCAAACGGTTCATTGGCACCCTTGCCCAGACTGCTGATCCCACCGCGCGGATGCCGGGGTCAGTTGCTGTTGGGCTGGCGGCCCTAGCGCAGGGAGTGCAGATTTTACGGGTGCACGATGTGGCGGAAACGGCGCAAGCCGTACGTCTGTGGCAGGCGGTTCGCTGAGCCAAACGCCCGCCCCTGTGACACGTTTTTTGGGGGCACCCGACGAGTTTTTGCCAGATGATCCTGACGCCCTGCGAAGTACGGTCACGACCGGGGGCGATGTTTGGTTTGCGCGGTTAGACGGCTTTGCGTTTGGCGCTGGAAATCAGCAGCCCCCCCAAAATCAGGGCTAAGGCGACAAAGATCTGTCGCGGCAGGGTTTCATCAAGAAGCCAAGCCCCAAACAACACCGACCAGACGGGCACCTGATAGTTCACCAATGACAAAAACGCCGGGCCTGCGCTGCGGGCCACCTGAACCAACAGCACCTGTGCCAATGCTGTCGGCAGCAGCCCAAGCGCAACAACAGCCACGATAGGGCGTATCGCGGGCACAGCTGGGACACCGTCTTGCCACAGCGCCGAAGGCAGGATGAGAGCCGAACCACACAGCAATGTCGCGGCAGACAACGACAGCATGTTAACGGTCGGGCACAACCGGGCCACAATGACCCCGATGGCATAACACAAGGCCGCGCCAACACAGGCAAGCCGGGCCAGGGTTTCAAGATCCGCGCCGGTGCTGGCAAAGGCCTCCAGCCCGATCAGCACCAGAACTCCTAAAAATCCAGCCCCAAAGCCAAACGCGCTGCGCAGGGTCATACGGCTGTTGGGCACCAGAATATGCGCCAGTGGCAGCACAAACAGAGGCACCACGGCCATGGTGATCCCCGCAAAACCACTGGCCACATGGGTCATGCTCCAGCCGAGGAGGGAAAAGGGCACCGCATTGGTGAAAATCCCCATCAACAGCGCAAACAGCCACACAATGCGTCCGTCACGGCTGCGCAGGCTGGGCAGGCCTGCCCCATGAGACAGGACCACGGCGGTCAGGCAGACAGCGCCCAGTGAGATACGCAGCGCGGCAAGGGTCAGCGGTGCAAACCCGTCCAAGGCCACAGCAACCCCCATGAACGAGGCGCCCCACATAATACCCAGCATCAATAGCTTGATCCAGTTTGCTGAACTGACGGCCATGCAATAAGTCCTTTGAAAATAAAAAGGGTGCCCTGTTGCCAGAGCACCCCGCAGAGGAAAAAGGCTGCGGTTTACACCGCGGTAACCTTAGTTCTTTGCTTTGTCGACCATTTTACCAGCCGAGATCCATGGCATCATGTCGCGCAGCTTGCCGCCAACAACTTCGATCTGGTGCTCGTCGTTTGCACGACGCGACGCTTTGATGGTGGGCTGGCCAACCGCGTTTTCCAGCATGAAGTCACGCACGAATTTACCGGACTGAATGTCAGCAAGGCTTTCTTTCATGGCTTTCTTGGTGGCTTCGTAGGGCAGGATGCGTGGGCCGGTGACGTACTGGCCGTATTCTGCGGTGTTGGAGATCGAGTAGTCCATGTTGGCGATGCCGCCTTCATAGATCAGGTCAACGATCAGCTTGGTTTCGTGCAGACACTCAAAGTAGGCCATTTCAGGTGCGTAACCTGCTTCGACCAGAGTTTCAAAGCCCATACGGATCAGTTCAACGATACCGCCACACAGAACAGCCTGTTCACCGAACAGGTCGGTTTCGCACTCTTCGCGGAAGTTGGTTTCGATGATGCCGGAACGACCGCCACCGATGGCAGAGCAATAAGACAGGCCGATTTCCAGCGCATTGCCGGTGGCGTCTGTGTTGACAGCAACCAAGCAAGGCACGCCGCCGCCTTTGGTGTATTCGCCGCGCACGGTGTGACCTGGGCCTTTAGGCGCCATCATGATCACGTCAACGCCTTCTTTGGGCTCAATCAGGCCAAAGTGAACATTCAGACCGTGGGCAAACGCAATTGCGGAACCGGGTTTGATGTTGTCGTGGACGTATTTTTTGTAGGTTTCAGCCTGCAGTTCGTCGGGCATTGTGAACATGATCACGTCACACCAAGCGGCCGCTTCTGCAATGCCCATAACCTTCAGGCCTTCGCCTTCGGCTTTTTTGGCAGATGCCGAGCCTTCGCGCAGAGCAACAACAAGGTTCTTGGCGCCAGAGTCACGCAGGTTCAGCGCGTGGGCGTGGCCCTGTGAGCCATAGCCCAGAATGGCAACTTTTTTGTCTTTGATCAGGTTCACATCGCAATCGCGATCGTAATAAACGCGCATAATCGGCATCCTTTTGTTTGAGTTGCCGTCATCATAGGGAGAGATTTGGGGAAGTGGACCGCAAAAAACGCTGAACTGCGTATGAAGTTACGGGTATTCATTCGCCAAATCGGGTGATATTGAGTGTTTCATGCTTGATGATCTTGATCGGCGCATTTTGCGCCACCTCCAATCTGCGCCGGAACAATCGATTCCTGATCTGGGTGACCGTCTTGGCCTGACACCAGCCCGCCTGTCTCGCCGGTTGGACAAACTGCGTGAGCGTGGCATCCTGAAAGGCCAGCGGGCGATCATCGACTGGCGCGCCTTGGGCTATGAGGTCGAAGTCTCGCTGCGGATCACATTGGACAAGACCCAGACTCGCGCCTTTGACGACTTCATCGAAGATGCACGCGACATTCCTGAGGTGATCGAGATCCAGACCTTTTTGGGCCGAGTGGATGTGCGCCTGTCGGTGATCGCCCACGACATGAGCCATTATCAGCAGATTTACCGGACCCGCATTCTGACCCTGCCGCATATCGCCGATATCGAAGGTCTGATGCATGTGTCCCGGATCAAATCTGACGAAAGCCTGCCGCTATGACCGATCTGGATGACATCGACCGGGGACTGTTGCGCGCGTTGGCAGAAGACGCCGGCCAAAGTGCCGGGGCGTTGGGGCGTCATTTTGGGCTGAGCCAGCCCGCCACCTGGCGGCGCATCAAACGGTTGCAGGACAGCGGTATTCTGGCGGGCAGGCGGCTGGATCTGGACAAAGAAAAGCTGGGGTTTGGTGTGACGGTCTTTTTGGGCATCAAACTGGCGACCAAAGGCCAGCTGAGCCTGGAAGATTTTGAACGCGCGGTGGTGGCCATCCCTGAGGTTCAGACCGTTGAACATGTGCTGGGGCTCTATGATTACCGCCTTCGGGTCACGGCGCGAGATATCGCAGATTTCGAACGTGTGTTGCGTCGCCGGATCATGACGTTGCCGGGTGTGGGCAATGTTGATGCCAATGTGCTGTTGTCCGAAGAGCGTCGTCCGGGGCCGCTGTGACCGTGCGCAGGGGCGCACAATGGCGCAAATCACGCGGGTTTTTGACGTCTGTCCTGCCTTTCCACTTCGCATTTCAGCGCATCGTAGGGGCGTGCACAGGCGGCGCATTCGGTATGCCGAGATAGACTTTGCCAATTTAAGCCCGGATCGCTAGCCATAAGCAATGAAATTTTGGAGGAGCTGTCATGGCTATTTTGGACACAGTTGACCCACAAGGTCTGGATGAGTTTTCGGTGGTTTTCACGGACCGGTCGTTGAACCATATGTCAAAGACCTTCCAGCAGGTGATGCTGGACATCAATGCGATGCTGAAAGAGGTTTATAACGCCGACGCGGTGGCGCTGGTCCCCGGTGGCGGCACCTTTGCGATGGAATCCGTGGCACGTCAGTTCGCCAAAGGCGGCACGGCATTGGTCGTGCGCAACGGGTGGTTCTCCTATCGCTGGAGCCAGATCTTTGAAACGGGCGGCCTGACAGACTCCGCCACCGTGATGAAGGCCCGCCAAACCGGCAATACCGCAGCCTCACCTTTTGAGCCCGCGCCAATCGACGACGTTGTTGCCGCCATCCGCGAGCAAAAACCAAGCATCGTCTTTGCCCCCCATGTAGAAACAGCAGCCGGCGTTATCCTGCCGGATGACTACGTCACCGCACTGGCCTCCGCCGCGCACGAAGTGGGCGCACTGATGGTTCTGGATTGCATCGCCTCTGGCTGCGCTTGGATCGACATGAAGGCCACCGGCGTCGACGTGCTGATTTCAGCCCCCCAAAAAGGCTGGAGCGCGTCTCCCTCGGCTGGTCTGGTTATGCTGTCAGACAGCGCCAGCGCGCGTCTGGAAGAAACAGCATCCGACAGCTTTGCACTGAACCTGAAACAGTGGCGCACCATCATGCAGGCCTATGAAAACGGTGGCCATGCCTATCACGCCACCATGCCCACCGATGCGCTGCGCGCCTTCCGCGACACCATGCTGGAAACCAAAGAATACGGTTTCGAAAAGCTGCGCGAGGCTCAATACGCTTTGGGCAACGGCGTGCGCGCGATGCTAAAAGACAAAGGCGTGACCTCGGTCGCAGCTGACGGCTTTGGCGCACCGGGTGTTGTGGTCAGCTACACCGCAGATCCCGAGATCAACAACGGCAAAAAATTTGCAGCCATTGGCATGCAAATCGCGGCGGGTGTGCCGCTGCAATGTGACGAGCCCGAAGGCTTCCGCACCTTCCGCCTGGGTCTCTTTGGTCTCGACAAACTCTATGATGTCGACGCCACGCTGGGCCGCTTGAAAACAGCGCTTGATCAGGTTCTCTGATCCACAGCACCACAAAAACGGGCCGCTCCCATCTGGGGCGGCCCGGCTTCTTTTTGGCGGACAATACCCCCGCCGGAGGCACCGGGTTTTCCAACGGAAAAACCGGATTACTTCATCCCCAACCCCATCTGCATCAAGGTGCGGCGCACAGGCGCCAGCGAATACAGCGCCCCCAGTCCCACGGCCCGCAGATCCCGCAACGGGCGCGGGGACAGCATCGATGTCCGGTTCAGCAGATCAATGCCTTTGACGCGCACCAGAATTTCCCGGTGCCGGGCGGTGTGATAGGCCGACAGCATATGCGCATCGCCCACTCCATCAGGGCGCGCGGCGGCCAGATCCAACAGGATCTGTAAATCCCCCAGGGACATGTTCAACCCCTGCGCCCCAATCGGCGGCACCACATGAGCGGCTTCCGCCATCAAGGCCACGCGTTCGCCCGACATCTGGGCCGCGTATTGGCTGATGATGGGCCAGATCGTGCGGCGGGACGCCAAGGTCAGATCCCCAAACAAACCACAGCTGCGACGGGTCATTTCGGCTTCAAACGCGGACACCTCCATGGCCTGTAGGGCCTGCGCCTGCGGTCCGCGCTCCATCCACACCACAGCAGAGGAGGGCCGCCCGTTGTAATCGGGCAGAGGCACCAGCGTAAACGGCCCCCCGGTGCGGTGGATTTCGGTTGAGACATTTTCATGCGGCACATCATGGTTGACCGCAAACGCCAGTGCTTTTTGACCATAACGCGTGGTCCGAACAGGAATGCCTGCTGCCTCCCGCATGGGCGAGGCACGTCCGTCACAGGCCAGAACCAGCCGCGCGGCAATCTGACTGCCATCGCTCAAACCGACGCGGGCTTCATCGGTGCGGGTGAACAGCTGTCGTGTGCCGGTGCCGGGGCGAAAATCCACGTTGGGCAGTTCTTTAAGGCGGGCCAAAAGCTCACGGCGTAGCAACCAGTTGGGCAGGTTCCAGCCAAAGGGGTTTTCGGAAATTTCCGTGGCATTGAATTCTTTTACCACCCGCGCCTCGGGCGCGGCGCCGCCGGCATCCACAATGCGCATCACCTGTAGGGCTGCGGCCTGATCCGCCAGTCGTGGCCATAGGCCAATTTGCGCGAGCAAGGCCTGCGCAGGTTGCAAAAATGCGGTGGTGCGCAGATCGGCGCCCTGTGCATCGCGCTGGGTGACGGGCGGCATGGGGTCTACGCAGATCACATGGTAACCCGCCGCCCCAAACGCCGCCGCCGCCATCAACCCGGCGACACCGCCGCCAGACACCAGAATATCGCAGGCCTCTACGCCAGTTTTTGCCATGCTGTCTGCCTCCAGTTTCATCCCTCTGAGATAGGGGGTGAAGGGGCAAAAGTACATGCGTCCCAGCGGCGCATTGGTGCAATTCTTGATCAGGTCAGCCGCGGGTGATGGCCAGCAGGCACAGCCAGATCACCGGCACCAGACCCAAGGCCGGCAGATACAGGCCCGGCAGACCAAACAGCAGGGCAGAACAGCCCCACAGGCTGACAAAAGTGGCCAGCGCGTAATAGATGTTTTCTTCCGGCCCATATGCGACTTCTTTGGCGATCCGACCCAGAATGGGCAGGGCAAAGAGAATTCTTTGGGGCACAGACAGGTTGCTGGGCAGAGAGATGGCAGACATCAAGGAGCGGCTCCGGCGTTGAAAACAATAGCCATTACATATGCCGTCGGCAGGGTCCGAGACATGCGACAAGCTGTAGCTTGTGGCGCAATTTTGCAGAGCATTTATCGGAAACCCATATATCTTAGGCGGTCAGCTGCGCCAAAAAGCCTGTCAGATCATCGGTATGATAGTGGATATGGGGGGCTGGTGCGGCGGTGTCGGCCACATGCACGGTGCGCATCCCAAGATCATGAGGCGCGGCCAGATTACGTGGGTCGTCTTCGAACATGGCGGCGCGTGCCGGATCTACGCCCGCACGTGCAAACACCATATCAAACGCGGCACGTTCGGGTTTGGGGTGATAATTGGCGTGCTCTACCCCAAAAACATCATCAAACAGCCCCGACAGGCCGCGGGCCTCTAGCACGCGGCGGGCATAGGGGGCGGATCCGTTTGTGTAGACAATTTTGTGACCGGGCAGCGCGGCAATCTGGGTGGCCAGATCGGGGGCTGGATCTAAGGGGGCCATGCTGATGTCATGCACAGCAATCAGATAGGGGTCGGGATCGATGTGATGTTCGCGCATCAAACCAGCCAACGTGGTGCCATATTGGCGCCAGTAACTGGCACGCAGTTGATCCGCCTCAGCCGCGTCAACGCCCAATACGTCCATAACGTAGTGGGTCATCTTCGTTTCGATCTGGCCAAACAGATTGGCAGCCGGGGGATACAGGGTGTGGTCCAGGTCAAACACCCAGTGACGAACGTGTGAAAAATGCGTTTTGATCATGGCCGTGGTGATAGGCCGCTTGCGGCGTCGGAGCAATGAAAACCGCCGCGGGGTTCCATTTTCATCTCTTTTGCGGGGTCTTTTGCGCGCCCGGGCTTGATCCAGGTCGGGGGGACTGTAGAGATTGATGAACGTATGACGATAGGGCCAGACCCACAGGGGACGACATGAACCAAAGCCGCAGCACGCACAAAGACGCCTATAGTTTGATCCTTGAGGCGATTGATGTCGGCGTCTACAAACCCGGCGACCGCCTTGTCGAAAGCGATCTGGCCGAGCGGTTTGGTGTGTCCCGCACGCCCATTCGTGAAGCTTTGCAGCGGCTTGAAACGCAATCCTTGCTGGAGCGCGATGGGCGATCGCTGATTGTGGCCTCGCTGGATCATAACCAGATGGCTGAACTTTATGTGGTGCGCCGTGAGCTGGAAGGCCTGGCGGCACGTCTGGCCGCGCGCCATGCCAATACCGAAGAAATTCAGGTGCTCAAACATATGGTGCTGGCGGATGATGCCTTGGTCGATGATCCAACCGAGTTGGCCAAGGCCAACCGACGGTTCCATGAACAGATTCATCTGGCCTCACACAACCGGTATCTGGTGCAGCAGCTGAACCTTGTGCACCGCACGATGGCACTGATGGCGACCACTTCGCTGGCCGTAGAGGGGCGCGGAAAGATCGCGCAGGCTGAGCACAAGAAGATCGTTGCAGCCATTGAA
Source organism: uncultured Paracoccaceae bacterium (assembly GCA_947492585.1). GTDB lineage: Bacteria > Pseudomonadota > Alphaproteobacteria > Rhodobacterales > Rhodobacteraceae > Epibacterium. Next base: position 80,340 of record CANLND010000008.1, read on the forward strand.
AACCGTGATGGTGATGCGGCTGAGGCGGCGCTAAAGGAACATATCTCGGTGGCCTTTGTCACCCGTCTGAAACAAGACGCTGGTGATCGTATCAAACCTTAAGCGTTGACTGATCAGCGCGGGGCGGCAGCTGTGGCAGATCGCTGTGCAACCCGTGGCTGGTTTTGTCCCAGAAAAACGGGCAGCTCAGCAATTCGCGCAGCGCTTTGTAGGCGGCCACTGTGCCCAGCGGGAAATAAAACAGCAAGGTGGGCGCACATAGCGCCAGCCCTGGCTGTTTTATCCGAACGGCGGCCAGCACGGCGACGCAGATCGACACAAATTCGCACCCCATCATCAGCGCGATGAGCAGGCTCATCGCGCCAGCGGGCAAAGTTGACGCGGCGGGGTGCGCGCCGCCCGCCCAGATCAGCCAATAGGTCCACAGCACCGGCGCCAGTAGAAATTGCCCCACAGCGCCGATGAAAAAGGTCTGAAACCCCAGCATCTTGCGCCATCCCAGATCGCGCAGCAATTGGCGCGGGCGTTGCATATGCACCAGATAGGTGATCATAAATCCCTTCAACCAGCGCGAACGCTGTTTGACCCAGGACCACGGGCGGCAATTGGCCTCTTCGTAGGTTGTGGCGGGCAACATCCGGGTTTCATACCCGGCGCGGTACAGGCGGACCCCCAGATCCGCGTCTTCGGTCACATTGTGCGCGTCCCAACCGCCCACCTCTTGCAAAACGGAGCGGCGGATAAACATGGTGGTGCCCCCCAAGGGCAAGACCAGTCCAAGACGCGACATGGCCGGTAAAACCAGCCGGAACCAGCTGGCATATTCCAATGTAAAACAGCGCGCCAGCCAATTGGCGGTTGGGTTGTAGTAATCCAAAAACCCCTGAAAACACGCTACATTTTTGTCGGAACTGGCAAAGGCTGATGCAACTTTTTCCAGCTGATCCCCTTGGGGCGCGTCCTCGGCGTCCCAGACCCCCACCAGATCGCCACGGCAGAAATCCAACGCATAGTTCATCGCGCGGGGTTTGGTTTTGAGACTGCCGCAGGCGGGAACTTCGATCACTTTGATCCAGCTGGGCAGCTGCACTGCGCGCACTGCGGCGCGGGTGACGGTATCGTGTTCTTCGAGGACCAGAAACACCTCGAGCAGGCTGCGGGGGTAAGAGAGCTTGCCAAGGCGGCGCAAGAGATCGCGGCTGATGTCGGCCTCTTTGTACAGGGGGATCATTACGGACAGGCGCGGCAGACGGTTCAGTTTGTGCGGGTGTGGGGCTGGGATGGGAGAGGGGGCTGTGCGGCCCATTGGCGCGCGCAGGGCATAGACGATCCCGGCCACCCGAAGGCCTGTGAACAGCAGCAAGGACAGCATCGCCAAAAGGGTCAGCAGCACAAAGGTCACGCCCGGAGCCAGACACAGTCCTGCGACGGGGGACATCAGAACAAGTCCGAGCACCCGACAGCGCCGCGGCGACATCAAATTGCGGCAACTGGACGGGTTTGGCGTACGTACGACAGATGCCTGCGCCAGATGCTGGCGCAGATGGCGGGTGATGCCTGCGCGGATTGCCTCTTCGTCGGCCAGTACAAAACGGATTTTGGGAAAGCTGGCCCCCAGAAGGCGGCGCAGGTGAATGCGTTCTTCGGGGTGGGCAATGGCAAAGACCACCGTTGTGCCCAACTGCATCCAGGGAACCACGCAATGGGTCAGCCAAAAGGTCGCCGGTTTGCGCGCCATCAGCCGTTTGCTGAGAGGGCGCCCCTCTAGGTTGACCGTTTGCATTCGGTATTGTTGCGCCAACGCGGTGACCACCGAGGATCGGGTGGCCCAGCCCTCAGAGACAAGGATATCCCCCAAGGAGGCGCGTTGATGCTGTTGTAACACGAGCGCACGCATCAGGCGGTCGCCGCTGAGCCCGGCATCTTTGACCAGCGTCTCTCCCAACCGCCGTGGATGGGGAGCAGACGCGCGTGCGCGCAATGCAAGTGTGGTCCAGGCTTCACCCATGTGGCCCCCCGTGGCAGCAGGATCCTGAGGAGAGTTCGCCTTTAGGGTTTGGTGAGTTTGATTAACGAAGCCTTAACAAAAAACGCCCCGTAGAGAGATCCTCACGGGGCGTTCAGTGATTTTATGCTGCGTTGCCAGCTTTTACGCGCTTTTGCGGGTTTCCATGGCCTCGGCAAAGCGTTCAAACAGGTAATAGCTGTCCTGCGGGCCGGGGCTGGCCTCGGGGTGTTGCTGCACGGAGAACACCGGGCGATTCGTCATGGCGATACCGCAGTTGGAGCCGTCAAACAGGGACACATGGGTCTCTTCGACGCCTTCGGGCAGCGATTGTGCATCCACCGCAAAGCCGTGGTTCATCGAGGTGATTTCAACCTTGCCGCTGGCGTTTTCCTTGACCGGGTGGTTGGCGCCGTGGTGACCGTGGTTCATTTTTACAGTTTTTGCGCCAAGGGCCAGTGCCAGCATCTGGTGCCCCAAGCAAATGCCAAACATCGGCAACTCGGTTGTGTCCAGAATGGTTTTGATCATCGGCACTGCATATTTGCCGGTGGCTGCCGGATCGCCGGGACCGTTGGACAGGAACACACCATCCGGATTGTGCGCCAGAACGTCTTCGGCAGTGGCCGAGGCCGGCAGAACGGTGACATCACAGCCCGCAGAGGCAAGACAGCGCAGGATGTTGCGTTTTGCGCCGTAGTCGATGGCGACGACTTTGTGCTTGGGGGCGTTTTGACGGGGGAAACCATCCGGCCAGGCCCACCGCATTTCGTCCCATTTATAGCTTTGGGCGCAGGTGACGTCTTTGGCCAGATCCAGACCTTCAAGGCCGGACCAAGCGCGGGCTTTGGCCACCAGTGCCTCGACGTCGAAGTTGCCGTCGGGATCGTGGGCCAGGGCCGCGTGCGGCGCACCTTGCTGGCGGATTGCGCGAGTCAGGCGGCGGGTGTCCAGTCCGCCGATGGCGATGCGACCGGTGCGGGTGAGCCAGGTTTTCAGCTCTTCGGTGGCGCGCCAATTGGACGATTGGGTGGGATCCCATTTCACCACCATGCCAGCGGCAACCGGATCGCCGGTTTCATCGTCGTCGGGGTTAACGCCAACGTTGCCGATGTGGGGAAACGTAAAGGTGACGATCTGACCGGCATAAGACGGGTCAGTCATGATTTCCTGATATCCTGTGAGGGCGGTGTTAAAGCACAACTCGGCGACGGTTTCACCGGTGGCACCAAATCCGGATCCGTAAAATACGGTCCCATCTGCGAGCGCCAAGCAGGCTGTGGGCTTGGATTGGGCGGGGAGGGCCATGACACGTGTCTCCAATCTGGGCAAAATTTATGGGTGTCTAAAGGGAGCGGCGATGGGGGTCAAGCCATCGTCGTTCGTGAAGGCAGGGATAAATGGCCCAATAGTTTGCATGTGCAGCAATCCTTGATGTGTGGGGTGGATTTGGTTAAAGATCAACGTTCGCAATAGCCCAATCAGGGATGAGAGAAATGGACACGCGTTTACAGGTCAATGAGGCCCTCAAGCAGGCGATGCGCGACAGAGCAACGTCGCGGCTGGCCACTTTGAGGCTGATCAATGCTGCAATCAAAGACAAAGAGATTGCCGCACGAGTGGATGGTGATGACGCCGGGATCGGCGACGGGGAAATCCTTGCTATTCTGGGGAAAATGACCAAACAGCGCAATGAAAGTGCGCGCGCTTATGAAGAGGGGGGACGATTGGATCTGGCCGAGCGCGAGCGCGACGAGATTGCGATCATCGAAGAGTTCCTACCACAACAGCTGAACGACACTGAGGTCGCTGACGCGGTCCGCGCCGCGGTTGTTGAGGCGGGCGCCGAATCAATCCGCGACATGGGCAAGGTGATGGGTGTTCTAAAAACCAAATACACCGGTCAGATGGATTTCGGCAAAGTCGGCCCGCTGGTCAAAGACCAGCTGTGCAACGCCGGAGACTGCTAGGTTTGCGGTGACGACCGCATGACGACGATTGAAACCCCGCTGTCTGGCGGGGTTTTTTTTGGACTTAAGTTTGCTGAAAGGCGTCGCACAGTTCTGCATAAAGTGTTGTGCGCTCTTCAGGGGTGAGAAACGCGCCGATTTCGACATCGCGGCCATTGCCCCGAAGGATGATATAATTGGGGATCCGCCCGCCGGAGGCCAGGAGATGGACCGTGACCCAATAGCGGTTGCAGTGCCAGTCCTGGCGGCTTTGATCGGGATTCAACCGGTCGAGATGTGCATGTGTTGGGTCCAAGGTCAGAATTTCGAGCCGCTGATGATCGTGTCGATTGCGATCCAGCGCCCATTTCAGACCCAAAAGCGCGAGCAGTAAAAAGGGCAGCAGCCCCCACAACAGGGAGGATCCCAGAACCATCAGCAGCGGCACTGCAAGCATCAGGGCGGCAAAGCTCAGGACCCGCACATACCCGGGTGCGTCCAGGGACTGATGTGGCCAGAGTTGTAATTCGGTTTCGGTGGAATGGGTGGTCCAGGTGTAGGGCATCGTGGGCTCGTCGGCTGTGTCGGGCCATAAGAGGGTGCCGTGTTGTGGTGACGACGGCAAGGGGGGCGCTGCCCCTCTTGGCCTTTGGCCAATTTACCCCGGGGTATTTGCAGCCAAAAAGAAGCGGGGCGGCGTGATGTCTGACCCTTGAAATTGAAAAAGGCCCCGGAGTTTCCTCCGAGGCCTTTATTTGTTTCAACACATCTTAGTGTGAGTGGGAGCGATCCCAGTCTTCCTGCTTGGGCAGGGTTTCAAAGGTGTGCTCAGGCGGTGGAGAGGGCAGGGTCCACTCCAGTGTGTCCGCATATTCGTTCCAGTAGTTGTTCTGGGTGATGCGGGCGCCGCGCAGCAGCGAGTAGATCACAACACCAAAGAACAGCAGAAGCGAGGCAAAGGACAGGAACGCGCCGTAGGACGAGATCTTGTTCCAGTACGCGAAGCCTTCGGGGTAATCGATGTAACGACGGGGCATGCCCTGACGGCCCAGGAAGTGCTGGGGGAAGAAGGTCAGGTTGGCACCGATGAAGAACATCCAGAAGTGAATCTGGGCGCCCAGCTCGTTGTACTGACGACCTGTCATTTTACCGAAGTAGAAGTACACGCCCGAGAAGATCGCAAAGACAGCACCCAGAGACATCACGTAGTGGAAGTGGGCCACAACGTAGTAGGTGTCATGATATGCACGGTCCACAGAGGCCTGCGACAGAACCACACCGGTCACGCCACCAACGGTGAACAGGAACAGGAAGCCGAACGCAAACATCATTGGGGCTTTGAATTCAATGGAACCACCCCACATGGTGGCAATCCAAGAGAAGACTTTTACACCTGTTGGAACCGCGATGACCATGGTGGCCAGCATGAAGTAGGCCTGTTGGTTCAGCGACATGCCGACAGTGTACATGTGGTGCGCCCACACGACGAAGCCCAGAACACCAATGGCGATGATCGCCCAGACCATCGGCAGGTAACCAAACACGGGCTTGCGCGAGAAAGTCGCGATCACGTGTGAGATGATACCAAAGCCGGGCAGGATCACGATGTACACTTCCGGGTGGCCAAAGAACCACAGGATGTGCTGGTACAGGATCGGGTCGCCGCCGCCTGCAGGGTCAAAGAAGGTGAAACCGAAGTTCCGGTCCATCAAGAGCATGGTGATCGCGCCGGCCAGAACGGGCAGGGACAGAAGGATCAGCCATGAGGTGACAAAGATTGACCAGGAGAACAGTGGCACCTTGAACAGTGTCATGCCGGGGGCACGCATGTTCAGGAAGGTGGTGATCATGTTGATCGCACCCAAGATCGACGAGGCACCCGACACGTGGACGGCAAAGATTGCCAGATCCATCGAGTAGCCGCCTTCGTTGGTCGACAGAGGGGGGTACAGAACCCAGCCCACGCCGGACCCGGCCTGATCATTTCCGCCAGGGGCCAGAACAGAGGCAACAGCCAGCGATGTGCCTGCAACATACATCCAGAAGGACAGGTTGTTCATGCGGGGGAATGCCATATCGGGCGCGCCGATTTGCAAAGGCATGAAGTAGTTGCCGAAACCGCCAAACAGCGCTGGAATAACCACAAAGAACATCATCAAGATGCCGTGGCCCGTGATCAGCACGTTCCAGAGGTGGCCGTTTGGTGTACATTCACCAACCGCGGCAGCCGTCAGACGCGCGCCTTCCATACACATGTATTGAACGCCGGGATCCATCAGTTCCAACCGCATGTAAACGGTGAACATAACAGAGATGAGACCAACAATCGCCGAAACGATCAGGTAGAGAATGCCGATATCCTTATGGTTCGTGCTCATGAACCAGCGCGTAAAAAAGCTGCGCTCGTCTTCGTGGCCGTGACCATGAATGGCTGCATCTGCCATCGTAGGGTGCCTCCTGTTGCATAATGTTAGGCCACAGGAACAGTTCCTGAGCGGCCAAGACTCAAGAGTGGGTTTTAGAGCGCCGTGCGGGCGCCTTCAATGGTCGAGTTTGATCTGAATCAAGAATAATTGACGCAGGTCAGAGCTTTTGGCTTTGGCGCAACATCCGGCTTGACCAGAGGCCCGGGTGTAAACAAAAGCTTTAGGGCACAGCATTTCAAGGGAGCAGATCATGACGACTTATGATTCAGATAACATTTTTGCCAAACTTCTGCGTCAGGAGATCCCCGCCGAGGTGATCTATGAGGACGCGGCGACCCTGGCGTTCATGGATATCATGCCGCGCAGCGATGGTCATTGTCTGGTGATCCCCAAGACGCCGTGTCGCAATCTTTTGGATGCGTCACCTGAACAGGTGGCGGCAGTGGCCGGGGTGGCGCAGAAACTGGCGGTGGCTGCAAAAACCGCCTTTGAGGCCGATGGCGTAACCGTTCAGCAGTTCAACGAGGCCGCGGGCGGACAAGAGGTGTTCCACCTGCACGTCCATGTGTTGCCCCGTCACACCGGGGTGGCGTTGCGTGCGGCGGGCCAGATGGGCGATATGGACGAGATCAAAGCCAACGCCGCCAAACTCCGCGCAGCTTTGGCGGGATAGCGACAGGTCAAAGGCGACGATGGGGTGGGCAACACGCGTCGTCGCGGGGCGGTTTTTAGAAAACACGCGTTGGCCTATTTTAAATGTTTGAACCGGGCGGCCATGAAATCAATAAAACGTCGCACCCGTGCCGACAGGTGGCGGGTGGGGGGGTAGACCGCATTGATCGCGAGCTTGGTCGCCATATAGTCGGGCAAGAGCGGTATCAGTCGCCCGGTTCTGATATCATCATCCACCATGTAGCGCAGGGTTAGCAGGAGGCCTTGCCCTTTGAGGGCCAAGGTCCGCGCGCCGCTTGCGCTGTTGATCTTGAGACGTCCTTCGACGCGATAGGTCGCGGGCTGGCCATCGACCAGAAACGTCCATTTGTTTTCGGCTTTGAAGTTGGTATCGACGATGCAGGCGTGCTGATCCAGATCGCTGGGGGTGTTTAAATCGGGTGCGTTTGCGATGTAGTCCGGGCTGGCGCACAGCACAACGGGAACCATTCCGATCTGGCGGGCCAGCAACGACGAATCCTCAAGGCTGCCGATCCGAATGGCCACGTCGACCCCATCCTCCACAAGGTTGATATAGTGGTCGGTTAAATCAAGCGTCGCTGAAATCTCGGGATGCTCGGCAGAGAAATCGGCCAGAGCCTCAACCAGATATTTGCCTCCGAAACAATGGGGCGCGGTCAGACGCAGCTGCCCGCGCGGAGCGCAATGATCCTGACGCACGTCCGCTTTGAGTTCATCAAAATCGTCGACCAGACGCGCGCAGCGCTCATAGAACGCGGCTCCAGTTTCGGTCATGGTCACTCGCCGTGTGGAGCGATGGAACAGTTGCGCGCCAAGTTCGCTTTCGAGTGCGCGTATGTATTTGCTGGCCAATTGGGGGGTCATGTCCAGCCGTTCGGCCGCCGCCGTGAACGAGCCAGTGTCGGCCACCTTTAGGTAAGTCTTGAGCAGATCGATACGGTCCATGATTTTAGCCATATCAGCGATAATGATTCAACGAAAGCCCGCTTAATAAATAAATCAAACAGGTATAGTTCGATCTTAGTTGAAAACCAACAGATATCTGAGCGGGTTGATGAGTATATATCTCATAATTGTCACTCATATTACGCCCATGGTTATGGACGTTTTCCGTGGGCACGCACGCACCATAGGTTGGTCGCCCCGCGGGGGCAGCTGCTGCGATGGGTCTTGCGGTTTTGCCCTCTCTCTGTGTTGCACCAAGGCGTTCGGGCAGCCCCGGCGCTGTCCTCGCCGCCCACTATCGCCTACGCGCTTGCAGCGCTTTTGGGTCTGTACCTTGTTGCTGCCAAACCGCCCCCAAAATCCCCGCGTAGCCGTGGCCGGTCTTCCGGCCATCGTACTGGTCCTGCGCAATTTTTCACCACTTTCCCCAACCTCCTACTGAAAGGAATAAATATGTCTCTCTTGTCACGCACGGCGCTTGCCACCGCACTGTTCATCGCGACCGCTCCGGTCGTCCATGCGGCCAATGTCTATACCGTCGACGAAGACCACACATGGGTCACATTCAGCATCAGCCACGCCGGATGGGCCAACGCGCGAGGTCTGTTCCGCAAGGTTTCGGGCAATCTCACGTTTGACCAACAGGATGTCACCAACAGCTCTGTGTCCGTGGTCATTGCCTCCGAAAGCCTCGACACCAATTCAGAGCAACGCGACCGCGACATGGGCGGGGCGGAGTTTCTGAACAGCGTGGAGTTTCCCGAAATTACATTTGACAGCACCCGGATTGAGCAGACGGGGGAGCGGACGGCGATTGTCTATGGTGATCTGACCATGATCGGGGTGAGCCGCGAAGTCGCGCTGGATGTGGTTTGGAACAATGAAATGCCGCTGCCCTGGGACGCGACAACCATCAAAACCGGCTTTTCCGCGACCGGGTCCATCGACGGTACTGATTTCGGAATGGACCAGTTGGTGGCCTTTGGGCTTGGTCCGAAAATCGATGTGGAGATCGATCTGGAAGCGCAGCGTCAATGACGCTGCCCGCGTCGGAACAGGAACTCATTCAAAGGAACCGTAATAAAATGTCGAAACTCCTGCATATTTCCGCCTCTCCTCGCGGTGAAAAGTCAAAGTCGCGCGCGCTTGCTTTGACCCATATTGAAAAACGGGTTGCGGCCGACCCGACCGTGCACGTCGATACAATTGATCTGTGGAAGGAGCCGCTGCCGCAGTTTGACGGGGATTGGGCCGCCGCCAAGATGACCCTATTTGGGGAGGGCGAGATGACCGATGATTTGCAGGCCAACTGGGCCCATCTCACCGAAATCACCAACCGGTTCATCGCTGCGGATCACTATGTGTTTAATGTGCCGATGTGGAATGGCGGCGTTCCCTACCGATTGAAGCAATACATCGACATCATCACTCAGCCGGGGCTGCTCTATGGGTTTACCCCAGAAGACGGGTACAGCGGTCTTTTGTCCGGCAAGACGGCAACCGTGATCGTTTCCAGCGCAGTCTGGGCCACCGGTGCGGATCCACGCTTTGGGCGGGATTTTCATGCAAGCTATCTGGAATGGTGGCTGCATAAAATCGGCGTGACTGAGGCTGAATTCATCCGGTTTCAGCCCTCTATGTTGACCACTGATCCCGCCGCGCAGTTCGAAGCTGCAAAAGCGCAGCTCTGACCCATCCATCAGGCCATCAGGTGCGCTGCGTCAGCGATCCGGCGCAGCTCACGCTCATTTCCACATCAAGAACACGGGGTTTTCATGCCAGTTCTCAGTCACCTTCCACGCTCAGCTCTTTTTTGCAGATCTTCGTCCCGTCTGGACCACATGCGGGTCGCCGTTCTTTGCCTTGCAACGCTTGCGGCGCTGTTTGTCGGCGCGCGGCCTTCGCTGGCCAAAGACACCACGCCACAGCGGATCGGTGTGATGTTGTTTGACGGCATTCTGACCAGCGACATTGTGGCCCCTCTCGAAGTTTTTGGCGTTGCCATCGAAAACGAGATTATCGCAGGCTATGAAATCATTACGATCGCACCCGAAGCCGGTCTGATCACCACACATGAAGGGGTGACCCTACAGGCGGAGTTCGGGATCGCAGATGCGCCAGATTTGGACGTCCTCATCGTCGGAAGCCGTTACGATATGGATCCCATTTTAGAGGATAAGGACTTTATGGCATTTGTCACCGAACAGGCCGCACAGGCGGATTGGATCGCCAGCAATTGTTCGGGGGCTTATGTGCTTGCGGCGACGGGTTTGTTGAACGGTGTCACTGTCACCACCTATCCCGGTGGCGAGATCTGGCTGAAGTTGAACCACCCAAGGGTCAAGATCGACATCAACGCCACGGTTGTGGTGGATGACAACGTTGTGACCAGCAACGGATCGTTGGTGAGCTATGCCGCTGCCATCGAACTGCTTAAAAACATCGTGGGCCCCGAGCAATCACAAGAGGTTGCGGACACTATTTATTATACCCGGTTGCTTGACCGGCATGGCCGTCCAAACGGCTGACGCCTGTCAGGCTATGCGGCACAGGAGGACGTTATGACAAAAACGGTGCATCTGACCCATCCCTATTCCTATCCCGCGCGACAGGTGTGGGCGGTGGCGACAGATTTGGATCATCTGGAAACGGTCACCGCGGGGTTGCTGGCCTTTCGTGATCTGCCATCAGGCGCCATTTATCAGGGGCAGCACCTAACGGTTCAGGTCTCTCTATTCGGAACGCTGCCGTATCAGCCGTATGAAATGACGGTCATCGAATTTGATCAGGACACTATGATGTTCCGTTCCAACGAAGTTGGGGCGGGCGTCAAATCCTGGCGTCATTCTCTGGACGTGATTGCCCAAGGGGAGGGGCACTGCCGTATTGAAGAACAGATCGAAATTGACGCCGGGGTCATGACGCCGATTTTTGCCGCATGGGCCCGGTTTATGTACCGCAAGCGGCATGCACCCCGCCTGCGGATTTTGGCGAACGATGCGGCCCCCGCAGGGGTTTGAACACGAAAGGACATTGGAATGTCGATCACGCACTCTTCTATCACCGGATTTCACGCCCATATTTACTTTGAGCCATCGTCCCTTGAGGTGGCGCGCACTTTATGTCGGCGCGCGGTTGAGCGGTTTGGTGTCGCCATGGGCCACGCCCATACCCGGCCTGTGGGTCCGCACCCGATGCCGTCGTGCCAGCTGGAGTGCAGCCCCGAGCAATTCGGGAGACTGCTGCCGTGGTTGATGGAAAACCGTGGGGATCTGAGCGTGTTTTGCCATGCGCAAAGCGGCGACCATCTGAACGATCACACCCGCAATACCTTTTGGCTGGGCGACGCGCAGTCGCTCAACCTGGAAATGTTTGGGGTATTCAGCTAACGCCATCAGCAGGTGAACCGGGCGCGTTGATCGTGGTTCGCCTCTCATTTCGTGATCAGCGCGGAGGGCTCTCACGCAAACGTGGCTTCAAACGTTTGCCGCAGGGCCACATCCACATCGTCCATTGTGACCGGCAGGCCAAGATCGACCAGACTGGTGACGCCAAATTCGTTGATGCCACAAGGGACGATGCCGTTGAAATGTTCCAGATCGGGTTCGACGTTTATGGAAATGCCGTGAAAACTGACCCAACGGCGCAGGCGGATGCCGATGGCGGCGATCTTGTCTTCGGCGGGCTGTCCGGTCGCGGTTAACGGCTTGTCGGGGCGTTCCACCCAGACACCAACACGGCCGTCGCGGATGGCGCCGGTGACGTTGAACTGGTCCAGTGCTGCGATCACCCAATGTTCCAGCTGCTGGACAAATTTGCGCACGTCTTTGCCGCGTTTTCCCACATCCAGCATCACATAGACCACCCGCTGGCCGGGACCGTGATAAGTATACTGGCCGCCGCGCGCGCTGTCATAAACGGGAAACCGGTCCGGGTCGCGCAGATCGTCGCGTTTGGCGGAGGTGCCCGCGGTATATAGTGGCGGGTGTTCTACCAGCCAGATGCATTCGTCAGCCTCACCCGCAGCAATGGCGGCGACGCGCGCTTCCATAAAGGCAACAGCCTGATTGTAGGGCACTGGGGTGTCGGCTGTGATCCAGTCTACCAAGGGGCGAATCTCCTGTGTGACAAGGCGCTGGTGGAACAATGTCGGACGAAACGTGAATGCGCCAGACTCGTCAGACCATGGGCTGATGGGGTACTCTGATTCCGTGTTTGTTGTTAACCCGTGCATAAAGGGCTGTCTCATGACTTCCAAGTTTGTAAAATCCGCAATGGTCGCGTCGTTGTTTTCCACCGCCTCTATGGCCCCGGCTTTGGCCGACAATCTGGGGGCCGCGTTGGTGGGAGGGATCATCGGCGGCGTCATCGTGAATGAAGCCACCAAAAACAAAAACCGACAGCAACGCCAGCAGCGGCACGTGGTGCAAAAGCGCAGCTATAGCAACCCTGCGCGCGCCGCCAATCGGCAGACCCAGGCGGCGCTGAATTATTTTGGGTTTCAGGCGGGCACGCCGGACGGGGTGATGGGGCGGCGCTCGCGTGCAGCGGTGGCGCAATATCAAACCTATTTGGGCTTTCCCGGCACCGGTCAGCTGACGCCCTATGAACGGGATTTTCTGGTCTCTTCTTACAGTCGCGCACAGATTGGCGGCCCACAGGTGGCACAGGCGCTGCACGGGCCACAGGGTCTGCGCAAGGTGCTGATTGTCTGGCGCGACGAAGCCACCGGGGGCCGGGTGGGCAGCGGCAGCTATGCGGGTTTGCCGATTGAGGTCAGCGCCGCTGTGGATGAAATCGCCGCCAGTGCCGACCCCACTGCGGAGCAGCTGTTGCAGCGGTCCGGGTTCATGCAGCTGGCAGATCTGAACGGCGATGGTAAAAATGATTACATGATTGATACATCGGTCTCCGGCTCCTCGTTCTGGTGCGGGGCGTCCCATTGTTCGGTGATGGTCTTTGCGTCGACGCCGCAGGGCTATCAGCGCAATGATTTTCTGGCGCGCGGCGCAACGACCGCAGACTTTTCCTGCCATCAGGGCACCTGCCGCATGTCCACATCCGAAACCGAGCTGGCCACGACACCCGCCCCTGCGCCCCTCGCCCCGCAGGACACACCCGTGCGTGCCTCTACTGCTCCCGCGACCGGGCAGGATGGCGGCGGCTTACAGCTGTTCCAAGTGCCCGGAACCAAGCATCAGCGCAGTTCGTTGGCCAGTCACTGCTCCAAGGTCAGCCTGCTGACCAGCTCAAACGGGGGCTATACCACCGTTGCCACAATGACGGATCCTGAACTGACGTTGGGAGAGCAATTCTGCCTGGCGCGGTCTTATGCGATCAGTTCCGGCGAGACATTGGTGGCCGCATTGCAAGGTGTCAGCCCGCAGCAGGTGGATCAGCAGTGTGACAGTTTTGGCCCTGTCGTGGCGCCCTATTTGGCGCAGCTGGGCACGTCCTCAAGTGGGGCATTGATGGGCGACGTGCAGAAGTTCATTTTGACCTCAAACATGTCGATTGAGCAGTTAGAGGCCACCGCGGGGATCTGCCTGTTCTCGGGGTACCGCCGCGACAATATGGAGGTGGCGCTTGGCGCGGCTTTGATCATGACAGGTCTGGGTAAACGCCCCTATGCTGAGCTGATTGGCCACCATCTGGCGCTTGGCTTTGGTGCTGCAACTGCAACATCACAGGCGCAGGATTGGTACGCCACGGCGGTCTTGGCTCTGGAAAACGGCGCCGAGCCCGCATTTGCGCCGGGCCAGCCCGAGCGTGTCGCCCTAATCAAAGCCGCCTCTGCGGGACTGGGCGGCCAGACACTGGCACAACCTGTCCCGGCATCGGCCACCGCTGCACAGCTGCCAACCTTTGGGTTTTCGGACTAGGCGAGGCAGGTAATTCTGTCCAAACCTCAACAGGTTAACAGCAAGGGGCAGCGGGCTGCGCCCCTTGCGTGATGACGGGGACAAAAAGCGCTGAAAAACTATTTTCGCTCTTCACATCACATCGACGCTGGTCTATACGCGCCCCACCAAGTCAATGACAGTGCGGTCGTGGCGGAATTGGTAGACGCGCAGCGTTGAGGTCGCTGTGGGGTAACACCCGTGGAAGTTCGAGTCTTCTCGACCGCACCATTTTTCCTGAAAAAAGTCGATATATTACAACGATATATATGCCGTTTCGGGTTTTTGGTTCGTCTTTCCGTCCACGTTTAAGTGCCTGAAGCTGCGACTTTGGTCCTCGCGTTGGCGATTAGCTTGCTTGTCGGTCTCTAGGGTGCCCTGCGCGCTTGTTCTGGGCGCCTTTTGTAAACTTGGGTCCTCCCAAAGCGTAAACACATGCGGGTAACGCGTGAGCTCGCGGATCTTCTCGTGATGGCATTATGTTACGGATATGGCCGGGGGCCAGCCAGACAGCGCTTGTGCTTTGTCCATGCAACCGGACGCGACACTGTGCATCACCAATTGCCCCCCGTCCCCCCATCCGCTATCACATCTGCCAAACTTCTATCCCCATCACGGAGCTCCTCTCATGGCCGCTTATCAATATGTCTACCACATGGAAGGGGTCTCAAAGACCTATCCTGGTGGAAAAAAATGCTTTGAAAATATCCACTTGTCCTTTTTGCCGGGCGTGAAAATCGGTGTTGTTGGCGTCAACGGTGCCGGTAAATCAACCCTGATGAAAATCATGGCGGGCATGGACAAGGACTTCACCGGTGAAGCCTGGTCTGCCGAAGGGGCCAAAGTTGGCTATCTGCCGCAGGAGCCAAAACTGGACGAGAGCCTTTCGGTGCGTGAAAATGTCATGCTGGGGGTGGCTGAGAAAAAAGCCAAAGTGGATCGTTTCAACCAGATCGCGGTTGAAATGGCGGAAAACTACACCGATGAGCTGATGGAAGAGATGACCACGCTCCAAGACGCCATCGATTCCGAAAACCTGTGGGATCTGGACAGTCAGATCGACGTTTCTATGGAAGCCCTGCGCTGCCCCCCGGATGACGCCGATATTGCCAATCTGTCTGGGGGTGAAAAACGTCGTGTGGCCCTGTGCAAGCTGCTGTTGGAAGCGCCTGACATGCTGCTGCTTGACGAACCGACCAACCACTTGGACGCTGAAACCATCGCCTGGCTGCAACAGCACCTGATCGATTACAAAGGCACCATCCTTTGCGTCACCCACGACCGCTATTTCCTGGATGACATCACCGGCTGGATCCTTGAACTCGACCGTGGTCGTGGCATCCCCTATGAGGGCAACTATTCTGCCTGGCTGGAACAAAAAGCCAAGCGTCTGGAGCAGGAAGCGCGCGAAGACAAATCTCGTCAGAAAACGCTGGAGCGTGAATTGGAGTGGATGCGTCAGGGGGCCAAGGCCCGTCAGGCGAAATCCAAAGCCCGGATCAACGCCTATAACGATCTGGCTGGTCAGTCCGAGCGTGAAAAGCTGGCGCATGCCCAGATCGTCATCCCCAATGGCCCGCGTTTGGGCAGCAAGGTGATCGACGTTGAAGGCATCTCCAAACACTACGGTGACAAACAGCTGGTCGAAGGCCTGTCCTTTGATCTGCCCCCCGGCGGTATTGTGGGGGTCATCGGCCCCAACGGCGCGGGTAAATCCACCCTGTTTCGTATGCTGACCGGTCAGGAGCAGCCTGATGAGGGCGCGGTGACCTATGGCGACACTGTGAAATTGTCTTATGTGGACCAGTCGCGCGACGATCTGGATGACAATGAAACCGTCTGGGAAAGCATCTCTGGTGGTGCTGAGATCATCGAACTGGGCGATGCGCAGGTGAACTCTCGCGCCTATTGCTCTTCGTTCAACTTCAAAGGCGGCGATCAGCAAAAACCGCTCAAACTTCTGTCCGGTGGTGAGCGCAACCGCGTGCACATGGCACGTCTGTTGAAAGAGGGCGGCAACGTGCTGCTGCTCGATGAACCGACCAACGATCTGGACGTGGAAACCCTGCGGGCCCTCGAAGACGCGCTGGTGGATTTCGCGGGCTGCGCGGTTGTCATTTCGCACGATCGCTTCTTCCTGGACCGGATCTGCACCCACATTCTGGCCTTTGAGGGCGATGCGCATGTGGAGTGGTTTGAAGGTAACTTTGAAGACTACGAAGAAGACAAAAAACGCCGCCTTGGCCCGGACGCCTTGGAGCCCAAGCGTCTGAAACACAAAAAGTTTGCGCGGTAATCTTAATCTGCCCGGCCCTACGGCCGGGCATTTTTTTGACAGGTCGTAGGGCGGGAACGAAACAGAACCCCAATTGGCATAACCGACATTTTGGTTCCAGTTGGTGTCCTGCACTCATCACGACGTGATGTCGCAAGAACCATGCACGACGAACGGCAAACTGATAACTGATTGGGCGCAATGCGAAGGTGTTGAGCGCGTGGATATCATACGCGCTGCCTTTGAAGTCATTTGATCGTTGCGTGTAAAGATTGCGCATTTCACGACGGCCCGGCACCGGTCGGGGCCACGTTTCCAATCTCGCGCGCGGGCCAAACACCAACACGGCTCAGACCGAACAGCTGTATTCAGCCCAACATAAAGACATCATACCGCGTTGTTTTTCCGCGAATTTGATGGGTGCAGGCCCTCACGCCTTCAATTGGGTCGGCTTTCGCGGGCCATTTCAGCACAACCCGTTTTTGCGCATGTTCAAGCGCCACGCGCACCAGATCCGCCGCATCCTCATCAGTGCCAACGATCTCACGAACTTGACGGAGATCTTGCTTCACCAGCGCTGATTTTTTTCTCTCTGGATGCATTGGGTCAATCAAAATGGCGTCGCAGTTCAGTTTGGGGATCAAATCTTTGGCGTCGCCCTTTAACAGCGTCATACGGTCCATAATCTCACGAAACGCTCCGCCCTCTTGCGCCGCGCGCTCCATCCCATCGGCCAGCAACGCATGCATTTTCTCGGATCTCTCGATCAGTGTCACCTGCGCGCCCAACGAGGCCAAAAGAAAGGAATCGCGCCCCAATCCAGCTGTTGCATCAATGATCGTTGGCGTTTTGCCAGACCGTAGCCCCATGGCTTTTGCAATGTCTTGACCGCGGCCGCCTCCGAAACGAAGACGATGCCCCACGGCCCCTTCGACAAAATCAACCCGTAGTTCTGACGCCGCCCGTTTCAAAATCCGCTCATGTCCCGTTTCTAAAGAGCACCAATGCATATGCTCTGAAATCTGTACTGCGTTTCTGTATTTGCCACAGCCCCCAATTTCAAAGGCAAAACGCAGGGCGTGCTGACAAAATGCGACGTGATGAACGGATTGGACCCGTTGCGAGAGTATGTCAGCGCTTTGAGGGTATTGGCGCTAAGTGCAAGCATGCGCACGTAATTTTGGCCCGGTGTGCTATCGGGGGCGGTCTCAAACGGGAGGGGATCTTCCGTCGCGATCCGCGCGCCAGAGATTCTCGTGACTGAGCGGTGCAATATCCCGGTGTGCGCCCCATGGCCGCGCCTGAGGCGTTCGTGGGAAAACTGGGATTGCTAATATCGCGTGAAGAATTAGATCCGGGCATGCCTGCCGCCACCGCGTCGCACAGAGTAACCCGGCGCCCCGCACTAGCACTTGGCGTGGCTCTGGTAGGCTGCGCGGGAGCAATTTGGGCACGCCAATGGGACACCGCATTGAACACACGGGGCAGGGCGACGGGCGGCGCTGTTTTACAACCGCTCAGATGCGAAATGTGGAAGTGATCACGTAATATGCGCAGGGCGCCGTTTCTTTATCACGCGAACAACGACAGCAGGACGCTGTTTGTGCTGCCGGTGTCTTGCCCGCCGAAGCTCGCAATCGAGAGGTATCGAGTGCGAATGGTGTCGATGTGATCCCCAGCTATCAGACCAGACACATCTGTGGTGCCAAACATGGCCTCGGTGCGCGATTTTAGATCACTGACCTGTTGGTCAATGTCCAACGTGCCAAAGCTGTCAGGCAGGCCATAAATGGTCTGAAACACTTCCCGCAGGGGATTGGAGGCGATAACCGAAAACCATTCGGAATCGGAACTGGAGCTTTCGCCAACAATTTCGTTCAGGCCGGGTTCAAAGGTCAACGCAAAGCGCTGCGTCGGATCGATTTCTCCGACACGCACGGCGAATTCTTCATCTATGTAATTTTGCAGGATCTGTTCTGCGAACCCTTCGGGATAGGTGAAGGTCTCTTCCTCGATGGGTTGGAAATTGAAGGCGGCGGCGAATTGTTTGAATCTGAGGTCGGATTTAACATTTACCAGCGAGAAGGGGTCATTGAGATCTGAGGACAAAATTTTGTGGGTCTGCGCGGATTCGTAAGCCGCTTGGGTCTCATACCGGGGATCAAGGCTGGCATCGCCGAACTCTAACCCAAAGAAACCTTTTGCAGAAAGAAGCACTGAAAAACTGCTAAAGTAATCACTAGGCTCTGCTAAGGGCGCAGGTAGATCGTTAATTGCGGTTACCATTTTTTCAAGATTGCTCACAAAGACGGCTGGCGGATCTTCGCCTTCGGCGGTGTTTGCAATTGCGTCTTCATTGGCCTGTCGCTCGACGAATTCAAAGGCGCCCGCAAGTGCGACAAAGCGTTTGTCTTCTTGTTGGTGGGCCACCGAATTTTCATCAGTGAGATCGGAATTTAATACATCACGCAGAAGATCGGTTTGGGTACTGCTGTTTTCCAGCCCGAACATGCGCAGGGCTTCGTCGAGGAGTTCTGGTTTGTCAAATAGATCATCTACGGTCTTGATGGTCGCCGCTTCGTCTTCGAACTTTTCAGCAAAGCCATAGATCGTATTGTCATACTTTGACAGTTCAGCCGCTTTTTCCACGTTGTTGAAGGCGCGCGAAAATTCGATCAGACCTTTGTCGGCGAGAGAGTTGGTGAAGGACCCCACCTGATCAGGATCGGATTCCAAAACGCGCTTTAAAAACGTGGTGTTTGCGGCATATTGTTCAATACCGTACTGTTTCAGCACGTCATTCAATGTATTGCGATCTTTGAACGTTTCGCCCGCCAATAGGTCATCAGCCGTCATATAGTCTTTGAGCGTTTCTATCGCCGGGTCAGTGTCCTGTATCGCGCTAAGCTGGGGGCCACCCTCTCCGGCGAAATTGAAAGCCCGCGCCATGGAGAGAAACCGCGTGTCCGACCAGGTATTGGCCAGCGAGGTCGAATCCGTCAGATCCGAATCCAGAATGCGTTTGATCAACGCCGTGTTGCCTATTTCGTCTTGCAGACCAAACGCGCCCAAAACCACGCCCAACGTGTCCCGGTCGGCCATCAGCTGGTCGGAGGTTTTGATGTTCTGGAGCTTTTCGACAAACCCATCTGTCTGACGTGACACTTCTGGGGATTTGGCCAGCAAATCCTGCTGCATTTCACGACTTTGAACCAGATACCGGTAGCCGGTCAGGCCGGGGCCGGTGATAATCGGGGAAAAGCTCATGGATACTCTACCTATACGACGGGGCGCACACAGTAGATCGGCATGGCGGTCTACGGGTGCAGCGGATTTTGCTCATTTCCACTGAGTATAGGAAGAAAAGAGTTACCAAAGTGGAATCCCGGCTCTGAAATCTAGGTAAATTTCGAGGCGATCTGCCCACTATTGCGCCCAGCCCCGCGGCGTCTAACAGAGCGCTTTTTCAAAAAACAAATCGGGGTAGGGATCGTCGTTGAACCGATCAATCTGGGTCCAGCCTTCTTTGTTATACAGGCGCGCCGCTTCGGGCAGCGCCGAGTTGGTGTCCAGGCGCAACAAGGAGATGGTTAACGCGCGTGCCTGATCTTCGCAGGCCAACAGCAGACGCTGCGCCACACCCAGCCCACGGGCCGAGGGGGCAACCCAAAGGCGCTTGATCTCGGCGTAGCCCTTGCCGGTGCCCTTCAGCCCACAACAGCCCTGTGGCAACCCGTCTGACATCGCAACGTAAAAGGCGCCGTTTGGCGGCAGCATGTCATCTGCTTCGGGATCACAGGACAAAGACACGTCAAACCCCCGGTCAAACCGGCGCTCCAGTTCGGCGTAATATTCACCCAGACAATAAACAGCGGGCTCGGCGCGGGGATCACAGCGGTGTAACTCTAACCTGTCAACAGAGAGGGCCGAGGCCACCAGATCCATCGCCGCCAGCAGCGCCTCGGGGCGGGGATGGCGTGCCAGAAGGTTTTGCGCGTTTTGGTCAGACAGCGCGTTGTAGACAGCGCATTCGGCCTGTCCGTCAGGCGTCAGTTGGGCATGGCGTTTGCGTCCATCATTTGGATCCGTGGTCAAGGTGATCAGCGCGTCTTGCTCCAGCGTTTTTAGGCTGCGGCTTAGGGTGGCTTTATCCAAATTCAAATGTTTGCGAATGACCGAAACGTCACTGCCAAAATGGCCGATGGCATGCAGGACCCGCGCGATCCCCAGTGGCCGCCCTCGTCCCAAAAATGACGTGTCGAGCGCGCCAACTTCGGTGGTGACGGCGCGGTTAAAGCGGCGAATGCGGGTGAGGGGAGATATGGTCATATAGTTGACTTAGGTCAACCATTTGGCCGGGTCAATCTTATTTCACCCAGCTGGTCCACTCTACGGGGGGTTGTTATTGATCTTACGTGATTAATATGTACATCAAAGCAATGATGACCCCACAATTGCCGCATATTCGCCCGGGCCAGACCGTGGGCCTGCTCGGAGGATCTTTTGATCCACCTCACCGTGGCCATGTGGCGATCAGCACAGCGGCCCTGCGGCGGTTTGGACTGGATCATCTGTTCTGGCTGGTGTCTCCGGGAAACCCACTGAAACCCCATGCGCCTGCGGCCCTGTCGCGCCGGATTGAGGCCGCGCGCGCCTTGGTTCATCACCCGCGTATCCATGTCACCGGCATCGAAGCACAGCTGAACACGCGATACACCGCAAAAACGCTGCGGCGGTTGCGCGATCTACATCCCGGGGTGCGTTTTGTCTGGTTGATGGGGGCGGACAATCTGGCGCATTTCCATCACTGGCGCGATTGGCGCGAAATATTGAACACCGTGCCTGTGGGCATCTTGGCCCGCCCCGGTGACCGGATTGCAGCCCGCACATCGCTGGCGGCGCAGATTTATCGACGCCATATGGTCAAGGCAGGGCAGGGCAGGAGCCTCGGGCACCGCAGCGCTCCGGCGTGGTGTTTTTTGAATGTGCCAATGGTGGATGTCAGCTCGTCTGAAATTCGTGCACGCGGCGACTGGAGCCGGGAACCAAAGGAAGAGATGACGCAAGAGTGACAGGCTATCGTGATATTGTGCTGGCCGTGTTTGCTGTTTTGTAGTGACTTTAGATTAATATGACGCAGATGATTACACGACGTTTCTTTCTGACCACGGCCTGCACGGCGCTGGGCACCGCAGCCTTTGGCGAAACCGCCCCTTCGGTGTCTTTGCGCCCGGTGGTCCGACCTGGCAGCCGTTTGCACCCGGCCGCCCGTGGCGGGCTCTTGGGGGTGCTTGAACGTGCCAAACTGTCCGGCGATGTGGCCTGCGCGGTGGCCAATGTCAGCACAGGAGAGCGGTTGGAACATACCGGCGGCGCCCGGGGCTTGCCGCCCGCCAGCGTCGCCAAGGCGCTGACGGCGCTTTATGCGCTGGATGTCTTGGGCGCGGACCACCGTTTCCAGACCAAACTGGTGGCGACAGGGCCGGTGATCGGGGGCGTCCTTGACGGGGATCTCGTGCTGGTTGGCGGTGGCGACAGCATGTTGAACACGGATCATCTGGCGCAATTGGCGCGCAGCTTGAAATCTGCGGGCCTGCGTGAAGTGCGCGGTGCCTTTCGGGTCTGGGACGGGGCGTTGCCGCAGGTCAAAACCATTGATCCGGGACAGCCGGACCATGTCTCTTACAGCCCGGCCGTGTCGGGGCTGGCGCTAAATTTCAACCGGGTGCATTTCGAGTGGAAACGGGGCGGGCAGGGATGGACCGTCACAATGGACGCGCGCACTCAGAAATACCGCCCGGATGTGGCAATGGCACGGATGCAGATCGCACAACGTGCCGCGCCAATTTATACCTATTCTGACACTGCGGGTGTTGACCGGTGGACCGTCGCCAGCAAAGCGCTGGGCAAAGGTGGCGCGCGCTGGTTGCCGGTGCGCCGCCCGGGCGCATATGCCGCAGATGTGTTTGCGACTATGGCCCGCTCGCATGGGATCAAACTGACGGCAGCCAAACCTGCGAAACGCGCCCCTACTGGCAGCGATCTGGCCGTGCATCAAAGCCCGCCATTGTCTGTCATGTTAAAAGCGATGCTGAAATATTCCAACAATCTGATGGCCGAAATGATTGGCCTGTCCGCCACCGCCGCGCGCGGTGTCAGTGCCAAAGATCTGGCGCAGTCGGCGCGTGAAATGAACCGCTGGGCCGCGGCCACCTATGGCATGCACAACACCCGTCTGGTGGATCACTCTGGTCTGGGTGAGGCCTCGCGGATGACCCCGGATGATCTGGTGGGCGCGTTGATTGCAGTGCACAAATCGGGTCAGCTCAAACCGCTGCTCAAACCGGTAAAGCTGCGCGACAGTCAGGGGCGGGTGCTGAACTCTCACCCGATCAAAGTGGCGGCGAAAACCGGCACGTTAAACTTTGTGTCTGGCCTGGGGGGGTATATGACGGCGGCAGATGGCACCGAACTGGCCTTTGCCATCTTCGCCGCGGACACAACCGCCCGCGCCGCTATCCCTCGCGCCGATCGCGAACGCCCCAAAGGGGCAAAATCCTGGAACCGTCGCGCTAAAACCTTACAGCAAGATCTGATTGAACGCTGGGGGGCTGTCTATCAAAGCGGCACCTGAACGCCGCGAGGTCACAACAGCGCGCTTGGGTCAAAATCACACCCTCAGCCCCACAGCGGGTCTCGCCAACCGGCCGCGCTTCTTTTTGGCTGAAAATACCCCGGGGGAGGGCCGCAGGACCGGGGGCAGCGCCCCCAACCACGGATCAGACCATATGGCGCGCCCGTGCGCCGCGCTCAATCGCCGCCGCATGGAGCCGGTCAATGTTCAGCTCATAGCGAACCTCTTCCAGCAGCCGCAATTCCGTCTCGGCCAGCGATCCATCCGCCGCCGCCACATCACAGGCCAGCGCATAGGCTGTTTCATGCAGTCGTTTGGGCAGTTCTTCGCGGATCAGACCAAACAATGCGTCCAGCCCGTCTTCCTGTTCAAACAGATCAAACACCACCTGGCTCACCGCATTGGTGCGATCCGCATCATAATTGGCAAACACCGGCAGCATATTGACCGAGTTCTGGATCTTCACCAGTTCCGCGGTGCGAATGTTTTCATCCGACGCCGACACCGCCACCATCAACGCCACCAGGCAGTCTTGCGGGCTCATCGGATGCAGGGCTTGGGCGTTCATGTGTGCTCTCCAGAAAAATCGGACCAATGTAGGCCCATTTGTTGTTTCCATTGATGCCGGGAATGCCAATCGATATCAATGTCGAAGATTAGGGCGCAGTCCATATGAAGTTATTTTGCTGAGGTGCTTTCGTGACCGACAATAAGAGTGAAAAGAAAAAGGTCTGCGGTATTGTGATGCCGATCTCCCAATGTGACGGGCTTGGGCCACAGCATTGGCTGGATGTGAAGTCAATCGTCGAGGCTGCAGCAGTACAGGTAGGGTTTGAGGCACGTCTTGTCAGCGACACATTTGAATCCAATCTGATCCACAAAGAAATTTTGTAAAACGTCTATCAGGACGACATTGTGGTCTGTGACGTCAGCGGGAGAAACCCAAATGTCTTCTTTGAACTGGGCATCCGAATGGCAACGCAAAAGCCAACTGTGATCGTGAAGGATGATAAGACGACCTATCCTTTTGATACGGCCCCTAATCGTTACATTGAGTACCCACGCGACTTGCGCCACCCGGCAATGGAAAAATTTAAGAAGCAGTTGATCGCCGCTCTTGAAAAAACGATTAATCAACCATCCGAAAATAGTTTTATCGGCCAGCTGGGGCCATTTCAGATCCCCGACGTGCAGGTTGCAGCTACGACATCAGAAAACCTTATGTTAGAAAAACTGGACCGCATCGAACATGCAGTTCAGGAGCAACGGTCTTCGCGACTATCTCGACAAGACAGGTTAGGCCACAACCCGTTTCGAGCTTTAACAAGATTTGGCCATGATACTTCATTGGATGATGACAAGGAGGTCGTCGAAATACGGGTCGATACAGGTGAAACGCAACTCCAAAATGCGCTCGAGGAGTTGGCTCATTTTCCTGAATTTGAACACTTAGAAGTTTCTTATGAACGAGAAAACGATCGAGAGTGGTCGGTAAACTTGAGGGGCTTCGATTTGAACGAGAAGCGGTTGCGAAAAATATTTGGCAGAGTGTTGGAAAACGCTATTCCGTTCTAGATATTTGGTCTGTGGTTGCGCGAGTAACAGTGCCAGACATTGACACCTCCCCTCAACCAATCATAAGGGTGTCGGCTGGATTGCATGGGGCAATCCGCACCCTTTGCGGCCATGGGGGCCGCCTATCGGAGAACATCATGTCGAACTTGCGCGAAGACGCTCTGACGAGCAAAGCCTGGCCGTTTGAAGAAGCACGCCGCATTCTCAAACGTTATGCCAAGGGCGCGCCAGAGAAGGGATATGTGCTGTTCGAAACCGGTTATGGTCCCTCGGGTCTGCCCCATATCGGCACCTTTGGTGAGGTGGCGCGCACGACAATGATCAAACGGGCCTTTGAAGAGCTGTCCGACATTCCGACCAAACTGGTGTGTTTCTCGGACGATCTGGATGGCATGCGCAAAGTGCCGTCAAATGTTCCCAACCCGCAGGCCTTGGAAGAGCATTTGCAAAAGCCGCTGACGCAGGTGCCGGACCCTTTTGGCACCCATGAAAGCTTTGGCCATCACAACAACGCCATGCTGCGCCGGTTTCTGGACACCTTTGGGTTTGAGTATGAATTCATCTCAGCCGCTGATTTCTACGGATCAGGCCAGTTCGACGCGGTGTTGAAGCGCGCTGTTGATAAATACGACGACGTGATGGAGGTGATGCTGAAATCTCTGCGCGAAGAGCGTCGTCAGACCTATTCGATTTTCCTGCCGATCCACCCGGAAACGGGACGCGTGATGTATGTGCCGATGAAAAAGGTCTGCGCCGAAACCTACACCATCACCTTTGACGATGAAGAGGGCCGCGAATGGACCCTGCCTGTCACCGGTGGCAATGTGAAATTGCAGTGGAAGCCGGACTTTGGCGCGCGCTGGGCGGCGCTGGAAGTTGATTTTGAAATGTACGGCAAGGATCACAGCACCAACACGCCGATCTATGACAAAATCTGCCGGATCTTGGGCCACCGCGCGCCCGAGCATTTTACATATGAACTGTTTCTGGATGAAAGCGGTCAGAAGATTTCAAAAACCTCTGGCAACGGCGTGTCGATCGACAAATGGCTGACCTATGCGTCCGCCGAAAGCCTGTCGTACTTCATGTACCTAAAGCCCAAAACCGCCAAGCGGATGCATTTTGATGTGATCCCCAAAGCGGTGGATGAATATCACCAACAGCTGCGGGCCTATCACACCCAGGATGCCAAGGGGCGGTTGAACAACCCGGTTTGGCACATTCACGGTGGCGATGTTCCACAGTCAGATATGGTGGTGCCGTTCTCGATGCTGCTGAACCTGGCGTCGGCCTCCAGCGCCGAGGACAAGGCCACCATGTGGGGCTTTATCAACAAATATGCGCCCAATGCCACGCCTGACACCCATCCGGGCATGGATCAGGCTGCTGGATTTGCGGTGGCGTATTTCAACGACTTTGTGAAGCCCGCCAAAACCTTCCGCGCGCCGTCAGATCAAGAACGCGCAGCCCTGCAGGATCTGGCAGATGCGCTGAAATCCCCCGAGGCGGCGCTGGCTGCGCTCGCCAAAAAGAACGAAATCGTCGGCAAGGATGATCCGCTGCCCGAGGTGGATTTTGCAGATGATGAATTCCTGCAATCTGTGGTCTTTGCCATTGGTAAAATTCACGGGTTTGAACCGCTGCGCAATTGGTTCACTGCGATCTATGAGGTTCTGTTGGGCGCCAGCCAAGGTCCGCGATTTGGTGGCTTTATTGCGCTATATGGTGTGGCGGAAACGGTTGCTTTGATTGAGCGTGCGCTGGCGGGTGAACTGGCGTGATCTGATGGCTTTGCCCGGATCTGGGCGGGCCACTTATTCCAAACGTCTTTTGGGGCGCTTCCAGCTGGGAGCGCCCCTTTTTGTGTGCGGGTATGTGGCGTGGTCTGGGGTGTTGCGGGGGCAGCGGACGCAAAGGCGGGGTGATCTTAAAGACCAAACACTAGGGTTGCGGGCGAAACTGTGCGTGTCTCCCATGGAAAGGGCCCCCTGATGAACAAGGCGATCACCGACAATGTCCAACTGATGCCCCCGTCATTCGCCGAAGGGTTGGACCAATGGTCTAGCGGCAATGGTACATCGGGGTCTGACACCTATCAGGGCGCTGCCAATGCCGCACTGGTGGCATCAGATACCGATTTCGCCGACTGCCTGGAGTTGCAGAAAACCGAAACGACCCAACGTCTGCGATACATGGGCCGGACCCCGATTGAACCGGGCTGCTATCTGCGGGTGCGCGCCCGTGTCAAAGTGCTAAGCGGCGCGCTGCCGTCGGTGCGGATTGCGGCCTGGGCCAGTTCGGGGGGCACCAGCCATTTGGGAGGGGTGGTCGAAGTTGGCCCGTCGGTGGCGCTGACCGAATATGGCCGGGTGTTTGAAGTCAGCGCCATCATTGGCAGTGGCCAGCGCACAGGCGTGGACATGGCGTGGGGACGCGATGCGCAATATGGCCACATTGGGCTGGACCTGACCGGGGTCAACGGCGGGGTGGTACGCATCGACGATGTGGAGATCGAAGACGCCACCCATATCTATCACCGTGACATGTTGAGCCTTGTGGATGTGGTTGATTATGGCGCGATCGGCGACAACAGCACCGATAACACCGCGGCATTTGAGGCAGCGGATCAGGCCGCAGATGGGCGGCGCATTCTGGTGCCCGAAGGGCAGTATTATCTGGCCAATAGCCTGTCGCTGAACCATGAGGTGGTATTCGAGGGCACGTTGCGCATGCCCACCGCCGCAATGCTGTTGCTGACCAAAAACTACGATTACCCGACCTACGCCGCGGCATTTGGGGACGAAGAGCTGGCCTTTAAAAAGGCATTTCAAGCGCTGCTCAATTCGTCAGATCATGAATCGCTGGATCTAAAAGGCCGGATGATTTCGATCAGTGACCCCATCGATATGCAGGCCGCCAGCCCCAACCGCACGTCGTATGCCACCCGGCGGGTGATCCGAAACGGGCAATTGCAAGCCAGCAATAGCGGCAATTGGGACACGATTGAGGTCACCAGCCAAGCGACCTACGATCCTGAGGATAAAACAACCCTGACCAATGTTACCAATGTTGCCAATATCCGCGTCGGATCTTTGGTCGAAGGCAGCGGCGTGGGGCGTGAAATCTATGTGCGCGGGCGCAATGTCGGCAGCGGTGAGATCACCCTGAGCGAGCCGTTGTATGATGCGGTGGGCACCCAGACCTTCACCTTTAAATACTTCAAATGCATGCTGGATTTCAGCGGTTTTGATTCACTGTCAAAATTTGGAATGACCGAGATTGAGTTCCAGTGCAATTCCCGCGCCAGCGGCATTCGGCTGGCCCCCAACGGGTCCACGTTTTCGCTGGATCATTGCTTCATCACCAAACCGATGGATCGCGGCATCACTTCACATGGGCGCGGATGTCAGGGCATGTTGATCGACAACTGCCAGTTTCTGTCGGCCGAAGAGCCGCTGACCGTGCCACAGCGACATTCAATTGCGCTGAACGTCAACGCCAACGACCCCAAGATCCGCAATTGCCGCGCCACAATGTTTCGCCATTTTGCGGTGCTGGGCGGGGACAATAATACGTTTGTCGGCAATCACTTCTTTCAGGGGGATGGGACGCCAAATGGCGTGCGCTCCGCGGGGTTGGTGCTGACCAGTACCTATTGTTCGACAACAATATCAGACAATTATGTCGACAATTGCTATATCGAATGGACCAATGAACGCGATGAAGATCCGGATTTTGATAGCGGTTTTTCCTTTAGTGCGATGTCGATCACCGACAATGTCTTTTTGTCAGGAGAGGTGGCCCCGTGGTTCAGCTATATTGTGATCAAGCCCTACGGGTCGGGTCATTTTCTGAACGGTGTGTCGGTCAGCGGCAATAAATTCCGGTCGATCAACGGCAATATCGATCGGGCCGAGCGGGTGGACACCAGTTTTTCCAACTTGGATCTTGGGCGATCAAACCACGTGTTTTTTGACGGCAATACCTTTCACGGGGTGTCCGTCAGATCTGCCAATCCCTTGCGCCTGCGCTACAGTCAGGCCACGGCCGCGCGGACCTGGCGGATTGAAACCGACGGTGCCTTGCCATTCGAAGGACAGGCGCGGGGCGTCGACAGCGTATTGCCGCTGGGTGAAATTCGCACCAGCGGTGGCTCGGATAGATTTGCCATGCCTTATGTTGAAGTGCAGCGTGGTAGTAACGACGACGAAATCAATCTGGTGTGGGAAGAGGCTGTCCGGGGCGAAGTTCAGCTGCAAGTGCGGATGGACCGATAAGGCCTAAATCCCCAGATCGGCAGCGGTCATTCGGTAGGCCTTGCCAAAGCCTGCGTTCAACAGGGCATGATCCACCTGAAACTGCACAAAGGTAAAATCGCCAAGCCCCAGATACAGTTTGGCCTTGGGATTTTGCTGAACATAGTGTGCGGCGCGGCGGTCGTGTTGTGCATCGCTGCGCGGAATTATCTGCGCCTGAGCCAGCAGGGTCAGGCGTGGGTGGCTTAGGGCATCGCCCTTTGCGCCCGGTTCCCTCAACAACAGCGAGCAGGCCGGGGTGTGCATCAAGGCCTGAGTATGGGCCGCAAGCCCGGAAATCAGGCTGAGCGGGCGACCGCAAAGATCCTGCCCCAGGGCAATAAGAGTGACCATGGGTTGGCCCGGTGCGACAATCACGGCCAAGGACGCATGACGGCTGTTGGCCAACAGGCTGCGCGCCAGATCAAGGGCGGCGGGGTCAATTTCACGATAAGGGTCGGTCATCGGGGGCAGGCCTCAAACATTCAAAACTTGTGCCACAGCCCCAGTTTAAGGCCAAGCTGCTCTGGCCTACGCCCCATATAGCGCAGGCCCATCAGCACCTCGTTCTGTGTGCGGGGCAGGGTGAATAATATCGCGGGCGTCAGGCTGTACTCAATCTTTTTTGTTTGCCCGTCCAGATAGCTTTCGAGCTGAAACAAAACAGAAGGCCCCTGATCGCGTCGTAGCCCCAGCGTGCCGTCCAATTTATATGCCGCACGCGGAAGCAACGGGCTGGTTTCTATCGATAAATCGGCAGCGATCCACCCGGTGTGCCGCCCTGAAAACCCACGCCCATAGGACAGGGTACTGCGCAGCATATAGGACCAGCGCAGGTCTTTGCGCAGCCCGCCCGCGCCAAGTTCAATCGCCCATTTGTTTGGTAGGTCCACGGGCCCCAAGGGGTGGCGCAAAAACAGCAGGGCGTGCCCATAGCTGTCAGAGGTGTTCAAATCACTGCCAAGGGTCAGGCGTGGCCGCAGCCCATAGGTGCCGAAAAAGGACAACTCTGCCGGGGCATCCGCATGGGCAACGCCGGAGATCGCGGCAAATCCCTGCCCAACCTCATCGAGCCAGGCACCGGCGTCGACGGGCTTTGGCGCACAGATGATCCCCACCCACAGGGCAAGCAGCACCGCCCATATGGCGTGTTTGCAAGGCGGTTGGGCGCGGAGCAAGGGGGACAAGGCCATAAAGAAACTCTATCATAGGTTGTCCCGCATCACATCTCTGTGGTGTCGCCGTGATTGTTTTTTTTCGGCCTGTGGCAAAAAAAGCCTCGGATTTCCGGGCAATAGCCCTAAGCTGGACAGGCAAGAACCAATTCAGCAAGGAGGTGCTGATGCTCACAATTAAGACATCCAGCCAGATACAGACCGTGATCACGACATTTGAGGTCACACCGGGCACCTGTCAGGACCTGATGGACGAGCTGGAGGGGGCGTATGCCGAATACATCTCAAAACAACCGGGGTTTCTGGCGGCGGGCCTGCATGTGAACGACGCACAATGCCGGATTGCCAACTATTCGCAATGGGAGCGGCGCGAAGATTTTATGGCCATGCTGCGCAGCCCCGAAATGCGGGAACGCAATCGGCGCATCAATGAGATGTGCAAAAGCTTTGAACCCGTAATGTATGACGTCGCCGCCACTTACGGCTAAGCGGGATCCGGGTGCGCCGCGCGACATTGCGCGGTGACCTCCCGGTGGCGCGGCACCAGACTGTCCCGTTGTTTTTCCAGCGCGATGAGTTTGCGCCGTTCTTCTGGCACGCTGATCGGCACCGGCGTTTCGACGGTGCGATAATAGGTGTCCGGGCACAGGTGATAGCCGATGATCTTCCCGTTGTTGTAGCGCGGGCAACGGTCCCAGACGGTTTCTGGCACGGTTTTGGTGTGGATCGCGTAGCCGCGATCGATATTGCCCTGAACCGTTAGGATTCGCGTTTCCAGATGCAAAAACGTCGCGCTGTTGCGTTTGACACAGCGGTCAAACGGCGTGGCACAGGCGGCCAGCAGAGCGGGGGCAAGCAGGGCAACAACAATCGATCGCATAGGCAACACCACAGGTTGGAGGCTGTCCTTTGCACTATAGGGCGTCGCGCGAGAATTGCTACAATCTCACGCGGTCGGCCCGTGCGGTGGCGCGCGGGCTTACTCGACCAATCCTATCGGCGCGGCCATGAACAGGCGCAGATAGGCGCAGTTGCTGCACATCAGCATCGCCGCCGGATACGACGCGCGCCCGGGTTTGGAACTGCCGGGCACATAGGCCGCGTTTTGCACCAGATAATCGCCCACGGCCCAGGTATTGTGATCGCAGACGGGGCAGGTGTTGTGCACGCCTTTGGAGGCCACCCAATCGCCGACCTGGTCTTTTTCGGCCTGTGTTAATCGCCGCTGGTCCGGCGCCGGGGTGCCGCGTTGTTGCAATCGGTTTGGGGCATGAGGGTAGTGCATAGTGTCGTGTCCTGCGTCGTCATAGCGGCGGTTTTGTCCGCCGTTTCACCAGTTTTGGCCCTGTAGCGGCTTGTGGGCGCAGGTAAGATCGCAGGAAGAAATTGCCAAAAGGTTGCAGGTGCCCCGAAGGCGTCAATGTCGAACGCAGAAAACCCCGTGTTTTGCCCCCGGCATGAGGTGAACATGCATTTCAATCGATATGATGAACGCCCTGTTCGGGTATTTATGTGCCCAGTGTTCGATCAAAAAAGAGGGTCAGCGCACGTGAGGAATTGACCACGAGCCTCGCAATTCGCGCGTCGATCCTCAGTTTACCGCGTACGTGCCCATAGCCGTTGCGCGGGCTGGGCCAGATCTCCCTTTCGGGAGGGCGTATTCGCGTCCTCCCGTGGTTGGGCACGGCCCGTTGTTGTGGCCGCCAAAATCACGAATACTTCTTTTGTGATTGGCCCTTGCGTGCACGGGTCCCGGCCTTGCCGGCCGTAGAGCGCCCGCGTGCTTTAACCGCAGCTTCACTTGCCGCTTCCACCGCAGATTGTCGCGCCAGCGGATCGTCTGACACGGCCAGATCGACCGCCTCCAGACGTTTGACTTCATCCCGTAGGCGGGCGGCTTCTTCAAATTCAAGGTTCTCGGCCGCTTTGCGCATTTCATCGCGCAGACCTTTTAGATGGGCCTCAAGATTGGCGCCGTGCATGGGTTTATCGACCGTGGCGGTGACGCGGTTCATGTCCACGTCGCCTTGATAGAGACCAGCCAAAACGTCGTCGACGTTCTTTTGCACCGTTTCCGGCGTGATGCCGTGTTTCAGATTATAGGCGATCTGTTTTTCGCGGCGGCGGTTGGTTTCGCCAATCGCGCGCTCCATCGAGCCGGTGATCTTGTCGGCATACATGATCACCCGCCCGTCGGCATTGCGCGCGGCGCGGCCGATGGTCTGGATCAATGAGGTCTCCGAGCGCAAAAACCCTTCTTTGTCGGCGTCCAGAATGGCAACAAGGCCACATTCAGGGATGTCCAAACCCTCGCGCAACAGGTTGATTCCGATCAGAACGTCAAAGGCGCCAAGACGCAGATCGCGCAGAATTTCGATGCGCTCCAACGTGTCAATATCGCTGTGCATGTAGCGCACTTTGATGCCCTGTTCGTGCAAATACTCGGTTAGGTCTTCGGCCATGCGTTTGGTCAAAACCGTGCAGAGCGTACGAAACCCATTGGCGGTGACCTTGCGGATTTCATCCAACAAATCATCGACCTGCATGGTGACAGGACGAATTTCGACCTGCGGGTCCAACAGGCCGGTGGGACGGATCACCTGTTCGGCAAAGACGCCGCCGGATTGCTCCATTTCCCAGCCCGAGGGGGTCGCCGAGACAAAGACCGACTGCGCCCGCATCGCGTCCCATTCTTCGAACTTGAGCGGCCGGTTGTCCATGCAGGAGGGCAGGCGAAAGCCGTGTTCGGCCAAGGTCGATTTGCGCCGAAAGTCGCCTTTGTACATGCCACCAATTTGCGGCACCGAGACGTGGCTTTCATCGGCAAACACAATGGCGTTGTCGGGGATGAATTCAAACAGCGTGGGGGGCGGCTCACCGGGAGCGCGGCCCGTCAGATAGCGCGAGTAGTTTTCAATGCCGTTACAATGACCGGTGGCCTCTAACATTTCGATGTCGAAGTTACAGCGCTGCTCCAACCGCTGCGCTTCCAGCAATTTGCCTTCGTTTACCAGCCCATCCAGCCGCTGGCGCAGCTCTTCTTTGATGGAAATGATCGCCTGTTTCAGCGTCGGTTTTGGCGTCACGTAGTGTGAATTCGCATAGACCCGCACCTGTTCAAACGTGCCGGTGCGTTCGCCGGTGAGCGGGTCAAATTCAGTGATGCCCTCCAGTTCCTCGCCAAAGAACGACAGCCGCCAGGCGCGATCTTCGAGGTGGGCGGGAAAGATTTCCAGACTGTCACCGCGCACCCGAAACGATCCGCGCTGAAAGGCGTGATCGTTGCGTTTGTATTGCTGGGCCACCAGATCAGCCATGACCTGGCGCTGGTCGTATTCGTCGCCCACCTTCAGATCCTGGGTCATCGCTGAATAGGTTTCCACCGAGCCGATACCGTAGATGCAGGACACCGAGGCGATGATGATCACATCGTCACGTTCCAGCAGCGCCCGCGTGGCGGAGTGGCGCATCCGGTCGATCTGTTCGTTGATCTGGCTTTCTTTTTCTATGTAGGTGTCCGAGCGCGCCACATAGGCTTCGGGCTGGTAGTAATCGTAAAACGAGACAAAATATTCGACTGAATTTTCGGGAAAAAATCCTTTGAATTCTCCATAAAGCTGCGCCGCCAGCGTTTTGTTTGGGGCCAGGATGATGGCTGGGCGTTGGGTTTCTTCGATCACTTTGGCCATTGTGAACGTCTTGCCGGTGCCCGTCGCGCCCAGCAGAACCTGATTGCGTTCGCCGCCGTTGATGCCCGCGCTCAGCTCGGCGATGGCTGTGGGTTGATCGCCTGCGGGCTGAAATTTTGTGTGCATGATGAACTGCTTGCCGCCCTCCAGCTTGGGGCGGCGCTGGGCGGCGCGATCAGCCATCAAAGGCTGGGAGGAATCGGAGTTGGCATAGGGCATCTGGGGTCTCTCAGCACGTCTTTTGGAGTCGTGCTGATTTTGATCTGTTTTTGTTCTACTGCAAGCGCCTTTTGCATGTCTTGGCAGTGCAGGCGGGGAACAGTGGCAGGATTTCCCTGCAATGCAGGCTAAAACGCACCTTGCGGGGCGGGGCTGGCCTGTCGCATAAGGATACAAACCAATTCACACGCTTTCAGCTAAGGAGAGTGCGATGCACGCGCGGATTTACCGGCCAGCCAGAAACGCCATGACCTCGGGCATGGCAAAGACCCGCAAATGGGTTCTGGAATATGCGCAAGGTTCTGCGCGTGAAGTCGACCCGTTGATGGGCTGGACCTCGTCGGATGACACACAAACCCAAGTGCGTTTGCGGTTCGACAGCAAAGAAGCCGCGATGGATTATGCGCAATCCAATGGCATTCAGGCCGAAGTGGTCGAGCCCAAATCCCGCAAAGCGAATATTCGCGCCGGAGGGTATGGCGAGAACTTTGCCACCCATCGTCGTGTGCCCTGGACGCATTAAGCGTTGTATTGTTTGAACACTTTCTGGGCGATCCATTATTAGGGTCGCCCGTTTTGTATCTCCGACCCTTTGGATTTCTGATCGATGACTATCACACACCTCGTTACCCATTCTGGCGGCTTTCATGCGGATGAGCTGCTGTCTTCGGTGATTTTGACGCGCCTGTTTCCGGATGCCGAAATCCTGCGCACGCGGGACGACGCCTGGATTACCCCCGGCGCGGGCAAGATCATTTACGATGTGGGCCGGGACTATGACGCCGACGCGTTGATTTTTGATCATCACCAGCGCCCCAACCCCCTGCGCGAAGACGGGCAGCCTTTTAGCTCGTTTGGATTGGTCTGGCATCATTATGGCCGTGACTATCTGCGCAGCCTGAATGTGCCGGATGTGGATCTGGAAGAAATCCATGCGTCGTTTGACAAGGGATTTGTGCTGCCGATTGACCTGATGGACAACGGGGTCATGAACCAATCCGAGGCTGGGCCGATGTTGTCGGCGTTGACCTTGCCTGCGCTGATCGAAAGCCTGAAGCCGGTGTTTGATGACACCGACGAGGGGGCGGATGATCGGGCATTTTTGACCGCACTGCCCATTGCGCGCGCCTTTATCGAGGCCTCCATTGCCCGCAAAGCGGCCAAACGCCGGGCCAAAGCCATGGTGATGGCGGCGATAGAAAAGGCAGGCGATAGCAAAATTCTGGATCTCGAAATGGGCATGCCATTCCGATCCGCGGTGGAGGAGGCGGGCGCAGATCATCTGCTATATGTGATCACCCCACGGGGGGATGATTGGACGCTGGGTTGTATTCGTGTTGGCAATGACACGTTTGAAAACCGTGCTGATCTGCCCGAAGCCTGGGCCGGGCTGACCGATGATGCGCTGGAGGCTGCGTCGGGAGTAAAGGGCGCAAAGTTCTGCCACAACGGTCGCTTTATTGCGGTGGCCAACAGCCGTGAGGCTATTGTGGCGCTGGCGGATCTGGCGGTGCGGAACGCCGAAAACGGGTGACGAAAAGGGGCTTTGCAACGCAAAGCCCCTGGCCTCCGGCGGGGGTATTTGGGCCAAAAAGAAGCGCTGGGTTTGTGGAATTGGTGATCTTAGCGCGCTTTGAACCCTTGCAGGACCTGCCGGGTGGCGGCGACCAGCGGGGCGTGGGTTTCTTTTAGAATTGAAACACGATCAAAGCGGTCCGGATCTGCGGTGACGGCGGTGCGCAGGGCGGTGCCAAAGGCCCTGCGCAATTCGGTGCCGATATTGAATTTGCAGATCTTGGACCCGGTGGCCAAGGCGCGCCGTTGTGCCATGGGCACGCCCGAGCCCCCGTGAATGACCAAAGGCACGTCGGTGATGGCTTCAATGGCGCGAATGCGCGGGATCTCTAAGCCGCCGCTGCGGTCGTGTTGCAGGTGCACATTGCCTACGGAAATGGCCATGGCGTCGACGCCGGTGTCGCGGGCAAATTTTGCCGCTTCCTCTGGATCCGTGCCTGCCGAGGCCTCACCTTTGGCGTAGCCGACAAAGCCAATCTCCCCCTCACAGGACACACCTGCTGCATGGGCCAGTTCGACAATGGCGGCGGTGTCATCGATGTTTTGCTGCAAGGGCGTGCGTGAGCCGTCAAACATCACCGAGGTAAAGCCGCTGTCGATGGCAATGCGGCACTCCTTGGCGGTGTAGCCATGGTCCAGATGTGCGACCACAGGCACCGAGGCCTGTTCCGCCAGATGACGGAACATTTTGCCCAAGATCGGCAGGGGCGTGTGTTCGCGGCAGCTCGGCCCGGCCTGCAAGATCACCGGCGTGTTTTCAGCCTCCGCTGCGGCGACATAGGCGCGCATGTCTTCCCAGCCCAGCGTGACAAGGCCGGCCACCGCATAGCCATCGCGCAGGGCGGGCTGCAAAACGTCCGAGAGTGTTACAAGCGTCATTTGAACTTGGCCACCATATCCATGATGCCGGGGATGGTGTGCAGCTGTTCGGCGTGGGTGTCCTGAAAATTTTGTTTCAGTGACCGCTGCGACAACCCGCCCAGAATGGTGAAGTAGTACATTTCATAGCCCGGCAAAACGGCGCAGGGGTGATAGCCCTTGTCGATCATCACCGTGGAGCCATCCATGATGTGATACGCGTCACCCGGTTCATTGTCGACGCGTTGCAGCATTTGCAGGCCCGAGCCATAGTTGGGCTTGAACCGGAAATTATAGGTCTCATCGTGGCGGGTTTCATCGGGCAGGTTGTCGGTGTCGTGTTTATGGCTGGGAAAGCCGGACCAGCCGCCGGTGCCGACGGTGAACAGTTCCGACACCAACAAGCGGCCCACGCGGTCATGGTATTTGGTGCCCAGGATGTGTTTGATTTTGCGGTGGGTTTTGGTGTCGTCGGACCCGTATTGCACGACGTCAAGTTCGGCCTCGCGCACATCAAAAGGTTCCAGAACCTTGTCGTATTTTGCGCCTGCAATGAACACTTCGGTGTCCTCTGATATGCAGGTGATGCGGGTTTTGGCGCCCACCGGCACATAGACACCTTCGGGTTCACCACCCCAGACGTCAACGCGGCGATGGCCAAGGTTGGCAAAGCCTGCGCCGTCGACGTCTACATCAACCGTGCCAGTTGCAGGCACGATGCAGGTTTCATAGCCGGGGACGGCGTAGTCAAACACCTCATCCTTTTTCAATTTAACGATGTTGAAATAATTCAGAGGCACCAGATCATGGTCGACGTCGACGATTGCTTTGTTCTGATTGTCATGGGGCGCGATATGCATCGGCGTTTCCTCTTTTAGGTCTGTTTTGCGCCAGCCTGCGTGGCCAAAAAGGCCTCCAGCTGGTCAGTTGTGGGCATGGCAGGGGCGCAGCCGGGCTGGGACACCACGATGGAGGCACAGGCAGAGCCGCGCAAAACCGCGTCTTTCCAGCTGCGGCCGTCGGCAAGGCCCGCCAAAAGGCCCGCCATGAAACTGTCGCCTGCACCATTGGGTTTGATGGCGGTCACCGGGTAAATGCCGGTGCGGATTTCTGTGCCGTCGACAAAGGTGATCGCACCTTCGTGGCCCATTTTGTAAACCACCACGCGGCCTTCGGTGGCCAGCACGCGGGCCTTGTCCAGACCCTTTTCAATGCCGCCCGCCATAAAGCCGAACTCTTCGTCATTGCCAACAATCATGTCGCTGGTTTCACCAGCGCGCGACAGAACATCCGCCGCCACCTCAGGTGAGGGCCAGGAATAGGGGCGGTAATCGATGTCAAAGATCACCGGCAGACCTGCAGCGCGCGCCTTTTCAAAGGCCAGAAAGGTGGCGCTGCGCGAGGGTTCGGCTGCGAACACGGTGCCCGCACTGATCACCGCGCCAAAACTGGCGTAATCCACCTGTTCCATATCCTCGGTGGTGACCTGAAAATCGGCTGCGTTGTTGCGGTAGATCACGTTTTGAAAGTCGTCGATGCAGCTTTCATAAATCGCCAAAGATGTCCGGTATTCACCCGCCACTTTGCGCACATACCGCGTGTCGACGCCGTAATGCTGCAGCCGGTTCAGGCAGAAGCGTCCCACCGCATCATCTGAGACCGAGGTGACAAGCGCGCTGCGTGCCCCCAGTTTGCAAAGCCCCGCACAGATGTTGGCCGATGATCCGCCAAGGTCTGATCGAAAGACCTCAGCATCTTCGCTTTTGGTGCCGATAGGATCGGCAAACATATCCATGCCTGCGCGACCAAACACGGCA
The DNA here is from genome assembly GCA_947492585.1 of uncultured Paracoccaceae bacterium. GTDB lineage: Bacteria > Pseudomonadota > Alphaproteobacteria > Rhodobacterales > Rhodobacteraceae > Epibacterium. The sequence goes on from CANLND010000008.1 coordinate 118,370, forward strand.
AAGTTCTTCTTTGCAATGCCGTTCAGAAGGGTGCTCATCATACGCCCTTTCGCTGCTTGGTGCGGCTGGCTTCCCAGTCGACATGGGCGTCGCGGACGCGGTCGCTGTTGGTGATATGGGGGGTGCCAACCTCCCACCAGGTGTGGCCTTCCTGGGTCCAGCCCTCGTAAGGGTCCACATCCATCACGATGACATATGTTTTGTCTGAGGCCTTGGCGCGTTGGAAGGCGTCGCCCAGTTCGGCGGGGCTGGCGACCTTTTCTGCTGTGGCCCCCATCGCGGCCGCATGGGCGGTGAAATCCACGCCAAAGGGCTGTGGGATGGTGGGGCAATCGGCCAGCAGGTTGTTGAAACTTTCGTTTCCAGTGTTGTTTTGCAGTTTGTTGATGACGGCAAAGCCGCCGTTGTCCAAGACCAGAACGATCATCTTTTTCTGGCTTAGAACCGATGAATAAATGTCTGAATTCAGCATCATATACGATCCGTCACCGCAAAAGGTAATGGTGTCCTGGGTGGGCTCGCGTTCGGACTGGGCGATCCGTGCGCCCCATGCGCCTGCCAGCTCATATCCCATGCAGGAGAACCCAAACTCTACATCCACGGTGCCAATATCCAGCGTGCGCCAGTTGGCGGTGACCTCAGCCGGCAGACCACCCGCGGCGGCAACCACGCGGTCGCGCGGATCACACAACGCGTTCACCACACCAATGGCCTGCGCATACGAATTGGGGCGATTGCCATGTGCAACGTTCTTGGCCACATAGGCGTCCCATTCTGCGCGGTGGCCTTGCGATTTAGCGACCCAATCGGCGGGGCCAGTGTAGTCCAGTGCCTGCGTCAAAAGGGTCAGCGACAGTTTGGCATCCCCGACAACGGGCAGGGACATGTGTTTGCCCGCATCGTGACGGCCTGCATTGATCGAAATGAATTTGGCGTCCTTGGCAAAGGCGGTCCAGGATCCGGTGGTAAAGTCCTGCAACCGGGTGCCCACGGCCAGGATCACATCAGCCTTTTCGGCGATCGCATTTGCGCTGTTTGACCCGGTGACGCCAAGGGGGCCGATGTTCAGCGGATGCGTGGCCAGCATATTGGCGCGGCCCGCAATGGTTTCGACCACCGGGATCTGATGTGTTTCAGCAAAGCTGGTCAGTTCGGCCACAGCCCCAGAATATTGCACGCCGCCGCCTGCGATAATCATCGGATGTTTGGCGGTTTTCAGCAGTGCCACAGCATCTGCGATTTCGGCCATGTCAGGCGACTGGCGGCGGATGCGATGCACCTTTTTTTCAAAGAATTCTGTCGGATAGTCATAGGCCCAACCCTGCACATCCTGCGGCAGAGCCAAAAAAGCGGGACCACAATCCGCGGGGTCCAGCAGGGTGGCCAGTGCATTGGGCAGGGATTGGATCACCTGCGCAGGGTGCGTAATGCGATCCCAATAGCGGCTGACGGGTTTAAAGGCGTCGTTCACCCCAAAAGTTGGGTCGCTAAAGTTCTCCATCTGCTGCAAAACCGGATCGGGCAGGCGGGTCAGGAACGTATCACCACACAGCATCAGCATCGGCAGGCGGTTGGCATGGGCCAGACCTGCGGCGGTCAACAGGTTGGCAGTGCCCGGCCCGGCTGAGGCCGTGCAAAACATGAATCGCTGACGCAGCCATTGTTTGGCATAGCCCGACGCGGCAAATCCCATGCTTTGTTCATTTTGTCCGCGATATAGCGGCAGGTCGTCCCGCGCCCCGTGCAGGGCTTCGCCCAGGCAGGTGACATTGCCATGGCCAAAGATACCAAATCCGCCGCCGCAGACGCGCATTTCCTCACCGTCGATTTCAATGAACTGGTTGGAAAGCCAACGAATAATCGCCTGCGCGGTGGTCAATGTAACAGTGTCTGCTGATGTCGTCATGTGGCGGGACCCCTTGTGGGATGGTCGTAAGGTTGGCGGTGAAAATTCGGTGTTGCACCGAATGAAGCTTGCGAGATTTCGAATCTGACGATACAAGTTTTGCAACCGGTTGCAAACTGTATTTCACATCTTGGGAGGGATGGCATGGCTGTGAACGGAGCTGAGATAGGGATTGGCATTCTGGGCGGCGGCTACATGGGCAAGGCGCATGCCGTGGCAATGTCCGCCGTGGGAGCGGTGTTTAACACTGGGCTGCGACCGCGCCTTGAAATGGTCTGCGCCAGCACCGCAGATAGCGCAGAGCGCTATCGCAAGGCCTATGGGTTTCGGCGCGGAACTGAAGATTGGCGTGTTCTGGTCAATGATCCAAAGGTCGAAGCGATTGTGATCGCCACGCCGCAAACCACGCATCGTGCTGTGGCCGAAGCCGCGGTTTCGCTAGGAAAGCCGGTGTTTTGTGAAAAACCACTGGGGGCCTCGCTTGAGGACAGTCTGGCAATGACAGCGGCGGCAGAGGCGGTTGGTGTGGTCAATATGGTGGGGTTCAACTATGTGCGCACCCCGGCCACCCAATATGCGCGTCAGCTGATTGCCGATGGAGTGATTGGCGATATCACTTGGTTTCGCGGTGAACACACCGAAGATTTTCTGGCGGATCCGTCGGAACCCGCAAATTGGCGCACCACCGGCATGGCCAATGGCACCATGGGAGATCTGGCCCCGCATATGATCAATGCCGCCCTTGCATTGATGGGGCCAATTGTACGCGTGATGGGCGAGGTTGAAACCGTTCACAAAACCCGTCCGGGTGGTGACGTCACCAATGACGACCATGCCCAGATGATGTGCCGGTTTAAAAATGGCGCCATGGGGCAGATGTATTTCAGCCGTATCGCGACCGGCCGCAAGATGGGCTATGCCTATGAAATTACGGGTACAAAAGGCGCCATCCGTTTTGATCAAGAAGATCAAAACGCGCTGTGGCTGTACCGCCGTGACGGAGAGGTCGCCACACAGGGGTTCACCAAGATCCTGACCGGCCCTGCCCATCCGGACTACGAACCCTTTTGTCAGGGGCCGGGGCATGGCACCGGATATCAGGATCAAATCATCATCGAGGCGCGCGATTTTCTGGCCGCCATAGAACAAAAAACCGCCCTGTGGCCCACGTTTCGTGATGGCCATGAGGTGAACCGCATTGTGGCGGCAACACTTGCCTCTGCCCAAGATCAAACCTGGAAAAACGTCGAGACGTTCTGAGCATCGAAAGGTCACATGATGACAATCAGAATTGGCAATGCCCCCTGTTCCTGGGGTGTGGAATTTGCAAACGATCCCCGCAATCCCAGCTGGCAAACCGTGCTGAAGGATTGCGCGGATGCGGGCTATAAGGGAATTGAGCTGGGCCCGGTTGGCTTTATGCCCGAAGACCCGGCTGTTTTGGCGGATGAGCTGGCCAAAAATGACCTGCAACTCATTGGGGGCGTTGTGTTTCGTCCCTATCACGACCCGGATGCGTGGGCGGATGTGTTGGACGCAACCCACCGCACGGCAAAGGCGCTAAAGGCGCATGGGGCCGAGCATTTGGTGCTGATCGATTCCATTTCAGCCCGGCGGGCTCCCACTGCGGGGCGCGCGGCTGAGGCCGAGGAAATGGGCAAAGACGAATGGACCGCCTATCGCAACCGGATAGCCGAAAGCGCCAAGATCGGCGCCGAGGAATACGGCCTGACCGTTGGCATCCACGCACATGCCGCAGGGTTTATGGATTTTGAACCTGAGCTGGAGCGATTGCTGTCGGAAGTCGATGAAAACATTCTGAAAATCTGCTTTGATACGGGGCATCATTCCTATGCGGGCTTTGATCCCGTGGCCTTTATGAAGCGCCATATTGATCGCATTTCCTACATGCACTTCAAAGACATTGCTCCAACGGTAAAGGCGGATGTGATCGAAAAGCGCACCGGGTTTTACGACGCCTGCGGGCAGGGCATTTTCTGCAATCTGGGTGAGGGTGATGTGGACTTTGCCGCGGTGCGTCAGGTGCTGTTGGACGCGGATTTCTCAGGCTGGTGCACGGTTGAACAAGACTGCGATCCCACGCTGGATCCTGACCCGCTGGGGGATGCGCGCAAAAATCGCGAGTATCTGCAATCCATCGGATTTTAACGGGGGCACCCCCGGTACACCGCCCGTGCACCCCCTGTGCAGCGCCATGTGGCGCGCGAGGGGCCGCGTACGGGCAGACCTTGTGGCTTTGGCATAAAGGATGACAGCCATGGCAAAATTGAAATGGGGCATGATCGGCGGCGGCGAAGGCAGCCAGATTGGACCCGCGCACCGGTTGGGTGCATTGGCGGATGGCCATTTTGAACTGGCGGCGGGCGCATTGGATCACCGCGCCGATGTGGGGCGCGCATACGCCCAGCGTTTGGGCGTGGCGGCGGAGCGCGCCTATGGCGATTGGCAGGAAATGCTGGCGGGCGAAACGGGCCGTGAGGATCGGATTGATCTGGTCACTGTGGCGACGCCAAATTCCACGCATTTTGAGATCACCAAATCCTTCCTTGAGGCCGGGTTCAACGTCTTGTGCGAAAAGCCGATGACCATGACGGTGGAAGAGGGCGAAGAGATCGTGAAGATCGCCGAACAAACCGGCAAGATCTGCGCGGTGAACTATTGCTATTCGGCCTATCCGATGGTGCGACAGGCGCGCGCCATGGTGCAAAACGGCGAGCTGGGCAAAATCCGCGTTGTGGTGTCGAACTTTAGCCATGGCCACCACGGCGATGCGACAGATGCCGACAATCCCCGTGTGCGCTGGCGCTATGATCCGGCGATGGCGGGGGTGTCTGGCCAGTTTGCCGATTGCGGCATCCACGCCATGCATATGGCCAGCTTTATCGCCGATGACGAGGTGAAAACCCTGTCGGCGGATTTTGCATCGACCATTGCCGGCCGTGAGCTGGAAGATGATGCCATGGTCAATTTCCGCATGGAAGGCGGCACTGTGGGGCGGTTGTGGACCTCGTCTGTGGCGATTGGTCGTCAGCATGGCTTTGAAATTCAGGTGTTTGGCGAAACGGCGGGCCTGCGCTGGGCGTCGGAGCAACCCAACCAGCTGATCTATACACCGGTTGGGGGACGCACGCAGATTATTGAGAAAGGCGAAGGTGGTCTGCACGAAGATGCGCAGCGTCTGAGCCGTGTGGCGATTGCCCACCCCGAAGGGTTCCCACTGGCCGTGGCCAATATTTACTGCGATCTGGCCGATGCAATCCGGGGGGAAACCCGCGATGGCCTGCCCACTGCGGCCGATGGCGTACGGTCGATGGCGGCAGTGCACATCGCAGTGGCCTCGGCCAAAGACGGCGGCGTCTGGATGGACGCGCGGCCGCCTATTTTCCGCTGATGCCAACGGCAGGCAATCACATGTCTTTTGGAAAGCGCTCCTACCCTTGGGAGCGTTTTTTCGTAAGTATTGCGGTGAGTTCATCCAACATAACCTAGCATATCCATTGTGTAACGTGTGCTGATTATGGAGGTGGGTTTGGAACACATGATGTTGGAAACAGGTGTGCGCGCTGTTGTGCCGGAGGATCTGAATTTTGTGTCGCGGCTCAAATTGGATCCTAAGGTGCGGGCCTTTTTGGGGGGAGCGTTGCCTAACGACCGATTGGATCAGGCTTTGGCGGGCGTGCTGACGCCACACCCAATGGTGTATCGCTGGATCGCGACACATGACAGCGGGCGGGTGGCTGCGGGATTGATCACTTTGGCCCCCCATCATGAGCGCGATGATATGGAATTGTCGTTTGAGTTTCTGCCGAAGTTTTGGGGGCAGGGGGTTGCGGCAAACGCCTGCCGGACGGTTCTGGACCACGCCCGTGAGGTGATTGAGGTGACCACGGTCCTGGCCGAAACCCAAAGCGCCAATCAACGGTCGTGTAGATTGTTGGCGCGACTGGGATTTGAAAAAGAGACAGAGTTTGAGCGCTTTGGCGCACAGCAATACCTGTTTGCCTGTCAGCTGGCGGCCTAAGGACGCGGGCGCAATGTGCCCCGTTCCACCACCGAGCAGGGGAAAATGCGGGCCTCGGGGTAGCGCTGGGGCTCGTCCAGCATGGCCACCATCAATTCGATGGTGGAGGTCACGATCTGGCGGATCGGCTGGTGGATGGTGGTCAGGTTGATGTTTTCCCAGCGCGCCATTTCCATATCGTTGAGACCCATGATGCCGATGTCATCCGGGGTTTTTAGCCCGCTGCTTTGCAGGGCAGAAAGCGCGCCAATCGAGAGGACATCGTCGCCGCAGAAATAGGCCTGTGCCGGGCCTGTGCCCAACAACCGCAGCATTTCTTTGCGGCCAGCGTCAAAGCTGTAGCCCTCGGCAAAGGAATGGCTGACGGTGACGTTCGGATGGTTCTCTAGCTCTGACATAAAACCGGCGTACCGGTCCTGTGTAGAGGTGGCGCTGCCCGGTCCGCCCATGAAGCCGACGTGATCATAGCCGCGCTCGACCAGCGTTCGTGCCGCCATTCGGCCGCATTCGACGTTGTCGATCCCCACCACATGCACCTGCGGTGCCGAGGATGAGCGGCCAAAAGCGTGTACCACCGGAACGCTGGCATCGCGAAACGCCTTGGCAAATCCGGGCAACAGGGTTGAGGAGGCCACCACCACACCGTCGACCGAATATTGCCGCAGCATGCGCACGGACTGTTCAGGATCTGTTTCATCGGTCAGATTGACCAGCAGGGGGCGCAGGCCGCGGTCCTGCAAACCGCTGGTGAACAGATCAAAAACCTCAAGGAAAATGGGGTTGTGAAAGTTGTTGGAGACCAGACCAATCAATTTGGTGCGCCCGGTGGTCAGCGAGGAGGCCAGAGCGTTGGGGCTATAGCCCAGATCCCGCGCGGCTTTTTCGACCTTGCGTCGCATTTTGGGCGAGACCGAGGCCCCTTCGGTAAAGGTGCGTGACACAGCCGACCGGGACACACCTGCGCGTTCTGCAACCTCTTTCAGCGTGACCGACATGGTGAATTTGTCTCCAAATAGAAATTTGCAGTGGTTTTATAGGGTTTCCCGTCTTTGTGCAGCATGAAAGATGCCTGGTCATTTTGCAACCGGTTGCAATGCGCTTGGCGATATGCCAAGCTTTGAGTCGTAGGGCGGCGCAGGCCGACTCTGTTCGCCGTGTGAGCGGTGATTTTCTGGGAGGAAAACAATGAAATCAGTGATCAAGACTATTGCTTTGGCAACCACTGTTGCAGCGACCCCATTGATGGTGGCCACCACTGCATCAGCGGCGGGAGAGAAATACATTCTGGTGAGCCACGCGCCAGACAGTGACAGCTGGTGGAACACCATCAAGAACGGCATTGCGCTGGCCGGTGAACAGTTGGACGTCGAAGTTGAATATCGCAATCCACCCACCGGGGATCTTGCCGATATGGCGCGGATCATCGAACAGGCGGCGGCGTCTGGTCCTGACGGTATCATCACCACACTGGCGGATTTCGACGTGCTGTCCGGCCCAATCCGAGCGGCTGTTGATCAGGGCATTGATGTCATCATCATGAACTCCGGCACGCCGGAACAGGTGCGCGAAGTGGGCGCATTGATGTTTGTGGGTCAGCCTGAATACGATGCGGGTTATGCGGCGGGTCTGCGCGCCAAAGGCGACGGCATTGGTTCGTTTGTCTGTGTGAACCACGTGATTTCCAACACTGTTGTGGCGGAACGCTGCCGTGGGTTTGCGGATGGTCTGGGTATTGATCTGGGCAGTCAGATGATTGACGCGGGCCAGGACCCGGCGGAGATCAAAAACCGGGTTCAGGCCTATCTGAACGCCAATCCTGAAACCGATGCGGTTCTGACCCTTGGTCCAACCTCGGCCGATCCCACCAAACTGGCTCTGGAAGAAATGGGTCTGGCGGGTGACATCTATTTTGGCACCTTTGATCTGGGCGACGAGATCGTCAAAGGCATCAAAGACGGCATCATTCAGTGGGGCATCGACCAGCAACCGTTCTTGCAGGCTTATATGCCTGTTGTAGTGCTGACCAACTATGACCGTTACGGCGTTCTGCCGGGCAATAACATCAACTCTGGCCCCGGTTTTGTCACCAAAGACGGTCTGACCAAAGTTGAAGAATTTGCCGGTAAGTACCGTTAATCACACGTCAATTGGGCGGCGTACAGAAAGGCTGTCGCCGCCCTTTTTGTCTCTATACTAGGAGGACTACCTCATGTCACAGGCCACTCAGGCTGTGGGAAGTGATGAACGGGTCAAGCAGATCTCTTCTTTGCGCAAAGCGCTGATCCGTCCGGAGCTGGGCGGCATGTGCGGCACGGTGATTGTTTTTGTTCTGTTCTTCATCTTTGCGGGTGACAGCGGCATGTTCAACGCGCAGGGCGTGATGAACTGGACCACCGTTTCGGCGCAATTCATGATCATCGCGGTGGGCGCCTGCCTGTTGATGATTGCCGGAGAATTTGATCTGTCGATCGGATCGATGATTGGCTTTGCCGGGATGATGATTGCCATTTTTGGCGTCACCTTGGGCTGGCCGATGTGGGCGGCGATCTTAATCACCTTTGCGCTGTGTTTGGCGATTGGCGCCCTGAATGGCTATATCGTGGTGCGCACCGGGCTGCCCAGTTTTATCGTGACACTGGCGTTTCTGTTTATCCTGCGCGGGTTCACGATTTTCCTGCCGCAGTTGATTGAACGCAAAACCATCATTGGTGGTATTCGCGACGCGGCCGAGGGCGATTGGCTGGCGCCGATCTTTGGCGGTAAGATCCTGACGGGCCTGTTCCAATGGTTTGGGGATATGGGCATCATCGCGACCTTTACCCGTGGCACCAAACAGGGCCAGCCGGTGGTTGAAGGCATTCCAATGCTGGTGGTCTGGGCCTTGTTTCTGGTCTTTGTTGGCCATTTTATCCTGACCCGCACGCAGTTCGGCAACTGGATCTTTGCCTCTGGGGGGGATGCGGAATCTGCGCGCAATTCTGGTGTGCCCGTGAACAAGGTCAAGATCTGCATGTTCATGTTCACCGCCTTTGGCGCGGCTGTTTTTGCCGCCTGTCAGGTGATGGAGTTTGGCTCAGCTGGGGCGGACCGGGGTTTGCTGAAAGAGTTTGAGGCGATCATTGCGGTGGTCATCGGTGGTGCACTTTTGACCGGTGGCTATGGCTCGGTCATTGGGGCAGCGCTGGGTGCGCTGATCTTTGGTGTGGTGCAGCAGGGGCTGTTCTTTGCCGGGGTCGAAAGCTCGCTGTTCCGCGTCTTTTTGGGTGTGATCCTGCTGTTTGCGGTGATCCTGAACACCTACATCCGCCGTATCATCACAGGGGAGCGTTAAGATGTCTCAACCTATCATTCAGATGAGAGAGATCGAAAAGCACTTTGGCTCGGTGATTGCGCTGGCGGGCGTGTCGGTGGACGTGCATGCAGGCGAATGTCATTGCCTGCTGGGCGACAACGGCGCGGGGAAGTCGACCTTTATCAAAACCATGTCGGGGGTGCACAAACCCACGCACGGTGAAATCCTGTTTGAAGGTCAGGCCATGCATTTTGCCGATCCGCGTGATGCGATTTCGGCAGGCATTGCGACAGTGCACCAGCATTTGGCGATGATCCCGTTGATGTCGGTCAGCCGTAACTTTTTCATGGGCAACGAGCCGATCAAAAGCATCGGACCGCTCAAGCTGTTTGACCATGAATATGCCAATCGGGTCACCATGGAAGAGATGCGCAAGATGGGCATCAACCTGCGCGGACCGGATCAGGCGGTGGGCACGCTGTCGGGCGGCGAACGCCAGACGGTGGCGATTGCCCGCGCGGTGCATTTTGGGGCCAAGGTGTTGATTTTGGACGAGCCGACCTCGGCCTTGGGGGTGCGTCAGACGGCAAATGTGTTGGCGACCATCGACAAGGTGCGCAAACAGGGCATCGCGGTGGTCTTTATCACCCACAATGTACGCCACGCGCTGGCGGTGGGGGATCGGTTTACGGTTCTGAACCGTGGCAAAACGCTGGGCACCGCGTTGAAAGGCGAAATCAGCCCCGAAGAATTGCAGGATCTGATGGCGGGCGGCCAGGAATTGGCGCAACTGGAAGGCAGCCTAGGCGGCACCGTCTGACGCTGTTTCAAAGCTCTGTGTGAGGTTCAACCAGTGCCAGGGGATGCCCCGGCACTGGTTATTGTGCATTCTAAACCAATCTTAAGTGGTTTTTCGATTAGCATGGGATCTGTGTAGGAACAGGAAGACGGCTGTGAAGGTCGGTGTGAAAGGATAGATCTGGTGGCACGGATTGCGCTTTGGACATTTGATACAAGTCCCAATTCTAACATTGTGGAAGATACAGAGACTGGTGACAATCTTGCCCAGAATGGGGTTTTCCAAAACGGCGCGCGTACAAACGGTTCGGGCGAGGGGGAGTTTGATGGCGTAAGCGAGTATGCAGAGATTCCACATGATCCCTCGTTTGATCTGAGCACAGGATCCATTGTAATCACCTTTACTCAGGACACGGCCTCGATCGGGGATGATCCCTTTGGGGCCTCTGCCGCGCAGACACTGTTTTCGCGGGATTCTTACGGTAAGGACAACGGCGGCCACCTGACGATTTATGTGAAATCCGATGGCAGCGTTGGGGTGCGGCATCAGACCGACAGTCAGGATCATTATTTCAATGGCGGCAGCACCACATTGGGAGAGCCAACCACGGTAATCTATTCTTGGGGGCCGTCCGGCAGCCAACTGGTGGTTGATGGTACGGTGGTGGATACGGGAAATGCCGCGCTGACAATGGAAGGGGATCCGGAGCCGATCGTGATTGGCGCAACGCAGGCACAAAGCGGTGATGGCGTCGCGGATGTTCTTCAGGGGCATTTTGACGGTACGATTTCAGGCGTGGCCATCCATGATGCGCCGGTCAACGTGGATACGGTGCCGTGTTTTGTGAATGGTACGAGGATGTTGACGCCCGATGGCCCCGTGCCCGTTGAACAGTTGCGTGTCGGCGATTTGGTCTGCACGATGGACCATGGCGCGCAGCCGATCCGCTGGATCGGATCCAGTTCTGTTGATCTGATGGGGGAATTCTGTGCCGCGTTGCGGCCAATACGAATTGCAGAGGGCGCATTAGGGCAGGGGCTGCCCACACGTGATTTGCAGGTGTCGCGCCAGCATCGGATATTGGTCTCATCCAAAGTGGCGTTGCGCATGTTTGGGAGCAAAAATGTGCTGATCGCCGCAGCAAAGCTGACCGCATTGCCCGGAATTTCAGAGGACACAGACGCGCAGACGGTTGAGTATTTTCATCTGATGTTTGACCAGCATGAGGTGGTTTTTGCCGAAGGTGCGCCAAGTGAAAGCCTGTACGCCGGTCCCGAAGCGCTGAGTGCGCTGCCGGTGGCGGCGCGGCACGAATTGTTGCGCCTGTTTCCGTATCTGCGCAATGGTCGGAGTACGCCGCGTCCTGCCGTGCCCATCCCGTCTCGCCGCAAACAAAACCTGCTGGTCGCGCGTCATGCAATCAACAGAAAACAGATTTTGGAATCCTATCGTGGGTCTTGCTAGGGGCTGCGTGGAGCGCGCCCGTGTTTGATGTGGCCGGGGCCAGTGGTTTTGCGCGATTCGCGTGATGCGATTGCCTGTCTTATGGACGTCCGCGCCATGGCTCTGATTTTGGATACGCCGAAATCAACCCCGATGCGTTGCCGGATCTGATGGCGGGCTATCAGGAGTTGGCGCGGCTGGTGGGGTGGGCTGATCCGGCAACGGGCTGCGCGTGTGAAACACAAAAACCACCCGCAGTCTGGGCGCTGCGGGTGGTTTTATACATGAGGAAGACCGTTTTGAGAACGACCACAATAGGGTGTGGGCGGGGTTAGCCCAGCACCGCCAGCCAGAACCAAACGGTAAACACGCTGAGCCCGGTGGCAAACAACACGGAGGATGCGGCCACCCGTTTGGCGCGGCCATATAGGTTGGCAAAGATGTAGCCATTGAACCCGGTGGCCATGGCGGCGTTGACCACACCTGAGCGGAACAGATCCTGCGGCAGCGACAGGGCGGTGCCAAACAGAAACACCAATGCCGGGTGCACCAAAAGCGAGACGGTGCAGACACATAAGATGGTGCGCAGATCGCCTTCGGGTTTGTATTTCACCAAAATGCCCCCCAATGCAAACAACGCACACGGCAGGGCCGCGCGGGTGATCACGTTCAGCGCTTCGGCGGCAGATCCCGGCAGGTGCAGGCCGGTCAGGTTGGCAATAAAGCCAAGAACAATCGCGATGACCAGCACGTTCTGGAACATCGCTTTGAGCACCGAGGTCATAGTTTTCAGACTGCCACCGCCTTTATTGCGGACGATCTCCATTGTGGTGATCCCCAGCGCGTAACAAAACGGCGAGTGGAACGCGATGATGGCAAAGTTCCCGGTCAGATTGTCGGCGCCATAGGCGCGTTCGGTGATCGGCAGCCCAAGCAACAGCGAGTTGGAAAACAGGCAGCAAAAGCCGATCGCCACGGCGTCTTCCCAAGGGCGGTTGAACAAGAGGCGTGCGCCCAAAATTCCGATGACGAAACACAAAGATGCGGCCGCATAAAAGCTGATCAGCAGTTTGGGGTCAAAACTGGCCGATAGATCAAGGCCCGAGATCGCCTTGAACAGCAGGGCGGGAATGGCGAAGTTCTGGGCGAATTTCATCACCCCTTCGACGTGGGTCTGCTGGAAATAGTTGATTTTGACGAGGCCATAGCCTGCGCCGACCACCAGAAAAACAGGCAGAATGACGTCAATCAGCGCTTGAAACATCGCGCAAGAGTCCTTGGATTGTGCGGCGCATCACAGCGCGCACAAGGGCGACTATGGACGGCCAGCGTTAGTCTGAAAAGCGAAGCACCATGCCATCATAGGCCGGGGTGATATTGTCCGCTGTCTCTGCTTCCAATGTGGCATAGTCAAGGTCATTGTGCAGATTGGTCAGCACGGCCTGTTTGGGCTGCATGCGGGCAATCCAGTCCAGGGCTGTGTCCAGATCGAAATGGGTGGGATGCGGGGTGCGGCGCAGGGCGTCGATAATCCAGCAGTCCAGCCCCTCCAGTTCTGGCAGGGCGGCATCATAGATTTCCGAGACATCCGGCAGATAGGCCAGACCGCCGATGCGAAAGCCTAGCGAGTCAATCGATCCGTGTTTCACCAAAAACGGGCGCAGGGTGATTTCGCCGCCGGGGCCGTCGATGGTGAACGGACCGTCAATAGTGACCAGATCCAGAATGGGCGGATAGGGAGAGCCTTGGGGCTGCACAAAGGCATAGCCAAACCGCGACAACAGCGCGTTTTGCGTATCGCCGTCTGCATAGACCCGCACGCGGTCTTTCATGTTGAACACGATCATGCGCAGATCATCCAATCCGTGCACGTGATCGGCGTGGGAATGGGTGTAAACCACCCCATCCAGCCGTCCGGTGCCGCTGTCCAGCAGCTGACTGCGCATATCCGGGGAGGTGTCGATCAGCACCGATGTGGTGCCGTTTGGTCCGTCGCGTTCCACCAGCATCGAGCAGCGACGGCGGTTGTTTTTAGGGTTCTGCGGGTCGCAGTCTCCCCAGTGTCCGCCCAAACGGGGAACGCCGCCGGACGATCCGCAGCCCAGAATGGTAAAGCGCATCTCTCCCATCAGGCGGCAGCCTCGGCATGGGCGGCTTTCCAGAACAGGCGCTCGAAATTGGCCTGTGTTTGCGCCGCAAAATCGGCGTAGTCCATGCCAAAGGCTTCAGCGCCAATGCGGGCGGTGAGGGCGGTGTAGGCGGGTTCGTTGCATTTGCCGCGATGCGGAGGGGGTGCAAGGTAAGGCGCGTCGGTTTCCACCAGAATGCGATCGCGCGGCGCGGCGTTGAAAATGTCGCGCAAGTCTTTGCTTTTTGGGAAGGCGGCGATGCCGGACATCGACAGGTAGAATCCCAAATCCAGCGCGGCGCGCGCCAGTTCGGGCGAAGACGAGAAACAGTGCATGACGCAGGTGTAGGCGCCTTTGTCCATTTCTTCGGCCAAAATACGCGCCATATCATCATCCGCAGCGCGGCTGTGGATGATTAGCGGCAGGCCGGTTTCGCGGGCGGCGGCGATGTGAATGCGCAAGGACTGCTGCTGCACCTCAGCGCTGTCGGCGGTGTAGTGGTAATCCAGACCGGTTTCGCCGATGCCAACAAATTTGGGGTGCTGCGCCAGTGTGATCAGCTCTTCCAGCGTTGCCATCGGTTCTTCCACCACGCTCATGGGGTGGGTGCCTGCGGCGTAGAACACCGGCGCGTGAGCCTCGGCGATGGCGCGCACGGAGGGTTCGTTTTTCAGCTTGGTGCAGATGGTGACCATGCGGGTCACGCCCGCCGCGGCCGCGCGGGCGATGATATCGTCCAGCTGGCCGTCAAAATCGGGAAAGTCCAGATGGCAGTGGCTGTCGGTGATCTGCGGAAGGGTGGTGGTCATCTACTATCTCTGCTCTGGGGGCTTCTCCAGAGAGTGCCGCACGTTTACCGTTCGGCCGTCTCTTGCATCTTAAAAACCGTATCTAGGACAAGTGCTGCTGGGTCAAGGTTCACCGCTTGCCCGTGGCGGGCGCGGGCTGAGGTTTCGGTGGCGAGATCGGCCCAGATGCGGGCTTTGTGGGGGTGGGGCGACAGGCGTTGCATCATCTCACCTTCCCCAGTGGCAGCCTCTGGAAAGGGGGGCTGGCCGGTGGCGCCGGTGCGGGCCATGCGGGCCAGACAGGTTTCCACCAGTGTCAGCAACAGTTCGAATTTATCCGCTGCGCCACGTTGGGCGGCGGCTTCGGCCAGTTTCAACGCGCGGGACCGATCCAGTCGGGGCATCGAGGCAATGATGTTCACCAGCTCCTGATAGGTCTGCATTCCGCCCAGAGACAACAGCCGCATGGCGCTGCCAACCGATCCGGCCGCCAGCGCGTTCAGATGGTCGATCTGCTGCGGCAGTTCGGCCCCGGCCTGTTGCAGCGCGGCCTGCATGTCGTCAGGTGCCAAAGGTCCCAGTCGCAGGGTGCGGCAGCGTGACCGGATGGTGGGCAACAGGCGTGAGGGTTGGTGGGAAATCAGCACCAGCGTGGTGCGGGCGGGGGGTTCTTCGAGCATTTTCAACAGCGCGTTGGCGGCGCTGATGTTCATGTCATCGGCCGCATCCACAATCACCACCCGGCGTCCGCCATCGGCGGCGGACAGACCAAAAAAGGTGTTCAGCTTGCGCACGTCATCGACCACGATCTGATCGCGCAGCTTTTGCTTGTCGTTGTAGCTGCGGGTGATTGGCGCCAGACCCGGCTCGGCGAGGGCCTGAATACGGTGGGCAACGGGGTGGTCTGGGCTGACATCTAATGTGGTCACCGGGGGCGGCGCGCCAAACAGACCGTCGCTGGCCGGGGGCGTGGCCAGCAGGAACCGTGCGATGCGCCAGGCCAGAGTGGCCTTGCCAACACCTTGGGGGCCGGTCAGCAGCCAGCCGTGGTGCAGGCGATCTGAATTGAAGGCGGTCAGAAATTCCTGTTCTGCCGCGTCTTGCCCAAACAGTGCGTGCGTTTCACGCGGATGGGGCGCACCGGGGGCCTGATCGGCGCGCGGCAGCGCCTCCGGGTCGCTCATGATAGTGCCTGTCGGACGGTGGCCTGAATGTCGGCGGCGACATGCTCGATGGTGCGGTCGCCATCAATCACGCGAAAGCGGTCGGGAAATTCCTGCGCCAGACCCAGAAAACCCGCGCGCATTTGTTCCTGCAAGGAGACACCAAAGTCTTCAAATCGTTCTTCGGTGCCTTTGCGCGCCTTTGCACGTGCAAGACCCTTGGTGGGGTCCATGTCTATCAGGACCGTCAGATCCGGCTCGCGCCCGATCATCAGGGCGTGCAGCTGGTCTACGGTGGTCCGCAGATCGCCACGTGACAGGCCCTGATACATGCGTGTGCTGTCAGCAAAGCGATCACAAATCACCACTTTACCCGCGGCCAGCGCCGGCACAATAGTGCGTTCCAGATGATCACGGCGCGCGGCGGTGAACAGCAGGATTTCGGTTTCGGCGGACCATTTATCGGGATCGCCCTCAAGCACCATGCGGCGGATTTCCTCGGCGCCGGGAGAGCCGCCGGGTTCGCGGGTCAGCACCGTGTCATATCCGGCCCGCTGAAGCGCATCGGACAGCAAACGACATTGGGTGGATTTCCCTGACCCGTCGATGCCTTCGAAGGTCAGGAAAAGCCCGTTGGTTTTGGTGTGTGTCACTGTGTGGATCCGGGGCCGTTCAAAAAGCGTTTCAGCAAGACACTGGCGGCGGTCTGCACCCGCACCGGATAGCCGCCGATGGCCACATCGCTTTCGGCCACCAAAGGCAGGCGCATTTCTGGCAGGCCTTCGGGTTGGAACACCAATTCCGCCAGCTTGTCGCCTTTGGAAATGGGGGCGCGGATGGGGCCAGTGTAGACCACTTCGGCCTTCAGCTCATTGCGGTTCAGCGCAGGCAGCAGGATTTCCAGATCTTGTTCCGGCACCAAACCCACCGATGTACGCGCGCCCATCCAAACTTCGGCGTTTGCTACGGGGGTGCCTGCTTTGGCGATGGTTTTCTGGGCAAATTGGCGAAAGGACCAGTTGACCACGGCCTCAGCCTCTTCGGCGCGGGCCTTGGTGCTGCCCAAACCAGATAGAACAAAAATCACCCGTCGGTCGCCTTGTTTGGCGGAGCCCACCAACCCAAAGCCTGCTTCGCTGGTGTGCCCGGTTTTGAGGCCATCGGCGCCAATATCAAGTCGCAGCAAGGGGTTGCGGTTGCGGGTGTTCGACGGCGCGCGGCCATCAAAGGCAAATTCAGTCTCCGCAAACATCGGGTAATATTCGGGGAAATCTTCGATCAGTTTTTCAGCCAGAATCGCCAGATCCTGCACCGACATGCGATGACCGATGGCAGGCCAGCCGTTGGAGTTGGAGAAGGTTGAATTTTCCATCCCCATCTCGCGGGAGCGGCGTGTCATATAGCGGGCAAAGCCTGCTTCGGTGCCGTCTGGCGACAGGGCTTCGGCGATGACCACGCAGGCGTCGTTGCCTGACAGGACGATGATACCCCGCAACAGGTCTTCGACCCGCACCCGGTCTTGGGTGTTTAGGAACATGGTTGAGCCTTTGTAGCTCATGGCGTGTTCACTGACGGGCAGGCGTTCATCCAAGGTCAGCCGCCCATCGCGCAGGGCTTCAAAGGCGATGTACAACGTCATCAGTTTGGACATCGACGCCGGGGGCAACGGCGCGTCGGCGTTTTTCTCGAGCAGCACTGTGTCGGTTTTTTGATCCAGCACATAGGCCGCCTTGGCCCGTGTATCAAAAGCCGCCGCTGAGAGCGCAGAAACGCTGACAAGCACCCCTGCGGTCAAAGTCGAAAGAGCTGCGCTGCGCAAAACTGTCATCACGATCAAGACGCTCCGTATCTTAGTTGGTCACGGCATAGGCGTCAGCGAAACCGGTGCCTTTGACCTTTTTCAGCAGCTGACTGCGTTCTGATTTGGTTTGGGCCGGGCCGACCACCACGCGCCAAAAGGGTTTCCCATTTGAAGACTGTGCCAGAACGGTAGGGATCACGCCCGCATCCCGCATGATGTTTGCCGTGCGTTTTGCATTGGATTCGACGCTAAAGATGCCGATCTGAATAAACGGTTTTTGCAACGCTGACGATGTGGGCTTGGCGGGCGCAGGTGCGGCTGTTGCAGGTTTGGCAACCGGACGGCTGGGCGCGGCGGCAACGGGCGCGCTGGCCTCAATGGCGGCGGCTGCGGCTCCGGCGATGGGATCCAGCGTGGCGGTTTCAATTGCTTCGCCGTCCAAAGCCTGAGGGTTGGTTGCGGCATCGGCGGCAGCTGCGGGTGTTTCCACGGCTTCGCGGCGCAAAGCGGTTACGTTGACCTCAACCGGGGCGCCGGCCAGCATACCCAGCGCTTCGGCAGCATCTGACGACACCTGCACCCGCGGGCCGGGGATTTCGCGTTCACGGCGAAACAGTGCGCCGACCACAAATTTGCCATTGGCGTTGTTGCGGATGATCACCCGCTCGGGATCGCGCGCCTCGGGATGGGCCACCCAGACGCCGCCCAGCGAGGGGCGGCCATCCCATAGGCCGGCTTCGGTGACTTGAAATACATCCGGGGCCTCCACATCGCGTTCGACCCGCTCCGTGCTGGTGGCGGTGCTGGTGGTGCCGCCCTCTGCGCTGGGCTTTAGCCCTTGCAGGAAGGACGGGCCGTTGCCGTCTTCGCAGCCGGCCAAAAGCGCCACTGCCGAAGCCGCAAGTAAAAGGCGCGCGCCTAAAATGAATTTGGATGTGACCTGTGCCATCACGGGTGTCCTTGCCTGTTTGTCGACGCTTTGATCTAAATTGCCGATTGGCCCGGCTGTTTATGTTTTCCAGCACCATAGCCCGAGGTGCACGGCATGAAAAGCCTGTCGCTGGGATCTCGGCGATAATCCGTAGATGGTGACAAGAAGAGATTTGATTTTGCGCATTGCGGGCAGAAAATTGCTTGCAACTCGTTGCATCTCAGCCTAAACCGCCCGTGGACCAGCGACCGGGGAGGTGGCAGAGTGGTCGAATGCGGCGGTCTTGAAAACCGTTGAACGTTAACGCGTTCCCAGGGTTCGAATCCCTGTCTCCCCGCCATCCGCTTCGCTGGCCAGATCAATCCCCGATATCGTTGTATTCCCGTCGCGTGATGGTCGTTGACCTGCACAAGAGCGGTCAGGCGCGCTGCGCTTTTCTCACCACATCTGGCGGACCTTGTTGCCAAAACGGATTGGCGAGCGCCGTATGACCGGCTAAATCAGGCTAGATATTGTGGTGGCTCTGCGAGGTCCCACCACCATTGCTGCGTCTGCTGGTCTGAACACGGCGGACGGCACTAGACCTGAACAGAGCGCTAAACGCGGATGAATGTTGAGGTCAATAAAACGACAGGTCGTCCAAAATGTGCCCTTTTTGTCGACGGCCATGTGCAAAAATCGGGATCCCACCAGGCCAGATCAACGGCAGGCTTGAGATCTCACGATTCTTAGGTGTTTAAACATCTAATTTATAAAAAAGGAGCGAAGGCTTCACATGATTGATATCCGACTTGCAGATCCCGCAGCGCCAGAACTGCGCGCGCTGTTAGAGGCGCATTTGGCCCATTCTCAACTTCATTCTCCCGACGGCAGCGACCATGCGTTGGATCCGCAGGACATGCGTGACCAAGGCCTGCAGTTCTGGGCGGTTTATGACAATGACAGCCCGGTCGGCTGCGGCGCGCTCAAACCCTTGCCAGATGGCACGGCCGAAGTGAAATCGGTTCACGTCTGCCAGTCGGTGCGGGGGCGGGGGGTCGCGCGCCAGCTGATGGAGCATTTGGCCGAAGAGGCCAACGCGGTGGGCCATACGGCCCTGGTGCTGGAAACCGGATCGGCGGCCTGTCCCGGCTATGAGGCGGCGCGCGGTCTTTATGAAACGCTGGGCTATGACTATTGCGCGGCGTTTGGTAAATATGTCGAAGACCCGGCCAGCGTGTTCATGCGTTTGCCACTTAAGGTCGCACAAGACGCCGCCTAAGCTCAAGGCGCGCGACACCGGCTTCTTTTTGGCGGAAAATACCTCCGCCGGAGGCAGCGGCGCAGATCTCTGCGCCGCTATTATTATGGGTTACCTCAGATCAAAGCGATCCGCTTCCATCACCTTGACCCAGGCGGCAACAAAATCACTGACAAAGGCGCCTTTGGCATCGTCTTGGGCATAGACCTCAGCCAAGGCTCGCAGTTGCGAATGTGAGCCAAACACCAGATCAACCCGGGTGGCGCTCCACCTGACGGCGCCGCTGGCACGAGTACTGCCGTCATAAAGACCGCTGTTGGTCTTGGTCCATTTGGTGTCCATGTCCAGCAGGTTGATAAAGAAATCAGGTGTCAGCGTGCCGGGCGCATCGGTGAATACCCCATGTACAGCGCCGCCGTGATTGGCGCCCAATACACGCAATCCGCCAATCAGCACTGTCATCTCCGGCGCGGTCAGGGTCAGCAATTGCGCCTTGTCCAACAGCATCCGTTCAGGCGGCACCGCGTAGTCCCGTTTCAGATAGTTGCGGAACCCATCTGCCTCGGGCTCCAACACACCCATGCTGTCCACGTCGGTCTGCTCTTGGCTGGCATCCATGCGGCCCGGATTAAACGGCACCTCAATGGTCACACCCGCGGCGGCGGCGGCCTGTTCAACGGCTGCGGAGCCCGCCAACACAATCAGATCCGCAACCGAGATCTGTTTGCCACCAGAGTGACCTGCATTAAAATCAGACCGGATCTGTTCAAGCGTGGCCAAAACGCGGGCCAGCTGTTTGGGTTGGTTGGCCTCCCAGTCTTTTTGCGGCGCAAGGCGGATCCGCGCACCATTGGCGCCGCCGCGTTTGTCCGAGCCCCGAAAGGTAGAGGCCGAGGCCCAGGCGGTTGAGACCAGTTCAGACACCGTCAGATCGCTGGCCAGAATTTTGGCCTTTAGCTCCGCAATATCCGCGTCGTCCACCAACGCGTGATCGCAGGCGGGGATATTGTCCTGCCACAGCAGCTCTTCTGTTGGGGCCTCATCCCCCAGATACAGGGCACGCGGGCCCATATCACGATGGGTCAATTTGAACCACGCACGGGCAAAGGCATCGGCAAATTCATCCGGGTTGGCGTGGAACCTGCGTGAAATTTTTTCATACGCCGGGTCCATGCGCAGCGCCAGATCTGCGGTGGTCATCATGATCGAGTGTTTCTGGCTGGCGTCATGGGCGGCGGGTGCCATGTCTTTGTCAGCCGGGTTTACGGGCTGCCACTGCCACGCGCCTGCAGGGCTTTTGACCAGATCCCAGTCGTAGCCAAACAGCACGTCAAAATAGCTCATGTCCCAGGTGGTCGGCGTAGGTGTCCAGGCCCCTTCGATACCGCTGCCGATGGCGTCCTTGCCAACGCCGGTGCCCAAAGAGTTTTTCCAACCCAGACCCATCTCTTCGACATCTGCCGCTTCGGGGTCCGGGCCTTTGTGGGAGTCTGGGCCTGCGCCGTGCGATTTGCCAAAGGTATGGCCCCCGGCGATCAGGGCGACGGTTTCTTCGTCGTTCATGGCCATGCGGGCAAAGGTTTCGCGCACGTCACGGCCCGAGGCCAGAACGCTGGGCTGGCCATTGGGGCCTTCGGGGTTCACATAGATCAGCCCCATCTGAACAGCTGCCAGCGGGTCTTCCAGATCGCGATCACCGCTGTACCGTTCGTCCGCCAGCCATTCGGATTCCGGGCCCCAATAGATGTCTTCTTCAGGCTCCCAGATGTCTTCGCGGCCCCCGGCAAAGCCAAAGGTCTTGCCGCCCATGCTTTCAATCGCGCAGTTGCCCGCCAGAATAAACAGATCCGCCCAGGAAATCTGGCTGCCGTATTTCTTTTTGATCGGCCACAACAGGCGGCGGGCCTTATCAAGGTTGACGTTGTCGGGCCAGGAATTCAACGGCGCAAAGCGCTGATTGCCGGTAGAGCCACCACCGCGACCATCCGCAGTGCGATAGGTGCCTGCACTGTGCCAGGCCATGCGGATAAACAACGGGCCGTAGTGGCCATAGTCGGCAGGCCACCAGTCCTGACTGTCGGTCATCAGTGCGATCAGATCTTTTTTCAACGCTGGAAGATCCAGTGATTTGAACGCCTCAGCGTAATCAAAATCCGGCCCCATGGGATCAGATTTGGTCGAGTGCTGGTGCAAAATTTTCAGGTTCAGCTGGTTGGGCCACCAATCCGCATTGTTTTGCGCGGCGGGGGTGGTGTTGGCGGCGGTGCCGTGCATCACCGGGCATTTTCCGGCGCCCTTACTGTCATGTGCGGTCATTGCGGTCTCCGATCTGGCTGTGGTGTGGCATGAAGGAGGAGCAGGCCTGTCTGCCTGCCTGCTCTCTTGGTGTGAGCCTAGCAAGGCGATGTAATCTAAAAAAGTTGCATTTTCTCATGAGTTCGATAAGAAAAAACTATGACAGGACTGTCCCCCAATATCACCCTGCGCCAACTGCGCTATTTCGAAGCCCTGGCGGAACAGGGGCATTTTGGGCGTGCGGCAGAAGTTTGCGCCATTTCCCAGCCTGCTTTGTCTGTGCAGATCAAAGAGTTAGAGGAAAGTCTGGGGCTGAAGTTATTTGAACGTGGCGCGCGCCATGTGCGACTGACCGGGTTTGGTGTCGACTTTCGCACCCGGAGCAAAGACATCCTGCGTGCGGTCGGTGAACTGGGCGATCTGGCCCGCGCGGCCGGGGCGGGTTTGACGGGGCGTTTACGGCTGGGGGTTATTCCAACGGTGGCGCCTTATCTGTTGCCGCAGATTGTGACGGGTTTGTCGCAAAGTTTTCCCAAGCTTGAATTCCGCATTCGCGAAACGTTGACGCAGAATTTGATCGCAGAATTGCGCGACGGGCGGTTGGACACTGCGATTGTGGCCTTGCCGGTGTCTGAACCCGGTTTTACGGAGCAGCCGCTGTTTGAAGAAGAGTTTGTTTTGGTACGGCCCAGCCCTCAGGCCGATTGGCCCGTGCCGAGCCGGGACCATCTGCGGGAAATGCAATTGCTGCTGCTGGAAGAGGGGCATTGTTTTCGCGATCAGGCGCTGTCGTTTTGTGACATGCGCCCGTCCGAGCCGCGAGACATTCTGGATGGCAGCGCCTTGTCGACCTTGGTGCAGATGGTGGGGGCGGGGATTGGCGTAACCCTGATCCCCGAGATGGCCGTGGCTCTTGAAACGCGCTCAGCGGATGTGGCGGTGGCGCGGTTTACCTCGGATCGTCCAACGCGGCAGATGGGGATGATCTGGCGCAAGACTACGCCGCTGGCCCCACAGTTGCGGCGCATCGCTGAAACCATTCAGGCGCTTGCCAAACCCTCCCAAACCTAACTCTCGGTGTCCGGGCGGTTCTGTGATAAGACCTGTTCTGTCATGTGGGATTTATGTGCAACGACAGTTGCCCCGTGGTGGGGTTTGTAAGGCGTTTCACATCAAAAATTCTGTGAATTACAATATATTGACGTTTTTTGAAACGAATCTATCTATAGATAGCTAACCAACGATAGCGAAGCCCATGGACCGACGAACAACGATTTTAGATTCAGCCGAACGCCGCGCGCGGGCGGGGGGGTATTATGGGTTCAGTTTTCGCGATATTGCCGAAGATGTCGGGATAAAAAGCGCCAGCGTCCACTATCATTTTCCAACCAAGGAAGCGCTGGTCGAGGCCTTGGGTGAACGCTATCTTGAGCGCGCCAAAGAGGCGCTGGGCGATCCGTTGCAGTATCCCGGCCCATTGGGGTTGCAACGTGTGGCGGATCTGTTTCTGGCGGCGAGTGAAAAAGACGATCTGATGTGTCTGTGTGGGGTTTTTGGGGCCGAGATGGCATCGCTTCCGGCGACGATTGGCCCAAAAATTGCCGAGTATTTTGATTTCTTGATCGGCTGGCTCGAGGTCGCTTTGGGCGACGAAAGCCGGAGAGCCTGCACGATTGTGGCGGCGCTGGAGGGGGGCATGATCCTTGGGCGCACCAAACGGGATCCGTCAATATTGCGGGCTGTCACCGAACAGCTGAATGCCGATTTGATCGCCGGGGCCTAAGCCCTCGGCGTCAGACGGTTTCGCGCGCCAATCGCGCGGCGGCGTTTTCGGCGGCTTCTAATGCGCCTTCGATGTAGCCCCCGAATTGCGGCGCGACTTCGGTCCCGGCAAAGATAAGCCTGCCGTCCCAAAGATCCTGCAAGGTTGCGGGCAGACCGTATTGCGGGTGCGTGTACTGCGGTTCCTGATCCTGTGGTGTTGCGGTGAAGGCGTCAAAGGCCCAGTCTTTGACATAAAGCGCGGTGGGGGCGGCGGCGTCGGTTCCAAACAGGCGCACAAGCTGTGCAATCAGGCTGTGGCGGAGCCGGTCTTCGTCCTGTCGCGCGGCGGGGGGCACCCCGATAAAGCCAAACAGGGCCGCAGGTCCGCCGGTTGCCGGAGAGGCATCGTGGATCTGAACCATCGGGCCACGGCGGCTCATGGCATCGCCGGACAACCCGGCAGTGCGCCAAAAAGGCGTGTCGTAGACAGCGACGGCCTTGGCCTGACCGGCCATCCAGGTTGCAACCCCGGTCAGTGACCGGCTGGCCTGTGGTGGCAGTGCAGGCGCAAAGCTGAGCGTCGCCGCAACCCGAGGGGGCAGGGCAAGCACAACCTGTTGTGCATGATATGTCTGCCCGTCGGCGGTTGAGGCCGTGATGCCGTCGGCGTCGTATGTCAGCCCGGTCACAGGTTTATTCAAATGGGCGCTGCCTGTGGGGAGCGATGCCGCAAGCGCATCGGTCAGGGCGCCCAGACCACCGGCCAGACGATAGGACCCCTGCATCGAGGCATATCCACGTCCGCGCTGCACCTGTCCCTGTTCGTCTTCATAGGTCAGCTCACCCTGATAGTGTTGATCAAAACGTGACAGTCCCAGCTGCGCGATCAGTGCTGCGATACGGGGTTGCCCCGGCCAGAACCACGCCGGCCCCAGATCAAAATATCCCGTGCCGTGTGTTTCTGTCAGGATGCGCCCACCAAAGCGCTCGCGTGCTTCCAGCAGCTGGAAACTGCGCCCCTGATGCACAAGTTCGGCGGCAAGGGACAGGCCCGACAATCCGCCGCCAATGATCAAGATTTCAGTGGTCATGGTGTAGATCCCTATTGGGGGTGGCCGCGCGGGCCCCAGTCATGCGTCCATGGCGACGGTTCGTTGCGGCAATTGCGGCCCGTCGGCCGCTGAATTCAAAACGCGCGCGCGGGGGCTGACCTAGGCCAGCCCCCGCAGAACGCACAGGCGGTATTCGCGACGACAGGTGTTAAACCGCAGGCGCCTTGGCAAAGGGAAGATGGCCTGTCTTCATCCACAGTTTTGCGCCGTCTGCACCGGCCGTTGCGGACAGCTTTTGTCCCTCAGGCAGGCGCAACCACGCGTTTTTGCCAAGCGTTTCACCGCCTTCGGTGATGGAACCGCCGATCACCAAAATCTCAATCCCGCCAGATGCGGTGCTGGTGACAGTGGCCCCTGCGTCCAGATGGCTATAGCTGACGATTTCGCGGTCGTCTTTGTGCAAAGTGGTTGTGGCAATGCCATCAACCGGTGCGGCCAGTTCGTCCGCCATGTTTTTGCGAAATTGCGTGCGGTCATCCTGATCAAACTGCCACAGCTTCACAAAAATTGTACATCCCGGCTCTGATCCGGGCGTGTGCTGTGAGGTTGGGGGGTTGCGCACATAGGTGCCTTCGGGGAAATCGCCGTGTTCATCCTGAAAGACGCCGTCGAGCACGATAAACTCTTCGCCGCCGGTGTGCGTGTGCGCCGAGAAATGGCTACCGGGGGCATAGCGCACGATGGTTGTGGCGCGGGCCACTTCGGCGCCAATCCGATCCAGCATACGCCGGTCAACGCCTTTCATAGGGGAGGCCTGCCACTCAAGCTGATCAGAGTGGACGACAACGCGGGACGAAAAATCCGAGTTCAGTTCCATTTTGCATTCCTTTTCGCGCCTGAGCGGCAGATATCTATAGTTTAACCGGCGATGGAGGGCCGTGCGGCAACTTTTGCACGCCAAGCCTGAAGATTTTGCAAGCTGTCAGGAATTTCGACTTTGGCGAAATCGGCAAAGGCCAGTCCAGCAAATGCGGTGATGTCCGCCATTGAGAAGTTCTCGCCTGCAAGGAAGGCATTGTCCGCCAGAACTGAGTCTAGGTAGGCCATGGTGCTGCCTGCAACGTCTTTTTGACGGGTGCCCCATTCGGCGCATTGGTCTGTTTCCAGATCTGGGCCAAGGCCAGGGGTGGCGTGGTGAAAATAGGCGGCGACTGCGTTCAGCAGGCCGTTTTCAGCCCGCAGGTTCATCATTGACACCATTGCGCGCTCTTTTGCGGAGGTCCCGGTCAGGGAGGGGCCGTCAAATTCGGCGTCGATGTATTCCGTGATCGCGTTGCACTGGGAGATATGGGTGCCATCCGCCAGTTCGAGGCAGGGCACGACGGCATCGGGGTTCTTGGCTTTGAACTCTGCGCTGCGATGCTCGCCGCCCATCACATCGACGGGGACAAACGACACTTTATCCGTTGCGCCTTTTTCGGCCAGAGCAATGCGCACGCGCGCTGGGTTTGGGAAGCCTTCTACATCATAAATTTTCATCGTGATCCTCATCTGGGCTTGTGTGTCTCATTCATCTATCTATCACTAGGTAGATGAAATCAACCCTTTTATATTGTGGTGGTATTGCGTTCACGGGGTTGTGAAGTGGCTTAGTCAGAGGTGGGGCGGAGCTCTGGGTTCTTTGGTGAATATTCACTCAGCGCGTACCGCAAAGGGACTGCACCCGGTGCCCGCGTCATGCTGGTGACGTGTATCCGCAGGGCGCGTCCGGTCAGAGGGGGGGCTTTTGTGGCGGTCTCGATCACCTCGGCAGTGCCTGTTAGGGTTAGTAGGGTGCCTGTTTCAAAGTCCCAGAACTGTAGGCCAACCCGCGGGTCCAGCAGAATATTGCCATAGCTGTTGTAGAAGTTATTGCCTGCGTAATCGGGAATTTCGAGGGTTTGGTTGTCGCGTATCGTGACAAAGCCGGGGAAGCCGCCGCGATGATTGACATCAACACCCGCACGCGGGTCGTCATCCAGAACGGGCGCGCGCGAGGCGAGTATCAGCGTGTCGGCCTTTGAAATCTGGGTGCGCGCCGCCTCTGTGAGGTGATCTGCGGTGGAGACGGGAGACACAGCGGGCGAGGCATCTTTTGTGGGGGTGCGTGTTTGGATGTACTTGGGGCAGTTGCCATAGCTTTGATCGACGCTAAGTCCCAATTCGGTGCCGTTGCTATGTTTGACGGTGGCATTCAGCCGATTGCGGCGACGGGTTTCAAATTCCAGGCCAAGAACGCTGACCTTTGCGCCTTGATCCAACACGAGGTCGTCCGGCTCTCCGGCGAGCGGTTGTGATGTAATGGACAGTGTTGTTGTGTCGGGTGAGAGCATGAACCCCGGTGGGCCGATACGCAGGATGGCCCACGGGTGGCCGCTTTGATCGATGGCGCCAATGTGGACCGTGCGCAGCATTTCGAAAAACGCCCGGTGCTGGTCGGGCATATGCGCGCGGATCATCCGTAGGCCAAGGTCGCGTAGGCGCTCTTGTACGCCAGCGCGTTCGTGCATGATTTTTTCGCCCTCATGAAAGACATCACCGGTGGGATTGATATGGCGCGGCATGGGGGAACTCCAAGAGAAGATGTGAGCCTACCTATCACATGGTAAAATTCTCGAACAACTCACAATCCCTTGACTGTCATGGGGCCGCGGATCCCCGATCCACCGAAGTGGGGCGGCGTATGGGGGCTATGGCTGAATATGCGAGGGGAGTAGGGGGTGTTGTGTGGAAATGCCGTAATGGATTGATAACATTATGCTATGCTGCAAGGTCTGAGCGTGCCTAATCCCCTGAATAGGTGCGTGAGAGCGAGGTAGGGCAATGAACTGTTGACAAAATATTACTAATATATCAGCGTATATCTGTCGACGGTAGGAGGAGACTTGTTGATGAAACGGACAATTATAGCAGTGACACTAGCTGCGCTTATGCCAGGTTTGGCGGTGGCCGGTGATTGGCCTGAGCGCCCAGTAACAATCGTAGTGCCCGCTGGTGCAGGTGGTGGCACAGATGCCACGGCACGTATGCTGGCAGAACGGTTACGTGACAAATTTGGCGTGCCGTTCAACGTTGTAAATCAAGGCCAAGGTGGCGGTGTTGTAGGGATCAACACCATCAAAACGGCAGAGGCTGATGGCTACACCATCGGCGTTATCTACAACTTTGCACACTATGCACCGATGGGACAGGCTGACTTTAACGCGTCAGATTTTACCCCAATCGCGCAGTACAACTTTGACCCGGCCGGGTTCAACGTGCGGGCCAACAGCGAATGGAATTCGATCGGGGATGCGCTTGATGCGATCAAGGCGGCCCCGGCAGATTACTCTATTGCCTGTGGTGGTGGCTGTGGGGGCTCATGGCCTATCGCGGCGGCGACCCTGATGAGCGAATGGGGCATTGATCTGTCTCAGGTGCGCATGATCGCAGGCCAGGGTGCTGCAGGTGCCCTGCAAGATATGGTCGCGGGCGGTTTTGACGTCGTGCCATCCTCTGTGCCAGAGGCGGGCGCGCTGATCCAGGCGGGTCGCGTGAAGTCGCTGGCTGTCTTCGGCTCTGAACGTCTTGCGGCGTTCCCAGACATCCCCACCCTGTCCGAGCAAACAGATCTGGACCTGACACTTGGCGCATGGCGCGGGGTTGTGGCTCCGGTGGGTTTGGACGCGGAAATCGCGGGTGAACTGGCAGAAGCCATGAGCGACATCGTCTCGGACGAAAGCTGGCAGGCGCAGATGGCCGAACGAGGGTTTGGCGTTCAATGGCGTGACACCGAAGCCTTTGCGGATTTCATGGCGTCTGAAGAAGGTTCTGTGCGCGAAATCGTCGCGACACTGGGCCTGTAAGCCATATCTAAGTGAGCCAGAGCAGCGATGTTGCTCTGGCTTGTTGGCTTTGGGCCGAAAGGAAATCAGATGAAGCTAGACGACCTGTTGAATGGCGTTGTGTTTCTTGTGCTGGGGTGCGCCATCGTTGGGTATGCACAAACGCTGCCGGTTATGCCGCAAATCGAATATGGCCCCGGCTTTCTCCCGAGCATCGTTGGAGTTGGGATGGCTCTTGCGGGGCTTGCGCTGATCGTTGCCCGGCTTTGGCGCAACATCGGGGCGGTCGAAGGTTGGATGGCCTTTAACGGGAACGGCGCGCGCGGTGTGCTGGGCATCGGCGTCTTTTTGTCGGCGATCGTTTTTTACACACTCACGGCCAACACGCTGGGCTTTTTGATTGTCGCGCCGATCTTGCTGTTTGGCATCGTTTATTGGTTTGAGCGACGTTGGAAACTGGCGCTGGGCGTTGGTGTGGTGGGCACGCTGTTGCTGCACACGTTCTTTTACCAAATCATGAAAGCGCCGTTGCCTTGGGGTCTTTTGATTGACTATTCGGGGGCGCTGACATGGTAGTATTTGAGTCACTTGCCCTGTTGATGGAGCCCAAAACACTGGGCGTTATTCTTGGCTGTGCCGCCTATGGGTTGATCGTCGGAGCGATCCCGGGGTTTACGGCCACTATGGCCGTCGCGCTGTTGGTGCCGATGACCTATTTCCTAGATCCGGTGCCCGCGCTTGCGGGGATTGTGACGCTGGCGGCGATGGCGATTTTCGCCGGTGACATTCCAGGTGCATTGCTGCGGATGCCGGGCACGCCTGCCTCGGCCGCTTATGCCAATGAATCCTATCAAATGGCAAAACGTGGCGAGGCGGAAACCGCGTTGGGTGTCGGGCTGCTGGCCTCGGCGTTTGGCGGAGTGTTTGGCGCGCTGATGCTGATCTTTGCGGCGCCGTTTCTGGCTGAAATCTCGTTGAGCTTTTCGAGCTTTGAGTATTTCTGGCTGGCCTGTCTTGGATTGGTCGCAGCGATTGCGGCCTCCAATTCAACACCGGCCAAAGGGGCGATTTCGCTGTTCATTGGCTTGACCATCGGCATGGTGGGGCTGGATCCCGTGATGGGGCAGCAGCGGTTTACCTTTGGCAATATCAATCTGGTCGGTGGTTTGGCGTTCATTCCGGTGTTGATTGGTCTTTTTGCCGTGTCCGAAGCCTTTCGGTTCGGGGCCAAGCCGGTTGCGCGTCCAGAAATCCTGCCAATATCTCCCAAATCACTGTTTACGGGTGTGTTTTCACATGTGCGCCGCCTGAAATGGCCCATTTTGCGCGGCTCTGGCATCGGCTCTATTGTGGGGGCTATTCCGGGCGCTGGCGCAGATATTGCGGCCTATATCTCCTATGCGGTTGCGCGTCGGTTTTCCCCAAAGAAGGACGCGTTTGGCACCGGTACTGTGGACGGGATCGCCCCGGCAACAGCGGCCAACAATGCCGCGGTGGGCGGGGCGCTTATTCCCGCGACGGTCTTTGGTATTCCAGGAGACAGCCTCACGGCGGTGATTATTGGCGTGCTTTATATGAAAGGTCTGAACCCGGGTCCGACCGTGTTCCTGATGCAGCCAACGCTGCTCTATGCGATCTTCATTGCATTCCTGATTGCCAATATTGTCATGGTGCCTTTTGGCTTTGGCGCGATTGTCTTGTTCCGCCGTATTCTGTCAGCCCCGCCCGGCGTGGTTATGGCGCTTGTCACGCTGGCCTGTATTGTCGGGGCGTTTGCGGTGGAAAATACCACTTTTGCGATCTTTGTCATGCTGGCGGCAGGGCTGTTGGGATTTTATCTCGAAGAAAATGAATTCCCGCTTGCGCCAGTTATTCTTGGCATCGTTTTGGGCCCTATTTTGGAATCTACGTTTTTGGCATCTCTGGCCAAAAGTCAGGGATCCTTCGTTGAATTCTTTTCGCGGCCAATCGCGGGAAGTTTGGGGGCGATTACTATCGCTACCATACTCGTTCCCCTATTGTACGCGCTGCTTATACGTAGAAAGTGACACATATGACTACTGATCGTCCTGAGAGCCGTTCGGCTGCGGTCTACAAGGATATAGAAGAAAAAATTGTTACGCTCATTATCCCTCCGGGGAGT
Source organism: uncultured Paracoccaceae bacterium (assembly GCA_947492585.1). GTDB lineage: Bacteria > Pseudomonadota > Alphaproteobacteria > Rhodobacterales > Rhodobacteraceae > Epibacterium. The sequence continues at coordinate 149,021 of CANLND010000008.1, forward strand.
TTGGTGACGGAACAGGATCTGTGCAATCTAAGCGGCTTTGGCCGGACCCCGGTGCGCGAGGCCGTGCAAAAGCTTGAACGCGATATGCTGGTGTCGGTGCTGCCGCGCCGTGGTATTTTGATCGAGCCAATTGATGCGCAAAAGGCGATCAAAACGTTAGATGTCCGTCGACGGCTGGAACCTTTTTTGACCGCTCGGGCCGTCAAATTTGCAGAAAGCACCGAAAAATGGCGTTTTGAACAGCTGGCGGAGCGGATTGAAGAAACCGGAACAACGCAGGACACGCTTGCCTTTATGGCGCTGGATCGTGAACTAAACGACCGGGTGGCCCAGGCGGCGCGCCATGATATTGCCTGCCGGGTTGTTTTTCCGCTGCACGCAATTTCCCGGCGGATCGGATATCTGCTTGCGCGCGAAACGGACACCGGCCCCGGAAACGCAGTCGACAACCACAGCCGGATGGCACGGGCGTTGTCGAGCGGCAACGAGGAGCAGGCGCTTCGCGCTCTTGAAGAGACGTTTGAAACCTCCGAGGCGACGGCTCTTAAGGTCGAAGCCATGATTGACCGAGGGCAAATCAAGTTTCCATCGGCCTAACCAGCCGTCGAAAAAATCACCAATCCCTGTTTCGGGCAGCGCTCGCTGACCGGTGAGCGCCTGAAGTTTTATATCTCTTGAAAGGAGAAACACATGTTGATGCCCCGCAAAAAAACACCGGATCTTTCGATTCCACTGGTCACTGGTGAGCGGTTCCAATTGTCGACCGAGAACAATGCACGTGGGACTGTGATCTGTTTTTATCGTGGCCTGCATTGCCCACTGTGCGCCAACTATCTGAAAGAGCTGGAACGTCTGACGCCTGAATTCAACGAGCGCGGCGTGGGCACGGTGGCGGTGTCGACTGATGTTGAAGAACGCGGAAAAGCCATGGCTGACAAGATCGGTGCCAATGCGCTGCGTGTTGGATATGGTGTGACCATCGAAGAAGCCCAGCAGTGGGGGCTGTATATTTCGACTTCACGCGGGAAATCTTCGTTGGACATCATGGAGCCGGACCTGTTTTCGGAGCCGGGTGTGTTCCTCGTGCAGCCTGATCGTGCACTGTATTACGGCGCGGTTCAGACCATGCCGTTTGTGCGTCCTCACTTCAAAGAGCTGCTGGCAGCGGTGGATGGCGCGATGGCGGCAAATTACCCCGCGCGCGGCGAATACACCCCCGAGTGAGCGCCCCCCGCGTGCGCCTCTACAGTGTAAAGATGCGTATACGCGTGACCCCGGATTGCTCTGGGGTCACTTCTAATTTGGAGAGACCGCACCAATGATCCAACTCTATGCTTGGCCGACGCCAAACTGTCGCAAAGTTTCAATCCTGCTCGAAGAACTAGGGGTGCCCTATGATGTGCACACCCTTGATATCGGACAAGACGAACAGTTCGCCCCCAGCTTTTTGGCGATTTCACCAAACAATAAGGTGCCTGCGATTGTGGACACCGAGACCGGTGTTACGCTGTTTGAATCTGGTGCGATCATGATCTATCTGGCCGAAAAATACGGTAAATTCATGCCGTCCGAGGGGAGTGAGCGCGCATCGGTTTTGCAGTGGTTGATGTGGCAGATGGGCGGGCTTGGCCCGATGGCGGGACAGGGGCACCATTATCTGAAATTCAATCCGGGTGTTTCAGATTACACAGATACGCGTTTGAAAACTGAAATCGCACGGCTGTATGGCGTTTTGAACACGCAGCTGGAGGGGGCTGAGTTTGTCAGCGGGGACTACAGTATTGCTGATATGGCAATCTGGCCCTGGGTGTCGCGCTATGAATGGCATCAGGTGGATCTGAACGCCTATCCCAACGTTCAAAAATGGTATCGCGCTGTGTTGGCGCGTCCGGCTGTCCAAAAGGGCTATCACGTCCCCCATGTCGCGGGCGACATTCCACAGGGTGGATGACATAGTGCAGGTATTAGGGCGCGCCAATTCGATCAATGTCCAAAAGGTGATGTGGTGCGCACATGAGCTGAAACTGGATGTGGAACGCCAGGACATCGGCGGCACGTTTGGGGGGAATGATACGCCTGAATTTCTGGCGCTCAATCCAAATGGCCAGATCCCGGTGCTCTGCGATGGTGACTTTGCGCTGTGGGAGTCGCATGCCATTGTGCGCTACCTGTGCAACCGATACAGCCCCGCGGCATGGCAGCCCAGCTGTCCAATGGAGCAGGGGCGTGCCAACCAGTGGATGGATTGGAACCTGACAACCCTGCATCCGCAGGTCACAGTTATTTTCTGGCAACTCATCCGCACCGCAAAATCTGAACGCGACGTTCAGGCCATCGAAGAGGCCCGTGCGCGGTGTTCCGATCTGTGGGGGCTGGTCGATCGGCATCTGGCCGACCGGGAGTATCTGTTGGGAGATCAGATCAGTATGGCGGACATTCCGTTGGGATGCTCTGCCTATCGTTGGTTTGCCTTGGACATTGACCGACCTGATCTGGTGCACCTGACCGGCTGGTACAAACGGCTAAGCGAAAGGCAAGCCTTTCGCTCTCAAGTTATGCATCCTTTAACATAATTTGAACCGGTTTCACCTAGGGGGAGGGGGCTAGGCCGGCAGCGCGTTGTGGCAGGTGTTCAGCACCCACTTGTTGTTTTTTCGCTCCCAGACCTGTGTGGTGACGGCCTGGATGTCGAAGTCTTCATTTGTGGTCAGTGCTCGGGTCTGTTGGATCAGATCGCCGATCATCACAGCGGTATCCCCGAGAACGCGGATATTGAGGTTGTCACGTTTTACCGACAAGAAGCGAAACCGATCGCGAACTCCTTCCAGATAGGCGTTTTTGCCATCCACGTTGCCGTTCAGATGAATATGCGCCAGGTTTTCGGCCAACATGGCTGACAGCCCTTCGACGTCATTGTTCATCAGGGCCTGGCAGCGCTCCGCTTCGGCGGCTTTGAGCTCGGAAATATCGTCTTGTCGCTCTGTCATCGTTGTTCCTCGTTGTGAGTGGTTAGGCGATTTGTCCCAGGAAACTACGGGTGCGTTCGTGTTGTGGCGCGTCAAAGAACTGCTCGGGATCGTTTTCTTCGACAATTTGTCCGCGATCCATAAAGATCACCCGATCCGCAACTTTGCGGGCAAATCCCATCTCGTGGGTCACGCAGATCATTGTCATCCCGTCAGACGCGAGGTCGATCATTGTATCCAGAACCTCATTGACCATTTCGGGATCTAGCGCTGAGGTTGGTTCATCAAACAGCATAACCTTGGGGCGCATGCACAGGGCGCGGGCAATGGCCACACGTTGTTGCTGACCACCCGACAGTTGTGCGGGGTATTTATTGGCCTGCTCCGGTATGCGGACACGTTGCAGATATTTATGTGCGATGTCTTCGGCGTCGGCCCGTGACATACCGGCAACTTTTATGGGGCCAAGTACGCAGTTTTCAAGAACCGTCATATGTGGAAACAGATTAAACTGTTGAAACACCATGCCAATTTCACGACGTACCGCGCGTGTGGATTTGGCGTCGGTGGTCAGCACTTTCCCATCCACGCGGATGGTTCCGCCCTGAATTTCTTCGAGCTGATTGATGCAGCGGATCAGTGTGGATTTGCCCGACCCAGAAGGGCCGCAAATCACAATCTTTTCGCCGGAGCGCACCGATAGGTTTACACCTTTCAATGCCTGAAACGCACCATACCACTTTTCGAGGCCTTGCAGCTCAATTGCGGGGAGCTCCTGAGCCTGTAAAACAGGCTCAGGGTTTTGGGGGACTATGTTCATCAAACTGTCCTTTGAACTCACTTGGTGACAACACCAGAGAAATCAGGAAGGGATTCTTCAAACCACTTCTGATAGGTTTTCTCCAGCTCGCCGCTTGCTTTGATTTCTCCAAGGAAAACATTCACATAATCCAGCATCTCGCCATCGTCTGGGTGAACGCCAAGCGCGAGGATAAACCGGTTCATTTCGAATTTTTCGTCGTATTTACCGGGTGCAATCTGGTGAATTTGCTTCATACCGATGTTGGACACGCCAATTGCTTCGACCTGACCGCTCAGCAGGGCCTGAACCGCGCTGACATCGTCATCAAAGCGGCGAATGGTGGTGCCGTCAGGGGCGATGCGGGTGAGCGTGGCGTCTTGGCCACTGGCCCGTGTCACGCCAATAACGTGGTTGGACAGGTCTGCTTCTGCTGCGATGTCCAGATCCGTTGGCCCAAAGATGCCAATCCGAACGGCGGCATAGGGGGCGCTAAAGTCGACTTTTTCAGCGCGCGCCGGGGTGATGGCCAGAGACGAGATCAACAGATCAACCTGACCACTGAGCAAGTAAGGAATGCGGTTCGGGCCGGTCACCGGCACGATGTTAACATCGACGCCCAGTTTGTCGCCCAGCATTGCCGCAACATCCGCGTCATAGCCGTCGGGTTCGTTGTTTGCGTTCATGAAGCCAACCGGGGGGAAGTCGACCAGCATGCCAACCTTGATCGTCCCTTCGGATTGAATGTCTGAGATGCTGTCGGCTGCCGCGTGTTGAGCGCCAAAGACGCTTAGTGCCAGGGCGGCTGATGCAGCGATCAGGACCTTTGTTTTAGCTAGTACCATGTTTCTCCTCCTAAAATGGTGTAGCGGTTGTGATTTTTTAGATGACGCTTAGCGCGTCAAAGCCTTGTCAAACCGGGTCTCCAGACGTTTGGCCGCCAGCGACAGCGGCCAGCACAGAATGAAGTACAAAACCGCAACAAGGCTGATCACCAGAAACGGTTTGAACGTCGCATTGCTGATGATCTGTCCGGCGCGGGTGAGCTCGGTAAAGCCGATGATTGAGGCCAGCGAGGTGCTTTTGATCAGCTGAACCAAAAAACCGGTGGTTGGGGCGGCTGCAATGCGCGCCGCCTGGGGTAGAACGATGTCTTTCATACGGGTGACGTAGCTGTAGGCCAACGCATCAGCCGCTTCGGTCTGTCCGCGCGGGACAGCCTGAATACATCCGCGCCAGATTTCCCCAAGAAACGCCGAGGCATGCAGCGTCAGGGCAACCGCAGCGGCAAGCCACGCGTTGGTGGGCAGGCCCACGATGTTCAGGCCGAAGTAGACTATGAACAATTGCATCAACAATGGCGTGCCCTGAAACAGCCGGATAAATCCGGTCGCCGCGATCCGTGCCGGTTTGGAGTTCGACACCCGCGCCAAGGTCACTGCCAGTCCGCCGATGGCGCCGCCGACAAATGCAATCAAAGACAAGGCGATGGTCCACCGGATTGCCAGAACAATGTAGAAGACTTCGCCGGTTCCAAATTCCCGTATCATCTGAAACTCCTATCTTTCTACTGGATAGGCGAAGCACGTGCGCCCAATGAGTGAAAATGCCATGGAAAAGGCGATCGACATGACCAGGTAGATGCCGGTGGTCACGAGGTAGACCTCAAAGCTGGCAAAGGTCAGCGAATTCAAGTCATTGCCCGCCGCCGTTAGGTCCGTGGCCGAAATCGCAGACACCACGCTGGACCCCAGCATTAGGAAGATAAACTGACTGGTGAGCGCCGGGTAAACCACCCGCAGCGCAGGTTTCATGACCACGTAGCGCAGCACCTGTAGCCATGACAGGCCGATTGCCTGTGCCGCCTCGATCTGGCCGCGGCTGATCGCGGAAATGCCGGCGCGAATAATCTCTGTTCCGTAGGCGCCAAAATTCACGGTCAACGCAAATAGTGCCGCCTCGTTTGGGGACATTCGAATGCCCAGGGCCGGGAGACCAAAGAAGAAAAAGTAGATCTGCACCAAAAACGGGGTGTTCCGGATGAGTTCGACATAGATGTCGACAATGAGGTTGATCACCTTAATGCCGGAATCCTTGCCGACCGCACCCAGGATGGACACCGCAAGGCCCAGCAGCATCGCCATTCCGGACATTTGGATCGTAAACCAAGCGCCAAGCAATAGCGTATCAAACGCTTGGAACACAGGCGTGAAATCGAATTGATACAACGTGTCTCCTCCCAGTCGCATCGCAATTTATCAAAAGAGGTGTCGGCCGCTGCGCTGTGTCTGGTGCGCGTCGCCTGTTTGTGGGGTATCCCGATCCTCCGTTAATATATCACAGTATATTAACAGATATAAGTCAATGAAATTTTCTCCAACTGCGCGCGCGCAATGAGGTACACAGCGAAGACACCGATCGTTTGCGACGAAATTCACTTGCCGGGACAGGCAATTGGGTGAGCTATCCTTCGAATTTCGGACACTGAGGTAAGCTAGGATTTGCTGTCTGCTGATCTTCGACGAAGAGGAGATCAGAGATGTTAAAACGGAAGAACTACAGCCCCGAGTTCAAGGCGAAAGTCGCACTGGAGGCTTTGAAGGGGGAACGAACGGTGGCAGATTTGGCAAGCGAATTTGGCGTTCACCCCACCATGACCCACAGCTGGAAGCGCGCGTTTCTCGAAGGTGCATCCGGCGTGTTCGAGCGTGGCGGAAAGAAGCGCCCAGAGATCGACGAGGAGCAGGTCAAGGAACTGCACGCTAAGATCGGGGAGCTGGCGGTGGCCAATGGTTTTTTGTCACGAAAGCTCAAGCCCTGGGGCCTGAAGTGAGGCGCGGTATGGTCGAGAAAGACAATCCCAAACTGTTGATTGTCAAGCAGTGCAGGTATCAGGTCATCTGACGGACGCCGAAGAACGGCGTTTCCAAGAACTGCTCGTCAATCCGGCGCAAACGCGGACACAGTGAAAGTTTCGCTACGCCTTAGAGCTGACGTGTGTCCCGTACCCGCTGGAGCACAAAAAACACGTCCCCGAGCGTATTCTCGACGGACGTGTTTTCAGGGCTAGCCCCATGACTTTTCTGCGCGAAGGCTCAGCTCATTCAGCAGCAACGGGTTTGGACCAGTCTTCCCATTCTGCGCCTGTCGCGAACAGCGGGCCGTCCCAGGTGAAGGGGATTTGGTGTATAATGGTCTCTCGACCTTGGACCAAAAGCACATGGTAGGCTGGATCCATAGGCCCACCCGACAGCAACTTGGGCTCTTTCATATCCGGGTAGGATTGATTGCAGGTCGAGGGCACGCTTGAGAAGGGGATGCCGCAATAGGTTCCGTGGATCGGGGCATGCACATGGCCGAAGTGAATATAGTCTATTTTGGCTCTATAGGCTTCAAGCAACGCTCGGAACCTTGGACGATCTTCTGCAACCAGCGCAATCTGATCTTCCGCCGGAAGTTTGATTTCCATCGGGTTGTGATGGAGGAAAATGCGCGCGTGTTCTGCTTTTTCGAGTTCGGCCTGCAACCAAGCGCACCGATCAGCACCAAAGTGGCCCGCATGGGTCTGCGGCTGGGTGCTGTCGAGATAGATAAAAGTGCTGTCCCCAACGACTTCTGAATGGTTCACAAAACCAAAGGCATCGGTTTCTAGCTCGGGAAAAACCGACAGGAAAGTATCACGGTCGTCGTGATTTCCGATCATCAGGCGCACAGGAAGGGTTTGCTGCGCCAACACTTCACGCAGGGCTTCGTATGCCTCGCGTTCCGCCCAATGGGTCAGATCGCCGGTAATGACGATGCGTGCAGCGTCGGAATGGTTTTCGTTCACATCAGCCAGTGCCTGGGCCAACCGTTTGTGCGGGTTTAGACCGCCCATGCGTTCGCCTGGAATGGTAAAATGGATGTCTGAAATATGGATGATTTTCATCTGCTCGGCCCCTGAAATAGAATGCGACCGCCAACCGAGGCTCGCGGTCGCTGTTTGAAATTAGCTGTTTGGCAGCAAGTCGCTGACTTCTTCGACCATTTCTTCTTGCAGTTCTTTCATATCGGTTGCGTCGCCGGTCACGATGCGCTCGATGCTGTCGTAAATCACCTGAGTGATCGCCAGACCGTTGTCACCTGGGTAGGCCAGCCAGTCACGCAGCAGTGGCAGCTGATCTACTGCGGTTTGTTTGTTGGGGTTTTGCTCGTAGAAATCCGCCAGAATGATTTCGTTGGCAGCTTTGTTTGGTGGCATGTAGCCGGTTGTTTTCGCAACTTCTGCGGCACCGTCACCAGAGGTGATGTACTTCAGGAAAGTCCACGCCGCTTCTTGAACCGCTGGGTCTTCGGACGTGGATGTCAGCATCGCCGCATTGCCGCCAGCAGGCAGACCTTTTGGTGTTTCACCCAGACCAGGGAAAGGGCCTGTTTTCAAAACGAAATCACCCTGGGACCGCTCTACCGCGCCCAAAGCAGAGGTGGACCAGAACATCATGCCGATTTCGCCAGCAGAGAAAGAAGACAGAGCCGCTTTCCATTCCAAATTCTGCATGTCACATTTGGTGAAGATCTCTTGCATCTGCTCGAGCGCGACCAGAGCTTCCGGACTGTCCAGAGTGACTTGGCCCTTTTCGACAATCGCTTTGTCCTGAGACCACATCAACGCCTGCATGAACCAGTTTCCGGTGATGCTCCAGCCCCAGAAAATTGGGTTATCAACGCCGTTTGCGTTCATCGTTTCGCAAGCCGCGATCACCTCGTCCCAGGTGGTCGGCATTTTGTCGATTCCGGCCGCGTTCAGGACGTCCATGTTGTAGTAACCCACTGGCAGGGAAACAGAAAACGGCAGGCCGTGAACGTTGTCACCGAATGTGGACAGGGACAGCATCGCATCGTGGTAGCCGTCCTTTTCAAAATCTGCTTCGCCTGCGATGAACGGCTCAAGAGACTTGGCGATGCCCTTTTCAACAAGAATCTGCTGACGGTTCAGACCCTGCATGGTGACATCTGGCAGGTTGCCGGATACCGCTTCGCGCAGGATGGTGTTGGTGCCGTCTTCGTAGGATTCGTAGGTTGCGCGGAACTTAACTTCGATGTTTGGGTGCGCTTCTTTGAACGCAGGCATCATCGCTTCGTAGGTGACGTCAAACAGGTGGCTGTAAGGGTATGCGAATTCGATGGTGACTTTGTCTTCGGCCAGAACGGTAGAGGCAGACAAGATAAGCGCCATTGCAGAAGTGGTGAATTTCATATTCTCTCTCCAATTGTTGACCGCCTTTGGTTTGGCGACTGCGGCGGTCTTCTCAAGTCATCCCTGCTGGGATTGCGGTGGTAGGCTGGGCGATTGCCCAGCTTACTTCATTCCGGATAGGGTGATCCCCTCGATAAAGCGGCGTTGCGCGACCAAGAAAGCGACGATCAGCGGTGTGACAATCACAGTGGCGGTGGCCATCATGGGGCCAAAGAAACTGCCGTCTCCATCGCCTTTGAATGCGCGTAGGCCTAGGGGGGGTGTGAACAGATCCCGGTTGCCGGTCACAACGATGCGCGGCCAGAAGTAGTCGTTCCAATGGGCAACGACAGAGAAGATGGCAAAGGCCAAAAGTGCGGGGATCGCGGTGGGCAGCATAACGCGCCAGACGATGGCAAACTCTCCCATGCCGTCCATGCGCGCTGCGTCTATCAAATCATCTGGTACCGTCATAAAGAACTGTCGCATCAGGAAAATTCCAAAGACAGAGATCGTCCACGGCACGACGAGCGCGGCATATGTGTTGGTCAGCCCAACTTTAGCCAGCATAATATAGAGTGGCAGCGCAATGGCGTGCACTGGGATCAAAAGGCAAAACAGCACCAAGGAAAACACCGCCTCGCGGCCCAAGAACCTGAGCTTGGCAAGCGCATAGGCCGCAGGTAGGGCCACGACGATCTGGATCAAAAAGATCGACGCCGTCACGATCACACCGTTGAGCAAATAGCGCAGCAACGGCGCTTCTGTGAACGCCTTGGAGTAGTTGAACACAATCGGGCGCATCTGGCAGTCGGCCACAGCTTCGGCAACCAGGGCATCCCGAATTTGGCTGTCCGTCTGGGTCGGGAAGCGCGGCGCAGCGGCGGCGACGTCCTCGCGGTCTGGGTCACGCAGTTTTACGCAACGTTCATCGACCATCATCTCTTGCCGCCCAAAGAAGCCGCCTTCGCCCCGGTCAATTTCGCCCGGAGATTTAAACGAATAGCTGACCATCATGTAGAACGGAGCAATTACAACGAGTGCGCCCAAGATCAGGATAAGGTGTTTCCAAAGATCGCGTGTCATCAGTAGTGCACCTTGCGTTCGACCAGCCAGCGCTGGATCAGGGTGAGGAACATGACAAAGATCAGGAACAGAACCGTGATGGCAGACCCGATCCCGATTAGGTTTTGTTGAACGCCTTTTTCAAAGATCGCGAACATCATCACATAGGTCGATTTGTTCGGTCCGCCGCCTTGGGGCCAGAAGGCTTCGATGGTGTCAAAGACCTGAAAGGCGCGGATGCAGGAAATGGTCACAACAAAAACTGTTGTTGGTCCAAGTGCCGGCCATGTCACCAGGCGGAACCGTTCCCAACCGGATTTCGCTCCATCCATTTCGGCAGCGTGGTACAGCTCGCGGTGCACGCCGGTCAGGCCAGCCAGATACAGCACCATATTAAAACCAAACCCCTGCCAGACACCGATAAAGCAGATCACCCAGATCGCGTAATCTTTGTCCCCAAGCCAAAGCGGGAAGCGATCCGCACACCCGTTTTTTAAGAACGGAATGATTTCCAGAATGGTGCCACAGGACATTTCCAGCGTGCGGTTGACCATACCGATTGACGGATGCAGCATGAATTCCCACGCAATTGCCATCGCCAGCAAAGTCGCCATAACTGGCAGAAAATAAATAGTTTTATAGATGTCACCGATCCTGCCCATCGAGTTGATCAACAGTGCGGCACCAAGACCCAAACCGACGGACACAGGCACAACTGTGACCACATAGATAAAGGTGGCGACGAACATCTTTTCATAGGTCGAGCGGGAAAACAGACGGTCGTAGTTTTTCGCGCCAACCCAGTTAAACGTGTCGTTGCCCAGCGAATAATCCGTGAAGGACAGGAGGCCAGCGATCACGACGGGAACCAACAGGATCAAGACCATCAGACCAAGCGCAGGGGCTGTGAGCCACCACGCCGTGCGGCGCTGTGCGGTTTCGGCAGAGACAATCACCGGTGTATGAGGTTCAGCGATGGCCATGTTACGCGACCTCGCTTTGCGCAGCGGCAACCTGCGGGTTGAAAACACGTTTGCCGTTATGGTCGAACAAGAGTGCAGCATGGCCTTCAAAGGCCAAGCCGATGTTGGCTCTGATCCGTAAAGACCCCCGTTGAGCAGGAGCGGCGCGCATCGTGACGCGGCCATCATATCCCGTAAGGCTGATCTGTGCGAAGATCTCAGAGCCAAGGTTTTCAACATGGACAACTTGGCCGGTCAGCACCGCATCCTGAGCGGCAAGGCGCAATGCCTCGGGGCGCAGGCCGATCCGAATGGGACCCTTCAGCGCTTTGGGTGCGACAGTGGGCAAAACAACGTCACCAAACCGCAGAGCTCCATTTGAAGCTTCGACAGGCAAGATGTTGATTTTCGGAGAGCCAATGAATTCGGCAACGCGGATGTCCAGCGGGTTGTTGTAAACCTCGTCTGGCGCGTCGCATTGCAGGATTTCCCCGCCCATCATAACCGCGATACGGCTCGACATCGTCATCGCTTCGACTTGGTCATGGGTCACATAGACAAAGGTCGCGCCAAGGCGGCGGTGCAATTCTGCGATTTCCGTGCGGGTTTGAACGCGAAGCTTCGCATCCAAATTTGACAAAGGCTCATCGAGCAAAAAGGCTGCTGGTTCCCGGACCAAGGCACGTCCCAAAGCCACGCGCTGACGCTGGCCACCGGACAACTGGCCGGGCTTGCGATCAAGAAGCCTATCTATTTCAAGCGTCTGTGCAGCATGTTTGACCGCTGCCGCAATTTCGGCGTTTCTGCCTCGCGCCCCCGGCATAAATGGCCCGATCACAGGAAGCCTCTGCGCAGCACTCAATTGGCGCATTTTTAGAGGCACCGAGATATTTTCGGCAACGGTCAAATGCGGGTACAGCGCGTAGGATTGAAACACCATCGACAGGTTGCGATCCGCTGCGCGAATACCTGAAACGTCCTGCCCGCGAATGCGGATAGCACCCGAAGTCTGACCTTCGAGCCCAGCGATAATGCGCAGCAACGTAGATTTGCCGCAGCCGGATGGTCCGACAAGTGACACGAATTCCCCGTCGGCAATATCCAAGGATATCCCCTTGAGCACCTGTGTGTCCCCAAAGGTCTTGGTGACATGATCAATCTGTAGATCGGCCATCTGATTCCCCTATCAGTTGGCGGTAGACCTAATAGGCGAAGGCGAAAGTCCCATGACGTCATATTAGTGAGACCGATAGCTGATAGCGGAACGGCGGAAGGAGAGACCGATGCGCCCAAACCATCATCAGTTTATCGCGTTCTCTTATGTCGTGCGCGAAGGAAGCTTTTCCGCGGCGGCACGTCGTCTCGGGGTTACGCAGTCTACTGTGACGCAGCATGTATCCAAACTAGAAGAGCTTGTGGGCTCAGAACTCCTTTTGCGCCGTCGTGACGGCGTCTCCCTGACCCCGACCGGTCGGGATTTCTTTGGATTGGCGGATCGGCTGGTTACGCTGGACAGCGAAATCGGAGAACGCCTGCGCGGCTATTCATCTCTGAATGAAGGGCGACTGAAAGTGATCGCGAACGCGCCACAGCCGGCGCTACAAGTGATCGCAATGTTTAACGACCGCTTTCCAAATGTGCAGATTGATTTCCGCCTGTGCGACTGGACCACAGCCAACCAGCTCATCCGAGATCGTGTGGCTGATGTGGGCCTGATTACGGATGCGCCAGAGCGTGACGACTGGGATCGAGTTGTCCTGCAAGAAACGCGCTACGTCTTATATTGCCGTTCGGACCACGCTTTGGCCGGTCGCGATAGCGTCGGTATCGAAGATCTCATCGATCAGACTGTTATCTTGCCCGAACAAGGGTCACTCACACAGCGCGTAGTTCGCCAGAAACTGGAAGAGCGTCAAGTCGAGCTCTCGCAGCTCATTACAATGACGACATTTCCGGTCATGTGCGAAGCGGTCCGGCAAGGACTTGGCGCGGCAATCTTTCTGAAAAACAGCAGTCGTATCTACGATGACTTGGTTGAAGTTCCGATACGTGAGTTTCAACAAGTTCATAAAACCTGGCTTGTGGCCCCCAAGGATCGCGCGCGCCTAAAGTTAATCAATGAATTCCGTAACGCAGCACTTGCAATCATCATTCAATAGCAGGTTGGCCATACCTCAGGCCATTTGATCAGCCCCACTTGAGTGGTCCAAGTTGATTGTTAGTGCATGATTGGCCTTTGGTCCATCTGGACGATGGTTTCAGGTGCCGGTGGGCGGTAACCCTTCACTCCAGAACGCGGTGTTGCAGTGAAGGCAACGGCGCTCCCGTGGCGCGTCGCCGCGGGCCGGAGCCAAGATCACTTCATTTTGGTCAGTATTGGTCACGATTGGTTTGCCTCCTTCACAAATGAGCCGTTTTTGTCGTGTGCGCTCAAACTACTGGTCGTGCCGTTCGGCATCCGAAAGTGGACCTGTCGCGCTTTCGTGCCGCCCCAAGTGCTCGTTTAAGCCACTTTCCTTTCGAAAGCGACGGGGCTTTTCCAGCCGAGTGCTGAGTGGCGACGACGCGGATTGTAGAAGCCGTTGA
>CANLND010000009.1 GCA_947492585.1 uncultured Paracoccaceae bacterium
GGCGAGATTCGAACTCACGACCCCCTGTACCCAAAACAGGTGCGCTACCAGACTGCGCCACGCCCCGACCGTGCTGCGGTTCCTAAACTCAACGATCTGATTTGAAAACCCCTAACACGGCCATTTGGGTGCGTTTTTTGAAAAAACTCGGTGGCGCATCTCGGTGCCCTCGGAAATTCCGTATTTTCGCGCCAAGCCTCCGTTGATTTCCAGTACTGCCAATATGTTAGAGCCGCCCGGAATAGGTGTCAGATCACCGGGCGTTGCGTTTTCGTGGACATGTTGGACCCTGCCCTGTGGATCGACAAAGATCATATCGAGCGGGATCAGCGTGTTCTTCATCCAAAATTGCGCGGCGCGGGGTGTTTCGTAGACAAACAGCATGCCCGCACTGCGCGCCATTTCTTCGCGAAACATCAGCCCGTGTGAGCGCTCTTCGGGGGTGTCCGCCAGCTCGATGGTGAAACTCGCCTGCCCCCAGTCACCGCGCAGATCAACATGTGTGTCACGGCAAGACGCAAAAACGGCGGAGCCCTGCAAGAGCACCGCCGCACATATCATACCGACCCGAAGGGGCGTGTTAGACGTTGGCTGCTTCCCACGCCAAAACTTCGACCGCCATACGCCCGCGTTTGCCGTCGATGACGCGCATGGCAAGGGCTTCGCCGGGTTGTAACTCTGAAAGTCCCGACTGGCGGAGAACTTCGACATGAAGGAAGATATCTTCTGAGCTGCCAAAAACATTCGCAAATCCAAATCCTTTGCCCTTGTCAAACCATTTGACTCGGGCTGCTTCCAAAGGTTTGGCTTGCAGTTCGCCCATGTCAAGCTCTGCAAAGTCGCTGAGCACGGGTGTGTCATCCCGTTCGGGCGGCAGGATTTCGAGGATTTCCGCAGCTTGAACGCCGCGATCGGTGTTGTGAACGACCAAGTCCACGTGGGCGCCGTCCGCAACCGAGCTTTGCCCGAAGTTGCGCAGCACATTGATGTGAAGCAGGATGTCTGGGCCCCCTGCATCGGACAGGACAAAGCCATATCCCTTCACGGGGTCAAACCACTTCACCATACCGCGTACCCGCAGTACGGTGTTCAAGCCTTCATCTTCAGCCACTGAATTTCCACCACATCTTATTGGTCTTTTTGCGATATTCTGATGCTCTAATTCCCCACCACATTGCAAGTCTAAACTTCATGTTAATGTTATAAAATGGAAATTTCATCGAAACTCAGGGGTGAAGGCGAACAATCGCCCACGGCGCGTCGATCGTGTCGCGACGCCATTGAAAACGATCATGTAATCTGTATTCTCCATCGGCCCAAAACTCGATCTCAGTTGGGACGATCCGATAGCCGCCCCAAAACGGTGGGCGCTTGGGGGACAGGCCTTTGGTGGCTGTAACCTTTGCCACTTTTGCGACTAACGCACCGCGGCTGGCCAATGGGTGTGATTGCTTTGAGGCCCAGGCTCCCAGGCGGCTTTTGAGCGAACGAGAGTTGAAATATGCATCTGCTTGTGGTCCCTCTTCGCGGGTCACGGTGCCGCGTACGCGGATCTGACGACGCAAGGATTTCCAGTGCATGACAAAGGCAGCTTTGCCACAATGTTCGATCTCGTGTGCTTTGACGCTGTCGTAGTTGGTGTAAAAAACAAACGCTTTGTTTTCAATTTCCTTTAACAACACCATGCGTGCGTTTGGCATGCCATCGGCGTCCACCGTCGACAGGGCAACGGCATTGGGATCGTTGATTTCGCTGTCTTGTGCGGCATCCAGCCAACTGCGTGCAATTGCAAACGGATCATCGCCGTCAAACAGGCCGCTGCGATCTGACATGGGAACCTCTTTTTAATTTTTTGCCACCCTAGGAAGGGAAAGCGACACAGGCAAGGGTTAGAACCCTTGAAGCAGGGGCATAGTCATATTAAACACCGCTTAATCACGTGATCACGGGCGGAGTACCTGCATGTCTAGTCAACTCATGGCTGGCAAACGTGGCCTAATTATGGGCCTTGCCAACGATAAATCAATTGCTTGGGGCATTGCCAAAGCCTGCGCCGATGCCGGTGCTGAGCTGGCTTTTTCCTATCAGGGGGATGCGCTGAAAAAACGCGTGGCCCCTCTGGCTGAAAAACTGGGTAGCGACATCGTGCTGCCCTGCGACGTGGCCGACGAAGGCTCGATCGATGCGTTGTTTAACGCGCTCGAAGAAAAATGGGGTAAGCTGGACTTTGTTGTCCACGCCATTGGTTTCTCTGACAAAAACGAACTGCGCGGTCGTTACGTCGATACCAGCCGCAGCAATTTCCAGCTGACCATGGACATTTCGGTCTATTCGTTCACCGCTGTCATGCAGCGCGCGGAAAAGATGATGACCGAAGGCGGCAGCGCTGTCACACTCACCTATTACGGTGCCGAGCAGGTGATGCCGCACTACAATGTGATGGGTGTTGCAAAAGCCGCGCTTGAGGCCTCGGTGAAGTATCTGGCCGAAGATCTTGGCAAAGACGGTATTCGCGTCAATGCGATTTCGGCGGGTCCGATCAAAACGCTGGCAGCCAGCGGCATTGGTGATTTCCGCTACATCATGAAATGGAACGAGCACAATTCGCCGTTGCGTCGCAATGTTACCATCGATGACGTTGGCAATTCCGCGCTGTATCTGTTGTCCGATCTGGGATCTGGTGTAACGGGCGAAAACCTGCACGTGGATGCGGGCTATCACGTTGTTGGCATGAAGGCCGTTGACGCGCCAGATATGTCCAAGGCGTAAGCAATGACGATTGCAGCTTTCTTGGCCTCTGTGTCCTTGTGTTTGATGGCTGCAATCAGCCCCGGCCCGGCTGTCTTGATGGCAGCGCGGGTTGGGTTGAAACATGGATGGCGCAGCGGATGCGCGCTGGCCTTTGGGATTGGTGTTGGAGCCGTTCTTTGGGCAATGGCGGCGCTGTTTGGGCTGACACTATTGTTTGACTATGCCCCCATTGCGTTGGTCGTTCTGCGGATTTTGGGCGCAGCCTATCTGATTTGGATGGCCTGGACCATCTGGCGCACGGCGCATGAACCTCTGGATGAAACAACACAGTTTGTCCTGCCCCAAACCGCTGTTTCGGCGTTTCGACTGGGGCTCTTTACACAATTTTCAAACCCCAAAGCCGCTGTATTTTTTGGCGCAGTTTTTGCGGGTACCGTCCCGCCGAACAGCAGTATGATCGCACTCGCGGCCCTGTTGTTCTGCATCTTCTTAGGTGAGTTCGGCTGGAATACACTGGTGGCGCGTTTGTTTTCGCTCGACAAAACCCGCCAGCGCTATATCAGCCTGAAAACTGTTATAGACCGAGTATTTGGTGGCCTTTTGGCCCTGCTTGGTGTCAAGCTCGCCATGATCTAACGCTCGAAACAGGAGCACATAAATATGACTGACCGTCTTCCGCACGAAAAAGGCTTTCACATCAGCTGGGACCAGTTGCACCGGGACAGCCGCGCTTTGGCGTGGCGTTTGGATGGCAAAGGGCCGGATGAGGGCGCGTGGCGCGCCGTTGTGGCGATCACCCGTGGTGGCATGGCGCCCGCGATGATTGTCAGCCGCGAGCTGGATATTCGCACCGTTGATACGATTTCGGTGCGCTCATATCACCATCAGGATCGCGGCGTTGCCGAAGTTCTAAAGGCACCTCAGGCTGATGTCAGGGGGGACGCGGGCGAAGGTGTACTGATCATTGATGATCTGGTCGATAGTGGCAAAACACTGGAATTGGTCCGTGAGTTGTTCCCCAAGGCGCATTTCGCAACGGTATACGCCAAGCCACAAGGCCGTCCACAGGTCGACACATTCATCACCGAAGTCAGCCAGGATACCTGGATCTTTTTCCCGTGGGATATGGCGCTTCAATACGTCGAACCTTATCGTGGTAAAGACTAAAACGGCGACATATGCCAGAACCCGGCGTGCCCTTTCGGCACGCCTTTTTTAACTTGGATCACGTATTGGTCCAGATTTTCAGACAAAACACCAAAGGACCGCGGATGGTACAATCTCGCACGCAATCGACGTTTGTGTCGCCGATCGTTGAATCCAGCTCTTGGGTTCGCGGCCGTGATTTTCCACAAGATCTCCCGTTGCTTAATCTCAGCCAGGCGGCCCCCGCGGATCCACCGCCCACGGCCCTGCGTCAGGTAATCGCAGACGCCGCACTGTCGGACGATAGCGCACATTTGTACGGTGCCGTATTGGGGCGCATGCAATTGCGCACTGCCTTGGCTGCACAAACCGCGTCTCTTTACGGCGCCGATGTGCAGGCGGCGGAGGTTGGGATTACGTCAGGCTGCAATCAGGCCTTTGCCGCAACCATCGCCAGCCTGTGCGCCGAAGGGGATGAAGTCATTCTACCAACCCCATGGTATTTCAACCATAAAATGTATCTCGACATGGCAGGCGTCACCGCCGTGCCGCTGCCGGTTGGCGATGCCATGTTGCCCGTGGTGGCCGAGGCCGAGGCCAAAATCACACCGCGCACCCGTGCGATTGTGCTGATCACCCCCAACAATCCCTGCGGTGTTGAATACCCCGATGGTTTGGTCAAAGCCTTCTACGATCTGGCCCGCGCGCATGGGTTGGTGCTGATCGTCGATGAAACGTACCGTGATTTTGACAGCCGCGAGGGCGCACCACATGCGTTGTTTCGTGACCCCAACTGGCGCGAAACGCTGGTGCAGCTTTATTCCTTTTCCAAGGCCTATCGCCTGACCGGGCATCGCGTTGGGGCGATCGTCACCGGGCAGGATCGAATGTTCGAAATTGAAAAATTTCTCGACACGCTGACCATCTGCCCCAATCAGCTGGGGCAGATCGCGGCGGAATGGGGGATTGCCAATCTGCAAGACTGGCTGGCAGGAGAACGTCTTGAGGTGTTGCGCCGTCGTCAGGCCATTGCCGATGGGTTTGAACAGATTGCGGCCAAAGGCTGGAAACTGCTGGGGCTGGGTGCCTATTTTGCCTATGTTGAACATCCATTTGCGGAGTCCTCCGCGGATTTGGCGCGACAGTTCGTCGATGAGGCGTCGTTGTTGATGTTGCCTGCCACGATGTTCCGTCCAATCGATGATCCTGCCGGCGCGCGACAATTCCGTATTGCCTTTGCAAATGCGGATGTGAACGGCATTCAAGAGCTGTTTGACCGTATCGCCGGGTTTCAACCGGTAAAATAACGCTACGTGGCGGGAAACAGCGAGGTGTTCCGAACAGGCGCACCTTGCCCCGCCGCGGGCAGCATCGTATTCAGGACATCGAACCTTACTGTGGTTTGGCGATGGTCCGGTCTCGGCCCTGCGTCAAAACGCATCAAAAAGATTTTGGCCATCGGGGCGGCAGGCATGAAACAACTCTCAAAACTCTTTGTATGGATCCTTATGGGGATGCTCTTCGTCGGCCTTATCGGCTTTGGCGCGGTGAACTTCACTGGATCGGCGACCTCGGTGGCAACCGTTGGCGAGGAAAACGTCAGCGTTCAGGATTTCGCGCGGGAACTGCAACGCGAACAGCGCGCTCTTCAGGCGCAGACAGGGCAGACACTGCCGATCTCACAGATGGCGGCCTTTGGTCTGGATCGTGCCGTGCTGGCGCAGCTGATCTCGGTTGCCGCGCTAGACAACGAAGCGCGCATGCTGGGCGTGTCGACAGGTGACGAAAACCTGCAAAAGGAAATCCTTGAAATTCCCTCATTTCAAGGTATCGACGGTCGCTTTGATCGCGAGACATATGCCTTTACTTTGCAGAATGCAGGTTTGAGCGAGCGTGAGTTTGAAGCCGACATTCGCAAAGAAACCGCACGCACGCTTATTCAGGGCGCGATCATGACCGGTGTTGAAATGCCCAAGGTTCTTGGGGACACGCTGACCTCATATATCGGTGCGCGCCGTAGCTTTTCGTATGTGTCGTTGTCGGGGGAGGACATTGCTCTGACGGCTGAGGTTGCCGATGAGGCGACCTTGCAGGCGTATTACGATGAAAACATCCCGACCTTCACCCTGCCGGAAACCAAAGTCATCACCTATGTTCAGCTGACACCCAATGCTGTTGTGAATGACGTCGATGTGGATGAGGCCGCATTGAAAGAACTGTTTGAACAGCGCGCGGATCAGTACCAGCAGCCCGAACGCCGTTTGGTCGAACGTCTGGTTTTTGCAGACCAAGCCGCAGCAGAGGCCGCCAAGGCCGAATTGCAGCTGGGCAGCACGACGTTTGAGACACTGGTCACCGACCGTGGCCTGTCCCTTCAGGATGTCGATCAGGGCGATCTGACGCAGACCGAACTGGGCGCCGCAGGGGCCGATGTGTTTGCAGCAGAGATGAACAGCGTGGTTGGCCCCCTGCCCACCGATCTTGGCCCGGCCCTGTACCGGATCAACGGCACCTTGGCCGCGCGCAGCACCGCATTTGAAGACGTCCGTGATGACCTGCGCACCGAACTTGCCCTTGGTCGCGCGCGTCGCTTGATTGAACAGCGATCCGAAGAAATCGAAGACCAGCTGGCCGGTGGCGCCACCTTGGAAGAGCTGGCCTCTGACGAGGGCCTGAAACTGGCGCAGATCAACTGGACGCCTGCGTTTGAGGATGAGATCGCCGCTTATGCTGACTTTCGCGTAAAAGCCGCCGCAGTGACCGCGGATGATTTCCCCTCAGTAGATTTTCTGGATGATGGCAGCCTATATGCCCTGCGTCTGGACGAAGTGCTGGCCCCCCGCCCTGCGCCATTTGCCGAGGTTCGCCAGTCCGTTTTGGACGCCTGGACTGCGGATCGTCGCGCCACGGCGTTGGCCGCTCAGGCCGAGGCGCTTTTGGCGGATGCCAAAACCACCGGTGATTTCGCCGAAGGGGCGGACGTGCAGGTTGAAACCGGCCTGACCCGGACCGCGTATCTGGACACCACACCTGCCGGGATGATGACTCGGATCTTTGAACTGGAAGTTGGCGAACTGGCTATGGTGACTGGCGCCGACAGCACCGTTGTTGTGCGTTTGGACGAGATTCTGGAACCCGCCGAAAGCGATGAGCTGACCGCCATGGCCAATGCCATCGACGCTCAGTTGGATCAGGCGTTGGCGCAGGCCTTGTTTCAGGCCTATTTGGAGGACGCCCAAACCCGCGCCCGTCCGCAGATCGACCAGCACGCGCTCAGCGCGGTTCTGGCCAACTTTCACTAATCAGGGCGGATAATACCCAATGGCTTTGATCCCCGAATACGACAGCTTTGCCCGGGCTTATGAGGCTGGCGAAAACCAGGTGGTGTACACCCGCCTGGCTGCTGATCTTGATACGCCGGTGTCGCTGATGCTGAAACTGACCGGCGCGCAAAAAGACGCCTTTATGCTGGAATCTGTGACCGGCGGTGAAATCCGTGGTCGCTATTCCATCATTGGTATGAAACCCGATCTGATCTGGCGCAGTCGGGGCACACATTCCGAGCTGAACCGCTCGGCGCGTTTTGATGGCGACAGCTTTACGGCGCAGGAGGGTAATCCGCTGGACAACCTGCGGGCGCTGATTGGTGAAAGCAAGATTGACCTGCCAGATGACCTGCCGCAGGCAGCGGCGGGCCTGTTTGGCTATCTGGGCTATGACATGATCCGTCATGTGGAAGTCTTGCCCAATGTGAACCCTGATCCGCTGGGCCTGCCAGATGCGGTGATGATGCGTCCCTCGGTGATTGCGGTTCTCGACGGCGTAAAAGGCGAGGTCACCGTGGTGTCGCCTGCCTGGGCACAGGACGGCCAATCGGCGCGCGCGGCTTATGCGCAGGCCGCAGAACGGGTGATGGACGCGGTGCGCGATCTGGAACGCGCCATGCCTGCATCCACCCGTGATCTGGGAGACGCCACTGACATTGCGCCCCCAGTCAGCAATTTTACCCACGACGGGTACAAACAGGCCGTCGAAAAAGCCAAGGATTACATCCGCGCCGGTGACATCTTTCAGGTGGTGCCCGCGCAGCGCTGGACGCAGGATTTCCCATTGCCGCCCTTTGCGCTGTATCGCTCCTTGCGCCGCACCAACCCCTCGCCCTTTATGTTCTACTTCAACTTTGGCGGTTTTCAGGTGATCGGGGCCAGCCCCGAAATTCTGGTGCGGGTCTTTGGCAAGGAAGTCACCATTCGCCCCATCGCAGGCACCCGCCCCCGTGGGGCCACGCCCGAAGAAGACAAGGCAAACGAGGAAAGCCTGCTCGCGGATAAGAAAGAGCTGGCAGAACATCTGATGCTGCTGGATCTGGGCCGCAACGATGTGGGGCGGGTCGCCAAAATCGGCACCGTGCGCCCCACCGAAGAGTTCATTATCGAACGCTACAGCCACGTGATGCATATCGTATCCAACGTGGTCGGCGAACTGCACGAAGACAAAGACGCGCTGGACGCGTTTTTTGCCGGCATGCCTGCGGGCACCGTTTCCGGCGCGCCCAAGGTTCGCGCGATGGAAATCATCGACGAGCTAGAGCCGGAAAAGCGCGGCGTCTATGGCGGCGGTGTCGGCTATTTCAGCGCCGGCGGCGACATGGATATGTGCATCGCACTGCGAACGGCTATTGTGCAGGATCAAAAGCTATACATTCAGGCCGGTGGTGGGGTGGTCTATGACAGCGACCCTGAGGCGGAATATATGGAAACCGTACACAAATCCAACGCCATTCGCCGCGCCGCGGCGGACGCGGCCCGCTTTACCGGCACCGGCAACACCTGACCTTCAGGCCGACGCAATGTGACACCAAAACAAAGAGGGCGTGTAATGCGCCCTCTCTCTTTTTGTTCAACGTGGGTGTGTGCGTGGTGGAAACAAACCATTTCGTTGACCTGATGACCTATAGGGCGTTAGCCTTTTAAGACGTGTTTTGTTAACGATTAGGGGTAGTGCAATGAGATTGAAGTCAGTCGTGGAAACGGTGTTGCGGGGCGCGCCGCCATTGTATCGTTTCGGGTCACGCATGTATCACAAATTCAATCCCGAATTTAAAACGCTCAGTCCCGGTGCGCCGGGGGCCATCCAGAAGGCGTTTGAATTTGCGCAAACGGATCAGGATGCCAAACAATTCAAAGGCGATTATCATGAATTTGGCGTGTTTCGTGGCGGCACTTTTCTGGCGGCGTATCAGACCGTAGAACAGCTGGGGCTGCGGGATGTTTCATTGTTTGGCTACGACAGTTTCGAAGGGTTGCCACCTGCCGAAGGGGTTGATGCCGTCGATACGCGCTTCTTTGAGGGCCAATTCGCCTGTTCCCGCAGCGAGGTTGAGGCCAATCTGGCGGAACATGGCGTGGATCTGAACCGTGCCACCTTTGTCGAAGGCTTTTATGAAGACACGCTCAGCGAAGACCTGCGGACCCGACACGCGTTCCAGCCAGCGTCTGTTGTGCTGCTGGATTGCGATTATTATTCATCAACCAAAGTTGCACTGGATTGGCTGACCCCTTTGTTGCAGCCAGGCACCGTTGTCTTGTTTGATGATTGGTACAGCTACGGCGATGTGGATGATTTGGGGCAGCCCAAAGCCTTTGCAGATTGGTTGTTGGAACATGACCGGTTCAAATCCGAAGATTTCTGCGAATTTGAACACAACGGGCGTGGTTTTGTCCTACGGCGCAGCTGACGGATATCAGGGGCGGCGCAGGCCATACAGGACGCCGCCCAACAGACCAAAACACAGAAATATCCCATACTCCAACCACGCGAGCGACAGCGCAGCGGCCGTGCTCACGTCCCATTGGGCCAAGAGAAATACAAAAATACCTTCGCGGATACCAATGCCATTGATGCTGATCGGCAGCATCATCACAAAAATCGCAATGGGCGCGATGGCAAAAAAACTGGCGTAGCTGATGGGAATATTCAGTGCCATGGCCAGCGCCCAGTAAAAGGTGATGACCACCAGTTGCAGCAATAGTGACAGCAAAAGCGCCCGTCTGAACACATGGGGGGTTTCTTTATACTGGCGGACGGCGGCGCCAATTTTTGAAAATTTTTGCAGAACGGATGCTGGCAAAAACGCTGCGATCTTTGAAATTCTCGGGCGTTGCGGCATGAGCAGAAGCGCCGCAATGAACACGACAGCTATCAGCGCGACGCCGGCCCAGATCCACAAACCGGGCAATCGCGCGCTGACATCGGCAGATAGGCTCAGCACCACCAGCGTAAATATGGCCAGGGCGATCAGCCCAAACAGCCGATCTAGCACCAGTGACATAAACGCCAATCCAACCGAGGCCCCTGCCCGCCAGGCGTCATAGCCGCGGATCGCATCACCACCAACGATGGAGGGCAGAAACTGGCGGAAGAAAGTAGAAATCAGCGTGGATTGATAAAGATAGCGCCACGGCGGCGTGATCTGTTGCGCCCTCAATAACCCCTGCCAGCGGGTGGTGATCAGCGCGGGACCGGCGAACTGCAACACCAATGCCACCAACAGCCACTCCACCTGGATGTTGACCATGACATCGCGCACCTCGTTCAGTTCGGCCTGCGACAGGATAAACCCGATCAGCCCAAGCGAGGCCGCCAGTTTGATCCAAAAGGATCTCCCGCGTTTTTGCCCACTGTTTTCGCTGGCAAAGGCGCGAAATCCCGTTTCGGATCTATGTGTAGATGTCGCGTTTTTGGGCTGCATGTGCTCACCTGCCTTTGCCGTTCAACCTACGTGGTTTCGATTAAGGCATGGTTGAAACCGGATTGCGAGACATTATCGCCAAACCCTACAGAGCTGATGCTGTCCACAGATCGCTTCTTTTTGGCCGTCAAATACCCCCGCCGGAGGCGCCGCGTACAGCAGTGTTCAAACAATAACGGCGCCCCGGATGGGACGCCGCTAAATCTACCATTTGCCCGGCGTCAGCCAAGGATGCCGTTGTCTTCGCGTTTGACGACAACCACAGCAGAGCGCGCCAGTTTGCCCGCGCCATCCGGGAACGGCGCCGCTGGGTGCTGGATGCCAACAAACATCGAACGCCGGTCAGCCGACCAGCACAGGCCGGTGACTTCCGCGCCATATGGCACGGTCATGAAACGAACGATTTCACCGGTCACAGGATCGCCAACCAGCATCTGGTTGTTGCCCATGCCCTCATAGTCACCTTCGTTTTTGTAGTTGCCGTCGGTCTGGATCCACAGCAGGCCGGCGCTGTCGAACGCCATGCCGTCTGGGCTGTTGAACAGGTTGCCCGCGTTGATGTTGGAGGATCCGCCGTACTGATCACCGTACAGGTTGGGATTGCCTGCCATCACATAAAGATCCCATGTGAAGGTGTCCGAGGCATGGTTTTCCAGCGCAGGACGCCAGCGCACGATCTGACCATAGTGGTTTTCATCACGTGGGTTCACCGCATTGGCCGAGGTGTCATCGCCCCCGGCGTTGGGCTTTTTGCCGCGGTTCTTGTTATTGGTCAGCGCGCAGTAGGCTTCGACCGAGATCGGGTTTGCAGCAACCCATTCGGGGCGGTCCATGGTGGTTGCACCGACGGATGAGGCCGCCAGACGCGTGTGGATGCAGATGTCTGCGGCGTCCATGCCGGTGGTGGCGGGCGTCAGCGCAATCCATGTGCCAGAGCCGTCAGCATTGAACTTGGCCACATAAAGCTGGCCTTCGTTCAGCAGATTTTCGGTGTCAGCACCTGGTTTGTACACATCTGCCGAAACAAATTTGTACAGGTATTCGCCGCGCTCATCGTCGCCCAGATACACAACAACACGACCATCTTTGGCGATCACAACTTCGGCGTTTTCATGCTTGAAACGGCCCAAGGCGGTGCGCTTGACTGGCGTGCTGTTGGGGTCAGTTGGATCAATCTCTACGATATAGCCAAAGCGGTTCGGTTCGTTGGGGTTTTTTGACAGGTCATAGCGCGCATCAAACTTTTCATAGTCATAGCGGCTTTCGAGACCGATGCCGTAACGTTTGAACGCGTCCGAGCGTTCAAAGCTGGCGTCGGTGGAGCCGAAATACCCATTAAAGTTTTCTTCGCAGGTCAGGTATGTGCCCCAGGGAGTTTTACCCGAACCACAGTTGTTCATTGTGCCCAGAACTTCGACGCCGTGAGGGTCTGCATCTGTTTTCAGCATGTCATGACCGGCGGCGGGACCTGCAATACGCATGGGCGTGTTGTGGTGGATGCGGCGGTTGTAGGGGCTGTCTTGAACCACGTCCCAGCCTTGTGCACCTTCGGTGACTTCCATCACTGTGACGCCCTGAAGGTTCTGGAATTTTAGAACTTCTTCTGCGGAAACGGGCTTGCCGTCTTCGTTTTGGGGCAGGTTCAGCTTGGGGTTTACATATTCGTGGTTCACCGCGATCAGCTGGCGGTCTTCCAGTTCAAACAGCTCCATACCATCGGTGTTTTCGCCAAAGATGCGGTCTGATTTAATGTCCCCGCCGGTGGCGTGGTCAAATTCAGGCGCGTCCGAAAACAACGGATCACCCCAGCGGGTCAGGATGTCCCAGGTGTAACCTTCGGGAACATGCACAGTTGCATCGGTTGCCACGCCGATAGGCTTAAACGCAAAACGGTTGGTTTTGGCAGCCTCAGCAGCGGTGGTCGACGACAACAGCGCGCCAGCTCCCATCACAGCCGCGCCCGAACCAAAAGCCAAAACGCCGCTCAGAAAACCACGGCGGGACAGCGCGCTCTCAACGACGCGGTCAAAATCATTTTCGTCTGGACGCGCGCTTTGCAGCTCATCCCAATCGTCCCACGACAGATCAACACGTTTATCAGCCATTTTGCTATTCCTCTGGCAAAAACAAAACTTGGTGACGTGGATCTATCGTCGCATGACAAAGGAATTGTGACAAATATTCATAACTTTTTTGACACTCCGCAGCGTGATGCTGGCTGCAAAGTGTCCGTGTAACTCACTGTAATTTAGTAATTATTTATTATTCAGTGGATCAAGGCTAGCAGAGATCGGGGCCAATTGCACACGGCCTGCACGGTCTTGCAATCCCCACAGCAAAAGCGCGGAAACCGTATCCGGGCGCAGACGCCCCAGCATGATTACTGCGCCTTCCTGACCCGCACGGAACGCCGCCTGATCCAGAAAACGCCGCATCGCGCGTGGAGTTTGTCCTGCCCCATCAAA
This sequence comes from uncultured Paracoccaceae bacterium, assembly GCA_947492585.1. Taxonomy (GTDB): domain Bacteria; phylum Pseudomonadota; class Alphaproteobacteria; order Rhodobacterales; family Rhodobacteraceae; genus Epibacterium. The sequence goes on from CANLND010000009.1 coordinate 13,114, forward strand.
GTCCCGGAACACCACGCCAGCGGGCACGCCATCACGCAAGGCCAGCTTTTGCACCGTGTTCAATCCGTTGTCTTGCATCACCATGCCATAGCCGCGTGCCTTGGCGACGGTTGCTATCTGATCAGCCAACGGACGGTTTCCCTGAAACCCTGTGTCGATGCCTTCGATTACGCCAAGAGCCTCGGGCATTTTTGCAGACCAGACCTCAAGGGCGGTTTCGGCATCTTGTGGGCGGGCCTCTTGGGCGAGATCCACCAACATCAGCACCTCAAAACCGGCGGCCCGGCGTGCGGCAACTTTTTCTTCAAGCTTGGAGTCCTCGGGGCTGATGGCAAAGCTGATCGGATAAGGAAATCCAGCCAAGGCCTCCGCGCCGAGCCCCTCTTCATCATCAATCAACACGATGGACATCAAGGGACGATCATCAATGAGATCAAAAGGCTCTGCATTGGCTTGAAACGGAGAAACCTCAAGTGGTGACTCTTTGACGGGCACCGTTTCGGGTTCCAGTTCCGCCTGACTGGTCAGCTGCAAGGCAGGTTTTCCAATCCGGCTTTGGCCATCAGTCGCAGTGACAACACGGCGCGTGGCGTCTTTGTTTGGTTCTTTGGCAGTGTCGTCCCGATTAAACGGCAGTGGTACAGGTTTGGGTTGGTCCACAGTTTGCGGCAGGTCGGTTGGGGCGTCTAACGCTTTGGGGGCGGTGACGACCGGCACGTCCTGCGCGATCTCTGGGGTGTTTTTTGCCACCAGGGTGTGTTTTGCAATGGCGCCCGCTTCGGCCAGCGGTTGGGGCGGGGTTTGTGACGCGGAGGTTACGGAAACGTCCGAGTCAGTGGTCGCCGTCTTCAGGCTTGGCACGGGGGTCGCGTTTGTTTTGACGGGCGCGTCGGCGACGTTTGCTTTTGCGGGCACCGGGGGCGTGGTTTTGACGGGTGCGGTTGGCGCTATGCCTGCAGTACCAGCCACTGGAAGCGTGTCTGCGTCGCTGGCGGCCAGCGCGTTTTCAGGGCGATCGGGAGCGGCGGCGGCATCAGGTTTTGGGGCCGCGGGGGGGGCGATTTCGGTCAGGGTTGAGGCATCCGCCAGCGCAGGTTCCGCCGCAGCCGGCGGGCCGGGTGGCACGGGGGCAGCGGTTTCGGTGGAAATATCTAAATCTGGCACCGGCGCAGCGGCCTGCGGCCGAACAGATGGGGTCGCATCAGTCACCGGGGCCGTGGAGGACGGCGATTGTGCGACGCTGATCTGAACCTCGTTTGGCGCTGGCGCCTCCGTCTGGGCCAATCCCTGCTGCTGTATTTGTGCGTCTGGGCGGCTGGTTGAGCTGCGGTCGGCTTTGGTGAGTGTGCTCAGGTCGTCTTCTATCGCTGTGTCCAGCGCCGACGGCGTTGCCTCCACCAGATCTGCATCGCCATGTGCGGCTTTGACGGGGGCCGTGTCATTGATGCGAGGTTCGTTCACAGCCAGTGGCGTGTCGGCTGCCACATCAACCGCTTTGGGCAACGGTAGCCATAAGGACACTGCTGTTGCGCCGATGACGGCCACCACCGCGCCAATGCTGACGCCTCCAAGAAACCCTTGCATGCCTGTCTTGCCTCTCCGTGCCTTTGCAGTGTGGGTGAAAAATCGTCAACCGTCTGTCGAGACTGTCAAACAGTCTCCAAGGCCTCTTGACGCTGCTACCCATCCCTGAACATGTATGTTGCAACCACTATACTGTGGCGTGGCCCTGCCCCGCCAGTCCAAAACGAGGCTGCAAACGATGCTGCTGCTAATCGACAACTATGATTCATTTACCTACAACCTAGTGCATTATCTGGGGTCTCTCGGCGCGGACGTGCAGGTGCACCGGAATGACGCCCTGAATGTACAGCAGGCCATGGCGCTGAACCCCACAGGCATTTTGCTGTCGCCGGGTCCCAAGGCCCCCGAACAGGCGGGTATCTGCCTTGCGATGGTCGAAGCCGCACGTGAGACGCGCACGCCGTTGATGGGGGTCTGTTTGGGCCATCAGACCATCGGTCAGGCCTTTGGCGGCACGGTTGTGCGCTGTCATGAAATCGTGCACGGCAAAATGGGCACGATGCATCACACCGACAAAGGTTTGTTTGCAGGTCTGCCAACCCCGTTTGAAGCAACGCGCTATCACTCGCTGGTGGTTGAACGCGAAACGCTGCCCGACTGTCTGGAAATCACGGCTGAGCTGGAGGATGGCACCATCATGGGCCTGCAACACCGTGAGCTGCCCATTCATGGCGTGCAGTTCCACCCGGAATCCATTGCGTCCGAACACGGCCACGCCCTGTTGCAGAACTTCCTGAATGACATGAAGGCACCGGCATGAGTGATCTCCTGAAGCCCCTGATTGGCATCGCCGCTGAACGCCCCCTGACCCGCGCCGAGGCTGAACTGGCCTTTACCCAACTGTTCGAAGGTGAAGCCACGCCGAGCCAAATGGGCGGCCTGTTGATGGCGCTGCGGGTGCGCGGCGAAACGGTAGATGAATTTGCGGCGGCCGCTGCGGTGATGCGGGCCAAATGCAATCCCGTGTCCGCCCCAAAGGGCGCGATGGACATCGTTGGCACCGGCGGCGATGGCAAAAACACGTTGAATATCTCCACTGCGACCGCCTTTGTTGTGGCCGGTGCAGGCGTTGTGGTCGCCAAACACGGCAACCGCAATCTCAGTTCAAAATCCGGCACCGCAGATTTGCAATCGCAAATGGGCATCAATGTGATGGTGGGGCCAGACGTGGTACAGCGCGCGCTGTACGAGACCGGGATCGGCTTTATGATGGCGCCCATGCACCACCCTGCGGTGGCACATGTGATGCCAACACGCCAAGAACTCGGCACGCGGACCATTTTCAACATTCTTGGTCCGTTGACCAACCCGGCAGGCGTGACGCGCCAGCTGACCGGTGCGTTTTCGCGCGATCTGATCCGCCCGATGGCCGAAACCCTGTTGGCGCTTGGCACCGAAAAGGCATGGTTGGTGCACGGATCTGATGGCACCGACGAGCTGACCATCACCGGTACCAGCTGGGTGTCGGCGGTTGAGAACGGCACGGTGCGCGATTTTGAGATCACGCCAGAAGACGCGGGTCTGCCCGTTCATCCGTTTAAGGCCATCCTTGGCGGTACGCCGGAACAAAACGCCATTGCATTCCGTGCGCTTCTGGATGGTGCACCAACGGCGTATCGTGATGCGGTTTTGTTGAATTCTGCCGCTGCGTTGGTGGTGGCCGATAAGGCGAGCACCTTGCCCGAAGGCGTTGAAATGGCAAAAGAAAGCATCGACAGCGGTGCCGCGCGTGACAAAGTCGACGCACTGGCGCGGATCACTTCGGACGCCGCATGACACCGTTGCCACAGGCGTGGGCGCATCTGCCGTTTTTCACCACAGACTGGCCGCAGATCGCGGCCTGTCTGGACAATGAAAACCGCCAGATCCTCCCCCCGGCGGATCAGCGCTTTGCCGCGCTTGAGTTCACCACTCCGGCTGAAACCCGCGTGGTGATCCTGGGCCAGGACCCGTACCCAACGCCCGGCCACGCGCATGGTCTGGCCTTTTCTGTTGAACCCGATGTGCGCCCCCTTCCCCGTTCTTTGAATAACATTTACAAAGAGTTACTGGAGGATCTTGGCGGGAATCCCGCCACTGGTGATTTGCGCAATTGGGCGAAACAGGGCGTGTTGTTGCTCAATACGTCTTTGTCTGTCCCCGCAGGTGAGGCAAACGGCCACAAATCACTGGGCTGGTCGAAACTGGTGCACCAGGTGCTGGCAGAGGTGTCGAAAACGCCAACCGCCTTTATCCTATGGGGCAATGCGGCGCAGGCCTTGGAAAAACACATAAACCCCGGTGAGCACCTGATCGTAAAATCCGCGCATCCCTCGCCGCTTTCGGCGCGACGCGGCTTTTTCGGCTCTCGCCCCTTTTCAAAAGTCAACGACTGGCTTACCCAACAGGGCAACCCGCCCATTGACTGGACCAGATAGAAGAAAGCGCAGAGATGACGCAAAACGTGCTCGACAAAATCAAGGCCTACAAACTGGAAGAGGTCGCCGCCGATAAGGCCGCCAAGCCCCTGTCCGAAGTAGAGGCCGAAGCCCGTGCTGCTGATCCTGTGCGCGGCTTTGCAGACAATCTGATCCGCGCCTCCCGCGAAGGCTATGGGCTGATCGCCGAGATAAAGAAGGCCAGCCCGTCAAAAGGTCTGATCCGTGAAGATTTTCATCCTGCTGATCTGGCCCGCGCCTATGAAGCGGGCGGAGCTGCGTGCCTGTCAGTGCTGACTGACACGCCCAGCTTTCAGGGCGCCAAAGAGTTTTTGGTAGAGGCGCGTGCCGCCTGTTCGCTGCCTGCTCTGCGTAAAGATTTCATGTACGACCCCTATCAGGTGGCCGAAGCGCGCGCATTGGGCGCGGATTGTATCCTGATCATTCTGGCGTCTGTGTCGGATACGCAGGCGGCAGAGCTGGAGCAATGTGCCTTTGATTGGGGCATGGATGTACTGCTGGAAGTGCACGACGCCGAAGAGCTGGAGCGGGCCTGCCTGTTGAAATCCCCCTTGATGGGCATCAATAACCGTAATCTGAGAACCTTTGACACCACGCTGGACACCACCCGCATCTTGTCGAAAAACGTACCTGCCGACCGTACGATTGTTTGCGAAAGTGGCCTGTTCACCCCTGCGGATCTGGCAGATATGTCGCAATATGGCGCGCGCAGTTTCTTGATTGGTGAAAGCCTGATGCGGCAGGAGGATGTGGCCACGGCCACCCGGAACCTGCTTGCCAATCCCTCAATGCCCGGAGCGTGATGTCATGAGCCTGACCCATTTTGATAAAAAGGGCGACGCCCATATGGTCGATGTCTCGGACAAAGACGTGACAGCGCGTATTGCCACCGCTGAGGGCCATATCAAAATGGCGGCTGAAACGTTTTCCATCATTTCCGAAGGGCGCGCAAAAAAGGGCGACGTTCTGGGCATTGCCCGGCTGGCCGGGATCATGGGGGCCAAAAAAACCCCCGACCTGATCCCGTTGTGCCACCCCTTGCCGGTCACCAAAGTTGCCGTAGATCTGACCCTTGATCCCGACCTGCCCGGCGTGCGGATTGCGGCCACAGTGAAAACCACGGGCCAGACCGGTGTCGAAATGGAGGCACTTACCGCCGTTTCAACCGCTGCGCTGACCGTCTATGACATGGCCAAGGCCGTGGACAAAGCGATGGAGATCGGCGGAGTGCGCGTAATTTTGAAAGATGGCGGAAAATCAGGCCGGTACGAGGCATAGATGATTTCAGTTTCTGAGGCCTTACAGCAGCTGCTGGCGCTTGTCGCACCTACCGAAATCGAACAGGTTCCACTGACGCAGGCGGCGGGGCGCGTACTGGCAGAACCCGTGCAGGCCACCCGCCCGCAGCCGCCCTTTGCGGCTTCGGCGATGGATGGGTATGCAGTGAACAGGGCCGAGGTCGAACGCCACGCCATGTTCAAGGTTATCGGGGAATCTGCGGCTGGCCACGGGTTTCAGGGCCGTGTTGGCGCGGGCCAGGCGGTGCGCATCTTCACCGGGGCACCGGTGCCAGACGGTGCTAGTTTCGTCGTGATCCAGGAAGATGTCAGCCGCAGCGGAGATCTGATCACAATCTCAGAACACCCCGGTGACTCCGATTATATCCGCCCTGCTGGCGGAGATTTTAAACAGGGCGACGGCCTTGCTGCGCCGCGTGTTCTGTCATCTGCTGATATTGCGCTGATGGCTGCGATGAATATCGCCATGGTGCCCGTGCGCAGACGCCCGGATGTGGCGTTGATTTCCACAGGCGATGAACTGGTCATGCCCGGTGAAATCGCGGGGCCGGACCAGATCATTGCGTCCAATACCTTTGGGCTCAAGGCGTTATTGGAAGCTTTGGGCGCGCGCGCGCGTATCTTACCGATTGCCCGCGACACTGTTCCTTCGCTCACCAGCGCGTTTGAATTGGCGGCAGGCGCGGATTTGATTGTCACCATTGGCGGAGCCTCAGTGGGAGATCACGATCTGGTCGCCCCGGTTGCGGCGCAGATGGGAATGGAGCAGTCGTTTTACAAAGTTGCAATGCGCCCCGGCAAACCCCTTATGGCGGGTCGTATGGGCACCTCAGCCATGGTTGGCCTGCCCGGAAATCCGGTGTCGGCGATGGTATGCGGGCATGTGTTTCTTGCCCCGATGCTGCGCAAGCTTTTGGGGCTGACAGAACAGTTCCCTGTGCAGCAGGCCACATTGGCTGAACCTGTGGTGAAAAACGGCCCCCGCGCCCACTATATGCGGGCCGTCGTGAAGAACGGTGAAATCACAGCCTTTTCCAATCAAGACAGCGCGTTGTTGTCCGTGCTTGGGCAGGCGAACGCGCTGCTGATCCGTCCACCCGGTGACCCTGCGCAACCTGCGGGCGCTACGGTCTCATATCTTTCGCTTTAATGTCAGGTTCCACGTCGCCGTTGCGGGCGTGATTACAGACAGCCTGCCCGAAAAGCGTGAAATCATTGTGTAATCCCCCAAACCTCCATTGACACAAAACGGGAACATGGGTAGAACAAAATGAAACAGACCCCGTTTTGAAAGAGGCAGATATGCTCACCAAAAAGCAGTTGGCATTGTTGGAATTCATTCACAATCGTCTGCAGCAGGATGGGGTCCCGCCCAGCTTTGATGAAATGAAAACCGCACTGAATTTGCGGTCCAAATCTGGCATTCACCGGTTGATCACCGCATTGGAAGAACGTGGCTTTATTCGCCGTTTGGCGCATCGTGCCCGCGCCATCGAAATCATCCGTCTGCCCGAAAATATGGCCGCCGCGCCGGATCAGCCCGGTTTCACGCCCGAGGTGATTGACGGCGGCAAACAGGACAACCCCGATGCCGAGCGCAATGGCGCGATGGAGCTGCCTGTGATGGGCCGCATTGCGGCGGGTGTTCCAATCGAAGCCATCAGCCAAGTGTCGCATCAGGTCTCTGTGCCGACCGCCATGTTGTCGTCGGCAGGCCAACACTTTGCCTTGGAAGTCAAAGGTGACTCAATGATTGATGCCGGGATCAATGACGGCGATATCGTCGTGATCCGTGAATGCGTCACCGCTGACAACGGTGAAATTGTTGTGGCGCTTGTCGAAGGTCAAGAAGCCACGCTGAAGCGCATTTACCGCAAGGGCAACCGCATCACGCTTGAGGCTGAAAACCCAAACTACGAAGCCCGAGAATATCCCGCGAACCTCGTCGAGGTGCAGGGCCGTTTGGTGGGTTTGATCCGCAGCTACTAATACGGTTTAGGGTGTTGCGGGCCCTGCCGTGGGCCAGTTCAGCGAGACCGGCGTGTGCCAGTCTTTTGGGGACCACAAACGAACCCCATTTTGGGCGCGGGCTGTCAGCACCGCGCCTTTTTGTGTAATCGCAACTGCGCCGTGCTGTGATAGTGTTTTGGGATCCAGTACAAGGCACGGACCCTCAGGCGCGATGGGGAGATTGGCGACAATCACTGTATCGGCATCGCAGTGGTCCAGTTGCGCAGCGGCGCGTTTGCCTGCGATGGCGTGAACCTGAGTGCCGTGCACCCAAATCGGTTCTGCGTGCCACATCTGCGCGGCCTGAGCCTGATCCCGCGGGGCGCCATCGTTTTCCATCCAGACCCGCGCCGTGAACCCCGCTCCACGCGCCCGCGACAGCGCCCGCCCGTTTGTCGTCTCCAGCCCCACAAGCGCGCCGTCACTGGCGATCAGCAGCGCGGGCCGATCAGATTGTGTCCACAGGATCAACGCCAAAACGATGCCGCCCGCTCCGAGGATGCGCGCCCGCCCCTGCCACAGCATCAGAAACAATGCGCCAATCGCAAGACAGGGCAACACCAGCGCGGTGGGCTTCACGACGCTGCGCTGCGCAAACGGCAGTGCCGCGGCCCAGTCTGCAACATTTAGGATCCAGTTCAGCCCCCAGTTCATCACCGACAACGGCAAAGCTTCTAGGCCAAGGGGGGCCAGTAGTGCCGCCAGCACGGCCGCCGGCATCACCAGACTGCCCATCACCGGAACGGCCAGTAAATTGGCGATCAGTCCGACTTGGGACAGGGTGTTGAAATGTGCGGCGCCTATGGGGGCCGTCGCCAGCCCAGCCACCGCCGAAGACAGCACCAGCGCAAAGATCGGCCGTATCCAGCGCGGCCAGTGCCAGCGGGGATAGGCGCGCAAGGTCGCAAAGACTGACACCAGCGCCGTGGTGGCGGCAAAGCTCATTTGAAATCCGGGGCCGAGCAGACTTTCGGGGCGATGTACAAGTACGATGAAACCTGCAATTGCGACCGCGCGTAATGTGATGGCCCGCCGGTGCAGCAACACCGCAACCAAGACAACCGCGGTCATGACATAGGCCCGTTCGGTGGCCACATTGCCGCCCGACAACAGCAGATAAATTGTGGCCGCGCCCAAGGCGAGCGCCGCGGCGCAGGATTTGGCCGGGATGCGCCAGCCTGTCGCCAATCCCAGGATCACCAGCCCCAGCCGGGCCGCAGAAAAGACCACGCCAGACAAAAGCCCCATGTGCAGACCTGAAATGGCCAAGAGATGCGCCAGATTGCTGATGCGCAGCGTGCGCAAGGTGTATTGGTCAATACCACTGCGGTCTCCGGTCAGCACCGCAGCGGCAACTCCGCCAGTGGCACCGGGATAGCGTTGCTGCAAAGAGTGGCCAATGCGCGCGCGCAGACGATCAACCCACAATGCACGATCTGGCGGTGCCGTGCGCAGGACGGGGACGCGTGTATAGCCCACTGCGCCGATCTGTTGAAACCAGACGTGGCGGCGAAAATCAAAACCTCCCGGTTCCACGGGCCCCTGCGGCTGGGACAGATGCGCTGTTGTCATCACCCGCGCGCCAATAGGAGGCGGGCTTTGCAAATCTCTGGCTGAAATGCGCAGTTTGGTGGGCCAGTGTTGTCGCTCCAATCGTGGCAGACGCACCTGATCCAGCGTCAAGCGCAGCGCATCGCTTTGGGACCGGTCGACAGCCACCAGTCGTCCCTCAACCGGGCCATAGTAGCGATAGGGCAAAACCGGGGCTCCCACGTGGTGGGCCCGCACCGCCGCCACGCCAAACCCCGCGGCGGCCCACAGTAAACCCCAGCCAAGCGCGCGACGCCCGTGTGGATTTCGCGCCAGACACATACCGAACACCGCCACGAAAAACGCGCCCAGAAACCACGGTCCGTCGGGTTCAAATCTCAGGGAAAAAAACGTCGCAATTCCGCAGCCAAACAGGACCGTCGCCCAGGGAAACAGCTGCCCCTGCTGGGCATCAAACGTCTGGTCGATGACCTGAGCGACCCGCTGCGCGATCTGTGGCGTCATTGCTGTGCTTGCTCCTTGCCTTCTGGCTCGGTAGACAGTCAGAAAATCTACGCCTGCAATGGTTTCCAAAAGGTAAATCCCTCACATGTCCAAACCGGTCGTCACCCGTTTCGCCCCCTCGCCCACTGGCTATCTGCACATCGGTGGCGCACGTACTGCGCTGTTCAACTGGCTGTATGCCCGTGGTCGCGGCGGCAAATTCCTGCTGCGGATCGAAGATACCGACCGTGAACGCTCAACTCCCGAAGCCACTGCTGCAATCTTGCAGGGTATGGCGTGGCTGGGTCTGGATCACGACGGCGACGTGATTTCACAGTTTGAGCGCGCAGACCGGCACGCCGAGGTCGCCAACCAGCTGCTGGCGGAGGGCAAAGCCTACAAGTGTTTTGCCTCGCAGGACGAGATTGCGGCATTCCGTGATGCGGCGAAGGCCGAAGGGAAATCGACGCTCTATCAATCCCCGTGGCGCGACGCCCCGGCTGACAGCCATCCAGACGCCCCATATGTTGTGCGGATCAAAGCGCCGCGCGACGGCGAAACAGTCATTCGCGACGAGGTGCAGGGGGATGTGACCATCAAGAACAGCCAGTTGGATGATATGATCCTGCTGCGGTCCGATGGCACGCCGGTTTACATGCTTGCTGTGGTTGTGGACGACTATGATATGGGCGTGACCCATGTCATTCGCGGTGATGACCATCTGAACAACGCCGCGCGCCAGATGATGATCTACACGGCCATGGGTTGGGATTTGCCGGTTTATGCGCACATCCCGCTGATCCACGGGGCGGATGGTAAAAAACTGTCCAAACGCCACGGAGCATTGGGCGCGCAGGAATATCAGGCCATGGGCTATCCGGCGGCAGGTATGCGCAATTATCTGGCGCGTTTGGGCTGGTCTCATGGCGATGATGAATTTTTTACGGACGCTCAGGCCCGCGACTGGTTTGATCTTGGCGGCATCGGCAAAAGCCCGGCGCGGTTTGACACCAAAAAGCTGGAAAATCTCTGCGGTCAGCAGATCGCTATTGCCGAAGATGCTGCATTGCGGCATGAATTGATTGGCTATCTGGCGGCCGCCGGAGAACCGGCCCTGAGTGACGCAAAGTCAATGAAACTTGAACAGGCGATGTTCTGTCTCAAGGATCGGGCAAAGACTTTCCCGGAACTCATTGAAAAGGCTGAATTTGTACTTGCAGAACGCCCTATTCAACCCGATGCAAAAGCAGCAAAAGCACTGGCAAATGTATCCGATGGTATACTGGGTGAATTGACGCCGCATCTGCAAAGTGTTAGCTGGTCTCGTGACGATCTTGAAGAAGCGCTCAACGCCTTTGCGGCAGCGCATGAGACCAAGTTTGGAAAACTGGCAGGTCCGCTTCGCGCGGCGCTGGCCGGCCGGGCGGTAACGCCTTCGGTATTCGATATGATGATGGTGCTAGGGCGGGATGAAACTCTGGCGCGGATCAGCGACGCAGCAGGCTAAGCCTCGCGCTTAACGTGTGATTAAGCCTGCTTCTCTAAAACCACGCTTGTGCGAGTACCGTGCAGGCGTGACTCGCATGGATTGAAAGCAAATATTCTCTCCATGCCCCGAAACAGGAAGGGACATTTATGACCGAGACTCAGAAAACCGCTAAGCTCAGCCTTGATGGCAACGAATACGAGCTTCCCATTTTCTCGCCGACGGCCGGACCCGACGTTCTCGATATCCGCAAGCTTTATGCACAAGCCGGTGTTTTCACTTATGATCCGGGCTTTACCTCTACCGCATCATGCGACAGCACCATTACCTTTATTGATGGTGGCAAAGGTGAGCTGCTGCACCGTGGCTACCCGATTGATCAACTGGCGTCGAAATCCCATTATCTCGAAGTATGCTATCTGCTGCTGTACGGTGAACTGCCGTCCGCAACACAGTTGGAAGATTTCGAAACCCGTGTGACCAATCACACGATGGTGCACGAACAGATGCACAACTTTTTCCGTGGCTTCCGCCGTGACGCACATCCAATGGCGACGCTGGTTGGCGTTGTCGGCGCGATGTCAGCGTTTTACCACGATTCAACCGATATTGCGGACCCGTGGCAGCGCGAAGTCGCCGCCATCCGCCTGATCGCAAAACTGCCGACCATCGCTGCGATGGCCTATAAATACTCAATCGGGCAGCCGTTTGTGTATCCGCGCAACGATTTGGACTATGCTGCGAACTTCTTGCACATGTGCTTCTCGGTGCCGGCCGAACAGTACAACGTGAACCCTATTCTGGCCCGTGCCATGGACCGGATCTTTACGCTGCACGCAGATCACGAACAGAATGCCTCGACCTCGACGGTACGTCTGGCCTCGTCATCGGGCGCAAACCCATTTGCCTGTATCGCAGCGGGCATTGCCTGCCTGTGGGGTCCGGCACATGGTGGCGCAAACCAGGCTTGCCTGGAGATGCTCAAGGAAATCGGCTCGGTGGATCGCATCCCCGAATTCATCGCCCGCGCCAAGGACAAGAACGATCCGTTCCGTCTGATGGGCTTTGGTCACCGCGTGTACAAAAACACCGACCCACGTGCCACGGTTCTGAAGCAGTCTGCGGACGAAGTGTTGGAGCTGCTGGGCGTCGAAGACAACCCGCTGTTGCAGGTGGCCAAAGAGCTGGAACAAACCGCTCTGAACGACCCCTACTTCATCGAGAAGAAGCTGTTCCCCAACGTGGACTTCTACTCGGGCATCATCCTCGAAGCGATGGGTTTCCCCACCTCGATGTTCACTCCGATCTTTGCGCTGTCGCGCACCGTTGGTTGGGTGTCGCAGTGGAAAGAGATGATTGCGGATCCACAAAACAAAATTGGTCGCCCACGTCAGCTGTACCTTGGCGAGACGCCGCGTGATTACGTGGACATCGAAAACCGCTAAATCACGGTATTGATTTCAAAAATAAAATCCGCTCTTGGCAACAGGGGCGGATTTTTTCGTTTAAGGCAGGCACCGCCAGCGCGGGGGGGCTATGCGGGCGGACGGAGTGCAAGGACGCGCGAAACTCTCTTGTGGCTGGCATTTACCTGACTAAAGTCCGCTAAATGGATCAAGATCAAATAAACCGCTTTCGTAACTTCAGCCGTGCCGTCGCTGTAGAAATTGGTGCGCTAGAGGACTCCTTTTTGAACCGCGGCCGACCGCTTGGCGCGGCACGCGTGCTAAATGCCATTGGTCTTGGGTATGTGAATGTGTCAGACCTGCGCAAGTTTTTGAATTTGGACACGGGGTTGCTCAGCCGTTTGCTGCGCGGGCTGGAGGCTGAAGGTTTGATCGAAACGCAGCCAAATCCATCTGATCTGCGCAGCCGCACGACCCGGCTCACAGCGCGCGGAGAGGCGGAATTTGCCGTCTATGAAACCCTGTCAAACGACCGGGCCGAACGGATCTTGACCAAACACAAAGACGCGCGTCATCTTCTTGACGCCATGGACACCGTCACCATCGCGCTGTCGCGGGAGGACATCGTTATTCACGAGGTGGACTATGCCTCAGAGGTTGCCAGAAAATGCCTGACCGCGTTTGCAGCAGAGCTTAGTCACCGGCTGAACTCGGGTTTTGATCTTGAAAATTCAGGCGATCCAGACCTGTCTCAAATGCAGCACCCACACGGGACATTTGTTGTGGCGCAATTGGGAGATATGCCACTGGGATGTGTGGGGATCAAAGGCGACGGTGCGGCGATGGCCGAGGTGAAGCGCATGTGGATTGCACCGACGGCCCGCGGGCTTGGATTGGCAAAACGTCTGATGACAACGGCCGAAGACGCCGCCCGCGCGCTCTCAATCACGACGCTGCGCCTTGATACCAACCGCATGCTATACGAAGCCGTGGGCCTGTATCACTCCATGGGGTGGACAGAGATCGACAGGTTCAATGACGACCCCTACCCCGATATCTTCTTTGAGAAAATTCTTTAGCGAGTTCATGTGCTTACTTGGGGTAATCACAGGGTGGCCACCTCCTGAACCTTGGCCAGCTGGCCCGCTCAGAGGTTGCGAGATGTTCTGGATCAGCGCCCTTCGAACTTTGCCGGGCGTTTTTCCATAAAGGCTGTGACGCCTTCCAGAAAATCGCGGGTATGTCCCAGTTGTCCCTGTAGCGTAGATTCGTAGTCCATCTGCTCTTCAAACGAGCGCGCGTCGCTGCTGCGCATCGCTTGTTTGATGGCGCCATAGGCCCGCGTTGGGCCGGTCGCCAGATGACGCGCGCGCGCCTGCCAGTGATCGGTGAATTCGGCCTCGGGAATTGCTTCATAGATCATGCCCATATCGCTCGCCTCTTGGGCCGTGATCTGCTCACCAAACAATGCGGCGCCCATGGATTTCGCAAGGCCGATTTTGCGCGGCAATATCCACGTCCCGCCGGCATCCGGCATCAGACCGATGCGGGAAAACGCCTGCGAGAAAAATGCAGTGTCACTGGCGATCACCACATCACAGGCAAGCGCAAGATTGGCCCCCGCCCCGGCAGCTGCCCCGTTGACGGCGGCCAGTGTGGGCACCGGGCAGGCGACCAATGCCGCAAGCATCGGCGCGTATTCATCGCGCAGGGTGCGTTCCAGATCGATCTGGCCGCGTCCGTCTGCGTCGCTCAGATCTTGACCCGAGCAGAACGCACCGCCCGCGCCAGTGATCACCAGTGCTCGTGCATGGTCGCTGGCCTGGCGCACGGCATGGGTGATTTCAACGCGCATCTGCGCTGTCAAAGCGTTGCGTTTTTCAGGCCGGTTCAGGGTCAGCTGCGCCAGATCATTGCTGATTGAAAATTTGATGTCGCTGTAGTCCATCGTCGGCTCCCTGCCGTTTCTAGTTTGATGTGATAGTGGCGGAGGGAGCCGACGGGCAAAAGGCAAACCTTGCGTCAGTTTGAATTTTCTGCGTCCAGCCGCGCCTGTCCCACCAGCCGCTGTATCGGATCTGAACGACCGGAGGCCGGGGGCATATGGGCAAGGCTGCGCTCTTTGACGCGACGGATCAGCACTTGCGCCTCTGGTGGGATGCGCTGTTCAATCCGTTCATAGCGACTGCCGCTGGTGTTGCGGTCCATCAGGCCCATTTCGATCAACGACCGCCGGATCTGTGCAGCATCGCGAAACACCGTGTGTGTATTGATCAAGGCGCTGATTTCACGTTCGCTCAAGGACGTGCGCGCGGGCAGTTTTGCCCAGACCACCCAAAGGCACAGTTCGCGTATACCGCGTTTTCCCGGCCAGTCGGCCCACTGCCCGGTTTCGTCAAAGTAGCGCAGGGCGCGGGCCACCTGTTTGGCGTTGGCTTGTGGTTCGGGGGTGAGATCCGCACGCAGGTGCTGATAGTTGCGATAGCCCGCTGCGCGCGCCACAATGGCAAGCGTTTCCGCGTGGCTGGGGGGATCCTGCAACTGGCTGCGCAGGGATTTGGTGAAGTGTGACAGATCTTCGATCGTCAGACGTAAAATGTCCCGGGACATGGATGTTCTCCTCGGGATACCGCTGGCCGTGTGTCCGGCCCGGAGGTCCGCCCTTGTCCGTCGGTATCCATAGAAAATATCCGGATACAACAGAAAGTCGTTCTAGCAGGTTTAGCTGATGGCGGAGCCTTGGTGAACTGCGGACCACGCATAGGTTAGCATCGGTCGGCTCCAGTAACAATCAGCTCTTCATGATTTCAGCCAAGCGTTGTTTTTCGGCGTCATTCAGCAGGGTTTCCGTTTCGGGTGTCGCCTTGGACCGGTTGCGCAGAAATCCGCCCCCAACTCCTGCCCCAATCAGCAGCATCAACGGCCCGGCCGCCCACAACAGCCAATTTGCGCCCGTGGCGGTCGGCCGCAGCAGCACGTATTCGCCGTAGCGATTGACGATATATGACATTGCCTCGTCGTCGCTGTCCCCTGCCACCAATCGTTCACGGACCAACAGACGCAGGTCGCGCGCCAGTTCAGCATTGGATTCATCGATGCTTTCGTTGCGACAGACAAGACAGCGCAGGTCTTTGGACAAAACGCGCGCGCGGGCCTCAAGTGCGGGATCGTCCAACACCTCATCGGGCTGTACGGCCCATATGGGAGTTGCAAGCGCGGCCAGCAGGGCGACGGTGGTCAGCAGGCGTTTCATTCTGCGGGCACTCCTGTGTTGGATCTCTCGGCGGTTTTGCGGGCGCCTGCGGCGACGCGGAAACGTCGGTCAGACAATGACAAGAGACCGCCAAAGGCCATGAGCAGTGAACCGCCCCAAATCCAGTTGGCCAGTGGTTTGACATAGGTGCGCACAGTCCATCCGCCGTTGGACTGCTGATCGCCAATCACCACATAGAGATCGCGGGTGATGCGGTAATCAATCGCTGCCTCGGTGGTGGGCATGCGGGCCACGGGGTAGTCGCGCTTTTCTGGGCGCAGGGTCGTGAGAAATGCACCTTTGTGGCGCACATCAATGTCGGCCACCGTGGCAAAATAGTTCGGGCCGCGTTCCTGCCCTACCCCTTTTAGGGTCAGCTCATATGCTCCCACATCAAAGGGTTTGTTCACCTCGGCAACACGGATATCGTCGATCTCCCACGCCGTCAGGCCCGCAATAGCAAAAATGGTGATCCCTAGGCCTGAATGCGCGGCGGCTTTGCCCCAGTCTGCGCGCGGCAAACGAAACAGACGGGCCACGCGGTTGGATTTACCCGTGCGCATCCATAGGTCGGTACAGGCGCCCATCACCACCCATGCCCCCAGAAACAGGCCAATCGGCCCTAACGCAGAACGCCCCGACTGTATCGCAAATGCCAGCGCGCCAAGCGCCACAGCCAAGCCAAAGACAAAGCGCAATTGCCACAAGGTGCGTTTCAACTTGCCGCGTTTCCATGGCAACATGGCACCGATTGGCAGCACCATCCCCAGCCCCACCATAAACGGTGAAAACGCAAGGTTAAAGAACGGCGGACCCACGCTGAGTTTGCGATCAAACGCCATCTCAGCCACCACCGGCCACAGGGTGCCAAAGAACACGACAAAACAAGCCACCGCCAGCAGGACGTTGTTGATCACCAGCCCGGATTCGCGGCTGACCAGCCCGAATACGCCCTTGGCCTCCATGGCCTGGGCACGCAGGGCAAACAACAACAGGGCTCCCCCCGTGAAAAACCCGAGGATGATCAGAATATACACCCCGCGTTCGGGATCATTGGCAAAGGCGTGTACAGATGTCAGCAGTCCTGAGCGTACAATAAATGTGCCGATCAGCGAAAAGCCGAAGGCCAGGATCGCCAGCAGAATTGTCCAGCTTTTGAGCGCTTCGCGTTTCTCAACCACGATGGCAGAGTGCAGCAGCGCAGCCGCCAGCAACCAAGGCATAAAGGACGCATTTTCAACGGGATCCCAGAACCAGAACCCGCCCCAGCCCAATTCGTAATAGGCCCACCAGCTGCCCAGCCCGATGCCAATGGTCAAAAATATCCACGCCGCCAGCGTCCATGGGCGCACCCAGCGCCCCCAGGCGGCGTCAACCCGGCCCTCGATCAGGGCGGCGACTGCAAATGAAAAGGTCATCGAAAGCCCGACATAGCCCAAATACAGAAACGGTGGATGAAACGCCAAGCCGGGGTCTTGGAGCAGCGGATTGAGGTCTTCGCCATCCATCGGTGGCACCGCAAGGCGCAGGAACGGATTGGACGTGAACAGGATGAACGAGAAAAACGCCACGCCAATGGCCGCTTGTACTGACAGAACGCGGGCTTTTAACGTCGGCGGCAAGCCACCGCCAAACACCGAGGCCAGCGCGCCAAACAGCGCCACAATGAGCACCCACAACAGCATGGAGCCTTCGTGGTTGCCCCAGGTGCCGGCGACTTTATACAGCATTGGCTTGGCCGAATGGCTGTTTTGCACCACCAGCAGCAGCGAGAAATCAGAGCTGATAAAGGCCCACATCAACGCGCCAAAGGCAATGGCCGTGAACGCAAACTGGGCTTGGGCCGCGGGTTCGGCCAACGCCATCCACCCCGGCCAGCGTTTATGGGCCCCCATAAGGGGCACCACCATCTGAACAATGGCAATTAAAAAGGCGAGGATCAGGGCAAAGTGGCCAAGTTCTGTAATCATATCCCGTCTATACGCTGTGGCGGGCAACGGGCCAATGCATATTGCCCGCGTCGCGCCGCCGCAGGGTATGAAATTTGCGAGAGGCTAATGATCGCCTTGCGCCGCATGGCTGTGCTGCCAGCGGTGTAAGGCTGGGTTGGCGTCTTTGGCAGCGGCAGCACTGGCAGAGCGACGTGGCGTCTCTGTGCGTGACGGCGGGGGGGATGCCGGATGTGACGGGGAGGAGGATACGGTGTTCAGGCGCTCCAGATTTGCAACCACTTGCGGGACTTGCGCCAAAGACTGCGCGAGGCTGGCCTGAAAGTCCTGACCTTTTGCCTGCTGGCGTGCGCCAAAATAAAACGTCACGATGATCCCCAGCAACCACCACAGGGGTTCGGGCACCAATGCGATGCCCTGCATACGCGCTGCAAACCAGATTGGATCAAACATAGCAGACGTCAAAAGCGCCAGCGTGCCAAGCGCCAGCATCGGGCGTGGCAGTCTGTTCAGGCCGTCAATCCCGCGGTCAAAGGCGCTTTTTCTGGGATGTTGAAATTCGGCGGCCAGTTGCGCCAGCGCGGCCAGCTGGACCTGTTGCGCGCGATGGGCCCCGCTTTCGGCATTTTCGCGAAACACCTCAACCGTGTCACGCACGACATTGTGAGTGCGCCCAAACAGCAGCGAAAATAGTCCCTGGATCATCCCCATGCCGCCACCCGTTTTTGAAACTCAGCTGAACTGAGGTGGTAGGGTCTGGCGATGAATGTTTCGGCCCTCTTGATCCAGCCGCCTTTGCCTCCGGCGCGGGTGCGCGCGTATTTGCGACTGGCGGGGCGCTGATCGCCCAGACGGAAATAATAATTGCGCCGGGCGATGCCATAGGCATTGGTCAAGGCGTCTGCATCCACGGCGGCGGCGTCAAAGGCGGCTTTGCAGGTGCGCGGCCCCAATGCCCCATCCACGGCCAGGCTGTGCCCCATTTGGTTGAGCAGCCGTTGCAGAATTTTGATGGCATTGCCACCTGCGTTGACAAACATGTCAAAGACAGTTGCATGCAGACAGTCCGGCAGACGGTCTAGCCCGGGTTGGTGGAAATAGTGTTGCATGAATAGATCGGCGGCCTGCGCAGCGCTCAGGGCCTGCAGATCCGCAAGATCGACTTGACCGTCCCCCGTCAGATCCTGTTGTAAGGCACGTAAGGTGTGCAGGGTGACGCCAAATTTGGTCGGCCCGCCGGGGTCGTCCGGATCGTTCACAAATCCGCCCTCGCGGGCAACAATTTCAACTGCAATGTCTTTGATATGTCGCATGGCCAGGTTCCTTCGGTGAAACTGGTACGAGACTGACATTGACGTGTTAAATCACGCCTGCGCCAGCGTGCGGTGGCTGGGCAACAGGCGCGTATTTGGGGAAACAAGCGCTCCCGCGCCTGCGGGTGTTTGCCAGAACTGGCAAGACCCCCTGGCAGCCTTGGGCGTAGCGCCGCGCAAAGCGCGGCGCTACGCCCAACTGACACCGTCTCTCTGGCAAGAGAGGCGCGTTTCGGGCGGGAGGGCTTGTGAGATACTGGGCACGCGTGTGCTGTTCAGCTGCCGCCTTCTTGAAAAACGCCTTGCGCTTTCAAGGCGTCTACGACCTCTTTTGGCATGTAGGTCTCGTCATGTTTTGCAAGAATTTCAGAGGCTTCAAAGACGCCGTTCACATAGCGACCGGTGCCGATCATGCCTTGCTCTTCGGCAAAAAGATCCGGCACAACCCCCGAAAACACCACCGGAACCGACGCGCCGCCATCGGTGACAACAAAGCGGATCTTGCCCGCGTCGCCGCGTTGAAGGCTTCCTGCTTTAACCAGCCCGCCCAGTCGGAAAACTTCGGTTGGGCTGGGCGCTTCTTCTGCCACTTGGCTGGGGGATCGGAAAAAGTTGATGCCATCTCGCATCGCATAACCAATCAAACCGGTGGCCAGCGCTAAGGCGACAGATGCCACGGCAATCACCTGAATGCGCCGTTGTTTCTTTAGAGTTTTCATCGCATTTCGGGAGCGCTGCCACCCCCGCCCATCGTTTGGTTACGGAAACAGCGGTGCCATCATCAGACCGGCTGTCTCTTCTTCACCTAACATCAGGTTGGCATTCTGCAAGGCCTGACCGCTGCTACCTTTTGTCAGGTTATCCAGCGCAGCGATGACAATCGCACGGCCTTCGATCCGGTCCGCTGTCACCCCGATATGGCAAAAATTCGACCCACGCACATGATGCGTCGACGGTGCCTGGCCAAAGGGCAGAAGTTCTATAAACGGTTCATCTGCATAGGTCTTTGCAAAGGTATCATAGATCGCCTGCGCGTCACCTTTGACGTAAACTGTCGCCAGAATTCCGCGATTGGCGGGGATCAGATGTGGGGTAAACTGTACCTTGATGGGACGACCGGCGAGCTTTGAGAACTCCTGATCAAACTCGCCCAAATGGCGGTGGGTTCCCCCGATGGCATAGGCGTTGTAGCCTTCGCTCAGCTCTGCGTGCAGGAGGTTTTCCTTGAGCGCCCGGCCCGCACCTGACACTGCGCATTTCAGATCAAGAATGATCTCATCCAGATCAATCACACCCGCAGAAATCAGAGGCCGCAGCGCAAACTGACCCGTTGCTGCATTGCAGCCCGTGCCCGCAACCAAACGCGCCGCTTTGATCTCATCGCGGTAGAATTCGGACAGGCCGTACACCGCCTCTTCCTGCATCTCAACAGCGCTGTGGGGGTTGCCATACCACGTGGCATACGCATCAGGATCGCGCAGACGGAAATCTGCGGACAGATCAACGATTTTCAGGTCTTTGGGCAGCGCCGAAATCACTTCCTGGCTGGTTTTATGCGGCAAGGCGCAGAAGCACAGATCAATCTCAGAAAAATCGATTTCTGAAATTTTACAAAGCGTTGGAAGATCAAGATGACGCAGGTGCGGGAACACTTCGGCCATGGTCAGGCCCGCTTTGCGTTCAGCCCCTAGGGCTGCGATTTCAATATTGGGATGCTGGTCAATCAACCGCACCAGCTCCGCGCCAGTATAGCCAGAGGCGCCAAGGATAGCCACTTTATGGGTCATGTCAGGTCTCGTCTGTGGTCTCACGCGCGGCCATTGGCGGCGCTGTCATTGTCGGGGAAATGTGGGGGCCCTTAGGCCGATTCAAATCGCAGCTCTCGTCGCAAAAACTGCGTGGCGCGGCTGCTCACACGTACGGGATCGCCGGTGGTATAATACCCGCCTTTGCCCGTCCCCAGCATTTCAGGGTGGCGCACCAGGTAATCTGCCAGACTTTCAGCGACCAAGTTGCCCTGGCTGAACACTTTTACATTTTCGCCCAAGGCAGCCTGAAAAATCTCTTCCATCAGCGGATAATGGGTGCAGCCGAGAATAGCGGCTTGGGGGCTGGGCATTTTGCGCATCAGCGCATCCACGTGACTTTTCACCAATGCCTCGGCCAGCACATAGTCGCCCTCTTCGATGGCATCGACTATGCCGCCGCAGGATTGGGCCTCAACGTCCACACCAATCGCGCGAAAGGCCAGCTCGCGTTGAAAGGCACGGCTTGCCACTGTGGCGGGGGTTGCAAACAGGGCGACGTGTTTTACATCCACTTCGCGTGGGGGGGAGTTGTCGCCCCACTGGCGTTCGGTCAGCGCTTCGATCAGGGGCACAAAGACCCCCAACACCCGTTTGCCCTTGGGTAAACCTTCTTCCTGCATTCGGCGCAGGGCTGCGGCCGAGGCGGTGTTGCACGCCAGAATGACCAGATCACACCCCTTGGCCCACATGTCTTCGACGGCGGCTTTGGTCAGCTGAAAGATGTTTTCTGCGTCCCGCACCCCATAGGGCGCGTGGGCGTTGTCCCCGTAATACAAAAACTCGACATCTGGCAAACGCTGCTGCGCTGCGTTCAGAACGGTCAGCCCGCCCAGACCGGAATCAAAGATGCCTACAGCCACTTTATCCTCATGATGTTAGGCCCACCGGATGCTCCGGTCAGGCGCGGTGTGTTTCTAATAGCTTAGAACCCAATGCGCAGGGTATGCGCGGTGTTGGGACTAGCTCATACGTGGCTTTGCGCCGGAAATCCATCCTTGCTTTTGGATCCGTCACCACAGCGGCCAGCAGGGGCTGCGCGCTGGCACCACATTTGCATCTATGTGCATGGCCTCATTCTGTAGGCGTGGTGGACAATTGGGCGGTTGATGACAATAGTGCGCGCCAGATGCCAATGTGCGAAACGTGGCGCGCGGCGCTTCTGCGCCGCGCTTGGCCCAACTGTGCGGGGCACTCCTTGGAGTGTCGCAAAACAGGCGGGAGTACATGTGGTTCGGGCCTCAGCCCCCTATTCGGCCGCGTTTCGAAGTGTGGGGTTCCCCTGTCGCAGAACCGCGAGGATCTCTTCGCGTTGTTTTGCCGCTGCGGCCTCGTTTTTCTGTTTTACCGGACCAAACCCACGGATTTTTAAGGGCAGTTCAGCCAACGCAATCAAAGCCTCGGCTGGAACATCCGCGGCCTTTGGCAGCCACTCCGTCATGTCGCGCTCATATTGTTTGATCAAGGCGCGCTCCATGCGGCGTTCCGTTGTATAACCAAACACATCCAGCGGCGTGCCGCGCACTGATTTGAAACGGGCCAGAACACGCAGCAGACGCTCCATCCGCGCACCACTAAAAGTGCGTTTTTGCGGACGGCCGTCACCGTCAGTGCCGCGGCTCAGGACCGGCGGCGCCATGTGGTAGGTCAGTTCAAGCTCGCCTTCGAACGTGTCTTGCGCCTGTGCTCGGGTTTTCAGCAAGAGCCGCGCGACTTCATACTCGTCCTTATAGCTCAGCACTTTGTGATAGCCCTGCGCGACTGCGGTCTTGAGCGTAGGATCCGTGACACCCTCAAGCAGTTTCAAATAGCGGCGCACCAAGGATTTTCCCTGATAGGCCTCCAGATGGGCGACGCGTGTGGCGATGTGCTCTTGGGTGGTCTGCGGCAGCTGGACCTGATTGGGTTCGGCCAGGGTTTTGGCCTCTTTAGGGTGCAGTACCGCCCAACGACCGATGTCAAACGCGCGTTTGTTGCGCGCGACGGCAGTGCCATTCAGTTCGATCGCCTGCATCAGGGCGTCAAACGAAACCGGGATCAAGCCACGTTGCCACGCGGCGCCAAAGATCATCATATTGGAATAAATGCTGTCGCCCATGCTGGCACGGGCCAGTTCGGTGGCGTCAAATAAATCCACCCGATTGCGCAGGCGCGCTTCAAGCGCCAGTTGCAAGCGGTCACCGGGGATGGTGAACTCTGTGTCGCGGGTAAAGTCTCCGGTGGTGATTTCATGAGAATTGACAACCGCACCCGTTTTGCCCGCCTCGGTCAGGCCCAAGATTTTGGCCCCGGCACTGACCACCAGATCGCCACCAATCAGCGCATGGGCTTCACCGGTTGCGACCCGAATAGCGCTGATATCGCTGGGATCGTTGGCCAGGCGGCAATGGATGTGAACAGCCCCGCCTTTTTGCGCAAGCCCGGCCATTTCCATCATGCCGGCCCCTTTGCCATCCATTTGTGCAGCCTGCGCCAGCACCGCGCCCAGCGTCACCACGCCGGTGCCCCCCACGCCGGTGATCACCACGTTATGGGTGCCGTTGATGGGGGGAAGGTCTGGCTGTGGCAGGTCTGGCAAATCCAGCGATGCGGTGGCTTGTTTGCGGATTTTTGCGCCTTTGATAGTGACAAAGGAGGGGCAGAACCCGTTGACACAGGAAAAATCCTTGTTGCAGCTGGATTGGTCGATCTCGCGTTTGCGGCCCAGTTCGGTTTCTTTGGGCGTGATAGAGATACAGTTGGATTGCACGCCACAATCGCCACAGCCCTCACAGACCTCAGAATTGATAAACACCCGTTTGTCGGGGTCTGGGAAGGTGCCCTTTTTGCGCCGGCGGCGTTTTTCGGCGGCACAGGTCTGAATATAAATAATGGCTGAAACACCGTCGATCTCTTCGAACTCACGCTGCACTTGCATCAGTTTGGCGCGTTCGTGCATTGCAATGCCGTGCGGGAACTGCGTGGCGTCGACGTCTTCTTTGTCGTCATAGACCACCGCCATGGTTTTGACCCCCATGGCTGTCAGCTCATGTGCAATTTGCGCCGCAGTCAGCCCGCCTTCTGCTTGTTGACCACCGGTCATCGCGACGGCATCGTTGTACAGGATTTTATATGTAATTGTTGTGCCCGCCGCGAGCGCCGCACGAATGGCCTGTACGCCCGAATGGTTGTAGGTGCCATCGCCCAGATTCTGGAACACATGTTTGCGGGTAGAAAAGGGCGCCTCGCCAATCCAGTTGGCACCTTCGCCGCCCATATGGGTGAAGCCAACTGTCTCACGGTCCATCCACTGCACCATGAAGTGGCAGCCAATCCCCGCGTAGGCGCGCGCCTTGTCGGGCAAACGTGTTGACGAATTATGCGGGCAGCCCGAACAGAAATACGGTGGCCGCGTGACAATTTCTTCGGCGTTGTCCGCGCGTTTGGACTCGGCCAGAGCGGCCAAACCGGCTTGAATGGCCTCGGTGTCGCGCCCCTCTTCTCCCAGGATTTCACCAAGGCGTTCGGCGATCATCATTGGGTCCAGCGCAAATTTGGTTGGGAACAGTTCTTCGCGGTGCATGCTCCCTGCCCCGCCTTTGTACCAGCCATAAACCCGCCGTCCGCGCCGGTCGTCAAAAATGGCTTCCTTGATCTGGATCTCGATCAGCTTGCGTTTTTCTTCGACAACCACAATCAGATCCAGCCCCTCCGCCCAATCGTGAAAGCCCTTCATATCCATCGGCCAGGTTTGGCCAACCTTGTAGGTGGTGATCCCGAGCCGTTCGGCCATGGTTTCATCGATGTTCAACAGCTTCAGCGCATGGACCAGATCAAGCCAGTTTTTGCCAGCCGCCACAAACCCGATTTTGGCACCGGCCTTGCCCCACATACGGTTGTCCATCTTGTTGGCATGGCTAAAGGCTTCGGCGGCAAAGCGTTTGTAATCAATGATCCGCGCCTCCTGACGGAAACGATCATCGTCCAATCGGATGTTCAGCCCATCTGCGGGCATGTCAAATTCAGGTGTGACCAGATTCATGCGATCCGCGGTGCCATCAACCACGGACGTGACTTCGATCGTGTCTTTCATGGTCTTTAGGCCAACCCACAAACCTGAAAAGCGGCTTAACGCGTAGCCATAGACGCCGTAGTCGAGAATTTCCTGCACGCCGGCCGGGCTGAGGATCGGAAGATAGCAGTCCAGCAGTGACCATTCGGATTGGTGCAGTACGGATGAGCTTTCGCCAGTGTGGTCATCTCCCATGGCGACCAAAACGCCACCATGTGTCGAACTGCCCGCCATATTGGCATGTCGCAAGGCGTCGCCAGATCGGTCCACGCCCGGCCCTTTGCCGTACCACAGGCCGTAGACCCCATCGTATTTGCCTTCACCGCGAATTTCGGCCTGCTGCGCCCCCCACAACTGCGTGACCGCGAGATCTTCGTTCAATCCGTACTGAAATGTCACATCCGCAGCGCGCAGGTGCTTTTCGGCCCGCGCCATTTGCAGGTCCACCGCGCCCAGCGGGGATCCTCTGTATCCGGCGACCAACCCGGCGGTGTTCAACCCTGCCGCGCGGTCGCGGGCCTGTTGTATCAGCATCAAACGCACCAGCGCTTGCGTGCCGTTTAATAGGATCGAGGGGTGTTCTAAATCATATTTGTCGTTCAGAGAAATTTTTTGCGTGCTCATCGCGGCCTCCTCACCTGATTAGCTTGCTCTTCCTTTTCTCAATATAGGTCATAACTACTGACCTGAATAGGTGTTTTTTCGTCACGTCATATTGATGTAACGGCACGGAAATGGAAAAGAAGGGTTTTTCCGCTATAACAACAACCAAACAAAAGAGAGCGTCGAAATGGATTGGGATAAGCTTAGAATCTTTCACGCAGTTGCGGATGCAGGCAGCCTGACCCATGCCGGCGACAAATTGAATCTGTCGCAATCTGCTGTCAGCCGTCAGGTGCGGGCGTTGGAGGAACGACTCAACACTACGTTGTTTCACCGGCATGCCCGCGGTTTGATCCTGACGGAACAGGGTGAATTGCTGTTCGACGCCACCAAATCCATGAGCCAACGCCTTGAAGCCGCGTCCGCCCGCATTCGCGACAGCGAAGAAGAGGTGTTTGGCGAATTGCGTGTGACCACCACGGTGGGGCTTGGGACCTTGTTTCTGGCGCCACGCCTGAACAAACTATATGAGATCTATCCAAACCTGAACATTGATCTGATGCTCGAAGAACGTGTGCTGGATCTTCCGATGCGTGAGGCGGACGTCGCCATTCGCATGAAAGAGCCAAGCCAAGCGGATCTGATCCGCAAGCGTTTGATGACCGTGCAGATGCGTCTGTACGCTTCGCAGACATATCTGGAACAGCAAGGCACCCCTGCCACCATTGCAGACATCAAGGATCACCGCCTGATCTGTCAGCACGCAAATGCGCCGCAGGTCGGATCGGCCGCGCTATTGGTGAAAAAACTGATGGGCAATCATCCGGGCTCGATTCTCACCGTGAACAACTATTTTGGCGTCCTACAGGCGGTCGTGCATGATCTTGGCATCGGTATTTTACCTGATTATGTCGTCGAAGATTTCCCCGGCCTCGTCCCGGTCCTGCTCGAAGAGGACACCAGCGCCGTACCGGTTTACCTCGCCTATCCCGAAGAATTGCGCCATTCGCGCCGCATCGCGGCATTCCGTGATTTTGTTCAAAGCGAAATCATGGAACATCGCAAGCACATGAAAGAGATGGGTAAACTGTAAGTTATGCGGTCACTGCATACCGGCTTTGCTTTTGAGTTTAGGTGAATGTCCTTGAACGGGGCGCATACGCTCCCTAAATGAAAGGTATGAAGGCGCTGGCACACGCCGCCCTTCATACCTCCCTGTTGGACTTGGCCGAGCTTCGTGCTCGGCCTTTTTTTTATGATCCCTTCATCTACTGTGTTGCATCACAGGTCCACTGCCAGAGGCGCCTGAAATGCGATTTAGGTGTGAAGTGATGAAAATTTCATCACAGATTCAGCACCTTCACCTGCGCTTTGCTCAGGTTGAGGCACAATACCAACGCGCTTGGGCTGCAATTGTGACATTTGCTGCCCTGTCACCGCGTCTTTACACTTCCCCAACGCCTCAGCTTGTCTTACAAGGCGCCCAAACTCAGCCACCGGGAAGACCAGCGATGCAGGAACCAGCGATCACGCCTGAACTGATTGAAAACCACGGGCTTAAGCCTGAGGAATATGATCTGATCCTTGAGATCATTGGGCGCGAGCCAACATTCACCGAGCTGGGGATCTTCTCAGCCATGTGGAACGAACACTGTTCCTACAAATCCTCCAAGAAATGGCTGCGCACGCTGCCGACCGAAGGCCCGCAGGTGATCTGTGGTCCCGGTGAAAACGCAGGTATCGTTGATATTGGCGATGGCGACGCGGTTGTTTTCAAAATGGAAAGCCACAACCACCCATCGTATATCGAGCCCTATCAGGGGGCCGCGACCGGCGTGGGCGGCATCTTGCGCGATGTCTTTACCATGGGCGCGCGCCCAATTGCCGCAATGAACTCACTGTCGTTTGGCGAACCGTCGCACCACAAGACCCGTCAGCTGGTCAATGGTGTGGTGGAAGGTGTTGGCGGCTACGGCAACTGCTTTGGTGTGCCATGTGTTGGCGGCGAAGTGCGCTTTCACCCCGCGTACAACGGCAACTGCCTTGTGAACGCATTTGCAGCCGGCTTGGCAAAAACCGATAGCATTTTCTACTCGGCCGCATCCGGTGTGGGCATGCCAGTTGTTTATCTGGGTGCAAAAACCGGCCGTGACGGCGTGGGTGGCGCGACCATGGCGTCTGCCGAATTTGACGACACCATCGAAGAAAAGCGTCCCACCGTTCAGGTTGGCGACCCCTTCACCGAAAAACGCCTGATGGAAGCCACACTGGAGCTGATGCAGACCGGTGCGGTGATCTCGATCCAGGACATGGGCGCAGCAGGTCTGACCTGTTCAGCGGTAGAAATGGGCGACAAGGGCGGTTTGGGTGTCAAACTGAACCTCGAAGACGTGCCTCAGCGCGAAGTCGGCATGACCGCCTATGAGATGATGCTGTCGGAATCGCAAGAGCGTATGCTGATGGTTCTCAAGCCTGAGCTGGAAGCCGAAGCGCGTGCCGTGTTCGAAAAATGGGATCTGGATTTTGCCATCGTTGGCGAAACCATTGCCGAAGACCGGTTCCTGATCCTGCACAACGGTGAAGTAAAGGCGGATCTGGTGCTGTCGAAACTGGCGTCAACCGCGCCAGAATACGACCGCCCTTGGGTGCCAACACCAACACCCGAAGCCTTGAGCGATGCGGATGTGCCCAGCATTGACCCCATCGACGGGTTGAAGGCATTGCTGAACTCGCCCAACTACGCAGGCAAACAGTGGGTGTACGAACAGTATGACACCACCGTGATGGGCGACACCGCGCGCCGTCCCAGCATTGGGTCCGGTATCATTCGTATTCACGGCACCGACAAGAAATTGGCCTTCACCTCAGACGTGACGCCGCGCTACGTTAAGGCAAACCCAACCGAGGGCGGCAAGCAGGCTGTGGCCGAAGCTTACCGCAATCTGTCCGCTGTGGGCGCTAAGCCATTGGCCACCACCGACAACCTGAACTTTGGCAACCCCGAAAAGCCCGAAATCATGGGCCAGTTTGTTGGCGCGCTGAAAGGTATCGGCGAGGCGGTCGCCGCGCTGGATATGCCCATCGTGTCGGGCAATGTGTCCTTGTACAATGAAACCGACGGTCAGGCGATCCTGCCCACCCCCACCATTGGTGCGGTTGGTCTGATTGCAGCGGGCGAAGAGGCGATCATCGGCGAGGTCCGCGACGGCCATGTGGCCATTCTGGTCGGCGAAACCGGCAGCCATCTGGGCCAGTCGGCGCTGTTGGCCGAAGTGTTCAACCGCGAAGACGGCGATGCGCCGCATGTTGATCTGGCCGCCGAGCAGCGCAACGGCGAATTCATCCGCGCCAACCGCGACCTGATCAAAGCCTGCACCGATCTTAGCGATGGTGGTCTGGCCTTGGCGGCGTTTGAGCTGGCCGAAGAAGCCGGTGTTGGTGTCCAACTGGACAGTGCCGATACAAAGGTTCTGTTTGGCGAAGATCAGGCGCGTTACCTTGTCGCCTGTAACTTTGATCAGGCCGAAGGTTTGATGCTGGCAGCGGGTCAAGCCGGTGTGCGCATTGAAACTGTGGGCCGCTTTGGCGGTGACACGGTTAAATTTGGCAACGTCGAAGCGCCGCTGGCAGATCTGGCTGCTGTGTTCCGCGCAGGCTTTGCGGCGGCTGTGGCCTAACCGGTGCGATGTGTCTCTTGATGCGGGGTGGGAGGGCGTTGTCTTCCCACCCTTTTTTATGCGCAACAGTCATTGGTATGCGAAATGACCTCTGTTCCCCTGCCCAACCTGCCGGACCTGACAGCAGATTGCAGCCGCTGCGCCGCCCTGTGTTGTGTGGCGTATCCCTTTGACGCGTCCGAAGACTTTGCGCTGATCAAAGAGGTTGATACGCCCTGCCCCAATCTGGATGCTGATTTCCGCTGCAAAATTCATGCGGGCCTGTCATCCAAAGGTTTTGGGGGATGTGTTGCCTATTCGTGTGCGGGTGCAGGCCAGCGCGTCACGCAGGAGCTGTTTGACGGCGAAACCTGGCGCGATGATCCCGATCTATTGCCCCACATGACCCACGCGTTGCGGGTGCTGCGCCCGATCCATGAGGCCCTGCTGATCCTGAATGAGGCCTCTGCCCTGCCTTTGCCTGATGACGTTCAGCACCAGTGCACCGCTTTGAAGCGCGCGCTGTGTCCAGAGGACGCCGGCTCCATCTGGGATTTTGAGGAACCAGAGGTCCAAGAGGCGCTGGCGTCAGTGCCTGAATTTGTGCAGCAACTGGCACCCTTTGTAAGCGTATCGCGCTAATCCTGCTTGCAGAGGTGCCCCCCCGGCCCTACATTTTCTACAAATAGAACAAGGAACTTGCCCATGCCGATGCAGGCTCATGAAATCGAAGCGTTGTTGCGTGAATCCTTCCCCGATGCCGAAATCCAGGTTGGAGGCTCTGACGGCGTTCACATGTCAGCCATGGTGGTCGACGAAAGCTTTCGCGGCAAAAACCGCGTTCAGCAACAGCGTGCCGTTTATGCAGCGCTCAAAGGCAAAATGGATGGCCCCGATGGCGATTTACATGCGCTGGCCCTGACCACCAAAGCGCCTGAGTGATGACATCCTCGGGTTGGATTGCACTGGCTGTAATTGGTTTAATTGCAGCGGCAGCTGGGCTTGAGGCCTATTTCAAGGGTCGAAAACACCGATCTTTGTCTCAGCGTGTCGTACAAGTCTCCCTCCAAACCCGAACTGGGGCTTGAAGCCACCAACACCGATGTCGTCGATGCCGCTGAACGCTCAAATGAAGAGCACGAAAACCGCAACCAACAAATCATCCGCAGTAGTTTTCGGCGCTAGTGCTCATCCGAGGTTATTGCCGCAGTCAGATGGGCCTTACTTTTTCACCAAACCTTCCCTATATCCGGGTCAAAGACCAATGGCTGACGACCTGAGAGGATCAAACACATGACCGACGCAAACACCCGCATCGACGAAACCGTCAAAGGCAACGATGTTGTCCTGTACATGAAGGGCACAAAAGACATGCCGCAGTGTGGATTTTCGTCCCGCGTTGCAGGCGTGCTGAACTATATTGGCGTGGACTACACCGATGTGAACGTTCTGGCGGACGAAGAAATCCGTGCAGGCATCAAAGAGTACTCGGACTGGCCCACAATCCCCCAGCTTTATGTCAAAGGTGAATTTGTGGGTGGCTGCGACATCATCGTTGAAATGACCTTGTCGGGCGAACTGGATACTCTGTTTGCGGACAACGGCGTCGCCTTTGACAAGGCCGCATCTGACAAGATCCGTGAAGCCAACGGTTAACTTAGCTAAATTCATATGAAAAAGGGGCCTGATCCGCGCGGATCAGGCCCCTTTTTTGTGCTCGGTGTAACACTTAGCTTGTGTGGATCGCAAAGTTCGAGGCCGTCAGCTGACCAGAGGCACCAACCAAACGAACGACTGCCTCGCCATCACGCAAAAGCCAGGCATCGCCGGTTGCGTCGTCGTCCAAAATTTCGAGCACTTCTGACGTGCTTGACAGACCGTCGTCGGCGAAAATCTCAACGATGTCATCGTTTGCATTGAAATCTTGAATTGTGATCAGGTCGTCGCTTCTGGGGTCAAGACGAATATCGAACTGGTCGTTCCCGTCGCCACCTGTTCCAGTGTCACCGGCTTCAAGCAGCAGAAGATCATTGCCTGCGCCCCCCTCCAAAACATCGTTGCCATTGGTAGGGTCGTCTGACAACTCAGCGTCAAAGCGGATATCTTCGTCACGGAACGCTGCAATCTCTTCGGCGGTAGGTGTGTGGTCAAACTGTCCACCCCACAAAACGTCGTTCCCCTCGCCGCCGATCAGCGTGTCGTCACCGTCGCCGCCCAACAGCGTGTCATTCCACGCCTCGCCAAACAGTTCGTCATCGCCGTCTTCACCCAGCAGATAGTCACGGCCATCGCCACCCAAAAGTTCGTCGTCCCCTTCGCCGCCAAACAAGATGTCGTGGTAGCCGTCACCGTTCAGCCGGTCGTCGCCTTCATCGCCTTCCAGCACGTCTTGGCCGGGACCACCGCGCAGGGTGTCATCTCCCAGACCGCCGCTGAGGGTATCGTGGTACTGGCCACCAAACAGCGTATCGTCGCCGCCTTCACCAAAGATCTCGTCCAGACCTGCGCCGCCATTCACGCTGTCATCTCCGCCGCCGGCATAGACCGTATCGTCACCAGATGCGGATTCGATCACATCATCACCGCTGCCAAATGCCAGAAGATCGTCCAGGCTGGTAATGTCGGTGTTTGGTTGGTCCGGGCGTGAAGGTTCGAGGCCAGCGTCGTCGCGTGTTTCGCCGTCGCCTAGGACACCACTGCCGCCCTCTGTGTCGTCGTCCATGACGCCGATCGCAACACCTGTCAGCACCAAGGTGCTGAGAACAAAAATACCTAACATCAAAAGTATCCCTAAAAAGAAAAACTACCTTAACAAGAGCTAAACAAATTTTAGTGATTTAAAAAGATATTTTGCCAACCGATTGGGGCAATTGTGTCAATATTGTGTTTCCAATACGGCAACAGACGCCACGTTGAATGCAGCGTCTGTTTCGAATTTCCCTCGACGGGGGCGTTAAGCAGAAAGCTTGCTTTCGATGTCGTTGGCCAGACCTTCGGTTTGCGCCGCCAATGTCGCCAGAACCTCAGCCACCTGCGGCGGGACAACGGCGACTTCGATGCGCTCAGCCTCTGGGGCGGGTGCGGCATGCAGTTCGGCAATTTCGGCCTGTAACGCAGCAATCTGGGCATCTTTTTCTGCCATTTGCGCTTCAACCGTTTTGTTTTTGTCTTCAACGGCGGCGGTTTTGTCGGCCAGCAGCAAACCTGCCATCAGCAACATCCGCGCTTCGGGCATGCGCCCGATCTGATCTGACAGAACCTGCGCTTCGTCGTCCAGCATTTTGGCCGCCGAATGCAAATAGCTTTGCTCACCGTCCTGACAGGACACCTCAAAGCCGCGGCCGCCAATGTGAATGGTTACTTCGGGCATCTTACATCACCTCTTCTTGCAGGGTGTCGTGCGGCGCAGCGGCCGCCAGCAGGGGCTCAAGCCGCGAAATCACCGCGTTCATCTCGGCCTTATCGGTGGCATTTGCCGCGCGTTGCCCTTCAAGTTCAGCGACCAGGGATTGATTGATCAACTCTGCGTCGCCGACCCCTTCGGCATTGGCAGCCCGCAAGGCTGCATTGGAGTGAACCAACTGATCATTGGTTGCGCGCAGGCTTTGCAACTGCGCGTCAAGCGCGACCAGATCGGGGGCCGCTTCTGCCGCGGCCTGCGCGGCGCTCAACGCGGCCTGCAGGGTTTCTGCTGCATCTTTTAGTTGGGTGTTTTCGGCTTCCAACGCGGCCAGTTCATCGGTCGCCACAGGTTGCGCCTGAGCCTGTGCGACTGCGGCCTGAAGCGTTTCAATCTCAGCCTTCAACCGTACGTTTTCCGCAGCAAGCGTTGGCAGTTCAGCCGCCGCCTTGGCCACGGAACGGGCCTCGGTCAGTGCGGTGTTTAACTCTTCCATCTCGCGTTCAAGGCGCTGGTTCTCGGCCTCGCTTGCCGCCAGATCAACAGCCGCGCTGGTATCTTCGGGTTCGACCTGTTCCAGCGTTTCAACCTGCCCTACCAAACGGGCAAGCTCGGTTTCGCGCTCTTCGATCTGTTCTTTTTGGCTGGCGATCTCGTTGCGGGCGCCTTCCAGCGCAGATTTCAGCCGCTTGACCTCTTCTTGCAATACGTCCTGCGCCGTGGTGTTGCCCACCTCGTTGCGCAGCAATTGCACTTCGGCTTCCAATGCAGCGATGTCTTCGTCTTTTTTGGCGATCACCTTGTCGTCTGGCGCGGCACCCCCTCCTGCGGCCTCAGCCTCTTGCAGGCGGGCACGCAAGGTTTTTAACCGCTCTTCCAACTGAGCGTTGGCGGTTTTTTCTTCATCCAGCTCTTGTTCCAGCTGGCTGGTTTGGGCCGAGGCATCCGCAGCGATGCTGGCGTTTTCCAACCCGCTGACACCGGCGTTGATCCGTGTCAGCGCGGTCTGGATGCGGCCTTGCAATGCTTCAAGCTGCTCCATGCCTGTTTCTGTCTGGCCTGTGTCCATGTGAGCCTGTCCTCGTTCGACCAATCTGGTGCCACCAATGTGCTACATCCCTTGCGCGAATCGCAAGATGTGTCCGGGGTGGCAGTGGTTCTTTCTCCTACAAGGAGTAAATGACGCCCCATTCGCTTTCAAGCACTTGGGCGCAGTTCTTCATGAAATGCGCGGATGAACGGTGCGGAAAGCTTGCACTTTGGCGTTTGACTGCTATTCAGCTGCCAAACCGATTGACAGCCAAAGGAACATCCTGTGGATCTTACTGCCCTGCGCTCTGCCAACCCCGAACATTGGTCAAAAGCCGCTGCCATCCGTGGTCTGACGCTTGATGCCGTTGCTGCCGCCAACTCTGGTCACTCTGGCATGCCGATGGGCATGGCCGATGTTGCCACTGTGTTGTTCGAAAAGCATATGAAATTTGACGTCACCGCGCCCAAATGGCCGGATCGTGACCGTTTCATCCTGTCAGCGGGCCACGGCTCGATGCTGATCTATTCACTGCTCTATCTCATGGGCGATGCTCAGGTCACCGAAGCGCAGATCAAAGACTTTCGCCAGATGGGCGCGCTGACAGCGGGCCACCCGGAAAACTTCCTGTTGGATGCGGTTGAAACCACCACGGGTCCTTTGGGTCAGGGTATCGCCAACGCGGTTGGATTTGCCATGGCCGAAGAAATCCAGCGCGCCCAGTACGGCCGCAAGATTGTGGATCACCACACCTATGTCATCGCCGGGGACGGCTGCCTGATGGAAGGTATCTCCCAAGAGGCCATCGGCCTTGCCGGTCGTCACCAGCTTGGCAAACTGATCGTGCTGTGGGATGACAACAACATCACCATCGATGGCACTGTGGAACTGTCGGACCGTACCAATCAGCCACAGCGTTTCAAAGCCTCGGGCTGGCATGTTCAGGAAATCGACGGCCACGATCCAGTGGCAATTGATGCCGCGATCGAAGCCGCCAAAAAGTCCAAGAAACCTTCGATGATTGCCTGCAAAACCCACATCGCTTTGGGCCATGCCGCGCAAGACACCTCAAAAGGCCACGGCGCGCTGACCGATGCGGACCAGCTGAAAGCGGCCAAAGAGGCCTATGGCTGCCCTGCCGGCGCATTTGAAGTTGCCGCAGACGTGAAATCCGCCTGGGAGGCCATTGGCCGCCGTGGGGGCGCTGAGCGCGCCGCGTGGGATGCGCGTTTTGCCGAAGTGTCCAGCCAGAAACAAGACCGTTTCAACCGCGCTTATGCGTTGGAAGCGCCCAAAAAGCTGGCCTCTGTTGTGCGCGCGTTGAAAAAGCAAGCCTCGGAAGAGCAGCCCAAAGTCGCGACCCGTAAAGCATCTGAAATGGCGCTGTCGGTGATCAACCCAGTGATGCCCGAAACCGTCGGCGGTTCGGCGGATCTGACAGGTTCGAACAACACCAAGACCGAAGATCTGGGCATGTTCGACACCAACAACCGCAAAGGTCGCTACGTCTACTGGGGCATCCGGGAGCACGGCATGGCCGCTGCGATGAACGGCATGGTCCTGCACGGCGGTATGCGCGCCTATGGCGGCACCTTCTTCTGCTTCACCGATTATGCGCGTCCTTCGATGCGTCTGGCGGCGCTGTCTAAGATCCCAACCGTGTTTGTGATGACCCACGATTCCATCGGTGTTGGCGAAGACGGCCCAACCCACCAGCCGGTGGAACATCTGGCGATCTGCCGCGCGACCCCGAACACCTATGTGTTCCGTCCCGCAGATGTTGTCGAAACCGCAGAAGCCTGGGAAGTTGCCCTGTCGTCCAAGGAAACCCCTTCGGTGCTGGCCCTGACCCGTCAGAACCTGCCCACCGTGCGGACCGAGCACAAAATGAACAACCTGACCGCCCAGGGCGGTTATGTTCTGGCAGACGCCGAAAACAAGCGTCAGGTCATCCTGATCGCCACCGGTTCCGAAGTGTCGCTGGCCATGGACGCCAAAGCCAAGCTGGAAGCCCAAGGCATCGGCACCCGCGTGGTTTCCATGCCCTGCATGGAGCTGTTTCTGGCGCAGGATGAGGCCTACCGCCGCAAAGTCCTGCCCGCAGGCCCCGTGCGCGTTGGTGTCGAAGCTGCCGTACGTGACGGCGGCTGGGATCGCCTGCTGATGGGTGAGCGCGGCCAAGAGAAAAAGTCTGCCTTTGTTGGCATGACCTCCTTTGGTGCCTCGGCCCCGGCCGGTGAGCTGTTCGAGAAGTTCGGCATCACCGCAGACGCCGCCGTTGAGAAAGCCAAAGCGCTGCTGGGCTAACATCTGAGACCATAGAAATGAAGAAAGGGGAGCCATTAGGCTCCCCTTTTTGTTTGGACTTGCGTTGGTGTTTGGAAATAGGGGGCGTAATACCTATTTAGGTATTCAACAGAGGGATGGTCCAGCGCGGCAATGTGTTCACCAAGGCAATCATTGGCTGTTAGAGCAGGACCCCAAACCCGAACTTACCATTGGAGAGTGGTATCGCAACCACCGCCCCTGCTATCCAGCGTTGTCGTTTCATGCGGCCAAGACCTCTTCCATCGCGGCTTCAATTAGCGTGACAAGTTCAGAATCCATAAAACCATAGTCATCAGGAATGTCTAAAATCCAGACATCGACGTCTGACAGCTCATGGCGGAATCTGTCACGCAATTGCGAAAGATGGCTTTCTTCCATTACGCAAACTTTATCCGCCCAAGTAACGTCCCCGGCGTTTATACGATGGCGCGCCTTAGAACTTGTTCCGGCAGAGCGCGCGTTGACCCCGGCAACTTTGCGGAACAGTGCCTCAGCTGTGGGGTTGCGTCATTGGTTGCGGCTTCAGACAAACAGGATGTTCAATGGGCACCGCCCTTTTTGCCGCCCAGCAGCGGCGCAATGACCTTTGTCACCACCGGCACCAGCGCCAGCCCGACAAACACACCCAGCACCCCATCAATCACAGCCTTGGAGATCCACTCAAATGCCGCATCGCCCTGCCCGATGCCATGCGCCCAGTGGTGGATGGTTTCTTCGGGGAAATGCCAGCCCATTTGGTGCGCGGAATGCACGATGATCGATCCCCCCACCCACAACATGGCGGCGGTGCCGACCACGGTCAGGACCTTCAGGAACCAGGGCATCACCGCGACAATGGCGCGGCCAAAGGATTTGACGGCGACAGACTTGCCAACACGGGCCAGCCACAGGCCCAGATCATCCATCTTTACAATAATCGCCACAACGCCATAAACCGCAAAGGTGATGACGATGCCCACCACGGCCAGCACCACGGCCTGCATCCAGATGTTATCGCTTTCGATGGTGGACAGTGTCAGGGTCATGATTTCTGCGGACAGGATGAAATCAGTTTTGATCGCGCCTTTGACCTGTTTCTCTTCCAGCGCCTGCACGTCCATGGACGTATCTGCATGCTGTTCTTCGACGTGGGCATGTGGTTTCAGGACATGCATGATCTTTTCGGCGCCTTCAAAACACAGATAGCCGCCGCCCAGGATCAGCAATGGCGGGACCAGCCACGGCGCAAACAGCGACATCAACAAAGCCACCGGCAGCAGGAACACCAGTTTGTTGATCAGCGATCCCTTGGCGATGCGCCAGATCATTGGCAATTCACGCTCTGGTTTGAACCCCGTCACGTATTTTGGGGTCACAGCGGCATCGTCGATCACAATACCGGCCGCCT
Source organism: uncultured Paracoccaceae bacterium (assembly GCA_947492585.1). Lineage (GTDB taxonomy): Bacteria > Pseudomonadota > Alphaproteobacteria > Rhodobacterales > Rhodobacteraceae > Epibacterium. The sequence continues at coordinate 50,145 of CANLND010000009.1, forward strand.
TGGAGCCTGCTTTGGCGGTATGGGCCGCCACATCATCAATTGAGGCTGCCGCCACTTTGGCAATGGCTGCCACATCATCCAACAGCGCCAGAACTCCGCTCATGTCTTTATCCTTTTCCGTGTGCCCCAAAACCGTCGAGGCTGGCGGCAGACTAGCGAAAAAACACGTTTGTACAAGCGTTAGCGCAATCCGGGGCTGAGTGAGATTTCGTTATCGCCACCGGTCAATATCGTTACCGCCAACGGTGTTTTATTGCGCTAACATGTTGTCAATTCTTAACTTTTCCCTTGGCGCAGAGCAACGGCCCGCTATATCCCAGCTAAGGATAAGCCGTGTGGAGAGTGAAAGCATGACCATCAAAGTCGGGATCAACGGATTTGGCCGCATCGGCCGCTGCACCCTGTCACATATCGCCGCCTCAGGCCGCGATGACATTGAGGTAATCAAGGTCAACGCCACCGGCCCGCTGGAAACAGCAGCGCATCTGATCAAATATGACAGTGTGCACGGACGCTTTCCGGGTGAGGTAACCGTGGGTGAAAACACCCTGAACCTTGGTCGCGGCGATATGCAGATGTTCTCGACCTACAAGATGGAAGAGCTGGACTGGAGCGGCTGCGACGTTGTTCTGGAATGCACAGGCCAGTTCAATGACGGCGAAAAAGCCAAAGCGCATATCGCTCAGGGCGCCAAACGTGTTCTGCTCTCTGCGCCGGGCAAAAACGTGGACCGCACCGTGGTGTTTGGTGTCAATGATCACGAGCTGACCGTCAGCGATGTGATGGTTTCAAACGGCTCCTGCACCACCAACTGTCTGGCCCCACTGGCCAAGGTTCTGGATCAAACCGTGGGCATCGAAAGTGGCATAATGACCACCATTCACGCCTATACCGGGGATCAGCCCACATTGGACCGCCGTCACAGCGATCTGTACCGTGCACGCTCGGCTGCGATGGCAATGATCCCCACGTCCACCGGAGCGGCCAAGGCCTTGGGTGAAGTGCTGCCCGCAATGAAAGGCAAATTGGACGGCTCCGCGATGCGCGTGCCCACACCAAACGTATCTGCCGTGGACCTGACGTTCCAGGCCGGTCAAGACGTCACCGCGGAACAGATCAACGCAATCATGCAAGAAGCCGCGCAGGGCCAGATGAAGGGTGTATTGGGCTACGAGCCTGCGCCTCTGGTGTCGGTTGACTTCAACCACTCGTCCGAAAGCTCCATCTTTGCGCCGGATCAAACCCGCGTCGTGGGCAAACGCATGGTGCGCGTTCTGGCGTGGTACGACAACGAATGGGGCTTCTCCTGCCGCATGGCGGACCTGTCAGTGGCGATGGGCCATCTGGGCTAAAGGTCACAATTGGCTGTCATTTTTGACGGCCTGCCGCGAAGGGCATTGAGAAATCGCGCCCGGTCAGTCATATCTGGCCGGGCGTTTCTTGTTGCGCCACAGTGGAAAGGAAAGGTCTGGAATGACACACACAATTGCCGTCAGGCTTGGCCTGTTCCTGATCATCGCTGCGGTGATTGACGTGGCTTTGGTGGGCAGCGAACACATGGTGTTTTTGGGCAAAGAGCTGTTGGACCTGATCCACTTGGTGGCCTTCTGGCGCTAAAATCTTGGTGGGGTCTCAGCACAGATGTGCGGCAGTCAAATGCAAACAGGGGCCAAATGGCCCCCGCTTTGTGTGACATAGGTGAGGCGTTAACCGCGCAAACGGCTCTTCAACGCATCATTCACCCGAGGTGTCACAAATTTGGACACATCCCCGTCAAGACGGCAGATTTCCTTGACCAGTTTCGACGCAATGGCCTGATGTTTTGCTTCGGCCATCAGGAAAACGGTTTCCACCGAACTGTCGAGCGCGCGATTCATGCCAACCATTTGATATTCATATTCAAAATCAGCCACAGCCCGCAGGCCGCGCACGATGATCTGCGCGCCGACATCGCGGGCGCAATCGATCAGCAGATTTTCAAACGGATGGGCAACAATTTCAGTGCCGGTCTGTTCTGACAATTTGGCGCATTCCGCCTCAATCATCGCCACGCGCTCTTCAAGAGAGAACAACGGCCCTTTGTCGCGGTTGATGGCGACGCCAATCACCAGTTTGTCAACCAGGGCCGATGCCCGGCGGATAATGTCCACGTGACCCAGTGTAATCGGATCAAATGTTCCTGGATAAAGCCCAACCCGCATAGCGCCCTCCTCGTTGCCAAGCTTGTCTGCACGCAATCATATTTCGCGGTGAACATTCAAGAGCTGGCACGGCCAGAAATGGAAATTCCGACGAAAAAGAGGGGAACAGCACGGCAAGGCCGGCACTCCCCACGCTGTTAGCGCTCTACTTTTTGTCCAGAGCTTACATGCCCCGGATCATTCCTTCTAGCGCGTCTTTTTCCATCGCCACCTCGGTCAGCTGTGCCTTTACGACATCCCCCAGTGTGACAATGCCGACAAGTTTGCCGTCTTCCAGCACCGGCATGTGACGGAACCGGCCCTCGGTCATCTGGCGCAGCACGTCTTCGACATTTGAACCGCGTTCACAGGTCACCAGTTTTTTGGTCATATAGGTGCTGACTTTTGCGTCAAGACAGCCAGACCCGCTATTGGCCAGTTCGCGCACGATGTCGCGTTCAGACAGGATGCCGTCAGGCGTTTGGCCGTCGCCAGACACCACCACCGTGCCGATGCGATGTTTGGCCAATATCTGCGCCGCCTCTGATACCGTTGCATCCGGCGACACAGTCATTACCGTCGCGCTGGACTTGGACTTCAGAATTAGTTGAACAAGCATTCACATTCCTACTCGTAATTTTATGTCGTTGTTTCAAGCGTTGCCGCAATTTGCGATCAAGTCAAGGCTTCCAAAGTTTCAACTTCGTCGCGAATTCCTTTTTGTAACGCCTCAGCAAATCGGTTGAGCCGCTCACTGCGTTGATCACCCTGATGTCGCACCAAATGAAAGCTGCGTGTGAGGCTGATTTTGTCCATCAAAATCTTACGCAACATACGGTGTGACGGCAGGCAGAAATCATGGGCCACACATAGCGCAGTGCCCTGTGCTGCCATCTTGATTTGAACAGAGACCGAGGTGGACGCCAGGGCAACCCGCGTCACCCCCAGATCATTCAGATAATCCAGATCGTGATCAAAGATCATATCTGGGATATAGCCGATCATCTTGTGTTCTTTCAGGTCCTCCAGTTTCTCAATTGGAGGTTGATCCCGCAAGTAGTGGCGCGACGCGACAAGGTGCAATTTGTAATCGCAGATCTTTTGCACCAAAAGCTGCCCCGCCGTCGGAGCACTGACCGTGATCGCCATGTCCGCTTCGCGTCGCGACAGGTTGATCACACGTGGCAGGGCGACGATCTGAATGTCCAGATCCGGGTGGTCTTTTGAAATGCGGGCGCAGACCTGTGGCAAAATGTAGTTGGCACATCCATCCGGCGCGCCAATACGGATGTGGCCCGACAATGTATCTGACGGCCCGGTCAGCGCTTCTTGCCCTGACCGCATCGCCTGTTCTGCGGCTTCGGCATGGGCCAACAATCGGTCCCCGGCCGCGCTCAAGGCATAGCCTTGTGGCGATTTCACAAACAGTGACGTGTTCATGGCACTCTCAAACCGCGAGATCCGCCGCCCCACCGTCGCCGGGTCCATGCGCAGAATGCGCCCGGCCCCAGACAGGCTGGTTTCGCGGGCAACTGCCAGAAACACCTTCATATCATCCCAAAGAGGTCCCATCAGGCTTCTGCCTCCTTCTCTTCGTCACTTGATGTTTACCAAGCGTTAACGTTTTGCGTTTTTGCAAATACTCTTTGAAATCTTTCCTCTGTTACGGTGATTTTTGCAAGCCTAAGATAAAGGTAATTTGATGTCAGGAGACCTTCATGCAACAGCTCAACCACTTTGTAGACGGCGAATATGTAGACGGCACATCTGGCCGCTTCACCGAAGTCTTTAACCCTGCCACAGGCGAAGCCCAGCTGAAAATCCAGCTGGCCGGTAAGGATGAAGTTGATGCAATTGTCGAAAAAGCAGCGATCGCGCAACAAGCCTGGGCCCGTGTAAACCCGCAACGCCGGGCACGCGTATTCATGAAGTTTGGTCAACTGATCAACGAAAACATGGACCGTCTGGCCGAGGCAATCAGCCGTGAACACGGTAAAACCCTGCCTGACGCGCGTGGCGATGTTCAGCGTGGGCTTGAGGTTGTTGAAGTCTGCATGGGCGCGCCTGCGATGTTGAAAGGTGAATTCACCGACAACGCTGGTCCGGACATCGACATCTATGCGATGCGCCAGCCCTTGGGCGTGGTTGCGGGCATCACGCCGTTCAACTTCCCTGCGATGATCCCCCTGTGGAAAATGTCACCTGCCATCGCCGCAGGCAATGCCATGATCCTAAAGCCGTCCGAGCGTGCGCCGACCTGCGCATTCTTGTTGGCTGAACTGTTGCACGAAGCGGGCCTGCCCAAAGGTGTGTTGCAGGTTGTTAACGGTGACAAAGAAGCGGTCGATGCGCTGCTGGACAATGAAACCATTCAGGCGGTTGGCTTTGTTGGCTCGACCCCGATTGCACAGTACATCTACGGACGCGCCGCCACCAATGGCAAACGCGCGCAGTGTTTCGGCGGCGCCAAAAACCACATGGTCATCATGCCAGACGCGGATATCGACAAGGCAGCGGATGCGCTGCTCGGCGCCGGGTTTGGCGCGGCAGGCGAACGCTGCATGGCGATTTCTGTTGCGGTTCCTGTTGGTAAAGAAACCGCCGACAAGCTGGTCGAAAAGCTGGCACCCAGAATTGAAGCGTTGAAAGTGGGTCCCTATACCGCTGGCGACGATGTCGATTACGGCCCGGTCATCACGGCAGCTGCAAAAGACCGCATCGAGGGCCTGATCGCATCCGGCGTTGAACAGGGTGCAACTTTGGTCACCGATGGTCGTGACCTGAAGCTGCAAGGTTACGAAGGCGGTTTCTACGTTGGCCCAACCATGTTTGACAACGTTACGCCTGACATGGAGATCTACAAAGAAGAGATCTTTGGCCCCGTTCTGAGCCAAGTGCGCGTCGAAACGTACGAAGAAGCGCTGCAACTGGTTATGGACAATGAATACGGCAATGGTACTGCGATCTACACCGCAGATGGTGACACTGCGCGTGACTATGCCAGCCGGGTGAACGTGGGTATGGTTGGCATCAACTTCCCAATCCCTGTACCGCTCAGCTATTATAGCTTTGGTGGCTGGAAAAAGTCCGCCTTTGGCGACCTGAACCAATACGGCAGCGATGCGTTCCGGTTCTACACCAAAACCAAAACTGTGACCTCGCGCTGGTATTCCGGCATCAAAGACGGCCACGAGCTGAACTTTAAAGCACTGGACTGATCCTTTTTCAGTGCAAAAAAAGCAGGCGCGATCCCTCCCTTAAGCGCCTGCTTTCCTGACCTGCACTATCAAGTGATCAAAGGCCTCGCAGTCCAAACCGACTGCGGGGCCTTCGGCAATTTTTGGTCACTCCACATAAATGTGATCGCCCCCACATAGCGGCCAGTCTACAATGACGGTATCTGATGAATAAGACACACCAACCGCATCTGTGAGGCCGATCATGTACAGTCCGAAATTCACCCGCCGAGGGACCTTGCTTGGACTGGGGGCCACATTGGCAACCCCTACCCTGCTGCGCGCTCAATCCATTGATGCCTTTCCGTCAAACGAAACTGCGATCCGCACAAAAGTGCCGGTGCAGCGTAATATTTCCTCGTTTTCTCAGCAGAATTGGCAGGACCATTTTGAACAGCTTGGTGTGGGCTGTCTATTGGCTGACATTTCCTCACGCGCTTTGCACTATTGGGGCGGTGATGGACAAACCTATCGACTGTTCCCGTCCTCGGTGCCATTGACCGAAGAGCTGACAAAACGGGGCTACACCGAAGTTGTCCGCAAACGCGAAAACCCCAGCTGGACCCCAACCGCATCAATGCGTGAGCGCGACCCGAACCTGCCGGTGCGGATGGACGGTGGCGATCCCGGCAACCCATTGGGCACCCGCGCCATGTATCTGACCTGGCCGGCCTATTTGATCCATGGCACGCATGACACTCGGAAAATTGGCCGTCAAAGCTCATCCGGTTGCATTGGTCTTTATAATCAACACGTTGAAGAGCTGTTTGCACTGGTCAAGATCGGCACGCAGGTCCGATTGGTGTGATTGGTGTGATCTCAGCCTATTGCAAAAATCACCGGGCGCCTTGGGGCGCCCTTTTTGTTTTGCAAAACGAATTTGCGGTGCTGCGACTTGCCGTGGGGTCGGTTGATCGGTATAAATAGAACACTTGTTCAATTCACAAAAATTCAGGGAGGACAGCTGTGGATTTTGCGTTGACCGAAGAGCAAACAGCGATTTTTGATATGGCGCAGGCCTTTGGCCAAGAGCAAATCGCGCCGAATGCCCGTCAGTGGGAGCGTGACGGCACCATCCCCAAAACACTGTGGCAAGAGATCGCCGCACTCGGATTTGGCGGACTATACGTGTCCGAAGAGGCGGGCGGCGCGGGCCTGTCCAGACTGGACGCGACGCTGGTATTCGAAGCCCTGTCGATGGCCTGCCCTTCGGTTGCGGCGTTCTTGTCGATCCATAACATGTGCGCCAAGATGATTGACGTCTATGGCAGCGACGAGATGAAGGCGCGCCTGCTGCCGGATGCGATCTCCATGAACACCATCTTGTCGTATTGCCTGACCGAGCCGGGTTCAGGATCTGACGCGGCGGCCTTGAAAACCCGCGCAACGGCCACCGATACCGGCTATGCGCTGGACGGTGCCAAGGCGTTCATTTCCGGCGGATCCTATTCGGATGGGTATGTGTGTATGGTTCGCACCGGCGGTCCCGGTCCCAAAGGGATCTCGGCTGTATATGTTGCGGATGGCACGCCAGGGCTCAGCTTTGGTGCGCTTGAGGACAAGATGGGCTGGCGCAGCCAACCGACATCTCTGGTGCAGTTTGATGCCTGTGAAATCCCGTCTGAAAATCTGCTGGGGGAAGAGGGTCGCGGCTTCTCATATGCCATGGCCGGTCTTGACGGCGGTCGTTTGAACATTTCCGCCTGCTCTCTTGGCGCGGCGCAGACTGCGCTGTCCCAGACCGTGCAATATATGTCCGAACGTAAGGCCTTTGGGACGTCGATTGATCAATTTCAGGCCCTTCAGTTCCGCCTTGCGGATATGGAAATCGAACTGCAAGCAGCCCGTGTCTTTTTGCGTCAAGCGGCGTGGAAACTGGATCAGGGCGCGCCAGATGCCAGTGCACATTGCGCGATGGCCAAGAAATTTGTCACCGAAGCGGGCTCTAAAATTGTCGACCAATGTCTGCAATTGCATGGCGGCTATGGCTATCTGGCAGATTATGGTATCGAAAAGCTGGTGCGCGATCTGCGGGTGCATCAGATTTTGGAAGGCACCAATGAGATCATGCGCGTGATCACCGCACGCCATCTGCTTGCTGCACAAAGCTGAAAGAGACACCATGTCTGATATTTCCATCCGCGTGACAGGCAAGGCCGGGCGCATTACGCTCACCCGCGCCGGCGCTCTAAACGCGTTGAACTATGACATGTGCTTGGCGGTTGATGCCGCCCTGCAAGACTGGCAGGACAATCCCGACGTAAAGCTGGTGATCATCGACGCCGAAGGCGACAAAGCCTTTTGCGCCGGGGGAGACATCGCTGAGCTTTACGCACAGGGGCGCGCCGGTAATTTCGCATATGGGCAAAAATTCTGGCGCGACGAATACCAGATGAATGCCCGTATCTTCAGCTATCCCAAACCGGTGGTCAGCCTGTTGCAGGGCTTTGTCATGGGCGGCGGCGTTGGGCTTGGCTGTCATGGCAGCCATCGCATCGTTGGTGAGACCACCAAGATTTCCATGCCTGAAGTTGCGATTGGCCTTGTGCCGGATGTGGGCGGATCATTGATGCTGGCGTTGGCGCCGGGGCGGCTTGGCGAATATCTTGCGCTGACGGCGTCCCGCCTAAAAGCCGCCGATGCCGTTTACGCGGGTTTTGCCGATCATTTCATCCCCCAAGCGCTGTGGCCTGCCCTGATTTCTGAGCTGGAAAACAGCGGGGATGTCGGGCACATTGAAACCCTGACGCAGTCAGCGGGCGTTTCGGATTACTCCGAAAAAGCCACGTTGATTGACGCCTTGTTCAATGGCGAGACCCTTGCGGACATAGAGGCACAGCTTACAAGCGACGGATCGCAACTGGCACTTGAAACGCTGGAGGGTATGGCCAAACATTCGCCTTTGGCTATGGCGTCGGCGGTTGAAGTGATCCACCGCCTGCGCGCGTCCTATCTGTCGATTGAAAAGGCGCTGGAGCTGGAATACCGCTTTACCTACCGCGCGCAGGAACACAGTGATTTCCTTGAAGGAATTCGCGCGCTGATTATTGACAAAGACCGCCGTCCCCAATGGCGTCATGCAGGCAAACCAGTGCCTGTCGCGGATGTCAGCCAAATGCTGATGCCGCTGGGCGCTGCGCGGTTTCGTCTGACTTCAGATCTGGCAACGGAGGATGCCTCATGAATATCGGATTTATCGGACTGGGCAATATGGGCGGGCCAATGGCGGCCAATCTCGCTGCGGCGGGCCATAAGGTCACCGGCTTTGACACCGCCACGGTAGAGCTGGAGGGGCTGGCCATTGCGGGAACCGCCGCGGCCGCGGCCACTGGCGCGGATGTGGTGATCACCATGCTGCCCAATGGGGCCATTCTGCGCGCCGTCGCCGAGCAGGTTCTGGCTGCGATGGCACCGGGCACCACCCTGCTGGATTGCTCGACAGTTGATGTCGATAGTGCCCGCGCGGTTGCGGACATGGCGGCACAGGTCGGCATTCAAACCGTTGATGCGCCGGTCTCCGGCGGGATTGGTGGGGCGGCCGCTGGTACACTGACCTTTATGGCCGGTGGCCCAACACAGGCCTTTGAAACCGTAAAGCCGCTGTTTGATATCATGGGGCAAAAAACGGTCCATTGTGGTGACGCCGGCGCCGGTCAGGCGGCCAAGATCTGCAACAATATGATCTTGGGTGTTTCCATGATCGCCACCTGCGAAGCCTTTGCTTTGGCAGATAAACTGGGTTTGGATCGCCAGAAAATGTTTGATGTGGTTTCGACCTCATCGGGCTACAGCTGGAGCATGAACGCCTATTGCCCCGCCCCCGGCGTTGGCCCAACCAGCCCTGCCGACAACAACTACACCCCCGGTTTTGCAGCCGAGCTGATGCTCAAGGATCTGAGACTAAGCCAGCAAGCCGCCGATGGCGCGGATGCAGACACCCCCATGGGGGCCTTGGCGCAACAGCTCTATACCCAATTTGTCGAAGCTGAAGACGGTCTGGGCAAGGATTTCTCGGCCATGCTTCCCCGCTTCGAAAACCGCGGCCGCGATTGATCCTCAGACCGAGGCCAATGCGCGCAACACCTGGCCGGTCTGTGGATCGGCCGGGAACATCAGCTCTATTTTCAATTCAGAAAACAGTTCGTCATTGGCGCCGCCAAAATGGGAAATGGTGGAAAACAGCGACAACACATGTGGCCCAACCCGGTAGCGGGTCGCCAGAACCACATCCGCAGACGGCGGGATGTCTTCTACCTCGGCGCGCCGGCGTGTTTCAAAGGCCCGGATCGCATCCTCAAGCACCGGATCCTGCCCAACTTCCACCAATTCAGTGCGCAAACGCGCGCACATAAAACGCTCAACCTCGGCAAGGTTATCGATATTGTCGCGCAGTGCGGTATTGAACAAAAACGCCTCTAACAAACTGTCTCCAATGCCCAATCCAACCGGTTCCAGCAGGCCCTGCGCGGGTGGGTTTGCCGCGATCACCCGCCAATGCCGGTCAAGTGCCAGCGCCGGATAAGGCGCATGGGAGTGCAACATCCACTGCATTGCTTCGGTTAATGGCGCCAGTTCCCGCTCATTCAATCGGCGCTGTCTGGCAACAGGTGCCATGCCGGCGGCAATCAGCATCCGGTCGCGCGCGGTCGGGGGCAGCAACAAAACCTCAGCGAGCCGCAACACCATGCCCCGCGTCGGGCGAGACCGCCCTGTTTCCAGAAAACTGATATGGCGCGCGGATACGTCAGCCATGCCGCTCAGCTCCATCTGGCTGATCCGCCGGATCTGTCGCCAGTCTTTCATCACCTGCCCAAAATTGTCCTGCATATTGTCTCCTGCCCGCACTCCACATCCAACTTACCCGGGTTTGATCAGCTTTTCACTTACCCCATAGGTAATTGTTTCCCCTCATATCTGCAGGCATCCAATGGGCACAGTTCAATTGGAAAAGGCAACGTCGATGACCCTAAATCTTTGCATAACACTGCTCAAATTCGCATGTATTGGCACCGCGCTGTTTGCGCTCAGCTGGATAGCTGGCCTGATGGGCTTTGGCCCCGCCGCGCTGTTCCTGGATTTCTTTGCGGATCTTGCCCACCTCCCCGTGGAGGGCCACCAATCCATCGATACAGACACCGAACAACTGCTTGTGGCGATCACAGCAGGCCTGATGATCGGGCTTGCCGGTTTTGTCTGGCAGATCACCACGCTTGTCTACCCAACGGATCCCCAGCTTGCTGCGCGTTTGATCGTGCCCGGCGCGCTGGCGTGGTTTGTGGTAGATGGCACTGGATCGCTGCTGGCTGGCGCAGGGTTCAACATCCCAATGAACCTGGTATTCCTCCTGCTCTTTTTGGCCCCGATTGGGCTGCATCTGCGCACTTCGCCCCGTGCCGGAACCGCGTGACAAAACAGGGCGTGCAAACCTGCACGCCCTGCTTCTTTTTGGCTAAAATTACCCCGGGGGATCGCCGCAGGCGATGGGGGCAGCGCCCCCTACTCTGCCGCAACCTTTCGCGCATCCAGCATCGGCTTCAGATATCGCCCCGTGTGACTGCGCGGGGTGTCTGCAATGGTTTCTGGCGTGCCCGCGGCCACGATTTCTCCGCCCCCATCACCGCCTTCCGGGCCGATATCGATCACCCAATCTGCGGTTTTGACCACATCCAGATTGTGTTCAATCACCACCACTGTGTTGCCTTGTTCCACCAATTCATGCAGCACTTCCAACAGTTTGCGAACGTCTTCAAAATGCAGGCCGGTGGTGGGTTCATCCAGAATATACAGGGTCCGCCCCGTCGAGCGTTTGGCCAGCTCTTTTGACAGCTTTACCCGCTGGGCCTCCCCCCCAGACAGGGTGGTCGCCTGCTGACCAACCTTGATATACCCCAGACCAACGCGCATCAGCGCATCCATCTTGTCGCGAATGGTGGGCACTGCCTGAAAGAACTGCTGGGCGTCTTCCACGGTCATATCCAACACATCAGCAATGGATTTCCCTTTGAAGGTAATCTCCAGCGTTTCGCGGTTATACCGCGCGCCCTTGCAGGTTTCGCAGGTCACATAGACGTCGGGCAAGAAATGCATTTCCACCTTCAAAACGCCATCCCCTTGACAGGCCTCGCAGCGCCCGCCTTTGACGTTAAAAGAGAAACGCCCCGGTTTATACCCGCGTGTCTTGGCCTCGGGCAGACCTGCAAACCATTCGCGGATGGGGGTAAAGGCGCCGGTGTAGGTCGCCGGGTTTGACCGAGGTGTGCGGCCAATGGGGCGTTGATCGATGTCGATCACCTTGTCCAGATGCTCAAGTCCCTTGATGGTCTCACAGGGCGCAGGGGTCTGACGCGCACCGTTCAGGCGCATGGATGCGGTTTTGAACAGCGTTTCGATGGTCAGCGTGGATTTACCTCCCCCCGATACACCGGTCACACAGACAAATTTGCCCAGCGGAAACTCTGCCGTCACGTTCTTGAGGTTGTTGCCGGTGGCCTTGACCACTTTGATCTTTTTCTTGTTGCCCTTGCGGCGCTCCGACGGCACGGCAATCTCACGCGTGCCAGACAAATATTGCCCGGTGACAGATCCTGCATCTGCGGTCACCGCGTCTGGCGTGCCGTGGCTGACCACCTGCCCACCGTGCACACCAGCGCCGGGGCCGATGTCAAAGACGTAATCCGCCTGCCGGATCATGTCTTCGTCATGTTCCACCACAATCACCGTATTGCCCTGATCCCGCAGGTTTTTCAGCGTGGTGATCAACCGGTCATTGTCACGCTGGTGCAGACCAATCGACGGCTCATCCAGCACATACAACACCCCCGTGAGGCCTGACCCGATTTGGCTGGCCAGTCGAATACGCTGGCTTTCGCCACCTGACAGCGTGCCGCTGTTGCGGCTGAGCGACAGATATTCAAGGCCGACATTGTTCAAAAACCCCAGCCGTTCACGGATTTCTTTGACGATGGCGCGGGCGATTTCCTGTTTTTGCTGGGTCAGATGGTTGGGCACATCTTCGATCCAAGCCAAAGCCTCGCGGATCGATTGCTGGACCACCTGCCCCGCATGCACGCCTGCGATCTTCACCGCCAGCGCTTCTTCGCGCAGACGATAGCCCTCGCAGGTGCCACAGGAGCGATTGTTCTGATAGCGTTCAAACTCTTCGCGGATCCAGTTGCTGTCCGTCTCGCGGTAGCGACGTTCCATATTGGGAATGACACCTTCAAACACCCGCGTCACATTGTAGACACGGCCACCTTCGTCATAGCGAAACTCGATCTCTTCGGCGCCAGAACCATACAAAAACACCTGCTGCACCTTCGGGGGCAGATCCTTCCACGGGGTGTTTTTGTCAAACTGGTAGTGCTTGGCAATGGCTTCGATGGTTTGCAGGAAATAGGGCGATTTGCCCTTGCGCCAGGGGGCTAGCGCACCGTCATAGACTTTTAGCGCATGATCCGGCACCACCAGCCGTTCGTCAAAGAACAGCTCCACCCCCAGGCCATCACAATCCGGGCAGGCCCCAAACGGCGCGTTAAACGAAAACAGGCGCGGTTCGATCTCGGGAATGGTAAATCCGCTGACGGGGCAGGCAAAATTTTCCGAAAAGGTGATGCGTTCGGGATCCCCATCACGCGGCGCGGTTTCCAGAATTGCAATCCCATCCGCCAGATCCAGTGCCGTGCGCAAGGAATCCGCCAATCGCGTTTCCAAGCCCGCCTTGACCACCAGACGATCCACCACAACATCGATGTCATGGCGGAACTTTTTGTCCAAGGTTGGCGGCGTGTCGAGCTCGTGGAATTCGCCATCCACCTTTACCCGCTGAAAGCCCTGCTTGCGCAGTTCCAGAAATTCCTTTTTGTATTCGCCCTTACGGTCCCGGACGATGGGAGCCAGCAGATACCCGCGGGTCCCCTCCTCCAGCTGCATGATGCGGTCGACCATGTCCTGTACCTGTTGGGCTTCAATCGGTTTGCCCGTCGCCGGTGAATACGGCGTCCCGGCCCGGGCAAACAACAGGCGCAGATAATCATATATCTCGGTCACGGTGCCCACGGTGGACCGCGGGTTTTTCGAGGTTGTCTTTTGTTCAATGGAGATCGCCGGGGACAGGCCGCTGATGTGGTCCACGTCCGGCTTTTCCATCATATCAAGGAACTGGCGGGCATAGGCGGACAGGCTCTCGACATAGCGCCGCTGCCCTTCGGCATAGATGGTATCAAAGGCTAGGGAAGACTTGCCCGACCCAGACAGACCGGTGATCACCACCAGCTCATCGCGGGGAATATCCACATCGATGTTCTTGAGATTATGCTCGCGCGCACCGCGCACCTCGATGGATTTTAGCTCAGCCATTGTGCCCTCAATTTCCGTCCGCTCCGCCGCGTGCATTGCGCTGTGATACAGATAGGCAAAGAGATCAAAATCTCCAAGCCCAAAATGTGAACAAAAAACGAACGGCCGTGTTGACGCGGAGGGGATTTAGCACCGAAACCGGGATCGCAGGCGACATTACATGTGATCTGCCCCGCGATGACGCAGTGCAGCCTATTGCGCAGTCGCCCTGCGCCGCTGTAGCGCCAATGCAGCATGTGCCAAGGCCCCGCCGACAAGCAACACTCCGGTCAGCGTGATCATCGCGCCAAAGCCCCCCTGCGCCAGAACGTAAGCCATCATGGGCGTGCCGACGGTATTGCCCATATTCCCGGCCTGAGCCAATGCGCCATTGGCTTCGGCCTGCGCGGTCGGGTCTGGATTCAGTTGCGGTGTCACGGCAAAGCTGGCGCCTTGCACCAACCCCAATGCGGCTGCCAGCGCAAGGCATCCCACAGGATCTCCGGGGACCATCCACAGCCAGACACATAGACCGGTGCTGAGCACAAATCCCAACTGCACAACACGTACTGCCGCAAGGTGACGCAGCAGGAACACGCCCAGCGTCAACGAGCTGGCGATGCTGGCCAGTGGCATGGCCCCCATGACCTGGGCACGCCACTGCGGGGCAATATATGGCGGAAGCAGCGTCAGCAACGACACGAAGCAGCAGGTGTAGAAAATCCACCCCGCCGAAGCGCCCATCTTCCATGGGCTGCGATAGATCTTCAGATGCAAAGCAGGCAGGGCGTTGAGGGCGGGAAAGGGTTTGCGCGGCGGGACCCGCACCGTTTTCAACGCCCGCGCAAGCGCCACGGCAAGCACTGCCATGAACACTGCGTGCGCGCCATACAGGGCCAGAACCCCATAGGCGTCGGCAAAAGGCACCCCAATCCACGCCAACAGGGCAAAAGCCACGCCAAAAAAGCTGCTCCAGAGGGTCATCGCAAGGCCGCGCTGCTGTTGTGCGGCCAGTAGCGCAATCAGCGTTGGGCCGGCCACGACGACCCCCAAATGGGAAATGCCTTCGACAACGCGGGTGAACAAAAATAATCCAAACGGCAGATGCAGCGCCTGCAAGGCAGACATCGCCGCCCCCAGCCACATGGACCAGGTAAACGTACGGCGAAAGCCAAAGCCGGCCACAAACATCCCGGCCACCACGCCAAACAAAATGCCCAAAACCCCGACCAACGACACCGCAAAGCTGGCCGCGCCGCCGACAGCGGGATACAGTTCGGGCAGGCGCTCAAAGGTGACGCTGATCTTACCATATTGCGCCGCAGCACCCAAACCGGCGGCCCAGATCGTCAGGATGACACCCCAGCGGGTTCCGGTCTGTGTGATCATAGTGTGGCCCCAGATTGACGCTGTGTCGCGCACAGACATGTTACGTCCTACCCTGTCACCGCCCCCCATGCCAGAGGCAAGATTTCCACCGCAGATCCCAATGTAACCGACTGACCTATGTTGATCTCGGCGGCGGAGAGGAAAATTCAGCCTTGCCGAAACCTGCGCAACAAACTGGCGACAATATGATATATTTTCAAATGATTACGCGGTTAACTTAATGTTAATGGCGGGGTACCGTTTGTGGCGGCGTCTAAGCGCTTGATGTCATATGGAAACCTTGTGTTGGGCGCCTGTTGGTTGTTGGCAGCAACGCATAAATCGACCAGTTCGAAATATATAAAATCCCCGCTGTAACAACGAATTACTAGGTAGTCTGTGCGAGTTTTTTGGTTCACCCCTGTCTCAGCAACGCGTGCGCAAAGGAACTGCTTTTTATGGATACCCGTCTCATTTCACGTCTGGGCGCCCTCCTGTTGGTAACTTTTGGACTGGCCTCCCCGGCGCTGGCGCAAAGTAACGCGATGCTGGTATTGGATGGTTCTGGATCTATGTGGGGACAGGTCGAAGGACGCAGCAAGATCGCGATCGCCCGCGACGTTGTGCATGACTTGCTGAAAAACATGCCACAGGAGGTGCATTTGGGGTTGGCTGCCTATGGTCATCGCCGCAAAGGCGACTGTGGAGATGTAGAAATTCTGGTGCCTCCGTCCGCCAACAGTCGGTCCGCAATTGGCGCGGCGGTTGCGCAGTTACAGCCGCGAGGGAAGACCCCACTTGCCACAGCGGTGGTCAAAGCAGCACAGGCGATGAACCATGAAACACGCCCCGCCACGGTAATTCTGGTGTCTGACGGGGTCGAAACCTGCGCCCCAGATGTCTGCGCCGTGGCGCGTGAGCTTGAACGCAGTGGCGCCGATTTCACCGCCCATGTCATCGGGTTTGATATTGCAGATGATGCGGCCCACGCGCAGTTCACCTGCATGGCCGATGCAACAGGGGGGCGGTACACTTCGGTCAACACGGCTGTGGATCTTGGCGCGGCTTTGGCAAAAACTGCGGCGCTCACCAGACATGGGGCAATCGCCGCGGCGCAGCCCTCGGCCCTGCAGACGGCCAATATCTCTGGCGCGATCTATTATGGCGCCGAGCGCAAAGAGAATGGCCAATACCAGAACGTTGCCGCCCATTGGCAGATCACCGATGAAAACGGCGCGATGGTATTGTCAGGGTTTCAACGCTCTGGTGGTCAAATCGTGCTGGTGCCCGGCACTTACCAGATCAAGGCAACAGATCCAGACAGCGGCCACAGTGAAGTGCGAAACCTGACCATCCGCGACGGCGGGACATTGCAGATCATGCTACATTTCCCGCCTCTCTAGCCCAACACACCAGTTCCATAAGAAAACGCCCGGTCGCAGATGCGCCGGGCGTGCTTTTGGATTGGACACAAAAGTCCAAAATCACATATGGATCACGCGGTCAAACGCGTCCAGAACGCTTTCATGCATCATCTCTGACAGGGTTGGATGCGGGAACACGGTGTTCATCAGGTCTTCCTCGGTGGTCTCCAGCTGGCGCCCGACCACGTAGCCTTGGATCATCTCGGTCACTTCGGCGCCAACCATATGTGCACCCAGAAGTTCACCGGTTTTTGCGTCAAACACGGTTTTTACCATGCCTTCGGCTTCGCCCAATGCGATGGCTTTGCCGTTGCCAATGAAGGGGAAGCGCCCCACCTTGATGTCATAGCCCAGCTCTTTGGCCTTGGCTTCGGTGTAGCCGACGCTTGCCACCTGCGGATGGCAGTAGGTGCAGCCCGCGATGCTTTCGGGTTTGATGGGATGTGCGTGTTTGCCCGCAATGACGTCCGCAACCATGACGCCTTCATGGCTGGCTTTGTGTGCAAGCCACGGCGCGCCCGCGATGTCACCAATAGCATAAAGCCCGTCCACACCGGTGCGGCAGAATTCATCCGTCACAACATGGGTGCGGTCAATTTTTACCCCCAGCGCTTCCAGCCCCAGACCCTCGACATTGCCAACAATGCCGACCGCAGAAATCACGGTGTCAAATTCAAGCTTTTCGGTTTTGCCATTGCTTTCGATATGCGCAACCACTTTACCGGTGCCACGATCCAGCTGTTTCACCATGGATTTCTCCATGATTTTCATGCCTTGCTTGACAAAGCTCTTTTTGGCAAAGGCCGAGATTTCAGCGTCTTCCACCGGCAGCACGCGGTCCATAACTTCGACAACTGTCGTGTCGGCGCCCAGCGTGTTGTAAAAACTGGCGAATTCAATGCCAATTGCGCCGGACCCGATGACCAGCAGTTTTTTCGGCATATGTTTGGGATCAAGCGCGTGTTTGTAGGTCCAGACCAGATCACCGTCCGCCTCAAGGCCGGGCAGTTCCCGCGCGCGGGCGCCGGTGGCCAGCACAATGTTCTTGGCGGTCAGCTCTTCGGTGCCATTGGCGGTTTTGACAGAAACCTTGCCTTTGGCCGGCAGAGTCGCCTCGCCCATCACCACAGCGATCTTGTTCTTTTTCATCAGGTGGCCAATGCCCGAGGACAGCTGTTTCGCCACCCCACGTGAGCGTTTGACCACGGCGTCAAGATCATAGCCAATGTTGTCCGCCTTCAGGCCAAACTCCTTGGCACGTTCCATCAGGTGAAACACTTCGGACGACCGCAGCAGCGCCTTGGTGGGAATACAGCCCCAGTTCAGACAGATGCCCCCCATGTGCTCGCGTTCTACGACGCAGGTTTTTAGTCCCAGCTGAGCAGCCCGAATTGCGGCCACATAGCCCCCGGGCCCTGCGCCAACTACGATCACGTCAAAATTCCGAGCGGCCATGGTGCTTCCCTTCCTGTACAGGATCCTCAAAACTAGTTTACCGTTAAACTATTCCTGAGAGGCTCGCAATCACCCAGTACCGTCGCACAACCACCGTGTGCATTTTGGCCAGTATTGCGCCTGTACCGCCACAGTTGGCGTAAAAAGCCCGCCAAAAGCGCGCCGCCCAACCGATGGCCCGCAACAAAAAACGCGGCCCAAACGAGCCGCGTCAGAAACGAACTTAGGTGACCAATACCCAAGTGATGTGAGGGCGCGCTATTGCGCCGCTTGCAACACCCGCACCGTGCTGCCGTATCCGCCCGCCTCAACGTAGTTGCGTTCGGCATGGGTGCTGGCGCGCCCCATGGCGGAATTGCGATAGGGAAAGCGGCCAAACAGACGGATCACTTCGCGATGCGCACGCGCATGCAGCAGGTTCTGCGCGCCCGTCTCCGGCATCCGGTTGAGGAACATGCGAATGCATCGCTCCTGATCTGCCAGGTTTTCAGAATGCATCAACGGCAGATAGAAAAACTGCCGCGCGGGTTCGTCAATTTTCAGATCCCATTTCTTTTTGATAGCCACTTTGGCCGCCGCGCGGGCAATGCGGTCCGAACCATAGGCGCGGCCGTCGTCGCGGAACATATTGCGGGAAAACTGATCGGTCAGAATGATATAGGCAAGGGTGCCGCTGGGATAGGTGAGCCACATCGAAAACTTGCCGTCAACCGCGCCCTCCCAGGCGCTCATGAAACGATGGCGGATCTCCTGATCCAGCGTCGTATCCTGCAGATACCAGCCCTTTGGTCCGACTTCATCCAGCCAGAATTCCAGGATCTGCTCAGGCGCTGTCATGGGTCTCTCTCCGTATAAATACCTAGGTGTTCGATGAGGCGCTTTTTAAACGTATTTTACAAGCCCGTTGCAGTCACAAAATGCAACGGGCCATGAAGAATTTGAAATATTAACCATCATTTTGGGAGGTTAGCGCAATCAAGTGGCAGGTTCGGCACTATCCTGCTCTTCCAGCTCGGTCTCGATCACGTATTCCTGCCCCCATTCCACCGCAACGGGGGACGAGGTTGGGATCATCATAGCCATGGCGCCGGTCTCTTCGACAGGCAGCGTTTTACGCTGGGTCGAGCGATACAGGGCAAAACACACCAAAGAGCCCAGAAGAACAGCCAAGAACAAGAAGAAGCCGCCAGGGCCCAGGATATGCTCTCCCATCAGCCAGCCAATAATCAGTGGCCCGGTTGAGGCCCCCAGCCCGTTGATGAACACCAATCCCCCCGAGGCCGAGGCCATATCGTCATGGTCCAGATAGTCATTGCTGTGGGCCAGAATGATCGAATACAGCGGATTGATCGCGCCACCGATGACAAAAGCGGCCCCCAGCAACAGCGCGAACTGGTTCGACAGAGTCATGGCAAGCAGCGACGTCAGCCCGGCCAGGCCTGCGATGATGATGATCAGCTGGCGACGGTCCATCCGGTCAGACACCCACCCCAGTGGGTATTGCGTGACCAGCGGGCCAATAAAGAAGAACGCCACAAACAGCGAGGTTTGTTGCAGATCCAGACCCGCCGAGGTGGCGTAAACCGGCGACATGCCAAAGATAGCCGAGAACATCCCCCCCATTAGGAACATCCCCACACAGCCCAACGGCGTGGCTTCGAGCAGCTCGCGCATGGTCATCCGTTTGGCGGTGTCAAAAGCGGGGGTGGGTGAAATCGACAACAGGATCGGCGCGACTGAGATTGAAACCACAATCGAGGCAATGACAAACGGCAGGTAGTCCGCAGGATCGCCAATCAACAAAAACGCCTGCGCCGAGACCAAGCCGGCCATCATCACCATCATATATAGAGACAGGGCTTTGCCGCGGTTTTCATTGTCCGCCGCGTTGTTCAGCCAGCTTTCTGCGGTCACATAGACGCCCGAAAAACAGAACCCAACGATCAGACGCCCAATGACCCAGACCACAGGGGAAGTGAGTGCAGGATAGAGGATCATCACCGCCGAGATCAACGACGCAAGCGCCGCAAACACCCGCACATGGCCGACCCGGCGGATCATGCCCGGCGCCATCCAGGATCCAAACAGAAGACCCACAAAATACCCCGACATCACGATGGACATCACGAAGGTTGAATAGCCTTCAATGTCCCCGCGCACCCCCAGCAATGTGCCCTGAAGCCCATTGCCCAGCATCAACAGGCCAACCCCCAACAACAGCGCCCATGCGCTTGACAACACCTGTAGCATCCCAGTCGCTCCTTTTTGCAGCGGGACTCGTGCCCCGCTCACACAGGGCTAGCGATCAAAGGTAAAAAACATGCAGCTGCGCGGCAGTTGCTTCGATTTAAGACCGGCGGTGCCGGTTTTTTTTCATCAGATAGACGAATCTGATGTTTTGTCTACACCCGTTCGCGACATCAGATTACGAATTACGCCGTTTCTGGTATCAGCAAGGAGGCATCGCCATACGAAAAAAAGCGATACCCGTCGCGCACAGCATGGTCATAAACCCGGCGCATCCGGTCTTGCCCCATCAAGGCCGAAACCAACATCAACAAAGTTGATTTGGGTAAGTGGAAATTCGTCATCAGCGCATCGGCCACGTGAAAGGTAAAGCCGGGGTAGATGAAAATATCGGTCTCGCCTTCCCAGGGTTCGATCTGACCACTTCGCCCGGCACTTTCGATCAGGCGCAGCGCGGTGGTGCCAACCGGAATGACCCGCCCGCCTGCGGCTTTGGTGGCGGCAATCTCAGCGGCGGCCTCGGCGCTGACATGGCCCCATTCGGCGTGCATTTTATGGGTGGTTACATCCTCGACTTTCACCGGCAAAAATGTCCCCGCGCCCACATGCAGGGTCACATGGGTAAAGGTGACGCCCTTGTCCGCCAAGCCCGCCAACAATGGGGCATCAAAATGCAACGACGCCGTTGGAGCCGCCACCGCGCCCGCGTTTTTGGCCCAAACCGTCTGGTAATCGGTTTTGTCCTGCGCATCCGCCGGACGTTTGGCTGCGATATAAGGGGGCAATGGCATGGCGCCTGCCTCTGCCAGGGCCGCGTCAAAATCTTCGCCTGTCAGGTTGAACCGCAAGATCCCCTGCCCGTCTTCAACGCCATCGAGTGTGGCAGACAGGGTGTCCGAAAAAATGACGTCTTCGCCAACTTTGATCTTCTTTAGCGGCTTCAGAAGCGCGCTCCAGCAACCGTTCGCGCGGGGTTCCAATAGGGTCACTTCGATTTTGGCCTGTACCGGGCCTTGGGCGCTGTCGCGGTGGCGCAGACCAGACAGGCGCGCGGGAATGACCTTGGTGTCGTTCAGCACCAGCCGATCTCCCGGACGCAACCATGACAAAAGGTCCTGCACAGATCCATCGTGCAGCGTATCGCCATCGGCTACCAGCAGGCGCGCCGAAGAGCGCGGGGTGACGGGGCGTGTGGCAATCAGAGTGTCGGGCAGGTCAAAATCAAAATCACTGAGTTTCATGCGCCGTCCTATAGGCGGGCACGCAGCGCAAGCAAAGCAGAAACTTACCGTTCGTCTCTGCGCCGGCGTTGCTCCTCGCGCCGCTCTTCGCGTGTTTTGCTCCAATTACGCACAGGGGCCGTTTCGCCGGGGGCAAGTGGCTTGGAACCACGAAATATCTCGCGTAGGAAGCCCGGTGCGAGGCCCGACAGGGGGTTCACCTGTACGCTTGGATCGTCTGCGGTGCCGCGCAGCCGGAAGGTAAAGCCGATCAACCCCTCACCTTTACGGGTCAGTACGCGGCCAATGGCATTGACCACATAGATGGGTGACAAGACCCCGCGCATATTCAAAACGCTGCTGTTCAGATCGTAAACCCCATCCATTGACAGGCCAATCGATGGGCCAACAGCGCTGCTTTTGATCAATTTGATATGGGTGGGCGCCAGTTCGAAATCGGCGTCGACTTCGGTGAACAGCAGCCCCTGCCCGGTCAGCTCGGTGACCAGCCCCACCAGACTGATGCTGTTGATCAAGGCGAGCATGGCCGGGGCATTTTTCACCCGCGTGTTTTTTGCCTTGATTTGTCCGGAAAACACACCCGCGCGGGCACTGGGCACCAATGTCATATCAAAACTGCCGCCCTGCGCGTTTTTCAACAGACCCGCGGAACGGAACACGCCGCCCGCATCATCAGATTGGATCCGCAACGCCGTGCCATTGGCCTGTCCCACCACGACACCGTTTACCGGGGTTTGTCCGTTCAGACGTCCTTGGAATTGCCCGTTTACCCCGCCTTGCGTCGATATACGCCCACGTGCGCCATGCAGCGCGATGGAATCGGTCACGACAATGCGATCCAGCGCATAGCGGATGGGGCCAACCCCTGACGCGGCGGTGCTACCGCCGCCGGTTCCACCATCTGCGCTGCCAAACGGAGCGGTGCGCAGGTCCAGAACCCCGCCTGACAGCTCCAGTGAGGGCGGCGCCGTGCCGCGCCCGGTAAAGGTCACAGCGCTGCGCAGCCAGTTGCCAACGCGCACCGCGCCAAACTGTGCCCGGTCCAACCCTCCGTCACGGCGCAGAGATATAGTGCCGTTGGCCTGCAAACCGGCCGCGTCCAATTCAATCCGATCCACGCGCGGCGTTGCCCCCAGTGTTGCCGCCACCTGCAACCGCCCGGTTGCGTTTTCCCCCTTGCGCCAGCCAAGCGCGGGAACCCGCAACCCAACGCCGCGCAGATTGCTTTCAAGGGTCAGCGTGGGGGCGCGCCCCTTGGGAAGATCCAGCACATAATCGCCACGTCCCTGCCCAAACACACTGCGACGCGGCAACCCGATGTTCAGCGCCTGCACCGCATCACTGGACAGGTCGATCTGACCGCTGACCTGATGACGACCGGTGGCCTTTGGTCCAAAAGGCAGCCGCCAGCGCGCCGTCGCTGGCACGCCGCTCAAGGTGCCGGCCCCGGCAATTTCTACCTGATCCTGATCACCGGTCAGACGCAATTTGGGCGCGCGCAGAACATGGTCCGGCACCAGAGTGTCGCTTTCGATGTTCGTAAGATCAGCGCGGTAGTGATAGCGGATCTGTTCAAGCGGTACATTTTCCTTCATCGGCAATGACAAGGTGCCATTCAGCGCCGCCTGCCCCGTGGCAAGACTGACGGGCAGGCCAGAATTTTTCATAACCTCCAAGGGAGGGCGATCCAGCAACGACAGGGCTGCGGTCACCGGCCCAGTGGCCTGAAGGCGGACCACCGCATGACCACCATCGGTGACGGTCATATCTGGAATGATAAACGACGTGCCAGTCACATCCAGCGCGCCCCCGGTATCTGCCTGCACACGGCCGGCCGATGCAGTGGCCACCAACCGGTTGCCGTAGATCGACAACTGGCCCGACGCCTCGTGCAGGACGGGAAGGTTCTTTTGATAACGGACAACCGCGTTCTGATAGCCAAGGTTCAGGGCAATAAACGGTGGCATGCCGGGACGCCCCCGCATTGAAAACCGCACATCATGGCCATCGGCCTGTTTGATATTGTCGCGCACCCATTCGCGTGGTTTTGGGGGGGCCGCCGCCGGCCACAGTGCTTTAACTTGCTGGGCTGTGACCTGATCCACTTTTGCATCCAGATTATACCGCCACCCTGCGGCTCCAGCCTGTACATCGCCCCGCAACAGAACATTGCTGTCTTCTTGTTGGATCAGCGTCTCGCCAATTTTGAGGCGAAAGGGATTCAGCTCCAGTTTGAAATCGCTGCGCACACCAGAAAATGTTTGCGGATGGTCATACAGGGCCAAAGGGTTGAGCTGAAGATCGGTAAATTGAAGCTGCCCCACTAAAGAGGACAACGTGCCCTGCGCCAACCCCTCCATCTGCGCTTGACCGGACATCTGCCCGCTGACCCAGGCGCTGTCGACGGTCACATCATCAAATTGCAGCACCTGCGCCTTGGGGAAATAGGTAAAGTAGCTGCTGGCGCCAGAAAACGGCACGGGTGTGGTCTGATCGGTGGGCTGCAAGACCCCCTGCCCCAGTTCAAGACTGGCCGAAACCGGTCCCAGATCTCCGGCGCTGTCCAGACTGCCGCGCAAGGCGCCGGAAATTGGCACGCGCAGCACATCCAGCCAGGCCAGGGCGGGGCTTTGTGTTGCAATATCGCGGGCGGAAATTTCGGTGAACCCGATGCCAAAATCCGCTGCTGTATCTCCGATCTGCGAGGTATAGCTGGTCTCAACCAAGCTGGCGCTGTCGCCACCGCCCAACACCGAAAATCCGGCCGACAGCGCGACATCCTGGTGCTGGCGCTCCAATCGGACATAACCGCCGTCAAAGGTCCAGGCCCGACCACTGCGCAGATCCTCATAGCGCAGCGTCACCCCGTCCACATCAAGAGCCGCCAACAGGGTCAGGCCAGGCGCGTTCAGCGCCTGCTCCCAGTCCTCGATCAATTGCGGCAGGCTGCGCGCTTGCCGCAGGGCGTCTGCCCCATCCGCAAAGCTCAGCGCGACACCGTCATTGGCGCGGCGCAGGGTGGCCGATAGCCCGTTGAGAGAGACCGATTTTGGCTGTACCTCGCCGCGCAGCAGTGCCTGCATGGACACCGCCACCTGCGCATCCGCCAGCGCCAGCGCCGGGCTGCCATTGGGGTATCGCAACGTGACATCGCGCAGGCCAACACGCGGATGCCACCCCTGATGGACCACCAGCTGAATGGCGCCAAATTCAATCTGCAACCCCCCGAGGCGGGTTTCAATTCTTTGCTCAATCTGCTGACGCAACCAGGGCGGCAGGTCAAACTGGGTGCCAATGGCATAATACAGCGAAGCCGCTCCGGTCAGGCAGATCAGCGTCAAAGACCACAAAATCCGTCGCCCCCAACTGCGGCGCCGGGGCGTGGCACCTGTTTTGGGGGACTCCGGCGCATCTGCGTCTGGGCCCTGCACCGGTGTCGCCACGGCGCTCACAGCCGCGTCCGGCACGTCCGTCGGCGTCACCGAGCGACCTTGCGAAGAGGCCGGTGCGATATCGCTGTTATTTTTGTCAGAGGGTTGGATCGGTGTTTTTCCTTCGCGCGGGATCGCCTATGTATGACACGCAAGTTTTGAAAAACCCTGTGCGGAGATCTGTAACATGTCTGACCCTTCTGAGCTGGCCGCTGGCGATGCGGCCCCCGCCTTTACCTTACCGCGTGACGGTGGTGATCTCGTGTCACTGTCTGATCTTCAGGGTCAAGCGGTTGTTCTGTTTTTCTATCCTCGTGATGATACGCCGGGCTGCACCAAGGAATCCATCGGATTTTCTGAGAAACTACAGGACTTTGCCGATGCGGGGGCTGTAGTGCTTGGCCTGTCACGCGACACTGTCGCAAAACACGAAAAATTTGTCGCCAAACATGGGCTGACCACGCCACTGTTGTCGGCAGCGGACACACAAACCTGCGAGGACTACGGGGTTTGGGTTGAAAAGAACATGTATGGCCGCAAAAGCATGGGCATTGAACGCAGCACGTTCCTCATCGATTCCAACGGGAAAATCGCGCGCATCTGGCGCAAGGTCAAAGTCCCCGGTCACGTGGATGAGGTGTTTGAGGCGGTTCAAGCGCTCACCGTGTAAAAGGAAATAAACCAAGCACTCCCGCGCCTGCGCCTGCCCGAAACGGGCGGGCTGGCAGCCTTGGGCCTGGCGCCGCGCAGTTGCGCGGCGCGGGCGCGCCCGCCTGACAGGTTTCGCTGTGGCGCCAGCTGTCACCGGCCTCTGATCCCACGTTGTGTCTGGCGCGATGTCCGGTGAAATCACTGCGGCGCTGGCGGGGATGCGGCGCTGGCGGGGATGCGGCAATTTTGCTTGCAGCGCGACGACAGCAATGGCAGGGGACTGATCAGCGGATGGGCGATCGAAAGAATTTCCTTGGGTGCGCCCAGATCCCGCCCCCATTTGATGAGTGACGCCGGAGCAGATGATGACCCAGACAGACGCCCCCCAAACCCTTGCTGCTATGGCCAACGAGGTTCTGACCACCGCAGACGGGCGCGCAAAGACCGCGCTGTCTCGACGTCACGCGGCCAGCTGGCGCGCGGCGCGCTGCGGGGACGCGGCCCCCATTGACGTGGGCACCGCCACCCCGCCCGATCACCCCAGCCGCCCCGATCAACCCGAACTGCTGAACCCCCGCGATGTGCCCAAACGCAAGCCCGGCTCTGAGGCCGGGCGAATTGCCTTGCTGCATGCGGTCGCGCATATCGAATTAAATGCGGTGGACCTGCACTGGGACATCATCGCACGGTTTTCCCATGTGCCTCTGCCATTAGGGTTCTTTGATGACTGGGTGCAGGCCGCTGACGAAGAAAGCAAACATTTCAACCTGATGTGCGACTGTCTGGAAGCTCTGGGCAGCCATTATGGTGCCCTGCCCGCCCATGCGGGCATGTGGCGCGCCGCCGAAGACACTGCGGGTGATCTCATGGGGCGGCTTGCGGTGGTGCCGATGGTTCTGGAAGCCCGCGGGTTGGATGTTACCCCCGGTATGATCAAGATCTTTCGGAACGCAAAACTGGATCAGGCCGTCAAAGCGCTTGAACTGATCTACGCCGAAGAGGTCAGCCACGTCGCCTATGGATCAAAGTGGTTCAATTTCTTGTGCGGGCGCAACAATCAGGACCCAAAAGAGGTGTTTCACGACTTGGTGCGGACCTATTTTAAGGGTGCGCTAAAGCCGCCGTTTAATGAAGAAAAGCGCGCAGATGCGGGGCTGCCACCCGATTTCTATTGGCCGCTGTCAGATCAGGAACGCAGCCTGCCAACGCTGGAGTGATCCCCCTCCCGACGTGTAAATCCAGACCAACGCCGCTGCAGTCAATCGGCGGGTTCTCGCCCAAAGCCCCGTGTAACAACGCCAATTTCGCGTCATATTCGCAACAGGCTTGCCCCGGCGTTAACGGCTGGTTATTCCCTTGCGTCAGGACTGTTGACCAGCGCCACCGTTGTGGCAGGGTGCAGTCCTTTAATTGGGACGGTACAAGGAGCAGACGATGCGCACACGTCTGGGGATCAGAATGCACGGGTTTCTGGAACGTCGGTTTCCAGAACGACGGGTATTCCTGAAGTCCGACAGTGATACGCGTTTTGTGCGACTGAGCTCTGAGATCCAGCTCTGCGTGGCAGCGGGTGTAACGCTTTTTGTAGGTTGGTCTTTTGTTGCAACCTCAGTGGTGCTGATCGACAGCATTGGCGCAGGCAACTACCGTGAGCAGGCCAAGCGCGATCAAACCACCTACCGCGCCCGTCTCAACGCGATTTCCGATGAACGCGATGCGCGCGCCAGCGAATCCCTCGCCGCCCAAGGCCGGTTCACGGCTGCGTTGAAACAGATCTCGGCAATGCAGTCTGAGCTTTTGGCGTCCGAAACCCGTCGCCGTGAACTTGAAACCGGCATCGAGGTTATTCAGACAACCCTGCGCAAAACCATGAGCGAGCGCGAAACCGCGCGCCGTACGCTGGAGCAGCTGAAAGAAAGCACCCAAGCCGACAGCGCAGCCCAGCTGGCGGCAGCCACCGCGCCGCAACAAATGGATTTTGTCGCGATGGCTTTGGCTGACACCGCCCGCGAGCGCGACCAGATCCGCGCGGATGCCCAGCACGCGCTGGATGATATGGACGCGCTGAAGGACGAAATTGACCAGATCGAGACCCGCAACGATCAGATCTTCCGCCAACTGGAAGAAGCGATGCAGATTTCGGTCGAGCCTTTGGACAAAATGTTCCGCAAGGCTGGCATGCCCACCGACAGTATTCTAGAGCAGGTGCGCCGCGGCTACACCGGTCAGGGTGGCCCGCTGGAACCCCTGGCGATGTCAACGCGCGGTGAAGAAATCAGCCCCGAGATGCAGCGCGCCAATGATCTTTTGGCGCAGATGAGCCAGCTGAACCTCTATCGGCTCGCCGCCCAAAAGGCGCCCTTTGCGGTGCCGGTTAATTTAAATCACGTGCGTCAAAGCTCAGGCTTTGGCTACCGACGTGACCCCAAAACCGGGGGGCGTCGCCTGCACAAAGGATCGGATTTTGCTGGATCTCCCGGCACCGACATCTTCGCCACTGCCGATGGCGTTGTGAAAACGGCCGGATGGCAATCCGGCTATGGGCGTGTGGTTGTGATCCAACACGCCTTTGGCATTGAAACTCGTTACGCCCATAATTCAAAACTCCGCGTCAAGGCTGGTCAAAGGGTCTCGCGCGGGGATCATATTGCTGATATGGGTAATACCGGACGGTCCACCGGGACCCACCTCCATTATGAGGTTCGGGTCAATGGCAATCCCGTAAACCCGATGATCTATATCAAGGCTGCAAGAAATGTTTTCTAAGAGCAAAATCAACGAGCCCGGCACCAAGCCAGAATCCACCTCGCCTGCGATGCCGTCATCGTCTGCGCCATCTTCGGCCCCTGCGGCCCCCGCGGCCAGCGATTTCAAATCTGGCAGTGCGCCAAAGGCCAAGCCGCCCGCGTCAATCCTGTCGTCGGATCTGCACATCACTGGTAATCTGAAAACCAGCGGTGACATTCAGGTTGAAGGCACCGTCGAAGGCGACATCCGCGCCCACCTGCTGACCATCGGCGAAAGCGCCACCATCAAAGGTGAAGTGACCGCAGATGACGTGGTGATCAACGGCCGCATTATTGGCCGTGTGCGGGGTCTCAAGGTCCGCCTGACCGCCACTGCACGTGTTGAGGGTGACATCATCCACAAGACAATCGCCATAGAGAGCGGTGCGCATTTCGAAGGCTCCGTTCAGCGTCAGGACGATCCCCTGAACCCCGGCAAAGCCGCAGCCAAGCCTGTTGCAATGGCGGGCGACGTCTAAAAACTTTTTGGGCACAACGGGCTTGGCCCCTGCCCTCTCAGTAAACAGAAACGCTACAGCTCGCCTGTGGCGTTTTTTGCTTTGTGTCCGTTGTTTATTTGCGCGATCGATGATCTGCGTTTTCTGATGCCCAATCTGTTGGCGAATTTCAAAGATCGGACGCCGCACAATGTAATGGTGTGGCACTGAATTTACATTCGAATTTAGTGTGCATTTCCAATTCGATCATTGGTGGCTTCCCATTCCGGCTGGCGCAGCGACATATACTTACTGTGTTCAGGTGCGCTTGTTCGCCAAATGCACACAATGATGATTATGCGCACTTATTTGCGATCTGTTAGCACCTGTAAGGATATATTAACTTTTCTGGGTATCGAAAAACTTGCATTGGTAGGAATTTTCTGGAAAAAACCCGCTGAATTTAACTGTAGCAAAGAAGATTTGGATTATGACCAATATTGTTCTCACTGACGCCCTGGACAATCAAAGCATTTACGACCTTTACCACAATGACAACCTGCTAGTCGTTGAACTGCTTTCGAGAAACAACGGTACGCTCGTGTTTGGCGGATCTGATGGATACACCTATAGCCTGACAGGTAACTTCTCTAATTTGAACCCCACTCTTTGGACCATCGAAGGGATGCGTTTGGCTCAAAATGGCACAACTTTGATCACCCTATCGGATGCAAGTTTCAACTTCTCTGAACTTGGTGACGACCTTACCTATCGGGAATTCCAGGAGCTGCTTCATGCTGGGGATGATGTGATCACCAGTCGCTCTCCATCGACGTTTACCCAATCTTGGTATGGCGGAGCGGGTGATGACACTTTTGACCTGACGCTCGGGAGCAATCGTGTTGATGGCGGCAACGGCATTGACCGCCTGATCTTGCAGGCAGATTACGCAGACGCCCAATTCCTACCACATCCATATCTTCCAAGAGTATCCATTTCATCTGAACCCTCTGGGCCTTACTCTTCCTATACTATGTGGATTGGCTCTGGAAATTACAATATCCTCGATGTGGAAATTTTGGAATTTAACGACCTGACCATGTCCGTGCAGCAAGCTGGACACGAGGCTGCTGTTCTGGTCGGAAACAACATTTCAGGCATTGAAGCGGATGTGCTCTTTGGTAGTGACAGCCACGATAACATTGACGGGCGCAGTGGCAACGACTTGCTGATGGGCGAGTGGGGCGACGACACGTTGGCCGGTGGCAGCGGCGATGATGATGTGTTTGGCGGTTCGGGCGATGATCTGGTGCTGGCTGGAACCGGGTCGGACACAGCGTTTGGCGACGACGGCCGTGACGTGCTCCGCGGAGCTGGCGGCAACGACTCTTTGCATGGCGGTGAGGATGATGACGTCCTGTATGGCAGCCGTGGCCACGACCAATTGTATGGCGACAGTGGTGATGACGCCCTAAGAGGCGGCAATAACCGGGATCGCTTGTTTGGGGGCACCGGTGAAGACACCTTGTACGGTGGCAATCAAAACGACGTTCTGCGTGGTAATGGTAACAATGACACGCTACACGGCGGCAATGGCCGCGACCGTTTGTTTGGTGGAAATGGCCGGGACGAGCTGCTGGGCGGCAACCACAACGATCGCCTGTACGGCGGGAAAGGTCGCGACACGCTGACAGGTGGAGCTGGTGAAGACAGCTTTGTTTTCAATAACGACAGCGGGTTTGATGTAATCACCGACTTTGAAGTCGGCAGCGATCTGCTTGTCTTTGGTGCCGGCATTTCCTCAGTTGATGACCTCAGCATCAGCGAAGCTGGCGGCGATATTGAAATCAACTACAATTCCAACACAGTGGTTTTGGTGGACGTTGACCTGACCGAGCTGCTGGCGAGCGATAGCTTCTTGTTCTAAACAAAAGGCTCATCATTGGGCCTGACTAACAATGTGTTTGCCCCGGTGATCCTGCCTGATCATCGGGGCTTCGCGTCTGTGGTTCAGGTGGTTCATTCCGGACCCTGCCAGACCGACCACCATAGGCGAACGCAATTTTGCGCGGATCCAATGCCTGCCGGTCCCTGCCCGCCCTCTCCTGTTGCGCTACCATAGGAATATTTTTGCCCGCCCCAGTACCGGGGGACTTGTGGAAAATGCGGACTTTGGTAATAAAAGATTAATTTATATTAATATGAAGAAGTTGGATTTATGACCCAAACAACAATTATTGAACCGTCTGAGAGTATCGACGTATTTCGTTTGATCAACAGCATCGACCCTGACCTATTGCCGTCGTCCACTTCAACCAGCTCCAGTTTTGAGGTCAGCCATACGGATGGTCTTTCCTTTACGTTTGGGGGGACATTCAGCGACTCGGATAGCGACAACTGGGTTATTGAAAGTATCACATTGGTCCAGAACGGCATCACGCTGGCCTCGGTGACGCTGGCTTCGGTGAACTACGGGCAGTTTCGCCAGGATCTGGAGAGCAATGTTGACATCCAAGAGCTATTCCTGAGCGGCAATGATGTTCTGATCAACAATGCGACATATGATGACGTATATATTTTCACGAGTTGGGACGGTTTGGGGGGCGACGACACCGTCTACGTGGACGTCCCGGAAGACGGAGAGCTACGTGTCACCAGTCAAATTGACGGTGGAGAGGGCATTGACCGGATCATCGTTAATCAGGAGTTTACTGATCAGGTAACATTTAGCACCTCTGCCTTTCGTGGTATGATGCAGATTGCAGGCTACGACAACGGCCGACTGGTATACCAAACTATCGACCTGTTTGAGAACTTCGAAATCCTTGAATTCACCGATCGTACGCTATCTGTCCAAAATGGATATTATGGAAGCGATACTCTGACCGGGGACAACCGCACAGGGATTACAGGCGACCTCATCTTCGCGGGTCCCCGGAACAGTACTGTGAACGGCGGAATCGGCGACGATATTCTGGTTGGGGGGCATCAAGACGATGTCTTGAACGGAGGCGATGGAAATGATGTCCTGGCTGGAAGCTCTGGTAACGATACGCTGAACGGCGGCGAAGGCGATGACCGCCTAACAGAACGTTCCGGGAGAAATTCACTGTTTGGTGGAGCGGGGAACGACACCCTAGATGGTGCATTTCTGGATGATACGCTGAACGGTGGTGTTGGTGATGACAGTCTGGATGCTGAGCACGGCGACGATACACTGGACGGCGGCGACGGGAACGATACCCTAGACGCTGGGCACGGCGAAGATACACTGGACGGCGGCGACGGGAACGACAGCCTGGATGGCGGGTTTGACGACGATACACTGTACGGCGGCGACGGTGACGACACTCTAATCGGTGGGTTCGGCGACGATACACTAGACGGCGGCGACGGCGACGATGAACTAATTGATACGTCTGGCGACGAATCGATGGCTGGCGGCGGCGGCGACGACACCCTGAACAGTGGGCGTGGCAACGATACGCTGAACGGCGGTCTTGGTGACGACAGTCTGGATGGTGGAATAGACGATGACACGCTGATAGGCGGGGACGGGAACGACACCCTTCTCGGCAGCTCTGGCGATGATACGCTGAACGGCGGTCTTGGTGACGACAGTCTGGATGGTGGCAACGACGATGACACGTTGATGGGCGGGGACGGGAACGACACCCTTCTCGGCAGCTATGGCGACGATACAATGCAGGGCGGTGCTGGTAACGACAGTCTGGAGGGTGGCAGCGGCGATGACACGTTGCTGGGCCAGGACGGCGACGACACCCTAATTGGCGACACTGGCCACGATACAATGCAGGGCGGGGTTGGTGACGACAGTCTGGAGGGTGGCAGCGGCGATGACACGCTGCTGGGCGAGGACGGCGACGACACCCTAATTGGCGACGCTGGCGATGATACGATGCGGGGCGGTCTTGGTGACGACAATTTGGAGGGCGGAGCTGGCAACGATACGCTGCTCGGCGAGGACGGAAACGACAGTCTGGATGGTGGCGCTGGCAATGACACACTGCTCGGCGAGGACGGTGACGACACCCTAGCGGGTGGCGATGATCGCGATACGCTGCGCGGCGGGCTTGGGGACGACAGTCTGGATGGCGGTGATGGCGAGGATACCCTGGTCGGAGACGACGGGGATGATACCCTAGTTGGCGGATATGGCGACGACACGATGCAGGGCGGCGCTGGGAACGATAGCCTAAACGGTGAACATGGCAATGACACGCTGCGCGGTGGCGGCGGTGATGACACCCTAGATGGCGGAAGTGACAACGACCTCCTGCGCGGGTACAGCGGCGATGATCGTCTCATTGGGGGAACGGGCAATGATACCCTGCGCGGCGACGACGGCGATGACAGCGTGGATGGCGGTTCCGGCAATGATGAGCTGAGCGGCAACAACGGCAACGACAGCGTAGATGGTGGGTCTGGTAATGATAATCTGCGCGGCGACGGCGGTGATGACAGCCTAATTGGTGGACATGGCGTTGATACGCTGCACGGTGGCGTTGGAGACGATACCTTAGACGGTGCATTGGACAATGATATCCTGCGCGGCGGCACTGGTGACGACAGCCTATTGGGGGGATCTGGCACCGATGCGCTGTACGGCGGCGGTGGGAACGATACCCTAGATGGTCAAAATGACGACGATGAGGTGCGGGGCTACAGCGGCAATGACTGGCTCTATGGTGGGCTGGGCAATGATACGTTGAACGGCGACGGCGGAGCAGATCGCCTGGACGGCGGATCTGGCGATGACACGCTGTTTGGGGGCGCTGGCAGGGATAGAGTGCTCGGCAGCGAGGGTGAGGACAGCCTGGAAGGCGGATCCGGCAATGATACCCTGCGCGGCGGCTCTGGCAACGACACTCTACGTGGTGGGAGCGATGACGATGTTCTACGCGGCGACAGCGGTGACGATAACCTCAACGGCGGGACCGGCGATGATACCGTGCTCGGCGGCGGCGGGAGCGACACCTTGGGCGGCGGGGACGACGATGATGTCGTACGCGGCTACAGCGGTGACGACAGCCTCAATGGCGGTTCCGGCGATGACATCGTGCTGGGCGACCACGGGAACGATAGCCTCGCGGGGGGAACGGGCAATGATACCCTGCGGGGCAACAAAGGAGACGACAGCCTCTACGGCGGCGATCACGGAGATCAGCTGTTTGGCGGTGTCGACAATGATTCTCTGGACGGCGGCCGCGGTGACGACACATTAAACGGTGGCAGAGGTCTGGACACCCTGAATGGTGGCCAAGGCAATGACACGCTGACCGGGGGTGGAGGGGCTGATACCTTTGTCTTTGAGGGCAGCAGCGGTTCCGACGTGATCACCGATTTCGATGTGGGCAGCGATCTGTTGCGCTTTGACCCCAACGCTTTGTCGTTTGAGGAACTCACGTTCCACGAGGGAGACGGCGAGGTTCGGATTGACTTTGGCTCCGGAGATGTGGTTCTGACCAACGTCGATCTGGACGAACTCATGGCGAGCGACAGCTTCGAGTATGTCATAACTACTATCGACTTCGCTTAACAAAAAAAGCCCGGCATAGAGCCGGGCTTTTTATGGAACGACGTCCACCCCGAAGTGCCGTTGGGCGCATCGGGGTGTGATGTTTTAATCGGTGACGGTGACTTTGGTCATCACATCCGGCGCGCCGATCACTGCGCCATTGCCGCCTGCGCCCAGCTTAATTGCATCAACAACATCCATGCCGCCGGTGACTTTGCCCACAACGGTGTATTGACCGTTCAGGAAGTGGCCCGCATCAAACATGATAAAGAACTGTGAGTTGGCGCTGTGTAGGTTTTGCGACCGCGCCATGCCCACCACGCCGCGGTCAAACGGCAGCTCGGAAAACTCGGCCTTCAGATTGGGACGGTCGGACCCACCGCTTCCGGCATAAGACATGTTTTCGCCCAGCTTGCCAAATTTGACATCGCCTGTCTGCGCCATAAAACCTTCGATGACCCGGTGAAACACCACGCCATCATATTGGCCCTCCCCAGCCAGTGCAGTGATCTGCTCGACATGGCCGGGGGCCACATCTTCGAACAGGTCAATCTGCACTGTGCCGTTGGCACCCTCACCGGTGACCTCAATCTCAAGACCTGTGGCAAAGGCGGGGGCTGCTGCCAGCCCCGCCACGATCACAGCTGTTGCCAGCTTAGACATCTGCGGCCACTTTCACGGTGATCATGCGATCAGGGTACATCGGCGGCTCGCCTTTAGTGATGTTATCGACCAGCTCCATGCCTTCGATCACCCGACCATAGACAGTGTACTGACCGTTCAGGAAGTGGTTGTCTTTGAAGTTGATAAAGAACTGCGAGTTGGCGCTGTTGGGGTTGGCAGACCGTGCCGCACCCAGCGTGCCACGGTCGTGGGGCAATTTAGAGAACTCGGCAGGCAGGTCGGGCAGCGAAGAGCCACCGGTGCCCGCGGACCGCAGGTCAAATCCATCTTCCATGTCGCCATTGGCCACGTCGCCGGTTTGCGCCATAAAACCGTCGATCACACGGTGAAAGCAAACGTTGTCATATTCACCGGCACGTGCCAGCTCTTTCATGCGCTCAGAATGCTTGGGTGCCACGTCGGGCAGCAGTTCGATCAGCACATTGCCGCCTTCCAGCTGAACGATGATTGTGTTTTCTGGATCCTTGATCTCGGCCATGGGGCTCTCCTGATGGTCAATAGTTTGCGCGATTGTTACGCCGCAGAGACGGGATTGCCAAGGGACCATTGACGGATGGGCAAAAAGCCTCGAAACAAGCGAGGAAACCAACCGTTGGGTTTGGAAACACGGACAGTTGCACAGGAGCACGGCATGGGCTGGAATTCACTTGATGATATGGATCTACAGGGCAAAGGCGTTTTGGTGCGCGTCGATATCAACGTACCGGTCGACAATGGCCGCGTGACCGACGACACCCGCATTCAGCGCATTGTACCAACCATTCGTGACATTCTGGCACAAGGTGGCCGTCCGGTACTGCTGGCGCATTTTGGCCGTCCCAAAGGTCAGGTGGTGCCTGAGATGTCGTTGCAAACGCTGGTCCCTGCCCTTGAGGCTGCGTTTGACGCGCCTGTGCTGTTTTGCGCCGATTGCCGCGGGCCCGCCGCAGAATCTGCGGTTGCGGCACAAACGACCGGTCAGGTGGTCCTGCTGGAAAACACGCGTTTTCACGCGGGTGAAGAGAAAAACGATGTGGCCTTGGCGGCCGAGATGGCCAAACTCGGCGACATCTATTGCAATGATGCGTTTTCCGCAGCGCACCGCGCCCATGCGTCAACCGAAGCTCTGGCGCGTTTGCTGCCCGCATGTGCGGGGCGTTTGATGCAGGCCGAACTGACCGCGCTGGAGGGGGCATTGGGCACGCCAGTGCGTCCGGTGACAGCTGTTGTGGGCGGTGCCAAAGTGTCGACCAAACTCGACCTGCTGGGCAATCTCGTGGCCAAAGTAGACACATTGGTAATTGGCGGCGGCATGGCCAACACGTTCCTGGCGGCGCAGGGCGTTGATGTGGGCAAATCCTTGTGCGAACACGATCTGGCCGACACCGCACGCGAGATCCTGACCAAGGCTGAGGCAGCGGGCTGCACCATATTGCTGCCCACGGATGTGGTGGTTGCGCGCGAATTTAAAGCAGGGGCGGACAACGAAACAGTTGCCGCAGCCGCCTGCCCTGCGGATGCGATGATCCTAGATGCGGGCCCCGAAACAGTGGCGGCCGTTGGCGCTGCGCTGGACGCGTCCAAAACGCTGATCTGGAACGGCCCGATGGGCGCATTTGAGATCGCACCATTTGACATGGCCACCAATGCAGCTGCGCAAAAAGCGGCCGCGCTGACCACAAACGGTTCGCTGACCTCGGTTGCGGGCGGTGGCGACACGGTTGCGGCGCTGAACCAGGCGGGCGCGGCAGAGGCCTTTACCTATATCTCCACAGCCGGGGGCGCGTTCCTGGAGTGGATGGAAGGCAAAGAACTGCCCGGCGTCGCCGCGCTGACCACATAAACGGGGGCGCTCCCGCGTCTTTATCCCCCAGGCCAGCTGGGGGCGCAGACTTGGGCCGGGCAGAGCGCAAAAGGCGCTCTGCCCGGCCCGACCCACTGCAACCAGTTCCAAACACCTGATGCGCCGCGCGCTGCTGTGTCAGGGCGTCACCCTGCGGCAACACAGTGTGGCTTTGATCTTTAAAGTTTTCACAAAGTGCACCCTATATGGCATACTTGGCCGTACGCAGAATAATATCCTGTGAAATCAAAACTCTAGTCAAATTTTACGGGCCAGATCTACGTGACTCGCAACCACAATCCCTCAGTAGGTGCTTTTGTGTTTTTCGCCATCGCTTTTGCGTTGAGCGCTTACTTCACGTTTGCCGCTGTTCAAGGCGACTATGGGTTGTTTCGACGTGTCGAAATTCAGGCTGAGGCCGAGCAGCTGCAGCAGGATCTGGATCAGCTGTCGGACGAGATTTCAACCATGGAAAACCTGACGCGGCGGCTGTCAGACAACTATCTGGATCTCGACCTGTTGGATGAACAGGCCCGCGCCGTTCTTGGCGTGTTGCGCGCTGACGAATTGGTTATCCACTAACCGCCTTGCATCTCTTTTGTTTTCGGGTTTGACTTGGTCTTTCAGGAGGCTGGGTCGTGTATTTTGTGCGCGAAAAGTGACACAACTTAAACTTGTGCAACTTATTACTCGCCAGAACCGGCAAAATGATTTATGAGATAGTTTAACACTAAACTATCTTGCCAAAAGGGGGAGCCTGCCACCATGGCCGCAAGAAAAACCACCAAGAAACCAAATGTTTCAGCTGACGAACTCAAAACGCACTATCGCGAAATGCTGCTGATCCGCCGATTCGAAGAAAAAGCCGGACAGCTTTATGGCATGGGTCTGATCGGGGGGTTTTGCCACCTGTACATCGGCCAGGAAGCCGTTGTTGTAGGCCTTGAGGCTGCGGCCAAAGAGGGCGACAAACGTATCACCTCCTACCGCGATCACGGCCACATGCTGGCCTGTGGCATGGAGCCGGGCGGCGTAATGGCCGAACTGACCGGACGTGAGGGCGGCCTGTCAAAAGGCAAAGGCGGCTCGATGCATATGTTCTCAAAAGAGAAGCATTTCTACGGCGGCCATGGCATCGTGGGCGCGCAGGTGCCTCTGGGGGCCGGTCTGGCGTTCTCGGATAAATACAAAGGCAACGACAATGTGACCTTTGCCTATTTCGGCGACGGGGCTGCAAACCAGGGTCAGGTCTATGAGACATATAACATGGCGCAGCTGTGGGATCTGCCGGTGGTATTTGTGATTGAAAACAACCAATACGCCATGGGCACCTCGGTACAGCGGTCGACCAAATCCCCTGCCCTGTGGAAACGCGGCGAAGCCTATGGCATCTCGGGCGAAGAAGTCGACGGCATGAACGTGCTGTCCGTAAAGGAAGCAGGCGAGCGTGCCGTGGCGCACTGCCGCGCGGGCAAAGGCCCTTATATCCTTGAGGTAAAGACCTATCGCTATCGCGGCCACTCTATGTCGGATCCGGCAAAATACCGCACCCGCGAAGAAGTGCAGAAAATGCGTGATGAGCGCGATCCCATCGAACAGGTCCGCGACATGCTGTTGACCGGCGGTCACGCCACGGATGAGGATCTGAAAGCGATCGACAAAGAGATCAAGGCTGTTGTGAACGACGCCGCTGAATTCTCCAAGACCAGCCCAGAGCCCGCGCTTGATGAGCTGTGGACTGACATTTACGCCTAAGGGGAAGACTTAGATTATGGCAACTGAAATTCTGATGCCCGCCCTGTCGCCGACCATGGAGGAAGGCACGCTGGCCAAATGGCTGGTCAAAGAGGGCGATACTGTGAACTCAGGCGATATCCTCGCCGAGATCGAAACCGACAAAGCCACCATGGAATTTGAAGCCGTGGACGAAGGCACCATCGGCAAGATCCTGATCGATGAAGGCCGTGAGGGCGTGAAAGTAAACACCCCCATTGCCGTGCTGCTGGAAGAGGGCGAAAGCGCCGATGACATCCAGAGCGCGGCCCCTGCCGCCAGTGAAGCGCCCGTCGCCGAGGCACCTGCGGTGCCCGCAGCGCCCGTCGCTGCTGCCGCGGCTCCGATTGCTGCTGTTGCGGATGTTGAGCCGGACTATCCTGCCGGGACAGAGCTTGTGCAACAAACTGTACGTGAAGCGCTGCGCGACGCCATGTCAGAAGAGATGCGCCGCGACGAAGATGTGTTCTTGATGGGCGAAGAAGTCGCCGAGTATCAGGGCGCGTATAAAGTCAGCCAGGGCATGCTGGACGAATTTGGGTCAAAGCGCGTCATTGACACGCCGATCACCGAGCACGGTTTTGCCGGCATTGCCACCGGGGCGGCCTTTGGGGGCTTGCGTCCGATTGTGGAATTCATGACCTTCAACTTTGCCATGCAGGCGATTGACCACCTGATCAACTCGGCGGCCAAGACCCTGTATATGTCCGGCGGTCAGATGGGGGCGCCTATGGTGTTCCGTGGCGCCAATGGTGCCGCGGCGCGCGTCGGCGCGCAGCACAGCCAGGACTATGCCGCCTGGTACATGCAGGTGCCTGGCCTGAAGGTCGCGATGCCCTACTCCGCCTCGGATGCCAAAGGTCTGATGAAGACCGCGATCCGTGACAACAACCCGGTGATTTTCCTTGAGAATGAGATCCTTTATGGCCGCTCGTTCGAAGTGCCCAAACTGGATGATTACACCGTGCCCTTTGGCAAGGCGCGCATCTGGCGGGAAGGCACAGACGTGACCATCGTGTCCTTTGGCATTGGCATGCAATACGCGTTGGAGGCGGCGGAGAAGCTGGCCGAAGACGGTATCTCAGCCGAAGTCATCGATCTGCGTACCCTGCGCCCGATGGACACGCCTGCAATCATCCGCTCGGTGATGAAAACCAACCGTCTGGTCACTGTCGAAGAAGGCTGGCCACAGGGCTCTGTCGGCAACTACATCAGCTCGGTTGTGATGCAGGAAGCGTTTGATTACCTCGACGCGCCCGTCATCAACTGCACCGGCAAGGATGTTCCGATGCCGTATGCCGCCAACCTTGAAAAGCACGCGCTGATCACCACCGATGAGGTGATTGCCGCTGTGAAACAAGTCACCTATCGCTAAGGGAGCGCGTTCATGCCTATTGAAATTCTCATGCCCGCCCTCTCGCCGACGATGGAAGAAGGCACGCTGGCCAAATGGCTGGTCAAAGAAGGCGACACCGTCAATTCTGGTGACCTGATTGCCGAGATCGAAACCGACAAAGCCACCATGGAATTCGAAGCCGTGGACGAAGGTATTGTGGGGAAAATCCTGGTGACCGAAGGCTCCGAAGGCGTCAAGGTCAACACGTTGATCGCTGTGCTGCTGGAAGACGGTGAAACCGCAGGTGACATTGCCACAGGTGCCGCCCCGGCTGCCCCTGCAGCCGCAGAAGCTGAGGCGGCCCCAGCGGCCTCCGAAGCGCCTGCCCCGACGGCCAGCGCGGCCCCCGCCGCACCTGCCGCCGCAGATGGCACCCGCATTTTCGCCTCCCCTCTGGCCCGTCGCATCGCAGCGGACAAAGGTCTGGATCTGGCGACACTGCAGGGGTCTGGCCCACGCGGTCGTATCGTCAAAGCCGACGTTGAAAACGCCACAGCAGCACCCAAAGCCGCCCCCGCAACCGCGGCCCCTGCTCCGGCAGCGCCTGCGCCAGCGGCAGGCCCCACAGCAGATGCCGTGGCAAAAATGTACGACGGTCGTGAGTTCGAAGAAGTCAAACTGGACGGCATGCGCAAAACCATCGCCGCCCGCCTGACCGAAGCAAAACAGACCATCCCGCATTTCTACCTGCGTCGCGACATCAAGCTTGACGCGCTGTTGAAATTCCGCAGCCAGCTCAACAAACAGCTGGAAGCGCGCGGTGTGAAACTGTCGGTCAATGATTTCATCATCAAAGCCGTCGCCAATGCATTGCAAGCGGTGCCCGAAGCCAATGCGGTCTGGGCCGGAGACCGTGTGCTCAAGATGAAAGCCTCAGATGTCGCGGTTGCCGTGGCCGTTGAGGGCGGTTTGTTCACCCCGGTTCTGGAAGACGCCGACAGCAAATCTCTGTCGTCTTTGTCCACCCAGATGAAGGACATGGCCAGCCGCGCGCGTGATCGCAAATTGGCACCCCATGAATATCAGGGCGGCTCCTTTGCGATTTCCAACCTTGGCATGTTTGGCACTGACAATTTTGATGCCATCGTGAACCCACCCCATGCAGGCATTCTGGCTGTGGGGGCAGGCACCAAGAAGCCGGTAGTTGGTGACGACGGTGAACTGACCGTTGCCACGGTGATGTCTGTCACCATGTCGGTCGATCACCGGGTGATCGATGGAGCCTTGGGCGCAGAACTTCTGAACGCTATTGTGGACAATCTCGAAAACCCAATGGTGATGCTGGCCTAACCAGAGTGTCCCCCGCAGAAAATTCAAGGCCCTCAGGGATGTCTCCCTGGGGGCCTTTTTACATACACCGGGACGCACAACAGCAACGCCTGAGTGTCACAGTCTCGCAGGTCCACCCTGCACAGCAGATCCAAAGGACAAAAAAAGGCCAAGCGGTGCGCCGCTTGGCCATCTGACGTGTCCCGCGATGCATGCACCGCCTGGTGGGTTATTTCGCGACCACCTGATTCATGCTCAGCGCAGGTTGGCTACAGCCCGCCTCACCGACGATTTTGGCAGGGACACCCGCGACGGTTTTGCACTTGGGCACCTCGTGCAAGACCACAGAGCCGGCAGCAATGCGGCAGCACTCTCCGACTTTGATATTGCCCAGAACCTTGGCCCCGGCTCCGATCAATACGCCATCGCCAATCTTGGGGTGACGGTCTTCTTCTTCTTTGCCGGTCCCCCCCAGGGTAACGGAATGCAGCATTGATACATTGTCGCCCACCACGGCCGTTTCACCGATAACAATGGAATGGGCATGGTCGATCATGATGCCACGGCCAATCTTGGCGGCGGGGTGAATATCAACGCCAAAGATCTCGGAAATCCGCATCTGAAAGAAATAGGCCAGATCCCAATCGCCTTTTTGCCACAGATAGTGGCCAACACGATAGGCTTGGATGGCCTGATAGCCTTTGAAATACAGGATCGGCTGCAACATGCGATGGCAGGCGGGATCACGGTCGTACACCGCCATCAGATCCGCCCGGGCCGACGCAACCAAACTGGCGTCTGCCGCATAGGCATTGTCAACAATCTCCCGCAGGATCACCATCGACATCTCATTTGAACACAACTTGGCGGCAATGCGGTAGGACAGCGCTTTGTCCAACGAGGTGTGATGCAAAATACACGCGTGGATCAAGCCACCCATCAAAGGTTGCTGACGCACGGCCTCCTGGGCCTCGGTGGCGATCTGGTCCCAGACCGGATCCATTGGGGTAACGGCAGATTGCGTTTGGGTCATGGCTTTGCCTCCTGAACACGGGCTATTTATGCCATGTAAGGCACCACAGGACAAACGCAATCCCGTGATCGCATATATTTAAACTTGTGATGAAAACCATTGTGTTCCCCGCGACGCCAAAGCAAAAAGCACAAGGCTGCGCGGGATATCAGACACGTAGCCCCCGCCCCGTACCCGCCTCTTGCCTGCCTCTTGCCTGCCTCTTTTTCGCGCTCGGCGCAACTGGGCGCGACCGGCGGGCCGCTCTGCGGCCCGAGTGGCCCAACCGCCCGATGGTGCAGATTTTCTGCATCTCAAGGGCGGGCGGGAGCGCCTCCGGTTGCGGGCGCCAAACCGCCCCTCTGCCCCGACAACCGCCCCCGCAACGCGTCAAGAACACACAGCGTACACCTCAGATACTCGACGTGATCATATCCCGGTTCACAGGCCAGCGTAAAACGGCGCGCCGCGGCGGACAGCGTCCCATCCCCCCACACTGGGTGCAAACGGCTCCGGCGCTCAACATAACGCACCGCCTGCGCCGCCCCCACAAAGATCTGATCGCACACCGCCGCGCGCTGCGCTTCTGGCTGGGCCAACAGCGCGCGTGCCATATCGCTGATATCTCCGGGTAAAACCGGCCGCCGCATGATCTACCCCCTCACACCAAGACCCGTTCCACCGACGCCCCCGGCCCCACACGGGCCGAAATCTGGGCGAGCTTCAGCACATCCCCGGGCAGAACCCCATCCGCCGCCTGTTCGGCCGCAGCATAGCGCCATCTTGGCGTGGCGACCTCAACGTCACGCAACACCATAGCGCCGCGACATACGCGCAACCGGTACGCTTCGCGTTCCTCCCCCAAGGGCACCTCACCGCTGTCCCAGTCATCCCCGGCAATTCGGGTGCGTCGGATCCAGTCAAACTCCACATCCCCGCCCAGCGCGCCGCTTTGCCGTAAGTGCACAGGTGCAAAGGGGCGCAACCCGCGCCCTTCAAAACTGTGCACCTCATGCACATATGAAGGATCATCATAGCCACGGCGCGCCGACCCGATCCGAAAATGCTGCGCGTGCTGCAACAGGCTTGGCGACACCTCCAGCTGCCCCACCAGACCGTCCAGCGCCACCACATAAGACCCCTCGGGCCAGACCTCTCGCATCTCCGCATCGCTGCCCAGCTGTCCGCGCAGGCGGTCCCGCAACAGATAGGTGTCAGGGGCGATCAATTCCGCCTCGCGAAACTGCAACAGCTCCCATCCGCCCGGTGTGCCGTCGCCAATGGCGATCACATTGCCGCCGTTTAAAACTGCGTCACGTTCGCGGCTTTGCAGTTGACCTGAAATCAAGCGCAGCTGTAGATCCGCGCCCAGATCCCACACGCCGGGCTGGGCGGCGGCCAGCGGGCTTTCGGTGATCCCAACCGTTGCGCGTGCGGCGATGATCTGATCCAGCTGGTAATCGCTGTCCTGTGCGGCGCGATAAACCGCAACGCTGCCCGGCCAGGGTGTGGCCGTCACCGCCAGATGCGGCGCGTGGGGCAGCTCGTCACCGCGCATCAACGGCAGGTCCAGAAACAATGGCAGAACCGGCACCGGCGCGGCAAATACATTCACCCCGGGCAGATCTTCGGGCCCCTCCGCGGGGCGATAGATCTCGGGATCAATACGAACCGCTTCCACCAGCTGCGCCTCGCCCTGTTCGATCCGATCAATACGATACAAGGCCGCGTGGCTGCTGCCTCCCAGATCCACCACATCCCCGGCGCCCAGATGCAGCGCTGAGGGCGGCAGCATCAGG
This sequence comes from uncultured Paracoccaceae bacterium, assembly GCA_947492585.1. Taxonomy (GTDB): domain Bacteria; phylum Pseudomonadota; class Alphaproteobacteria; order Rhodobacterales; family Rhodobacteraceae; genus Epibacterium. The sequence continues at coordinate 94,229 of CANLND010000009.1, forward strand.
CGCAGACTGTCGCGCGCCATACGCGCCTCGGCCAGCCAACGTTCAACCGTGGCGCGGGCTTCTGCGCGTGTCAGTGCCATCGGCAGATCATTTTGGCTGACGGCATGGGTGCTTTCATCAGGCAGCACCGCCTCTTCGGACAAGAGCGCGTGATCACCACCCCATTCAGAAAACCGCAGACGCACGCGACCGTTCAGATCGGCGTCACTGGCGCGGGTCTCTTCAACGGTGCCATCCAGATCGGCGCTGTGCACCAGTTGATCCAGCTCCAGACGTGTCGCCGCGGTGCCCTGACGCATACGAAACACCAACACCCCGTCACGTTCAATCGCATCAAAGCCAAAGCGCAGCATCAAAGGTTGCAACGCGGCCCGTGCTGCCCCCACGTCGCGCACACCATATCCCCGGACCATACCGTGCAGATCAGATGTATCGATGTCGTGCAGCCCGGCGCGGGCGCAGATCTCAGTGACAACATCAGACAGCGGCCGTTGTCCCACCCGTCCATTCAACCAATGTCCGCGCGTGTAATTGTCCCCGTCGCTCCAGATCGCGCGGGCGTTGGGAAACAATGGAAAAGGCCGCGCGTCCCAGGCCCAGACATAGGCATTGGACATATCCACCATCGGCGCGTCGTAACGCTCCGAGATGGGGTTGTTTTCGGGCGTATTCCAATGGGTGATCAGCGCGCGCAGATATTGCAGCTGCATCAGATCATCACGTTGCCCGTTGGAAAATTTTGGCACTTTGGATTCCGAGCTTTTGGGATCCAGAAACTTGTTCGGCTGGTTGGTGCCCTTGTCGATGGCCGCACAGCCAAATTCGGTGAACCAGATCGGTTTCGAGCGCGGCTGCCAGGCGGTGGCATTCTGCTGACGCACACCATTGAGACGCTCATGGTGATCATTCTCCCACCAATTGCGAATATCCTTATAGCGCCAGATCCATGGTTCATCATGGGCGCCATCGGTGATCGGAGTGCGGATCTGTGCAGCCTCAGCCTCGGCAGAGTGGTAATACCAATCATAGCCCTCGCCGCCTTCGACATTGGCGCGCAAATAGTCCAGATCATAGATAGAGGACGTGCCGGCAATCTTGTCCAGATGATCGTCCCCGTCGCGCCAGTCCGACAGGGGCATGTAATTGTCGATCCCGATGAAATCGATATTTTCATCTGCCCAGAGGGGATCCAGATGAAAATACCTGTCTCCCTCCGGTGCGGTATAGCCCCAGTATTCGGACCAATCCGCCGCATACCCCAGTTTCGTCTCCGGGCCTAGCAGCTGACGGACCTCTTGAGTTAAGGCCCGCAACGCCTCCACCATGGGAAAGCCCGCAGCCCCGCGGATCTGTGTCAGCGCGCGCAGCTCAGATCCGATGCAGAAACTCGCCACCCCCCCGGCAGAGGCACAAAGCGCCGCGTAGTGCAGAATAAACCGGCTGAGACTCCATTCGTTTGGACCGCTATAGGTGACGTTCCCCTCTCCGACAGCAAAATCCGCCGCCGTGACAGTCCCCACAAAGGTGGCAACTTCGCCATCGGCAACCGCCGTTTGATCCGGCGTGCCCGGACGCCCCGGTGCGATGCTGGTGGTGATCCGTCCCCGCCACGGCAGATGTGGCTGCTCGGGGCTGTCGCTCCATGGGTCGGGCAGCGTATTGCCCGCCTGCTGATCCATCAGGATAAACGGGTAGAACATCACCCGTTTGCCCGTGGCGTTCATATGTCGTATCGCCTGCACCACAGAGGCATCCGCCGGGGTGCCACCGTAAATGGGCCGCTCGTCCTGCTGCACGATTTCTGCGGCCTCGGCACGCGCCAGTCCAGACACGGTCCACGCCATAGAGCCATCCGTATCTGCTTTTTCCACCTTCGGGGTCAGCGCGCACTGACCGCAGCGCAGATCGCCCCCAAACCATGACACAATAAGCGAGACGGCGTCACAGCGGGGCAGTTCCTCTTCCAGCGCGGTCAAGGAGGTCACCAGATCGGTCTCACCGCTGTGTGAATGGCTGTTGGCCGGAACCTTTTGGCCCGGCCCGTGATCATAGGTGACAGGCGCACTGGCCAAGGCATATTCGCCTGTGCCGGGCATCAGCGCCACGCCTTGGATCAATTGCGGCAGATCATGTTCATGGTTTGTGCTGTTTGACTGCTCTGCCCGTAGGACTTCAAACGAAAACTGGGGCACCCTGTTCCCGAAACGTTCCAAATCCAACTGTTCAATGACCACATAAGCGGTGCCACGATAGGCAGGCGCTTGGCCGGGGCCTTCAACCGCCTCGATCACCGGATCGGGCAACTGGTCCTGCGTGCCGGAATAGATGTTCAGGTTCAGATCCTTTGGCGCGATCTCTTCTCCGTCGGCCCAGATCCGCGACACCGACAGAATTTCGCCCTCACATAAGGCCACCGCAAGCGAGACCCTGTAGCCATAGCGCGTGACCTCCGGCTGGCTGGGCGCGCCTTTGCCACCGCCCCCAGAGGTGGTGGTGCGTTCGATGAAATCTGACGCCCAGATCACCTGCCCGCCGACGCGCATACGGCCGTAGACCTGTGCAATGGGCGCGCCTTCGCTGGCTTCGGTCAGACGAAACCGATCCACTTTGCCGGTTTCCACCGGAGCGGATCCGCTGCCCAACAGGCGCTGATCAATTACGCGGCCCAGTGTCGCCCCCACCGCACGTCCAAGCACGGCGGTCGAAAGGCCCAAAACAGTGCCGCCCGCCGCGCCGCCAATGGCGGCTCCGGCCGCGGACAATAAGATCGTCGCCATCTGCTACTCCTCAGATTAGGTTGGATTGCGGGGGGGAAAGGCAAAACGCGCCACAATGCGGCGTTGCCAGGGGCGGCTCAGCGGGCTTTCGACCACACCGTGCCCCTGATAGGCGTGAACAAATGTAGAACACGCACCGATACCTGCCTGTATCCCAAGGTGTTTGGCCACGGCCCCTGCGCGCATCCGAAACAGGAGGACATCGCCGGGCGCGACCTGCTGCACCGGTTTGGGCCGCAAGTGGCAGGTGGCCGCGCGCCACAGTCGCTCGTCGCCCTGTGGTTCGGACCAATCCATACTGTAGGCGGGCGGGTGTTCCGGCGTGTCGCCATAAAGATCCAGCCAGACCCCACGCACCAAGCCCAGACAATCACAGCCCGCGCCATGGGTTGCAGCCTGATGCACATAAGGCGTGCCCAGCCAGCGCCGCGCTGCGGTCACCACAGTGGGGCTCATCTGCGGCTGCCCCCGGTGTTGCGGTTGCCCTGGCGCGGCACTGCCATCAGCCAGTCTTCGCCCGGAATGTCGGGAAAACCCTGAAAGTTCAGCGCATTGTTGAACTTCAGCCGACAGGTTTCAAACCGCCGATCACAGCCCGCCGTCAGACGCAGCTGATCCCCATCACGGATGTCCGCGCGCAGGGCCTGCCACAGGGTGATGGTGCGGCTGTCACCCTGGGTGACATCGCTTTTGATTGCGCCCCACAGGCCCTGCCCCGCGCCAGTGTTCAACCGAAGCACGCCACGGGTGAACCACCCCGGTTCAAACCCCGGCAACAGGGGCAGCCTAAAGATCTGTGTTTCGCGCACCTCGGAAATGACCGCTTCGGCCACATAGCCCGGCGTGGTCAGATCAAAGCCGCAGGTGGCATCCCCCAAGACCGCCGTGCAGGGTTTTTGATATACGCGCCCAACCGGTCGATTCAGCTGCTCGCTGAGCCCGCGCAGTTCGGCCTGAAACGCCCCCCCCGCGCGGCGGATTTCCCCGATGTGACCGCGAAACTGCAACACGCGTTGGGACACATCTGCCCAGTTCACCAACCAGGCGCGGACTTCGGCATCATCAAAACGGCCCGCATCAATATCAGCCTCGTTCACCGCGTCATCACTCAGCGCGCCCAGCGCTTCGGTGTTGTCCACCGACAGGCCGGTGGCCTGCTGTAAACTGCGCGCCGTCAATCCGCTGCTGGCCTTAAAGGTCAGGCCGTCAAACGACAGCGAACAGTCATGATCTGTAAATCCGTACACCTCACCGTCGCGGCGTGTCACCGCCCAGCAGCGTGCCAGCGTGGTGTGGCCGGTCTCCAGATGCGCCCGTAGCGCGGCGGGCATCCCCCGGCCTGCGCCGCTCATACCCGGATCTCCACCACCGGCACATTTGGGGCTTCGCCCGCCTGAAACGACGCCACCGAGGTTTGAATGCGATCGGTGTCAAAACGCACCGGCACGTCAAATTCAAATCCCGCCATCACCGCGCGCCCCGGTTCGGGGGCCAGCGCCAGTTCGATCAATCCGGTGGTGGTATCCAGCGTATAGTCGACGCCGTCGCGCATTTCGTCCTGATCCAACCCAACGCGCACCGAGCCCGCAACCGGTTTGGCAATGGGACGCTGATAGTGATGCGCCCCCGACCTGTAGGTCTTCAACAGCTGAAATTGCTGTGTCACCCCGTCGCCCAATGCGATCTCCTGATCCCGAAAGCTGATCTCAGCGTTTGCACCGCAGGATTTGTAATCAGACCAGTCTTTCCAACGAAACCCATGCATCTGCCCGCCACGTGCCTCAAAAAAGGCAATCAGCAGTTCAATGTCTTCAAGGCCGCGCAGACCTAAACCCGCGTCAAAACGGCGACGCGAATGGGCCCAGGGGGAATTGCGTTCTTCAAAACCATTGGCAAGCGTCACAACATCGGTGCGCCGTTCCGGCCCACCAACCGAACCAAAGCTGAGGCTGGCGGGAAATCTGACATCATGAAAGCTCATCTCTTGCGCTCCTTATGCATTGCGATTGCCCCGCGCGAGCGCCCGGCTCATCTGGGCCGCGATCTGGTTCTGACTGCGTTGAAATCCCTGCACGTCCGGGGTCTGGACGTGCATCACCACTGACACCGGTGCGCTACGGGGCTGTGGCGCGTGGGAGCGCGCTGCCGGACTGGGGGCCGCGGGCATGGTGGCCGGGCTGCTTGCGCGGCTCTCGGCGACCCGTGCCACGCTGCCCCCAGCCCCAAAGGATCCTTTGGCCTGCGCCGAGGCCGACGGCGCTGAGGCCGGGCCCAGCCAGCCGCCGATCAAATTGGTCAGCCCATCAGTCAACACTCCGCTGACGTGGTTGGTCACCGGTTTCAGCGCGGCGCTATAGGTGGTGTTGATCATCGACTTGGCAATGTTTTCCAGCGCGTCCGACAGCTTGATCCCATCAAACACAAGCCCATCAAACGCCCGCCGCAAGCCTTTTGACAGGCCATGTTCCAGCGTTTTGACATCCTTTTCGGTGGCCGCCACGGCGCCACGCATCCGTGTCAACTCAGTGTCAAAACTGGCCGCCATCGCAGCGGCGCCGCCCAGACTCTCCTCGAGTGACGCGGCACTGACATCTAAGGCGTTCAAATCTTCACGGGCCATGGGACCCTCCTGTTTCGCGTGTGGTGGCCACATCGGGCCGGTCGGGAAAGGCGCGCATCAAATCGTTCAGGCCCGCGCGGTTCAGCGGGGCCTGTGCGTCGAGGCCCAGCAACAGCTGCAATTCACGCGGGGTCAGCGCCCAGAACACATCTGGGGACAGGCCCAATCCCCCAAGACCCGCGCGCATCAATACGGGCCAGTCGAACCCCGTCATGGCGCGGGCGCGGCAAAACTGCGCGCCAGAAGCTCCGCGCCAGCCTGCGTCGCCGCAATCGGCCCGCCGTCCAGCGTGGCCTGCGCCAGATCCGTTGCCGTCAGCGTTGCCCCGCCACCACGCAGCCCCGCCAGAAGCAGCGCCATCAGATCCCGTGCGGAAAAGCTATGGGTTTCAAAGCGTTGGATCAGGGAAAACAGGTCCTTGGTGTCCAGATCCTGCTCCAGTTCGGCAAGCGCGCCCAACGTCAGACGCAGCACATAGCGGGTGCCGTTCAGATCAAGCGCGACGTCTCCACGGTACGGGTTCACCATCAGATCACACCGCTGTAAAGTTAAGCGCCGCTGCGCTGGCCAGCGTCAGCTCATAGGTGGCTTCACCGTTGTGGCTGCCGGCATACTCCAGCCCCGTGACCTGAAACGCGCCCTCAATGATGCCGAAATCAGGGATGACGACCTGAAAGGCTGGGGTTTCGCCATCAAAGAACAACTGCCGCGCCCGTGCATCGGTGCCGGCATCGCGAAACACCCCTGATCCCGAAATGGTGGCCGAGCGCACGCCCGCCCCGCCCAACAGCTCGCGCCAGCCCCCCTGACTGTCCAGACTGGTCACATCAACGCTTTCGGCATCAAAACTGATGCGCGTGGCACGCAGGCCCGCGATGGTTTCAAAGGAACCGCCGCCTGTCATGTCGACTTTCACCAATAGATCTTTTCCGTTCTGGGCTGCCATGGGGCACCTCCTTTGAAATCAATGCGTTATAGGGCTGGGTTGTCTTCAACCTGAATTTTGAACCGCAGCGTGATCTCGCGCCCGCCGGTTTTCAGAACCTTGGCGGTGGCGCGGTCAAACCATTGGCCCGTGACCACGCCGCGCGTCAGCACCAGTGGCGTTTCAAGAAGCGCGGTTGAAATCGCTCCGGCCAGCTGCTTGGCCTGGGCAAAACCGGCGCTATCGGTGATCACCCGAAGGCTGATCAGATGCAGCGCGGCCTGGGTTGTGCTGTCAGATCTGTCGCGCACATCTTCTCCCCCAAGCACCACATAGGTGTCCGGCAGGCTACCACTGGGAACCGCGTCATAAATGGCCGACCCAACATGTGAAGAGACACCCGCATCTGCCTGAAGGCATTCATAAATACCCTGTTGTAGGGCGGCAGAAATCGCATAGGTCATATGGCCACCTCTTCAACTGCAAAACAGGTCAGAAAGCGCCCGTCGGAGTCCGTTTCTGCAACCGATTGGATCAGGAACCTGCGGGTCCCGTCCTCAAACCGTTGATCCGGCAGCGGGCGTTCGGCGCTGCCGACGGGGGCTGCACGCACAGTGATGCGATAACGTTGCAGCGATGTCGCGGTGCCGCTCTGGGCACTGGTACGTCCACTAAGGGCACGCAGATCAGCCCAAAGGGTTCCAAGCGGCGCCCAGCTTTCATGGTAGCCGCCGGCGCCATCGGCGATCTGACGGACCGCGCTCAGCGTCAGTTGCCGGTTCAGACGTCGGGGGGATGTGCGGCTCATGATGGGGTTCCGATGCGCAGGCGCACGCTCCGATACCGTTCAATCAGGCTGGTGACCCCAAAGGGCATACAGCCCCCATGCAATCCGGTGTCTTCACGATGTTCGTAGTAATGCGCCGCCAGCATCAGCACGGCCTGCGCCAGATCCGCCGGCAGTTCCGCGTGGGTGGCGGCGGTGCCGGCCGTGAGAGTGATCCGCACATATCCTCCAGTGGGCACCGCAGGAAGGCAGGCCGAATGCGGGCACAGACGCGGGGTTTGTGCGTCACGTACCAGCCGATATTGATCCCCGGTGATCACAGTTTCTGATCCGTCAGCGGCGACCTGCGTCAGAGCAGAGATCGCAGTGACCGGCGCCAGGGGCAAAATCTCGGCACTGGGATCGCGCCAGCGGGTCAGCTCCAGCTGAAACTCGCGGGTGATCAGCACCTTACCCGTGCGGCTTTCGATGGCGGCAAACGCGGCGCGCAAAAACCCTTCAAGCAGCGGGTCCTGCAAGCTGTCGGTCCCAAATCCGCGCCCGAGGCGCAGGTGGGCCTGAAAGGCCGCGACCGGCACGGCGGCCAAAGGTATGGGGGTGAGTTCAGTCAACATCATCGCAGGTCTCCGCTGGCGGTTGGCGGGTGTCGGATCCAACACCGGGATGGATCAGGAAGGCAATTGGGGGCGTGCGCGTCGCTTTGACCGTGTGGACGGAGGGGAGCAGCGGGACGGCCAAAGACCGTTGACGCACACGCACCGACGAAGGCGGGCTGCCGCCCTCGTCATTCAGACATCAAGACCGGGGTCAGGATGTGCCGAATTTCAACAGTTTGATTGCAGCAAAATCGCTGACATCACCGCCCACACGTTTGGTAGCAAAGAACAAAACATGCGGTTTGGCACTAAACGGATCGCGCAGCACCCGCAGATCGGGGCGTTCGGCGATGGTGTAGCCGGCAGAGAAATCGCCAAAAGCAATGGACAGGCTATCGGTCGCCACATCCGGCATGTCTTCGGCGATCAGAACGGGATACCCCATCAGGCGTGCAGGTTCCCCCGTGGCCAGACCGTCGGACCACAGGAAACGGCCATCTCCATCCTTGAGCTTGCGCACCTGCCCGGCGGTTTTAGAGTTCATCACAAAGCTGCCATTGGCGCGATATTGCGCACCCAATGCATAGACCAGATCGACAATTGCATCGACATCGCCCAAATCGCCATTGCTGCCCGTGGCCACATAGCCCAGATTACCCCAACTCCAGCTGTCATTGTCGACAGTGGGATGGGTCAAAAATCCAGTGGGTTTGTCGACGCCGTTCCCGCCTACAAAAGCCGCCGCCTCGGCACGGGCAAATGTATCGGCAATGCGCCCCGCCATCCAGGTTTCAATGTCGAACGCGCTGTCATCCAGCAGGCGTTGCGAAACCTTTGGCAACGCGCTCAGTTCATGCAGCGGAATTGCAATACGGTCCAGCGTGCCGGTTGCCGTCTCCACCGCCGTTGAGGCTTCATTGGCCCAACCTGATCCCAATTCGGCCTGATCGATCAACACGTCATATGACGAGGCCTCGACGTTCACCACCGATGCAACAGCGCGCAAAGAGGCCGTTGAGGCCAGAACAGATTTCACGGTGTCTGCGGTGGTTGAATCCACCAGATATCCGCCATCACCGTTGACGGCGGTCGACATGGCCTTGCCCTCAAAATCCAACCCCCGCAGCGGCGCGTCATCGCCGGACCGCAGATAGGTGTTAAAGGCTTTTTGGTGTGGGGCGTCAGCAGTTGCCGAAGAGGCAAGATGCGGCCGCGCCGCCTGTCGGGTGGATCGATCCAGCATGGTCACTCGCTCATTTGTTTGTTTCAGTTGGGTCTTCACTTCGTCCTGAAAGCCTTTGATTTGGCTGACAAAATCATTCATTGATGCGGCCAGTTCCGCGGTGGCCGCGGCATCAGAAATCGCTGGGGTGTCCATCATTTGGTCTCCTGTGGTTGACCCGCCGCAAGCGCGGCAGTGGCGGCGCGCAAACTGCGCGCCAGGATCTGTGACGCGGTCTCGGGCGTTTGAGATTTGCCGCGCATGTCATCAAGACGCGCCGTGGCCAGCATGGGAAACGTCACCAAGGACACCTCCCACAACTCCACGGTCATCAGCTGTCGCTGTCCGCTGTCTGTTTTTCGGCTGCGGCGGGTGCGATACCCAATCGACAGCCCGTCCAACGCGCCGGCTGAAATGAGAGCAATCGCCTCGGCGCCACGTTGGGTTTCACGCAGCAGACGCCCAGACACCCATAGGCCGGTGGCGTCTTCGCGCACCTCATCCCAGACCCCGATGGGCTGCGCCGGGTCGTGCTGCCACAGCATTTTCACCTTGCGCCCAGAGGCCGAGAGCGCCGAAAGGGACGCTTGATAAGCCCCAGGCATCACCAGATCGCCGCCCTGATCCACCTCGCCAAACCGGCTGGCATAGCCTTCGATCCGGGTCTCGCCCTGCAAGGTCAACGGCGCATCGCTGCGGGCGTATTTGGTTTCCAATTGCGGATGACGGAACATTAAAAACTCCTGTTAGGCATTTGTTAACGCTTGAAAATGACCGGAGAATACCTGACGCTAAGGCACTAAGAAGGATTGAAACGCTTGTGCGAGGATCACAGCCGCGACGCCGTACACCGTCAGCCACAGCCGCTTGTCCAATCGCTCCATCATCTCTTCGATCCGATCCAATCTCCGGTTCAGCGCCTCTTGTTCGATTTGGTGGATGCGTTCATGCGCGCTCAACCGCAGGCCCGGTGCGCAGTCAAAGGCCGGAAATGGTCCATCAGCCATGGGGTGGCTCCTCGTCTGGGGTGGCAACCACAGGCGGCAGACCCAGCAGACGCCGTTTTTCAGCATCGCTTAGAAAATCTGCCGAAGAAATCCGACGCCACTGTGCCTCACGTTCCGAGGCCAGCGCCGGCACCTGATCCAGATCTGGGGTCAGCGCCACATCCTCTGGCGCAGTGGCCAGCCAATCTGACAGCGCGGCAGTCACGCGGGTGGCCAACGGCAGCACCGTCAACCGATAGAACGCCCGATTGGCCTCTTGGTAGTTGGCATAAGTTGCGTCCCCCTTGATGCCCAACAGCATCGGCGGCACCCCAAAGGCCAGCGCAATCTCACGCGCAGCAGACTCCTTGGTTTCCTGAAATTCCATATCCGAGGGGGAAAACCCCATGGGCTTCCAATCCAGCCCCCCCTCCAGCACCATCGGTCGCCCGGCATTGCGGGCGCCCTGAAAACTGTCCGCGATTTCATCGCTCAGGCGGCGGAACTGGTCCTGGCTCATTCCGCCCAGCCCATCAGCGCCCTGCCACACCAGCGCCCCCGAGGGGCGGGCAGCATTGTCGAGCAGCGATTTGGACCAGCGCGAGGCCGCATTGTGCACATCCACCGCCATGGCCGCGGCCTGCATCGGCGAGAGACCATAATGATCATCTTGGGGGTGGAAACTGCGAATATGGCAAATCGGTTGCACATCACCATCAGCGTCAAACCGGTGGGTACGCCCACCAACGCAATACTCATAGCCAGCCGGCCAGCCATCTGCCCCCGGCACAACGCGCATGCGATCCGAGCGCAGCACATGCAGCTCCATCGGACCCTCTCGGCCCCAACCTGCGGCCTCAACATAGGCGTTCCCGCTGAGCAGCAGCTGGCCGTATAGGGCCTCAAACAACTCCGCTCGCCCCTGTGCGGGATTGGGTCGGGTGATCAACGCCAATAGGGGGTGACGGTCATATCTCTGGCATGTGTCCTGCACCACCAACGGCAGTGCTGCCGCCGCCTCGGCGATCAGTTTCACCGCCCGAAAGCCAACCGGGTTGCTTGCAAACCCTGCCTGCGTCAGGGACAGCGTGTCACGCGGGCTCCAGGACACATGCCCGCCGGCCACGGCGTTCACCAATCGCGCCGCCGCGCTGGCCTTGCGCTCCATCTGGGGCGCGTTGGTCTGAGCGGCATCCTGTTGTTTGCGTCGAAAGCGGTCAAACACCATCTTCGGCTCCTCATCCAGTGGGGGGCTGTTGCCCGGAACGTGGGAACAGACTGCGCCAAAGGGCTAAAGATTTTCGGATCAGCGCGCCCGCCACCTGCGCAACACCTGATGCAAGCCTTTGTCACAAAACAAAAAAACGGCCCGCATCTCAGCGGGCCGTTTGGATTTGAGCGCAATATATGGCGTGGTTACAGTCGTCGTACGCGCGGCTGTCTGATCGCCTGCGCCGGATCAATCATCAGCTCAGTCAACGCCCAGACCAACGCATCCAACCGATCCGGGGACCCCGCCCCCTGATAGCCCTGCGGCGTCATCTGGCACATTTGTTCTTCCAGTTCGCTCAACCCGGCCACATGGTGCACTTTGCCCTGTTCATACAGACCCGCAACCGGTTCCGCCCGCGCGGCTTTCCCTTTGCTGGCGTGTCGGGCGCGAAACGGCACCAAGGGATCCACCTGCCGCAGCAAGGTTTCAATTAACGCCCCCCCTTGATTGACCTCCGCCACCACCCTATCGGCATTATACGTCTCACGGGCTGCAATCGCCGCCCGCGCCCAGGCCAGTGGACCAACCCCCTGTACGGTGCAATCCGCCAGAACATAAGCCCGCCAATCCGCGACCTCCCCTTGCGTGACGGCTCCGGCAACCAAGATGCCACAGGCATCTGACGTGCCATGCGCTGTTACGGCCGGATCAACGGCAACAATCACACGATCCAAATCGGGCACCTCAGAAAGGCCCAGTTGCGACAGCTGCTGGATGGACCACATCGCGCCGTCGACCTCGTGCAGCACCTCCCCCATCAACTCCTGTTGCCCCAGCCGTGTCCCCCCATATCGCGCCGACACTTCCGCCAGAAAGGATGGAGCCAGATTGGCCCGATTGGCAAAGGTCGAGGCATGCGTCTGCACCGTCGAAGGACTGGCCAGAAGCCTGCTCAGCACCGGTGCCACCCGCGGGGTTGTGGTGACACATACACGCGGATCCTCGCCAAGGCGCAGCGCAAACTGCAGCATATCCCACGCCTGATCCCCCTTCTTCCACTTGGCCAGCTCATCCGCCCAGGCCGCGTCAAACTGTGGCCCACGCAAAGCGTCTGGATCTTGCGCCGAAAACGCCTGCGCCTCGGCACCATTGGGCCAGATCAGTTTGCGCGCGCTGGCTTTCCATTGCGGGCGCCGGTCCGGCGGCGCACAGGCCAGGAGCCCGCTCTCGCCTTCGATCATCACGTCGCGCACCTGATCATAGGTCTCCCCCACAAGCGCCACCCGCCGCGCCCGGCCCGGATCCCCCGCCCGCGCCCCTTCCACCAAACGGCGCACCCATTCCGCGCCCGCCCGTGTCTTGCCCGCTCCGCGCCCCCCCAGGATCACCCAGCTCCGCCAGTCCCCGCCTGGTGGGCGCTGATGCGGCAGGGCCCAGAACCCAAATTCATACGGCAGCGCCTCCAGCAGGTGATCACTGAGTGTATCAAGAAATTGTTGTCGGTCCTGCGGCGTCCTGCAAGCGATCCAGCCGCTCCATGAGCTCTGCGCGCGCGGCGCTGGCATCAAATCCGATGCCGCTGTCATTGTCTGTGGCACGGGCGTCACGAAGCTGTTCGACAAGGGTTTTCTCCACTTTTTGACATTCACGGATCAGGCTCTCCAGCTTGCCAACCGGCGGCCGCTGCGCCATCAGCTCTGGGTCCAGATCAAGGCTATCGCTCAGCATCTCATGCCAGCACTCCACCTCTTGTCGAAGCTGTTGAATAGAGCGCAGCAAGGAGCGCAACAGGTCCATGGTCTGCGCCAAAAGCGCATCGGCACGATCGAAATCAATCCTGCCCTCTGCCACTACGGCAGATCTCTTTGAATGTGTCATAAAGGATCCGAGTTTTTTACACCCGCCATATGGCAGGAGATGACCCGTCCAGACGCACGCATATGCGCCTTCCGCAGGTCCAGCTTAGCAAGGCTCGCGTTTCAATCAATGCACTCGTAAAAACCAGCGTTCCGCCGCGCTGCCGCAATCCTAGTCACCCGCCCGCGCTACGCGCAACGCCGGTCCTCTTTTTGGCCCAAACTACCCCGGGGGAGCGGCCAAAGGCCGTGGGGGCAGCGCCCCAAACGCAAACACCCGCCCAAATTGGGCGGGTGTTTCAGGACCAAAAGGTCACATCAGTTATTGTTGCGTTCGGCTTCGATCCGACGCCAATTGGCGACATTTCGATTGTGCTCCGCCAGCGTCTCGGCAAAGGCGTGACCGCCGGTGCCATCGGCAACAAAGAAGATATAATCCGTGTCGTCCGGGTTCACCGCCGCATCCAGACTTGCAAAGCCGGGGTTGGCAATAGGGGTCGGTGGTAAACCATCGATCACATACGTATTCCACGGCGTTGCACGACGCAGCTCACTTTGCCGCAAACCCCGGCCCAGCACGCCTTCCCCTTTGGTCACGCCGTAGATCACCGTCGGGTCCGTCTGCAGGCGCATGCCGCGATTGATCCGGTTGGTGAAAACCGATGCCACCTGACGGCGTTCGCGCGCCACACCGGTTTCCTTTTCGATGATCGACGCCAGGATCAGCATCTCTTCTGGGCTGGTCACAGCAGCATTGGGCGACCGGCTGGCCCAGGCGGCCTCGATCCGTTCAACCTGACGCGTCTTCATTTGCGCCAGAACATCCACACGGCTGGTCCCCGGACGGACCTCATAACTGTCGGGGGCCAATGCCCCTTCGTCCGGACGCGGACCGGGGTCGCCGATCAGAATGTCCATCGCCTTTAGCGCTTCGACAACCTGCCAACTGGTCACACCTTCGGCCAAGGTCACGCGGTAGCGCGTGTCCGCCTCGCCGCGTACACGGGTGTATTCGGCCGGTGCGGCCTCTAATACAGGCTGAAATTCAGCCCGTTCCACAAACCGGTTGGTGGCGGGATCCAGTTCGCGCACCTCTGCCACCACACGGGTGACCCCGACGCGGTACACAATTTCGGTGCCACAGGTTGATGCGCCGCCCCGTGTGATCTGGTCGGTAATCTCAGACATAGAGGCACCGGGCATCACCAGATAGCTGCCGGCTTTCAGCTGGCTAACTTTTTCGGTGTATTTGGCGCCGATGCGAAAGAGTGGCGCGGATTGAACCGCACCTTGATCCGCCAGTTCTTCGCTAACGCGGGTCATATTGCTGCCCCGTTCCACCCGCAGGCAGATCGCGGCGTCCAACGGACCGTCAGCGCTGTACTGCGATTTACCCCATAGGATGACGCCGCCCAACAGGAACAGCGCCACCATCAGTATGGTCAGCATATTAGAGGCGAGACTGCGCCACATTTACTTGAACTTCCCAAACAGCACCGACGCATTGGTGCCGCCAAACCCAAATGAATTGGACAGAGCGACGTCAATTTTGCGTTCGCGCTTTGCGTTTGGTGCCAGATCAATCTCGGTTTCAACCGCAGGGTTGTCCAAGTTGATGGTCGGCGGGGCCACCTGATCGCGGATCGCCAGAATAGAGAAGATCGCCTCAATCGCGCCCGCAGCGCCCAGCAGGTGACCCGTTGCAGATTTGGTCGATGACATGGTGACGTTGCCTGCATGATCGCCCAGCATGCGTTCAACCGCCCCCAGTTCAATCGTGTCGGCCATGGTCGAGGTGCCATGCGCGTTGATGTAGTCCACATCCGCAGGTGTCAGACCTGCGTTTTTCAACGCAGCACGCATGGAGCGTTCGCCACCTTCCCCCGTCTCGGACGGCGCAGTAATGTGATAGGCGTCGCCAGACAGGCCATAGCCCAACACTTCGGCGTAGATCGTGGCGCCGCGCGCAACCGCATGATCATAGTCTTCCAAAACCACAATGCCTGCGCCTTCGCCCATGACAAACCCGTCACGGTCCGTGTCATAAGGACGCGAGGCTTTCTTGGGGTCATCTGCGTATTTGGTCGAGAGCGCCTTGCAGGCGTTAAAACCCGCAATGCCAATCTCACAGATCGCGGCTTCCGCGCCGCCGGCGATCATAACATCCGCATCGCCCGATTTGATCAGGCGCGCCGCATCACCAATGGCGTGGGCACCAGTGGAACAGGCCGTCACAACAGAATGGTTGGGACCTTTGAACCCGTGCTTGATCGACACCTGACCCGAGATCAGGTTGATTAGCGCTCCAGGGATAAAGAACGGCGAAACACGACGAGGGCCGCGCTCTTTGATCATCACAGCCGTATCCGCGATAGAGCTCAGCCCGCCAATGCCCGACCCGATCATCACGCCAGTGCGTTCCAGGCTGTCCTGATCTTCTGGCTGCCAGCCCGCGTCTTTGATGGCCATGTCAGCCGCCGCAATGCCGTACAGAATAAAATCATCGATCTTTTTCTGATCTTTTTTGATCACCCAGTCATCCGGATTAAAGGTGCCCTCGGACCCATCGCCACGGGGAACCTCACAAGCGTAGGTGGTTGTCACGCCGCTTGCTTCGGCGTCAAACACCGTGATCGGGCCCGCGCCAGACTGACCGTCCAACAGACGCGACCATGTTTCTTCTACACCGCTTGCAAGCGGGGTCACCAAACCCAGTCCGGTCACAACTACTCGACGCATACCTTGCTCTCCTTCGCCTCGGCAATTCCGCACTCCAGATAGCTTGGAATGGCACCAAGGTTCAAGAGCGCCGTCATCCAAGGTGACCGTGAAAAAGATGCATATAGTTTTTATGTTTAATTATCGACGCACAGCATAACTCTGAAACGAATAGCCGTCACAGTCTTCATAGTCCGTTCGACCGTGATGCCTTTATTGGTTCCCAAAGGTGTCACCGCGGGTTGGCACATCCCCTTGTGTCGACCCGCAACCTCTGAATTCGCCCCACGTTTGCGTGAAATCTGAAAGAAAGCCGCCCGATGTTAAGGCCAAATTAGGGCATGCATCATGATATGGGGAAAGACACCGTAAAACCCTGCTCCTGGCGGGTAGACCACTGCGAAACACGTAATTCGGAACAAAACTATGCGGAAATTTCTGCAAATTGGCGCATGTATGGCGATGTGGGCAGCCGCACAGCCGGCCTATGCCGCAAACCGTATCAGCTGCCAACTGCATGAAGATCTGTCCGGGCTGCACACATCAGCCGCTCGTTTTTTGGAGCATATTTCAACGGGGGCCCACTCTGGCGCACGCGAGAAACTGCGCGCCCAACTGGATGCGCTGTCCGAAGATTTCTTAAAACGAGAGCTTGAAGACGCCGGGCTCACACGTCTGACAGCCACGTTTTTGTCATACATCCGAATGCAGGAACGGCTGGTTCAGCAATACGATATCGCGCCCCCCAAAAAGGCAAACGATCTAGCCCAGCGGTTATCAGCCCATGATGCGACCAAACGGGTGCGTCGCGAAGTCGAAAAGCTTGGCTGTAAAGGCGAAGGTGGCGCTGTTGACGGCCACTCAACCGGTCTGCCGGGCGGGACGGCCTCCAATTTGGGCCGCCGCGTCGAACCAAAAGAAGCCGCCGCCATGTCGGTTGCGGCCATTGCCCTTATCTTCATTGTGATTGTGTCGATCGAACGCATCGCGCAGCGGCACAGACGGCGTGCCAAAAGATTTCCCTGTGCCACAGCCTGTTGGGTTGTCCCGCTTGGCGAATTGCGAACAGGCCAAAGGGCCGAACAGGCCTCCTTTGTCGATGTCAGCCAACTGGGCGGGAAGATCCGAATTGAACATAGTTTCGCGCCCGAAGATTCCATTCAGATTTTGGTCGGCGATCAAACGTTGGAAGCCTATGTGGTGTGGTGCAATGCGGATTATGTCGGTGTGAAGTTCGGCGCGCGGCTCACCGAAGCTGAGCTGATGCTCATCCGGTCATCGCAGAAAACTGCCGCAAAATCTGCGTAATCGAAAACGTGACTCCCAAACACAAAAAAACGGCGCCTCCCACCTGGGACGCACCGTTTCATGTTCGGTCGATAAGGACCGAAAAACCTTAGGACGCTTCGGTGATGAATTTCACAGCGTCGCCAAATGTCTGGATGGTTTCAGCTGCGTCATCAGGGATTTCGATGCCGAATTCTTCTTCGAAGGCCATGACCAGCTCAACGGTGTCCAGGCTGTCGGCGCCCAGGTCGTCGATGAACGATGCGTTCTCGGTTACTTTTTCTTCTTCAACACCCAGGTGCTCTACAACGATTTTCTTTACGCGGTCTGCAACGTCGCTCATGGTCATTCCTCGTCTTTTTTCAGGGCAATCTGCCCGGTTTTGCCCGTGCCCACAGGGGGCGGCGTAGATATGCCCGAAACGGGCGGTTGCGCCCCAGACGGGGCACGCACACCACATTTATAAATGTGGAGACACGAATATGCGCCGCCTATAGCACAGCTTTCAGCCAAGGCAAACGTTTTCACAACGTTAATGTCAACCTCAGGCGTCATGGCAGGTTTGCAATCTCGCAAATGCCACAGTCTGGCGGCACGGGTTTGGCGTGCTGGATCCTATGTATGTGCCACACCGGCGCAGACAAGACCTTGATCCTATTGAATATGCTCAGGTCGTCAGGGCGTGACGATCTCGCAAAATGGCCTTCCGCACTGATGCAGAAGGCCCGGAGTTTTCAGTGTTTCATCGATCCCGATCAGGGGCGATTACAGCATCGCCATGCCGCCGTTGACATGCAGCGTGGTACCGGTAACATACCCGGCCTCGGCGCTGGCAAGATACAGCACAGCTGACGCGATTTCGTCAGAGGCGCCCATGCGGCCCGCTGGGATCTGTGTCAGGATTGCATCCTTCTGGGTCTCGTTCAGCTTGTCTGTCATGGCTGTGGCAATGAACCCAGGGGCCACTGCGTTGACCGTGATGCCCCGGTTCGCGACTTCGTAGGCCAGCGATTTGGACATGCCGATCATGCCGGCCTTGGAGGCTGCATAGTTGCCCTGACCCGGGTTACCGGTGGCGCCAACGATCGACGAAATGTTGATGATACGTCCCCAGCGCGCCTTCATCATGCCCCGCAATACACCACGGCACAGGCGCATGGTGGAGGTCAGGTTGACGTTGATCACGCTGTCCCATTCCTCATCCTTCATCCGCATAAACAGGTTGTCTTTGGTGATGCCGGCGTTGTTGACCAGAATGTCCACCGACCCCATCGCCGCAACCGCCTGTTTGGGCAGCGCTTCTACGGCGTCGGCGTCGCTTAGATTGCAGGTCAGAACATGGGCGCGTTCCCCCAGTTCAGCGGCCAGCGCCTGCAGCGGTTCTTCGCGGGTGCCTGACAGAGCAACGGTGGCGCCGGCGCCGTGCAACGCGCGCGCAATGTCTCCACCAATGCCGCCCGAAGCGCCGGTGATCAGGGCTGTTTTGCCGTTCAAATCAAACATTGTCTCTTCCTTATACAGTGGTCGGCGCGCTGTGCTGTCCGTTTCCAGAGGTCAACACCGCGCCGAAATTCTCCAAAACTCAGATTAGGATGCGGCCGACTGGGCGTCTTCGGCGGTGCCCACCTGACGCGAAGTCAGCGAACGGTCAATCTTGCGGATCATGCCCGACAAGGCCTTGCCGGCGCCAATTTCCCAGAACTCGGTGACCCCTTTGGCCGCCATGACCTGTACGCTTTCGCGCCACCGCACCGAACCTGTCACCTGTTCAACAAGCAATGCACGGATTTCGTCCGGGCTGGTCACCACATCGGCGCGCACATTGGCGATCAAGGGCACTGCTGGCGCCTTGATTTCGACCCCCGCCAAGGCCTCGGCCATGACATCCGCAGCGGGCTGCATCAAAGCACAATGGAATGGTGCGCTCACCGGCAGCATCACGGCGCGTTTTGCGCCCTTTTCTTTGGCGATCACAGCCGCGCGTTCAACGGCTGCTTTGCTGCCGGACACCACCACCTGTGTTGGATCATTGTCGTTTGCCGCCTGACACACATCGCCATCAGCAGCTTCGGCTGCGACGGCGCGCACGGCCTCAAGGTCAAGGCCCAGAATGGCCGCCATCGCGCCCTGCCCCACCGGAACCGCGCTTTGCATTGCCTGACCACGGGTCCGCAACAGGCGTGCCGTGTCGGCAATCGAAATCGCACCGGCCGCCGCCAGAGCGGAATATTCCCCCAAGGAATGCCCGGCCACAAAAGCCGCGGTGTCGATCGAAACGCCTTCGGCTTCCAGCGCGCGCATTGCCGCCATTGACGTGGCCATCAGAGCGGGCTGGGCATTTTGCGTCAGGGTCAGGGTTTCGATGTCCCCCTCCCAGATCAGCTTGCTCAGGCTTTCCCCCAACGCGGCGTCAACCTCATCAAATACGGCTTGGGCCGCCGGATAGGCCTCAGCCAGCGCACGGCCCATGCCGATCGTTTGGGCGCCCTGCCCCGGAAACACAAATGCGATTGTCATCACGGACCTCGTCTTTTTTGTAACATTTCCCTCTGATGTAGCCGCCTTGTGCAAAGGGCACAAGCGATGGTGCAAATCCGCGCACAGACTGTGTGGGCTTTTGCGGCACAAATCCGGTCTTCCGGCGGTTGCTGTAGCCGATTTGGCCCCCTAGTGTTTTTACAAGACAGCCTGTTTTTGCGCGCTCCCATGTTTATGGGCGAATAAATATGCGTGCTTGGTTGTTTAACCTCGTGGGACCTTCGCCCCACACGCCATCGCCCCGAACAAAAAGGAACGGATCCTTGCGCCTTCACAACACGTTCTCCCAATACGGCAGCGTCGCAAAGGGCTTTCACTGGGCAACTGTCCTTTTGATCTTTGCGACCTTTCCAATTGGCTACTTTGCAAACGGTCTTGCAGAGCAGATCCAAGCCCCGGAATTCACCGGAGATGCCGGCCTGATCACACGTGCCGCATTTTTGTTTTCGCTCCACAAAACGTTAGGCATTGCCGCACTTGGCACAGCAGCGTTGCGGGTGCTGTGGACGGTGACACAGACCAAACCGGGCCTGTTACACCCCGACAACGCCCCCGAGGCAATGGCCGCAGAAACCGTGCATTGGTTGCTGTATGGGCTGATGCTGATGGTGCCGCTCACCGGGTGGATGCACCATGCGGCATCCACGGGATTTGCACCAATCTGGTGGCCCTTTGGGCAGGGGCTGCCCTTTGTGCCGCAAACCGAAACGGTTGCAGGTTTCTTTGGCGTTTTGCACTGGCTGATGGTCTGGAGCCTGTTTGCCACCGTTGGGCTGCACATTGCGGGCGCGTTGAAACACCATATCATTGATCGCGACAGCACCCTCCGCCGGATGCTGCCGTTTGGAGGCCCCACCCCGACGCCGCCGGAACAGACCCACTCCAAAGCGCCGATGCTGATTGCCGGCCTCGCCGCGCTGAGTGTCCTGGCTGGCGCACAGGCGCTGGGCGTTTTCGCCGACGGGCACACCCATCATCATGCCGACGGCCACAGCCATGCGCCACCTGTCAGCGCCCCAATTGCAAAGACCACCGATGCACCGGACAAACAGGGGTGGACGGTCCAAAGCGGCACGCTTGAGATCGAAGTCACGCAGCTCGGCGGGTTGGTGCGGGGGCAATTTGAAAATTGGTCAGCGGACATCGATTTCAACGAGCCCTCCGGCCCGGGTGCTGCGGGCGCGGTTGACGTTGTGATTGATATTACATCGCTGACCTTAGGCAGTGTGACCAGCCAGGCGCTTGGGTCAGATTATTTTGACTCTGCCACCTATCCCACCGCCCGGTTCACCGCAGATCTCGAAAAAACGGATCAAGGTTATCACGCTATTGGAACCCTGACCATTCGCGACCAAACACACCCTCTGACCCTGCCGTTCACGTTGGAAATCGACGGCGACACCGCCAAAATGCAGGGCGCAGCAACCGTGCAACGATTGGATTTCAACATCGGGCAAAGCCAGCCGACCGACGGCACGCTTGGCTTTGATGTGGGGATCAATGCCACGCTGACTGCGACACGGGCGCACTAAGTTGCGATCCAAATAAGGCGGGGCAAACTCGAGGGTGCCACACGGCACCCTCGAAACGCAGCCCTTGCCCAACGCGTTCGGTGACGACAGGCCTCACCTGCATCTTGTTTCCCCCAAGGGACCACGCGAATTTCTCATATATTTCTAACGCAAAACGACAAACCGCCGCCCGGGCTCCGGGCGGCGGTCGATCAGAACAGCAGTTCTATTGATTTATTCAGCCTTCATGGCCTCAATCGAGATCATCACCTCAACTTCGTCGCTGACGAAGGGTGCGAACTGGCCCAGATTGTACTCAGAGCGCACAAGGGTTGTGGTTGCGTTAAAGCCTGCCCATGGTTTTTTGGCCATCGGATGCTCACCAATCTGGTTCAGGGTGGCGTCCAGAACCACAGCTTTTGTGACGCCATTCAGGGTCAGATCGCCGGTGATCTTTGCGGTGCTATCGCCGGTGACTTCGATACCGGTGGATGTGAATGAAATGGTTTCATCATCGGTTGCGTCAAAGAAGTCTTTTGACATGAAGTGGTTCAGGCGACCTTCCCAACCCGTGAACATCGAGCTGAGCGGCATGGACACCGAAACAGAAGAGGCCGCAGGATTTTCCTGATCAAAAGCGATGTCACCCTCAAAGCCAGAGAACATGCCCCAGGTGGTTGAGAAACCGAGGTGGTTGTAGCTAAAGACGATCTGGCTGTGGCTGGCGTCCAGAACATATTTTTCAGCGGACGCAAACGCCGTGGTGGCGGTAGATGCGATCAAGGCAGCGGCTAGCAATGCGCGTTTCATAGAACAGGCTCCGTATGATTTCAATGTGTTGCAGCTTCAAGATGACACTGTCCTGATCAAAATAAAGCCCGTATTTTCCAACATAGTCTGTTCCGTGATGAACAGTAACACAAACCAATGATATTACGCATTTTTCACGAACCTGTGAGGGGTTATTCAAGCGTGAATTGGCACCACTCCGCGCAACTGCTGTTGTAACATCATACGCGCCTTGCTGCGGCTGAGCGGCAAAGTCAGGAGAATGCTGCCATCGGCCTCAAGAACATCCACATGATCCTCCCGCAGACGGACGCCGCCGATACTGTCAAATGAACGTTGCAACAAGATGCGAGATTGCCCGCCTGCGCCCGGTTTGATCACACGCAGCTCGCGGCGTTTGGGGTCGAGACGGACTTCGGGCGCCTTGCCCGGATCCTCCAGCGTCAGCAACACCACCGCAAAACACACAGACGCAAGGCTAAGCCCGGCCTTTATGGTGCTCAACTCGGGATCCGCATGGCCCAGATCAATCACCCAAATAGCGGCGCCTGCAAGTCCCAGCATCACGCCAACCGCGCGACACATCATCAATCTCAGCACAATATTTGGCTGAAACTCCACCGCAAAACGATATCGGTGCAATGCAGCATTGCGCCCAAAATCCTTCCATCGGCTTTCAAAGTCTGTCATCGACATGGCCCTGTCCCCTTCTGGCTGACGCGTTATTTTTCGTTGTCGTTTCACGATCAATTAACTCTGACAATGGGCCGGTAATTGCGACCCAAATGGGGCGCAGCCATGGCGATATGCGGAAAAGTCGCGCAGATTTTGTGATGCGACGCCCGCCAGACGGCGCACAATCAGGTCTGGCGAATGGGCTATTCTGGACCCGTTCCCGACATCTGTTTTTGGGGGCCTCACTTCGCGCTTGCGAAACGGTGCAAAGCCTGTATATGGGACCAACCTTCCGTCCAAATATCGATCCGCGCAGACTCTCGTGGTGGGGCCTCGGAAGGTTTAACTGCCCTGCCTATGAAATGCGCCTTGAAACAAACAGGAGTTCACATGCCCCTTTATGAGCATGTAATGATTGCGCGTCAGGACCTGTCCAACTCGCAAGCAGAAAGCCTCGTCGAACATTTCGGCACCGTACTGGCAGACAACGGCGGCAACGTTGTTGAAAGCGAGTATTGGGGTGTCAAGACGATGGCCTACAAGATCAACAAAAACCGCAAGGGCCACTACGCCTTTCTGAAGTCGGATGCGCCTGCAACCGCCGTTCAGGAAATGGAACGCCTGATGCGCCTGCATGATGACGTGATGCGCGTTCTGACCATCAAGGTCGACGAGCACGCCGAAGGCCCCTCGGTCCAGATGCAGAAACGTGACGAACGCGACAACCGTCGCGAGCGCCGCTGATCTAAGCTTGAGAAAAGGACGCTAAACCATGGCTGCAAAACCATTTTTCCGCCGTCGCAAAGTTTGCCCCTTCTCGGGCGACAACGCACCGTCGATCGATTACAAAGACACCCGTCTTCTGCAACGCTACATCTCTGAGCGTGGCAAAATCGTTCCATCGCGTATCACTGCCGTTTCGGCAAAAAAGCAGCGTGAACTGGCCCGTGCTATCAAGCGCGCCCGCTTCCTCGCCCTGCTGCCCTACGCCGTTAAGTAAGGAGACCTGATCAATGCAAGTTATCCTTCTGGAACGTGTGGCCAAACTGGGCCAAATGGGTGAAATCGTAGACGTCAAAGCTGGCTACGCACGCAACTTCCTCCTGCCCCAAGGCAAGGCGAAGACCGCGTCGACCGCCAACCTGGCTGCTTTTGAAGCCCAGAAAGCGCAGCTTGAAGCGCGCAACCTGGAAACCAAAAAAGAAGCAGAAGCTCTGGCAGAGAAGCTCGACGGACAACAGTTCATCGTGATTCGCTCCGCCTCGGACGCTGGCGCTCTGTACGGTTCCGTCACACCTCGTGACGCGGCAGAGGCTGCAACCGCAGCAGGCTTCACCGTTGACAAGAAACAGGTTGCCCTGATCGCTCCGATCAAAGACCTGGGTCTGCACGCGGTTTCCGTCATCCTGCACCCTGAAGTTCAAGTTGAAATTCAGATGAACGTTGCACGTTCTGAAGAAGAAGCTGAACTGCAGGCGTCTGGTAAATCGATCCAAGAGCTGGCCGCGGAAGAAGAAGCCGCAGCTGAGTTCGAGATCGCTGAACTGTTCGACGACATCGGCAGCGCCGCGTCTGACGACGATGACGACGCTCCCGCAGCTGAAGCACCCGCAGAAGAAGAGTAAGCCCTTATTGGGCTTAGGATTTTTCCTGCTGAACATAGAAAAGGCCGCTCCTGAATGGGCGGCCTTTTTTGATGCTGTCGTCTGATGGGTGGCATTGGCTCTCTGCCCTCAGATCTTTTTCCTTTTGGCGGGTCATGTCGGCTGGGGCGGTCAGAACACCTACCGCCCCTTGAATGTGACCCTGTTCAGAGCCGGATGCCAAGGCTGTGTAAGATCGGCAATTTCTGGTCCTGAAAACGCGTGGCGTTCAGGACGAGTTCCGCCAAATTTTCATCATCACTTTGCAGGATTTTACCGCCACGCAAGAGCCGCTGCCCTTGTGGGGCGAGAATGGTCCACGCCAGTTCGGCCCACTCCTGCGGTGTTTGCAAACCCTCGGCAAGGGCCAACAAAAACAGTTGTTCAAAACGATCAACCGCATGGCCGCTGCCCGTCACCGGTGAGGCGAGAAAGCGCAGGGTCTCGCTGTCTTCGGCACGGGTGCAGATGGCGCGATTTAGGCTGGCACACTGCGCCGCGCGGGCATCATACCCCTCCTGCGGTAAGGCGGGGCTGATCACGCCTTCGCCGATCAGGATCCGCAACAGGCGCAGAATGTCGCCCCAGCTTTGCGCCCCAAACACGCCTGCGCCCAGCAGATCCTTGACCGACACCGGGCCATCTCGCAACGCGTCCAGAACCGGGCGCAGCACGGCCTCGTCCAATGTAACAGCCCCTTGCCGCCACATGATCGCCAACGGGTCGTCGGTGATGTGACGGGTCAGCACCAGCCGCGTGTTAAACCAGCCCCCAACCGCGCTGCGTTCCGTATGCGGCACCTCGCCCTTGCGGTACAGATCACAGCGAAACTGCTCATTCACCATAATGTCGCGCAGCGCTTCACGGCGCACCGGGTCACGCTCGTCGGTCAGCATTGCCGCCTGTTCAGTTGTGACGCAAATATCATCTACCTGATCCAACGTGTTGCAAGGGCCGATAAATTTCAGCTTCGCCCCTCCGAGTTCCGCAGCCACATCTTCAAAATGGAACGGTGTCCAGTCGCGGTTTAGGTATTCATGGGCCACATAGTTATGCGGCATGGACCCCATCTGTTTCAGGCGTTTGCGCACCGCGCGGTTGCCACTGAAATACCCCGCCTGCGCGGCCTCCAGTTTGCGCGCAAAGGCGATGGCATTGTCGATACGTTCAGACGGCGTGCCTGTTTCCAACGCAGCGCGGCTGGAAATCAACCGCCGCAACGGCAAGGCAGACGCCCAGCCCGGCAAGGTGTTGTAGCTGACATAGACCAGCCCGCCGGGTTTCAGATGACTGGCGATAAAGCGCAAAATGTGTTGACGATTTTCCGACGACACCCAGCTGAAAATCCCGTGCATCGCAATCACATCGA
Source organism: uncultured Paracoccaceae bacterium (assembly GCA_947492585.1). Classification (GTDB taxonomy): domain Bacteria; phylum Pseudomonadota; class Alphaproteobacteria; order Rhodobacterales; family Rhodobacteraceae; genus Epibacterium. The sequence continues at coordinate 119,741 of CANLND010000009.1, forward strand.
ACTGGCGCGGCAAATCGGGTTCATCGGCAAACGTGTCAAAGGACTGCTCGTAAAAGCTGACGTTGGTCAGCCCCGCTTCGGCCGCAAGCGCCTGCGCCCCAGCAATGTGCGAGGGGTTAAAGTCCATCGCGTGAAACTCAATATGGGGATTGGCCGCAGCCAACAGATTGGTGGTGACCCCCTGCCCGCAGCCCAGCTCACAATAGTTGAGGTTGGGAGAATTCAGCCCATGCTTCTGCCCGCTCGACAGCGCACAAAGCGCCAAATGCGAGGGGGACAGTTCCTTGTAGAAATCATGGGTATAGTCAACGTCGGCCATATAGCCGGAGGTCCAATCAGTCACGTATTTAGCCTGTGTGTTGCATTCTGCTCCTGCACCTCATGGGTGCGTCAGATACCCTACTGACAACAGAGTTAACGGAGCGTGAAAGGGGCGCCCAGAGCAGATGAGATTTCCGTGATCACCCCCGGAATTTGAAACAGGCCGCCTAAGCAGGCTGAATGTCATCGGCCGGATGGTCGGCCACACATGTGAAAGAGATGTTCGGAGGAGACCACTGGAATGGGAAACAGACATGGTCTCCTCCTGTGGCAGTCCTACAAGAGGCTATCAGCAGAACCGGCCCTTGGGGGGGGGGAAGTGCCTCGGTCTTCGCAGACAATTTGCGACATTGTGGGGAAATTAACAAATCCTTAGAAAAAGCAATTAAGCTAAAATTTGCTCAAATCTTTAAAATCGGTGGGGGTCCGCCGACGCTGCTTTTCCCCCTTAGACCGCCGCCCGCGCTGACCTAGTTTGAAGAACAGCAGCCCCACAGGTTGCGGATTTATCTGGAGATCCATTTGAAACGCAGAACTTTTCTGGCCATGCTCAGCTGGCCCCTGGTTGTCACCGCCTGCGGTGCAAAGGCGCCGGCTGAAACCCCCGCTCCGGTCTATGCCCCGCCCCTGTTTCCAAATGAAACACCTGAGCTGCGCAAAAAGATCAACCATTGGGCGGATTTCTACGAGGTGCCGCGCAGTCTCGTGCACAAATTGGCAATACGGGAAAGCACGCATCGCCCACATGCGATCAACCGGCCCTATTATGGGTTGCTACAGATCTTGCCCGCGACGGCGCGTTCCATGGGGTTTGACGGTGCTCCCCAGGACCTGTTGGATGCCGACACCAATTTACAGTTCGCGGTCAGATATTTGCGTGGTGCATGGTTGTTGTCAGACGGGGACGAAGCGACAGCGATTAAACATTATTCACGTGGCTACTGGCACGAAGCCAAACGTCGCGGAATGCTGAAAGAGACCGGTCTGGTCCCTTGACCCTATCGTGGCTTAAAGAGACAGTATTAAAATCAAACGTCTGCGCCGGGGCTGTCATCGGGCGACCGCGCAGACTGACCAAGTGATAATATTTCTCAAGACTGGAGCCTATCATGCCCATTCAACTTGACCGTCGGTCTTTTCTTGCCGGCACCGCTGGTCTCATTGCGCTGCATCCGTTTTCCGTTCAGGCCGCAACCAATCAGGTGCACCTGCGCCTGATGGAAACCACTGATCTGCACGTGCATGTTTTTCCTTATGATTATTACGCTGACAAACCCCGTGATACCGTGGGTCTGGCCCGCACCGCGTCGATCGTAAAAGACATCCGTGCCGAGGCAACCAATTCACTGCTGCTGGACAATGGTGACTTTTTGCAGGGCAACCCGATGGGCGACTACATCGCCTATGAAAAGGGCCTAAAGGAAGGCGACACCCACCCGGTGATCGCTGCCATGAACACTGTCGGCTTTGATGCCTCCACCTTGGGCAACCATGAATTCAACTACGGTCTAGAGTTTCTGGGCAAAGCGCTGGCTGGCGCGCAGTTCCCTGTTGTCTGTGCCAACATCGCCAAAGAAACCGGTGCCACCCCGCGCGACGATAAAACCCTGCTGAAACCATATGTGATCATGGAACGCACCGTCACCGACGGCGCTGGCAACCAGCACATGATCAAGGTGGGCCTGATTGGCTTTGTGCCTCCACAGGTTATGAACTGGGACCGCCGCCATCTGGAAGGCAATGTGCAGGCGCGCGACATTCTGGAATGTGCCCGTGCCTATGTACCTGAAATGAAGGAAAAAGGCGCGGACATCATCATCGCGCTGTCGCATTCCGGCATTGGCGAGGCGAACGAAACCGAGGGCATGGAAAACGCATCCGTACCGCTGGCCGCGGTCGAGGGCATTGATGCCATCATGACCGGACACTCGCACCTTGTGTTCCCGTCTTCCAAATACGCCGATTTCGCCGGTGTCGACGCCGACACAGGCACCATCCACGGCAAGCCTGCTACTATGGGCGGCTACTGGGGCAGCCACATGGGTCTGATCGACCTGATGCTAGAGCGTGACGGCAACGGCTGGCGCGTTGTGGGTCACGCCTCCGAAGCGCGCCCAATCTCGAAACGCAACGAGGACCGCTCAACCACTGCGCTCGTCGAGAGTGCCGCCCCCGTACTGGCCGCGGCTCAGGCCGATCACGACGCCACTCTGGCCTATGTGCGCCGCGCCGTCGGCAAAACCGACGCTCCACTCCACAGCTATTTCGCGCTGGTGGCGGATGATCCCTCGGTGCAAATCGTGTCCATCGCGCAAACATGGTACATTCAACAGATGTTGAAAGGGACTGAGCACGAAGGTCTGCCCATTCTGTCGGCCGCAGCTCCGTTTAAGGCCGGCGGCCGTGGCGGTCCTGAATACTACACCGACGTGCCAAAAGGATCCGTTGCAATCAAGAACGTTGCCGATCTGTATCTCTACCCCAACACAGTGCGTGCGGTGCGCGTGACGGGTCAGCAGGTCAAGGGCTGGCTGGAACGCTCCGCAGGGGCCTTTAATCAGATCGAAGCAGGTAAAGATGATCAGCTGCTGCTGAACGAAGACTTCCGCTCGTACAACTTTGATGTGATCGATGGTGTCACTTATGAAATCGACCTGTCGCAACCGTCGATGTTTGGGCCCAAAGGCGAGCTTGTGAACGCAGATGCCAACCGTATCGTGAACCTGATGTTCAATGGGGCGCCTTTGGACATGGATGCGGAGTTCATCATCGCCACCAACAACTACCGCGCCAGCGGGGGCGGAAAGTTCCCCGGCGCGCTGGGCGACACCATTGTGTTTGAAGGCCCCGACACCAACCGCGACGTCATCGTGCGGTACATCGTCGAAAAAGGCACCATCAGCCCGCGCGCAGACGCAAACTGGAGGTTCGCCCCGCTGCCCGGCACCAGTGTGCTGTTCGACACCGGCCCAAAGGCCGCAGCCTATGCAGACAGTGTACCGGGTGTTTCCATTGCACCAGCGGGCGACGGCCCCGACGGTTTCGCGCGGTTCAAGATCTCTCTTTAAGCGCATTAAACATGACAACCTTAGCCGCTCCCGATTGGGGGCGGCTTTTTTGTTTCTGTCCCTTGGCCAGACCATGGGTGGATTGGGGGTCCTAAATACTCCCGCTAGGAGTCAGTAAATATTTACCACTCCCCCTTAGGTTGCTTTGGTCTGATTTCTTCGCCATGCAGTTCCAGCCAACGAGTGACCACATGAGAAAATTGTTCCAAACCAAATCCATCATGTTCAAGATCGCCACTCCAATTCCGGTGGTCATTCTGCTGGCAGTGGTGGCCGCCGCCATTTTGATCCCAAAAGCCATCAATCAAAACATGCAGGCCGCCGCCACCGAAAGCGCCACGCAAACGGTCAATCAGTTTAAGAAAATCCGCGCCTACTATACCAAATATGTCATCTCTGATGTGAAAGGTTCCGGCACGCTTAAGCCAGGGATCGATCATAAAGAAGATCCAAATGTTGTGCCCCTTCCCGCGACGTTGGTTCATGACGTCAGCGCCCTGCTGTCCGAGGAAAACACCAGCCTTTCGCTTTACAGCGCCTTTCCATTCCCAAACCGTCAAGACCGCCAACTCGATCCTTTTATGCAGGAGGCCTGGGACTATCTGACGGCCAACCCTGACGGTGAGTATCAGCGGGTGGAAACCATCGACGGCGCGCCAATCTTGCGCGTTGCCAAAGCCGATCAAATGGTGTCCGAAATTTGCGTGGCCTGTCACAACACCATCGCCAGCTCCCCCAAAACCGACTGGAAACTGGGCGATGTTCGCGGCATCCTTGAGGTGCGCCAAAATATCACCTCGGCTGTGGCCGCCGCTGACAGGCTCACGAATGAAATTTTAGCGGGCATTATCATCGCTGGCGGAATTTTGTTGACGGCGGCGGTAATGATCGCCCGAAGTCTGAGCAAACCCCTGCGTCGTTTGTGCTTTGACATGGATCTGATCAAAAGCGGTGAGTTCTCTCGTGACATCCGGGCGGCCCATCGCGGGGATGAAATCGGTGAAATCGGCAAGACTCTGGTGAAAATGAAAGAGGACCTTAGCCAAGCGCGAGAAACGGAAAAGCAACGCGGCGTTGAACAAGAGCAAACCCAAGCGGTTGTAGATGATTTGCGCGATGGCCTTGCAAATCTCACCAAGAATGACTTTTCCCAGCCCATTCTAAAGGCGTTCCCACCGAAACATGAGCAGCTTCGCCTCGACTTCAATGACGCGCTTTCTAAGCTGAGCGCGACAATGACACAGATTTCGGCCGCCGCGCGCAGTGTTCAAAATGGGGCGCGTGAAATAAGTCAGGCCTCGGGTGATCTGTCGTCCCGCACCGAAAGCCAGGCCGCAACGCTGGAGCAAAACTCAGCCGCGCTTGATGAACTCACACAAAGCATCACATCAGCTGCTGTTGGTGCAAAAAGTGTAGAAACCGCCATGAGCGACGCCAGAGCAGAAGCTGAAAACAGCCGCGAGGTGGTCGACTCTGCCGTAAACACAATGAACGACATTGCGGAATCCTCGCAGCAGATTTCGCAGATCATCTCGGTGATCGACGACATTGCATTTCAAACCAATCTGCTCGCCCTCAATGCCGGGGTAGAAGCCGCACGCGCAGGCGAAGCGGGACGTGGGTTTGCGGTTGTTGCAAGCGAAGTACGGGCACTGGCCCAACGCTCTTCAGATGCGGCGATGGAGATCAAAACACTGATCAACAACAGCTCCGGCCAGGTGGAACATGGCGTAGATCTGGTGGGCAAAGCCGGAGATGCGTTGCAAAACATCACCGCACGGGTCAACAAAATTTCCGAACTGGTCACAGAAATCGCAACCGGCGCCGACGAACAATCCCAAAGCGTCGGAGAGATCAACACCGGCGCGCAGCAGCTTGATCAGGTGACCCAGCAGAACGCGGCAATGGTCGAACAAGTGACCGCTGCGGGGCATATCCTTGATGCGGATGCGACCACGCTGTCCGGGTTGGTTCAGGGGTTCAAGATCGACACCACGACTGGAGAACGCGGACAACACGGACGGGTCGATGATAACGGCTGGGCCGAGCCTTCGCCCCCAACCTACAGCGCGGCTGCGTCTTAATCACCTAAACACCGAAAGGGCTGCCTTCCTCAGGCGGTCTTTTCAAACATTGACCATCAGTTGAGCGCGACTATTTTTTTAAAACGAAATGCTTGCCTCGTTTACCTGACGTTCACCCGGACCACGCAATGGTGCGCAAGTGATTAAAACGTAAGGTAAAATGGACTATGAAGACCTTTGCAATTACAGCCGTTGTCGCCGTGCTTGCCTCCTCTGTCGGAGCCACCGAAATCAAATTGGTGCAGGACGTCGCCTACCCGCCCTATACCTACGCTGAGGGTGGAACGCCAAAAGGGATCATCGCGGACATCGTAAACGAAGCCAACAGCCGCATGGATGGCTACAATATTACCGTAGAAGCCATGCCCTGGTCCCGTGCGCTGGCAACGGTCGAAGGCGGCGCCGCGCAGGGTTTGCTCGGCACCTACTACCGCCCTTCGGTACGCCCGTGGATTTCTGATTACTCGGTACCGACCCTCGAGGAGGTGGTCAGCGTATATTGCCACACAGGCGTGGCACAGGCATCGTGGCGCTTTCCTGAAGATTTCAAAGGGCTGACGTTTGGCAACAATCGCGGCTATGGATCCGCCGGAGCACGGTTTTTTGAGATGGTCGACGCAGGCGAGATCAAGCTGCAAGAGGTTGACTCGACTGTGCAGAACATCATGAAGCTGGCAGGCGGGCGTGTCGATTGCTATGTGCAAGAACGTCTGAATGCTGAAATGGCAATCAATGCCAAAAACGTCGGCGCCAAAATTGAACGCGTGACGGATGTTTCGGTCGAAAAGAACTACATCGGATATGGCGACAGCTGGACGTCTCCGGACGCCAAAGCCTTTATTTCGGCGATGGATCAAACCATTACAGCAATGCGCGAAGACGGCACGATCGATAGAATTATTGCCAACAACACTGGCAGCTAAGTCAAACGCCGCGCGCACCGACCCTATATGAGATACTGAAACAGGCCCTTCATACCGGCGGGCCTGTTTTGTGTCGAACGGGTCAACTCTGGGCGTGTTGATCTACGAATGACAGCCGACCTTCAGAATTTAGGGCGCGCATAAAAAAAGGCCGCTCAAACATGAGCGGCCTTTCAATAACTATCCGGGGCGACTTATTCGTCGTCCAGCGCTTCAACCGCTTTTTGCAGATCGTCTTTAGAGACTTCTTTTTCTTCAACCTTCGCTTGAGCCGCGATGTGGTCGATGACTTTGTCTTCAAAGATCGGCGCACGCAGCTGTTGCTGCATTTGCTGGTTCTGCTGGATGAATTCAAAGAACTGACGTTCCTGACCGGGGTACTGGCGCGCTTGCTGCATGATCGCCTGGGTCATTTCCTGGTCGGTCACTTCAACTTCGGCTTTTTGGCCCAGTTCAGCCAACAGCAGGCCCAGACGCACGCGGCGTTCGGCCAGTTTGTTGTGCTCGTCGGTGGTCTCGATCTCGGGGTGATCGTGGCCTTCAACTTCTGGGTTTTCTTCGTGCCACAGCTGGTGCGCGATTTGCTTGGCTTCGGCGTCAACCAGCGACGGAGGCAGGTCGAAGGACACCAGATCGTCCAGCTTGTCCAACAGGCCACGCTTCATAACAGCGCGCGACGCACCTGCGTATTCAGCTTCCAGACGCTCAGCGATCTGACCTTTCAGACCGTCCAGGTCTTCGGCGCCAAATTTCTTTGCCAGCTCGTCGTTGATCTCAGCAGCCGCAGGCGCTTTGACTTCTTTGACGGTGCAGGTGAAGACAGCTTCTTTGCCAGCCAGATGCTCGGCTTGGTAGTCGTCGGGGAAGGAGACGGTTACGTCTTTGACGTCACCGGCTTTGGTGCCAACCAGCTGCTCTTCGAAGCCTGGGATGAACGAGTTCGACCCCAGAACCAGTGGGTAATCGTCGCCTGCGCCGCCATCAAAGGCCACGTCGTCAACTTTGCCCAAGAAATCGATCACAACCTGATCTTTGTCTTCTGCCGCAACACCTTCGTCGCGTGCAGCATAGTCGGTCGCGGTTTCGGCCAGATTTGCCAGCGCTTCTTCAACGGCGTCAGCTTCGGCTTTAACAACCAGCTTTTCCAGCTCAACACCGGACAGGTCGACCTCGGGGATCGCTGGCAGCGCTTCGTAGGACATCTCGACGTTGACGTCGTCGCCTGGCTTCCAGTCTTCGTTGGTCATTTTGACGTCAGGCTGCATCGCAGGACGGTCGCCGGTCTCTTCGAAGTGGCTGTTCATCGCGCCATCGACAGCTTCCTGCATGGCTTCGCCCATCATGCGCTCGCCGAAGTTCTTTTTCAGCAGCGCCAGAGGCACTTTACCTTTGCGGAAGCCTTTCAGCTCAACTTCGGGCTGTGCTTCAACCAGCTTGTCGTTGACTTTGGCATCCAGCTCAGCACCGGTGATGGTGATGGCATAGCCGCGTTTCAAACCTTCGTTCAGAGTCTCGGTGACCTGCATCTTATTCCCCATGAGAAATTTGGAGCATACGCAGGGGGCGCAGCTCACAGACAATTTCTGGCCTTCTATTGGCAAGGCGCGCGCGGCGCAAGAGCCATTGGCCGTTTGAAGTGCCGATCGGGCCTCAATTGGCATATTTCAGCGTCAAAACCGGGGTTTCGCTGCGTTGCAACATAAAAACACGCCCCCATGGGACGTGTTCAATTTTGTGGTATTGATCGTCGTGATTAGAACTTCCAACGCGCGCCCAACAGGACGGCATTTGCATCCTGGAAGGTGGTGGCGCTGCTGTCGTCGTAGGAATAGTCACGATAGGCAACGTAGGCCTCGAGGTTCAGATCGTCGATGTTCTGAACGGCGGCCCCCCCCCACGACGTTGCGCTGTCGCCCTGGCTGACGGTGTCGGAGCCATCATAATAATCAACAGAAAACGCTGTGGTCCCGACGGACAGGAAATCTGCCGAGTACCCCAGCTTCACATAGCCATAATTGCCAGCCGTGTCGCGATCTCCTGCGGCAACAGCCAGCGACAGATTGGTGGGTTTGTGCGCCACCGCAAACGAGCCCAGAATGTCACGTTGGTCTTCGCGGCCGGTTTGTTCGGTCCACGCCGCGCCAAACGCACCTGAAATGGCAAAATCACCAAGATCATCCTTGGCGTAACGCACGGCAACATCGTAAGTCTCGCGATCGTTGTTGTCGCGCAGGATGTCGGTGCCATACGAGGCCGACAGGGTCAGCCCCGCCAGATCAGGTGTGTCATACCGGATCCGCCCCAAACGACCACCGTCGTATGAGTTAAACGCACTGCCAATTTCCACGCTGCTCAACGCGCCAGCCGAGGTGCGAAACACATAACCGCCTGCCGGATCCGCGACAGAGACGCCAGCCACGACATCGGTGCCCGAGAAATCAGCCTCGGTCAGCCCGTCTGAGGCGCTGGACCCCTGCCCTGCGGAAAACGTGCCATAGCGCGCGGTTTCGAAGCTCAGATCGGTATGACGGATATTGGTACGGTTCCAGCTGACGTTGTCGCCCGTGGTGGTTTGGTCGATGCCATCCGACGCACGAAACCCAAACGCGGTTTCAAATCTGAACCGCAAAGTGTTTTCGCCAAAAGGTTGGCTTAACCGGAAACCGATACGCGAGTTCGAGGCCGAATTGTCCACCAGCCGGTTAAAATCCTGCACACCGTCGTCAAAAGACTGAAACGATGGATTGAATTGCCCATACCAGGTGAACGTGCCTCCTGTTGGGGATTCATAAGTTGGGCCTGCTATAGCCGGAGCTGCGGCCAAAGTCGAAAGAAGCGCGGCACCCGCGGTCAATCTACGTGTCATGGGGGTCTCCTGAAAATCTGTTGTCGCAGACGCGCCTGCACAGGCGCTGCGTGTCCCCAAAATATCCCCCGGGACCTCCGCTTCGGCAGACTTGAAATTCGATTTCAGACACTAAAGAACAAATTCGTTTCAGGGCCCCGCATGGGAACACTAAAGTTCTATATTTCTCATTTAGTTGAACGCCTTGTGTGATGCACCTCACACTCAGGCCGCACAGGTAACACGGCCGTGATCGCGCGCAAAACGCAGAAGTCCGCTGCGCAGGAGACCTGCGCCAATGCACAGAATTTTTATGCGGGTCTTTGACCTCGAATTTCAAATTGAGCGCGGTGTATTTTGGGGCACAGATCCTGCAAATTTGCCGCCACAAAACGTCGCGGCTGGGCACACACTCCCTGCCACCTATGCCAGTTCCGATGGCCGTAACATTTCAAGCCGCGAGTTCACGGAAAGACCTAACCGCATATCCCGTTACCCCCACACGGCAGACCGAAATTTGCGGAATTTTCGTAAAAGCGTTCAAACACATCCGGAATGAGCGCCCATTTTTGCCATCTTTTTCACCTATTTCAGATGCAAATATTACCACACGCATAAAGACCTTTGGGAACTCCGGAGTTGAAGCAATGATGAAATCCCTAGCCATTGAAGAACTGGCATTGCGCCGTCGCCTGCTGTTTCGCCTGCTGCGCGGCTACAATTTTGACGCGCCACAGGCCCGCAACGAAGCGATCAGCGAAGCGGTGCCCAACTGGATGATCACACCAGAGTTCAATCCACGCTAAACCTCAGATCGGGATCAGCGGGCGCGACGTAACTTAGCGCGCCCCTTGCGGCGCGTCGCCTTGCAACGGCCAAAAGGCACAACACTCGCCCCGTACACCAGCCCATAAACCGACGGACCAAAACGCAGCGCGCCCTTGCGATCGTCTTTGCCGCAACACGCTGAGAAGTGGACAATTTTCCATAAATTGCCCCTTTAGGCCGGTGTTAAACTGTACGCCCTAACTCTCTACTGCATGGTGAGTCGTTAAGCCATACCTGCGCCGGGGACCAATCGGATCAGACATCCTTCTGATCGACTCCGGGAACATCCATCTGGAGGAGAACAACATGTTGAGAAAATTCGTTTCAAGCTGCATTGGACACCTGAAACCACTAACGGTTGCTGCGTTGTGTTTTGGCCCGACTTTGGCGATGTCCGCCACTGTACCTGTCCACACGGCAGAACTGCCACCGTTCGTGAACAGCGACAATACTGAAATGCCGGGTATTACCGTCGAAATGCTGCGCGAAGCAGCCAAGCGCGCCAATGTCGAAATCGATATTTCGTATTCCCCGTGGAAACGTGCTCAAAGCGTCGTGCACGCGACCCCCCAAACCATTGTTCTCCCTCCAGCGCGCACCTCTGCCCGTGAAGAGAAGTATGATTGGATCGCCAAGCTGCTGAAGATCGAATTTATGTTCTTCACCAATGGCGCCGCCGTCAACTCCTATGAGGACGCAAAAGCACTGGGCAGCATCGCGGTCCTGCGCGATTCCGCAATGATGCACATCTTGACCGCAAAAGGGTTCACCAACCTGACTGTCGTCAACGACCTGCACCTTGTTGTTAACATGCTCAAGGCTGGCCGCGTTGACGCCTGGTTTGAAGTGGACCATATGGCCCATTCGGTGTTGAAAACCGCAGGCGTGCCACGTTCGACCTTCGCCCAAGGTGAGGCTGTGCTGGAGACGGATCTGTGGGTAGCGTCCAACCATGAGTTTGATGAAGCGACCGCTGCCAGCCTGGCCGCCGCGGTTGAAGAGATGGTGGCAGACGGAACCCGCGACGCCATCATTTCGCGCTACGTAGACTAACACACCACCTCTGATTGCAGAAAAATGCATGGGCCCGGCATCGCGCTGGGCCCATTTGCATTTCTACGTCGACCCAATCGACTAAATGTAGCCTTGAACCTTTCTCGAAAGCCGAGGTTGCAGACCCAAAGACAGGCCGCGCTTGCACCCTCATCGATCTGAACTTGACCCGATTTGGTTTCGCCCATTTATGAGGGATACGTACAAAGGAGGAGGCAGCAATTTGCACACGATACTGTGACGATTTCGCACGTAACGCGGCGCCAATTTCAACACGCTGAAGTTTGACGCACCCTCGGATCGCCTCCGATCTGGAGTGAATGGCCCCCCCGTCAACCTGTTGGTTCAGCATCATCCGAGTGATGGCCTGAGGCGTTGAGTTGTCTGCAACGAATGACACGGCGACCGGGGCATATGAAGACAAGATCAGGTCGCAGGATCAGCTGAATTACCGATGCTCACCGCATGAGGGTCTAAAAAGCAGCAATATCACGTCATGAAGAGTGTTGTTGCGATTGGCGATTACGCCGCCCCTTGCCCATACTTGAAACGAAGGGGCAATGCCCCGAAAATATCACTGCTGATCAAGGCATTAGACATTTCCATACGGGGGACATTTCCAAGTGGTGCGGGCGGGGAGACTCGAACTCCCACACCTTGCGGCGCCAGAACCTAAATCTGGTGCGTCTACCAATTCCGCCACGCCCGCAACCGATGCGCCCGTTAGGACGCGATGTCCGCGCTCTCTAGCAAAGGTTCTAACAAGATGCGAGAGGAAAAACGCACCAAAGCTCAAAACTTTGAAAAAAATGCGCGGATGCCCGATCTAGCAATCCATTTGAACCAATTGGATGATTTCACTCTCAAAAACAGCGCGCTCTGCTGAGATCGTCGCGCGGTAAGCGTCAAGTTCAGGTGCAAAAGTTTCAGCGTGTTTCAGAACCGCATCCAAACGTTTCTGCATCAGATCAGCGTCAAAAAACGCGGAAGTCTCCAGCAACAGCCCATCGGGCAAGGGCACATCCTGCGGGAATCTCGCCGCCCCTTCGTGGCGCACCACCGGAATTGCGCCACATAACGCGGCTTCACGCGGCACGCGGTCTTTGCCGGGATGGTTGCCGCAATCCAGAAAAATCTTGCTGTCAGACAATGTTGCCACAACCTGATCGCGTGTCATGTCTTGTAGGGCGACAATACGAAAGCGGGTTTTAAGCCCCTCTAACAGCGGCTCAGCACCACGCGCCTTTGGCGGGAGATAGGCGATATCATAAGAACGCGCAGCCAGCGGCTTGGGGGTCTTCACCGCCTCAAGTTCGACATAGTCTGACAACATGGCCACGCTCTCAGCACCGTTGCGACGGACAAAATCTGCGGCATAGGCAGATTGACACAGGTTGTTGCACGCCCGGATAAGACGTTGGTTGACCAGTTGATTAAGCAAATTCAGGGGGAAATTATCAACGCTCAGCCACCACAGGTGCACATTGGGGCAACCATGATTCAGCAGCGAGGTCGCGAGATCGGGCCAGACTTCGGGCACCACAAAATGTGTATCGCGTGGAGCAGCCTGTAGCTGCGGCACGCTGAACATATCCAACCGACGATCCGGACGGGTTTGGCGCAAGCCTTTGCGCATACGCACCTTGGTCTCACCGCTGCGCGCCTCAACCGCAAAGGCCTGATCCCCCGCCCCCAATTCCTTGTCGGTAATATACATCACCGACGCCTGCCCGCCCTGGGCGTTCATTGTGGCAGCCGCCTGATGTAGGGCCATGGGGCCGCCCGTAAACGCACCGGGGGTCAAGAAACAAAAGGGCATGAAAAATTCCGCAGTATATGGTTTTCCATTCATAAAGGCCGCGCAGCCTATCCTGTCAAGCACCCCGCGCGGCGACAGAGCGTTTACGATAGTGCATGCAACACATCTAGTCTCTGTGCAGAACGACCCCCGCATGGAAACCCGGCCAAACATGCAAGCCAGCTCCCTCGGGCACACGGCTGTCGCGCCTTATATTGAATACCGCCCAATACCGTTGATTTCAGCACCCTGTCAGATCCCGAACCTAAATCCAGGCACTGCCCCTGTGACATGTCACCGTCCCCCCCGCGCCAGAACGTCCCGCACTCACCAGCACCCTTGCCCGGCCCACATATGACGGCCGCACTCTCTTTTTGGCCTAAATTACCCCGGGGGAGGCCGCAGGCCGGGGGCAGCGCCCCCGTTCAACATCGTCCAAATTCCGGCCATTCCTCACCAAGGGCCTCACCTACCTCACGACAGCGGCGTCACGACGCCGGCGCATCATCCGCACCAAACCTGTTAACCTGCCACACGCATGTGCTGCGGTAACAGGCAGCTGCGTCTGCTTTGTGGTCAAACACTGAGGCACCACATCATGATCACTTTTCACAACGCCTAAATTATAATCATTACGCACAATAATTAATCATGCATGCGCGTTTTTTTGGCAATCCATACGCTCAACGGACAAGAATACATTGTCCCCACCATAAAGAAGTGATTTCTCAACTTCGACAAGGTTGTGAGGAGCCAGACCCCATGAAGAAAATCGAAGCCATCATCAAGCCGTTCAAATTGGACGAGGTGAAAGAAGCCCTGCAAGACGTGGGCGTTCAAGGGCTGTCGGTTATCGAAGTCAAAGGCTTTGGCCGTCAAAAGGGCCACACGGAACTGTATCGCGGTGCAGAATATGTTGTGGATTTCCTGCCCAAAGTGAAAATCGAAGTTGTTCTGGACGACGATCAGGTGGACCCCGCCATCGAGGCCATCGTCGACGCCGCCAAAACCGACAAAATCGGCGACGGCAAGATTTTCGTAAGCCCGGTTGAGCAAGCGATCCGCATCCGTACGGGCGAAAGCGGTTCCGACGCGCTGTAAACCAGCGCCGTCACAGCAACACAGTTAAGAAGACATCCAACACATCTATTGGAAGGACTATTGGAATGAGCGCAGAAGCAGTTCTGAAGCTGATCAAAGACGAAGACGCGGCCTATGTGGACATCCGCTTCACAGATGTGCGCGGCAAGCTGCAGCACGTCACCGTGGACGTTGATCTGGTTGATGAAGACTTCCTTGAAGAAGGCTTCATGTTTGACGGCTCCTCGATCGCAGGCTGGAAGTCGATCGAAAACTCCGACATGAAACTGATCCCCGACACCACCTCGGCCTATGTGGATCCGTTCTACGCGGAGAAAACCATCTGCATTCACTGCTCTATCGTTGAGCCCGACACCGGTGAATCCTACGAGCGTGACCCACGCGGCACCGCCGAAAAAGCCGAAGCTTACCTGAAGTCCTCCGGCATCGGTGACGTGGCTTACATGGGCCCAGAAGCAGAATTCTTCCTGTTTGACGATGTTCGCTTTTCGAACACCATCAACAAAGTGTCCTACGAAGTTGACGCAACCGACGCGTCCTGGAACACAGACACCGAATACGAAATGGGCAACATGGGCCACCGCCCGGGCGTCAAAGGCGGTTACTTCCCTGTAAACCCCATCGACGAAGCCCAAGACCTGCGCTCCGAAATGCTGACGACAATGAAGCGTCTGGGCATGAAAACTGACAAGCACCACCACGAAGTGGCGTCCTGTCAGCACGAGCTGGGCCTAATCTTTGACAGCCTGACCAAACAAGCGGACGAGCTGCAGAAATACAAATACGTGATCCACAACGTGGCCCACGCCTATGGCAAATCCGCCACCTTCATGCCCAAGCCGATCTACGGCGACAACGGCACCGGCATGCACGTGAACATGTCCATCTGGAAAGACGGCAAGCCCCTCTTTGCAGGCGACAAATACGCGGACCTGTCTCAGGAAGCGCTGTACTTCATCGGTGGTATCCTGAAGCACGCAAAAACCCTGAACGCCTTCACCAACCCATCGACCAACTCTTACAAGCGTCTGATCCCTGGGTTCGAAGCACCTGTTCTGCGTGCCTACTCTGCACGTAACCGCTCCGGTTGTGTTCGTATCCCATGGACTGAATCGCCCAAAGCCAAGCGCGTTGAGGCCCGTTTCCCCGATCCATCGGCGAACCCTTACCTGTGCTTCGCGGCTCTGCTGATGGCTGGCCTGGACGGCATCAAGAACAAGATCGATCCCGGCGAAGCCATGGACAAGAACTTGTACGACCTGCCCGCAGAAGAGCTGGAAGGCATCCCAACTGTTTGTGGTTCCTTGCGCGAAGCGCTGGACAGCCTGGCAGCCGATCACGACTTCCTGATCCAGGGCGACGTGTTCACCAAAGACCAGATCGAAGGCTACATTGCGCTGAAGATGGAAGAGGTCGAACTCTTCGAACACACGCCGCACCCTGTTGAATTCGGCATGTACTACAGCTGCTAAGCTACTGAAAAATTTAAATTTCCAAAGGGCATCCAGTGGGTGCCCTTTGTGTTTTCCAGTCCATATTTTAGTGCGACGCGGACGCGTCCACAGCGGTCATTGCCTCTTCTCTATCGCTCATTTCCCGTAGTATCAGTTTGTGCCCCACCGCAACAATCGCCTCTAACGCCGGGATCAATTCATGGCCCAGAGGCGTCAGTTCATATTCCACCGAGGGGGGCGAGGTTTCTTTCACGCAGCGCACCACAACGCCCCGCGCCTGCAGCTCGCTCAGCCTGGCGGATAAAACCTTGGCGGAGACGGGCGGAATGTCCAGACGCAATTCATTGAACCGTCGCGGCCCAGCCCGCAAACACCAGATCACATTGGCCGCCCATGCCCCCGCTATGACCCCCATACAATGTGTGAGCATGCAGGGTTCGGGTGGTTTAGGGCTGCGGTTGCGTCGATTTTTTAAAGCCATCGAAGTTACCTGGTTTCTTTGGGGTTACTCGATAATCAAGTATCTAACGGAAACCTAATTGTCAAAGGAAACCCAAAATCTCATATCAATTGCACACCACAAATGGAGACATGAGATGAAGCTTTATTACAAACCCGGCGCCTGCTCTCTTGCGGCACATATTGTGCTGAATGAACTGGGGCTTTCCTTTGACCTTGAACGCACGGACACCGACACCGGAACAACCGAAAGCGGCGTGGACTTTCGGACCATCAACCCGAATGGCTATGTGCCCGCGCTGGAACTCACACCCGGTGATGTGATCACTGAAAATCCAGCGGTGCTGCAGTACCTTGCAGATCTCGCCCCCGCGGCGGCTCTCGCACCCGCTGCGGGAACACGTGACCGGATCCGCCTACAGGAAGTGCTGAACTTTCTCTCCTCCGAACTGCACAAATCATTTTCGCCCTTCTTTAGCGGAAAAACCCTTTCGCAGGACGCCCGTCACAGCGCCATTGCACAGGTCCACACCCGCGTCGCGTCAATTGAAAATCAGCTATCGGATGGGCGCTCTCATCTGCTGGGCACTGAATTTACGGTCGCAGATGCCTACGCCTTTGTCATTTTGAACTGGGCCGGGTTTGTTGACGTCAGTCTCGCTGATTTTCCAAATACACAGGATTTTGTCGCCCGAGTGGCCGCCCGCAAGGCCACCCAAATCGCACTGGTCCGCGAAGGCCTGCTGGCAGTGGACAGCCAATCATGAACAGATACCAAGCCGTACAGGACGTCCTTCAGCTCTATTTTGATGGGCTCTACCACGCCGACCCCAGCCGTCTGACCCGCGCATTTCACCCCAAAGCAATCTACGCCACGGCAGACAACGATCCTTTCCTGTTTCGCACCATGGACGACTATATGACTGCTGTGGCCCAACGGGTCTCCCCCGCCAGCCGCATCGAACCCCGGCAGGACGTGATCGACGCAATTGAATTTGCCGGTGACAATACAGCCTTTGCCCGCGTGCGCTGTGCAATCGCCAACCGTCAATTTGTCGATTTTCTAACGCTGGTCAAAACCCAAGACACATGGCGGATCCTGTCCAAAGTGTTCCACATCAAACCCACACCCGCGCCTTCGGAGTAACCCCATGCCCTACGTCAATATCAAAGTCACTCGCGAAGGGGTGACCCCCGAACAAAAAGCAACATTAATCCACGGCGTCACAGACCTGCTGCAACGGGTTCTGGGCAAAAATCCCAACACCACATTTGTCGTGATCGACGAAGTAGACCTACAAGACTGGGGCATTGGGGGCCTACCAGTTGAACAGTACCGGCAAGGCTTAACCTCCCAAACCAGCTAAGCCCACACAACATGCTGTGACAATAAACACAGGTCTTATTGGGTGCCGGTTCGTCGATCAATGTGACCCGTACCTTGCCCAAAGCCAAGCACGTTGAGGCCCGTTTCCCCGATCCATCGGCGACCCCTTACCTGTGCTTCGCGGCTCTGCTGATGGCTGGCCTGGACGGCATCAAGAACAAGATCGATCCCGGCGAAGCCATGGACAAGAACTTGTACGACCTGCCCGCAGAAGAGCTGGAAGGCATCCCAACTGTTTGTGTTTCCTTGCGCGAAGCGCTGGACAGCCTGGCAGCCGACCACGACTTCCTGATCCAGGGCGACGTGTTCACCAAAGACCAGATCGAAGGCTACATTGTGCGCTGAAGATGGAAGAGGTTGAACTCTTCGAACACACGCCGCACCCTGTTGAATTCGGCATGTACTACTGCTGCTAATCTGCAGCCTACGTTATCTGAAAGGCGCCCCGGAGGGCGCCTTTTTTTCATGGAACGATCAGCCTAACGCCCCCGGCACACTACAACCCATAGCTGTCATCAAATCTTCATTTGCACCGCTCCGATGCCCCGGGGATAATCTGTGGTGTTTTATGAATGTGATTTGAAATGCCCCTACGCCCAGCCCTGCCGTTTCTTGCACTGCAACTCAGCGGCACGCTCTGCAGCGCCATGATTGTACCCTATATGGGCTTTTTCATCGTTGAAGGCCTGGGCTACGCACCTTGGGTCATCAGCATCTACGCCTTTGCAGTTGTTGCACTCACCCTGTTTCTAAACCGCCGCTTTGCGCAGGCTCTGGACAGTGGGCAAGCCGCCTTTCCACTGATTGGCGTCGCGGCCACCGGATATCTGATTGCCACACTTGGCCTGTCCCTGTCGCCAACACTCCCAGTTGTTCTTATCATTGGTGTTCTGGGTTTTAGCCTTGGATCCAGTGCGGTCTCCACCATGTTCACGCTCAGCCGCGCCTACGCCCAGTCCCGCAGCCTGCCTGCCGATCGTTTTGGGGTCTATATGCGCGCAACCACATCAACAGGTTGGATGATGGGGCCTGCACTCTCATTCTTTGTAGCAGATCAATTTGGACCAGAAACAGTGTTCAAAATCTGCACGCTTCTGGTTTTGGTCTGGCTGCTGCTCTGGTGGCAACTGGTGCCACGCCAGATGACAACGCTCACCAAAGAAGACATTGCCGCCCAAAACGATCCTCTCTCCGGAAATGACCGCGCGCTCCGGCTTGCGGCACTTGTGTGTTTCTGCCTGTCCACCGCCCATTCGCTGACCTTCACAGCGCTGCCCTTGTTCTATGTGCAAGAGGTCGGCCTCCCCACCTTTGCGCCGGGACTGCACTTCTCAATCAAAACCTTTGTGGAAATTTTCGCAATTCTCTCCACGCCATTTCTCATTGCCCGCTTTGGTCTAAGGCGGATGCTCGGCGCGTCCATCTTGCTGGCAGTGGGCGCCATTCAGGTTCTGGCTCAGGTGACATCCTTACCGCAAATGATGCTGGGAGCCGCAATCGAAGGCCTCTATTATGGCTTTTACGCCAGCCTCAGCATCAGTTTTGTGCAAAGCTTTGCCAAAGGCCGCTTTGCCCACGCCACGGCGCTCTATTGGAACACGCTGATGGTCAGCGGCTTATTGGCAGGCCCGATGGTGGGTCTGATCGCACAATACGTCAGTTTTGGTGCCGCAATCCAGCTGGCATCCCTTGGAGCGGTGCTGGCTATTGTCGTGCTGATCGTAACGCGCACCACGGCGGACGCGCAGACACACCCCACCTAAACCAGGTCATTCAGCTTCTTTTTGGCTGAAATACCCTGGGGGAGACGCGGCGTGCCGCGGCGGGGGCAACGCCCCCATTTTCCCCACCGCAACAACTTGTCCTTACCGCTCAGCTGCGCTACCTCCCGTGGTCCAATCTCCCGGAGCGTATCATGGCCCCCAACACCTCATCCGCGCGCAACCTGCCCCCCCGCACGCTTGGCATCGACTTTGGCACCTCAAATTCCGCCGCAGGCATTGCGGTCGCCGGACAGCCCTATCTGATCCAGATGGAGCCGGGCGAAACCACCCTGCCGACGGCGGTCTTTTTTGAGGAGGGCAAACGCGACATGCGCGTCGGGCGCAGCGCGACCCGCGCGCTGATTGACGGCGACGAAGGCCGGTTTATGCGGGCGCTCAAAAGCCTTCTGGGAACGCCGCTTTTGCAGGAAGAGCGCCGTCTGGGCGGCGAACGGATCAGCTTTGCCACCCTCATTTCGCGATTTTTGGCCACGCTCAAGACCCGCGCCGAGGCCCACACCCGGATGGAATTCACCCATGCGCTGTCTGGCCGGCCGGTAAAATTCCACTCCAAAGACGAAGCGCGCAACATCCAAGCAGAACAAGACCTGCGGGCCTGCTACCACGCGGCAGGTTTCCACGACGTGATGTTTTTGAACGAACCCGAAGCCGCCTTGCGGGCCGCCTCTGTCAAACCCGGGTTGGGCCTGATTGTGGATATCGGCGGCGGCACATCCGACTTCACCGCCTTTGAACAGGACGCCGCCGGGCACACCCGCGTTCTGGCCTCACACGGGGCACGCATCGGCGGGACCGATTTTGACCGCCAGATCAGTATAGATCACGTGATGCCGCTGTTGGGACGTGGATCCGAGATCAAAAATGCGTTTGGTGGAGGCACCATGCCCGCCCCCAATCGCCTGTTTAACGATCTGGCCACCTGGCAGATGATCCCGTTTCTGTACACCGGCGAAACCCGCCGGATGGCCAGCGATCTTGCCGCTCACGCGGTAGAGCGCGCCAAGCTGGATCTACTGGTCGAAGTCCTGGAGCACGAACTGGGGCATGATCTTGCCTTTGCGGTTGAACGCGGCAAGATCAGCGCCAACAGTCACAATAGCGCCCGCATTGACCTGAAGGTGTTGAAATCCGGCCTTGGGGCCGATCTTGACGCCGCTGGCATGGCCCGTTCCTTAACGCCAGCAGTGCTGGACATTCGGACCTGCGCTGTTGAAACACTTGCGTTGGCCCAAGTCGCGCCAGATCAGATCACGCGCGTGGTTCTGGTTGGAGGTTCATCCCTGTTGGGCGCGGTTCGGCAACACATGCAGGGCCTGTGCCCCAATGCGACCCTCGAAAGCGAAAAAGCCATGACAGCGGTTGCAGATGGGCTGGCGCTGGCCGCCGAAGGGGCCTTTTCTTAGGATTTTCCCCACCCGCCTTTCCCCCAACAGATCTATAGTAATGCAACTTTGTCGTGGGGGATCCCGCGGCTCCTTTTTTAAAGAGGTTCCTCCATGCGCGCACTATTACTGTCTACGCTTGCCACGCTGACCATTGTATCCGCCCCCGTTCATGCCGCCAGCTGTGGCAACACCGCGCAAGGCTTTGAACAATGGAAAGCCGACTTTGCCCGCACGGCAAAACGCGCCGGTGTGGGGCCGGCAGGGCTGGCGGCGCTGTCGCAGGCGACGTATGCACAGCGCACCATTGCAGCGGACCGCAATCAGAAAAGCTTTCGCTACTCTTTGGACCGGTTTATGGAACTGCGCGGCGCCAGCACGATTGTCGCCCAGGGACGCAAACGCAAAGCTCAGAATGCCGCGTTTTATTCAGCCCTTGAACGTAAATACGGCGTTCCCGCTGGCGTTTTGATTGCCATCCACGGCATGGAAACCGCCTTTGGCCGATTTATGGGCGACAGTCAGGTGGTGTCGGCCATTGTCACCCTGACCTATGATTGCCGCCGCTCGGATTTTTTTGAACCCCACGCCTTGGGCGCGTTAGAGCTGGTTGATCGCGGTGCTGTCACCACTGCAACCAAAGGCGCAAAACATGGAGAGCTGGGCCACACCCAGTTTCTTCCCGGCAATGCGCTGAAATATGGCGTTGATTGGGATGGCAACGGAAAAGTTGACTTTTACAACATGTCAGACGCGCTGGCGTCAACTGCACGGTTCCTGCGCAAAAAAGGTTGGAAGCCCGGAAAAGGCTACCAGCAGGGTGAACCTAACTTCAAAGTATTGAAACAATGGAACGCCGCAACCGTCTACCAACAGTCGCTTGCCATAATGGGAAATCAAATTGATCGTTGATCTTGTGATGCTGGGCGAAGATTTGATTAACAATACCCTAAAGGGTTAAGAATTGTCCCGCTTGGGGCGCAAATGTGTTCTCAACTTGCCGTTTCAAGAACACATTTGCGTGTGCAGCCGGGGTGGAAAATTCACAAACCACTGAACAGTAACAGATTTCCGCGCGACTCAATTTTCGACGGACTTAAGTTTAATTTTCTTAAATCTTGCGAGAGCGGTCAAAATTTTGCGCTCTTTTAAATTTTATTGTTTCTCCATCGACCCTGCAAACAGAGGACTTCGGTGATGGAACATGTTGAAATCTTGAAAGCCAAACTGGGATTTGATGGACCTGCAGAGGGCCTGCTGACGCACGCCATTCCGTTGGTCACCCACGCTCTGGCTGACTTTGGCCATGATGTATTGGACACCACCAGCCCAAGTGGCCGCCGTGTCAGCCTTGAACTGGACGAGTATCGCGTCAGTCTGGTGCACAAGCGACAGCTGAACCATGGCTGGACCTCTCAGCAAACCAGGGGAGACACGCTGGAAATCCGGCTGACGCCCTTGTTTCCGTTACACAATGATCGCGAGCTGTCCGAAACGCTGTTGGCCTGCGTATTGCATCATACGATCACGCAGCTGCCGGTGCAAAGCGTCCTGTGGCTGGACTGGCCCAACCTGTTGACCCGCGCCCAGTTCTTAAGCGTCTTCCAGACCGTCGACATCGAAGAGTTCGCACCTCCGCAGCAAACGCACGCGACTCTGTCCACGATTTTTGACACGCCACCGGCGGAGCCCACCCCGTCCCCGGCACAGGACATGCTGACAACCGCTGAGGTGCTGTTGGACAGCGAACTGCTGCCAGACACCGCAGTGCTCAGCCCTGATGAGGCCGCAATGGCGCGGGCGCAGTTGCGTCGGGATCTCGCCCACGATGGGGACGACGTCGAGTTGCGCCCTGCCCCCGCCAGCAACCGACACAGCGCAGCCTTTGCCCCGATTGAGCAAACGGCGCAGGATCTTTCTGTTCACTGTGAGCAGATGTTAAATGCCGCCGAGATCGATGATGATTCCGCCGGGGCTCCGGTCAGATGGACATCGCGGGCCCTGGAAAAAGCGCCGCAACACGTGGCAAACCTATCGCTGACCGCCGTTATTGCAACTGTTTCAGCACCCGCAGCCCTGATTGCAGGCACCGTCAATTTTGTGCGCGGGGGGGATCTGAAATTCAGTCTCCAGCTGCTGCTGTTGTTGACCGTTGCGCTCTATCTTGACAGCGCGGGCATTGTACGTGCCGCACTGGAGCTGATCCCATTTACGCCCTAACCCCCGTCACCAATCGACACCCTGCCCGATACATGACGCGCAATTTTGACCGATGTGCGCGTCAGTCCCCCCGACGCTGGGCGATGAAATCTCGTGCTTTGTCGCGCATACGCAGCATGGAGACTTCTTGCGTATAGCGCTCCAGCTGGTCCAGCGGCACCCAGGCCAAATCGTGGCTTTCTGCGCTGATGGTCAGCTCTCCGGCGTCCGCACGACACAGATATCTGACGTCGAAATGCTGATGTTCCGGGTCCATTTTTCGAGCAGGTATCCGATGGATATCCACATCAAAAACCTGAGCGCTCAGTGGCGAAATTCGGCTCAATCCGCTCTCTTCATAGGCCTCTTTTAAGGCGACAAACGGGGCATCCATAATGCCGTCACAATGCCCCCCCAAGTGAAGCCATTTGTCCAATTTCACGTGATGGGTCAGCACCACCGCATCCAGATCCCGTGACAGCACAAAGGCCGACGCTGTCACATGATCATGGGAGGGATCACGCGCAAACGCGCGGGGCTCTTCTGTCAAAAATGCCGCCAGACACGCCCATTGGCTGGCATCAAAATCTGACTGCGGTTCATACGTTCCGATACCGGTTAACGCCTTTTTCAATGCACTCATCTATACTCACTTCACCTCTACGTGACTGAGGCACACCCACCTTGCCACGAACCGTTACTCGCCACAGTCTGGACGCAGCATATCGCAGCACCACATAAAGGCCACGACCATGCCCACCGAACGCATTACTTTTCCCGGTCATGCCGGGACCGACCTTGCCGCCCGTCTGGACCTGCCCGAGGGGCCGGTTTTGGCCACGGCGCTTTTTGCACATTACTTCACCGGCTCCAAGGACAACCCGGCCGCGCGGCGCATATCTGCCCGGCTGGCGGCGATGGGGATCGCGGTACTGCGATTTGACTTCACCGGCCTTGGCCAGTCTGACGGTGAATTTGCCCAGACCAGCTTTACCACCAACGTCGAAGACATAGTCGCCGCAGGGGACTATCTGACGCGGCGCAACATGGCGCCAGATCTGTTGATCGGCCACTCATTGGGCGGGGCCGCAGTCCTGCGCGCGCGGGTTAACATCCCCTCGGTCAAAGGCGTTGTCACCCTTGGCACCCCGGCGGATCCCAGCCATGTCGCGCATCACTTTGAAGACGCGCTGCCCGAAATTGTTGCCAATGGCACGGCTGAGGTCTGTTTGGGCGGGCGTCCTTTTGTGATCAGCAAACGCTTTGTCGATGACATTCGCCGCGCGGCCCTCAACGAAGCCGTTGCCACTCTGGATGCCGCCTTATTGATCATGCATGCGCCCCTGGATGCCACTGTCAGTATCGACAATGCGGGCGATCTGTTTGCGATGGCGAAGCACCCCAAAAGCTTTGTCACTTTGGACGATGCAGATCATCTGATCAGCCGCCCAGAAGACGCGGAATACGCGGCTGAGGTCATCTCAGCCTGGGCTGCGCGCTATGTGAAACTGGCAGCCCCTGCCCCGCCGCCCGGCGCGCCCGAAGGGGTCTTGCGCGTGACCGAAGCAGACCCGGGTGGATTTTTGCAGGATATTCAATCCGGCCCCCACCATCACACGGTTGCCGATGAACCATTGGCCTATGGGGGCACCAACAAAGGTATGTCACCCTATGGGTTTGTTGCGGCCGGCCTTGGCGCCTGCACCGCTATGACCCTGCGCATGTATGCCCGCCGCAAAGAGTGGCCGCTGGACGACATCAGTGTCGAGATCAGCCATGATAAGGTTCACGCACAGGATGCGGGCCCCAACGGCCCGTCCAAGATTGATCACTTCACCCGCATTATCTATCTGTCCGGGGATCTGGACGCCGAGCAACGCGCCAGACTGCTTGAAATCGCGGATCGCTGCCCGGTGCATCGTACATTGGAAACCGGAGCGACGGTGGATACACATCTAAAAGACACAAGCGCACTATCCCGCTGACGCCGCACCTGCGGCGCGTTGGCCACTGTGACGTCCTGCCGTCATATCACTTCCGGATCCGGTCAACCGGATCTGTAGCCGGGCTTTGCCCCGTCAAAACCGGCGCGCACATCCAAGGGTGGCCAGACCCAACACTACCGATCGGCGTGCCCCAAGACGCCCCAACTGGGGTGAACAAAGTAATAGTACGCACACTCTGATAGGGCCATTTTGATTTCTGGCCCGGTCAGGACTTGCCAGTATTTGCCGGATGCAGTCCCCCTAAGAAACCGCTCACATGCCGCCAAATACCCCGCAATACCGCAGGTATCGGTAAAACTTGCAAATCTGTGTGCCGAATACCCTGCATCTCATCCCTCCCAGACTTGCCCATTCCCTCCCTCTCCTCTAAGACGCGAGGCATCTGCTGGACACTCACATAAAGGTGCTTTCGCCCATGATCCCTCGTTATTCTCGCCCCGAAATGGTCGCCATCTGGTCGCCCGAAACCAAGTTCAAGATTTGGTACGAGATCGAGGCGCACGCCTGTGAAGCCATGGCCAATCTCGGCGTGATCCCCCGTGAAAACGCGGATGCCGTCTGGAAAGCAAAGGACGTAGAATTTGACGTGGCCCGTATCGATGAAATCGAAGCCGTCACCAAACACGACGTCATCGCATTTTTGACGCATCTGTCCGAACATGTTGGCTCGGAAGAAGCCCGTTTTGTACATCAGGGCATGACCTCATCTGACGTTTTGGACACCTGCCTGAACGTACAGCTGGTGCGCGCGGCGGACATCCTGATCAATGACATGAACGGTTTGCTGGCAGCGTTGAAGAAACGCGCGCTGGAGCACAAAGACACCGTGCGTGTGGGCCGTTCACACGGGATCCACGCCGAACCCACCACAATGGGTCTGACCTTTGCACGCTTTTACGCGGAAATGGACCGTAACCTGGCGCGTCTGAAACTGGCGCGTGAAGAAATTGCAACCGGCGCGATCTCGGGCGCGGTTGGCACCTTTGCCAATGTCGACCCCCGCGTCGAAGAGCACGTATGTGAGCAGCTGGGCCTGTCTCCTGAACCGATTTCAACACAAGTCATCCCGCGCGACCGTCATGCGATGTTCTTTGCTGTGTTGGGGGTGATTGCCTCGTCGATCGAAAACGTTGCGATTGAAATCCGCCACATGCAGCGCACCGAAGTGCTGGAAGGCGCGGAATTCTTCTCGATGGGCCAAAAAGGCTCGTCTGCGATGCCACACAAAAAGAACCCCGTTCTGACCGAAAACCTGACCGGCCTGGCCCGTCTGGTGCGTATGTCGGTGATCCCTGCGATGGAAAACGTCGCCCTGTGGCACGAGCGCGATATTTCGCACTCTTCCGTTGAGCGCGCGATTGGCCCCGATGCCTGTGTGACGCTTGATTTTGCCTTGGCGCGCCTGACCGGTGTGATCGACAAAATGCTGGTGTTCCCGCAGAACATGCTGGACAACATGAACAAATTCCCCGGTCTGGTGATGTCGCAACGCGTTCTGCTGGCCCTGACACAGGCTGGTGTGTCCCGCGAAGACGCCTATTCCATGGTGCAACGCAATGCATTGAAGGTCTGGGAAGAGCGCGTTGATTTCCGCGAACTGCTGCTTGCGGACGCAGATGTTGTTGCTGCGTTGGGCGAAGAAGGCGTCAACGAAAAATTCGACATGGAGTACCACACCAAGCACGTTGATACGATTTTCAAACGCGTGTTCGGCGCCTAAGCCAAAACG
Source organism: uncultured Paracoccaceae bacterium (assembly GCA_947492585.1). Taxonomy (GTDB): domain Bacteria; phylum Pseudomonadota; class Alphaproteobacteria; order Rhodobacterales; family Rhodobacteraceae; genus Epibacterium. The sequence goes on from CANLND010000009.1 coordinate 146,162, forward strand.
AATTCAGATCAAAAAGACCCTCGCATCTGCGGGGGTCTTTTTTGTTAAGGGCGGGTGGTCCTGACAAATTTCAAAAATTTTCACGATTGACCGCATAAATTTCCGGCAGAGGTGTTTTCTAAGTATCGATAAACACAAACGTCCACATCGGAGATGATTTTATGCGCACCCTTGCTTTTGCCACCGCCCTCACCACCGCCCTGGCTTTGCCGGTAACTGTTCTGGCCGCGGGCAGTGACAGCACCAAACCGCCAAAACCCTCCGAAACCACCAAGAAATGCTGGGGCAAGCGGGTTTTTGATGCCACCACCGGCAAATGTATCAAGCCGGATCAATCGTCGATGAACGATCAGCAGCTATTGGAGACCGCGCGCGAGCTGGCATATTTGGACCGTCAGCAAGATGCACAAGCGGTTCTGGCCGCCATTTCTGATCAAACGGATGGTCGCGTCCTAACCTATTGGGGCTTTACCCACCGTAAATTGGGCAACCAGGAACTGGCGGATCAGTTCTATACTCAAGCCATTGCAACGGATCCTGATAACATTCTCGCGCGCTCTTATATGGCGCAGGGATTTGTGACGCAGGGCAAATTCGGAGAGGCTTATGCGCAATGGCAAGAAATCCGCACCCGCGGCGGAACCGGGACTTGGGCTGAAACTTCCCTGCGTAACGCACTGGAAACAGGAAAAACTTATAGCTACTAACTTCAGGTTTTCTTTACCGCTTTGCGGTTATCTTGGGCCTCAATCCGAAGAAGAATCTTTGTGGTCGAGGCTCAAGAATGGACGAAGACATGGCATTGGCGCTCCCTATGATGGGAGATGATTTTGGGAATTTCCCCGCATTGGCCCCTGTTGATGATAGCCCTGCACCGCTTGGTGCAGCGATGGAAATGCCCGCAGCGGCACCCCCAGTAAATCTCAGCGGCAAGGCCAAGGCAGCCATTGTTGTCCGCCTGTTGTTGAACGAGGGCGCAGACATCCCGATTGAGGATCTGCCAGACGATTTGCAAATAGAGCTGACCCAGCAGATGGGTCAGATGAATTTGGTTGACCGCGATACCCTGCATGCGGTGGCTGGGGAATTTGCCGACAGGCTGGACAACATCGGCCTGTCGTTCCCCAATGGGCTGGCGGGCGCGTTGAACGCCATGGAAGGCAAGATCAGCCGCTACACCCACAGCCGCCTGCGTAAGGAGGCCGGCGTGCGTCAGTTCGGCGACCCCTGGGAACGCCTGCGCAAACTGGCCCCCGAAGATCTGGCAGAGCTGGCCCAAGCCGAAAGCATCGAAGTTGCTGCGGTGCTGCTGTCCAAGCTCGACACCGCCAAAGCCGCCGCCATGCTGGGTGAATTGCCCGGCCCCATCGCGCGCAAAATCACCTTTGCCGTGCGTCAAACCGAATCGGTTACCCCCGAGACTGTTGACCGGATCGGCCTGTCCCTGGCCGCACAAGTCGACGCCCGGCCCGAGGTCGCATTTGACGAAACTCCCGGCGAGCGGATGGGCGCAATATTGACCCAATCGCCAGCGGAAAAACGCGAAGAAGTCATGAGCGCGCTCGACGCAGAGGACCAAGAGTTTGCCACAGATGTGCGCAAATCTCTGTTCACCTATTCCCTGATCGGAAAACGTATTTCTCCGGTCGATGTGCCCAAGATCACGCGTGTGGTGCCGCAACCCGATCTTGTGACCGCCATTGCATATTCTTCCGACGACGAAGACGTGGCCGCGAGCGAATTCCTGCTCAGCAACATGTCGTCTCGTATGGCTGCGACGATCCGCGAAGAAGTTGCCGAAGCTGGTAAAGTCAAACGCAAAAACGGCGAAATGGCCATGTCCAGTATTGTGAACAACCTCCGCGATCTGGTTGTCGCAGGCGACGTGGAACTGATATCAAGCGACGAGGACGACGAAGAGTAATACAAACGCCCCATGGGTCGCGCGCTATGGGGCGCTTGTGCCTGCATGGGCTGAGCGGTATATGCCTTTGTTCATAGCCCCAGTACCGCAGGCCGTTTGTCTATGCCCGTCCCTTTTGCAGACCTGAAACCCCGCCAACGGGTTCAATACTATCTGAGCAATCTGGTGATCCGCACACTTGTGTCAGGCCTGGCGCTGGTGCCTTACAGGCGGCGCGTGCCGTTAATGGGGGCAGTGGTGCGTAAACTTGGCCCCGTTGTGGGCTATCACAAACGTATCCGCACGAACCTGGCGCTGACCCATCCTGCCATGTCGGGCACCGAAGTTGACCAGATGTGCCACCAGGTGTGCGACAACATCGGCCGCAGTTTTGCTGAGCTTTTTGCCGGAAAACCCTTCTGGGATCGGGCGAACTCAGCCACATTGAGCGGCCCGGGTCTGCTTGCCTTGGAGCGCGCCCGCGCCGAAGGCCGCCCGGTGGTTCTGGTCACAGCGCATTTTGGCAATTACGACGCGGCCCGATCTAAACTGACGCAGATGGGCTTTGAAATGGGCGCGCTCTATCGCCGTATGGCCAATCCCTACTTCAATGCCGACTACCTCAAGGCCATTTCGGCGACAGCATCGCCTATGTTCGAGCAAGGCAAACGCGGCATGGTCGAAATGGTGCGTCATCTGAAAAAGGGCGGGACAATTGCGATTGTCACCGATTTGCACGCACAGGGCGGCACGGATATCGAATTTTTTGGCACCCCTGCGCTGACCTCACTGGTGCCTGCGGAACTGTCGTTGAAATACAATGCTGTGATGATCCCGGTGTACGGCATTCGCAAAGAAAACGGTCTGGATTTCGACATCATTATGAATGATGAAATCCCCGCGTCGGACGCCCTGACCATGACCAAACACCTGAGCGCAGATCTTGAAGCTGAGGTGCAGCGACATATGGGACAGTGGTTCTGGATTCACCGGCGCTGGAAAACACACCGGAAATAGCAGTGTGCCCCGCCCTCAATCCAGTCGGGCGGCCCCTACAATCGGCCCATATGCCCCGGCTTGTATCAACAGCGCCGTTTTCGCGACCTTATCCAATGGGACCGACAGGTCCAATTCGCCGGTGCCGTCCCATTCATGAATAATTTCAATCTGCTGAACAACGTTGGCATAGTCGAGCGTATGACCTGCCAGCTCACCCCGACCAATCGATACAGTCTGAAACGGCGTATAGCGCACCAGCTGCACGTAATGTGTCACCCCGTCCCCAAGATCCAGAACCGGAGTCGCCGTGAGGCGCGCGCGATTGCCGTCTGGAAAAACCTGCACAGCTACGGGGCGTGGTTCGCGATGATATTTTGCAAGCAAATCCGTTACGGCCATTACATCAGCACCAACAACGTCTTCTTGCCCCATAATCACCATCTGCGGCGTATAGATCATCCGGCGGTTGGCGACGTGCGCGTATCCCTTTTGCCGTTTGGTATGGGCAGGAGAGGCAAATTCGTCTTTCCACCCGATGTAGTCCCAATAGTCGACATGCATGGCCAATGGCAGAACCTCGGGCCGTTCGGCAAGCCGTGACAGGAGTTCGTCTGCGGGGGGACACGAAGAGCATCCTTGTGAGGTGTAAAGCTCTACAACAACCGGCGCCAAAACAGGCTCGGCTTGTGCAGCGGGGGCAGCCATCAAACCTGCACTCGCACTCAGCCCCCCAGCCAACACAATCATTGCAGCTCTTATCACGCGCATAAATTCTACCCCTTATATCAGGTCACCAGATGTACCCGTTGACCACTGCGATAGCCAATCAATCATTGTTGACAGGAATGAGAGCATCCCGCATGCCCTGCCCCAATTTGGTCCAACGGGCTGTGTGAACACTAATCGACCTCTATGTCTATTAAGTCATTTCGAGTCTTAAGTTACTATTGTGCACCTAGGTCAATATGGTTAGATGGTCATAAATAATTCTTTGATTTTCTGTTAAAACTAGGGAAACTCTCATGAGCCGCCGCGCCGTAAATCACGATTGTGCCATCCGCGATGTCCTGGATCGGATCAGCGACGCCTGGTCAGTTCTGATCATTATTGAACTTGGCAAAGGCCCCAATCGCTTTAATGCCTTGCGCCGGGTTGTTGATGGGATTTCCCAACGTATGCTGACGGTCACATTGCGCAATCTGGAACGTGACGGGCTGGTGTCGCGCAAGGTTCTGGATCTTTCGCCGCCTCAGGTCGAATATGCGCTGACCACACGAGGTTGCTCGCTCATTGGGGCGCTCACGCATTTGTCGACATGGGCAGAACAACATCAGGATGAAATTCGCACCGACCGCGCGGCCTATGACACGCGCCAAGCGCAACGAACTGAATAATTCGTCCGTGTTCCCAGGTCGCAGCATCAAAAATTCACTAATAGATAACAAGTCTGTTCTAGATCTAGAGTGAGTTTTTACCTTTTCCCCTGTTATAAAAGAGCGAACCTGCGATGAAGGAAGCTGTAGCTGTAACGTTAACACCCAGCGAAAATATGTTCGACGCGCTCGCCGACCTGTTGGACGGACTATTGGCTGAAACGCGGAAACGCGACGGGTGTCTACACGCCATGCTGTGCCGCGACAAAGAACAAAACGAACTGATGATCGTTCAATTGTGGGCATCAACAGCAGCGCATGAAGCCTACCTCGACTGGCGGGCGGATCGCGGAGATCTGCACGCTGTTCATGAATATCTAGACAACGAAGCCATATACCGCGTGTATCAAGCAACCTAACAGGCGCAACAGTTTGGGGCGTTTATTGCCCGGCTTGGGCCAAGATCGGCGCCAATGTCTGATCAATCACGCGCTGGGTCAATGGCCCGGCAATACGCGCCAGAATTTTACCATTTGCATCCACCACAAAGGTCTCGGGCAGACCGTAAACCCCCCAGTCAATCGACTGGCGTTTACTGCCGTCGTACAACAGCCCGGTATAGGGATTGCCCAGCTCATTCAGAAACGCCGCGGCGTCTTTTTCGCCGTAGTCCTGATTGATGCCATACACCGGATAGGTTTTGGCCAATTCCATCAGATTTGGGTGTTCTGCGCGACACGGGGCGCACCAGCTGGCCCAGAAGTTCACCAGACTAATATCTTCACCGGACAAATCAGCGCTCGTAAAATGCGGGTAGTCCAGCAACGGTGCCGGGGCCACGGTTGGCACCTCGCGCCCCACCAGTACGGACGGCAGCCCGTCTGGATCCTCCCGATGCAAGCCAATAAAGGCCATGCCGGCAAACGCCGAAAACACCAACAAGGGCACGGCCATCAACGGAGAGATCTTAGCCATTCTTGCGCCCTCTTTGTTCAATCATCCGCATCTCAGCGCGGATTTTGCGCCCCCGCCACAGGGTCAGCCCAACCAATGCCAGTAATAGCGCCAGTGATGCGCCATACGCGGATAAAACCGTGTCTGCGTATTTCCCCAGATCCATGATCAGCTCTCCAGTCGTTCACGTGCGATCAACGCCTTGATCCGGCGGGCGCGAATTTCAGTGCCGGTGCGATACAACACAAGCGCTAAAAACAACAGCGCAAAGCCGATCATGCAGACATAGAGCGGGTTGGAAAACACATCGGCGACGTTCTCTTCTTTGTCCAGACTCAGCGACGCACCCTGATGCAAACCCTGGTTCCAGAACAGCACGGCATAGCGGCTTAGCACCGCAAAAACTGATCCCACCAAACAAAGAATAGACGTCAGGTCGGCGGCGGTGTCTGGGTCATCAATGGCTTCCCACAGGGCGATGTAGCCAAGGTAAAACAGAAACAATACCAAAAATGAGGTCAGTCGTGGATCCCAGGCCCACCATGTGCCCCACATGGGCTGCCCCCAAAGTGCACCGGTAATCAGGGCAATCAGCGTCATGACAACCCCCACAGGCGCGGCGGCCTTAGCGGCAAGCGCACTGACGTGGTGGCGGCGGATAATCCAGATCAGCGAGGCCACCAGCATCATGAACCACGCATTGATTGCCATCAGCGCTGCGGGCACGTGGATAAAGATGATCTTGACCGTGGACCCCTGCCGATAATCGTCCGGTGTAAAGAAAAACCCCCAGATCAGACCAACCACAATACTGGCCGCGGCGGCGATCCACAGCACGGGCAACACCCGTTCGGATGTGGTCAGAAATTTCTTTGGATTGGCATATTCCCAGAGTGACATATCAGGATTTTGCTTTCTTCAGGGGCGCGGGGTCATCGCAGGTTGATACGTAAAACTGCCGCGCTGGCAAAGGGCAGACAGGCAAGAGAGGCGGCTGAAATCCCCGCCAGCATTAATAAAGGAGTTTCCACCGCCAGTCCTGCGGCACCGCGCCGCGCCACTTCGGCGCCGAAAATCAACGTCGGGACATACAGCGGCAACACCAGCAGTGACAACAACAATCCGCCCCGTTTCAATCCAACCGTCAGCGCAGCGCCAAAGGTTCCGATTACCGACAGCGCGGGTGTGCCAAGCAGCAGGGACACCACCAGCCACAGATAACCCGCAGCGGGGAGCTGCAACAAAACGCCCAAGATCGGGGCGGCCAAAATCAATGGCACCCCGGTGGTGATCCAATGCGCCACCGATTTCATCGTCACAATCGCCTCGAGCGGCAACGGCGCTGTGGCGAGCAGATCCAGAGATCCGTCCTCCCAATCCAGCGCCAGCAACCGGTCCAGCGACAGCAGACAGGCCAGCAGGGCTCCGATCCACAAAACGCCCGGCGCAATCCGGCCAAGCAGCTCAGACTGCGGGCCAACCGCAAAGGGCACCAGGACCGCAACAATAAGGAAGAACGCCAGACCAAGGCCAAAGCCGCCCCCGGCGCGCAAGGCCAGTTGTAAATCTCGGCTCAACAGCGCAATCACAAAAAGGCTCCGTCAAAATCATCCATCGCCGTCGGTTCGGCCCGATAGACCCCCAGATCCAATAGAGTGCCCTCTAGCCCCAGATCGGTATGGGTCGCAATCAAGGCGCTGCCGCCGTGTTCAAGATGGGTGCGCACCACCTCAGAGAAACGCTGCACGGATGCGCTATCAAGACTGACCGTGGGTTCATCCATCACCCATATCGGGCGTTTCGTCACCATGAGCCGCGCCAGACCCAGCCGACGTTTTTGTCCAGCCGACAGATTGCCCGCAGGGCGATCCGCCAACCCTTCAAGATCAAAATCGCTCATCGCGTCAGAAATCGCATATTTCACATCCGACCGACCAAACACCCGCGCCCAGAACGTCAGGTTTTCGGCGACGGTGAGCGTCGGTTTGATCCCATCCAAATGGCCGGCATATGCAATCTGATCCTCATGACCAGAAATGCTGCCCATATACGGCGGCTGAAGGCCCGCAACGGTCCGCAGCAACGTGGTTTTCCCAATCCCATTTGGACCACGCAGCACCAGCGCCTCACCCGGCACCAGCGCAAAGGAGACGCCCGACAACACGGGCAATCCACCACGGGTCACGCTGAGATCGGTTACAGTGAGGGTCATCAGGCGGTCTGGTCCATCAATAGGGGCTGAGACGTGTCAAATCGCAAAGCGATCAGCGCGGCTTTGTTTCAGATCAAACGGGCAATGCCGCAAGCGCAATCCGGCGCCCTTCGGACAATAATACGTTGTAGGTGCGACAGGCCGCCGGAGAATTCATGATCTCAACCCCCAGACCAGCTTGTTCCAGACGGGTGCGTAGATCACTGGGAATATGGGCAATTTCCGCACCGGTGCCAATAAACAATACATCAATGTCCCCAGCCAGCGCCAGCAAACTGTCCGCGTCGTCATATCCTCCCCAAGATGAGGTGCCAAACCCCGAGGTCAGCACCGCGCCCTGCCGCAGGGTCCCACCAATACGAAAGAAGCCAGCGCCATAACCGTCCACTGGTTCTGCGTCGGAAAAACTCACTTCGTTCAGGCGCATGGGGGTCTCCTTTTGGTCACGTAGATCAATCAAACAACGGGAGGCTGGATAGCACAGCCAATCCAATCACGGAATAGGCGGCAGTGCGGTATAGTCGCTCATACTTTGGGTCAAACACAGCCTTACCAATCAGCGTGGTCGCAAAGTAAGGCACCGCCAGAATAGCCGCCAGCCAAACGGTTTCGGCCACCATTTGCCCGCCCACGAATAGGTTCAGTGCAATGATGACATCCATCGCCGTCAGGAACAAAATAGTATTGGCCCGCACCTTGGTTATTTCGCGGGCATTGGCCAGATAAAACACAATCACCACAGGTCCAGTCAGCCCGGTCATGCCGCCGATCAGCCCGGCGGCAGCACCGATACCCGCACGTCCCGATAGACCCAGGCGACCCGCATAGCGCCAGCCGGACACCACCGCCAGCAATGTGCCCCCCACAATCACCGCGACGAGCCAGCGCAGCGCCAGCGCATCCGCCTGCCCCATGATCCAGATCCCCAGCGGCACGGTGACGGCAGCCGCCAGCGCCAGCGTGCCCACCTCGCCCCGATCGGCCTGCCCCCATGCACTGGGCAGCAAGGCAACCGTTGACGCCACGCCTGTCAGTACAATCAACAAAATAACTTCAACCGGGGACACAAACAGCCCCGCGACCGGTACAAAAATTAACGCAGTGCCAAAACCAGTGAAGCCGCGGATCAAACCCGCGGCTCCAATAGTCAGTGCCAGCCAGACGATGCCCGGCGTGGCCCATGCGGCGATCAACGCCTCAGGCATCAATGTCTGCAAACTGGTTTCCGGTTGGCTTGTTGGCCTTGGACCAGTCACGCGTGACACCCAGTTTCAACAGGATCGTCGAGGCAATAAAGACCGAGGAATACGTCCCCACAATCACGCCCCAGATCATCGCAAACACAAAGCCCCGGATCACGTCGCCGCCCAGAACAAACAGTGCAATCAGCGCCAATAGCGTGGTCACGGATGTCATCACTGTTCGGCTTAGGGTTTCGTTGATCGACACATTCAAGACTTCGCCCAGCGGCTTTTGTTTGAAGCGACGCAGATTTTCCCGCACGCGGTCAAACACCACCACAGTGTCGTTCAACGAATAGCCCACGATGGTCAGCAAGGCCGCGATGATGGCCAGATCAAATTTGATCTGCAACGCAGAGAACACGCCAATTGTCAGCACCACGTCGTGCACCAGCGCCGCGACGGCTCCGGCCGCAAACTGCCATTCAAAGCGCAGCCAGATGTAGATCAGAACCGCCGCAATGGCCAGAACCACGGCCAGAACAGCCGTTTGTACCAGCTCGCCCGAGACTTTTGGCCCCACAGATTCAACCGAGACAAATTTGATCCCCGGCGCAACCGTGTCCAACGTCGCCTTTAGCGCTTCGATCACCTCTCCGGTGATGGCCTCACCGTCGGCCTGCGCCTGAATGCGGATCATTGCCACATGCTGGTCTTCGGCAAAGGCAGGGTCAAACACTTCGGTGATCGAAATATCGCCAAGGCCCATGGGTTCGATCGCCTTGCGATAGTCGCCGGTGTCGACCGCCACAGTGGCCTCGGTCCGAACGGTTGTACCGCCCCGGAAATCGATGCCAAAGTTCAGGCCTTGGGTGGCAAAGGACGCCAGCCCCAAGAGGATCATCAGGCACGAGAACCCAACCCACATCCGCCATTTTCCGAAAAAGTCAAAAGAGGTTTCTTTTGGAACAAGTCTGAGCCGCATGATTATACCTCAATTGTCTTGGGACGGCGGCGTTCGAACCACATCACCACCAACAGGCGGGTGACGAAGATCGCGGTGAACACCGATGTCAGGATGCCAAGCCCCAAAGTGATGGCAAAGCCACGCACCGGACCGGATCCCATTGCAAACAGAATTACAGCTGTGATGAAGGTGGTGACATTGGCGTCCAGAATGGCCGACAGCGCTTTGGAATAGCCTTCATCGATCGCCTTGGCGGGACCCCGGCCTGCTTTGATCTCTTCGCGGATGCGTTCAAAAATCAGGACGTTGGCATCCACCGCCATCCCCACCGTCAGAACAATACCTGCAATGCCCGGCAAGGTCAGCGTGCCGCCAATCAGGCTGAGCATGCCAAAAATCAGGCCGATGTTGATAATCAGCGCAACATTTGCAAACAGACCAAACAGGCCATAGCTCAGCGCCATGAACACCAGCACCGCAATAAAGGCCACAGCGGTGGCCACCTTGCCAGCATCAATGCTGTCTTGACCCAGTTCAGGACCAATGGTGCGCTCTTCGAGGAAGATCAGCTCGGCTGGCAACGCACCCGCACGCAGCAGAACGGCCAGATTGGTGCTTTCTTCGATGGTGAAGTTACCGGTGATGATACCGGACCCACCCGGAATGTGGCTTTGGATGGTGGGGGCTGAGACAACCTCATCATCCAGCACAATGGCAAAAGGAGAGCCGATGTTTTCAGCCGTATAATCACCAAATTTACGTGCGCCCAACGGATTGAACCGGAAGTTCACGGCGGGGCGGCCGTTTTGGTCAAACGCGGGCTGTGCGTCGACCAGCTCTTCACCGGTGACAACTGGCGCGGATTCTACAGTGTAATAAGTGCCCTGCTGGTCCAACGAGGGAATGACTTTGTTGCCAACCCCCGGCACCGCGTCCGGGTCTGAACCACGGCCAACAACCGGGTTAAAGGTCAACTGAGCCGTGGTGCCGATGATCGCCTTTAGTTCAGACGCCGAGCCGATGCCCGGAACCTGGATCAGGATACGATCCGCGCCCTGACGCTGAATGGTGGGTTCACGGGTGCCCACCTCATCAATCCGACGACGCACGATTTCCAATGCCTGACGCACGGTGCGATCATCACTGGCCAGTTTTTCGGCATCCGACAGTTGGATGGTAATGACATCACCGGTGGCACTGATATCAATATCATTGGCGCCGGCCCCGGTCAGGCTGACCACAGGTGTTGCCAATCCCCGAACAACCTCAAGCGCGCGCGCCATACCGTCGGATTTCGACAAACGAATGCGCAGCTCGGTGTCTGGCCCCTGCTGGCGGCGGAATGTACCGATGGTGGCACGTTCTGCACGCAATGCATTGCGAACTTCGGGCCACAGCGCGGTCATGCGTGCAGCATAGACATCTTCCACCTGAACTTCGGCCAGAAGATGCGCACCCCCGCGCAGATCCAAACCAAGGTTCACCAGCCCAGTTGGCAAATAGGACGGCCACTGTTCAGAAATTTCAAGTCGGTCGGGCGTTTCGCCCTTGGCCACAATCGCCGCCTGCGCGTCGTTGGCCTGTTCTACACGCGTGTAAAACGCGTTGGGCAGGGCAAGCAATAGGCCGGCCACGCAGACCAGCCAGATTGTCACCCTCTTCCAGAGATCAATTTGCAGCATAGCCCTGCCTTATCAATTTGTTATAAGGGACAGCTTACGCTGCGGGCTCGGTCTTGTTCAGAACCTGCGCGATGGTCGTCTGCACAACGCGGATTTTCACGCCGTCTGCAATTTCCACTTCCAGCTCACCTTCGTCTTTGACCTTTACGACCTTACCGATCACGCCGCCTTGGGTGACAACCTGATCACCACGGCGCAGCGCGTTGACCATGTTCTGATGATCTTTCAATTTCTTTTGCTGTGGACGGATCAGCAGGAAATACATGATCGCAAAGATCAGAATAAGAGGGACAAACTGCGCGATCGCATTGGTATCCATAAAGGGTCTTCCTTATCTAGAACGGAGCGCGTGGCCCCAACGTAAATTTGGCAGGAACCTATGCGCTGTCTCAGGGCTTTGCAAGGCAAGGCAGGGGCTTGTGAGGCGAAAGCAGTCCTGCAACAGTGCATCCATTGCAAATAGGTGATTTTATGACCCAGATCCCCCTGCCCCCGCATCTGTTCTGGCCGCTTTTGATTGGGGCCTTTGTCGTGCTGCCACTGTTGATCCTGTCCCAAGACAGCCATTTTCGATTTGGCAAATTACAAGCGCATTTGGGACTAGGCGCAATGTGGAAGCCCATATTTGCGCTGTCAGTATTTTTGTGGAGCATCATTTTGGCGCTGGTTCTGCTGGGGCTAGGACAAACAATATTTGAAATCACATGGGCAACCCTGCCGCAGGCGCGCGAGGAGATCTGGGATTTCCGCTTCGCCATCGCGCTATTGGCCGGGTTGGTCGCCACATTGGGAGGGGTTTTGGCGCTTCCATTCACCCTGATCCGTTTGCGCCTGACACAAGAGGCCAATGACACCACCGAACAGGGGCTGATCACGGATCGCATCAACAGTGCGGTTGACGGGCTTGGAGCAAAGAGAACCGTTAAGATTGATGGAGAAGACCACACCGAGCCCAATATCGAGGTCCGCATTGGTGCACTCCTCGCGCTGGAACGCATCGCCCGCCAGAACCTTGATTTTCACATCCAGATCATGGAAATTCTGTGCGCTTATGTGCGCCAAAATGCCCCGGCGGACGTGAGCCCTATGCCTCATAGACCGCGCAGTGATGTGCAGATGACCCTGACAATTATGGGGCGACGTGATGACTTACAAAAAAATAGGGAACTTTCAGAAAAATCGCAAAATTCGCGATACGGATATCGACTTTGCTTACAAGACTGCAATCTGAACGGCGCGGACCTATCATCTCTCGATTTTTCGTATGCTCTCCTAGAAGGAAGTTCTCTCTATTGCGCAAACCTGTCTCGCACCAATTTCTCGTGTGCGGATCTGACGAAAGCACATCTTCAAGAGGCAAATCTTACGGAGGCGGTGCTTGCGAGAGCCGACCTTACCGCTGTAAACTTAAACTTCTGCAATCTCTTCCGAGTAAATTTCAATCGATCAATACTAAAGGATGCCTACTTATTCAAAGCCGTTCTCATAGAGGCGAACCTAGTTGCTGCTGATATTCGGGACGCGTACGCTAACGAAGCAAATTTCGAGCGGGCAACGATCAAAAGAGCTCTCCTGCAATCAATACAGCTAAATGAAGCCTGTCTAAGAAATGCGACTTTAGACGGAACAAACTTAGCGGAAGCCCAACTTACAGGTGCTGACTTTCGCCACGCCTCATTGCGTGATGCAGAGCTCTGTTATGCAAATCTGGAAAGAGCTAACTTATCATACTCCGATCTGAGCAGTTCGAACTTTTTGATGTCAAAGCTAAATTACGCGAATTTGAGCCGTGCCATTTTAGACACTTCACAATTACTAAAGACGGAAAATATGAAGGGAGCAGCAATCATCGGCTTAGATTTCTCAACTGTTCAAAACAATAAAGACTTCGCAATTATGCTACATACAACATTTGGTGACTCAAGCGTCGCGCTACCAAAAAACATGCGCCAACCTCCCTCGTGGCCAAGGTATGCATTACTCAAGAATTTTGATGAAGAATGGCGTCTGTGGGCGCTCGATCAACAAAAAACAATTTAACGGATCGGTTTGCCCGCACTTCCCCTTCGCCCCTCAATCCGGCATAGGGGGAGGCAACAAAACTCGACCCAGATCCAGGAGCAGTCCCATGCATGACATCCGTGCAATCCGCGAAAACCCCGCAGCGTTTGACGCCGCTTTGGCGCGTCGTGGGGATCAGCCCTTGTCCGCCGACATTCTCGCCGTTGATGAGGCGCGCCGCGCCAAGATCCTGGCCTCTGAAACCGCACAGGCCGATCAGAACAAAGCCGCCAAAGCCATTGGCGCCGCCAAGGCCAAAGGTGACGAGGATGAATTCCAGCGTCTGCGCGCCGAAGTGGCTGACAAAAAGGCCCAAACCAGCACCCTGCAGGCTGAAGCCAAAGAGCTGGACGCCAAGCTGACAGATATGTTGGCCCGCATTCCCAACAGCCCCGCTGACGACGTGCCCGAAGGCGCGGATGAGGACGACAATGTTGAAATCAACCGCTGGGGCACCCCGGTTGAGCTGGCGTTTGAAGCCCGCGAACATTTTGACATTACAGGTGTGTCCGCCGCGATGGATTTTGAAACCGCCGCTAAGGTTTCGGGCTCGCGCTTTGTGTTCCTGAAAGGCGCCGTTGCCCGCGTGCACCGCGCGCTGGCGCAGTTCATGATCGACACCCATGTTGATAAGAACGGCCTGACCGAAGTGAACTCGCCAGTGCTGGTGCGCGATGAGGCGATGTATGGCACCGACAAATTGCCAAAATTCGGCGATGACAGCTACCAGACCACCAATGGATGGTGGCTGGTGCCCACATCCGAAGTGCCGCTGACTTATTCAGTGGCCGGCGATGTGCTGGACGAGGCTGCGCTGCCGATCCGCATGACGTCGCACACCCTGTGTTTCCGCTCAGAGGCCGGCTCGGCGGGTCGTGATACATCGGGCATGCTGCGCCAGCACCAGTTCGAAAAGGTTGAAATGGTGTCTGTGGTGCACCCGGATGCATCGGACGACGAACAAAAACGCATGCTGGGCTGCGCCGAGGGCATTCTGGAAGCACTGAACATCCCTTACCGCACTGTGGTTCTATGCACCGGCGACATGGGCTTTGGCGCGCGCCGCACCTATGACATCGAGGCCTGGCTGCCGGGTCAGAACACCTATCGTGAGATTTCGTCTGTGTCGACCACCGGTGAATTTCAGGCCCGCCGCATGAATGCACGGTTCAAACCTGCGGATGGCGGCAAGCCGACCTTTGTGCACACCCTGAACGGTTCCGGTCTGGCCGTGGGCCGCTGCCTGATTGCGGTGCTGGAAAACGGCCAGCAAGAAGACGGTTCGGTCAAGCTGCCAGAGGTTCTCGCGCCTTATCTGGGGGGTAAGCTGACCCTTGGCGCCGATGGCGCGCTGCACTAAGTCTTAGAACGATAAAACACCGGCGTTATCGCCGGTGTTTTTTTGTCCGTAACAGATCGAAATCGCGCAACGTCCAATATCTGCGGCGCTCCAACTGCGACACGCACGCAGCGGACCTAGGGGTCTGTTATTTCTTGGATTTCTTACGTTTTTTGCTGTCCAGAATGGCCTTGGCTTTGGCGCGCTCTTTCTCGATCGCCTTTTTCGCCTTGGCTTTTTCCTTTTTCGCTTTGGCTTTGGCCTTTACTTTGGCCTGCGCAAACTCTTCTGACAAAACAGCGGCCTTACGTTTGGCTTTCTTCGCCTTCGCCTTGGCTTTGGCTGCCTTTTCTTCGGCAGCAAAACGGGCAGCTTCGGCGACAGCCAGCGCAGCGTTCAACTTAACATCTGCAGGTTTGGGTTCTGTCGGCTTGGCCTTGCTCGGTTTGGCCTTCGCAGGCTTTGACGCGGCTGGCTTTTCTGTTTTGGCAGCAGCAGGTATTGGCTTTGTCGCTGCGGGCCTTGGTCTGGCCAGACGACGGGCTTCTGCATGGATCGACAAAGAACGCCGCACACCAATGCTTGGGAAGGCTTTTAGCGCATCTGCGTCCAGTGCGGCGATCTGTTCCGCAGTGGTGAGCCCAGCCTCTTCCAAAGCTTTTGCCAACGCGGGGCCGACACCTTTGATTTTTTGTACTGCTGTCATATGCCTGCCCCTCTTCGCACAACACCTATGATGGAATGATGTCATAATCATACATCATCGGTACTGCCCGCGATGGAGCAAGCAGTGCAAGAAAAAAATCACGTATTGATATTAATCAGGATCTAAGCTGCTAGGGTCAGGACCCATTGATTTCCGTTGGGCTTTATGATTCACGGTTCGGAAAAACGAGCGGTGAACATGTCTGATC
>CANLND010000010.1 GCA_947492585.1 uncultured Paracoccaceae bacterium
ACGCGCGTGTATCCCGGGCCGAAAGCAGCGCAAGACGACCGTCAAATACGACAAACGCCGATACAAACGGCGAAACCCCATCGAGATCATGTTCGGCAGGCTCAAGGATTGGAGGCGTGGCGCAACCCGATATGACAGGTGCCCGAAGGTCTTCCTGTCAGCCATCGCTCTCGCAGCCATCGTCATCTACTGGCTTTGAAACTCAATGAGTCCAGACCCTAGGCAGATATTGGGTGCCTTTCACAACTTTTGTCGCATTTCCCCCCTTTTTTCCAAGCGGTAAAGGATGCCAACGCCCTTGATATTGCTGAAATGCCACTGCATGGCCCTCAATGCGACTGTCCAAGTGGAAGCAAAAATCTTCACCAAGCTTGAGAACTTCATCGGGGTCTGGTTGGTTTCGCTTTCGTTGCACTAAGCTCATTGATTTGTCGAGGCGGACGATGCTTAGTTTACCTTGGATAGCATAGTTTTTAAGGTAGTCGCCCCATGCATCTGTATGTTGTTTCGGGAATAATCGCGGATCAACCGTATGCGCCGTTTCGGCATGGTGTTCAGCGATCCAAGCGTGGATCAGCTTGGCTTTGGGCCGTCCGATGGCTCCGCTGCGAAAATTGGATAGATAATCGGTGCCAACCATCAGTTTGTGACCGAAGGCTTGCTCCATAATGGCTTCCACGCTCAGGTTGGTGGTGTCCGCAACAGCACGGGCGACATGATAGAGGGCGACGCGGTCAGCTTTGGTCGCTGACTTCCAATTGTTATCCACATCAAAATCCTTGCCTCAAAACTACCTGATTTTACCCGCAACCTACGGCCATTGCAGCGGTATTTTAGGATATCCAGACCTCGAAGCCAGAAAATTCATGCTTTGGGTCTTGGGAATATTATCCTATGATGTTCCACTTACGTTCTCTCGCGGTGAGAGGCAACAAAGGAGACCCCGAACCAGAGAAACGCCGAGAGGCAGAAAGAGGCAGGCCATGACCGACATTCCCCCAGAATTTAATCCCGAAACGGCCCCGCCGCGCCTAACGATTGATTGGGATGCCTATCTGCCATTTTTCGAAGATGAAGATATCTCGGACGAACACAAGCGTGAGCTGATCGAAGCGCTGTGGTCCATCATGGTCAGCTTTGTCGATCTTGGGTTCGGCGTTCACCCCGTCCAACAGGCCTGTGGAAAAGACGTGTCTTTGGCAGAAATGCCCGCTGTGGATGTGCTAAGCTTACCCAATACCAAAACAACTTTTGCAACTGCCGCAGCCCCCGAGACTGACGCGCAACAGGAAGGGAGTCTTTAATGGAAACAAAACAACACGCCGTCATTTACGCTCGCGTTTCGAGCGTCGCTCAATTGAAGAAGGGTGACGGGCTGGCGTCGCAAGAAAGCCGTTGCCGTGAATATGCGCGGTATAAGGGCTATGAGGTGCTTGATGTCTTCAATGACAACAAATCGGGTGGTGATGCTGATCGCCCTGCCATGATTGCTTTGCTGGCGTACCTCAAAGCGCAAAAAGAAACCTGCGTTGTCATCATTGACGACATCAACCGCTTTGCGCGGGATGTAGTTGGACATTGGCAATTGCGTGCGCTGCTGGCGGAAGCAGGCGGAAAGTTGGAAAGCCCGTCGATTGAATTCGGTGAGGACAGTGACAGCATTCTTGTGGAAAACCTGCTGGCGTCTGTGTCTCAGCACCAACGCCAGAAAAATGGTGAGCAAACCAAGAACCGTATGCGGGGCCGTGCGCTCAACGGTTACTGGGTGTTCCGAGCTCCGATTGGATACAAGTATGAGCGCCTTGCAGGTCATGGCAACATGCTGGTGCGGGATGAACCTCTAGCTTCCATCATCAAAGAGGCCTTGGAAGGATTTGCCTCAGGGCATTTTGAAACGCAGGCCGAAGTGAAACGGTTTCTGGAATCCAAACCTGCGTTCCCGAAAGATTTTGCTGATGGCACGATCCGTTTTGAACGGATTATCCGCCTGATGACCCGCACACATTTTGCGGGTTACATCGAAATCCCCGAGTGGGATGTATCTCTCCGCAAAGGCCATCATGAAGGCCTGATCTCACTTGAAACCCATGAATTGATCCAGCAACGGATCAAGGACGGGGCCAGAGCGCCCGCTCGCAAGGATATCAACGCGGATTTCCCATTGCGGGGGTTCGTGTGCTGCGATGATTGCAACACACCTCTGACGGCCTGCTGGTCCACCAGCAAGTCGGGCAAGAAACATCCGTATTACCTCTGCCATGCCAAAGGATGCCCGAGCTATCGCAAATCGATCCGTCGTGATGTGCTCGAAGGTGAGTTTGACGAATTGATGCAAAGTCTCAAACCATCCGAGGGCATGTTTGAAATGGCGTCAAAGATGTTCAAAGACGCTTGGGGACAACGTGCGGGGCAAATGGAGGCTGACAAGCGCCTGATCCGAACCGAACGCAACAAACTGGAAAAACAAATCGAAGGCCTGCTGGATCGAGTCGTGGACGCGGATAGCCCAACCCTGATCACGGCCTACGAAAAGCGTATCGAAAAAATGGAGCGTGAGAAGCTGGTTCTGGACGAAAAGCTGCAAAACAAAGGAAAGCCAATGCACACCTTCGACCAAATGTTCGAACACGCCCTACAATTCCTATCAAACCCTTGGAAACTCTGGAAAAGTGGCAACCTGATCGCCCAACGCACTGTCCTGAGACTGGCCTTTGCAGAGCAAATTACCTTTGCGCGAAACGAAGGACTTCGAACACCAAAAACCACCTTGCCATTCAAGGTGTTAGAGGGGTTTTCTTGCCAAAAGAAGATAATGGCGGAGAGACAGGGATTCGAACCCTGGGTGCCCGTGAAGGCACAACGGTTTTCGAGACCGTTTCTGAGGCTAAAGCCGAAAGGTTCAAACCAATAAAATAAGGACATTCTAACGGCGGATTAGGCAATCTCGGCACAGAAAGAGGGCAGGGGTGTCATAGAAAAGTGTCATAGTCATGTTGTATTCGGTCCACCCATTGAGCTGGTGTAAAATAGGGGAAAAATTTTCCGAACAGGGCGGAAAGCCCGTTGTTCAGAAAGGCAGGCTCTTCGTTCCGCGCTCAAAGTCCGAGAGCAATCAGTTAACCGCGTGACAAAGTCGTCATCGCTTGCACTCAGTGCGGCTGGCGCTGCGTGTATTCCAAGGCCAGGCTCATAGAGCTCGTCGGCCGGGATACTCCTCTTCCAACGGCTCTTGGGATCATTACAAAAGAATGTCCGTGTGTAAAACTTCGAGGAAACGTGCTGCATCGCCGATGCAAAACTCATTACCCAGAATTGTCCGGGTGATATAGTCAACGTGGGTTTATTGGAGAGAGATGAGTAATGGATGATAGAGCGCTGATTTCCGAGATTAACAGAGTTTTGAAGATGCACGGCCTTGAGCATGGCAAGCGAGACGCGGCTTTTGACGTCCTCTGGATCTTATTGCATCCAGGTTCCACATCGACATCAACAAAGGAGATTTGCGATGATGGAAGCATCCTCACGGTTCAGCGCTGGACTCTATCTAACAATGAACGTGAGAACGAAATGAAAGTTGAACTCTCGTATAATACTGATACTCCAAGAAAATAATCGGTTCAGAAATTTGTTTGCGAATCCAACGATCCCACCTTCTGATTGGTCAAAAAATGAGATTAGGGCAGATGAAGGTGGCATCGGCACATCGATTTACACTGGTTCATGGTGAAATCTGTCGCATTCTCAATCAGCGGAATTGTCGCTTCTCGTTCCACCCTTTCCACCTCCGAAGCAAAGCAAAGATCCTCAGGTGATTTGAGCATAAGGTTCGCGTTCACCGCATATCACTGTGTCACCTGTGTCTCTGAAATCCCCGTATTTGTTGCCTGCGCGCAAATCTCGTGCGTTTCTGCTTGGAGAAAAGAACGACTATGAGCGGCAGAATGGATTTTCATGAAACAGGCAAAAACGCCACTGTAGACGCGTCGATAATTGTTCAAGCAACGATCCAGGGAGATTTTCCAGCCTGTATCCTGCCAAAATGACCAAACCATTGGTGCCGATGGGTTACCTTTCCTTCCAGCGCAACACTCTCTCCATGTTTTTGTGTGCAGAAAGCTCATCGATGAGAAGTTGAGCCTGATCAGCAGCCGCTAAAATAATCTGATCCATGCTGCTTTCAACGGCTTGATAAAATTCTCCGAATTCTCGAGGATGGACCAGCAATCTTAAATATGTCACGCCGAAGTGGAGAGGGGTCACTCCCAAAACCGTCCGCACTTCAGAAAATCGATTGCAAAGACCATTGTTGTACAAGTCATAGTACACACAATTGGCACGGCGAAGTTTATTGAATGAACGGTGCGTCCTCATTGGATCATCGGTCAAACCTACCAATTCTTCCACCACACTCTGATAGGTTCCAGTCTGATCCCAGTAGCAGCCCATTTCCCATTCTCCTTGATTTCTTGAGTAAGGTGAAACTGGGTCTCTATGCCAAAAACCGGAAATACATGGCCTCGACTTTCTGGATCTATATTTCAAAAGTTTGTTCAGCTTTGAGGTTGGGCGCTTCTCTCCACGAAGTTGGGTACGGCCTGGGATAGGTCAGATCAAACTGCAAAAGCGATGGTGGGGTGCCGAGATGTTGGTTTGATGGGGTGTTAGGGGGTGAGTCTTATGTACGAAGTCCTGTGATTGGTGAGGGGTTTGTGTGCGGGGTGAAAGAAATGTACAGATCCAAGCTCTTGATCTGACGGTGATGATAATGTGCAAAAATACCCATATGGTGAAAGAAAAGTACAAAAGGTGATTGTTTTGTACGATCACGGTGATAGTGCTGTATGCATTCTAAGGCTTGGTGAGGGAATTGTACGGTGATAACCCACTTTCATGGTCGAAGACTGCCAGAACCAGGTAACCCGGCCGGATATGCCTGGATCGTCGACACCTACAATCTTCAAGTCCCCATGCCTCCGCGTCTGATGGCGGTCGCTGACCGGCACAGTCCGGTCTCCACCAATGACTGGATCATGCTGCGATCACGTCAACAGCCAAAAGATAATCTGATCGGTCATCTTCAACTCGCTTTCCGATATGAAGGCATCAATCTCAGTGTGCTTGATCGCCTTTTTCAGGTTGTCCCCGCCGAAGAGATCACCGAGATGGTACAGCACCATGTGACGGGCATGTTTTCCCGACGCCTGTGGTTCATTTACGAATGGATGACTGGCGCGCGGCTGGACCTGCCGGATCTCGGCAAGGTGAAGTATGTCAGTATCCTCGATGAGGAACTGCATCATACTGGCATCATCGTAGAGAATTCTGCGCGCCACAAAATCCATGACAACCTGCCCGGTACGCCCGCATTTTGTCCGACTGTCCGGCGGACTCCGGAACTGTTTCACCTGCTTGAAGTCAGAAACCTGACGGATGAGGCCAGTGCAGCGGCTGGCAGGGTTCCAGAAGACCTAATGCGCCGGGCCGCGGCCTTCATGCTCCTGGATGACAGCAAGGCATCATTTGCCATTGAGAATGAAAAGCCTACCCCTGCCCAGGGGGCTCGATGGGGACAGGCCATCGGAGAAGCCGGGCAGCATGAGCTTTCTGTCGATGAGCTCAACCGCCTCCAGCAAATCGTGATCGGAGACGCCAGGTTTGTGAGGCTTGGCATCAGGAAGGAAGAAGGGTTCATCGGCTCCCATGATCGCAACACGATGGAGCCGATCCCATCGCATATCAGCGCCCGATGGGAAGACCTTGATAGCCTGATGGCAGGTCTGATCGATTACGATGAGATCTCATTGGCGCGGCATCAGCATCCTATCCTGACGGCGGCAGTGCTGGCATTTGGTTTCGTCTTCATTCACCCCTATGTCGACGGAAATGGCAGGCTTCACAGGTACCTGTTCCATCACGTGCTGGCCCGCGCCGGGTTCAACCCTCCCGGGGTTGTATTCCCCATCAGCGCCGTGATCCTGAGAAACATTGAAGAGTACAACCGGGTTCTGAGAGCCTATTCTGGTCCTCTTCTGCCATTTATTGATTGGGCAGCCGATCCGAAGGGAAATGTTAAGATCGCCGGAGAGACGGCGCATCACTACCGGTATTTCGACGCAACGGAACAGGCCACCTTCCTGGCACGTTGTGTCCAGACCACGATTGATGAAGACCTGCCACGAGAGGTTGGTTTCCTCAGAGGATATGACCGGTTTGCCATGGGGCTTTCCCGCATTGTCGATATGCCCAACAAGGAAATTGAATTGCTTCGAAAGTTCCTGGCACAGAATGACGGCAAGCTCTCAAAGAGAACACGGGGTGGCGAATTCGAGGCCCTGAGTGATGACGAGGTCGAACAGATCGAACAACTCTATGCTGAGAGCTGGACGTAAGACATTCAAACAACATGAATTACATTCTGCAATTGCCTGCAAACCCGGAAGGCTTCGGAGGCAGGCTAAAGATCCTCCAATTCCGCCCCCCCCAGGATTTCTTCTGCTGTTGAAAGCAATATTATGAGTGCTCTGCGGAGATACCCGGAGATACGACTGGTTTTCAGTGGCCCCTTCGGAAGCCTCGAAGGACGATCCGTTGCGGAGCAAACTCTTCGACGTCTTCTTCTTCCTGAATGGTTGGGACATCCTGAATGTCGTGCTTGGGTTTTTGAGCGTCGGCGGGCCGCAATTTTGTGTACCGGTGAAGCCTCCCCATTGGGTAGCCGGTGACGATAGCAACCAGGGCAGGCAGATATGGTGTGATTTGTTCTTTTTCGACGTCCCATCCCGCAGCCAACATGTCGGCGGCCAGGCTTGTGTCACCATCGGCCTTCTCGAAACATTCAGCGACAAAAGCCCAGTGCTCCAGGAAGGCGGTACTGAGGTGCACCGTGGATATTGCAAGGTTCTGGCCAATGTACACATCACTCAGAAAGCCCAACAAATCCGTTTCGATGCGTTTGATCGTTGAGCCGTAACCGCCCAAGTCTGAAGCAAGCGCCTCGGTGGTTGGCCTGTCCAACAATGCAACGGAAGAGCGCCGGGTGAAGACATCGGCCGCATGTGCCGAAATTTTCCGAGAGTTCAAAACGGAAACAGTTGTCGGGATTATGCTTTCAAGGAAGCACAGCGGATCATTGACATCGTATATCGGAAGAAAGGCCACTTCCGTCAAATCCGTATATTTCCACCAATCGACCAGCCCATCAGGGTAGGTGCACTTGGCCAGCATTCGAATGCTGTCATACACCCGGCGGGTGTGGGAGGTATCTGAAGCAGATAGGGCTCCACTCTTTATCGCCGTGAGGAATTCACCAACCGTCGCAAAACCCTGTTCTTGAAGAACTGCTGCCGATTTGTGTACTTGAAGTAGCTTCAAGGGGAGGTCAACGATCGGGTGATCTCCCTTCTTGAACGGGGTAGTGTCAAACAGTACCGATGACTGAAACTCCTTCCCGGCCGCAAGCTCCCCAGTAATTATCGCAGTTACAAGAGGCAGGGCGTCTACAAACTCCCGTCTCGGCACGGACCACGCCTTTTCAAGACCGTTGACAAAATCAACGAAGGAAATGTCGTCATCAGATTTTGAAAAGTATTCAGCGGCAGCTTTCCACGGTTCCGAAAACTCCGGACGGAAGCGGTAGGGCGCATTTGCATAGTCATCATGGATCAGAGCGTTGGCCAGGCGCGTAAGGATTTTTGCCTCCTTTTGTCTCACCCTTTCCCTTGTCACCTTTTCGGTGAAAAGATCGCTGACCGCTTCGAGGCTCAGCCTTTCCTTGGGCGGGGCCATGATCCTGCTTGCGAGAATGATACCGTCCTCTTCGCTTTCACAGGTTTCAAAAGCGTCTTTCAGGACCGCAGGAAGGCGGGCAAGTATTTGGGAAAAGCTGCCCTCCTGAGGTTCTTCAGGGAACAGCCCGATGTTCATTCCCTCGCAGTAAACTTCCCAGTCGATCGACCCGTCCGGGTTTTGGGATTCTGCAATTGCAGTCAACGCCCCATCAATCCGCTTGGTGGTTGCCTTTCCCATTCCGGGGATGTCCAGAAGTGCTGATTGCGGGGCTGAGGCAAGGTCTCCGATGGTACCCAGGCCGTTCTCGATGAGCTTCCTGGTTTTTGGCCCAAGGTGAAGGCATCCTATGGTCAGTTCCCGGGTCTGTTCACTGAGAACTGAAATGATTTCAGGCTCTTCCCGAGAGGTATCGCGGTTTGGAAGCGGGGACACCAGAGGATGCAACGCAGCAAGCCGAGACAGGACGGAATTATCTGAGCGAGCTTCCTTTGCCAACGAAAGAAGCTGGGTCCAGAATGCGGCCAGCTTCTTTGCTCCCAACCCGGAAGGGAGAGGTGATATCCCGATACGAAGTGCATCAAGCAACTCTCCAAAACTCTTCAGCCCCTCCCGTTCAAACATGGCACCAGCGTTGCCGAATGACTTTCTGTTTACAGAAAACAGTGGGTTTTCAGAGTCGATTCCGTCGAATTCAGGGCAAACAAAGAAGAGCTCGTGTAAGCCATCCTCACACCCCTCGTAGTATTCAATCCAGTCAACATTGGCTCCCTGGATGCAGGATACAAGTCTAAGCAAGTTGGCAAGGAGGTCTTCTTTTGCCTCCTGTTTCAGTGAGACGGAGGAAAGTGCGCTCTCGAGGTCTTCGATGAAAATGTAACCCTGGTTTTCGAGAAGAGTGCTGGTTCCAGGTGACAAATGAAGGTGTCGGTGGCTCATTTTAGGTGAAATGGCCGGTTTGTTAGGTTCGTCTTTGCGTAAACCTTGGTCCACGTCCTGAAATAAGTTCAATGAATCCTTCTCCATCCTCTCAGTACAATCCGATTGGATGTTTCACCTGTGTCTTCGTCAGAGTGGGAATTGGCGATCAGCCGTAATTTGAAAAAATCTTGGCCTTCGTCCTTGGAAAGCTCCAATTCGTCACCGGATTTTGCCCCGGACTGTCTTAGATACCCAGTCAGGCAGGTAAGCCTGAACTCATTTCGGGTTCCGGTTTCGACGTGGAGTTTGTTGTTATAGTAAATGAACTGCAACTCGATCTCCTCACCATGTTCATCAAGGCAGTGAATGGTTTTCCGTGGGTTCTTGACGGTTGGATCCAAGTCTCCGAGGAAAGACCTAAACTCAACGTCTGCCTTGGGAATGAGCATTCCGGCTTGGTGGCTCTTCGTCTCGCCGGCATCATTGGCGCTCAGTGTTTTTCTGTATGTCTTTTTCGTCATGGCAATTGTGGCCTGATGTTCAGGGCATTCCTCAAATCTTCATCATCTCTTGTAGACACCGGGGCTATCTCGTTGCCCATTTTGTTTTTCCAAGCCGACCGATCAAGCATAATCCTTTCGACAGTATCCTCGTAATAAAGGTGGTAGATCGTGACCGGTAGTGTCTGCCCCCTTCGGTGTGCCCTTGCGCTTGCCTGAGCTTCCAAAGCAGGATTCCAGACTGGTGTCATGTGGATGACGACGGTCGCTGCAGTGATATTCAAGCCTGCTCCGGCAGCCTTCGGGTTCAATACCAAGATGGCCGGGCCGTCCTCGGCAGAGAATTCATCGATTATGCCTTGTCGGTCTGCTTGCGGTGTTCCTCCGTTGATTGCGCCCCAATAGGCGCCAGAAAGGTCGGGAGCCGCTTGCTGCAGCAAATCCCCGAGACGATTGAACAGGGCGAAGACCAAGACTTTCCGGCCTGCCGTGAAAGCCTCTCGGATCAACCGGACAGTTTGCTCCATCTTGGTGTTAATCAGCGGAAGATCTACAACTTCAACGATGTCGGCATTTTCGGTGTCGGTGAAATCGATGCCGGATACACGCAGCCAAGGGTGAGCACACACCAACTGCAGCTGCAGGGTGGCGACGAGCGCCCCGGCGACTGGATATTTCTCCAGAGTGGCTTCCCGAACCGCGTTGTAATGCTCAACGAGAGCACTCTCCATTTCCAGAGGCATCTCGATATCTATACGCTCAGGAAGATCGTCGGCTACGTCTGCGACACGGCGCTTCAGCATGACAGGTTCGACGATTTTTGCGACTTCTGCCGCCGTCTCGATCCCATCAGGGAAATTGGCCTCAAAATCAGACAATGTGCCGAGAAGTCCGGGAATGGCGAAGTCGGCCAGTGACCATAGGTCCACAAGGCTATTTTCAACAGGTGTCCCGGTCATGGGAACAGTTCGGACGCGTGGAATGGTCGCAACGCAATTCCTCCGCCCAGAGGCCGGGTTCTTAATGGCCTGAGCCTCGTCACAAATTACCCAAGACCATTCAAATGCGGAAAAAATCGAGATGTCGTTCACCATAGTGTCATACGTGGTGATGACTACCTGAGCACTCTGCAGACCGGTGAACACACCGGTTCTGTAGGCGCCACGGTGAACCAGGACCGACAGGGAGGGTGCAAACCTTTCGATTTCACGGACCCAGTTTGCAATGAGGCTGGTTGGGCATATGATCAATGCGGGTGATTGCTCTGGTGGGGGATCCTTCACGAGCAGCGCAATTATCTGCAGGGTTTTCCCAAGGCCCATTTCGTCTGCGAGGATCAATCCTCCGTGCGCCTGGACGGTTTCCCACATCCAGGCTACGCCTTTGGCTTGGTAGGGGTACAAATCAGCGTTTAGACCGGGCAATTTCAGCTCGTCAGGATATCGGGAAGCGGATTCCGTGCCCGATTGCCCCACAGCATCGGTGAGTTGGATGCTCAAGGAACCATCCGATGAGGCGATGTGCTGGCGGAGCTGTCCGTATCCAACACTTCCGTCATGATCCACGTCCAAGGAAGCCTTCAGCAAATCCGCAGCATCATGAGGCAACGGGCGAATGGTCTTGTCATCAAGAACCCAATCGAATTGATTGCCAAAGGCAAGTATCAGTTTTTCTTCGCCTTTTACTGTTCGGCGCCCGGCCATTTTGGGAACGAGTTTCCCATTTTCCTTGTCGATGATGACCACTGGATCAAGGACACGTCCACTCAAGCGAATTCCCTCTGGAAGAGTATCCGGAAGGTCAGCAAATTTTTCGGGAAGTGAATTCACATCAGTGGACATTCGTATCCATCATACTCATCAGTTCTTCGATCGAATACGGCGTGGGCCGCCGTGTGTGGACTGCTCGGTGGCAATTCGGGCAAAGAGGAACAAGATCAGTCTTTGGATCGTAGTGCTTCTCCTCATGCAATTGAGACACTGGTTGCAGGTGGTGCACCTCAAGAACCTTGCCCGCAGGTCCATATTTCAACTGCGGTTTGAGCCCGCAGCAAATGCACTTGTAGCCATGCACTCTGAGGCAAAGGAGCCGGTTTCTCGGATTTCTCTCTCGCTTCCGAACAAGCGCGAGGGAAAGGGCTCCCTCCAATTCTCCTGACGTGTCCTCAGGGACTATTTCGTCGTAACCAATCAGTTCCGCCATTGCAGCCATTAGGGGCACAATGACTTCCCGGCAAGTAGCGACGATCGCATCACCGCCATCTGCTGTGGTTTCGTGTTTGAGTGTAGCTGCTATCGTAAACCTACCATCATCAACCGTCCAGCATTCAAGGCTTTGACCAGGAATTTCCACGTTGGCCTCGACCCTGATGCTGGTTACGAGGGATCGTGCCAGTTGGATGTCTTCCGCAGGGGCTTCGGAGATCTGTTTCAAAATCTGCCTTGAGAAATTCCCGAACCGAAGTTGCACCCGGTGAGCTTTCAGACCATGCGGTCGGAGTTCGACAATCGGTCCCTGTCGTTTCTCCAAATCATGGAACCAAATATCCAAACCTGACCGAATTCCAGAGGCTACAATGCTCAAAGCGACAGACGCACCCGTACCTTCGCTCAACTCAGATGCAATCAGGTCTGCGTGATCTTTCAGCATTCGAAAGCTCTACTCGTCTTCAAGGTCGTCGCTGGTCGGTGTGGTCACGTCGCGCAACAGCTTTCTAAGGTTTGAGGAAATCTCTTCGCGGATATCTGAAAAAATCGGATCCAGTTCCTCGTTGGTGTTGTTCTGCTCGGCTGCAGTGAAGGCCCAGAGCAGAAGATCCATTCCCTGTACGGAATAGCCGCTGCTTGCCGCGCGAAGGTAGATTTTTTGGTAATAGTCGTGATGCTTGTTTAACAATACTGCACCGACATGTCCCTCAACTCCCGCACTCCTATAGCTGGGTTCCCACAGGTCTCCTGACGTGATCGTGTCAACGGCTTCAATATAGAGACTACCAGGTTCGACGTTGTTTTCGATCTTCTGGCGAATTTTGATCTTCGGCCCGCGATTGTTCGAGATCACTGCACTTTGCGTGTCGGGATCCGCACCCTCAACTGTTGCTTGCCGCGTGTTTTTGGTGCCCTCCACAGTTCGGTTCGAAGAAGTATGATCAACCTTGGCCTTCGCTGCGGCTTTCTGGGCTTTCTTTCGGTATCGCAGGTTTGCTTCCCTGCGCGCTGGTCCGAGAAGCTTTTCGAGATATTCGGACAGGGCCGGATCAAAGAGAACACGGGATTTCTTCACGTCGATATGAAATGCCTCATCCAGTTCGTGCCCAAAATCAAATTCAATTCGTAGCAATGACATATGTGGGTCGAGACCGCCGAAAACACTGAGCCATCCACCGCTACTGATCAACCGACCTTCCCTGTAGATGTAGAATCCCTGGCCCCTGTTGGTAATGCGAGCTTGGCTCTTTTCGTCGTCGTCCAGGTCGTCGCTGTGAGGCAGGATCCATGCCGCGACCGAAGCATTGTGTGTACTCCCGTCTTCGACCTGCACCTCCATTGCCTGTTGTTTCTCAGCAAGGACCTGTTCCGAGCGTTCTCGGAAAAATGGATCCCATGGCCCGACTTTGACGCCATCAACAGAAATCGTGATATTCCGCTCTCGGGTATCGGCTTGATCCAGAAAACGGTGATAGATCTCACTTACGTGTTTCTGCAATCCAGCAGAGAGACGGCCAATCGCAGCCTTTTCCTTCGCACCACCGGGTTCGTCATAGTTCTTTGAGAGGATCCTGTCGCATTTCGACCATACGACGAGCGTTCCACTTCCTTCCCCACACAGTTCCTCGAAGGCTTCTTCCTCATCAACCGTCACCGGTTCCCTGCTCATTTCCCAGAGCCCCGATGCTTCGACGTGATCAAGGTCCCAGGAAAGCTTGCTCAGGGCTTCATCGGGTGAGTTTCTTGAGATCAGCGTGAATTGGCGGCACACGGAACTCGAGGCGGTTTTCAATCCGAGGCCAAACTTGCCAAGGCTTTCAGGGTTTTCACGCTCGGGAGCCCCGTAGCGCATCGCCTTGAACACACCGTCGGCATTCATACCGGAACCATCATCGCCGAAATAGACAAGTTTTCGTCCGTCTTGCATCAAATCGATGCGAACATTGATCTCCTGAGCGCCAGCAGCCACCGAGTTGTCTATGATGTCGGCAGAAGCTGTCCGAAAGTCATAGCCTGTATCCCGTAGACCGTTGATCAGCCTTGGGGCGTCTGGTTCGTTAATCAGTTCGTTAATCAGTTCGTTGCTCATTTCAAACGCTCGTTTTCGCTTTCTGGTTTGTTATTGAATGACTTTTTCGCCGTGTGTCAGAAGATATTTCTGCAAATTTTTCATGGGACTGCAACCAATCGGTGATACAGGTGACAAGTTTCTCAACCTGAATTTCCCGAGTTGCACATTCCCAAACAATTAGAACGCGCCAGCCGCCATCGATAAGACACTGAACCGCTGCCTGATCGCGCTTTCTATTGGAGAGAAGTTTCTCTTGCCAGAATTCACGCCGTGTCTTTGGCAGTCTGAAATATCGGCAGCCTTCATGCGCATGCCAAAAACACCCATGGATAAAAATTGCTGACCGGTATTTGCTCAACACAAGATCCGGTTTTCCCGGAAGTTCCTTTCTGTGAAGTCGAAAACGAAATCCACAGGCGTGTAGTGCGCGCCTGACGACAAGTTCAGGCTTTGTGTCCTTGGACCCGATCCGCGACATCATCTGTGATCGGCTCATCGGGTGCCGTGTCTTAGGCACGATTCACCTTTCTTGACCTGATAGCCACCGTGTTGGTAAGCCACGGTTCCATGGCATTTGCGATCGCAATGGCGACCGGTGCGGCCACTGCGTTCCCAAATTGGCGGTAAGCTTGGGTATCCGAAACAGGAATGATCCAGGGGCGATTGTTACCTGGTCGGTCAAACCCCATTAGACGTGAGCATTCCCGTGGGGTCAGGCGCCTCGGAATGTCTCCATCCTGCTCAATAAGGATTTCTGAACCGTCCTTGTAATACCTTGCGGACAGCGTTCTGGCGACATCGCCAGGCCCTCGCAAGCCGAAACCAAATCCATTGCCCGCAGCTTTGTGTTTTGCAGCGTACCTCTGAAGATAATCCCAGAGTTTGGGGGTCAGGGTATACTTTTCCGACACTTCAGCACGCGAGCCCACTGTAAACGGAAATTCAGCAATTTCAGATCCATCTTCAGGATGAAGGATATCTTTAAGAATGGGTTTACGCCCTTCAGGAATCTCCACATCTTCCATGGTAAAGTTGGTCGGAAAATCTCTACGGAAACCAGATATGAAAATCCGTTGCCGATGCTGGGGGACCCAACTTTGGGCATCTATGACGCGATAGTCGACATCGTAATCGAGTTCGTCCAATGCATGCAAAATTACACGCATCGTATTCCCCTTGTCATGGCTCAGAAGGTTCTTCACGTTCTCCAGCAAGAATGCCTTCGGTTTATGGTGCCTTAGGATCCGTACGACATCGAAGAATAGCGTGCCTTGAGTCTCGTCGGCAAAACCATGAGCTCTTCCCAAGGCATTTTTCTTGGATACCCCAGCGATTGAAAAGGGCTGGCATGGGAAACCCGCGAGCAACAAGTCGTGTGCCGGGACGTCCTTTTCATTGATCGCTGTGATGTCACCTTCGATTTTGTGGTCATCGTCTGGGAAATTCGCCCTATAGGTTTCTTGAGAGTATTTGTTCCACTCGGAGGTGAATACACATACTCCACCGATTGCTTCAAAACCGATCCGGAGGCCGCCGATTCCGGCAAATAGATCAATAAAACGAAATGGTTCAGTGGCTTTATTCATTCTGCTCGCCGTGCCGTACGTTAGAAGGTATGCCCCACGGACCTCACACTCAAGATAAGGCGCAGTACGTGGTGTTTGGCTATATGTATGCGACAAGCGAGGCTCTCACACAACTGCTATGAGCCACCACGTTGCAGGGAAACGACAATTTGGATACGGTGTCTGCTGGATCTCCCAAATTTATCGGTTGCTTCGTCTGAAGACTTCGGCGTTCTCGTTCGGTTCTCTTCAGTATCGTTGCTGCGGTTAGCACGCTGCGCAGCAAACAGTAGTATTGGTTTGACGGTTTGCTTCAGAACTCCCGAAGGGCGGCTATGCACGGGCAGGCTGAGGCACGTGCTGACACTTCGTGATGAGGGTCTTGGGTCACTTCAAATTTTGGGAAACAAACCCGGTCTGGAAGTCGAAAAAATCTTGGTTTCGCATAGCTCGATGAGGGTCACGACCCGCGCGCGCGGTCTTTCATCCACGGAAAAGCCCTGAAAACCGTGTCAAGTAGTGGGCCCTGCAAAATCTGCACCGGTTTCTGTAAAATCTGCACACTAAGCTGAAATTTCTGCATCTTTGGCTGCAAAACCTGCATATTCGCCTGCAAAAGTTACATTCCACCCTTTTCAAGGTGTTGAAATCATGAGGCAAACTGCCCTTCCGAAAGAAGAGAAACTCCAGAAAGAATAGAAAGGCCTCTGGTGAGGCCGATTTCTGTTTTGAGTCGATGACCCCACATATCCCACCTCTCTGGGTACGTCTGACGCGTGCTGATTGACGGGCCGATGACGACCGCAGAGCCGCCTGCCGGGGAGTTTTCCTATTCAGATTGAAGGGTCAGGTTTCTCTCAGGCATGTTGTCCGAACATGGCAGCGCAATACCGTGACTTCCGATCTGGAAAACCTGGTCGTGTCGGCGAAACAGGTTCGCTGAGATCATCCCAAACACCCTCAGTCTAACGGCAAGAAACAAATTTGTCCTCACATTTTCAGAGTTTCGGAAATCGACCGCATCTCCTTCCCGATGAAAGAAGGAGAAACCCATGCTTAACACTGCCGAAGTTGCCCATCATTTTGACCTGACTGGCGAAACCGTTCGAAGAAAGATCCGAGCTGGAGAGCTCATGGCGACACGCGATCGCCGGGACTACCGTGTGACTTGGCAAAGCGTCTGGGCCTGTGAGCAAGGCCCAATGCCCAAGCGTAATCATTGTGAGCGTTACAAGGAACCTCTGCTGTCCAAGAAGCATCTTGCCGGTTCCACAGGGTATGACATTCGCACGGTCGAACGCTGGATCCAAGACGGGCTGCCGACACGGAATGCCTTCGGCAGCGTGCGGATCAACCCTTCCGATGCAAAGGAATGGCTGAAACATGTGCGGGGCCTCGAGATTGAAAATCTCGAACGCGTTGAGGTGTGACTTGGACATGTCTTGCACAGATCCGTTGGCAGTTCTTCCGACAGAACAGGATACCTCCCGACATTTGCACAAAGGTCCGCAAACAGGAATCGGCGTTGTGTTTGAGGGCGGTTTTGCAAATCGAGGGATTTTCCCGACATATCGTGCGATTTTCCTCCTCATCCCCGTCATCCTCCAACAGTGTTGATTGTCGCTGAGAACTGACCCGGTAGCCCCATAAATTGTCACTGAGAATTGACCCATGTGAACACACTTCCCCGACGGTTTTGGTTGGGGGGATTGGGAGTGATCGACATGGGATTTTTGAGTGTCATTCGACGCTGGGCATTGCGTGACAAAATGCCAATCAGGGAGATTGCCCGGCGGACGGGTTTGTCTCGGAACACGATCAAGAAGTAACTGCGTGAAGGTGCGGTGGAACCGAAGTTCAAGACGCCCAAGCGTCCAAGCAAGCTGGATCCCTACGCGGATCGGCTGTCAGCTTGGCTTTTAGTCCAGACGCGGAAGTCACGCAAAGAGCGGCGGACAGTGAAGCAAATGCATGCTGATCTGGTGAATCTGGGATATGATGGCTCCTATGAACGCGTGGCAGCTTTCGCCCGGGCATGGCGTGAAGATCGGCATCGAGCGGAACAGACGACGGGGCGCGGCACCTACGTGCCTTTGGTGTTCACGCCCGACGAAGCATTCCAATTCGATTGGAGCGAGGACTGGGCCAACATCAGCGGTGAGCGCGTCAAACTTCAGGTCGCTCATATCAAGCTATCGCACAGCCGCGCTTTCTTGGTGCGGGCCGACCCGCTGCAAACGCACGAGATGCTGTTTGACGCCCACTGGCATGCATTCCGCGTGTTCGGCGGTGTGCCTGGTCGCGGGATCTACGACAATATGAAGACCGCCGTTGATCGTGTGGGCAAAGGCAAGCAGCGAGACGTCAATGCACGCTTCAAAGCTATGGCCAGCCATTATGTGTTTGAGCCCGAGTTCTGCAATCCGGCGGCCGGTTGGGAGAAAGGCCAGGTTGAGAAGAATGTGCAGGATGCGCGCAACCGCATGTGGCAGGTCATGCCGGTCTGTGCCGATCTGGCAGAGCTGAACCAATGGCATGAAGATCGCTGTATCGCCCTTTGGACAGAGACGCCGCACAAGGTTTTACCGGGGTCCATCGCTGACGTGTGGGAGGCCGAGAAGCCTACGCTGATGGCACTGCCGCCGGCATTCGATGGCTTTATTGAACACAGTAAGCGTGTGTCACCCACATGCCTGATCACGTTCGAACGCAATCGCTACAGCGTTCCCGCCAGCTTTGCAAACCGCCGTGTCAGTTTGCATGTCTATCCCGAACGACTGATCGTGGTCGCTGAAGGGCAAACGGTTTGCGAACATGCGCGGATCATCGAGCGGTCTCATCGCAGGCCCGGCAAGGTCATCTATGACTGGCGCCACTATCTCGCTGTTATCCAACGCAAACCGGGCGCACTTCGGAATGGTGCGCCATTCACGGAGATGCCGGATGCCTTCCGTCAATTGCAGGATCACATGCTGCGTAAAGAAGGTGGTGACCGAGAGATGGTCGACATTCTGTCTTTGGTTCTTCAGCACAACGAAGAGGACGTTTTGTGTGCAGTGGAACTGGCACTTGAAGCAGGCGTCCCCACCAAGACGCACATCCTGAACCTGTTGCATCGATTGATCGACCGCAGACCGACAGATCATCCCGAGGTCGATCCGCCGGACGCCCTGGCATTGCAGACAACGCCAGAGGCCAACGTCGATCGCTATGACGGCTTGAGACAAGCTGGGGAGAAGCGCCATGCGTCATGATCCAGCAGGAGCCTCTATCGTCATCATGCTGCGCAGTCTTAAGCTCTATGGCAAATGCGATTGAAGACTTGGTCGCCCAGGGCGCGCCAGCGTTCGAAGCTGCCACACCAATGCTGTCACAGCTGCTCAAGGCCGAGATCGCCGAACGCGAAGTACGGTCCATCGCCTACCACACGAAGGTTGCCCGCTTCCCCGCATACAAAGATCTGACGGGCTTCGACTTTGCATCGAGTGAGATCAACGAAGCGACAGTGCGGCAGCTACACCGATGCGAGTTTATCGAAGCGGCCGAGAATGTCGTTTTGATCGGGGGACCCGGAACGGGCAAGAGCCACACAGCCACAGCAATCGGCGTCCAAGCCATCGAACATCACCGGCGTAAGGTGCGCTTCTTCTCGACCGTGGAATTGGTCAATACGCTGGAGCAGGAAAAGGCGCTTGGTAAGGCAGGGAAACTCGCTGAGATGCTGACGAAGGTCGACTTGGTCATCTTGGACGAACTCGGCGACCTGCCGTTCAGTTCAACGGGCGGAGCGCTGCTCTTCCATCTGCTCAGCAGGCTCTACGAGCGCACCAGCGTCATCATCACCACAAACCTCAGCTTCTCAGAATGGGCGCAGGTCTTCGGGGATGCAAAGATGACAACCGCGCTCCTCGATAGGCTGACCCACCGCTGCCACATCCTCGAAACCGGAAACGACAGCTACCGCTTCAAGGCCAGCGCTGAGGCTGCAAAGAAAACACGAAAGGAGACCAAAACGTTGACCGCGTCATAAACCACGACGCATAACTGAGGGTGGGTCAAATCTCGGTGAAAATACCGGGTCAGTTCTCAGCGACAATCAACACTCAACGCTTTCATTTGCGA
Source organism: uncultured Paracoccaceae bacterium (assembly GCA_947492585.1). Taxonomy (GTDB): domain Bacteria; phylum Pseudomonadota; class Alphaproteobacteria; order Rhodobacterales; family Rhodobacteraceae; genus Epibacterium. Next base: position 19,172 of record CANLND010000010.1, read on the forward strand.
AGAGACCGCCGGTCGAGAATGACATCTTGTATTTTTGTTGCCTTTTCGACATCTCGCCTCGATTTGCGTCAGACTATAACTCTTTGAAAGAACGTTATTTTGTTCGCGCTCTTTTTGGGAGATATTGGCCGAGATGACGAAAGAACGCAAGGCGGGACGGCCAAAGGAGAGCGGGCAGGACTGAGGATGCTACACAGCATCCGGAAGCCATCTTTCAGGCTCTCTTCCACAGCTTTCACACGCAGCGAAACAGGCCGCCTACTTTGGACCCAACATCGGCAATTTGGAGAGAATTTCATCCTTTACAGCCAGCTGAACGCGCAGGGCGATGATTTCCTTCTCCAACTCGTTGCGTTCCACCTTCAATTCCTCCGTTAGGGCATGCAGCTTGTCGTTTCGTTCATATGATGCCTCCAACTGCCGTGCAAATTTTGTGCTTTCCTGTTCACTACGCTCCCGTTCAGATCGAGCCACATTCAGAAGGTCACGCAGTTCCTGTATCGGGAGTGCATTCTTTTTCTGGAGCTCGCTGTAGCCTTCTGCAAACCCGAGAAGAAGCTGACGTTTTGCCAAATCGCAGGCATGATCGAGGAAACCAATGGCTTCAGACGGAAGGGCTTCGATCAACCGTAGTGTGCGTTCCTCCGTTTCCCGGGCCAGGATTTCGTCAATCATGGCTTGCAAAGCTTCGGGTCTCGGGTTGATTGAGAGATGCTGTTCTTCGCGGAGATGCCGCTTAACAGCCTCAACTGTAGGTTCAACCTCACGTCCGGCCAAGTCCTGGAGCGCTCTGGCAACTTGGTTCTGATTGTAGGATTTCGGACGTCCTGCGCTTGTCCTCGTAGTCATGGGTTCCCCTTAGTGTATGGGAATTTGCCTAATCCGGTTTGACCAATGATTTGACAAATTGGTGCTCGTTTGAGGAAACCGGGCTCGTCCCGGTGCCTGACAGGGAAGTGGGGTCACCATTTTTTCGCAACAAACCGGGTTTGATTGCTGTTTCCAGCATCACCCCGTGAGAGGGTCTTCGTCGCCGCATCAATGCAGTGACTACGCCCGGAACTTGCAGGAGGGGTGAACTCCAAACACCCAAAGACCCAGTGTGATTTCAAGATTGGTGGATTTCCTTAAGTTCCTAAGCGAAAAGCACTGCGTTTCCAGCGTGGTAAAGCACCAGCGACCTGCCCGAGCGGGATTTTACTTTCCAAAACGGGATGGTGGCCGATTGAAACGGGATCAAAAGCTTTCAAAACGGTTGGTGCACTCAAACCCGATTTCGATATCCAGTATTGGTCCCAGGTTTCCTGAACACAGCAAGAAGGAAACCTGAAATGGTAGCAGACAACGGAAAGTTCAGGGTATCGGCAATGATGATCGAATACCTTCGCGTCAGCCAACTTACCTTGAGGGATCAGAGGTTTCTGCTGGCTACCATCTATTTTCAGCACCTGCTCGGGGACTGGCCGAGTATAGACTGGGGTGTAGCCCGCAATCAGGAACACTGGATGCCCTTGAAAGCCTATCGCAACCTTGGCTGCGCTCCCAGATCCAACGATGCCAGGCATTTTCAGGCGGCAACAGAGTTCTGGCAGGAAGAAAGGGTGCTCTTTGATAACATCGCGTTGACGAAGGATCACCGGCATGTCCGATGGCGGTTTTCGGAATTCAGCTTCAACATGATGTCCGAGATGGACAGATACGCTCTGATGATCGCTGAAAGACTGAAAGCGGCCCGAACGGATCTGGACTTAGATGTCCTTCTTCAGGCCGTGCTGCATCACAAAATGCGGCGACCGGAATTCCGGATGCTCGATCAGGGTTTTCAATGCCAGGACGGCGGGCTCGTGTCCTTCAGGTTGAAGCATGTCGATGGAAAACTCAAAGGCAGCTTGCAGCGCCTGGCGGATCTCACCGGTTACCGTTTTGTCGTTGGCTACCTGCAGGAAGGCCGGATGCCGGGGTACACTTCCGCCATCATTCGTATTCAGCACAAAGGAACGGAATGGCCATCAGGGCGCATTTTCAAGTTTCCGCCACGGACCAGGCAATTCTCTCTGGTCCCAGAAACCGGCGAAGTTCAACAATCCTTGCAAATGAAGGTCTGACAAAAAATGGCATAAAACTGCTTTGGGAAACCCAAAACCGGCCAATCTCCTATGCAAAGGAGAAGCGGAATGATGTTTCAACAATTGAAATCCTGGGGAGACACAGACGGACTTCCTGAAGGGGGCTGGCCAAGACTGAAGGCCGCGATTGAATTCCACGAAGCCTTTGCATGCGATGGCGATCATGCTGACATTGTTCATCCGCATGAATTTGAGGATGCCTGGCCTCACGATCTGGAAGATGTGCCAGAGCATTTCAGAAATCCGGCACAGTACCAAGCCTGGCGGAATATTCTGATTTCCGGGCTGGAGGTGTTTTCCGGACAGTTGTCCCGGAAATCAGTAAGCCAAGAAGAGGCGAACGACGATTGGCTAAGGCTGCGTGACTTGTGCAGGGAACGGGACTTTGGTGGCGTGCATGAGAACAAGCTGCTGGCGTTGCGCCGGATTGCCCTCAGGCTTGACATCGCACCTTCAAGAGTGACCCAAGACTGGGCAGAAAAGGTGCAACAAGGCTTGGAGCCTTCTCAGCGCGCCATGTTCAGGTCTGGTGTTGGCGCTTTTGAGAAGGCTCGCTCTGATCCTGAAATTCGTGAGGAGTTTGGTCTGACGGAAACACCGATTGGACAGCTCCAGTTCAGGCCTTCGCCTAACGAAGAACAGCCGTTGCCGCCGCGCCTCAAGGCGGACTTCGAAGAATGGATTGGTGTTCTGGCCGCTGGGGAGGCAATCGGGTTCCGGGGGCGGCGGCGTAAACCCGTAGCGGAGGCAACCCTGCGCCAGTACCGGTTTGCGGTCGCCTGGTATTGGCGTTGCTTTGCTGTTGCGTTCCCGGACCAATTCAACCCGGAAACTGCCAAACTCGCACGCCAGGTTGTGTTGGAGGAAATCTCCGAGATCGCGGACGAGGCAAAAGGTCTTCAGCTTAAACCGGGCATGAAAAAGGAATACTTTTCTAAAGTCCTACCCTTCCTCCACCAATGGAATCCACGGCTGGTGCAACCAGGGAAGGGGAAAGAATGACAACGATGAAGGATAAGCAGACGGGGAAATTCGTGTGCACCGGGCGGATCAGCGAACACCTCGCCGCAATGGAAGCACCAGAGAAGTTTGTAACTCAGGCAAGGGCGATTGAATCTGGGGAAACCGGCCTGAAAGGATACCTCCATAAACCTGCTCTCAATGGAATGTTCAGGTTTATTGATTTAGCGGTTAACCAAGACCTTCCGTTGGACTTCCAAAAGAGCACGATCGTGGCATTTCTCGATGATCTTGATAAACGATCCACTGGCTCTGCGTATTGGTTGCGCTACGCAAATGCGATGCAGGAAGTGGCGCGCGAGATGGGTTACCCCTTCCAAGTCATCGATGGGTTCGAGGCGAGGTTGGGGCCAAAAGCGTGAAATCATGATGGGTTCGATAAACAATCATGGTCCATAATTGCTGGTTTGCTTCGTTAACTGTTTGGCAGCCCTCAGTATAACGCTGGTTCGCGGTATTATGTTTGCTGAGACAAGGTTGATTGAAATGGGCGGCCGGCCTCCTCTCTCTCTTTCCGGTCGCAATTGAACGAAGCCAAAGCCACTGCGCTATTGTTCAGGCACGACAACGAGAAACGGGCTATTGGTTTCTTGTTTGGCAGCCTGAATAAACGCCCTGCCGCCGGTCCCCGCATCGGCGAGTGCACGTGCCAGCGATTGCTGCTCACTGAGGTTTTCCACGGCCCTTTCAAAGCCATCGGCGATATTGCCGACAAGCCCGGCTGCCTCGCGGCGTTTGGCCACGATCTTTGCCAGGTTGGTTTCGCCAGCGGCAACCAATCGGGCCATGGCATCCGGGTTCTGCTGGTCCAGGCAACGAAGATTGTCGTTCATGTAGCGTCCCGCGTAGTCGTCCGCATGAGTCAAGTCCTCGGACACGAAGAGGGCCCGCAGCTCGGCGCCTTCGCAAAGCCACTTGGCTGAGCTCAACGTCCAGATCAGATCCAGCCGAGCCATAGGCAGGCTGGTCTCGTTGCCGATGGCCATGGCTTCGGTCAAAAGGTCATTGAGTGCGCTGACATGAGACGAAAATTGCCTTTGCAGGCTGCTTGCAAGGGCAAGATGGTCGGTTCGCGTTGTGACGCTGTCAAGATCCTTGAGTGCAGCGCGGATGTCGCTGAACAGACGGCGTATCTCGGAGGCCTGGATCATCTTGCCGATTTCCCGGACGTCCTGGCGCAAATGCCCAAGATTGTTCTCGATCGCATTCAGGCGCATGTTCATGACCGCAAACCCGGCGACCGACACGCCAATTCCGACCCCGGTCAGCGCCATGTTGGCAATCTGCAGATTTTGAACAAGACCCAGTCCCAGCTCAAGCCTTTCGATACCAGACTTGATCTGTTCTCCCTGAATGGCCCCGATGATTCCAAGGGGTGAAAAACCGGATTGCGCCATGGCGCCGCCGGCTTGAACGAAAATGTCGAAAAAACCCTGAGTCGGCTGGACATGCGCCAGGATCCTGCCAGACGCGACTTCCTTGACGAGCGCGCCGACGACTTCAGCCTCACCGGACGCGATCCGACCAGCAACCTTTAGAGGTATTTCGTAGAGAAGGGGCATCAGACGGACTCCAATTTTGCTTCGAGGCGACGCAGTGTGGCAGCTTGGAGATCGGTCACGAAACTGCGATCGCCCGGCGTAAGCCCATGACCCAGCGTCGCGGTCAGGGCTCGCCCTTGCAGGCGGTTCACAAGCCGTACGCGGTTTTTGTCGGCAAGCCATTTGACGCCTTTGCTGCCGGCAAATGAGGTCACGGCAAGACCAGCACCGCCCACCGCAATGATCGGCCACGAAATGGTGGTGGTCGACAGAACAAAGAAGGACGTGGTCGTGATTGTTCCAAGCGAAACAACCGAGGGGATGGCGGCAAGAGAGGCCGCAAGCACCCCGGCCCCGGCAATGGCGGGGCGCGCAACACGCAAAGCCTCGCCAAGCGTGCCCTTCTCTGAAAATGACGCTGTGAGCTCACCAATTTCTTTTTCCATTCGCGCCTCGACAAGGCTGGCGGTCCTTTTAGCCCAGGGTTCAAATAGGTTCTTCCAAAGACCATCAGGAAAGACCTGTGACTTACTCGCCGTATAGGTCGACATCGAAGCGACGGTCTCTTCGATGTCTGTCATGAGCTCGGGGAGAGCTTCTTCAACGACTTGAGTGATTTCCTCGAAGCGTGCCTGCTTCCATCGGATCATTTCAAGCTCGTCAGCCGGGTCGAGCGGGAATGCGGGCTCGTGTATTTTCATATTGAATCGCGTGCGCCTTAATGCGGGGGGCAAAATAGTTGTCCTCAGAACAATTGCATATTGCTCAGGGCATTGAACGCCCTGCAAGTGTTTTCAATCGCCACGTTTTCCTTTCCCAGTGGCATCCCGTGTTAGAGGAAAGACAGAAATCCGACCGACAACCGTGTCCCTTCTGAAACCAATTTCTTGAAATTCGCACTGAACCCATCTCCTCCCCGACAGAGGAGAGCAGATGGAACATTCAGACGCAAAACTTGAGCAACCAGACTTCGCGGCGGTCAAGGATCTTGCCAACTTTCTCCGGATAGATCGCACCGCTGTGCCGGGCATCATGACAACAATGGGTGTCCCGAGACGGGGCGCGGGCTATCCTTGGGTCAGGATCTGGGTTGCTCTCGGAATCGGCCTCGAAACTGTGAAAGACATTGAAGAGCTCAAAACCCCTTTGCTGGAGCTGAAACAGGTGGCCGCAAAGCTGGGAGAAAGCGCAAAGACATCGCGCCGCCGAAGTGAAGGCGAGCACCGGGATAAATCCCTTCCGGCGCATATCGACCTCGGTCCGCGAAAGCGGCTTTTCTTTCCGGCAGAAATCGAAGCCTGGCGCTTGGGCGAGCCGGTGCGTTTCGAGCGAAGACAGGAGAACCTGTCGTTCGTCCCGGCCCGGAAGAAAAATAACAGCGCGCTCGGTAAAACACGCAGCGAACCCCAATCACGCAAACCTTCGCTCCCTTCAGGGATGACCACCATGTTCATGGCGCCGCCCAAACCCGGCTGAACCAAACCCGGATTTTCAGAAGCTCATCTCGAAACCTACCTCCTTTCCGCACCCGGAAAGGAGGTTTTCTGTTGTCTGTCAGCAGGGTGCACCACACCTGCTTCATCAACAACACTCCCGCGAAAATGACACCTGGGCAGGAAATTAGTCGAACAACGGACAGATGACAGGCCGAACGGACAAAATGACAAACGCCCTCCAACTTTCGGTTCTGGCAAGTGGAGGATTATTTGTCATTTTCGGCTTCGGTTTGGGGAATAACGGCCAATTTGTCATTCAGCGGACAAGAAAAGAGGCCTTCATGAGCTTTTTCACACCCATCGCGCCGATGACATTCCAGAACGTGCTGGACTGGACCATCGCGCAAAACAAGAAAGACTACGTCTCCCCGGTCAAGCGGTGCATTGAGTTGTACAAGAACCGGCACCTGCAAGACATTCCGGCCGATCTGGATGAATTCAAGCGACGCTTTCCGCTGGGCGGTTTCGATCCCCGGCATTTCAAGACCGAGAAGGCCTATAAGGCCTGGCGCCGGAAAGTGTCCGCCGCCATCAAAGGGGCCACCGGGCAGCTGCACGAAGAACAGGTGCGTCGGGCGCGACAAGACGCCTGGGCGGAGCTGATCGATGCTCTGGAGCCGCTCACCGGCATGCCTGACGAGGCGATGTATCCGCACCAAGTGCTGATCCCAATCCGGAAGCTGGCCGATCTTGCCCGGCAAAATGGCAAAGACCCCAGCCAAATTTCCCAGGAATGGCTGTGCGGGCTGCGAACACGTTTGGGATCAAATGAATGGAAATCCCTGCAATCCGCTCTTCGGCGGCTGAATCATTTCCGGTACCTATCTTCGGTCCGGCCGCTGCTTCCGCCTGAGCCGTTTGCCGAACCCGCGGTTCTGCGCGCCAACATCCTGCCGGGGATCCCGGCTCACGTCGCAGCTGAGATCAATGACTGGGTGCTCAACGCGACGCGTGGAGAATACGATCCGGTCGAAGATAGATACGAGGAAGGGACCTCTGAGGATGACAAGTCCTTCAAGACAGCGGCGTTGCGCAAGTTTGTCAGCACCCTGTCGGAATGCGCTGATCCGGTGGCGGATCTCGGGTTGAGGGAACTCCTTTCTCCTGCTTATGCAATCCAGGTCGTGCGCAGGTGGTCGTCCAACATGGATGGGGCCGGCAAGATCGCCGCCCGGACGGCACATGACTACCTCAAAGCCATCTACGTCGTGATGGCGCGCAACGGCCTGCCGCCGGATGCGATGAAGGCGCAGCTCGCAAACAACCGGTTTTTGAAGCAGGGGAAGAAACAGGGCAGCCATATGTCACTCGGCGCAAGGACCTTCTGTGAAACTCTGCTGGGATCGCAGAAACTGACCCTGACCTTCCTTTCCCTGCACGTGCAGCTGCGCAACCGGGCCCAGGAGCTCCTCAACAACTTCACGGCGAATGGGCGGGCGATGACCTCGAGAGAGATCGAGGAGGTGCGTTCCATTGGTTCGGTGGCGGCCGTCTGCGCTCTCGAAACCCGCGGCGCGCCGATCCGCATCGAGAACGCGCTTTCGCTGGCAATCCGCGGCGATAACATCACCTTCCACTTGCCGGGCAGGATGACCGATCACGCGACAATCACGCTGTCGCCGGAGCACACCAAGAACGACAACGAGATCTGGGCGCCGATCGAACGCGGCAACCTGAACGGGCTCGAAGTGATCGTATGGTACATGGAAACGATCCATCCGCTGTATCCGCGTGCGGATAGCAGCGATTTCCTGTTCCCGGGGATTATTGCGGAGGGCAATCTGCCCTATGAGACCTTTCTCGGCTGGTTCAAGCGCGAAACCCGTGCTGCCGGCCTGCCGATGACCCCGCATAATTTCCGCCACGGCTTGGCCTCGTTGTTGATCGAAGCCAACCCGGGAAGGTGGGACCTGCTCGAGAGGCTGCTCGACGACACCGTCGGCACTGCCAGGAAAAACTATGGCTGGGTCAACAAACGCGTGCAGCGCTCCGAGGTGCAGAAATACGTGCTCGATCTGACGAGGCTGAAGGCATGAAGAAACCTGATCGCCGGACCGTTCCGGAAATCCTGCAGCACCCGCGATGGGATCCCTTGGCCGCAACGCTGAACATGAGGGCTGTCACCGCGCCGCAATTGCGTGTCCTCGATGATTTCCTCGCCTTCATTGAAGGCAGGCAGATTGCTTCGATTTGGGAACTTTCGGTTTCGGACTGCCATTCATTCGATGCCGGGTACCGGTCCGCCAACCGCCTGCGCGCCTTGAAAAAGGCGATGCAGGCGGTTTTCCCGGCCCAGCCCGCCATCCTCGTCCTGACCGACGCCATCCGCCGGAAAGAGGCGCAGACCCGGAAGCCGGCGGCCACGGCGCCGAGGCGGCGCAAGCTCAGGGTGTCGATTCCGGAGGAGGAACTGCCAGAACACTGGAAAAGCGCGCTGGCAGACATGGCGGCGGGCTTTGACGGGGACGGTGTCATCGCACCGTCTCCCAAAATGATCCCGACATACAGAATGAAGCTGAGGCAGCTGGCCTGTTCGGCCAGAAAGGCTGGGGTGCCGGAGGAAATCTCGGTTGAGGCAGTGAAGGCCTTCACCCGCGACATGCGTGGACGCGGGCTGGCCGCCGCGACACAGCTGGCCTCTTTCTCTGCATTGAATAAATGTGCCCGCTATGTCGTCGCCGACCAGGAGGCGCAGGAGCTATTGTCGCAGCTCCTGCGAAAGGCTGAGGATCAAGCCCGCAAAGCACCCAAAAAGAAGTATGAAAAGCTGCAGAAAACCGGATATTCGCCGGTAGCGATCATCGGCCGCGCGGAGGACTTTCTGAAGGAGGCGGAAAGCCTGACAAGCCCACGCTCGCGCCAGGCGTTGAGAAACACCGCCGCTGCTTTGGCGCTGTTTTCTGTGCTGCCGGTCCGCTTGGCGGATACACGGCTGGTATTCGGGGAGCACCTGTCGTGGCGGCAAGGGCGATATGAGCTGCACATTACCCTGTCCAAGGATGGTGAGACTTATGACGCGGAAATTGATCCCCGGCTGAATGTATTCATTGATGCACTGATCCTCAGGGGATGTGACGAGGCTTGGCTCGACCAGATGCGCAACGGCTGTCTGAAGTCCAATCGGCCTCTCTTCGTTCGAAACGATGGGGTAGGTGTGGGCTACAACTATATCTCTGATTGCTGGCGCAGTGTTTTCGGCACCGGAGAGCATATAGCCCGCACCGTCCTTCATACCTTTCTCGGTATTGAGTTGGGGGCCACCGGCACGGATATGGCCTTGGCGGCCAACGGCCAGAAATCACCTCGGACAGCCGCGGATTACCAAGACCAAATGGTTGCAAAAGCACAGCGTCTGCAAGGGCAGAAAGCCTTTGAGAATATGATCGACGCTGTGCACCTGATGCTCTTTGAATTCACTTGAAGCAGGGCTTGGAGGCGCGCTTTTCAGCGCATCCCTCGAGGTGAGAATGCGCTGAAAAGCGTCCTCCAACCCAGAGAAAGGAAGAAATATGGAACCTGCTTTCATTGACTTCGAAGCTTCAAGCCTGAAGCCCAAAAGCTGGCCGATCGAAGTTGGTATCGCTTGGGTGAACAACGGTCGGGTTGCTGTCGAGGCGCAACTCATCCGTCCGGAGCCGTCTTGGTCGATAGATGATTGGCATCCGGCAAGCGAGAAGGTGCACCGCATCCCCAGAGGTGCCCTGAATGAGGCGGAAACGGCGGGAAACGTAGCGATGTGGCTTCGGGGCAAGCTCCAAGGAAAACGCGTTGTCAGCGACGCTCCGGAATTCGATCAGCGTTGGCTCGATCGGCTTATGAAGACAGCCTGTGAACAGCATGAAATCAGGATCGATGATTTTGACCGGGTGGTTTGGTGGGCGTTTTCGGAAATGGACGGTCAGATTGCGCCTGGACGGCTGCACGACGTGTACAGCCATCTGGCGAATGAAACGACAATTCATCGCGCAGGTGAAGATGCGGCCAAACTGGCCCGGGCTTGGCTGGCAGGGATCATGGGCTGACAGGAATGAGGCTTAAATGGTGATAATGCCGAATAGGAATTTGATTATCTGGCCGAACCCACAATCACGAAGAGATCGAAGACCTTTGTTTACCGCGCAGTCCTCAGGTTGAGACAGCGCAGAAAACAAAGTCATTCGAAAACTGAAAAGGAACAACACAGCGACGCTCCGCCCCCTTCTTGAGCTGTCCTTTGTGGCAGCAAACCACAAACAAGGAGCCGCACTATGCACACATCCCCTTCACCTGCCGTTCAGGCCCTCTTTCTCTTTCTTTCTGAGAATAATGAGGGCCTACAAAATGCCGCACTCGTTTTGGGAGGCGGAAAAGCCCTCAAGCGCGTTCAGTCTCTGTTGGATCATTTGGGATTGACCCGGCAGCTGACCCGTCGTGCCAGTCTCGATCTCGTCTCCCTTCACGAGCTGTTCACCCTGAAATTCGTTGGTGACCCTCTGCGCCTGGAAACCGCGCTCTTCGCGGAAATAGATCCGATGGATCCGGTGGTTGAGGAGATCTGTCTTTTGACAGACTGCCTGGAGGATCACATGCGCGCAATTGATGCCGCGTTGGACCTGCCTGTCTTCGATTTGGCTGCATGAGGGAGGTTCAGATGCAATACGACACAGAATTCGATCCAGAAACCCCGCTCGAGCGATCCGCCCTCAGAGCCGTCAAAACTGCTCGCTGGTTCGTCAGGGAGTGGCGTGACACGAACATCGATGTCGGTGGGCGGCGGCTGAGGCAAATGACGCCGACACTCGAACGCCTCATGGATGGTATCCTGTTCGACATGCAGGATGAAACCGTCCTGGAGATCTTCGAGAAGGTCATAGTCGAGCACCTCAACACTCTTCTCGAAGACTACGGCACCCGTGCTCTCTATCGGAATACACGTGGTGATGAGTTGCGCAGCCATGAATTGGAGCAGGGGCGCGATCTGATCGAAACATGGAAGTCCTTCAAACATGCCCGACAGCACGTGATCGACCTCAGGCGTGCCCGCATCGTCGCTGATCAGTTCGGGTGAGATTGTGTCTTCACCCGTCTCCTGTGAGCCAGGAGGCGGGCTGAGACGGAACAAGTTGGTCTGCAAACTTTCGGAATGACGAAGCCGAGTAAGGGATTACCGGACCTCGGCATCGCTATCAAACCGTGTCCAATCTTTTTTCGCATTTTTCATCCTGAACACACCTCCCGGCTACGCAAACACACCCTCGTGCTGGAGGCACAACGATGAGCATTCAAACCAATCAAACAAAAATTTCGGTTTCTGAGGAAAGGGCAAATGTCCTCGAAACGATGAAACCGAGGCTCAGGACGCCGGTCGTCGCAAAGCTGAGTGGTAAGTCCCGAAGGGCGATCACGCAGCACGCGGCAAACGACGACATTCCAGGCGCCGTCAAACATGGCGGTGTCTGGACGTTCGACCACGACCTGGCCCTGATATGGATAAATGAGGGCAGCAAATGTCTAACAAAGAAGAAAAACCAAAAAACATCTTCAAGCCAAATAACAGCAAGTATTGGTGGCTCCGGGTCAAGATCCACGGCGTCACCCACCGAGAGTCGCTTCGCACAACTTCTCAAAGAGTCGCGGAGAAAAAAGCCAAAGGCCGCATAAAGGAACTGAGAGGACTGGATGAGGCTGGCGAATTGGATTGGAGCTTTGGTGCTGGCCTTGCCAAATTCTATGACGTTTTGGGTTTGGAAAGCAGCTCGTGGGGTGCCGAGACGCGTAAACGCTATAGGTGCAGCCTGCGACAGATCCTGCGTGTTATCGACGGGTACTGCGACGACATTGGTTGTAACATCGAAGATTTGATGGCAGCCGAAATTACGACAGCCGTTGTATCAGAATTCGTGTCACGTAGGCGCGAAGAAGGGGTGACGGTGTCCACCATCAATCGAGATCTGACAGCGTTCGCAAATCTCATGAGGTCGATCAAAAACGACGGATGGATCGAAACAAATCCGGTTCAAAACTATGAAAAGCAGGGAATGAAAGAGATTCTGCCCGTTATTATTCCACCGTCAGAAGCCAGCATTCAGAAGCTGTCGGCGCGGGCACCTGGCACTTTGTTCTACTTTCCCAAATTCCTGGATGCTACTGGTGGCCGTGTGACTGAGATGGCGATGTTGCTCTGGTCGGATATCTCGGGCTTCGAAAACCCCGTTGAAGGGAACGTTCAGGCGATTTTGAGAAATACCAAGGGCAAGAAGGTTCGAGCAATCGAATTGCGACAAGAGGTTATCGACATTTTGTTGAAGATCCCGCGATCAAATGCCTCGCCCTACGTGTTCTGGAATTCCACAGAACACGGCTACTACAAGGATCCGTCGAACCTCTTCTGGGAATACGGACAGGAAACAGGGTTCAATGCCCGACTTCACGATCTGAGGCACAAATTTGCCATCGAACGTCTCAAGGAAGGCTGGTCTATCTATCGCGTCCAGAAATACATCGGCCATGGATCGGTGCTGACAACTGAACGGTACTATCTCAGGTATCTTACGGAAGAAGAGAAGACCCGAGTTTCCGCAGATGGTGACAACGGATTTCGATAAGAAACGCCAAGAAAAATGAGAAAGGGATCCCGTGATTGCGGGGTCCCTTTTTTCATGGTTGGAGAGTGCTGCCAGCCGTGGAAAGGGGCATAGATACCGGCCCAAGGGGGCATTGTCGGCATAGCCGGAAGGCCCAAAAGGGGTCATAGTATGACACCTTTGGCTGAAAATATCGCCAACGACAGAAACCAAACTACGCCTGAAATGCGTGAATTACCTTTTTATTTCAGGGATATAGTGGCGGAGAGACAGGGATTCGAACCCTGGGTGCCCGTGAAGGCACAACGGTTTTCGAGACCGCCCCGTTCGACCACTCCGGCACCTCTCCGCGCTAGGGGTCTGTGTGGGGGCGTTTAAAGATGCCTGTCGCGTGACACAAGAGAAAAAAACACGCGCCGTACAGAAAATTCGATTTTTTCTTGTCAGCACCAAAGTTTAGCCTAAGGTTTTCGGTATGAGAAACATGTTTGCCCCCCGCCCAGTGTTGTTGCAGTTCCTCTTGGGTCTGTTTGTATGCGTCACTTCGTCAATTGCGCAGGCCGCCGAACGAGAGCGGATAGAAACCTTCTTGTCGGTCACCGGATTTGACGTGGCCTTGGACAGCATTGCGCTGACCGCAGAAAGCGCGCCGCAGATCCTGGGGCTGGAAAGCAGCGATTTTGGCGCGCAATGGGGGCGCGTGTCGGCCCAGGTGTTTGCCAAAGACACGATGCGGGGTATTGCTTTGGACCTGTTAGAGGCCTCGTTGAGTGACGAAGCGTTGCAACATGCAGAAGATTTTTACGGCAGCGCATTGGGGCAGCGCATTGTGAAGGCCGAAAACGCCTCCCATATGGTTGAGGATTCCGAAACCACACAGGTGGCCGGACGACGGATTATCGCGGATCTGGTGCGCGACGGGGCAGGGCGGGTGCAGATCCTCAACCGCATGAGCCGCGCCGTGGATGCGGCGGAAACAGCGCTGGCCTCTCTGCAAGAGGTTCAGTTTCGGTTCATCATGGCCGCCAGTGCCGCCGGAGTGATTGAATTGCAATTGGACGGCAACGACCTGCGCGCAGTAATGGCCGAGCAAGAGGACGAGATGCGCCTGAGCCTGCAACGCAGCAATCTGGCGGCTTCAGCCTATGCGTATCAAGCCTTTGATGATGCTGAACTGACCACCTATGTAACAGCGCTGGAAACCCCGCTGATGCAGGAGGTTTACACCCTGCTGAATGCGATCCAGTTTGAGATCACCGCCAACAGATTTGAAGCCCTGGCCTATGAGCTGGCCAAGGTGGGGCAGGGCGAAGATATTTAAGGGGCCCAAAAGGGGGGGCAATCAGCGCGTAACAGTCGTTCGTGTTCTGCGCAGCAGAAGTTGGGTGCGAGCCCAAAACACCGAATGCCGCGGGAGCACGAATGTCCACTTGGCGGGAAACTTCGTGAAGCAACCTTATTGGTTTCGATTTTCATCTTCGAACCGCTTCAACCCATGAGAGATCAATCGGTCGATAAGCTCCAGCCCGTCGATCCCGCTCACCGCCATTGCTCTTGGATACATGCTGATATCCGTGAAACCCGGCATGGTGTTCAACTCGTTCACGACGAACTCACCATCTGCTTTCAGGAAGAAATCGACGCGAGCGAGTCCATCGCACCCGACAGCGCGAAACGCCTTCGCGGCCATCGCGCGGATCGACGTTTCCTCTGTGTCGGAGAGATCGGCCGGAGCGCATAGTTCGGCCCCTTCCGGATCAACGTATTTTGCATCGAAGTGTAGAAGTCGTGTGTGGCGGATGGGACAATCTCACCCGGCCTGGAGACGAAAAGCGACCCATCCATGTTTTCCAGAACTGCGCACTCAATTTCGCGGCCTGTCATGTATTCTTCCGCGAGCACCCGTTGATCGTGTTGGAGGCCGGTCGCCAGCACGGATTGAAACTCCTCGTCGTTTGTGACTTTTCCTACTCCGACCGATGATCCTTGCGTGACGGGTTTCAGGAAAAATGGAAGGCCCAACCCCTTTTTGACCAGATCAAAAGAAGTAGGGTTGTCCCGATGGAGAACCATCGATCGAGCTACTGGCAAACCTGCCTCGCTCAGAAGTCGTTTCGTGATTTCCTTGTCCAGTGCATTTGCCGAACCCGAAATGCCGCAACCGATCAGGGGCACGCACAATGTGACGATGGACCCCTGTATCGATCCGTCTTCGCCCCATTGGCCATGTAGTACTGGAAAGATTGCGTCAACGGGAGCTAATTCGGCAATTGGGGTATCTGCCTCCACTACTAATAGGCGGCCCCGCCCACCTGGGACTGGAGCGATGCATGGTCCTTCAGTTGGCTTGGAGAGTTGCCCCTCAATAATACTGCTGAGCTTCCAACGACCGTCCCGTCCGATATGGACCGGCACCGGCTCATATTTAGTGCGATCCATTGCTGATAATACATTCGTTGCTGAAAGGACTGAGACTTCGTGCTCATCCGACCGGCCACCAAACAGCACTATCACGCGCAGCCGCTTTCTATCTTCCGTGTGCGTCATCATGTTCTTATCCTGCATTGATTGCGGTCGCAGAAGGTTCTGGCCTCCGGTTCCATACTAAGATTATGATCGCAGTCACAGTGATCTGGGCTATCGCAAACACCACCATCGCTGATTGAAGGCCGAGCATATCCGCAAGTGCGCCGCTGGCGATTACGGGAAGCGAAAATCCGAAGTAGGCGTAGACAAACAGGCCTGCCGTTGCTCGCGCCCGGTCATCCGGAGCGCGCAAGGAGACCTCTGCCAGTGAGGCGAGGTAGGTGAAACCGTAGCTTGCCGCACTGGTAATACAGGTGCCGATAAGAACGAGTGTCAGCATCTTCACCCAAACACCTACCAGAAGGACAAGAAAGCCAAACGGGATCAGAACGAAGCCGAGAGCGAGGGCGCGGTCGTTGGTCATGCGTCGGGCTATTGGCTGACAGAGGAATCCCACGAAGATAGCCAGAAAGATGACGAGACCGGTCCACCCTCCGAGATCGTTTGCGGCCAGCTCCAGTGGAACAACAGCGATGGTCATCCCGGTTGTGGACCATGCCAGCGCCATAGCCGCCCCAAAGACCCATGTTCCTGTGGGGAACACCGGAAGGCGCAAGAGTGAGACCGGCCTTGGTTTGTCGATGCGGGGCAGTGCCAAGGCAATCATCGCCAAGACAGGAGCGGCCACGAATAGTGCGATATAGCTAGTAGGTAACAGCGTATGACCTTGCAGGCCGAGACTGATACCGGTTGCCAGTGCGCCTCCACCAAAACCAAGAGACGTAGCCGAAGTCACAATAAGGGCCGCGTTCTTCGCGCGGTCAGCGCCCAGGATTTCTGTCATGTAGGCGGTTCCGGCTGTTGTCGCGAGGCCGGTGCCGATCCCGAGCATAAAACGTGCGATCACCAGACTGATCCAGCTTGGGGCTTGTACGAGAAGCGTTGTCGCAACCGTGCCAAGGATCAACGCCAGTGCAATTGGAATCCGCCGCCCAATCCGGTCGGAAAGGCCGCCGATCAACAACAGCGTCGGCATAAGCCCCCCAACGTAGGCCGCAAAGGCTATCGTTACGGCCGTCGCACCCACATTACTTTCCGCCGCATAGGCATCATAGAGAGGGGCCTGAAGGTTCACGGCAAATGTCACAGTGAAAAGACCAAGGGCGAGAAATGAAACCGGGATTACTTTGGGCACGGGCGGACCTCGAAGATTGACTTGAGATTGAAATGCCACGAAGAAGAATGCATGACAATTTATCTATTGTACTAGATACAGTGTGAATATGAAGAAACCCAGATACGTGCGTTTGGCAGACGTGCTTTCCACCGCGATCCAGGATGGCAAGCTGGCTCCGGGCACAAAGTTGCCGACGCATCGAGCATTTGCGGAACAGGCTGGTGTAGCTCTCGCCACCGCAACCGGCGCTTACAGAGAACTTGAAAAACGGGGCCTGATTATCGGCGAAACCGGTCGTGGTACATTCGTGCGCGACCTCGGATTGCCACCAACGCTCGGCGTTCAGCAGACTGCCACCGATGGCCTTGTTGATCTGATCTTCAATATGCCAAGTGATGCATCTGATGCCGATATGCTTCGTACAGGACTCCGGAAACTCGCATCAGCGGGCGATCTTGAGGCGATGTTGCGCTATCAACCTCACGGCGGGCGAGCGCATGAACGTCGGATCATAGCCGAAAGCCTCGGCAGCGTCCTCGGACCGATTGATCCGGAATGCCTTCTGGTCACATCCGGCGGGCAACATGGGCTGGCGACCATTGCACTCGGGCTGTTTCGTCATGGGGAGGCAATCGCGACTGACACCATAACATATCCTGGCTTCAAATCCGTCGCGGCGCTGACGGGTCTCGAACTCGTTCCCGTGGAAGGTAGTGACGGTGTAATGGACCCTGACGATCTTGAACGACAATGCCACGCGAACAAGCTGCGGGCGATCTATCTCATGCCGACCGTCCATAGCCCTTTAGGCGCGGTCATGGATGTTGCGACACGCCTGCGTCTGATCGAGATCGCCCGCAAGCATGATCTGCTGATCATTGAGGACGCAGCCTATGCCTTCCTTGAGCCTGACCCACCGCCAAGCCTCATTTCACTTGCGCCGGAGCGGACTGTTTACGTGGGCGGTTTCTCAAAAAGTATTGGGACTGGGTTGCGCCTTGGATACGTGATTACTCCCACCACGCACATCGACAGATTACTTGAGGCAATCAGAGCGACGACTTGGAACGCTCCGGCTTTGATCTCCGGTCTGGTCACTGGCTGGATCGAAGACGGCACGCTCGCCAAATCCGAAGAGGCCCGAAAGCAGGATGGGGCAGAGCGACAGTGGATTTGCAGAAACGTATTGGGAGAAACATCTATTCTCGCGCATCCGAATGCAGGTTTCGCCTGGTTGTCGCTTGAAAAGGGAGTTCGGGCTGAACCGATTGTCACGCGTCTGAAAGAGAACGGTTTTTCAGCATCCGGAGCGGAACCGTTCGCGACAACGACAGCCGTGCCGCAGGCTTTGCGGCTCGCTTTCGGAGGTATTCCGAAAGAAGAGCTACCGGGTGTCTTCAAAGTGGTTCGTGAGACAATCGAAGAGTCTTTGGTGTGATAGATCTCTGAAAACAGACATTCGCCTAAGTGCGGCGAATGCCGGGTTTGTCCGCACATTTGCCTTTCATCATTTTGCTTTGCAAAGGTCACTATTTGCGCATTGTTGCACGCCCAACATCCCCATTGACACAAGGCCCCGTTCCCACCTAAAAGACCCCATCCCGGCACAGATTCCGTCTGCGCCGGGGTTTTTCTGTAATACGGCCCCTGATGGGGCGCGCTGTTCGAGGTGGGGATCTCCCCAAAACACCCGCAAGGGGACCGTAGGACGCGGGTAACAAAAGGAATAACGCAATGTTTGCGGTCCTCAAGACTGGCGGTAAGCAGTACAAGGTACAGGCAGGTGACATCCTGCGTGTTGAAAAGCTTGTGGCTGACGCTGGCGAAACAGTACAATTCAACGACATCCTGATGCTGGGCGGCGACGCTCCAGTTGTGGGTGCTCCTCTGGTAGACGGCGCGGCGGTTCAAGCCGAAGTTGTTGACCAGATCAAAGGCGAAAAAGTTATCAACTTCGTCAAGCGCCGTCGTAAGCACTCGTCCAAGCGCACCGTTGGCCACCGTCAAAAACTGACCCTGATCAAGATCACTGAGATCCTGGCATCAGGCGCAGCAGACACCGGTGTCAAAGTTGCAACCGGCAAAGGTGACGTCAAAGCCGACGATCTGACAGCCCTGACCGGTGTTGGTCCAGCGGCAGCTGAAAAGCTGAACGCGGCTGGCCTGCGCAGCTTTGCTCAGATCGCTGCCTTGTCTGCAGACGATATTGCTGCTATCGACACCATCAAAGTGAAGCCCGAGTGGGTTTCGCAGGCTAAAGATCTGGCCTAAGGCGAAGGAGAGACAGAATGGCACATAAAAAAGCTGGCGGTTCATCCCGCAACGGTCGCGACTCCGCTGGTCGTCGTCTTGGTGTAAAACTGTTTGGTGGCCAAGCTGCCATCGCAGGTAACATTATCGTGCGTCAGCGCGGCACCAAATTTTGGCCCGGTGAAGGCGTAGGTATCGGTAAAGATCACACGATCTTTGCAACGACCGAAGGCGCTGTAACCTTCCAAAAAGGCCTGAAAGGCCGCACCTTTATTTCGGTTCTGCCAGTGGCGGAGGCCGCTGAATAAACCGAACCCACAAAGGTTTACCAAAAATTTAGGGGGATCGGTTACACAGCCGGTCCCTCTTTCTTTTTGTTTGAGAGTACCATGTTACGGTTTTTGTTAAAAAACGACGCCTTCGACCACCCGAAGGTGCCGGTGTCGGACGTCCACGCCTGGGGAGAGCGCTGTGACGCCCTTGTGACACCACCCTGCGCTTCCTACCTATTAGGCGGCGCACTGCTGCGGGGCCCGTGCCCCAAACGATACGAACTGTTTGAAGGAGGAGCGCAGTCATGAGCTTGGATCAGCTATGCACACAACCGATCATTGAAACGGACCGCTTTGTATTACGGCCGGTGCGAAAATCTGACGTGGGTCTGATTTCCCATTACGCCAGCGAAGAACGTGTTGCGCGCATGACCAGTCGCATTCCACATCCGCTGCCGCCCGGCGCAATCGAAGCCTTTGTTGAGCGCGCCATGGCGGACAATCGCGACGAATATGTTTGGGCCATCGACGGCACACGCGACGGCGGACCGGAACTGCAGGGCGTCATTTCATTGGATCGCATGGACCGAGGCCAATCCGAAGTGGGCTATTGGGTTGCGCCTGTGTTCTGGAACACAGGCCTCGCCACCGAGGCCGTCCGCGCGCTGGTTGACGGTAACCCCTTTAGCGATGCAACCATGTTTGCCAGCGTGTTTCAGGACAACCCGGCGTCAGCCCGCGTGTTGATCCATTGCGGATTTGAATATCTGGGAGATGCGGAAACTTTTTCCGTCGCGCGCGATGCCAATGTCGCAACCTGGACCTACAGCCGCAAACTATAACCTAAAAACTCTGATTGGCGTGCCCGTCGCTTTGCGTTAAAGCAAGCCAACACAGATCCGAATGGACGGTTTACTCCGTCCATTCATTATGACGTATGGCGCCCTCCCATTGGGGATGCGCCTGAAGGAGCAGACATGAAATTCCTCGACCTGACAAAAGTCTATATTCGCTCTGGTGGCGGCGGAAACGGCTGTGTCAGCTTTCGCCGTGAGAAATACATCGAATACGGTGGTCCCGATGGCGGTGACGGCGGCAAGGGGGGATCTGTCTGGGTTGAGGCGGTGGACGGTTTGAACACGCTCATCGATTTCCGCTATCAGCAACACTTCTTTGCCAACAACGGTCAGTCCGGCATGGGCAACCAGCGGACCGGTAAAGACGGCGACGATGTGGTTTTGCGGGTGCCCGTTGGTACCGAGATCCTTGACGAGGACGAAGACACCGTATTGGCCGACCTGACAGAGATTGGACAAAAGGTTCTGCTGGCCAAAGGTGGCAATGGGGGTTTTGGCAACCTGCACTTTAAATCGTCGACCAATCAGGCGCCACGCCGCGCCAATCCCGGCCAAGAGGGGATTGAACGCACAATCTGGCTGCGTCTGAAGCTGATCGCGGATGCGGGTTTGTTGGGTCTTCCCAATGCCGGAAAATCTACATTCCTGTCTGCGACGTCCAATGCACGCCCCAAAATTGCAGATTATCCTTTTACTACATTGCACCCGAACTTGGGCGTGGTCGGCATTGATAACACTGAATTTGTCGTCGCCGATATTCCCGGTCTCATCGAAGGTGCCCATGAAGGGCGCGGGATCGGCGATCGCTTCTTGGGACATGTCGAACGCTGCGCCTGCCTGTTGCATCTGGTCGATGGAACATCGGAAACTGTGGCGCAGGACTACCGTACTATCATCAACGAGCTGGAGGCTTATGGCGGTGAACTGGCGTCGAAAAACCGCATCACCGTTCTGAACAAGATCGACGCGCTGGATGACGAGGAGCGCGTCGAAGCCCGCGCGGCCTTGGAAGCCGAAGTTGGCGGCCCGGTCATGATGTTGTCGAGCGTTGCTCGTGAAGGTCTGAACGAAGTGCTGCGCGCGCTGCGCAGTCAAATTGATGAGGACCGTGAGCGCCAGAAACCTGCGGGGGAGGTCGAGCCTTGGCGTCCCTAAACACGTCCAAGCGCGTCGTCGTAAAGATTGGTTCTGCATTGCTGGTCGATCGTGAGACCGGCAAGCTGCGGTCAGGATGGCTGCAAACGCTGGCTAATGACGTTGCTTGGCTCAAAGGGCAGGGCAAGGATGTAATCCTTGTCTCTTCTGGCTCCATTGCTTTGGGGCGGCGGGCCCTGGGCTTGCCGCAGACGGATCTTGCGTTGGAGCAATCTCAAGCGGCGGCTGCGGTTGGACAAATTCGGCTGGCGCGGGCCTATGAACAGGCGCTGGAACCCTATCAGATCACCACAGCACAGGTGCTGGTTACGCTGGAAGACAGCGAAGATCGCCGCCGCTATCTGAATTCCCGTGCGACACTGGACACGCTGATTTCGATGGGTGCCGTGCCTATCGTCAACGAAAACGACACCATTGCCACCGATGAAATCCGCTATGGCGACAATGATCGTCTTGCAGCGCAGGTTGCGGTGACGGTGGGGGCGGATTGCCTGGTCCTGTTGTCGGATGTGGATGGGTTTTATTCCGCAAACCCTGGGCTAGATCCGTCTGCCACCCGGTTTGAGCAGATCGATCAGATCACGCCAGAGATTGAAGCGATGGCGGGTGACGGTATCTCCGGCCTGTCAAAAGGTGGGATGATCACCAAATTGCTGGCGGCCAAGATGGCAACAGCGGCAGGTTGCGCCATGGTGATCACCGAAGGTTCGCCTTTGAACCCATTGAAAACATTAAGTGATGGCGCCAAGTGTACTTGGTTCACTGCACAGGGTGATCCGCAAACAGCTCGCAAACGCTGGATCGCTACGATGAAAACCCGTGGGGTTGTCACATTAGATCCCGGCGCGGTTACGGCGCTCAACTCTGGGAAAAGCCTGCTGCCTGCAGGCGTACGTCATGTGGAGGGTGACTTTGGCCGCGGCGATCCGCTGGCCATCCTCGGCCCGGACGGGCGTAAACTGGGGCAGGGGCTGGCGTGTTACACCGCCGATGAGGCCCGTGTCATTCAGGGCCACAAATCGGGCGAGATCGAAGGCCTTCTAGGCTATCCCGGCCGCGCTGCCCTGATCCATCGAGATGACATGGCGCTTTAACCGCACAGCTGGCACTTTTTTCTGTTCTGCGGAGCTTCTCCCTGTCATCTTGTCCAAAATACTCCCGTCAAAGGTCTCTTTGACGTGCCGCAAACACAGGCAGATATGACATGAATACTACAGACACTACCATTTCCGACATGATGCTCGACCTCGGCCAGCGCGCCAAGGCCGCAGCGCAGGTGCTGGCGACGGCCACTGCGGATCAAAAAACCACAGCACTGATGGCGGCTGCAGATGCGGTATGGGCCGCGCGTGCTGACATCATCAACTCCAACGCGCAAGATCTTGAATTTGGTCGGGAAAAAGGTCTGACCGATGCGATGATGGACCGGCTTTTGCTGGATGAATCTCGTGTTCAGGGCATCGTGGATGGCCTGCGTGCGGTGGCTGGACAGAATGATCCCGTTGGTGAGGTTCTGACCGAATGGGATCAGCCCTCGGGCCTGAATATCCAGAGAGTGCGCACGCCACTGGGTGTGATCGGCGTGATCTACGAAAGCCGTCCCAACGTTACCGCGGACGCAGGCGCGCTATGTCTCAAATCTGGCAATGCGGTAATCCTGCGCGGAGGTTCTGAGAGCTTTCACTCGAGCCAGGCCATTCATGCCTGTTTTGTCAAAGGCTTAGAAGCCGCAGGTCTTCCTGCTGATGCTGTACAGCTGGTGCCCACGCGCGACCGGGCGGCTGTTCAATGTCTGCTGACGATGACCGACTATGTGGATGTGATTGTACCACGTGGTGGCAAAGGTCTGGTTGGGTTGGTTCAGCGTGAAGCGCGTGTGCCGGTGTTTGCGCATCTGGAGGGCATCGTGCACATCTACATCGACAAAGCGGCTGATCCTCAAAAAGCGTTGGACGTCGTGTTGAATGCCAAAACCCGCCGCACCGGAATTTGTGGCGCTGCCGAGTGCCTGTTGATCCACCGTGACATCGCCGAGACAGTGGGCAAAGATATCCTGTCTGCGCTCAGCGCAGCTGGGGTGGAAATTCGCGCAGAACGAGACTTGCCCGGACCAGATGGCATGACCCCCGCAACGGACAGCGACTGGGGCTGCGAATATCTGGATGCAATCATCGCCGCGCGTGCGGTCGACAGCATCGATGATGCAATTGAGTATATCCGCACACATCACTCGCAGCACACCGATTGTATTCTGACCGAAGATGACGCCGCCGTCGCGCAGTTTTTCTCGGAATTGGACAGCGCCATTTTGATGCACAACGCCTCCACCCAATTTGCGGATGGCGGGGAGTTTGGTATGGGCGCCGAGATCGGCATCGCGACTGGTAAGATGCATGCCCGCGGTCCCGTGGGGGCAGCTCAGTTGACCAGTTTCAAATACTTGGTGCGCGGCAATGGCGCCGTACGCAGCTAACTGAAATATAGAAAAGCGCCGGTTTAAATCGGCGCTTTTACTTTTACTATCAGAGGATTGCACAAAGATCTAAAAGTGAATTGAGATCTGATCTGCGGTTTGCTCAACGCGCAACGCTTTTGACAATTCGCTGGCCAACTGCGGCAACAACGCAAATTGTACCTGCGCAGGAGACAGCTTGTTTTCAGATGGCCCACCGGTCAGACGTGCCCAGAGATCTTCATCGAGCTTTAGCTTGTTGCCTTGGCCGGAAATTTTCCAAACGCCAGCTGAGCACTCCATCTCAACCATGCCGCCGTACGGCAGCGCGCTTTCCAGACACAGCGCCGCCAGAAACGCCAATCGCACTTCGGCACGGGTTGCCGGTTCGGTCAGCAGCCATTGATATTTCAACCGGCCGCCTTTGCTGACGTCGTCGAGAACCGATACAACCTCAGCACGCCCCAAACCCTGTTCACCAGCCTGCCCAAAGGCAATACGGAAGAAACGGATGCGGGCATTGGCATTGTTCACACTGTCAGCAATCAGCTCCAGTTCGGGGCCGTCCATTGCGCCTGCCATGCCCAACAGCTCCAAGCCGTTGTTGATGGCGCCCACGGGGCTAATCAGATCGTGACAAATCCGAGACCCTATCAAAGTCGCCACATTGACGTTATCTACCGTCATACTATTCCTCCGAAGTGGGCCACATTATGAATGACCTCAACGCTATTCTTGCTCCAGGCATGTTTGTCAAACATCCGGACCACCCCGACTGGGGTGTTGGTCAGGTCCAATCAAACATAGGCGGCAAGATCACCGTAAACTTTCGCGATCAGGGAAAGCTGGTGATCGATGGTGCCCGCGTGGCCTTGATCCCAGTCTTTGATCTGTGAAAACGGTTTACGAACCGTTAACGAACTCCTGAATATTACCCTAATTCCTTGCTCAATCAGTGCCTCATGCTGTAACTGCGCGCAAGTCTGAACCGAAACGGGATCTTGAGATGGCCGAACCCAACCGCGATTTCACCGTCAAGATCGCCGAGAGCGACGAAGAACTGCGCGCGGCGCAGGCGTTACGCTATGACGTTTTTGTACGCGAGCTGGGCAGCGACGGCGACATGGTGGACCACGAGACGGGGTTGGAACGCGACCAGTTCGACCCGTTCTTTGACCACATGACTGTAACAGACAATGCCACCGGCGCGATGGTCGGCGTCTATCGTCTGTTGCGGTCGGATCAGGCTGCGAAAATGGGTCAGTATTATTCCGACGATGAATATGACCTGTCGGTACTGAAAGCTTCGGGTCGCAAGGTTCTGGAATTAGGGCGTTCTTGCCTGCACCGCGACTATCGTGGTGGCATGGCAATGTATCATTTGTGGAACGGATTGTCGGCCTATGTTTTGCAGCATGAGATCGAACTCTTGTTTGGAACCGCTAGTTTTCATGGCACAGATCCAACTGAACTGGCCGCGCCGTTATCACTTTTGCACCACAACCACCTTGCGCCACCGGATTTGCGCGTGCGATCTAAGTCTTTTCAAAACATGGACTTGATCGCCAAAGATGATTTGGATCGGAAGGCCGCGATGCTACAGATCCCCGCCTTGATCAAAGCCTATCTGCGGCTTGGGGGCTTCATAGGCGAAGGGGCTTATGTGGATCACGCATTTAACACCATTGACGTCTGCCTGATCCTTGATGTTGCGCGTATGAACGATCGTCAGCGCAAAATTTACACCGGAGGGCGTTGACGCATGACGGTCAGCTGGCAAAGCAAAACGCCCCCGGATGAGGTGCGCCTTGGGTTTGGAAATTGGCTGCTGATCCTACTGCGCGCACCGTTGCTGGCTGCGCTGGTGTTTGGCGGTCTCATGGTGCTGTTGCTGCTGCGGTTGATCGAACGACCTATTTGCGGTTTGGCACGTCCCGTGACGCCATATATTACACAAGCTGTGTGCCGTAGTGCATTGAAAATAATCGGCTTTAAATTCAAAGTCACAGGGCAGGGGATGCGCGATCCCGGTGCGGTGGTCGCCAACCATTCGACATGGCTAGATATTTTTGCCCTGAACGCGACCAAACGAATTTACTTTGTCTCGAAAGCCGAAGTCGCCAACTGGCCGGGCATCGGCTGGCTGGCACGTGCTACTGGCACCGTGTTCATTGAGCGCGACCGCAGCAAGGCACGCGAGCAGGCGGATCTGTTTGAGCGCCGACTCAAAGCTGGGCACAAACTGTTGTTCTTTCCCGAAGGAACTTCAACAGATGGACGTCGTGTTTTACCCTTCAAAACAACACTCTTTGCACCATTTCTAAGCGAGGATTTGAAGCCGCTGCTATCGGTGCAACCCGTGTCGGTGGCGTATCTGGCCCCGGTCGGTCAACCGGATCGGTTCTATGGCTGGTGGGCCGAGATGGGGTTCGGTCCAAACTTGCTGAAAATTCTTGGCCAGCCCAAACAGGGCTGCATTTCAGTTCATTTTCATACGCCCCTGAAAGTGTCCGATTTCACCAACCGTAAGACGCTGGCTGCCGCAGCGGAACAGGCGGTGCGCGCGGGTTTCCAAAAACAACTCCCACGCTGAGCTTTTTACGGCCAAAACACTTGCCATGGGGGGGATTGTCCCATATACGCGCGGCATTCGAACCCGCAGGTGGGGTTTGGTGTGATCTGGGGAGACATCCCAGACGGACCGCCGGTTGGAGCATTCGCTCTAAACCCCCACTGAGGATTAAACCGGAAAAGGATATACACATGGCTCTTCCCGAGTTCACAATGCGTCAGCTGCTTGAAGCTGGTGTACACTTTGGTCACCAGACACAGCGCTGGAACCCACGCATGGACCCGTTCATCTACGGTTCGCGCAACGGCATCCACATCATGGACCTGACACAGACTGTTCCAATGCTGGACCAGGCTCTGACAGCTGTTCGTGACACCGTTGCAAAAGGCGGCCGCGTACTGTTCGTCGGCACCAAGCGTCAGGCCGCAGGCCCCATCGCAGAAGCTGCTGAGAAATCTGCTCAGTACTTCATGAACCACCGCTGGTTGGGTGGCACGCTGACCAACTGGAAAACCGTTTCCCAGTCGATCCAACGTCTGAAAGACATCGACGAGAAAATGGAAATGGGCGCCGAAGGCCTGACCAAGAAAGAGCGTCTGCACATGGAGCGTGACCAAGAGAAGCTGCAAGCTTCTTTGGGTGGTATCCGCGACATGGGCGGTGTTCCTGATCTGCTGTTCGTTGTTGACGTGAAAAAAGAAGCACTGGCCATCGCCGAAGCCAACAAACTGGGTATCCCGGTTGTTGCGATCGTCGACACCAACTGCTCACCCGACGGTATCGACTACATCATCCCCGGCAACGACGACGCGTCCCGCGCGATCTCGCTGTATTGCGACCTGATGGCGCGTGCCGCTCTGGACGGTATGACCGCTCAGCTGGGTGCTGCAGGCGTTGACCTGGGCGCGCTGGAAGATGCCCCCGAAGAAGAAGCAGTCGCAGCAGAAGCAACCGCTTAATCTGCCCTCGCTGAACTTCGTGTCACATGTTTGACATATGGGGCAGGGTATCACCTGCCCCAAACTCATTTCGAATTTGAGGAGAGCCGAAGATGGCAATCACAGCTGCACTCGTTAAAGAACTGCGCGACACCACCGGCGCTGGCATGATGGACGCCAAAAAAGCGCTGACCGAAACCAACGGCGACATGGACGCTGCGGTTGATTGGCTGCGCACCAAAGGTCTGGCCAAAGCGGCGAAAAAATCCGGCCGTACCGCGGCAGAAGGCCTGGTGGCTGTTGTTGTGAACGGCGGCACTGGCGTTGCTGTTGAGATCAACTCCGAAACCGACTTCGTTGGTAAAAACGCTGAGTTCCAAGAAATGGTTTCTGCCATCGCAACTGCGGCTCTGCCCGTTGCGGGTCTGGACGCGTTGAACGCCGCCGAAATCGACGGCAAAGCCGTTTCCAGCGTCATCACCGACAAGATCGCTACCATTGGCGAGAACATGAACCTGCGTCGCATGGCGAAGCTGGAAGGCGAAACCGTTGTAGCCTATGTGCACAACGCGGCAGCCGCTGGCATGGGTAAAATCGGTGTTCTGGTCGCGCTGAACGGCGGCGACGAAACCATCGGCAAACAGATCGCAATGCACATTGCTGCTGTGAACCCTGCGGCCTTGTCCGAAGCCGATATGGACGCGTCGGTTGTTGAGAAAGAAAAACAAGTTCAGATGGACATCGCGCGCGAGTCCGGCAAGCCTGAGCAAGTCATCGAAAAGATGATCGTTGGCCGCATGAAGAAATTCGTCGCCGAAGCAACTCTGCTGAACCAGCAGTTTGTTGTGAACCCTGACCTGACCGTTGAAGCGGCTGCAAAAGAAGCAGGCGCCACCATCACTGGTTTCGTGCGTCTGGAAGTTGGCGAAGGCATCGAAGTCGAAAAAGAAGACTTTGCAGCTGAAGTAGCTAAGGCAGCTCAGGGCTAAATCGCCTCAAAGCTTGAAAATTGAAACCGGGGAGCATTGGCTCTCCGGTTTTTTTGTGACGACCCGCCGTTGGAGCGTATGATTTAAAAAACCTATCGCGTGACACAGAGGCGCGTTGCGCCAAGTTGTGGTGAAACACATCCCGAACAAAAAAAATGACCCGCAAGACGCAAAGCGCACGGGAATGTTCTGTTGCAGCTATAAAATTCAAGAAGTGAAAGAGGGGCCCCACTGATGGGGATGGATGGGACCCCTCTAGAAATCTGGGACTCACGCTGACTAAACGCATTCGAACACCAGAAGGACAGCAGAGCCTAGAAATCACTAGGTTGAAGCCCCAAGTTCCCAGGCTAAAGCCACCACTCACGGAACATCTATAGTATGTTACTATAAGGTTAAAATTAGTAGTAGTGTATTCCATACCCTTTTGACGCGATTTATCATCATTTGCGTGATCTGCTCACTTCCGCGGCAGTCCACCTCATCAAAAGGGTGGTTTTGCCTAATTTTCCAACTGAAAAATCTGGTTGTGCATCGCGGCTTTCAGAACGGCCTGCGCCGTGGTCTCCACTGCAAGCGCTTCGCGTGCAAGACGGAGGTGCTTTTCGATGGTTGCAGTGGTCAAACCCATGATCGTGGCAATATCTTTGGTGGTCTTTCCATCTCCAACCCATTGAAGAGTCTCACGTTGCCTGCTGGTTAAGCCGCGATTGGGCGGCATATACGGCAGCGTCACGATCTTGAGATGCGCCATGTTGTTGATCAGCTGAATATCCCGCCCATGCTCGGCCCAGATGGCATTCACTGCCTCTTGGCTGACACCGGGGGCAGGGGCCAAAGAGATGGCGCCCTTAAAGCGGCTGGAGATCGAATAGAAACTGACTGTATAGCCTGCGGTCATTTCCATCTTCTGGTTGAATTCAACAACCTTCTGCGCCTGAGGCGTCAACCCACCTTGGGCGATCTGCTCGCGCACCAGATCCCAGCTGCAAGCGCCGTCGTTTTGGACCGCCCAACGCACCATAGGCGCGTGAAAATACAGACCACTGCGCAGGAATCCATTCAAATACTCCTGGCCATGGTTCGACAGCACCAGAAAATCTTCGGGATCCCCAAGTGAACGCTCGGTTTTATAGCGGGTGTAGCCGTAGATGATCCGTTCGAATCCAAATTCCGCCATTTTTTCCTGATGGGCTTTCCACAGCTGTTCAAGGCTGCGGACCTCCGCAAGGGAGTGCAGATAATCCAGAATTTCCATATCTCACCTAAACGCTGGCGCAGGCGATGAGAGCACCGATCGCCATCAGATACCCATGTGAGCCAAAACCGCAGATCTGACCGACGACAGCACGCGAAATATAGGACGTATGACGAAACTCTTCACGGGCATGGATGTTCGACAGATGGACCTCAACCGCGGGCAGCTCCACGGAAAAGAGCGCGTCCATCAAGGCAATTGACGTATGGGTGTAGGCACCCGCATTCAATACAATCCCGTCGTGAACTCCTTTGGCGGCGTGGATATGATCTAGCAGCACACCTTCGTGATTGGATTGCTCAAACGCAATCTCAACGCCGCGCTGAGCACCATAGTCCAGGCATTTCTGCTGTACCATCTCCAGCGTTTCATCGCCGTAAACCTCAGGTTGTCGCGTCCCCAATAGATTGAGGTTTGGACCATTCAAAATTAAAATGCTGCGCATGTGGCCATCCCAGATTTCCCCACCCGCCGAAGTATTCGGCAATTTCTATAAAACTCGAGAGGTATCACGAGAGTTATGTGAAGATTAAAGAGAAATACAGGGTCACAACAAGCAATCTCTCGCTTATTGGCGGGAAATATCGACCAAAATCGATCAAACTGGACAATTAATTTGTCTACATACCGAACAACAACGTCAGGGCTGCAAATCCTACGATGAAACGGGGAAATATTGCCTGTGGTAAGGCTTTGCACATCACCAGTGTGCATAGTCGGGCGAAAACCTCGCGTATGCAATGACCCTTAGGAGTATGGACCAATGGAGGCGCAAAGCTGGCTCACTCGCCGCGATCATGGTGCCGGAATTATCGAGCTACAGATGGGCAAAGGGCCGGACAACGGGCTGGACACCGCGTTTCTGGCTGAAATTGAACAGAGCTTAATTGATCTTGCGCAGGACAGTAATTGCAAAACTGTTGTGCTGGGCAGTCCGTTTGCAGCGTTTTGCGCGGGTACGGCAGCAAGCCAAGATGAAGCCTGTCCGTCGTATCAACAGCAGTTGACCTCAACCTTTCAGACGCTCATTGCCGTTCCCAAGCCAACCATAGCAGCGGTGAACGGCAACGCGCATGGACCAGGGCTTTTGTTTGCGATCTGTTGTGATATCGCCATTGGCCGCAGTCGCACCACGTATCGATTTGATGGCGTGGCTGGCGGCACCATGCTGCCAGCAGAGCTTATTACACTTGCACAGCACCGTCTGGGTCAAACCGTAAGTCGAAGATTGTTTCTAACAAATCAAGAGCTTGGTCCAATTGCAGCACGCAATTATGGGCTCTTGGACATTCTTGCTGAAGATATGGACGACCTGTGGACCTACACGCTGCGCGAAGCAAAAGCACGGATCAAATTTGATCCTGTGCGTTATGCAACGCTGAAACGACAGCTTTGGCCAGTAAATATAACCGTTATTTAACAATGAGATACATGGCGCATTACATGTATTATGGTATATAAAGGAAATTTATATACCATAATACCAATTACAAAGCCTCTGTGTGTGCGACCAAATACCCCTAAACATCTCGTTTTAAGCGCTCACAAACAATAAGAAGCCGGACCATTGGCCCGGCTTCTTATTCATCGTTCTGTCTTACGTCTTGGAATATTATCCGCGACGGCGCCGACGTCCGGCGCGACCACCTGCGGGTGCTGCGTCGGGATCTTTGTTGAACTTGATCCAAGCCGCGCCGCCATCATCATTGTTGGTCAAGAAGTTGGCCGCACGGATCGCTTCCATTTCCTTGCCAGCGCGCGGCAGCGTTGACCCCATGCCGAACATTTTCACAAAGGCCTCATCATCCATGCCATCCGGCAGAATGATACCTGCGGCTTCGATCTCAGCTTTCTTGGCCGCGATCTTCTTTGGACCCACGGGCAACGCCACCGGGTTCATAATCGCGGATGTCATGCCGGTTGCCATTGCCATCGGCAAAAACGCGTTGTTGATGCCGTGACGGTTTGGCAAGCCAAATGAGATGTTGGAGGCGCCGCACGTGGTGTTCACGCCCAGCTCGTTGCGCAAACGATTGTTCAGCTCAAACACCTGAAGGCCCGCAGTGCCCATAGCACCAATTGGCATCACCAGCGGATCCACAACGATGTCATGTGCTGGGATGCCAAAGTCCGCAGCGCGCTCAACGATTTTCTTGGCGACGGCAAAGCGCACGTCGGGATCTTCGGAAATCCCGGTGTCATCGTTCGAGATCGCAACAACTGGTACGTTGTATTTTTTCACCAGCGGCAGCACCAGCTCCAGCCGTTCTTCTTCTCCGGTGACAGAGTTCAGCAGCGGACGACCTTCGGCGGCTTCCAGGCCAGCTTCAAGCGCGCCTGGAACAGATGAGTCGATACACAGCGGCGTGTCGGTCACGGCCTGAACGATTTTCACCAGCTGGCGCATCAGATCCGGTTCGACAAAGTTGTTGTCGGCATACCGCGGATCTTCGGCCATCTTGTTGGAGAACACCGCACCCGAGTTAATGTCGAGCACGGTAGCGCCAGCTGCAACCTGTGCAAGCGCATCACGTTCGACCCGGCTGAAATCGCCGCGTTCGAGTTCTTCGTTCAGGATCTTGCGGCCCGTCGGATTGATACGCTCACCGATGACGGTGAATGGCTGATCGAAGCCAATGATCGTGGTTTTTGTTTTTGATTCAATGATAGTACGGGTCATGCATGATCCTTTGCCGGCACTGCCGAAGCACCACCATTGTTGATCGCCCAAGTGGCGTTGGTCTTAATTCCACCCAATGGGAAGAAGTGCACATTGGTTATGTTAAATTCGGGGTTTGCCGCCTTATAGGCCGCCAGCTCTGTCAGAACTTCGGTTGGCTCATACGGCAACAGAAGCTTGGACACATCCATCGCGCGTTTCTGTAGAACCTTCAATGATGGACCGACACCACAGGCAATGGCAAATTTGATCAGCGTTTGCAGCTTGGCTGGACCCGCAATCCCGATGTGAATTGGAATGTCCACACCTGCCTCTTTCAGGCCATTTGCCCATGCGATGATGGGTTTCGCCTCAAATGCAAACTGGGTCGCCAATGCCATCTTGGCATCAGTGCGTTCGCTGAATTTCTGTTTCCATTGAAGCGCTTCTGAGACGTTCTTCATCGTTCCGTCGGGATCGATATCTCTGTTGCCTTCGGGATGGCCGGCGACGTGCAAATTGGTGAAATTCGCCTGGTCAAACAGGCCGGTTTCCAGCAGCTGCATTGAGCTGTCAAAATCCCCATGTGGCGTGGTCACACCCCCGGCAAGCAGCAGCGCTTGCTTGACGTTTGCTTCGCCCTGGTAGCGTGCAATCCAATCCGCCAGCGTGGCTTTGTCCTTGATAATTCGGGCTGGGAAATGCGGCATGACCGAAAAACCCTGGTCGTTCAATCGCTTGGCGGTCGAAACCATGTCTTCGATTGGCGTGCCGTCGATATGGGCAATGTAGACGCGCGTTTCTTGAGGCAGAAGAGCGCGGAAATCGTCCACTTTGGCGGCCGTACGCGGCATGACCTCAATCGAGTAACCCTGCAAAAAGGCTTCGACCTCAGGGGTCACGGTTTTGGCGCCGCCTGTGTCACGTTTTTTAAAGTTCAACAAAGCCATTGCGGCCCCCCATAAAGATCCTAGGCTTATGCCCATCCGTCATTGGCGATCAGCGCTTTTAGCCGATCCTGATCGTACTCTCTCTCCAGACGCAAGGCTTCGGTTTCGACGACATCGGCAGCCTCCCCGTCGACAGAATACGGCGCGGCCTTGCGCCATTCTGCCAGATACGCATCCGCATCTTTCGCGTTCACCTTCATCGCTGCGCGATCTATAGCCTGTTCAAACCGCTCTTCCAGCTGTCGCTTGGATCCACGGCGTCCCTTGCCAACGATGACCTGAGCGGGAATGTCGCGCCAATAAACTATTGTCACATCTGCCATTGATGATCCCTCCACTGCATCCACGTGTTTACGTTCATAATGTGCCATTTGCGCCCGCGTGCGTCGGATTTCGACCACACGCAGATAAACAACGACCTTTTGACAGGTTGGAAATACCCGCTGGCGCGCGGTCTGGCTATGGGAGTGGCTCGTCATAATGTTCATTTGGATTATGAACGGTTTGAGAGAAGATGGATCGTTCGAAACCTTTCAGGCGATCTTGCGCCGACCGTCGCCGCGGCCTATTCTAAATTCAACACGATATTCGGAGGGCGTGAATCATGGCGTCCAGGCGTTCCAAAGGAGCAGGTGCGTTTCCCCGTGCGGTCGAATCCCCTGCCCCGGCCCGCCCCGATCCTGATGCGCTGTATGCGGCGCTGGATTTGGGAACAAATAGCTGTCGCATGCTCATTGCCCAACCCAAGGGCAGCGGGATCCATGTGGTGGATAGCTTTTCAAAATCGGTGCAACTGGGTGCCGGGCTTGAAAAAACCGGGCGTTTGTCCCGGTCTTCAATGGTGCGGACCATTCAAGCACTCCGCATTTGCCAACAAAAGCTAAAACGCAATCGCGTCAAGAATATGCGGCTGGTGACCACTGAAGCCTGTCGTCGCGCAAAAAACGCGCGCGAATTCATCCGGCAAGTCAAACGCGAAACCGGTCTGACGCTGGAAATCATTAAGCCAGAAGAAGAAGCGCGGCTCGCGGTGATTTCCTGTGCCCCTCTGGTGTCCACCAAAACCACGCAGCTCTTGGTCGTCGACATAGGCGGTGGTTCAACTGAATTGGTGTGGATCGACCTGTCATCGGTGCCGCGTCGCGATCGTCCGTCAGCGATTATGCGGCTGCATGCGGGGTTTCACCCTGCCGAAAGCCCCTTCCCGGCCGCCAAGGTGGTGGACTGGATAAGTGTGCCTTTGGGGGTGGCAACGTTGCGCGATCAGTTCAGCGACGTCGAAGATGACGCCGCCCGCTTTGCGTTGATGAGCTGGTTTTTTGAAGAAAACCTTGCCGACTTTGCACCCTACAAAAACGAACAGGCGCGTGCTGGATTTCAGATTGTCGGCACGTCGGGCACCGTGACCACGGTTGCAGCCTCGCATCTGGGGCTCAAACGCTATGATCGTACCAAGGTTGACGGATTGCGTATGACGTCGGATCAAATAGACAAGGTCATTCGTGGCTATCTTGAACTGGGCCCCAAGGGACGACGCAATGATCCTCGCATTGGCGATGACCGACAGGCCTTGATCATGTCCGGTTCTGCAATTTTGCAGGCTCTGCTGCGGTGCTGGCCTACTGATAGGCTCTCTGTTGCAGATCGTGGCCTACGT
Organism: uncultured Paracoccaceae bacterium; assembly: GCA_947492585.1. GTDB lineage: Bacteria > Pseudomonadota > Alphaproteobacteria > Rhodobacterales > Rhodobacteraceae > Epibacterium. Next base: position 53,630 of record CANLND010000010.1, read on the forward strand.
GAGGGGCTGCTTTATGCGCAGATGAGTGCTGACGGTGTACTGGAGGACGGCCCCTACTAATTTCGTATTATTTTCAGGATTTTATTCATGTTATCTATTGTCGCCATTGCGCATTCCCATGGGACTTGGTCAGCTGCCGTTTGCGGATTGACTGGGGCTGGTTATCAGGTTTTTTCCCCGCATTTTCATATGACGCTGCAAATGCCGCACTACAGTCTTGCTCTGGGTGGCATCCCCATTCAAGTTCCTCAGTATCAAGCAGAAGATGCCGCGCAGTTTTTGGCTGCGGTTGAGCGGAACTCTATGCTGATCCTGTCAGAGGTGCCCGACAGTCCTGAAGAGGACACGCCAAGAAGGCATCCCCGTCACCACAAAGCACTGCGCATTATAGGTCATATCCTTGGGTACTACTGGGTGGGTGTCTCTGCGCCGTGGGATCATCTGTCTCTGACCGGACCGCGCCCCTTCTCTTGATTCCCCGTGGCCAACAGTTTATCTGCGTGCGACGCAACTGATGCATTTGAGATCGGAACCATGGCCAAGACACCAACCGGAAAAAACACCTCGGGACGCGGTCAGCGGGATCTGAAGGTCAAGGTTAAATCCGCACGCGGACGCACCACCAGCTCAACCCGTTGGTTGCAACGGCAATTGAACGATCCATATGTAAAACGCGCGACCGCCGAAGGGTATCGCGGACGTGCCGCCTATAAAATCATGGAATTGGACGATCGGTTCCGATTTCTGGTCCCGGGGGCACGCGTCGTTGATCTGGGCTGCGCTCCGGGTGGCTGGGCGCAGGTTGCGGTGAAACGCATCAATGTTCTGGGGGAAAAACCCGGAAAACGCGTTGGCCGGATCATCGGTGTTGACCTGCAAGAAGTGGAATCTTTGGCTGGGGCCGAATTTCATCAACTGGATTTCATGGATGAAGGTGCTGACGATCAGGTAAAAGAATGGCTTGGCGGTCAGGCGGATGTTGTGATGTCGGATATGGCCGCGTCCAGTTCGGGGCACAAACAGACCGACCACCTTAAAATTATGGCCCTGTGTGAAGCGGCCGCATATTTTGCCTTTGATGTGTTAGAACCCGGCGGCACCTTTATCGCCAAAACGCTTGCAGGTGGTGCTGAGGGCGATTTGCAAAAGCTGCTCAAGCAAAAGTTCACCAAGGTCATGAACATCAAACCGCCGTCGTCTCGTGCTGACAGTTCGGAAAAATTTGTTGTGGCCACTGGATTTCGTGGCTAGCACCCACGTCTATGCAAAGATGCCCCGGCGTCCAGCGCCGGGAACCTGCATTCGCGCAAATTCAGGCGCGCCGTTGACGTTTGCGCAAGGAATGTGACGCCAATTCGCGCTGAAGACGCAAGGTGTCCGGCTCACCGTCGCTCAACCGAGAAATCCGCGGCGCCTGTTCGGAAACGCGTGCACCCAACAAAGCCAATGCGCGAAGCGAGTGAAATGTGCGAGCCAATGTTTGCATGACGTTCTGTCCCTGTTGGTATCTTCTGACACCTCAAAACTAGATCGCAAAAACGGGCAAGTGATGACGTAAATAGGGCATTTACGCCTTATTGTTTTTGACAGCGAAACAATGTCCCACCCTGCCCTAAGTCTTGTTGTTGGCACGCAGATCCATGAGAGCGCCGTTGTATTCGGCCCCAAAGATCAGGATTGCAGCGTTCAGGTACAAAAATATCAGGGCTGCCATGGCTCCGGCCAAACCTGCATAAGTCGCTGAATACTGGGCGAAGCGTCCGATATATATGGCAAACCCAAGACCCGCAGCCCACCACAATACAAATGTAAGCAAAACCCCCGGCGCGATCTGCGCCACGGTATATCGGTGTTTTGGTAAGACGAGGTGACACATCAGGACTGCTGCCAGTGGTAAAACCGTAACCAACACACCGTTTAGCCCGTTCTCCCATCCTGCGCCCAATTGGACCATCGGCAAGAAATCAGCCAGATTTCGAGCATAAAACGGCAAAAGCACCTCAAAAATAGCGGCCAGCAGCAAGGCTGCGCCCCCGGCAATGACCAAACTGATGCAGATCAGGCGGCTGTGCCAAAACGGGCGCTGGTCTGCCTCGTGATAGGCTGAGACAAGCGCCAACCGAATAGCATCGACACCGTTAGAGGCGAAATACATTGCAAGAACCGCGCCAAAGGTGGCTAATTTCACGCCCGAGGTTTGCAAAACTGCATTTATCTCGACAACGATAGGCTCCGCCACACCTTGAGGCCAGGCCCCAAAAACAAGCTCAATAACCTCTTGTCGATCCATGGCTTGCGCAGAGATGTCAGCAAACGCACCCGCCATGGCAACTGTGAACAAGACAAAGGGAAACAGTGCAAGCATCATCGACATGGCGATGTGACTGCTCAGCACCCAGCCCTTTTTTCGATTGAACCGTCGTGCAGCCGTAACTGCTGCCTGTGTGAACATCAAAATACTCACTTATGTTGCGCCAGACATGCCAGGTAAGCGGCTTCGAACTTCAATTCTGCCTGCTTGCGTTCTCTCTCGGCCGCATCAAGAGCGGAATAGGTCGATGTGTCACCACCTCCCCGTCGAACACCAAACTGCGCCGACCCGGAAATAATCAATTTTGTGCGCCCACGTTGCGCAATGATCGTTCCAGGATTGTAGCCGCTGATGGCTTCAGCGCGTCTTTCACACAATGCGCGTTGCTCGGCCCGAGGCGCAGACAGCGATTCCTGAGCAAGCGTAGAAATCACGGCTGCGACAGCAAAGTGAATTGTCTTTCCCATAACTGGCCTCCACACTTCATCAGAACGGCTCACAAAGTGGGCGGGACTGCCACACAAGTCAATCTGTGCAATCGCTTTTCTATAGGGCGACGAGCTGACCGAAGGATCAAGATGGCTCTAATTTTGAACAGCGTAACCAAACGATTTGCGGGACAGACTGATCAAACCGCGGTCCTAAAAGACGTCTCACTTCATCTGGATCCCGGGGCGAGCCTTGCGCTTACCGGTGAAAGCGGATCTGGGAAAAGCACATTGCTGCACCTTGTCGCGGCTCTTGATACCTTTGATCACGGGGAAATTTCACTAAATGGAACACGCTATAGCACCCTCAGCGAAAACGCCCGTGCGGCATTGCGTCGGCGAAACGTATCTATTGTTTTTCAGCAGTTTAATCTAATTCCTTCACTCACCGTTGATGCCAACATTGCGCTGCATGCTCGCATTGCAAACCGGTATGACGCCCAATGGTGTGATCAGCTGATCACGCGTCTTGGTCTGCGCGACTTAATTGCGCGTTATCCCGAGAACTTGTCAGGTGGCCAGCAGCAGCGCGTGGCAATCGCGCGTGCCCTTGCTGTGCGCCCCGATGTATTGCTAGCGGACGAGCCAACCGGAAATCTCGATGAACAAAGCAGTTCCGAGGTGATTGATCTGATGCTTGATCTGGTGCGCGATCACGAGACGGCCCTATTCCTTGTGACCCATTCAAGCGAAATCGCCGCGCGTTTGGATCGTAGGCTGCACTTGCAACATGGCCGTGTTGTTCCATGAAAACACGGCATAATCTATCTGGTGGATTTGCTGCCGCTGCCGCGTTGCTGTCGTATTGGCGCAAGGCGCCGGGGCAGCTTTTTGCGCTCATTTTTGGTCTGGCGCTGGCTACGGCGCTCTGGTCAGCGGTTCAGGCAATTAACAGCGAAGCACGTGCCAGCTATGATCGGGCCGACGGGCACCTCTCTAGCACGGGTTTTGCGACGCTTACGCATCGGGATCGGCCACTCGCGCTATCGGATTACATTACCTTGCGTCGCGCCGGCTGGGCCGTCAGCCCTGTGCGCGAGGCCACTGTGGCCTTGGGCGCAGAGGAGTTCCCAATTGTACTGGTCGATAGCATCAGCCATCCGTTGATGTCGAAAACCACAAATTTGGCGAACAAAAGTGAAGGTGCTGAAATTGGTGTTCGCTCTCTCCGTCTTGCACATCCGAGCCTGAAGAATGATATTCAAGGTGATGTTTTGAAAGGATCTTTTACCTACTCAGATATTGTTCCACCGGGCCTAATTGTTGCAGATTTCGGCCACGCAGATGACCTTGGTGTTCCCAGTGTTCCGTTTAGCTACCTGATCCTGTTGCCCAAGCAATTGAGCGATCTTACCCCGCTTGTGCAGTTAATCCCGGGGATCATCACACATTCCGCCGGGGCTGGACTGGAGACCGGGGAGCTAACTCAGAGCTTTCACCTCAATCTAACGGCGTTTGGTCTGTTGTCGTTTGTTGTCGGTCTGTTCATCGTCCACAGCACGATCAATCTGGCGTTGGAACAGCGACGGGGCCTGATCCGGACTTTGCGATGTCTTGGAGTGCCATTTCCCAAACTCATCGTACTCCTTGCCGCCGAATTGTTACTCTTTGCGGTGTGCGGGGCCTTGCTGGGGGTGTTGATCGGATATGGTATCGCCGGGCTGTTGATGCCAGGGGTGTCGGCAACACTTCAAGGACTGTATGGGGCAGATATAGAAGGGTCTTTAAGTCTACGAAAAAATTGGATTTTATCTGGATTTTCAATGGCAATCCTAGGAAGTCTTTTGGCGGGAGCACGGGGTCTATTTGTGGTGGCACAGTTGCCCATCCTTCAAGGTCCAGCGCAACGGGCGCGTGGACAAACCGTAGGTCGAATACGCGCCACGGGCGCACTCATCGGGTCGATCTTGTTAGGATGCGCGGCGATCATCTTGTTGTTGTCAGACAGTTTGATTTCTGGATTTTTGTTTTTAGGTTCCATGATGTTAGGCGCCGCTCTGTTGTTGCCCGTGATACTGTCATGGATATTGGGCCGCGTTGCGCGTCGAGCAGTCCCCGGTTTGTCCCAGTGGCTTTGGGCAGACTTACGATCGCAGTTGCCAATGTTGGCGACCCCCTTGATGGCGTTGATGCTTGCGATTTCGACAAATATAGGCGTTGAAACAATGACATATAGTTTTCGCCTCACCTTAGTCGACTGGTTGGAACACCGGTTCGCGGCCGATCTTTATCTGCGTTTGCGCGCGGATGATGACCCTGAACAAATTTCCGCATGGCTCCACGATCACGGGGCCACTGCATTGCCTTTGGTGACAACTGTGATCGCGCATCAGGGCCACGAGATTTCGCTCTACGGTGTGATTGACCATCCACATTATGCAAGCACATGGCCGCTTCGATCTGCCGAGCCAGACCCATGGCAGAAGCTCCATGCGGGATCTGGGGTGTTGATCAATGAGCAAATGGCCTACGGTCTGAACCTCTGGCCAGGGGCGAATCTCACTCATGCTCAGGCAGGTGAGCTGCGGATCACCGGGGTTTATCCGGACTATGGCAATCCGGGTTTTCAAATGGTCACCTCTGCGGCACAGGTGCGAAAACTCCTACCAGATTACGCAGTTCCAAGTTTGACTATCCTGTTGGGTTCTCCCTCAAAAACACCAATTTTAAGGGGCTTATCTGAGGAATTTGATGTCAACTCCACAGCGATTTTGGACCAACCCGCGTTGCGAGCGCGGTCTTTGGCGATCTTTGATCAGACGTTTGTGATCACCGCTGCGCTGAATGTTCTGACATTGGCGGTGGCGGGCTTTGCATTGCTGACCAGTTTTCTTGCGATGTGGGGGCAGCGTTTGCCTCAGCTCGCGCCGGTGTGGGCCATGGGGGTTCCACCACGCACCCTCGCCCGATACGAGCTGTTTCGCAGCCTTGCGCTAACTGTCCTGACAGCTGTGCTGGCACTTCCGCTTGGGTTGGCCCTTGCGTGGACACTGTTGAACCTGATCAATGTGCAAGCGTTTGGCTGGCGATTGCCCATGTACCTCTTTCCACTGTCGTGGTTGAAAATCTTCTCACTGTCTCTTGGCGCGGCGCTATTGGCGGCAGCGATACCTGCGCTTCGCTTGCGGAGAATTTCACCGGCCACACTGTTAAAGGTTTTTGCAAGTGAACGTTAGTCAGCTGTTTTTAATTATATTTCTCGTTTCCACATCCGCCAATGCTCAAGGCTTTGCGGGTTTGGGCACGACCGCCGATGGGTTTTCTGTACCCGATCCAGCCTATCAGCTCCAATTTCCAGAAGACCACGGCGCGCATCCCGATTTTCGGATAGAATGGTGGTATCTGACTGCTAACCTGCAAGACGCACAGGCCCGCGACTACGGTGTGCAGTGGACGCTGTTTCGGCTAGCCACTGCCCCTTCCGAGGAGGACGGTTGGAACAGCCCGCAGGTGTGGATGGGACACGCAGCGGTGACCACCGCATCGCTACATCGTTTTGCAGAGCGGATCGCGCGCGGCGGTATCGGCCAAGCAGGCGCCACGGCTGCCCCATTTGAAGCGTGGATCGATCATTGGTTCATACGCAATAATGCAGGTGAAACGACGCAGGAAATCCATGCGTCAGGTGATGATTTTTCATATAATATCAAACTGATACCTGATGGTCCTATAGTCGCTCATGGCGTCAATGGGTATTCGGTCAAATCCGCTGAAGGACAGGCCAGTCACTATTATTCCCAACCTCACTTTCAGGCGCAGGGCACGCTGGAATTGGACGGGACGCCTGTATCGGTCACGGGGCACGCGTGGTTCGACCGGGAATGGTCAAGCCAGCCGTTGGCTTCGGATCAAACCGGTTGGGATTGGTTTTCGCTGCGGTTTGACGGAGGCGCCAAACTCATGGCGTTTGTTCTGCGCGGGTCTGGCGAAAATTTCACCTCCGGAACCTGGATCTCACCCGATGGGACAGCCAGTGCATTGCCACACGGCTCGGTGCAGGCGACGCCGTTGTTTCGGTACGTGATTGACGGTCGCAGCATTCCCACCCGTTGGCAAATCAACGTACCCGAATACGAGCTGTCGGTTGAGGTTGAAGCTTTGAACCCAAGCAGTTGGATGGACACAAGTTTTTCATATTGGGAAGGCCCGGTGCATGTGTCGGGATCGCATGTCGGGCGTGGGTATCTTGAGATGACCGGTTACGAATAATCTGTTCCATCGCGGCCGGATCTTGACTTTGCTGTCATTTCACCGTTCCAAGGCGTTGGTAAACAGATCACGAACCGGGAGCACCCCATGAAGGTCAACGGCACGCACTATCGTTCATTGTGGTGGGACACCACCGCAGAGGCCCTGCAAATCATCGATCAACGCTGGCTGCCTCATGACTTTCGCGTACAGCAATTGGACACATTGGCCGATTTCGATGCCGCGATTGTTGAAATGCGCGTGCGCGGCGCGCCATTGATTGGTGCCACGGCCGCGTATGGTATGGCTCTGGCCGCGCGGCTCGATCCAACTGACGATGGGTTGAATGCCGCTTGGGCGCAGTTGAATGCGACCCGACCAACCGCCATTAACCTGCGATGGGCGCTTGATCGGTGCCGTGCTGCGTTGTTGCCGCTACCTGTCGACGCCCGTGCCAGCGCGGCTTTGGCTTTGGCGCATGAGATTGCCGATGAAGACGTCGAGATCAACCGTCGCATTGGCGAATACGGATTGCAATTGATCCGCGATGTCGCGGCCAAGAAATCAGATGGTGAACCAGTTCGCATTCTAACCCATTGTAATGCTGGATGGATTGCGACCGTTGATTGGGGCACTGCCACCAGTCCGATGTATCACGCCCATGACGCAGGCATCCCAATCCACGTCTGGGTTGGTGAAACCCGTCCACGCAATCAAGGCGCGCTGACGGCGTGGGAGCTGGGCGGCCATGGCATCAGCCACACCTATGTAACCGACAATGCGGGTGGTCATCTGATGCAGCACGGTGAGGTGGATTTGGTCATCATCGGGACTGATCGCACCACCCGTCAAGGCGACGTATGTAATAAAATTGGCACTTATCTCAAGGCTTTAGCGGCCAAAGATAATGGTGTTCCCTTTTATGTTGCACTGCCATCTCCCACCATTGACTGGACGGTCACCGATGGCGTTTCTGAGATCCCAATCGAAGAACGCAACCCTCGCGAGGTCACCCATGTGCAGGGCGCGCTTGACGATGGTGGCATCGGTTTGGCCCAGGTCACGCCACAAGGAACGCCGGGCGGGAACCCAGCGTTTGATGTCACCCCAAATCGATTGGTTACAGGGTTGATCACCGAACGTGGAATTTGCGACGCCTCTTCAAACGGCCTGGCGACGCTCTTTCCTGAAATGGTCTAGGATCTATGACTTCAAAGGCTTACAGCGATACTCTCATCTTGCGGCAGGCGATCATTGATGCCTGCCTTGAGATGAACCAGAGCGGGATAAATCAAGGCACATCGGGAAATATATCCGTGCGAACCGGGGATCAGATGCTGATCACCCCGTCTGGCGTGCCCTATGAGAAATTGACGCCAGAGATGATCGTAACGATGCCGTTGGATGACGGCACGCCTGTGTCCGGTCAAATGAAGCCGTCGTCTGAATGGCGATTTCACCGGGACATTCTGCGCGCGAAGCCCGAGGCCCATGCTGTGGTGCATGCACATCCCGTTTACTGCACAGCGCTGGCGATGAACCGTCAGGAAATTCCGGCTTGTCACTATATGATCGCGGCCTTTGGCGGCGCGACCGTCCCCGTGGCGGGTTACGCGCTGTTTGGAACTGATGGCCTGTCGGCAAACGTATGTAATGCGTTGCAAGACCGGTCAGGCTGTCTGATGGCCAACCACGGCGCGGTTGTGATTGGGGACACGCTGGAGCGCGCGCTTTGGCGTATGGTGGAACTGGAAACTCTGGCAAAAGGGTATTCCGTCAGTCTCAGCATTGGTACCCCACAGATCCTAAGCGCTTCTGAAGTTGCGGAAACTCTGGTGGCATTTGCGGATTACGGTCTCAAAACAGAGCTATAGGATGCGTCACGTCGGGTTTACTTGAAAACAACACTTTCGCGCTAGGGTGGATCAGCTGATCTTTGGCGCGGAGGGCCCGATGAATCTGTATCACTGCTCAATCGATCTCAAGCATGAAGCAAAGGCGCTGGTCTTTGCCAATGCGGTGGATCAATGGATGTCTTACCTGCAAGAGCGCGATGTCGTGCACACCTGGCGTTTGCTGCGGCGCAAATTGCATCTTGCCAGCGACAAGGATCGTGATTTCATCCTTGAGGTTGAATTCGACAATATGATCCAGCTCGACAAGGCATTTAGCGTGCTGGGAGAGCATGACGAAGAGGTGGAGCGCCTGTATGAAAACGTCTCAAATCTGATTGGCGCATTTGAGGTGGGGCTCTACCGTCCCTTCCCTGACCCGGAACGCGCCGAACGTATGGCGCTTATCTAAGATGTGACGCGTCACGCCTTGAGGCGCTTAGCGTGGCATCAAAAAAGCCGGGACAAAATCCCGGCTTTGTAATGTTTCAGATAGAGCGATTTAGAGGTCGTAGATATTTGAAAATTTCTCTTCCAAATAGCTCATCAGCGGCGCGTGGCTGGGCGTTTCACCGGTCGCGTGGGTGATGGTGTCCACCGGCATGCGCAGACCGCCATGTTGTTGCAAATTGTCCCGCAACCAATTTGTCGCGCGCTCAGTATTGCCGTGGGTCAGATCCTGATCCAAATCGGGCACATCGCGGCGCAGCGCCTGATACAGGCAGCCGGCATAGACATTGCCCAAGCTATAGGTCGGGAAATAGCCAAACAAACCCACCGACCAATGCACATCCTGAAGCACACCATTTGACGGTTTATCAACGGCGTATCCAAAGTCCGCTGCAAAACGATCGTTCCACGCCGCCTCAAGATCAACAACCTCAAGATCTCCGCTCATCAAGGCGCGTTCCAGATCAAAGCGCAGCATCACATGCAGGTTGTATTGCAGTTCGTCCGCTTCGGTGCGGATGTAGCCCTTTTGCACAGCGTTGACGGCGGCATAAAAACCGTCGGCGTCCGCAATGCCGAAATCGCCAAACGCGTCTTGCATCTGACCAAATAACCAACCGGTATAGGCGCGGCTGCGGCCCAGCTGATTTTCGTAAATCCGGCTTTGGCTTTCGTGCACCCCCATTGACACGCCACTGCCCAGTGGCGTGAGCAAATACGCACGATCAATGTTTTGTTCGTAACAGGCATGACCGGTTTCGTGGATGGTCGAATAGATGCAGTTAAACGGATCCTCAGCGCTGGTACGGGTGGTGATGCGGACATCCAAGCCACCACCGGAACAAAACGGATGCACCGCTTTGTCGACGCGGCCATGCGCCATGTCATAGCCAAAGGACTTGGCCAGTTTGCGCGTCAGCTTCATCTGCGCGCCCTGATCAAAAAGGGCACTGACACCTTTTGGCTGCGGCTTTTCAAGCACGCGCGCTCTCAGATCGACCAAGCCGGGACGCAACGCCTCAAAGACCGCTGAAATTTCAGCAGCCGTGGTGCCTTTTTCGTAGTCCTGCACCATGGCATCATAGGTGTCACCACCTGCTGCAAGGGCTTGTCCCTCTTGGCGTTTCAGCGTCACAACCTCTTGCAACACCGGTAAAAATGCGGCGACGTCTTCGTTGGCACGCGCGTCGGCCCATTTGCCCTGTGCCTCGGATGTGACGCGTGCCAACGTTTTCGCCAAATCGCCAGGCACCTTACAGCTGCGGTCATACTGACGGCGGATTTCACGGATCTGCGCCGCTCCGGCGGCGTCGGGCGCTTTGGCGGTCTCAAGCCATTCGCCCAGACGCGGGTCAGATCGGCGTGCGTGAAGCACGGATTCAAGTGCGGCCATTTCTTCGCCCCGTTGCGGGGCCGCCGCACGCGGCATCATAGTTTCCTGATCCCACCCCAGACGGCCCGCAATTTGGCCCAGGGCCTCAGTTTCGCGCTGAAACGCCATCAGATCTTCATAGGCTGACATATCAATGATCCTTGATCGAAGTGGTAACCGGATAGGCTGACAAGAAGCGCGCGCGCAGGATCAGCACCCAAACAAGCACGGCCAACAGTTGGTGCAAAATAGCAATCTGCCACGGCGCGCCCTGAAGCACGGTGAGGATCCCCAACAGGATCTGCAAGCCCATGGTCGCAAAGACTGCGTTAAAGGCGAAGCGCGTGGCGCCATGGCTGCTGCGACGGCCCCGCAGCCAGACGACCACGGTAAAGGCCACCAAGAGATAGCCGGAAACCCGGTGAATGAACTGAACCAGACCGGGATTTTCAAGGAAGTTCCGCCACACCGGTTCAATCGACAGCGCGTTGGGTGGGAAAACCTGCCCCCCCATCAACGGCCAATCGGTATACGACCTGCCCGCGTCAATGCCTGCCACCAGCGCGCCCAGCAGGATTTGCAACATCGCGAAATGCAGCAGACCGGTAGACATGCCAAACAGCTTACCTTCTTTGGCGCGGCGGGCCTGCATCAAGTCCCGTTCCGAACGGCCCAGCTGGAACATAAACCAAGCTATGATGCCCAAGATCAGAAAGGCCAGCCCCAGATGGACCGCCAACCGGTATGACGCAACCGAGGTCATACCTTCACCCGTGGTGACGCCCGAGGCGACCATCCACCAGCCAATTGCCCCCTGAACGCCGCCCAACGCACCTGGGAGGATCAATTTACCAGCCCAGCCAGTTGGTATTTTGCGTGCAACAAGAAAACCCAAATACCCCAGCGCCCAGACAAGGCCCATCACGCGGCCCAATTGCCGGTGTCCCCATTCCCACCAATAAATCTGTTTGAAGTCCGCCAGCTGCATCCACTGGTTTTCGATTTGCCACTGATCGATCTGTTTGTATTTGTCAAATTCAGCCTGCCAGTCGGCTTCGGACAACGGTGGAATGGCTCCGGTGACCGGGCGCCATTCGGTGATCGACAGCCCGCTGTCGGTCAGTCGGGTCAGTCCACCAACCACTATCATTGCCACCACGAAGGCAAACAAAACGCCCAGCCAGACCCGGATGGCCCCTCGCGCGCCATCGCGGCCCCGGTCCAACAGGCCCGGCTCAACCGTTTGTGCGTCATTGCGGGTGCCATCGACCTCTTCAAAAATGCTACGCTTGCTCATGCTCGCCTCGTTTGGTTTTGCAATATTGTCAGATCGACCGGTTTTTTAGAATTATTTACTGATGTCTTTCCAGCGCACCATCTGCCGCATCACCCCATGCAGCATCTGCACATCCGCGCGGGTCAGGCGCATTCGGCTAAAGAGATTGCGAAACACGACCCGCATTCCGGGCGCTTTCTCCGGAGGAAAAAAGAAACCGGCCTCGTCCAAACGGTCTTCGTAATGTTCCACCAGTTTTTCAACTTCGATATTTGTCGCCCAATCGGATTTTCCAATCTCAAATGTCTCATGTTCAACCGAGACCACCTGGCGACGCCATTCATAGGCCGTCAACAGAACGCATTGACCCAGGTTGAGCGAGGCATACTCTGGGTTCACCGGCACCGTAATGATCGCATTGGCGCGGGCGATGTCGTCGTTTTCGAGCCCGGCACGTTCGGGGCCAAACATCACGGCAACTTTTTCGCCAGCGGCGATCTTCTCGGCCGCCAGTTTCATCGCGCCTTCGGGGCTATAGACCGGTTTTGTCAGTTCCCGCGGGCGTGCTGTAGTGGCAAACACATACGTACAGTCACTCAGCGCGTCAGGCAGCGTGTCTGCCAGCTGTGCTTCATCCAACAGACGCCCCGCGCCCGAAGACATGGCCACCGCCTTTGGGTTGGGCCAACCATCGCGGGGAGCCACGATGCGCATCCGGTCCAGACCGAAATTCCACATGGCGCGCGCGGCGGCTCCAATGTTTTCACCCATTTGAGGGCGGACCAGAACAAAAGACGGCTGAGGGGTGTCGCTGGGCATTATATTCTCCGAAAATCGGCTATTGCTGTAATCTGCATTGCGGCGTGGGGCAAGGTCTCGAACAATCAGAGCACCGAAAAGCCACGTTAAGTCCGGCAAATCCTTGCACCCTGCGTAAAATACGCTACACCGGCCGTTCACACCATTCACCCTGATTGGCCCATATAGGAGCGTATTTCATGTCCAGCCCAGCCGACACAGCTGAACAGCCACAGATCTATCTCGTTACGCCTCCCAGTTTTGAATTGGGTCGGTTTCCAGATCAGCTGGCGCGCGTCCTGGACGCGGTTGAGGTTTCCTGCGTCCGTCTGGACCTTGCCAGCCGTGACGAGGACACTCTGAGCCGGGCTGGCGATGCATTGCGTGATGTCACCCATGCGCGAGACGTGGCTTTGGTTATTTCGGATCATCTTATTCTGGCGGAACGCCTGGGTCTGGATGGGGTGCATTTGAACGACGCCTCAAAATCAGTCCGCGCCGCGCGCAAAGCGTTGGGGCCGGATGCGATTGTTGGCAGCTTCTGTGGCGCGTCGAACCATGATGGAATGACCGCAGGCGAAGCAGGCGTAGACTATGTGTCGTTTGGTCCCGTTGGCACGTCCGGACTGGGTGATGGCGCACAGGCCGAAATTGACCTGTTCCAGTGGTGGTCGCAGATGATCGAAATTCCCGTGGTCGCCGAAGGTGGCCTGACGAATGAACTGATCCGCACGCTTACGCCCCATACCGATTTTTTTGGCATCGGGGATGAGATCTGGCGCCATGAAGACCCCCTAGCCGCGTTGAATGCCTTCCGCAGCCATATGGTTTAACCTGTCACGTGCAGTCTTCCCCGGTTGGCTGACAATGGTGATCGGGTTGGCGTTACGCGCCACCCGGCTTTCATTGTGCCGCATGGCCGACTTGAAGCCAGATCTACCAGTGCTGGCAAAGGATGAGGGACAGTTTTGGGGCGCTATTGCCCTGACCGTCACGGGACCTCTGTCCGCTTGTCCACATCAAACACAGCGCCAAAGACGGTCTTAGGATCCGCGACATTGGTGATGTTCTGGCCAAGCGGGTGCACGCGAGCGATATCGAGATCTGCCTGGGAAATCTCAATAATCGAACTCTCGGTATCGGCGTTTACTCCTCGCTCAATACTGCGGGCGACCTGAACCGCCTGCCTGTCCAAAGCGGTTAGCATTCGTGCATTCTGACGCTAGGTTGGTCGAATGGGCCCTGCCCCGTATCCAATACGTAACTTCAATTTTGGATCTCCCTAAATTGACGCCGAGTTATGTAGAAATCTGGTGCTGGAACAATGGCCTTAAGGTCTGGGTTATTGACACCACGCCCTTGGGCTTGAACATCTCGGCGATGTTGCTTCCGTTTGGATCTGTTTACCTCCTTCGCATCGAAGGCCCAAAGACAACACTGCGCAGTTCACATCAGAGCCCGAATTTTGAGCGGTAGCTCAACCGTGATTTACGTTAACCACCGTGTGTACTTGAGATTTCGCAGGGCAATCTCGCGGCATAGGGGCTGACCGCTACAATTTCGCAAATACATTAACCATGTTTCATGCATGTGAAGCGCATCAGTGTGAACGGAATGAGCTGCTGCAATCCGATTGTAGGCATTTTTTTCCTGAGAGGATGAATTTTGCAGAACTACAGATCAGATTGCGGAGATTGGGAATGTAGTCCTGAAACGATGCATGGTGCGTTAACCAATACGTAGGAATTTGCTTGCACGTACCAGTGTTTTTCCAGATCTCTATGGTATTCGCGGATTTTCGGTTGCGATCATTGATCTGGTTGGCGGTTTTGTTTTGCAAAATAAGTGGATCGAGAGCCAAAAGCTGGGGCATATCATTGCGTTGGTTGAGGTGCGTGTAAAATTGCAGGATTTAGTTTGCAAAACTGCATGCTCTTCCCGGTGTTAACTTTTCTGACCACACCGTATTGGCCCTCATCGGTGCCGACATGCGCCCGCAATGTTAACGAATGCAAAACTGCAAATCATGGCTTGCGAAAATAGGCGTGTATCTCTGCAAATCTGACCGGGTTACACAAAGGCCTGTAGGCCCGTTTGCGCACGACCCAAGATCAAAGCATGAACATCATGGGTGCCTTCATAGGTGTTTACGGTTTCTAAGTTGACCATATGGCGGATGACACCAAATTCGAGGCTGATGCCATTGCCGCCGTGCATGTCACGCGCTGCTCTGGCGATCTCAATAGCTTTGCCGCAATTGTTGCGCTTGATCATTGAAATCATTTCAGGCGCGGCATTGGCCTCGTCCATCAGGCGCCCGACGCGCAGCGATGCTTGCAGACCAAGAGCGATTTCGGTCTGCATATTGGCCAACTTCAGCTGGAACAACTGGGTGTTGGCAAGTGGGCGGCCAAACTGTGATCTGTCCAATCCATATTGACGTGCAGAGAGCCAGCAGTCTTCGGCCGCGCCCATCACCCCCCAGCTGATACCGTAGCGCGCGCGGTTCAAACACCCAAATGGTCCCTTTAGCCCTTGTACGTTTGGAAGCAGAGCGTCGGCGCCCACCTCTACGCCATCCAGCACAATTTCCCCAGTGATCGATGCCCGCAATGAGGCTTTGTTGCCAATGCGTGGTGCGCTGAGACCTGCGGTGTCTTTGTCCAAGACAAAGCCACGGATTTTTCCGCCGTGCGCATCAGATTTGGCCCAGACGACAAAAACATCGGCAATGGGGGCGTTGGAAATCCACATTTTGCTGCCGGTCAGCCGATAGCCCCCCTCAATCGCCTCCGCACGGGTTTGCATTGATGCTGGATCTGAGCCTGAATTCGCTTCGGTCAACCCAAAACACCCGATCCATTCGCCGCTGGCCAGTTTGGGAAGGTATTTTTTCCGCTGCGCCTCGGTGCCGTAGGCGTAGATCGGATAGATGACCAGTGAGCTTTGCACCGACATCATCGAGCGATAACCGGAATCCACCCGCTCAATCTCACGCGCGGCCAGACCATATGACACGTACCCTGCCCCAAGCCCGCCGTAGGCTTCGGGCAGCGTTGTACCCAACAGGCCCATCGCGCCCATTTCGCGGAAAATTTCCGGGTCGGTGTGTTCGTCTTCAAAAGCCCGTAGGATGCGGGGCGCCAGTTTTTCCTGAGCGTATGCGCGGGCCGATGCGGCAATCATACGTTCCTCTTCGCTCAGCTGATCTGACAGGCGAAACGGATCCTCCCAGGCGAAGCTGCCCAAATCCGGAGCATCTTTGGCGCGCAGATGGGGTGTTTCGTCCGGCATGTCAGGAATATCCTTTGCAAGGGCTGAGGTTAGCAAAAGATTAACCTGCCCTTTGAACAAAGAACAATGGCGATTAAGTCGCCCGACTGGGATAACTCCCTAAACGTTGCGGAACTTTTAGATTTTCGAACGTTGCGTTGGGGCGCAGGCAGATTGATGCCCGGTCAACCATGCTCTTTGGGGCACTATTGATGCCGTGCTGTGGTTCTTTCCCCCGCAATTTTGGGGGAAAGAAGATGATTTGGCTACAACGCAGAAGCCTTAGCCAAGGGCGTAGCCCGCACCGCGCACGGTACGTACGGGGTCTTGCCCGCCATGGTGAGTCAGCGCTTTGCGCAGGCGGCCGATGTGGACGTCTACGGTGCGGGTATCAACATAGATGTCGCGGCCCCACACCCGATCCAGCAGCTGTTCGCGGCTCCAGACCCGGCCCGGCTTCTCCATAAAGGTGGACAGCAGGCGAAATTCGGTGGGGCCCAGTTTCAACGACTGTTCGCCGCGGCTGACCTTATGCGTTTCTGAATCCAGAACGATGTCCTCGAATTCAAGACGCATGCCGACGGTTGAAGGACGCACCCGGCGCAGCTGTGTGCGCACGCGCGCCATCAGCTCATTCACTGAATACGGTTTGACCACATAGTCATCCGCCCCAGTTTCCAAGCCCCGCACCTTGTCCACTTCTTCTGAGCGTGCGGACAGCATGATGATCGGGATCGATCGCGTCTGCGCGCGGGATTTCAAACGACGACAGACTTCGATGCCCGATAGATTGGGCATCATCCAGTCCAAAACGATGATATCCGGCGTGTCCTCGTCGACAATCAACAAGGCTTCCTCGCCGTTGTCAGCGCGGACCACCCGGAAGCCATCAGCCTCTAGATTGTAGGCCAGAACCTCGCGTTGGGCCAGTTCGTCTTCGACAACCAAAACTGTGGGCACATCCGCAGACATGATTAGCTCTCCTGCACCTTGATCGAAGTTGTATCAGCCTTGACGCGATCTTCGGAGGGTTTTTCTCCGGACACCACATAGACAACCTGTTCGGCGATGGCTGTGGCGTGGTCCCCCATACGTTCGATGTTTTTGGCGATGAAGTGCAAATGCATACAGGGCGTGATGTTGCGCGGGTCTTCCATCATATGCGTCAGAAATTCGCGGAACATGGCGTTGTACATCTGGTCCACGTCGGTGTCGCGCTCGATCACATCGGTGGCGAGTTCAACATCGCGCTGCACATAAGCATCCAGCGCGTCCTTGAGCATCCGTTCGACTTCGCGTGCCATGCGACGCAGCGCGGAGCCGGTCTCAGTGGTGATATTACCGCTTTGCGACAGGACAACGGTACGTTTGGCGATGTTCTTGGCATAATCACCGATGCGCTCAAGGTTGGCGGCAATTTTAATCACCGACAGAACCACGCGCAGATCCACAGCCGTGGGGGAGCGCAACGCAATCACCCGAGCGGCTTCGGAATTGATGATCTCTTCCAGGGCATCGATGGCCTTGTCATTGGCGCGCACGGTCAGCGCCTGCTCTTCGTCGCGGGTTTCCAGTGCTTTGGAAGAGTCGCGGATGGCAGCCTCAACCAGGCCACCCATTTTCATAATTTGCGCCTGAACCGCTTCGAGATCGCGGTCAAAGGCGGATGCAATATGTTGTTCTACCATAATCCAGTTCCTTCGATCAGCCGATACGGCCGGTGATATAGCTTTCAGTGCGCGGATCTTCGGGGTTGGTGAAGATCTGGCTGGTCGGGCCGAATTCCACCAAAGTTCCAAGGTGGAAAAACGCTGTTTTCTGGCTGACACGTGCCGCCTGCTGCATCGAGTGTGTAACAATCACCACGGAATACCGCGTGCGCAATTCGTCGATCAGCTCTTCGACTTGTGCCGTTGCAATGGGGTCCAGTGCCGAACAGGGTTCGTCCATCAAAAGGACTTCGGGTTCGGTGGCAATCGCACGTGCAATGCACAGACGCTGCTGTTGTCCACCCGACAGACCGGTGCCGGGTTTGTCCAGGCGGTCTTTTACTTCGTTCCAGATGGCGCCGCGGCGCAGGGCCTTTTCGACGATCTCGTCCAGCTCTGCTTTGTTCTTGGCCAGACCGTGGATGCGCGGGCCATAGGCCACATTATCATAGATCGATTTCGGAAAGGGGTTTGGCTTTTGGAAGACCATACCGACCTTGGCGCGCAGCTGTACGGGATCAACGCGTTTGTCGTAGATGTCCTCGCCATCCAGATTGATCTGGCCGGTGACCCGACAGATGTCGATGGTGTCATTCATCCGGTTCAAACAGCGCAAGAATGTTGACTTGCCACAGCCCGACGGACCGATAAAGGCGGTGACGGTTTTGTCTTCGATTTCCACATTCACATCTTTGATCGCATGCGTTTCCGCATAGTGAACGTTGACGCCTTGGGCTGCGATTTTGATGGTTTTTTGTGCCACGGTACGTTCCGTAAGTTGCATATCGTTCATGGGTCTCAGATCCTTTGGCCCTACCAGCGGCGCTCAAAGCGGCGACGTAAAATGACGGCCACAGTGTTCATGGTGACCAGGAAAAGGAGCAGGATAATAATGCCGCCCCAGGCGCGTTCGTAAAAGGCTGGATCAGCCCGCTTTGCCCATTCATAGATCTGGGCGGGCATGGCGGAGTTAGGAGCCAACAGGCCATCGGCCAAAGTTTCGGGTGTATTGGAGGCGATGAAACCTACCATACCGATCAGCAGCAATGGTGCGGTTTCCCCCAAAGCCTGCGCCAGACCAATGATGGTGCCGGTCAGGATGCCAGGTGCCGCCAGGGGCAGTACGTGGTGGAACACCGCCTGCATTTTGGACGCGCCAACACCCAACGCCGCATCGCGGATTGACGGTGGAACCGCCTTGAGCGCTGCGCGGGTCGAAATGATGATGGTCGGTAGGGTCATCAGTGTCAGCACCAGCCCCCCCACCAACGGTGCGGATGTGGGCAAATGCATGTAGTTGATAAACACCGCCAGGCCCAGAATACCAAACACAATCGACGGAACCGCCGCGAGGTTTGAAATGTTGACTTCGATGATGTCGGTCAGCCAGTTTCTGGGAGCGAACTCTTCCAGATAGATTGACGCCGCAACACCGATGGGCAGTGCCAGTGCCAGAACCACCATCATCATCGACAATGACCCCAGCATGGACACACCAATGCCCGCAGCTTCTGGACGTTGGTCCGAGGCATCTGCACCAAGAATAAAGTCAAGGTTGAACGTTTTCGCGATCACACCGGCGTCGACCAATGCGTCAACCAGATCCAGCTGAGCCGCTGAGATGTTTTTGTCGTTTGCGATGCTGTCGCGCGACACGCGGCCCTTGAGGTATCCGTCGACGCGGCTTTGCGCCAGAAAACGAAACTCAACCGTTTTGCCGATCATATCTGGGTTTTCGATCACATACGCCCGCAGCTGACCCACCGCGCCTTTGGACAGGATGCCCGCCAGTGCTTTGGATTTCAGGTTGTGCGCGATGCCCAGTTCTTCCACTGCGGTTTTCATCGCAGTCTTGATCAGCGGGTTATAGCCAAAGGTGGTGACCTTTTTGATGTCGGCCAGATCGCGGTTGCCTTTTTTGTCCAGCTTGCTTTCCAAAAGCTCGACATTCAGCGTGACAAAGGTTTGCTGATAAGCGCCGGTGCCTCGACTGATGATGGTGGTGACCAACACCAGCAGCATCGCCAGACCAATCAGAATGGCGCAGAAGCCATACGCCCGAAAGCGTTTTTCAGCGGCGTTGCGTTTTTTGGTGCGATCTGACAGCGCCAGAAGCGACCCGCTGTGTTTTGATGTATCAGAAGACATTAGTCATACTGCTCCCGGTATTTGCGCACGATGTAAAGCGCCAGAACATTCAGGCCAAGGGTGAGGACAAACAGGGACAGACCCAGTGCAAAGGCCACCAGCGTTTCGGGGCTGGCGAAATCTGTGTCACCGGTCAGCTGGCTGACAATCCGTGTGGTGATGGTTGTCATTGAGTCCAGCGGGTTGGCCGAAAACTTAGCGATGGCCCCTGCCCCCATCACAACAATCATGGTTTCTCCGATCGCACGCGATGCGGCCAAAAGAATCGCGCCAACGATGCCCGGCAGCGCGGCGGGAAGAACCACCTGACGGATGGTCTCGGATTTGGTCGCGCCCAACCCCAATGAGCCGTCTCTCAAGGATTGCGGTACCGCGTTGATAATGTCGTCAGACAACGAAGACACAAACGGGATCAGCATGATGCCCATCACCACGCCTGCTGTCAGAACTGAGGTCGCACCGGTCATCCATTCTACGCCAAAGGACCCGCCTTTGCCGAACATGCTGATCAACAGGGGGCCGACTGTGAGCAAAGCAAACAGACCGTACACAATTGTTGGAATACCAGCGAGGATTTCCAGCAGTGGCTTGGCCAGAGACCGCACCCCCGCGCCCGCATATTCTGAGAGGTAGACAGCGGCAAACAGACCAACAGGCACTGCGACCAGCAACGCAATCAGCGAGATGAACAGCGTACCCCACAACAGCGGCAGGATTGACAGCTCACTGTCACCGCGAAAGTTCGGAGCCCAGGTGCTGCCAAAGAAGAAGTCTTTGAACGAATGCAGGCCAAAGAAGTTGATGGTTTCAAAGAACATCGACAACACGATGCCGATGGTTGTCAGGATCGCCAGTGACGCGGCGAGGATCAACAAGGACAACACGCCTTTTTCCACCACGTTACGGGCGCGAAAATCTTTATGGGTCTGGCGGTAGGACCAGGCCAGCCCGGCCAGCGCCAGTATCGCAACGGCCACTGTCATTGCAGTGGCACCGGTCGCGTTCAGTTTGCGGTAGGCCTGCGCGGCATTCAGAATTTCGGGACGCACGTCAGATCCCAACGCAACACCCATGGTGCCGAGCATGGCGCGGACGTCCGTGGTACTGGTGTCCAACGCGTTGCTTTCTTCTTGGGTCATGTCCCCTTGGCTGATTGCCAATTCCAGGCCGTCGGCCACGCGGCGGACATCGCTCATGATCAGGCTCAGCGATGAGCTTTCGGGGATGACATCCGCCGGGATCATGTCTGAAACCCGGTTTTCAATGACCATGGGTTGCGCAAGCAGCCAGATGGCCAGCAATCCCAGCGCAGGAGTCAATGTGGTGAAGGCCACGTTGTGTCCATAGTAGGACGGCAGCGAGTGCAGGTCTTTCACGTTCCCTCCGGCCGAAGCCACTGCCCGTCTGCGACCCAGAAGGTAGCCAGCGGCGGACAAAGCAAGGAGAGAAACTACGAGCCAAAAGGTAGGCATCTTATGCTCCGTTTCGGGATATTTTGTTTGAAACCGGCGTATTTTAAGAGGTTTTCCTAGACAGAGGCCGGGGCAAGTTTCCTTACCCCGGCCCCCTGTCAATTTACAAGTGCGGGGCGCTTAGGAATTGCCGCCCAGTACGTTTTCTGCAGCAACCGCTTCCTGAGTTTCAACCAGCTCAGGATCGGACACCAGACCGTATTCGGCCAAAGGACCGTCTTCGCCTGCAACTTCATCAGAGATGAAGAATTCAGCATATTCTTTCAGGCCAGGGATCACACCGATGTGTGCTTTCTTCACGTAGAAGAACAGCGGGCGCGATACAGGGTATTCGCCGGTTGCGATGGAGTCTGTGGAAGGAACGATGCCGGACATGGTTGCAACTTGCAGCTTGTCGGTGTTGTTCTCGTAGAAGGACAGGCCAAATACGCCCAGACCGTCTTTGTTGCTTTCGATGCGCGCCAGAGTCTCGGTGTAGTCGCCGTCGATGTCTACGGAAACGCCATCGGTGCGCAGAGAGATACAGGCTTTTTCAGCTGCTTTTTTCTTTGCTTTGGCGCTGTCGCCTTCTGCGCCGTGCAGCAGAGCTTCGAATGCGCCGGTCTCTTCACAGCCTGCCAGGATCACTTTGTCTTCGAACACTTCACGGGTGCCGTGCTTGGTACCGGGGATGAAGGCCTGAATGTCGATCGCTGGGAACGCAG
Source organism: uncultured Paracoccaceae bacterium (assembly GCA_947492585.1). GTDB lineage: Bacteria > Pseudomonadota > Alphaproteobacteria > Rhodobacterales > Rhodobacteraceae > Epibacterium. The sequence goes on from CANLND010000010.1 coordinate 75,711, forward strand.
GGTTTACGTCAGCCCAGGTTTTGTTGGGGTTCGCAACCAGTGCGCCGTCAACCATGACTTTGTCGGACAAAGCCAGGAACCAGTCGGTGGGTGTGAATTCGAAAGAGTTGCCGCCGATGTCTGAGGCAAACACGATGCCATCATAGCCGATGCGGACTTCGATGATGTCGGTGACGCCGTTCTCGGCGCAGGCCTTGATCTCTTTTTCTTTGATGGAGCGCGATGCGTTTGCAACGTCGATGGTGTTTTCGCCGACGCCTTCGCAGAAGCGTTTCAGGCCAGCAGAAGAGCCACCCGATTCAACAACAGGTGTTGGGAAGTCGAAGTTTTCGCCAAATGCTTCTGCAACGATCGAGGCGTAAGGCAGAACGGTCGATGAACCGGCAACTTGCACTTGGTCACGCGCGGTGGCGGCAGTGGCCGAAACAGCAGCAATTGCAAGGGCGGATGCGGTCAGTTTCACAAAGGACATTCCGTGTCTCCATGAGTAATTAATGTATACGATCACCCCCACGATGATCTGCGGCTAGCCCTAAAGACGAGGCATGAGTGTTTTGTGACAGCTTTGTAACAGGAGTGTGACAATGTGGGTATCGTCTTAAATTTTTCGAAGTTCATTTTGGGTGAAACGCACAGGTTTCCGTGAAGAAATTCGATTCAAGTTGGCGCTTATATCTTTGTTTTCACGGGTAAAGTTACGGTGAAGACGGAACCTTTTCCAAGGTCGCTCTCCGCACGCAGTCGTCCACGATGTCGATTTATGATATGTTTTACAATTGCCAGTCCCAGTCCTGTACCGCCCATTTCACGCGAGCGATGACTGTCCGCGCGATAAAAGCGTTCGGTCAGGCGTGGCAGGTGAATGGCATCAATGCCGGGTCCGTTGTCGATCACCTGTATGCGTGCTGCGGGTCCACGCACCGCCGTATCTCGATCCATGAACGTCAGCCGGACTTCAACCCTGTCGCCGCCATATTTGATGGCGTTTTCCACCAGATTGGTGAACACCTGTTGCAGTTGATCCGGGTCGCCAATGATCTCTATGGCGTCCTCGGGCGCATAAATATGCAATGCCACCCCCTGCGCTTCTGCGACCGGGGTGAGGGTCTTGAGCGTTGAGGCGAGATGCCCTTTTAGATCCACCAGTTCCTGGGGGCGGACACGCTCCTCGCTTTCGACACGGTTCAGGGACAGCAGATCACCAACCAGACGGTTCATCCGGTTGGCCTCATCTTCCATGATGTTCAAAAAACGGTCGCGCGCCTTGGGATCATCCCGTGCGGCCCCTCTGAGGGTCTCAATAAACCCCATGACCGCGGTCAAGGGGGTGCGCAGCTCGTGGCTGACATTGGCCACAAAATCACGCCGCATTTGGCTGATCTGTTCGCGGTCCGTCACATCAATAAATGACAACATGGCAGCCCCGCCGCTGACGGCGCCAATGCCTGGGACATAGCGCAGCGTGACCTCAAATGTGGTGTCTTGGGCGCCATCGTTGGCAAGATGGCGTGCTGTTTTGGGCGCGCGTTCGCGCAAGCATCCCTCAATCGCGGTGATCACATTGGGCTGACGCAGGATTGTTGCATAGTGACGGCCCACAATCGCACGCCCCAGCAGCGTTACTGCTGCGGTATTGGCCCCAATCAGTCGCTCGCTTTGATCAACCAGCAAGGTTGGCAATGGCGTGGCGTCCAGAAAACTGCGGATAAGTTCCTGAGTCATGAGCGTTGGTCCCTGTTGTTGGACTGGCTCTTTAACGAGACAATGTAAAAATCATGTGGCGGTAGATGACGGTCTTGTGCCGCCGTCAAAAATGTAGCGATCACATCAGGCGACGGTCATACGGGCCGCAACTCGCTGCGAAATCGGCGCATGTTGGTTTGATACAGTAGGGCACTTTGCGTTAGTTTCTGTGCCAATGCTGCGTCGACAGTGCGCACCACCTTGCCGGGGGCCCCCATAACCAACGAGTTGTCGGGGATCTCTTTGCCTTCGGTGATCAGAGCCCCTGCCCCGATCAGGCAGTTCTTGCCAATCTTGGCGCCATTCAAAATGGTCGCCCCCATGCCGATTAAGGTGTTGTCACCGATAGTGCAGCCATGCAGCATCGCCTTGTGGCCAATGGTGCAGTTTTGCCCAATGGTCAGCGGAAAGCCTGCATCGATATGCATCACGGTGTTTTCCTGCACATTTGTGCCTGCACCGATCAGGATGATTTCGTGATCGGCACGAAGGGTGCAGCCAAACCAGACCGAGGCGCCCTGTTCCAGCACCACCTGCCCGATCAAGTTGGCATCCGGGGCCACCCAAGTGTCATCGGCAATCTGCGGTGTGTGCGATCCAAGGGCATATAGGGTCATGGCAGGCTTTCAAACTCTGATTGCAGGGCGCGTACATGATCCAGCAACTGGGGTTGCTGAATACGGCGGAGGCGGGTTGCGGTGATGATGGTTTTTAGATGTTCTTCGGTGGCATCAAGATCATCGTTGACCAGCACGTGATCATATGACCCCCAGTGTGAAATCTCATCCCAGCTTTTCTGCATTCGACGCGAAATGGTTTCTGCGTCGTCCTGCCCACGGCTCTCTAAACGGCGGCGCAGCTCTGTGATTGAGGGAGGCAGCAGGAAGATCGACAGCGTGTGCTGGCCCAAATCCGAATTGCGGATCTGTTGTGCCCCCTGCCAGTCAATATCAAACAGAACATCTTTGCCTTGATTGATGGCCTGCTTCACCGGACCTTTAGGTGACCCGTAGAAGTTGCCAAAGACAAAGGCGTGCTCCAGCATCTCGCTTTCGGTCACGGCGGATTTGAACTCTTCTTCGCTGGTAAAGTGGTAGTCCTTACCGTCTTCTTCGCCGGGGCGCGGGTTGCGCGTGGTGGCCGACACCGAAAAGCTGAGCGTCGGATCCCAGGCGCGCAGCCGTTTGGCCAGCGTGGATTTGCCCGCGCCAGAGGGCGAGCTGAGAATGATCAAAAGGCCGCGACGGGTGTCCATTGCCATCTTCCTATATTGTTATTCTATGTTTTGAACCTGCTCGCGCATTTGGTCAATCACCGCCTTAAGCTCTAGTCCAACCGCCGTCAAATCGCTGTTTTGCGCTTTTGAACACAGAGTGTTCGCTTCGCGGTTAAACTCTTGCATTAAGAAATCCAACTTGCGGCCTACGGCTCCGCCTGTGTCCAGCAGATCCCGCGCAGCGGCCACATGGGCGTCAAGCCGGTCCAGCTCTTCGGTAATGTCGGCCTTGACCGCCAGCATCGCCAGTTCTTGGGCCACCCGGTCTGAATCGATACCGTCAGCATTGGTGATAATTTTGGCCAGATTGGCTTTGAAATTGGCGTGCATCTCCATATGGCGGTCTTCGGCGCAGGCCACGGCCTTGGCATTTAACTGTTCGATCTGGTCCAGCTGATCGCGAAACACTGTTTCCAGCGCCGCGCCCTCTGATTCACGCATTTGAACGAATTGCGCCACAAGTGTTTCGAATTCCTTTTTCAGGGTCGCCACCAACGGTGCCGGGTCATCTTGGCTTTGGTCCTGCTCCAGGACCCCACGTATCGCCAACAGATCCGCCGCGGTCGACGCGCCCAAAGTCACCCCGGCTGCAGATGCGGCGCTTTCGGTTTGTGCCATAGCCGAAAGGATAGCGTTCAACGTTTTGGTGTTCAGTGTGAGCTGACCACCCGCATCTTCTGACCGGCTGATGCGCAGCCCCAATGAGACGTTCCCGCGCGCCAAAGCCTTGCTCAGTTGGGTTTTCAGGTGCTGCTCCAACCCCTCAAGCCAATCCGGTACCCGCAGCCGCAGGTCTAATCCTTTGGCGTTCACTGATCGAACTTCCCAGCTCCATCCATGTGCCTCAAGGCTGCCCTGAGACGAGGCAAACCCAGTCATAGAACGAATAGTCATCTGAAAACTCCGGTAATTTGAACGCTATAGGACTGTCTTAGCCATAAGGAAGGCGCAAGGACAACTCCGTAAGAGCACACACCTATCCTAAAGCGTTAACCATTGCTTAAAGAAGTCGTCCAAAATTGATTCACTTTGTGGCATGTTAACTTCAAGGTAACCAATCAGGGGCTAAGCCTGAGGCAGCGACACCAGCAGCCATCAGCGCCAAGCCACCACGGATCACGAAGGATGGCAGATATGTTTTTTGGCGGTCGCAAGGGCACGGAACAGGGAACGGAGCAGGACAAAGTGATTACTATGGGACGCTTTCAAAACCGCGTATCATTGTCTCCCATGCGTCAGGCAGAGGCCTATTGGACCGCGCTGCGCCGCGGGGATGACATTCCCAGCCGCGCCCAGGTGGATCCACGCGGTCTGGAGAACATCCTTAGCCAGACGTTCATTGTGGAACGCATTGCGCCCGGCATCGCTCGCTTCCGTCTGGCGGGTCAAAAGGTCAACGAAATGGCTGGCATGGAAGTCCGTGGCATGCCACTGAGCGCCTTCTTCACCCCTGATGCCCGCAAAGAGCTGAGCGCGGCGATGGAGCATATGTTTGAAGCGCCCGCCATTATTGAGCTGAGCCTGCAAACCGAAGCCACCCGCCAAAAAGGCGCCCGTGACGCGCATATCCTCCTGCTGCCCCTGCGCAGTGATCTGGGGGATGTGAGCCGCGCCTTGGGTGTATTTGTCTCCGAAGGCAATGACACCGGGTCGTCGCAGCGGTTCTCGATCAAAAATATCGAAATGCGCGCGGTCACCACAGGTGCGCTGGAGCGCCCTGAGTTCAAGGCCAAGGATCGTAAACCGGCTGACGTTGCCAAACCTGTGATCAATGCGCCGAACCCTGGGTTTGAAGAGACACAAACGCGGTTCCGCCGTGAGCCGAGCATCATGGAAGAGGCCCGCGCCCTACTGAACCGTCACAAAACTGGCGACGCTGCGGGCACATCCACCCCGAAGCCGGTCGCCAAGGATACGTCGAAAAAGGCCCGTGGTTCGCACCTGCGTCTGGTGGTGAACCGGGACTAACCGGCCCCGATATCGAAAATTTGTTATTCTTTTAGAACAGTTTGGTCACCGTTCTTTAAGTGTGCGCCCCGCGGCAGAACGCCCGGGGCGTATCCTGTTTGTCAGGGACACACCGCGCCAAAGGGCGGTGTCTGGATTGCCGTGGAAACAAAACGTTCGGTTGCGTGTTGAGTGCTCTCGTCACACAGGCCGAGGCGTCCCCTCAATTAAAAAAGCGCCCCACTATTTGGAGGCGCTTTTCCTAAGTCATATCCCAGAACCGTTAGTCGGTCGCTTGTGCCGAGCGCGCCGCGCGTTGGGCCGACAGCTCTTCGGCGACCAAGAAGGCCAGTTCCAGCGATTGGCTGGCATTCAGGCGTGGGTCACAGGCGGTGTGATAGCGATCGGACAGGTCTTCGTCGGTGACCGCGCGGGTGCCGCCGGTGCATTCGGTTACGTCCTGACCGGTCATCTCGAAATGCACGCCGCCGGGGATGGTGCCTTCGGCGTTGTGCACACCAAAGAAATCCCGCACTTCGCGCAGCACGCTTTCGAACGGACGTGTTTTGTACCCGGTTGAGGACTTGATGGTGTTGCCGTGCATCGGATCACAGACCCAAGTGACTTTGGCGCCCTCTTCTTTCACGGCCTGAACCAGACGTGGCAGGTGATCGCCTGCTTTGCCCGCACCAAACCGTGCGATCAGGGTCAAACGGCCCTCTTCGTTTTCGGGGTTCAGCTTTTGCATCAGAACCTTCAGGTCATCCGCAGTGGTGGTGGGACCACACTTTAGGCCGATGGGGTTCAGAACGCCGGAACAGAATTCGACATGTGCGCCGTCGGGCTGACGGGTGCGATCGCCGATCCAGATCATGTGGCCGGATCCGGCCAGCCATTTGTCGGATGTAGAATCCAGACGGGTCAGCGCCTCTTCGTATTCCAGCAGCAGACCTTCGTGGCTGGTGTAGAAATCCACCGAATGCAACGTATGGGCGGTGCCGTTGTTCACACCGGCTGCATTCATGAAATCCAGCGTGTCGGTGATGCGGTTGGCCATATCGCGGTAGGCTTCGACCTTTTCCGCCTCAGTAAAGCCCAAGGTCCAGGCGTGGACCTGGTTTACGTCCGCATAACCACCGGTTGAGAACGCGCGCAAAAGATTCAGGGTCGCGGCGGCCTGTGTGTAAGCCTGCAGCATCTTCTGCGGGTTCGGAATGCGCGATTCCGGCGTAAAGGCCAGATCGTTGATGATGTCACCGCGATAGCTGGGCAGTTCCACACCATTGATGGTTTCGGTCGGTGCGCTGCGTGGCTTGGCAAATTGCCCGGCCATCCGGCCGACTTTGACCACGGGCACTTTGGCGCCATAGGTCAGAACCATTGCCATTTGCAGCATCACTTTGAAGGTGTCGCGAATAGCGTCCGCGCTGAATTGATCAAAGCTTTCGGCGCAATCGCCGCCTTGTAGAAGGAAGGCTTCGCCGCGACCCGCAGCACCAAGCTGCTCTTTCAGGCGACGCGCTTCGCCTGCAAACACCAATGGAGGGTATTTCCCCAGCTGGGTTTCGACGGCGTTCAACGCGGCCGCGTCGGTGTACTCGGGCATTTGAATGCGCGGCTTTGCCCGCCAGTTTGTTTTGTGCCACTCACTCATTGCTTCTTCTCCGGGATCGCAATTCAATAACCAGTTGAAGGCAAGCTATAGCAACGGCATAGACATGTGACCAGTTCGGATTTGCGAAGGCTTGACCAAATCGTTTTGCTATGAGCAGGGTCATTGATAAATTAAACTCTCCATCCATTTGGAATTGATTCCGAGGAAACGCTGATGAACCAAACGCCCCGATCAGACGCGGCACCTGTCGAGTATGGCGCACAAAAGCGCTTTGTATTTGTTCTGTTGGACCAGTTTACGCTGTTGTCCTTTGCATCCGCAGTTGAATGTCTGCGCGTCGCAAATCGCATGTCGGGACAAAAACTATACGAATGGGTGCTGATTGGGGAAGGTGGCGGCGATGTGCGCTGTGCGCTTGGATCGACCTTTGGCGTGGACGATGACCTGATGGAATTGCGTCGTGATGACACGGTTGTGTTGTGCGGCGGCATGGATATCCGAGAGGCCACAACGCCCAAATTGTTGTCTTGGCTGCGCCGCGAATCGCGCAAGGGTGTGATCATCGGTGGGTTGTGCACCGGTGCCTACCCTATGGCAAAGGCGGGTTTGATGGAGGGCAAACGCTCTACCATCCACTGGGAAAACATTGATGGGTTCTCGGAAGAATTTGACGAAATCGAGCTGTCTAAGTCGGTTTACGTTCTGGATGGTAAGCGGATGACGGCGGCGGGGGGAACAGCCTCGTTGGATTTGATGCTGAAATTGATTGCGGTGGATCACGGCGAAGGTCTGGCGAATTCGGTCGCCGACCAGCTGGTGTACTCCAACATTCGTACCGAGCAAGACACGCAGAGATTGTCGATCCCAACCCGTATCGGCGTGCGGCATCCCAAATTGTCGGTGGTGATCCAGAAAATGGAAACCAACATCGAAGAACCGATCAGCCCAGCCGTGTTGGCGAAGGATGTAGGCATGTCGACGCGCCAGCTTGAACGGTTGTTTCGTCGGTATCTGAACCGCAGTCCCAAGCGGTATTATATGGAACTACGCCTGCAAAAAGCGCGCAATCTCTTGATGCAAACTGATCTGAGTGTGATCAACGTGGCGCTTGCCTGTGGTTTTGCCTCACCGTCACATTTTTCAAAATGTTACCGGGGGCATTATGACACCACGCCCTATCGTGAGCGCGGTACAAAATCCAATCAATCCAGCTGAGGCCCAACTGACGCGCGATGCAAGCTGACCGGTTTGCCTGCCATATGCATGGGATGGGAACGGACTGCGCGCCATTGGGGGCAGTTGTGCGTGGTGGTTGGTCTGTTTATCCCGTCAGTCTGTTTCAGGGCTCATCCGATACAGCGCCCCTTGGCCTTCGGAGGCAAACCAAATGCTGCCGTCTGGGGCCTCACGTACGTCGCGGATACGTCCCGTTTGAGGGGATGTGAGCTGTTCTACTTCGATCAGTGGCGTTCCCGAGAGACGCGCAATGTAGTCAAATTTGAGAGAGCCAATAAAAACATCGCCCGTCCAGCTCGGCCACATTTTTCCAGAATAGATCATCATACCAGATGGGGCGATGGATGGATCCCAGTACCATTCTGGCTGCTCCAGTCCAGATTTGGCAACGCCCTCGCCAATCGTGGCGCCAGAGTAATGCGTTCCATATGAAATCACGGGCCAGCCATAATTTGCGCCCTTGTGGATCTGGTTGATCTCATCTCCGCCCTTGGCCCCGTGTTCGACGGCCCACAGCTGGCCGCTCGGGTCAAACGCCAGCCCTTGGGGGTTGCGATGACCAAATGACCAAATGTGTGGCACAGCATCCGGAATTTTTGCAAAGGGATTGTCTGAAGCGACCTGTCCGCTCCGGGTTAAACGCAAAATGCTGCCGGGGGGCAGACCAATGTTCTGCGCTTGCGCCGCATCTCCCCGATCCCCCAAGGTTACAAACAGATGGCCGTCTGGGCCTTCCCGCAGCCGAGACCCAAAATGGCGTCCTCCGGCAGTTCCTGGTGCCTGATATAAAACGCGTTGATTGCTCAGCTGGGTATGATCCGCGTTGAGCCGCGCCGAGACCACCGCAGTGCCGTATCCCCCGCGTGTGCGCCGCGACAAGGTGAAGAGTACCTCGCGGGTGGTGGCGAAATCACGGGGCACCAACACATCGAGCAACCCGCCCTGCCCCTTGGCCGCCACCCGTGGCGCCCCTTTTATCTTTTGTGTTCCGCTGTCTGAAATGTGAAGAAGCTCGCCGTCGCGCTCGGTCAAAATTACACTGCCATCGGGTAAAAAACCAAATCCCCACGGTACATCCAGATTCGCAGCCATTTGGGTGATGCGGATCGCGCCAGCTGAGGTTTGCAGTACCGGATCCGCACTGGCGACCCCACTGAACAAATTCAAAAGTGATGCGATAACAAGGGTGTGTGATTTAATCATAGGCAACTCCGACAGGGAGGTTGGGTTTTGCTGCGCAGCAGAGATCGCTTTGTATTGCACAATTTTTCAGCACATATAGAAAGGTGCCACAGGCCCAACAGGTACAGTTTTCCGTCTGACATAAGTCTTTCATTTCCAGAAAAGCTTGCCTAGGCTCATCTTAGAACTTTGGTTCCAGTAAATAAATTTTTGGGAGACGATCATGAAAAAACTGCTGATGGCATCGGCTGCAGTGGCCCTTACGGCAGGTACAGCTTTTGCGGGCGGTCACGCCAAAGAGGTAAAGCTTGGCGTTCTGTTTGGTTTCACCGGCCCTATTGAATCCTTGACCCCCGCGATGGCCTCCGGCGCTGAGCTGGCCATGGAAGAGGTGACAAAGTCCGGCAAGCTTTTGGATTCTGCGACTGTGACGTCTGTCCGCGCGGATACGGGATGTATCGACAATGGTTTGGCGACCGCGAACGCCGAGAAACTATTGGCCGAGGGCATCAACGGTCTTGTGGGCGGCGATTGCTCAGGGGTGACAGGCGCGATTTTGCAGAACGTGGCCGTGCCCAACGGTTTGGTTATGATCTCTCCCTCGGCCAGCTCTCCTGGGTTGTCGGAAATGGCAGACAACGGTCTGTTCTTCCGCACCACGCCATCTGATGCGCGTCAGGGGCAGATCATGGCCGACATTCTGAAAGAGCGCGGCGTTCAGTCTATCGCCCTGACTTACACCAACAACGACTACGGCAAGGGTCTGGCGGATGCGATCAAGTCCTCTTATGAGGCCGTTGGTGGTGAGGTGACAATTGTTGCCGCGCATGAAGATGGCAAAGGCGACTATTCCGCAGAAGTGGGGGCCTTGGCCTCGGCTGGCGGCGATGTTCTGGTTGTTGCAGGGTACCTTGATCAGGGTGGGCTTGGCATCGTGCAGGGCGCGTTGGACACTGGTGCATTTGACACCTTTGGTCTGCCAGATGGCATGATCGGGGATGCGCTGCCCAATAACATCGGCCCAGATCTGGACGGTTCCTTTGGTCAGATCGCTGGCTCCGACAGCAAAGGTGCTGAGATCTACGCAGAACTGGCCAAGGCCGCGGGATTTGACGGAACAGCAGCCTATACAGCCGAATCCTACGATGCAGCTGCCTTGTTAATGCTGGCGATGCAGGCGGCAAATTCTAAGAAGCCCGCTGATTACATGGGGAAGGTCATGGATGTTGCCAATGCTCCGGGTGAGGTGATCAACCCCGGCGAATTGGGTAAAGCGCTTGAAATCCTGAAAGCAGGCGGTGAGATCAACTATGAAGGCGCGACCGGCGTTGAACTGATTGGCCCGGGCGAAAGCGCAGGCTCTTATCGTGAAATCGAAGTGCAGGACAGTAAGAACGTCACTTTGAAGTTCCGTTGATCCCATAGGGACACAACAACACTATTGACCAGTCCGAGCGTCTTGTTCGGGCTGGTCCAAATTTTTGTAGGCTGAGAAAACTCAGCGACGGAGGAAGAGATAACATGATCGTCGTCGAGGATTTGCACAAGCACTTCGGCGGGTTCCATGCGGTGGATGGCGCGTCGCTTGAAATTGCTAAGGGATCCATAACCGGGTTGATTGGTCCAAATGGGGCTGGGAAAACCACACTTTTCAATGTGATAGCGGGCGTTTTGCAGCCGACTTCGGGACGGGTTCTGATGGAGGGGGAAGACATCACCGGCCTGCCCCCACATGAGCTGTTTCATAAGGGATTGCTGCGCACGTTTCAGATTGCACATGAATTTTCCTCGATGAGCTGCCGTGAAAACCTGATGATGGTGCCGGGGGGGCAGCTGGGCGAAAGCCTGTGGAATACCTGGTTTGGACGCAAGCGCATAGCCGACCAAGAGCGCGCCCTGCGCGCCAAGGCGGATGAGGTTCTGGAGTTTCTCACCATTGGTCATATCGCTGATCTGAAAGCGGGCGAAATCTCCGGGGGGCAGAAAAAGCTGCTAGAGCTGGGGCGCACGATGATGGTGGATGCGCGCATTGTGTTTCTGGATGAGGTTGGTGCCGGGGTGAACCGGACGCTGTTGTACACAATTGCGGATGCCATCAAGCGTCTGAACGAGGAGCGCGGATATACCTTTGTGGTGATCGAGCATGACATGGAATTCATCGGCCGTTTGTGTGATCCGGTGATCTGCATGGCGGAAGGACGCAAGCTGGCCGAAGGTACATTGCCCGAAATCAAAGCCAATGAGCAGGTGATTGAAGCCTATTTGGGCACGGGTTTGAAAAACAAGGAGGCGCTGTCGTGACGATTGAACGCGCAGTGGCGGGGCGCTGCCCCGCACCCCGGGGTATTTGGGGCCAAAAAGAAGCCGGGGGTGGCGCATGAGCGATCCCTATCTGATCGGCAGCGCGATGACGGGGGGCTATGGTAAGGGCCCCGATATTCTGCATGACTGCACAATTTCCGTGAACAAGGGTGAAATTGCTGTAATCGTCGGGCCCAATGGAGCTGGGAAGTCAACCGGCATGAAGGCGCTGTTTGGCATGTTGAATTTGCGCCTGGGCGCGGTTCGATTGGACGGTGAAGACATCACTGCGCTGTCGCCGCAGGACCGGGTGATCAAAGGCATGGGCTTTGTGCCACAGACCCATAACATTTTTACCTCGATGACGGTGGAAGAGAACCTTGAGATGGGGGGATTCATCCGCACCGACGATATTTCGGAGACAATTGAACAGGTGTATCATCTGTTTCCGATCCTGAAGGACAAACGCAACCAACCTGCGGGTGAATTGTCGGGGGGGCAGCGTCAACAGGTTGCAGTTGGGCGTGCCTTGATGACAAAGCCCAAGGTTTTGATGTTGGATGAGCCAACGGCGGGGGTGTCTCCTATTGTGATGGATGAGCTGTTTGATCGTATCATCGAAGTGTCACGTACAGGATTGCCCATCTTGATGGTGGAGCAAAACGCCAAGCAAGCGCTTGAAATTGCGGACAAAGGCTATGTTTTGGTTCAGGGGCGCAATGCCTTTACCGGAACAGGTCAGGATTTGCTGGCGGATCCTGAAGTGCGTAAATCGTTTTTGGGAGGGTGAGGCTGATGCGATCTGTGGTTTATCTGCCTAAGCGACCGTCCTACATCGCAGCAGTTGTCTGCGCGCTGTATAGCCTGATTTCAACACCTGCATCCGCTGAAAATAGCGGTATTCTTGATCCGGTACAGACAATGCCGATGGCTGGGCAATGTGGTTTCGTTGAATCTTACTTCGCTCGCGAGACATTTGGCGAAGGTACAAATTGCCAAAGTAACTCCCCTGCACTTGCGCTGTCTTTTGAAGTGAGCGCTGATGGCGGGCGCGTAACTTTGACGAGACCCAATGGAACAAGAGTGCGTGGTGTTTCTGTAACTGCCGAAAAATATGATGGCATCCCATACACGATAATGGTCGCAAGTGACGGAATTGGCAGCTCGACGCTGACTCTTTTCCCAAACAATGACGCAATTTGGACGGGGCATTTCACATTGCAGAAGAATACCGCTTATAGCCATTTTGGGGCGTGCGAGGTTACGTATTGATGGACTATCTTAATGCTTTGGTCGCACTCGCCAATTTTGTCATCGTGCCTGGCCTTGCCTATGGCAGCCAGCTGGCGCTGGGGGCGCTGGGGGTCACGTTGATCTATGGCATCCTGCGCTTTTCTAATTTTGCCCATGGGGACACCATGGCGTTTGGCACCATGGTGACCATCCTGTTTACGTGGTGGTTTCAGTCGATGGGCCTCAGCTTTGGGCCTTTGCCCACAGCGCTATTGGCCCTGCCCTTTGGGATTGGTGTGACGATCCTGCTGGTTTTGGGCACGGATAAGGCGATCTATGCGTTTTACCGCGAGCAAAAAGCCAAACCGGTGATTTTTGTGATGGTCTCTCTTGGTGTGATGTTCATGATGAACGGTCTTGTGCGGTTTATCATTGGTCCCGGCGATCAGCGGTTTTCGGATGGCGAGCGCTTTTTGATCAAAGCGCGGACCTTTAAGGAAATGACAGGGCTACGCGAAGGGCTTGCGATCAAGACCAGCCAGGGCATCACGGTGATCACTGCGATTGTTGTGGTGGCGGCATTGTTTTGGTTTTTGAACAAGACGCGCACTGGAAAATCAATGCGCGCCTATTCCGACAATGAGGATCTGGCGCTGTTGTCAGGTATCAATCCAGATCGCGTGGTGATGATCACCTGGATGATTGTGGCGGTATTGGCGACCATTGCTGGCACATTGTATGGTCTTGATAAGTCCTTTAAACCCTTTACCTATTTCCAACTTCTGTTGCCAATTTTTGCCGCAGCCATCGTTGGGGGTTTGGGCAATCCATTGGGAGCGATTGCGGGTGGATTTGTCATCGCCTTTAGTGAAGTCACCATCACCTATGCCTGGAAAAAAGTGTTGAACTACGCCCTGCCCGACGCGTTGGCGCCTGATGGGTTGGTTCAGTTGTTGAGCACGGATTACAAATTTGCGGTCTCGTTTGGGATCCTGATTGTCGTGCTCTTGTTCAAACCCACCGGTCTGTTCAAAGGAAAATCCGTATGACACCGATTTTGAAACACTCCCTGCTGTTTGCAGGTGTTGCGGGGCTGTTGGTGCTGGAGGGGGCCACCAGCGGGTTTATCTTTACGGGTTCGTGGAATTCTGCGCTGGTGATCCTGAATATGGGGCTGATCTCTGCCATTATGGCGTTAGGGGTCAACATCCAGTGGGGCTTTGCCGGGTTGTTTAACGTCGGCGTCATGGGGTTCACCGCGCTTGGTGGGTTGGCGGTTGTGCTCACGGCGACGCCTGCGACCTCTGGCGCTTGGGCCGCGGGTGGTTCCAACATCGTTCTGGCGCTGATCTTTGGGGCGATGACGCTGATTGCGGCCGTCTTGGCACGTCAGAAAATGCCGGTTGGCCTTTTGCGCAATCTGGTTACTTTTGGGATATTGGTGGGCGGATTTTTCATTTTCCGTGCGTTTTTCGATCCCGCCGTCAGCGCAGTTGAGGCAATCAACCCTGCCATCGAAGGTTCGCTGGGCGGGTTGGGTCTGCCGGTTCTATTGGCTTGGCCCATTGGGGGGCTTTTGGCAGCAGGTGCGGCCTGGCTGATTGGCAAAACTGCGCTGGGTCTGCGGTCGGATTACCTGGCGATTGCGACCCTTGGCATTGCTGAGATCGTGATTGCCGTTTTGAAAAATGAAGACTGGCTGTCGCGCGGTGTGAAAAACGTGGTGGGCTTGCCCCGCCCATTGCCGTTTGAGGTCGATCTGCAAAACGACCCAAGCTTTGTTGAGCGCGCGGCCAACTTTGGGCTGGATCCGGTGCTGGCCTCGACCCTCTATGTGAAGCTGGGCTATGCGCTGATGTTCACTGCCGTACTGATTGTGCTGTTGTGGATGTCGCAGATGGCGCTCAACAGCCCTTGGGGGCGGATGATGCGGGCGATCCGTGACAATGAAGTTGCTGCTGAAGCGATGGGTAAACATGTCACCCGTCGTCATTTGCAGATCTTTGTTATCGGGTCTGCCATCTGCGGTATCGCCGGAGCTATGATGACCACGCTGGACAGTCAACTGACGCCGGGCACTTACAATCCCCTGCGCTTTACATTTTTGATCTGGGTGATGGTGATTGTGGGCGGATCGGGCAACAACTTTGGCGCAGTACTGGGCGGCGTGCTGATCTGGTTCCTGTGGATCAAGGTTGAACCCTTGGGCTTGTGGGTGATCGAATTGGCGACGTCTGGTATGGCTGAGGGCAGTGCGCTGAAACTGCATTTGATCGAAAGTGCAGCCCACATGCGCCTATTCACCATGGGGCTTATTCTGGTTCTTGTGTTGCGGTTTAATCCGCGTGGTCTCATTCCTGAGCGCTAGATAAAACGCCGCTCCGATGTGTTGGAGCGGCGCTCTTTCATTTGTTGGGCACATGCGTTTTTGGGGGGTGGCTAGGCCACCCCCTTTTTTGATGTGTCAGCGTCCCTTGAAGAAACTGCCCAAGATCCCGCGAACGATGCGACGACCTGTGGTGCCTTTTAGCTCTTTGATCACGGCGTCCGACATGGCGGAGGCAAAACTGTCGCGCGGCCGGCGTGTGCTGCGCGCAGAGGATCGGGTCACGCGGCTGCCGGAATAGCGGCGGGCGGCATTGAATTCGCGGGCCATCGGTGCGGACTCGGCCTCCTCCTCGGCGGTTTCCGCCGCCTGCGCCGCTACGGCTGAGCGCTCTAGCAGAATTTCATAGGCCGACCGGCGATCAAGCGGCGTGTCGTATTTCCCGGACAACTCGGAGCCGCGCATGATGTCTACGCGTTCTTTTGGCGCCAGCGGCCCGAGCTGTGAACTGGGGGGGCGGATTAGGGTGCGTTCGACGACCCCGGGAATGCCCTTCTTTTGGAGCGTCGAGGTCAGTGCCTCGCCCACGCCCACCTGTTGAATGGCGTCTTCGGTGTCAAAGGCTGGGTTCTCGCGATAGGTCTCAGCTGCCAGCCGCAGGGCCTTGCGATCGCGGGCGGTGAAGGCGCGCAACGCGTGCTGCACCCGGTTGCCCAGCTGGCCCAGAACGTCTTCGGGCACATCGGCGGGGTTCTGGGTAATGAAATACACGCCGACCCCTTTTGAACGGATCAGCCGGGCCACCTGTTCAACCTTGTCGATCAACGCTTTTGGGGCGTCGTCAAACAGCAAATGGGCTTCATCAAAGAAAAACACCAGTCGCGGTTTTTCGGGGTCGCCGACCTCAGGCAATTCCTCAAAAAGTTCGCTCAATAGCCAAAGCAGAAAGGTTGAGTAAAGCCCTGGAGAGACCATCAGTTTGTCGGCGGCCAGTATGTTGACCTGGCCTTTTCCATCAGCGTCGACGCGCATCAGATCGGACAGCTCCAGTGCGGGCTCACCAAAAAACGCTGCACCACCCTGATTTTCGAGCACCAGCAATCGTCGTTGAATGGCCCCGATCGACGCTGGCGACACATTTCCATATCGCAACGACAGCTTTGTGCGGTTTTCGCCAACCCACACCAAAAGGGCCTGGAGATCCTTCAGGTCGAGGAGCGGTAGGCCTTCCTCGTCCGACAGACGGAAGGCAATGTTCAAAACCCCCTCTTGCGCCTCGCTCAGCTCCAGCAGGCGCGACAATAGCAAAGGCCCCATTTCGGCCACCGTTGTGCGAATGGGATGTCCTTGTTTGCCAAATATATCCCAAAAGGTGACTGGGCAGGCGTGATAGCTGTAATCATCAAGGCCAATTTGCGTTGCCCGTGCGGTAAATGCCTCGTGCAGCTTGAAATCCGGCCGTCCTGCTTTGGCCATGCCGGACAAGTCTCCTTTAACATCAGCGAGAATCACCGGGACACCGGCATTCGAAAATCCTTCGGCCAAGATTTGTAATGTGACAGTTTTACCCGTGCCAGTTGCTCCTGCGATCAGACCATGACGGTTCGCATATTTAAGATTAAGCCATTGTGTTTGCGCGTAATTTTCGCCGCCACCGCCAAGAAAAATGCCGTTTTTCATATATTTTCTCCAATGTTTGTCGCGACTTCCCGGCGCGTAAACGCAAGATTAACCTTTGAACACTACCGTAGAAGATGACCAGAGAAGCACATGCGGGTGCTCTTTCGGGTCATTTCCTCCCTGTCAGACTGGCCGTGCTTCGCGCACGGCCTTTTTTTTAGCGAACAGGTCAGATGGAACAAGTTTCGACCACCACGCTGCAAGAAAAATACGAAGCATGCCAGAAAAACGTCATTATAACGTCATTCTATGTTGACCGAAGCCAAAGCCTTTCGTAACTTATTTTACAGAAAAATAAGTCGGCCAGTCCGACAGGGAGCAAGATTAAAAAGGAAATCCGATAGGGTTTCCTTTTTTTATGGCCCGTTGAACGGGATCTGCTGTCGCGGGCGGGCGCGCGTTAATTTGCCGGTTTTCTGACAGAGAACTTTCCCACTTGCACATCTGCTGAATGCGCCTGACACTCTCGTTTTGTCGTGATACCCAATTCACGTAGACCTATAGAAAACAAGAGGCATTCATGTTGAAGTCCCTTACACCGATGACTGTGGCGGCGCTGTTGACCTGTGCTGCGCCCGTGATCGCTCAGGACGCCGCAGCCCCCGTAGATAATACGGCGCCCGCAGCGCAGACCACCGAACAGGCCGCACCGGCTCCGGCGCAAGCCGACCCGCGCCAGGGTGGGCAATATATCAAAGAAAAGAACGGCGATTGGACGGTTGCCTGTGTAAAAGTTGAACAGGCCGAAGATCATTGTTCCACCGGGCTGACGATTCTAGACCCGCAGTCAGTGCCAATCGCTGAGTTTTCGGTGTTTCGGATCGACCGCGATGACAACCCGGTTGTTGCGGGGGCCACGGCAGTTGTCCCTCTGGAAGTTGCGCTTCAGGGCGGATTTCAAGTCTCAATCGACGGGGCGCCCGCAAAGAGATACCAATATTCGTATTGTAACAGCGTGGGCTGCATCGCTGAGTTTGGGCTTACCCAAGCCGACGTTGACGCATTGAAAAAAGGCAATGAAGCCACTTTGGTTGTGTTCCCTCTCGTCAATCAAGGGAAACCGCTCCGCATTAACATGTCGCTGAGCGGCTTTACGGCGAGCTACAATACCCTTCGCGCCAGAGGCTAAATGTAAAAACGTCGCGTAAGGAATGACTTGCGCGACGTTTCTTATCTGAACTCGACACTTAGATCCGGCGCAGCGCCAATACGGCGTTCAGGCCCCCAAAGGCAAAGGCGTTGCTCAGCGCGACTTCGACCTTCGCGTCCCGCGCTTCGTTGGGCACCACGTCCAGCGCGCATTCGGGATCTGGTTCTTCATACCCAATTGTCGGGGCGATCACCCCATCCCGCACGGCCATGATACACGCCAAAAGTTCCACCGCGCCTGTGCCACCAATCAGGTGACCGTGCATGGATTTAGTCGAGGAAATCATCAGATTGTCGGCATGTTTTCCAAACACATCTGCGACAGCGGCACATTCTGTCTTGTCGTTTGCTGCGGTGCCGGTGCCATGCGCGTTGATATAGCCGACGTCATCTGGGTTGACCTGGGCATCACGCAGAGCGCCGGAAATAGCGCGCGCGGCACCTTGCTTGCTGGGCATCACAATGTCGGATGCATCAGAAGACATGGCAAAGCCTATGATTTCACATAGTATTTCTGCTCCACGCGCCCGAGCGTGATCATAGTCTTCGAACACAAAAATACCTGCACCTTCGCCCTGTACCATGCCATTTCGATTGGCGCTAAAGGGGCGGCAGGCATCTTTTGACATCACGCGCAGGCCTTCCCAGGCCTTGACGCCGCCAAAGCACAGCATTGATTCAGATCCACCAGTGACCATGGCGGGCGCAATACCGCTGCGCACCATCTGAAACGCTTGCGCCATCGCATGGTTCGATGAGGCACAGGCCGTTGACACCGTAAAGCTGGGGCCTTTCAGGTTGTGTTCCATTGAAACATGGCTGGCCGCCGCGTTGTTCATCAGTTTGGGGACCACAAAGGGGTGAACCCGGTTTTTACCGTCTTCGTAGACCGAGCGATAGTTGTCATCCCAGGTTGACACCCCGCCCCCCGCGGTGCCCAGAACAACACCGGATTTGGCCGCAAGTTCACCGCTGAATTCGATGCCCGATTGACGGATGGCTTCATCTGCGGCGATTAGGGTGAATTGAGTAAATCGGTCATACAATGCCATTTGCTGACGGTTGAACCGACCTTCGGTCTCAAATCCCTGAACCTGCCCGCCGATTTTGATCGACAGGCGGTCAACGTCGCGAAAGTCGAGCGGTCCAATACCGCAGCGCCCTTCGCGCATCGATGTCAGCGTTTCGGGAACGGAGTGGCCCAATGAGTTAATGGTGCCCGCTCCGGTGATGACAACGCGTTTCATGATACTGATTTAGCCGCTATTTTTCGTTGATCAATTTGTCGATCCCGGCAACGATCGAAGCGACATTGCTGATGTCAAAGTCGCTTTGCTCGGGTTCGTTGGCGTTAAACGGGATCGTCACGTCGAACTCTTCTTCGATCGCAAAGATGCATTCAACGAGGCCAAGGCTGTCAATGCCAAGGCTGTCCAACGTGCTGGTCAGGGTGACATCAGAGGGATCAAGTACCGCTTGTTCAGCGATGATTTCGATGATCTTGTCCTGAAGGCTCATGGGATCCACCTCAAATCTTTGTTGTCCCTGCTGATGTATCCGCTGAGGATCTATTTGAAAACAGCCTTTTTTAGCGCCTCAATGTCGCGCATCAAGCGGGGCAAGCGACGCTGTGCCTTGTACATATCCGTATGCGTGTCCATTTTGACCGCAGGATATCCCATCACCACACGGCCTGCGGGAACGTTGGAGAGAATCTTCGTGCCACCTGCTGCAATCGCTCCGTCGCCAACAAACAGGTTGTCGCCGACGCCAACTTTGCCGCCAAGAACCACATTATTTCCCACATCGACCGACCCGGACAGCCCGGCCTGACCACATAACAGGCAGTCGCGCCCAATACGGGTGTTGTGGCCAACGTGAACCTGATTGTCTAATTTAGTGCCATCCCCAATCTCGGTGTCGCGAATGGTGCCATTGTCGATGGTGACATTCATTCCCAGCTCAACATCGTCACCGATCAGAACTGCCCCAAGCGAGTGGATACGCTCCCAGGATTGCGCACGGGCTTCGCCTTGATCCCCTAAAGATTTTCGCACGTTTTCAACGCCGGACACTTCTGGGGTGACATAGGAAAACCCATCGCCGCCGACGCGGGCGCCGGGTTGGGCGCGAAACCTGTCGCCGATGCGCACCCGCGCGCCCAACGAGACGCATTCTCGCAGGTATGCGTTTACGCCGATCACCACATCTGCACCAATGAAACATTGAGGACCGATCACCGATCCCGCGCCAATTTTCGCACGGGGGCCAATCACCGCAAGTGGGCCGATGCTCACATTGTCACCCAGTTCGGCGCTGTCATCAATGACGGCGGAGGGGTGAATGCCGCGGGCAAAATGTTGGCCCGGATCCAATTGGGCGGTGACCCCTGCCATGGCCATTCGCGGACGCGGCGTGAATATTGCGGCTTTCAGGCCAAGGCTTTGCCAGTCCGCGCCCTCCCACAATAAGGCCACTTCGGCAGCGCCCTCTTGCAGCTTGTCGGCATATTTGGGATTGGTCGCCATGGCCAAATCCCCGGCCATTGCATCCTGCGGCTCAGCGGCACGTGCGATTGTAAGATCCAGATCCCCTGCCGCCTCGGCCCCAAGGGATTGTGCAATATCACGGACGGAAAAGCGAGGTGCGGTCATAAGCGGGGCCTTTGTGCATCAGATGATTTGACCCCGATCTTTACCCCTGAACACCGGGCAAGACCACCCCTGCCCGCTCCAGCGCCGCCCAAACCTTAGCGTCACGACCATAGATGTCGCGGCGAAATTCTGCGTGACCTTTATTGGGCACAAAGGCGGTACGATAGATGATGTGGACCGGTACATTTTGTTCCAGATTCACTTTGGTTTCGTTGCCGGAATGCAGAATGCGGTCAAAAAACGCTTTGGGTTCTTCGGATTGTTTGGCCAGCAAAGCATAGGCAAATTCAAAGGGCTGCGCCAGGCGGATGCAGCCATGCGAATAGGCCCGCACTTCACGCGGATACAGGTGCTTTTGCGGTGAATCGTGCAGGTAGATATTGTATTTGTTCGGGAACATGAACTTTACCAGACCCAGAGCGTTTTTCTTGCTGGGAGGCTGGCGCATCGAAAATGGGAAGCTGCGGGCGGTGTATTTCGAGAAGTCGATGTTGCCACGGCTCACGGTGCGGCCCCGGCTGTCAGTGACGTGAATATGGCTCACGGCATTTGGATTGGCCTTGAGTTTCGGAAGGTATTCTTTGGTCACAATTGAACGTGGCACATACCAGCTCGGATTGATTACCATGTGTTCCATCACATCGGAAAATTCTGGGGTGCGTCGATCGTGTACATTTTTGCCGATCACAGAACGCGTTTCAAAGGTGATCTCACCCTTGTCGACAATGCGCGCGGTAAAATCGGTTTGGTTTACCAAAATGTGGCGGTCGCCGCGCTCTGGCGTCAGCCAGCGTTCGCGCTCCATCGCAACAATAATAGATTTCAAACGCTCGTTGGGAGAGATGTTGATCTCTTTTATGGTGCTGTCGCCGGCCACCCCGTCGGCCTGAAGCCCATGCGCGGTTTGAAAGGCGTGCACCGCTGACTCGAGCGCTGAATCATAGCCGCGCGCCGCGCTGCGATCTAGGAAACCCATTGAAATCAGTCGATTGCGAAGCGCAATGATGCCAGGGCTAGATTGGCCAGGCTGTTTTTTCCCTGCGGGGACCCGCGGACCCCATCCACCCGCGTGCACCACGGCTTCAAGGCGTTGTTTCTCGCGCATGAGCGCTCGGTATTGAGACGAGGCTGGCACCAAGGCGCGCATAAAGGCCGCAGGTTGGTTTTCACGGACCCCGTTCAACAAGGTCTCTGCGTCGAGTTTGGTCTTTTTGCGGACCATGCCGTCATCAATCGTTGAGGGCACCAGCAATCCGGTTTTGATGTCAACGGCATAGGTAATGAACGCCTTGCTCATCGCGGCTTCTACCCGGCCCAGATCCCGCGTGGTTTTGACAGCGCGCAAAGCGTCGGTCAGCTGGGTCACCAGCGGTGTTTGATCCGGCAAACCATGGGCTGGCGCATCCAGCAAGGCTTGCAGCAAGGCTTGACGACGTTTCAATGACTGCGCGTCGGTGCCCGTCCAGATCGCGTTATAACCGGAGGTACGGTAAAACGCCGCCACATCAGCGTTGTCAGAGGCGGCCTCGGCAACGGCCTGTTTAAACGCAGTGACCTGCGCCTGTGCGGGCGCGGTGTTTAACCCCATGCACAGCCCCGCAAGCGCGAGGGCAAAAATGCCAGATTTGATCGCAGTTCGGTTCGGCAGTGGGGTAAAAGATGTCATTGCAACAGCCCTTGGCTAATCTATTGATCTTTACGAATTCTCGCTCGTTAATTCAGTTTCCCTTGAATTCCAATCCCCCGTCCATTCACATTTGGTAAAATCCTCCGTCAAAATGCACGAGGTGATGCAATCATGGCGCGCCACCGCAGAAAAGCCGTGTTTGCAGGGGGAAAAGGACATCCATTGTCCCCCTTTGCGCAAAAAATTGCCGAAATTCGTCCCTAATTGTACGCAATAATAATCCAATCTTGGCAGACGAATCCCGCTATGGCATAGCTTTACATGTGGGTAAGTGGGACACACACGGCGCGTAACATCGCGCCCTAGGCAGGACGAAACAGCGTACGGGACGGCGCAGTGACTATGGTAAAAAGCTCAACTACCGGGTTTACCCGGCGTGCCCTTTTGGGTGCATTCGCAGCAACCGCTGTTTCAGCGGCCCCCACTTTTTCTAGCGCAGCTGGGTTCTTACGCGGTGCCGGTGATATTCGCCGCCTCCGTATGTACTCCGGCCGCACCGGCGAGCGGCTTGATATGATCTATTGGATTGATGGCCAATATATCAAAGACGCCGTCAAAGAAGTGAACCATTTTATGCGCGATTGGCGGTCTGATCAGGTCAAATCGATTGATCTGCGCACCATCGATATTATGGCCGCGTCTCACCATCTGATGGATGTGGATGAGCCCTATTTGCTTCTGTCCGGATATCGTAGCCCCCAGACCAACGCGATGCTGCGCAGCCGCTCACGCGGAGTTGCGAAAAAATCGCTGCACATGAAAGGGCAAGCCGCTGACTTGCGTCTTTCTTCGCGGTCGGTGTCACAGATGGCCAATGCTGCCATGTCCTGCCGGGCTGGCGGTGTTGGGAAATATTATGGATCCAATTTCGTGCATATGGATTGCGGTGTTGTCCGCTCATGGCGCGGCTAAATCAAACACTTCTGTGATAGACCAACCCCGCTCATTCAGCGGGGTTTTCTTTTTCCAAAGCTGTGTTCTAGCAGAAAAATATCGAAAGAGATTACGGGCTTGCGCTCAATTTCCTAGGAATTAATTTTGCCATTGCATGGCCTTTCGTGCCTCGCTATACGTCGCACACAGGCACCCATAGCTCAGCTGGATAGAGCGCTGCCCTCCGAAGGCAGAGGCCTCAGGTTCGAATCCTGATGGGTGCGCCATTTTCCTATCTGTGTAAATTTTCTCTGGGCGATTCACGCAGGGATCGTCGGTTCAATCGGCTGTTGTCGTTGGCGGGTGGTAACCCTAGTCCTCGATGAATATAGCGCGATCTTTTGCCAGATCTCTCACGGTCACCCAGACAGAAAAAAGGGCTTGCGGTGAACAAGCCCTTCATGTGTCGTGACACAGCTGCGGTGTGCGTTAGGCGAACAGATCGTGCGCCAACTCCAGTGCATCCACCAATATATCCACCTCAGCCTTGGTATTATACAACCCAAACGAGGCACGGCAGGTGGCGCTGACACCCAGATGTTCCATCAACGGACCCGCACAATGGTGGCCGGCGCGCACGGCGACGCCCTTTTTGTCGAGGATGGTTGAAATGTCATGGGCATGTGCCGCTCCGTCCAGGGTAAAGCTGAAAATAGCCGCCTTGCCAGGAGCGTGCCCCTGCACATTCAGCCAGTTCAGACCGGACAGTTTGCTTTGGGCATATTCCCGCAGCGCGGCTTCGTGCGCGGCGATGTTCTCCATGCCCAGCTCCATCATGTAGTCTAGCGCCACGCCAAAACCGATGGTTTGCACAATACCGGGGGTTCCGGCTTCAAATTTCATCGGCGCGTCGTTGTAGATCACCGCGTCTTTGGAGACTTCTTTGATCATGTCACCGCCGCCAATGAACGGGCGCATTTCGGCCAGGCGATCGGGGTGAATGTAGATCGCCCCCGATCCCGACGGACCATACAATTTGTGACCGGTGATCGCATAGAAATCACAGCCCAAATCCTGAACATCCACCGGCATGTGGACCGACCCTTGTGAGCCATCAACCAAGGTTGGGACACCGCGTGCACGCGCGCCAGCGGCGATGGATTTTACATCCACAATCGTGCCCAACACGTTAGAGCATTGTGTGACGGCGATCAGCTTGGTGCGCGGCGTGATCGCATCCAGAACAGCCTGCGGGTCAAGGCTGCCATCCGCCGCGACATCCACCCATTTGATCACCACGCCTTGGCGTTCGCGCAGGAAGTGCCACGGCACGATATTGGCGTGATGTTCCATCACCGACAGGATAATTTCATCCCCGGCTTCCAGCCGCGGCATTGCCCAGCTGTAGGCAATCAGATTGATGCCTTCGGTGGTGCCCGAGTTGAGCACGATATGGTCTTCGGAAGCAGCGTTCAAAAACCGTGCGATGGTGCCACGCACCGCTTCGTACTTTTCAGTTGCGAGGTTCGAAAGGAAGTGTAAGCCCCTGTGAACATTTGCATATTCCTCGGCGTAACCGCGCGTAACCGCATCAATCACTGCCTGCGGTTTCTGAGCCGATGCCCCATTGTCCAGATAGGTGAGCGGCTTCCCATTCACCTTGCGGGACAGGATCGGGAAATCAGCCCGGATTTTTTCGACATCATACACGGAGTTTGTCATGGAGTCTGTCCTAGGTCAGGCGCGAGACCAGCAGTATCACCAGTGAGAACACCAGAAGGCCTGCCAGCATTGTCACGCCAAATGCGCGCCATAGTGAGCCAAGTTTATGCACTTCGTTCACGAAATGCAGCGAGAGATAAAAAGCAAACAGCGCAACGACGATGCTCAGCAGGTCTGCGATACCTGCAATTGCAAAGCTGAGTACAGTCAGTGCACCGTGGGCCGCAACTTGCAGGAATTGCAGCCAGGACATGCAGACCAGCACCTGTAGGAACGTGCCCTGCCCGTGCATCCAGCGGCCACACAGGGTTGTGCTGCCAGCAAAGCTCAGTTGCAGCGCGACTGAGCTTAACAACATCGTAAACGGGGGAACCGCGCCAAACAGCGGATCCACGGTTGGTAACACCATCGCCTGTAACAGAAAAACGATAGTATAAAGCACTTGGACCAGTACAAAACCGGTCCAGATGGTTTGCGCAGACAGTTGCAGCCCCAACAGGCTGCGGCAGGCTTCCGCTGGTTCGGTCAGCGTTAGCGTGGTGAGGCGACGAAGATCAATCATGAGCGTGTCCAATATGCCTGACGCATGCAGGCAAACAGAAACCACAAAACTGCTGCACACCACAAGCCGCCAACAAAGCTAAGCTCCACGCCTGGACCAATAAAACCGGCAACCAAACCATTGAGCAACATCAAGGGGCTCGCTGCCAGTACCGACCAGAACAGTGCCAGTCGCGCCTGATGGCTTGGTCCCTGCCCTTTGAGCAGACGTGCAATCGCGTGCAAGCCCAAGGCCAGCGCATACAGTAGCAAGGGCAACATAAACACCAACCCCATGAGCGCACCGCCCATGTCAGCGTTCAGGTCAGTGCCGTTAAGATGCGCCTCACGCGCCAGAGACGGCAAGCGTGCGATAAACATCAAACCACATCCGCCCATGGCAAAGGCCAGAAGACGGCTTTCGTGTGCGCCCATCGTCAGAAGCCGCGCCATTACCTGGCGCGGCGCCTTATAGGTCGCAAGTATATCGGTGGTGACCGGCATCAGCGACGACGGGCCATCCAGCCTTCCAGCCGGTTTACAATGGCGTCCGCAATAGCGTCGTCTTCGATCTCTTCGACCGCTTCCGCAAGGAACGACAGTGTCAGCAAATCGGTGGCTTCGCCCACAGGCACGCCACGCGAGCGGAGATAGAACAGCGCTTCTTCGTCGATCGCACCTGACGTGGAGCCGTGTGAACAGGCGACATCGTCAGCGTAGATTTCCAGCTCGGGCTTCGCAAGGAACTGGCTGTCATCGTCCAGCAGCAAAGACTGAGAAATTTGATATCCATCAGTCTTTTGCGCGCCTTCCTTCACCAAGATCTTGCCTTGGAATACGCCCGTCGCACCATTGCGCAGCACCTTTTTGAACACCTGACGGCTTTCACCGTTCAGGGCATCATGGGTGATGAACACAGTGTCGTCGTGGTGGAAATCACCATCGCCAACACAGGCACCGGCGACATGGGCCACCGCATCGTCGCCAGTGATCTCGATCACTTGATCGTTGCGGGTCAAGACGCCGTTTACCGTCAGTGTGAAGGATTTATAGACGGACTCGGTGCCCAAACGTGCAAACACATGGGTCGCCGCGCGACGTTCGTGATCGCGACCTTGGGCGCGCACATGATGCAGCGTTCCGGTGTCAGCGATGTCGATTTCCATCACGTGGTTGAAGCGTGCCGCGGCGGGGCCGTTTTCCAGAATGGTCGCTTCGGCGCCAGCATCAACCCGTACAACGTGGTGCAGGATCGCATCAGAGTTGGCATCCAAGTGCTTGTAAATAAAGCTAATTGGCTTTGAGGGTTTGCCCGTGACATGGATGGCGACGCCATCCGTGGCAAAGGCAGAGTTCAGTGCTGCCAATGGGCGTTCCACGGGGGTCTGGCCGCGTGCTTCGAGCACACCGTACAGGTCTGTTGCCCAATGAATATCCTTGGCTGCAAGTTCAACAAGGCGCTCAACCGAAACGCCTTCCAGCGTCAGGTCGTCAGAGGCATCCGCATCAAACACACCATCGACAAACACGATCTTCAGCCGATCAAATTCGTCGAACATTGGCGCTTCGTCGGACACGAAGACCTCAGCCGTCGGAACTGCGGCATCGACCAGAGTGTCGGGACGGGTGTATTTCCAATATTCGTCCCGGCGGGTTGGCAGGCCCATGGTCTGGACCCGCGACAGCGCCGCCCGACGAGCCGCCATCAGGCAGCCCCCTTCGGGCAGCGACAGCGCGCTCAGGCGCGCCTCGGTTGCGGTTTGTTTCTGTTCGGGCAATGCCATTACGCGTTCACCTCTGCCAGAATATCGGCGTAGCCGTTGTTTTCGACTTCCAGCGCCAGCTCGGGGCCACCGGTTTTGACGATGCGACCATCTGCCATGATGTGCACCACATCGGGTTTGATGTGGTCCAGAAGGCGCTGATAGTGTGTGATAACCAAGAAACCACGACCTTCGTCGCGCAGCGCGTTGACGCCTTCGGCCACCAGTTTCATCGCATCGACGTCCAGACCGGAATCCGTTTCATCAAGGATGCACATCTTTGGTTCCAGCATCGCCATCTGCAGGATCTCATTGCGCTTTTTCTCACCACCCGAGAAGCCCACGTTGACCGGGCGCTTCAGCATGTCAGCGTCGATCTTCAGCGACTTCGCTTTTTCACGGACCAGTTTCAGGAAGTCACCAGCTGACAGCTCTTCTTCACCGCGCGCCTTGCGCTGTGCGTTCATCGCGGTGCGCAGGAATGTCATGTTGCCCACACCGGGGATTTCAACGGGGTATTGGAACGCCAGGAACAGGCCCGCGGCCGCGCGCTCTTCTGGCTCAGCGTCCAAGAGATCGGTGCCGTCCAGCACCGCTTCGCCGTCGGTGACTTCATAGCCATCGCGGCCCGACAGGACGTAAGACAGGGTCGACTTACCGGCGCCGTTTGGCCCCATGATCGCGTGCACTTTACCCGCTTCGACGGTCAGGTCGACGCCTTTGAGGATCTGCTTTTCCTCTTCTTCAAGTTTGACGTGCAAGTTTTTGATTTCGAGCATTTTTAACCTCGTGGAGTGTCAGTTTGGGTTGCGTCGATTTCGACCGCAACAGCATCTGTTGATGCGCGCAAAGGCGCAGGGAATGTGGTGTGCAGGGCAGCTTGGGCCGCTGCTATGGCATCCGCATAGGGCAACCGTCCTGCGGGCGACAATCGCCGCAAATGATCGCCAAGATCCGCCCACGGCAGGGGCACGGACAATGGGCGCTCAATCGCGGCGGCGTAATCGTAATAGGGCAACAATGGCACATCGCCCGGATCCATCCAGGTTGAGGACACGCCATAGGCGTCAGCTGCGATCAACCCATTCAGAGCGGAGGTGTAGATATGGGCACATGACGCAACCTGTGCGCATACCGTTTCGGCGGATTGGCGTACGTCGATCAGAATAAGCCGAGGGTCACGCGCCGCCAGCGCAACAAGTTCGGGGCTGTCACAGTGATCCCCGTCAGGAACAAGCCCGATTTGGTCTTGTTGCGTTGCGTTAAATCCCAAGGCTTCCGCAATCAGCAGGCCCGGATCGCCAAATTGACGGCTGGACACCCCCAAAAGTGCGGCGGTCACAGGCCCGCGGACAAGCGCTATGTCGACATTGCGCACAAAACTGGCATCAACGGGATGCAGTAGACCACTGCCCCAGATGATTGGGCGGGCGCCATTGGCATGCGGACGCATGAAAATGCGCGCCGCGACCTGTAGGATTGACCCAGCAGCATACAGCGACGCATAGGCCGGCCCGTCGTGCTGCACCACACGGTCGGCGGCGTATCCGGTGACAAGTCGCGACAGGTCACCGCTGAAATGGTTTTCAGTGGGTTGCCAATATAGGGTGATCGGATCTGCGTTAGTTTCGGTAGACAACTGCGGGAAGCTCGGGTTCGGCAGGGTCATGGGCGGGCGCTCCCCACGTCAGAGGAATGTATTGCCCGGCAACTAACAACGAGTTTGGAACGCCGTTTTGTTGTTGGTGATAAACCCAAGTTGGCGAGAGGAGCGCGGCCATCGGGCCTGGTGCCCAAAATGCCAGATTGTGCATGCCAAACGCCATTAAGGTCACGCCGATGCTTTGTGCTGCGTTGTATTCCGGGTCTTTCAATTGCAGCGCATTCCGAATGGCCCAGCTGACGGCCAATGAAATCGCGAGATCGGTCAGTATTGACGAGACGCTCGATGTGTTCAGATCGCCAATCAACTGCATCCGCACGTAACGGACGATAAACAGCACCAGCACGCCGGACACCAATGCGCCTAGCAGTGCCAATACATAGCGTGCGCGGCTGTCGTGACCTAGCAGCCCGGCCTTGTCCTGTCTGTGCTGTTGCCGCTCTTCGGCTGCGTCTTGATGTGCGGTGTTGATGCGGTTGAGCCGGGCCTGAAAATCGTCCTGAGGCGAATTGGTCATCAATAGTGTCCGTGCATAAATACACGAACACCTGTACCGCTTCGCGCGGTATGCGCGCAATCATGAACTGCCCACATTCGATGCGAGCGGTCATGGATTGGAATAGCGGAGGCATCAACATTTCGACGTCACCCCAGAACCACGGCAGTGCCGCTGGCCGAGACCATCAACATGGAGTCTGCGATGACTTCGTAATCGAGATCTACGCCCACCACCGCGGTGGCACCGACCGCATAGGCGCGCTGTTCCAGCTCGGCCAAGGCCGTTTCGCGCGCGTCCTGCAGCTTGCTTTCATAAGCGCCAGAGCGGCCGCCGACGATGTCCGTGACCGAGGCAAAGAAATCCCGCACCACATTGGCGCCCATGATGGCTTCACCGACCACGATGCCTTTGTATTCGGCGATCTGGTGACCTTCGACAGAGTTTGTGGTTGTGATGATCATTGCGTCATTTGCTCCCGGCTTGGGTAAATGTTGGTGTTGGGTCTTGCCCCCAACACTCCGGCCATTCTTCAAAGTATCCTGCACCATCAATGCCTACTGAGAAGAGCTTGATGGAAATCGGCTTCTCAGTCATCGGTGAACCACCCATAGAGCGCGACAAAAACAAAAATTCCGCCGGATCTGGAAACCCAAAGTGAAGTGCGCTGTAGACATACCAAACTTTGCCGTCTTGCTTGGCCAAAGCCAAAAGCTCTCGGTTGATCTCATGCTCGATCTCGCGAAAGTATTGGCGTTCAGTCGCAGTTGGGTTCCGCCAAGATGCACACATGGCAAAGCATTTTTCAAAAACGGCAACCCGTTCTTTTGAAATGCTTTTGTTGTTCATCTTGGCGGCCAATGACATGGTTACCCCACCGAACCTTCAAGGCTGATCGCAACCAGCTGCTGTGCTTCCATGGCGAACTCCATCGGCAGGGCTTGCAGCACTTCTTTGCAGAAGCCGTTGACCACCAGCGCCACAGCCTCTTCTTCGTCCATGCCGCGCTGGCGGCAGTAGAAGAGCTGATCATCATCCACCTTGGAGGTGGTCGCTTCGTGCTCAACGCGGGAAGAATTGTTCTTCACCTCGATGTAAGGCACCGTATGCGCACCACATTCTGACCCGATCAGCAAGCTGTCGCACTGGGTGTAGTTGCGGCTTTCCTTGGCCTTGGGGTGCATCGAAACCAGACCACGGTAGGTGTTCTGGGCCTTACCGGCCGAGATGCCCTTGGACACGATCCGCGACTTGGTGTTTTTCCCAAGGTGGATCATTTTGGTGCCGGTGTCGGCTTGCTGGTAGTTGTTGGTGATCGCGATGGAATAAAACTCACCCTGGCTTTCCTCACCGCGCAGGATGCACGAGGGGTATTTCCAGGTCACGGCAGAACCGGTTTCAACCTGCGTCCACATGATTTTGGAGCGATCACCGCGGCAATCGGCACGTTTGGTCACAAAGTTGTAAATTCCGCCCTTGCCCTCTTCATCACCAGGGAACCAGTTCTGAACGGTAGAATATTTCACTTCGGCGTCTTCTTCGATGATGATCTCAACCACAGCAGCGTGCAGCTGCGCGGTGTCGCGCTGTGGTGCAGTACAGCCTTCGAGATAAGACACATACGAACCTTTGTCGGCGATGATCAGCGTGCGCTCAAACTGCCCTGTGTTTTCTGCATTGATGCGGAAATAGGTCGACAGCTCCATTGGGCAACGGGTGTTTGGCGGGATGTAAACAAACGAACCATCCGAAAACACAGCTGAGTTCAGCGTGGCGTAATAGTTGTCTGTGACCGGAACCACGGTGCCGAGATATTTTTTGACCAGCTCGGGATGCTCACGGATCGCTTCCGAGATCGAGCAGAAGATCACGCCTGCTTTTTTCAGCTCGGCCTGAAACGTGGTGCCGACGGAAACGGAATCAAACACAGCGTCAACCGCAACCTTGCGGCCTTCGGCTGGCATGTCTTCCGCGCCTTCGACGCCTGCCAAAATCATCTGCTCTTTCAACGGGATGCCAAGCTTTTCGTAAGTGGCGAGCAGCTTGGGGTCGACGTCTTCGATCGACTTTGGCTTTTCTTCCATCGATTTGGGACGGGCATAATAATACTGGTCCTGAAAATCGATTTCAGGATAGCTGACCATTGCCCAATCTGGCTCATCCATCTTTTCCCAACGTTGGAACGCTTGCAGACGCCATTCGGTCATCCACTCGGGCTCTTCGTTTTTGGAGGAAATCAAGCGGACAATATCAGGGTTCACGCCTTTGGGCGCGTATTCCATTTCGATATCGGTGTCCCAGCCATATTTATATGTGCTGATCGCAGCCACCGCATCCACGGTCTCCTGATCAACACCATCCTTGACTTGGGTCTGGTCCAAAGCGGCCATGGTCGTCTCCTAACATCGTCACGCCATACGGGCGCGGTGTTTCTTTTCTTTTTGCAGCCACGTTTCCGCAAACCGCATTACATCATCTTCGGTCGTATCAGGCCCCAACGAGACCCGGATCGCGCATTGCGCTACGTCTTCACTATATCCCATCGCCGTAAGGACGGCGCTGGCGCGCACCTTACCGCTTGAGCAGGCGCTGCCGGCACTGATGGCAAACCCTGCCAGATCCATCTGCATGACTTGGGTTTCGCCCTTCCAGCCCGGTGTCGCGAAACACAGGGTGTTTGGCAAGCGGCGCGCGTCTTTGCCGATAAAAATACTCTCAGATGCACCTTCTACAAGTGCCATTTCTAGAATATTTCTAAATTGTTCAGTTTTCTCCCAAACCCCATTGGCCAGATCCTGTGCCGCTGCTTCAGCTGCGGCCCCAAAGCCCGCGATTCCAATGACATTTTCAGTTCCAGAGCGGCGCCCCATCTCCTGGCCCCCGCCCTTGATCTGGGGAGGGATATCGGTGCCACGTTTCATCACAACGGCACCGATCCCCTTGGGGCCGCCCAGTTTGTGTGCCGAAATCAGCGCCGCCGTGGCGCCCATCCAGTTGAAGGCCACCGGCAGTTTGCCAAACGCCTGCGTGGCATCCGTCAGCGCCAGCCCGTCCGGCAATGTCTGCACAATGCCGGTTTCTGAATTGGCCAGCTGCACGGTGCTGCGCGCGGCTTCGGTAATCATTACTGCGCCGGAGGCAGCGGTGTGCAAATCCTCAACAGCCCATGCGCGGATCGCATCATGTTCAATCGCCGATGCATGCAACGGGCCCATGGCAGACATCGCCAACGCGGCCCCCTCGGTGGAGCCGGACGTGAACACCAAATCAGCCCCGTCAGCGCCAAACGCCGTGGCGATTTTCTGGCGGGCCTTTTCTACAATGGATTTGGCAGCGCGCCCTTCGGCATGAACCGAAGACGGATTGCCCACCGCATCCATTGCCGCAATCATGGCTGTGCGCACTTGGGGGCGCAATGGCGTTGTTGCGTTGTGATCCAGATAAACACGTTTCATAATTTCAGTGCCTTACGTGTCTTTATTCATCTACAACGTTGAACAGGTTTGGCACGGCCGGACAGGGTGCAAGCTCGTTCTGGATCACATCCGACAAGCGGGTTTGGTGCAAAAACACATAGACATGGGCGCTCAGCCCTTCCCACAGACGGTTGGTCAATGACTGCGCCCGGCTGCCAGATATTCCGCCCGAGGCCCCCGCCCCTTTGTGCATGGCATCCAGTGTTTCATCAACGGCCGACAAAATATCAACGACCCGAATTTCCGCAGGAGGCCGCGCCAGACGATAGCCGCCACCGGGCCCACGCACCGACGACACAAGCTCGGCGCGGCGCAGTTTCACAAACAACTGTTCAAGGTACGGCAATGAAATATCTTGGCGTTTTGAAATTTCGCCCAAAGCAACAAGCGTATCCGTCGGCTGTAGGGCGATATCGGTCAGTGCAACCATTGCGTATCTCCCCTTGGTTGAAAGCTTCATGTCGTGCTGCCTTTCATTCCACCGCTATGTTTGAAAAGACCGAAAAAAATTGACCTTGCACACAACTGTGCGTATCTCATCTTGACGGTGTTTCGGGTGCGCTCGCTTCACAAATTTAGAACAGTTCTAAGCTGACCGAGCGAATTCGTCAAGAATTTCTATCGTCAGCTGGCAAAACGAGAGTAGGATTCAAACCGCCCATGCCCGAGGTCATTTTTCCTGGACCAGAAGGTCGCCTTGAAGGCCGCTATCACCCGCAAAAAGAAAAAGACGCCCCCATCGCCATTGTGTTGCATCCGCATCCGCAATTTGGCGGGACGATGAACAACAAGGTTGTCTATAATCTCCACTATGCCTTTTACAACATGGGCTTTACCGTGTTGCGGTTTAACTTCCGTGGCGTCGGTCGAAGCCAAGGCGAATATGATCAAGGTGTAGGTGAGCTGTCCGACGCGGCATCGGCGCTGGATTATCTCCAGTCGATGAACAACAACTCAAAACACTGCTGGGTCGCGGGCTTCTCCTTTGGGGCGTGGATCGGGATGCAGTTGTTGATGCGTCGTCCTGAGATAACCGGCTTTATCTCCGTTGCGCCCCCGGCCAACATGTATGACTTTTCGTTCTTGGCGCCCTGCCCGTCGTCAGGTTTGATCATCAACGGTACTGCCGACCGCGTGGCGCCTCCGGCGGATACCGTCGGGCTGGTGAACAAGCTGCACGAACAAAAAGGCATCACCGTCACCCACAACGAGGTCGACGGCGCGGACCATTTCTTCCAGGACCAGCATATGGACACCATGGTGGATACGGTTTCGGACTATGTGAAGCGTCGCCTCACGGAAAATTCTCGCTGATGAGTTCGGTTGAGACACTCGCCCAGAAATTGGCCACGGATACATTAAAAATCCAGGACGCAACGGGCGAGGATCGTCTGTTTATGGAGGTGGCGCAGGTGCTTGCCGCCTCCTCACAGACCTTAGAAGAAGCTTTTTTGACCGAAATCCGGGTGCACCTTGCCGCACGCAAGGCGCACCAATTTTTGGAACACAAAATTTCCGTACTTCAGGCGGAACAATAGCGCGCATCCGCAAAGGAACATCAGTGACATCCGATATTGAAGGTCAGTTCGCATTTCTTGAAGACATCGAAAATCTAAGACGCGTCCAGCGCAACAATTGCTTGCTGGACGGGTCTCGTCGGGAAAACTCGGCTGAGCATTCCTGGCATCTTGCGCTCTACGCTCTTATTTTGGCAGACCACGCGCCCCAACCCGTCAATGTAATTCGCATTATCCAAATGCTATTGTTGCACGATATTGTCGAAATCGACGTAGGGGATTACCCTATTCATTTGGACGTAAACTGGGCGGCGGTTGCCGCAGCCGAGCAAAAGGCCGCGACGCGGATTTTTGGCCAACTCCCCTCAGAAAAAGCGCGTGATTTCAAGGCGTTATGGAGTGAGTTTGAAGAGGCCAAAACAGCCGATGCGGTCTTTGCCAAGGCGTTAGATTTCACCCAGCCGCTGATGCAGGTTGTCTATGCGGACAACCCAAGCGACGAACATGTTCAAATTTGCCGCGACGCGTTGATCAGTGGCCGCTCCAAACGTCTACGGACTGATTTTCCAGAGGCCTATCAGTTGGCGATGGCGCTGGTAGAAGGCCAGCCCGCAGCTGCAAGCGATGCCTTTGCGGCGCGCATCCGATTTCTTAACGAAGCGGACAAATTGAAAAGCATTCTGCGCGCGTCAAAAATTGGGACTGGGGCGCGGCATGAAAACTCAGCTGAACATTCATGGCATATCCTGACCTTTGCGTGGGTGTTGTCTCAGTATGCATCGCAACCCATTGAAGTCGAACGCGTTATCACGATGTTGCTGCTGCATGACCTTGTTGAAATTGACGCGGGGGATACGCCCATTCACGGCAGCATCTCTACCGCTGAACTGGCCGCGCTTGAGGCAAGCGAATTGGCGGCGGCGCGGCGTATTTTTGGTCTGCTGCCTGATGATCAGGGCGCCGCACTGTTGGAGATCTGGCAGGAATTTGAAGCGGCACAAAGCGCAGATGCGGTCTTTGCCAAGGCAATTGATCGGGTGCAGCCGGTGCTGTTGAATTTGAAAAATGGCGGCGGAAGCTGGGTGGATTATCATGTGACCTTGCCGCAGCTTGAGACACGTGTCGGAGAAAAAGTGACGCGTGGCGCGCCAGAGGTCTGGCAGTATGTGCGCGCGCGGGTGCTGCCTTGGTTTCAGGAAAATAATAAAATTCAATAACTTGCCGCGCGTTCCTGGTGGCATTTGCGGTGTCATTTGGTGTTCGTGGTCTGTCTGTTATTAACTGGAGATCGACTGAGCCTGCGTGATTGGGGCGCAATGTCTGCGTCAGAACAGCTTTTTGCTGGCCTTCTGGTGTCGTTCACGCTATGCGCGGCGCAACTTCCTTTAAAAGGCTGACGTTATGGACCTGCGCAATATTGCGATCATCGCCCACGTTGACCACGGTAAAACAACCCTGGTCGACGAGCTTCTGAAACAATCCGGTGTGTTCCGTGAAAACCAGGCCGTCGCTGAGCGCGCCATGGACAGCAACGACCTGGAGCGTGAACGCGGCATCACCATTCTTGCCAAGGCGACTTCGGTTGAATGGAACGGCACCCGTATCAACATCGTTGACACCCCCGGTCACGCCGACTTTGGTGGCGAAGTTGAACGCATCCTGTCGATGGTCGATGGTGTTGTTCTGCTGGTTGACGCCGCCGAAGGCCCGATGCCTCAGACCAAATTTGTGACCTCCAAGGCCTTGGCTCTGGGCCTGCGTCCGATCGTTGTTGTAAACAAAGTCGACAAGCCAGACGGCGAACCTGACCGCGCGCTGGATCAGTGTTTTGACCTGTTCGCCAGCCTTGACGCGACCGACGAACAGCTGGACTTCCCGACCATGTACGCCTCTGGTCGTTCGGGCTGGGCTGACATGGAGCTGGACGGCCCACGCAAAGACCTGAACGCGATGTTTGATCTGATCGTTGAGCACGTGCCCGCGCCTGCGCAGATCGCAAAGCGCGAGGAAGCCTTCACCATGCTGGCAACCACGCTGGGCGCTGATCCGTT
The DNA here is from genome assembly GCA_947492585.1 of uncultured Paracoccaceae bacterium. Taxonomy (GTDB): domain Bacteria; phylum Pseudomonadota; class Alphaproteobacteria; order Rhodobacterales; family Rhodobacteraceae; genus Epibacterium. Next base: position 111,841 of record CANLND010000010.1, read on the forward strand.
CATGGGCCGCATTCTGACCGGTCGCGTAGAAAGCGGTACGCTGAAAGCGGGCGACAGCCTCAAGGCGCTGTCGCGCGATGGCGAGCTGATCGAAAGCTTCCGTTGCACCAAAGTGTTGGCGTTCCGTGGTCTGCAACAGACCGCAATCGACGTGGCCGAAGCCGGTGACATCGTTTCGATCGCTGGCATGACCAAAGCGACTGTTGCGGACTCGTTGGTTGACCCATCGGTTGACACCGCCCTGCCCGCACAGCCCATCGATCCGCCGACCATCACCGTGACCTTTGGCATCAACGACAGCCCTCTGGCGGGTCGTGACGGCAAGAAAGTTCAGTCGCGCGTCATCCGTGACCGTCTGATGAAAGAAGCCGAGCAAAACGTTGCGATCAAAATCAGCGACACCCCCGGTGGTGAAGCCTTTGAAGTGGCCGGTCGTGGCGAACTTCAGATGGGTGTCTTGATCGAAAACATGCGTCGCGAAGGCTTTGAACTGTCGATCTCGCGTCCACAGGTTCTGTTCACCGAAGAAGACGGTGTGCGCATGGAGCCGGTTGAAGAGGCCACAATCGACGTCGATGATGAATACTCAGGTGTTGTTATCGAAAAGCTGACCGGCCACCGCAAAGGTGAACTGGTTGAAATGCGCCCCGCTGGTGCAGGCAAAACCCGCATTATTGCACATGTGCCCTCGCGTGGTCTGATTGGCTATCATGGTGAGTTCCTGACCGATACGCGTGGTACGGGTGTTCTGAACCGTGTGTATCACGGCCGTACCCCGCACAAAGGTAAAATCCCCGGCCGTCGTGCGGGTGTTCTGGTTTCGATGGAGAACGGCACCTCGGTCGCCTTTGCTCTTTGGAACCTCGAAGAGCGCGGCAAAATGATGATTGGCGCACAGGCTGATGTTTACACCGGTATGATCATTGGTGAACACAGCCGTGAAAACGATCTGGAAGTGAACCCGCTCAAGGGTAAAAAACTCACCAACGTACGTGCGTCGGGCACTGACGATGCGGTGCGCCTGACCACGCCAATCACGCTCAGCCTCGAAGAAGCAATTGCGTATATTGATGACGATGAGCTGGTCGAAGTGACGCCCAACGCAGTCCGTCTGCGCAAGCGCTACCTTGACCCACATGAGCGCAAGCGGATGGCCAAAGCTAACGGCTAATATGCACGGACCACAATTGCGGTGTCCCTAAATTGGGCGCGGCTTTAGATCGATTGAGCAGCCGGGGTTTTCAACATCCCGGCTGTTTTTTTGTGGCCGAGCGGCACGGGAAAACACCCTGTTTTGCATGTAGATTTCGAAAAACTTAACTAAGACGAGTGGTGTGGCGAAAATACACGCTAAGGGGTTTTGATGCTGTTCAGGGGTTAATAAATTCTAGACAAGCCAGTTGAAATATCACAAAAAATCCACGCAAGTATTCAAATTTCTGAAACACTTGTGAACATATGTGATCACATAAATTCGATAGGAATAATACGATGAACTTTCTTAAGGCTTCGCGCGCTGTTCTCGCTGCTACTTTTTGTGCCGCTGCTACCGTTGGCCACGCACATGGTATTGAAAGCCAAACTCTGACACTGCCCGTAATCGGCGCTGGCGACAGTTACGAAGTTGTGACTCAGTGCTCGCATGCTTACGCGGTTAACGGCGGCATCCAGTCCGGCGACGAACTGCTGGCAAGCGGCCTGGAAATCACCGGCAGCTACCCCAAGACCACCAAAAGCTGGGCCGTTGAAATCACCAACGACACTGGTCGCCCAACCGCGATCAACGAAGTTAACGCGACATTCTACGTGACCTGCGGCCGTCACTAAGACGCCTGCTTTGTAATGTGTTGTGCCGCCGCTGCGGCGGCGCAACCTACTACAAGACAAGAGTTGTTCGCGACATCGCGGACGCCACTCACGCTCCGGATCTTATGGAAAATCGCGCAGAATCATTGATCTGCACGTGTGGTCTATAAGTTGGGCACACTTACGGGTCGTTGGGTCTGCTGGTGGCACATGCATCACAGAATACCCAGTTTGCCTCGTAACAAATCTTCAGGTATGGCGTTTCGTTTCGTAAATGCTGAGCGTGGATTGGCGCTGCTGATGCACACGAAAAAAAGAGCCGCGCGGTTGCGCGGCTCTATCTTTTTGGCCCGCCGAAGTCGCCGGATCAGTCTGTGATCTCGACCACGACAAGTTCTCGTTCGGATGCGTCACGCGCATGGAGCAACGCCGCCTGATAGCCGACGCTGTTGTAGCACTCTACCGCGGCCTCAACGCTGGGGAACCTTGCCACAACATTACGTGGCCGTTCCTTGCCCTCAAGTTGTACACAGCGGCCACCACGCGCCAGAAATGTACCGCCATGTTCCGCGATCACAGGCCCGGCCAGTTTGGCATATTTCCCGTACGAGTCCGGGTCCGTGACAGTAACATGTGAGATCCAAAGTGCGCTCATTCTGCGGTCTCCGTATCGTTGCTTCGCTTAACCTTCCAACAATTTTTCAGCCGCCGCAATAGCGTCTGCCGCGCCAGAGAAGTCCTTGCCGCCGCCTTGCGCCATATCTGGGCGACCGCCGCCGCCTTTCCCGCCGACGGCCGGAACCGCAGCTTTCAAAATATCAACGGCTGAGATCGTGTCTTTCAGATCATCGGTCACCCCTGCGGCCACCGCGACCTTGCCGCCGTCGTCGGCGATCAACAAGATCACACCCGACCCGATATTTTGTTTATGCGCATCGATCAAGCCACGCAGATCTTTACCGGATACACCTTGCAGCGCTTGGCCGAGGAAGGTCTTGCCGCCAATTTCCTTGGTCTCGGAACCGCCCTCGCTGCCGCCGCCCATAGCAATTTCGCGCTTAAGGTTGGCCACTTCGTTTTGCAGCACTTTGCGTTCGTCCATCAGCGCTTTCAGGCGGTCCATGACGTCCGCGGGCTGCGCTTTTAGCGCGCCTGCGATGTCAGCCATGCGCCCCGCTTCGGTGGCCAGATGTTCAAAAGCTGCAGCCCCCGTCAGCGCTTCGATCCGACGCACACCAGCCGAGGAGGCACTGTCACCAAGGATGACAAATGTACCGATGTCACCGGTCTGTTTGACATGGGTGCCGCCGCAAAGCTCGATTGAGTAAGTGTCGCCGTCCTGGCCTTTGCCGGTCGGAGCGTTGCCCATCGATACAACCCGAACCTCTTCGCCGTATTTTTCACCAAACAACGCCTGCGCACCCAAAGCGCGGGCGTCGTCCGGTGTCATAATCCGAGTGGTCACGGTGCTGTTTTGGCGAATGAAATCATTCACTTCGGCACTGACCTTGGACAGTTCGTCCGGCGCCATTGCCTTGTTGTGGCTGAAATCAAATCGCAGACGATCTGCCCCATTCAGCGAGCCTTTTTGCGCAACATGTTCGCCCAAGGCATTGCGCAACGCTTCATGCAGCAAGTGCGTGGCCGAGTGGCTGGCGCGGATCTGTGCGCGCCGCGCAGAGTCGACTGTCATCGCGGCCCCTGTGGCCACTGCAATTTCACCTTCGGTGATTTCAGCGATGTGCAGGAACAGGCCTTCGACCTTTTTCGTGTCAGAGATCTTGGCCGCACCTGCGTCAACGGTCAGTGTGCCGGTGTCGCCAACCTGACCGCCGCTTTCGCCGTAAAACGGCGTTTGGTTCAGGATGATCTGAACGGTGTCCCCTTGAACGGCCTTTTCGACCTGCGCGCCGTCTTTGACGATGGCCACAATCTGACCTTCTGCGGCCTCAGTCTCATAGCCGAGGAACTCGGTCGACCCGTTGGCGTCCAGAATGTCAAAGTAGACCTTTACATCTGCCGCTTCGCCAAGGCCGATGCCCCCAGCGCGGGACTTTTCTTTTTGCTCTTTCATCGCGGCGTCAAAGCCGTCGATGTCCACGTTGATCTCTTTGGCGCGCAACGCGTCTTGTGTCAGATCAAGCGGGAAACCAAATGTATCGTACAGCTTAAACGCGGTCTCACCGGGCAGCGTGTCGCCTTTGTCCAGATCAGCGGACGCATCGTCCAGCAGTTTCAAACCTCGATCCAGAGTTTTCAGAAAGCGTGTCTCTTCCTGCTCAAACGTTTCTTCGATCAGCGCCTGACCCTGACCCAGCTCTGGATAGGCCGCGCCCATCTGCTGAACCAGCGACGGCACCAGTTTGTGCATCACCGGATCCTTAGCCCCCAGCAATGAGGCCTGACGCATGGCGCGTCGCATGATCCGGCGCAAAACATAACCGCGGCCCTCATTGGACGGCAGCACACCTTCGGCGATCAAGAACGAGCAGGAGCGCAGATGGTCGGCAATCACCCGGTGATGGACGTTCTGATCCCCGTATGGATCAGAACTGGTGGCCTCCGCCGAAGCCTCGATCAGTGATTTAAACAGATCGGTTTCATAGTTGTCGTGGGTGCCCTGTAGCAGCGCGGCAATCCGTTCCAGACCCATGCCGGTGTCGATCGATTGCATGTCGAGATCCACCATCGAGCCATCCGCGAACTTTTCGTTCTGCATAAACACGAGGTTCCAGATTTCGATAAACCGGTCGCCGTCTTCCTCTGCCGATCCTGGAACACCGCCCCAGATGTGATCGCCGTGGTCATAAAAGATCTCGGTGCACGGGCCACACGGGCCGGTGTCGCCCATCTGCCAAAAGTTATCGGAGGTGGCGATGCGAATGATGCGGTCCTCGGGAACGCCCATTTTCTTCCAGATTTCAAACGCTTCGTCGTCGGTGTGATAGACAGTTGTGTACAGGCGATCCTTGGGAATATCGAATTCCTTGGTGATCAGCTCCCAGGCAAAAGCAATTGCCTCATCCTTAAAGTAATCGCCAAAGGAGAAATTCCCGAGCATCTCAAAAAACGTGTGGTGACGCGCGGTATAGCCGACGTTGTCCAGATCATTGTGCTTGCCACCGGCGCGGACACACTTTTGCGAAGTTGTCGCGCGCACATAATCGCGTTTTTCGACACCGGTGAAACAGTTCTTGAACTGCACCATGCCTGAGTTGGTAAACATCAGGGTTGGGTCGTTGCGTGGAACCAGCGGGCTGGAGTCCACGATCGCGTGCCCCTGCTTGGCATAGTAGTTGAGGAAGGTGGACCGAATATCGTTTAAGCTGGGCATCTTGGTTCTCTTTTTCAGAGGCATTTTCGCGTTTTATCTGGTGTACCCCCCCGGTGAAGCGCTGTCCACAGGGGGGTGCGGATAATCCTCTGATGCCGAGAAATATCCACTCCAGTACAACCCCTCTCCTCGCCGATTAAGGGATGGGCGTCGTCCCCTGGCAAGAGTGGCAGGCTCACGGCAGCATGCGTGCTGGCGGTGGATCTCCTGTATTTGAGAGTGGTTGCTTTGCGGACCAAGCGCTCTTTCGTGAGAGAATTTCCGACGGTTGCGTTCACAAGTCTCAACTGATTTTGAGTTGACCAACAATGTACCGCGCTACGGCCATCACTTCCGGCCTGCGCAACCGTGATATTGGAATGACCAATGACACCGGGATGGGATCGACCTTCCAATCTGTCAGCATTTCAATGATGCTGCCGTCGTTCATATCTTGCTGGACAACCGCTTTGGCCAGCACTGCGCTCCCCAGACCTGAGCGAACGGCGGAAACGCACAATTCATAGCTGTTTACACACATTGCGGGATTGGTGACATGGTATTTTGTTGTCTTGTTCTTGTTGCGGAACACCCATTCAGGATTTTCCTGTGAGCGTAGAATAAGCGGTACGCCGGACAGATCGCTTGGATCGGCGGGTATCCCTGCCCCATGTCGAAGACTTCTGTGCCCACAAAAGACGCGCTCCAATGGTGCAAGTGGATAGGTTTTTACGCCGTCGGCATCTGTGTTTCCGATCCGGATACGCAGATCGATGGCTTCGGCCCTTTGATCCACAGGGTAGTCTCCTCCAACCAGATCGAGGCGAACCAGCGGAAGGTGCTCACGCAGGCCAGAAAGCAAAGGCATGATGAATTCGGACAGGTATGGGTTGGATCCAGACAGGCTTACGACGCCTTGGGGGACTGCGCTTTGAAGTTCGTGTTCCACTTCTCCCCTCGCGAGTTGCAGCGCATCCACGGCCTTTACGCAGAGATCGAATACTCTTGTTCCTGCGGGTGTCAGCTCAATCGCTCGCGTATTGCGCCTCAAGAGCACTGCGTCGAGATCAGTTTCAATTTCTGCGATTTTCTGACTGACATTTGATTTTGAAAGCCGAAGCACGGCCGCGGCAGCCGTCATGGAGCCCTGCCGGACGACTTCAACGAGAACTTCAGCCTGTGCGTAGAATTTACTGTTCATAATTTGGGACAATGGTTCAGAAATTATCCCTAATCAAGGACGTTTAGAAAAGCTAAGAAACGGTGAGCTTGGGCAAATAAACATAGGAAGGAATGCGATAATGGAGCGCAAACACGTTGTCGAACTTGTTAAATGGAAATCAAAGCCAAAAGTCTCAAATGATGAGATGGTCTCTGCTGTAGACGGTATTTTGCCCGATCTTGAAACACTCCCCGGTTTCATCAGCCAGACATTGTATATTGATGAAGACGGATATTGGGTTGATCTTTATCACTGGGAGACACGTGAACAGGGTGTTGCATCCAATGATCTGATGGCCGCACGCCCGTCCTTTCTGGCCCTGATGGACCTGATCGATCCCACCAGCGTTTCAATCGCGTTCCTGTCCCTGCCGGACATCGCGTAATGTCAGAAGGATCAAAGGACGCTGTCGTACGATGCGACTGGGTCGGCACGGCACAAATCGAGGTCGACTACCACGATTCTGAGTGGGGTATACCTGTCAGAGACAGCCGGGCCATGTGGGAAATGCTCATTCTTGAGGGGTTTCAGGCGGGTCTCAGTTGGATCACGATTCTGAAGAAGCGCGAAAATTTTCGTGAAGCGTTTAGCCAATTTGATCCAGAGATCATCGCATCGTGGGGTGATGCGGACGTAGAACGCTTGCTGCAGAACGATGGTATCGTGCGGCACCGAGGAAAGATCACCGCCACCATCGGCAATGCGCGCGCCTACCTTCAGGTCGATGATTTTTCCCAATGGTGCTGGAAGTATGTGGAGGGAAAACCATTGATAAATTCCTGGCACCGGACAGAGGATATTCCGACGTCAACGCCGCTTTCCACACGTATTTCTAAAGACTTAAAATCCGCAGGTTTCCGATTTTGCGGGCCAACAACTGTGTATGCCTGGATGCAGGCGGTTGGCATTGTGAATGATCATTTGGGCACATGTGACTTTCGGTAATCAGCGGGCAAAGCCGACATTATGCAGCGCGCAGTATCCGGCACTCTGGGCTCTCCAGGCCCCTTCGCCGCTCGATGCGCGAATGTAAACTTTCAGAAATCGCTACCATCCGCGCTCTCGTCCACGAACGGGTAAGGCGCGGGGCAAAGTGAACTTTCGCTGTGGTTGCGCGAATTTCTGCAACGCTCTTTTAAAACCAGATTTTTGAGGTAGTTGTTGACGTTGATGCGTGAGCGCGTGACAATGCGGTATGACAGATGTTCTTCTCATTATTGATGTTCAAAATGCCATCCTCGACGGTGCAGCAAGCGATAATCGCGTCGACGCGGTCACGTCGTATTTCGAGGCGGTTGTTGGGCGGCTTTCCGATCTAAAGGCGAATGCTGCATCGCAAGACGTCCAGACAATTCTTGTTCAAAACGATGGTCCGGCAGACCACCGACTGGCGGTAAACACCGAAGGCTGGGAAATCGTGCCTCAACTTGCGCCAACCCCAAAAGACATTGTTGTCCACAAGATGAGCTGCGACTCGTTCCATGAAACGGACCTATTGGAACATCTCTCGCGGCTTGGAGCGTCTCGTCTCATCGTCGGCGGATGCATGACGCAGTTTTGCGTTGATACGACCGTGCGACGCGCTGTTTCCTCCGGATTCGATGTCGTGCTTGCTTCGGATGGTCACTGCGCCGGGGATTCCGGAGCCTTATCGCAATCCGAGATTATTGCTCATCATAACAATACGTTAGACGGATTTGGTGCCGGGCCGTGCGCGGTTTCTGTTGTGCCGGTAGCAGAAATTTCTTTCAGCACCTAGCGATCCGGCACGACATCCCAAGGGATGCCGGTGCAGTTTCTGTGAAGCCGAATTGTTCATACAGCTTGTTGGCAGGGACATCCGCCAGAAGGCTCAGAAAGGCCGTTTCTGGCAACTCTCTCTTCGCCCAATTCATCAGCGATGACATCATGAGCTTACCGAGGCCTTGACCACGAAAACGAGGATCGACAGCAATATCGACAATCTGGACAAAACACCCACCGTCTCCGACGATCCGCCCCATGCCGATGGCCTCACCTTCGCAATAGAGAGTCACTGCGAAAAGCGTGCCCTTGAGACCTATTTCCACCGCGTCAGGTGAAAACGCGCTCAAGCCACCCTCTCTGCGAAGTCTTAGGTAGTCCTCAACCGATGGCGGCTTCTCGGTGAGGTCAATCAAGCTTGTGTCGATGGTCATGCATTTCGTCCATTTGCTTACAGAAACGCTTCATTCAGTTGCCCGTCATACAAGTCAAGTTTTTTGCTGCCTGCGGTAAAGCCGCCATTGGGGCTTAGCGCAGTATTCAGAAATAAGGGCTCATAGCTGTCAGTCGCCGCAGGTATGCTAAAGAAGTACCAAATAAAAAGGCGCAGCCTCAACCGCGCCCCTTTGGAAGCCAAATTTCCCTAGATCACCCTTCTAGGATGTCATCATCCTCGGCAGTGATCTCTGGTTTTTCAAACTCCAACCCATGCGAGGCACGGATTTTGTCTTCGATGTCATAGGCGATTTCAGGATGTTCCTTTAGGAAGGTCTTGGCATTTTCACGCCCCTGCCCGATGCGTTCATCCCCATATGAGAACCAAGCCCCTGATTTGTTGACAATGCCCGCCGTGACACCCAGATCCAGCAGCTCACCCATTTTGGAGATGCCTTCACCATAAACAATGTCAAACTCAACCTGCTTGAACGGCGGCGAAACTTTGTTTTTCACCACTTTCACACGGGTTGCGTTGCCAACAATTTCGTCGCGGTCTTTAACAGCGCCGATGCGGCGAATGTCCAGACGTACCGAGGAATAGAATTTCAGCGCGTTGCCACCGGTGGTGGTTTCTGGGGAGCCGAACATCACGCCGATTTTCATCCGAATTTGGTTGATGAAGATAACCATACAGTTGGAGCGCGAAATCGAACCGGTCAGCTTGCGCATTGCCTGGCTCATCAGGCGCGCTTGAACGCCAACGCTGCTGTCGCCCATGTCACCTTCAAGTTCCGATTTGGGCGTCAGGGCCGCAACCGAGTCCACGATGACCATGTTCACAGCTCCGGAACGCACCAGCGTATCAGTGATTTCCAACGCCTGTTCACCGGTGTCGGGCTGCGAAATGAGCAGTTCGTCCAGATCAACGCCCAGCTTGGATGCATAGGTTGGGTCCAGCGCGTGTTCCGCATCCACAAAGGCGCAGACGCCACCCTTTTTTTGCTGTTCTGCAATGCAATGCAACGTCAGCGTGGTTTTGCCCGAACTTTCGGGGCCGTAGATTTCTACGATGCGCCCCATGGGCAGGCCACCAATGCCCAAGGCAATGTCCAGACCCAATGAGCCGGTTGAGGAGGCTTCGATCTCAGCGATGGCATTGCCGTCGCCCAGTTTCATAATCGAGCCCTTACCAAACTGACGCTCAATCTGCGCCAAAGCGCTGTCGAGCGCCTTTTGTTTGCCGTCGTCGTTTGTGTTCTTCTTCATGGTCAAAAGATCCGCCATAGTCCCTTGTCCCTTTCTATGTGTCATACCCGCACGTCGGCGGCAATCACTGCTTTGTTCACCTCTTGTTCCTTATTGGTCTAAAACAAGAACATTGCAAGAAGAAACTTATAGTACTCATTGCGCGGCACGGGTGTTAATAAGGTGTTTACGTCAACCTATGATTTGCAATTCTTATCGGGCGCTTAATGAAATGCTGGTGTTTTTAAGGGAAAATCTGGTCCTTCTGTCGGTGCCCAAAACGGGGACAACTGCGTTACATGATGCGTTGAAGGGGCGTGCGGATATGGTTGTGGCCAACCCGCCCGAGCTGAAACATTCTCCGGTGTTTCGGTACAACCGCTGGTTTCGCCCCATGTTTGCAAAGGTTTGCGACAAAGAACCCGAGCTGGTTGCAGTGGTACGTGAGCCGATCAGCTGGCTGGGAAGCTGGTATCGGTTTCGTCAGCGGCCGTTGGTCGACGGGAAACCGACTTCGACCAAGGGGCATTCGTTTGATGAATTTGTCCGGGAGTACTGCCGCGGCAAACCAGCGCCCTTTGCAAATGTGGGCAGTCAGGCCAAATTTCTGGAGCCACAACCAAGCGGCTGCGCGGTCAAATATCTGTTTCGCTATGACAACCTGACCGCCTATCACGCATTTCTACAAGATCGACTGGGGTTTGCGATTGAAACCAAACAGGCGAATGTCAGCCCCAAGATGACGCTGACATTGGATCCTGAGATCGAGGCGCTGCTGCGTCGCAAACGGGCTGAGGAATTTGCGCTGTATGAAAGCCTGCCTGCCCGCTGAAGCGGGGGTGCAAGCGACGCCCGGAAAAATGTGTCTTGAGGTGGCCGTGACTGATCCGCGTCAGGCTGAGACCTTGCCCTGTTCCAGTTGCTGATGCACGGTTTCTGTCAACTGGTTCAACGAGAATGGCTTGGGCAAGAAGGTGGAATTTGGAACATCCGGTTCCTGATCGTCAAATGCACCCTCGGCATAACCGGACATGAACACCACCCGCGTATCCGGGCGTGATTTCAGTGCCTCACGGACCCAGCTGGGCCCGTCCATGCCGGGCATGACCACATCGGTTACAAACACGTCAACATGCAGCGATGGGTCCTCTAGCGTTTCCAGCGCGTCCTCGGCGGACTCAGCTTCAAGAACGGTATAGCCGCGCATGCGCAGCGCCCGTGATGCAAAAGCACGTACGGGCGCTTCGTCTTCGACCAGCAGAACAACGCCATCGCCGTGGTTTGGCGCCGCGTCAGTGGGTTTTTCAGCTTTTGGCGCGTCGACTTCGGGTTGGGCGCGATACACCGGGAAGTACAAGGTGAACTGTGTGCCCTGCCCTTTGACCGAGTCCACAAAGATAAAGCCGCCCGTCTGTTTGATGATGCCATAGGCTGTCGAAAGCCCAAGCCCAGTGCCTTCACCGGTCCGTTTGGTGGTGTAGAAGGGTTCAAATACCTTCTCTAGCCGGTCCACATCAATACCAACGCCTTCGTCGGACACTTTGATGGTGACCCAGTCCCCTTCGGGCACCACGGTGCGGTTGCGCTTTAGCGCTTTTTGCAGCTGCACAACCTCGGTTTCCACCCGGATTTCACCGCCTTGCGGCATCGCGTCACGTGCGTTCACCACAAGGTTCATCAGCACCTGTTCCAGTTGCCGTTTGTCAGCACGGATGTTTTTCATCACCGGATCATGGCTCAACGTCAGGGTGACTTTTTCACCCACGAGACGGTTCAACAGATGGGTCAGATCAGACAGGGTGTCACGTACATCCAAGACTTCGGGTTGCAGCGTCTGTTTGCGCGAGAACGCCAGAAGCTGGCTGACCAAAGCTGCCGCGCGGTTGGCATTTTCGTGGATCTGTATCAGGTCTCCATAGTCCTGATCACCCTGATCGTGGCGCAGCAATAACAGATCGCAATGGCCAGAAATGGCGGTCAGCAGGTTGTTGAAATCATGCGCAACACCGCCTGCCAGCTGGCCAATCGCCTGCATCTTCTGGCTTTGCACAAACTGCGCTTCCAGTGTTTTCAGTTCGGTTGCATCGTTCAGAACCGCAATGAGCGTCGGCTCTCCGTCCTCAACCACACGGGTGAGCGTGACCTGCACAAACACCTCTTTGTCGCGTCGCGAAATCCGCAGGAATTCCGACTTGTGCGGGGCGATGCCCTTGGCGGTGTCTTCCAGCCAGTCGGCCATCGGGCGGCCAAGACCCTCCATCAGCTGACCCAATTTAATGTTGTCGCAGGACGCGACCCCTAACAGGTTCAACGCCAGTCGGTTGACCGAGAGAATTTCGCCATTGGGGGCCACTTTGATAAAGGGCACAGGCAGTTTTTCAAAACTTGTCTGGCCGCCGGAGAATTCGGTTTCGTCCAGTTCCGTAAGATACAGATCCGTGCGCCCCTGCCCGCGCTCGTGCAGTGCAACAGCAACCTGCACCGGCCCGTTGCGGGTATTGAGCGTGTGGACCTGTCCGGTGTCCGCGGGCATATCGTTAAACAGGCGATCCGCGGATTTGAGCCGCTCACCGATCAAACTGCGCGCGGCTTCATTCATAAACAGAACCGCCCCGCCCCGCCCAACGGTGAGCATTGGAATGGAAACAGCCTCGGCGTTGCGTCCGGCCTTGCCGCGCTCCGCAACGTCTTCGATGCGCCATAGCAGACTACCAGACGCCATTTGATGCACCGCAAGCCGGACCTGTCCCCGTCGGGTCACGATGTCTTCGCGGGCGGACCCTTCGGAGCGTGCAAGGCTTTTGAGGCGAAACAAAACCGCTGCTGGATTGGCCAGAACAGACCGCAGCGCCGCCCCCAATGTGCCTTTGTCAGCGCCCTGAAACCGTTGCACCGCGGCCTGATTGCACGCGTGCACCACGCCATCTTCGTCGGTGACAAAACAAGGCGTGGCGTCATTTTCAATGAAGCTTGTTAAAAGCTCGGAGGCCATAGCACGTGTGCGTTGGCGCGCGCGCGTTTGCACAACCATAAAGCCAGACACCAAAGTCAGCGTCAGTCCGACCGCGCTGAGACCGCGCCCCACCCAATCTGCCAAAGGCATCAGGGCGGGGGTTGCCAGCAACAGGGCCGAGACGGCGGCTGTTGCCATGAGCCGGGAGTATTCCGGTGAAAAAATGCGCAGGTCTGGCACGCTTGAATTCTGGCGACCGATCATTCCGGCTCCGTAGCTTTTCTAATGATGCTTCATAACTCGATACTCTAGGTTAAGGATGCGTTAATTTTTGTAAAAAACACATCAAAAGTTAACCGTTTCAAACGCGACGGGTCAGCAGCGCGACAAAAAAGCCATCTGCCCCGTCTTGGACCAGCCAGGACGATGACGACATCAGTTCCCATTCAGGGTTTTCCTGAACAAAACGAGCAACTTGGTCGTCATTCTCCACCCGAAGCATGGAACAGGTCGCATAGGCCAGAACGCCGGCCTCCCCCACGAGGGCCGCAGCCGTTTCCAAAACCTCGGCCTGTGTCTCCACCAGAGCCGCCAGTTTTTCTTCGGTCAGGCTCCATTTGCCTTCGGGCGCGCGGCGCCAGCTGCCAGAACCGGAGCATGGGGCATCACAGAAAACCAGATCAAACGGGCCGTGTTCGTCAAGATCATCTGTGGCGAGTTGAGCGATATGAACGCCTGCACGCTCGGCGCGCGGGGCCAGATCCTTCATGCGATTGGGGTTCACATCATGTGCAGCAACCGTGCACCCCTTGTGCACCGCCATGGCAAGCGCCTTGCCACCTCCGCCCGCGCAATAATCAAGGATATGCATGCCGGCTTCGAGCGGCAGCGCGTCTACCACCGCTTGGCTGGCGGCATCCTGTAGTTCCACCAAACCATCGGCATAGGTCAGTGAATTGCGGATCTTGCGGGTGCCTTCGGTGACGTTCAGCGCCGCTGATGCAATGTCGAGACGTTCGGTCTGGATGCCTTCTTCGGCCAGATCGGCCTGCGCCTGCGCCACAGAATTGGCACGGGTGTTGACCCGCAGATGCACTGGCGCGCGGTGGCGCAGGGCCTGGGCTGCGTCGGTGGCTTTGTCGCCGAGGCTGTCGGTGAACTGGGGCCAGAGCCAATCTGGCATGTCGTTCTGTTCGGCTTCGCCCATGTCTGGAATGGGGGCAACCAATTCGTGGTCTTCCAATGCGGTGGGGCCATAGCCCGCGCCGGTGAAGACGTCAGCCGGGTCCTGACCGTCCTGGCGCAGACCGCCAAGGATCAGGCCGCGTCCAGTTTCGCTGCCGCCAAGGGCGGCGCGGGTGCGCCAGCATCGCAGGGCACTAAAGACGTGATCCCGCACCGCTGCGCGGTCCTTGGACCCTGCAAAGCGGCTGCCACGCGCCCAGGAGGTCAGTGCCTGTTCGGCTGCCGCCCCGTCGATGACGCGATCCAGAATTTCAATGGCCGCCTGCAGGCGGGCGGCGGGGGTCATGCCCCGGCTCCAATAGTATATACGGCCATTGCTGGTCTCCTTGGGTCGAAAAATAATGCGCCCGCCGCAACATGCGACGGGCGTTTTGTCAGCGGTGCGCGCAGTTTAACCGATACGGTAGTTGGGCGCTTCGCGGGTGATTTGCACGTCGTGGACGTGGCTTTCTTTGAGGCCTGCGCCCGTGATGCGCACAAATTCACAGTCTTTGCGCATGGCATCCACAGTGGCGCAACCGGTGTATCCCATTGCAGCGCGCAAGCCGCCAACCAATTGGTGCAATACCGCGCTGGCGGGACCTTTATAGGGCACCTGACCTTCGATGCCTTCGGGCACCAGTTTGTCGCTGGCGGCGTCTTTTTGGAAATACCGGTCTGCCGAACCGCGCGCCATAGCGCCCATGGAGCCCATGCCGCGATACGATTTGAACGAACGGCCCTGGTACAGGATCACTTCCCCCGGGCTTTCGTCTGTGCCCGCAATCATCGATCCAACCATGGCGCAGGAGGCGCCGGCTGCGATGGCCTTGGCAAAATCGCCCGAGAATTTGATACCACCGTCGGCAATCACCGGAACGTCCCCCGCCGCAGCGGCGCAATCCATGATTGCCGTCAACTGTGGCACGCCCACACCGGCAACCATACGCGTGGTGCAGATTGATCCGGGGCCAATGCCAACCTTGACCGCATCCGCGCCTGCTTCGATCAGCGCTTTGGTCGCCGCGCCGGTTGCAACGTTGCCCGCGATGATCTGAACGTTGCTGTCAAAGGCTTTGACGCGCTTGACCGCTTCGATCACCCCTTTGGAGTGGCCGTGCGCGGTGTCGATGACCAGAATATCAACACCTGCATCAATCAATGCCTTGGACCGTTCAAAGCCGCTGTCGCCGACCGAGGATGCCGCAGCCACGCGCAGGCGGCCCAGTTCATCCTTGCAGGCGGTTGGGTTCAGCACGGCCTGTGAGGAGTCTTTCAGGGTCAGCAGACCGGTCAATTTCTGATCGCCATCGACCACCAGAAGCTTTTCGATACGGCGCGCCTGCATCAGCGATTTGGCTTCTTCCAGATCGGCGGGCTCTTGCAGCATGGCCAGATTGTCTGATGTCATCATGCTGGCCACCGGCGTGGCGTCGTCTGAGGCAAAACGCATGTCGCGGTTGGTCACGATGCCCAACACGCGGCCATCAGCGTCAACAACCGGGAAACCGGTGACGCGGTAGCGCTCTTGCAGCGCTTTGGCATCCGCCAATGTCTGGTCCGGGCGCAGCGTGATGGGGTTGTAAACAATGCCCGACACAAAGCGTTTGACCCGGCGCACTTGGCGCGCCTGTTCTTCGGTGTCTAGGTTTTTGTGGATCACGCCAATGCCACCTGCCTGCGCCAGACAGATCGCCATCTTGGCTTCGGTGACGGTGTCCATAGCCGAGGACAACAGCGGGATGTTCAGCGCAATTTTGCGCGTGACCTGAGTGCGCGTATCTGCCGTGTTTGGCAGCACGTCGGACGCACCCGGAACCAGAAGAACATCATCAAATGTGAGAGCCTCACGAATCTGCATTTTACTACCCCATGCATAGCCCGTTTGGCGGTGACCCTATTGCATAGTTTCACAAGAGGGAAAAGGGTTGGAAGGTGAGAAAAAACAAAATCTTTGCAGGTGTCGTTTGACAAAGAATGACGTGCTTGGGCGTCAAAGTGACGTCACATGGCTTTCGCTTTGAAAAAAACTGCATATTCTCTTGCGCAAACCGCGAACAATTGAGGCAGCGCCTATGACCACCGATCCGCTTGTTGTGTTCACCCCGTCTGGCAAACGTGGGCATTTTCCCGTGGGCACACCTGTGCTGACGGCCGCGCGCCAGTTGGGGGTGGATTTGGATTCCGTCTGCGGCGGGCGTGGGATTTGCTCAAAATGTCAGATCACGCCGTCGTATGGTGAATTTTCAAAACACGGTGTGACCGTTGCCAATGACGCGCTGAGCGCCTGGAACAAAGTGGAGCAGCGCTATGAGGACAAGCGCGGGTTAACGCCGGGGCGCCGTCTGGGGTGTCAGGCCACCGTTCAGGGGGATGTGGTGATCGACGTGCCGCCCGAAAGCCAGGTGCACAAACAAGTGGTGCGCAAACGGGCTGAGGCGCGCGACATCACCATGAATCCCTCGACACGTCTGGTCTATGTTGAGGTCGAAGAACCCGACATGCACGAGCCGTCGGGTGACATGGAGCGACTGATCGAAGCGTTGGATAAACAGTGGGATATCAAGGGCGTAAAGACCGACCTTCATATCCTTCATCAGTTGCAACAGAACCTGCGCACAGGCAATTGGAAGGTGACGGTGGCCGTGCATATGGGGGATGCTGCGCTGGCGCCCAAGATCATGCACATCTGGCCGGGATATTATGAAGGCACAATTTACGGTCTGGCGGTGGATCTGGGTTCGACCACCATTGCCGCGCATTTGTGTGATCTGAAAACCGGCGAGGTTGTCGCCTCGTCCGGTATTATGAACCCGCAGATCCGGTTTGGCGAAGACCTGATGAGCCGGGTGTCATATGCAATGATGAACAAGGGTGGCGATCTTGAAATGACGCAGGCGGTGCGCGAAGGCATGAACGCCTTGTTCACCCAGATCTCTACTGAAGCAGAGATCGATAAGGCCTTGATTGTAGACGCTGTTTTCGTGTGCAACCCGGTGATGCACCATCTGTTCCTTGGCATTGATCCGTTTGAACTGGGACAGGCGCCCTTTGCGCTGGCCACGTCCAATGCGCTCGCGCTGCGGGCGGTTGAATTGGACTTGAACATCCACCCGGCCGCGCGGGTTTATCTGCTGCCCTGTATCGCGGGCCATGTCGGCGCTGACGCCGCTGCGGTGGCCCTGTCGGAGGCGCCGGACAAATCTGACGATCTGGTGCTGGTTGTCGATGTGGGAACAAACGCCGAGATCTTATTGGGAAATAAAGAAAAAGTTCTGGCATGCTCGTCTCCAACCGGGCCTGCATTCGAAGGCGCGCAGATCACCAGTGGCCAACGGGCGGCACCGGGGGCGATTGAACGGGTTGAGATCGACCCGATAAGTAAAGAGCCGAGATTCCGGGTGATCGGATCGGAACTGTGGTCGGATGAGGAAGGGTTTGATCTGTCGATCGCTGCGTCGGGGATCACCGGAATTTGTGGTTCTGGTATCATCGAAGCGATTGCGGAAATGCGGATTGCCGGGCTTTTGGATGCTTCGGGCCTGATTGGATCTGCTGAACAAACCGGGACAAACCGCTGTGTTCAGGACGGGCGCACCAATTCATATGTGCTGTGGGATGGGTCGCCCGACGGAGGGCCAAAGATCACCGTGACCAACCCAGATATTCGCGCCATTCAGATGGCGAAGGCGGCGCTGTATTCCGGCGCACGGCTTTTGATGGATAAATTTGGTGTCGATACAGTGGATCGCGTGGTGCTGGCCGGGGCCTTTGGGGCGCATATTTCAGCCAAACACGCGATGGTGCTGGGGATGATCCCCGATTGCGAAATTGAAAAGGTGACCTCGGCGGGCAACGCAGCTGGGACCGGGGCGCGTATTGCCTTGCTGAACACCCAAGCCCGCACTGAGATCGAGGAAACCGTCCGTCGGATCGAAAAGATCGAAACCGCGATTGAGCCCCGGTTTCAGGAGCATTTTGTCAATGCCTCGGCCATTCCAAACTCTGCGGAACCCTTCCCTATTCTGGCATCTGTGGTGACGCTGCCGGAGGTGAATTTCAACACAGGTGGCGGCGACAATGATGAGGCTGGCGGCCGTCGCCGCCGTCGTCGTCGCGGATAAAATTGGTGCGGGTCAGGTGGTTTTGTCTGCTTGACCCGCCCGGTCGAATTGGATACCCAACGTGCTACGGACGCGGGTATGGTGAAAAGGTATCACGGCAGCTTCCCAAGCTTTAGTTACGAGTTCGATTCTCGTTACCCGCTCCAAATTTTCTCATGTAGATCTGTAGTATACCTGCCCGTTTGAGGCCGTATCCTTTGGTCTGTGCTGCACGTCTGCCATGGTGAGTGTGACATCGTAAAATCGTAGAAAATCAAATAAGTGTGATGCATCCGCAACGTTTTGATCACGTCTGGCGTTGGGTGTTTCTGTCAAGTTTGCGCGGCGCGTTTGGCACAGTACACGCGGAGTGAATTGATCAATTGAATGAGACTATGATGGCATTTTCCAAGATACCCGCGCTGGTCGCGGTTGCTGCGTTGACAGTTGGCGCCTGCACCAAAGGCCCCGATAAGATCGAGGCGACCTATGTCAGCCCCAGCACCTTTGATGGGCGTTCCTGTTCTAAACTGATGTCTGAGCGCAACGCCATTGTATCGCGTTTGAACAGCCTGACCGAGCAGCAGCAAAGCGCGGCCAGAACCGATGCGGTTGCCACTGGTGTTGCCTTGGTTCTGTTCTGGCCAGCGGCCTTTGCGCTTGGTGCGACCAAAGACAATGCAACGGCGCTGTCGTCGGCCAAAGGCAACTACGACGCGATCACTACAAAAATGCAGCAGCAAGGCTGTGCAGTGCCCGAGGCAACAGAGACAAGCTGATCTTGTACATGCTGGGGGCGCAGATGATGTTGTTTGTGCCCCCGCGTTACCTCTTGGCCTGGGTGTCCTTGCACGGTAGCACAGGGTATGACCCTCCTGTTTCACACCCCGCTTTCTCCTGATCAGCAACTTCAGCATGGCATCGATGTGCCGCAAACCCTTGCGATGGCAGATCGGGTGCGGTTCTCTGAATTGGACATCCTGAACCATGTGAACAACAAGGCCTATCTGGACTGGTTCGAAGTCTCGCGCGTGGCCTATTTCAACCAATTCTGCGCCCCGCATTTTGCCGATGGCCCTGCCCCACGCAATGTGCTGCGCAATGCGGATGTGCATTACGTCAAAGAGATGCAATTGGATGAAACGTATATTGCGACCACGCAAGTGGTGTCGTTTCGGCGCACGTCCTATGTGTTTGAACAGCAAATCTGGTCCACCGATCTGCGGTGCCGAATGCGCGGCGTGATGGTTTTGCGCAGCCCGGATGGCGGATCAGGCTATCCGTTTCCAGACAGCCTGATCGAATTTTGGCGCCACAACGAAGGCGCTCAGCACGAGGCTTAGGCGCGTTTTAGCACATAGTCCAATAGCGCGGCAGTTGAGCCATCTTTGTCCGTCGCGCTGACGTCACCTTTGATCAGGGGAGCAAGGGAACTGGCCAGCTCTTTGCCCAGTTCAACGCCCCATTGATCATATGAGTTTAGCCCCAGAATGGCCCCTTCGACAAAGACGCGGTGTTCATACAGCGCGATGATCTGGCCAAGCACATGAGGTGTCAGCTGCGGGTAGATCAAGGTGGTCGAGGGGCGATTGCCCGCAAAGACCCGGTGGCGTGCTTGCCGTTCCAGTTCATCGCCGCTGAGACCTTTTGCGGCCATCATATCGCGTGCAGTGTCTAGTGAGCGGCCGCACATCAGGGCTTCGGACTGGGCCAGACAATTAGCAACCAACAGCTGGTGGTGGTGGTGTAGATCGGGTTCGTGGCCTTTGGCGGCGACCATGAATTCACAAGGCACGACGCCCGTGCCTTGGTGGATCAGCTGATAAAAGGCATGCTGGCCATTGGTGCCGGGTTCGCCCCAGACAATGGGACCAGACACGTAGTCCAGACTGCTGCCATCCATGGCGACGGATTTGCCGTTGCTCTCCATCTCCAGTTGCTGGAAATAAGCGGCCAGACGTGACAGACGCTGATCATACGGCAGGACCGCGCGGCTGGGATGGCCGCAGATCTGGTGGTGCCACAGGCCAACAAGCGCCAGCATCAATGGCATATTGTCGGCGCCAGTTGCGGTGCAGAAATGATCGTCCATTGCCTTGCCGCCGGCAAGGAAGGCCGCGAAATTTTCTGGACCAACCGCGATCATCAGGCTGAGCCCAATTGGCCCCCACATCGAATAGCGGCCTCCGACCCAGTCTTCAAAGCCAAAGACCTGTTCGGCTGGGATGCCAAAGGCTGCGGTTTTGTCTTCGGCTGTTGAGAGCGCCAGAAACTGTTTGCCGCTGTCGCCGCCACCCTGCACCATCCAATCGCGCGCGGTCTGCGCATTGGTCATGGTTTCAATGGTGGTAAAGGTTTTCGACGCAACGATCACCAAAGTAGTTTTAGGATCAAGGTCTTGCAGCTTGTCGTTGATGTCCGCGCCGTCAACGTTTGACACAAAATGGCAGCGGGGGCCATCGTGATACGGGGCCAGTGCCAGCGTGGCCATTGCCGGGCCGAGGTCGGATCCGCCGATGCCGATGTTGACCACATCGGTGATTGTTCCGCCTTCGCCGGTAAACGCGCCCGAACGGATGCGCGTGGCGATGTCATTCATACGGTCGAGCGTGGCGCGCAGGTCGGGGCGAATGTCTGCGCCGTCGACCATCAGGGGCGCGCCATCAGGATCGCGCAGGGCCGTGTGCAATACAGCGCGGCCTTCGGTGTCGTTGATGGGCTGACCTGCAAACATTGCATCGCGGTAAGCGCTGACGCCACGGGTGTTGGCCAGATCAAGAAGAGCGGCGCGGATGTCCGTATCGATCTGAGTTTTGGAATAGTCCAGATGAAGATCCCCGAGGGCGACGCTAAAATCGGCGGCGCGGTCGTTTTGGGCATCGAACAGATCAAGGATCTTGCGATCCTTTATAGCGGCGTGTTGGGTTTTGAGGGTCTCAAACATAGTGTTCTCCAACAGGTTACGGTGCCCAATGCACTGTCATGTCCGACAGGACTGACTGGATGGGGGCGTCTTGAGGTGGCAAAGACCTGGCGCGGTGCAGCGCGTCTTTTTTGGCGTCACCATAGATGATCAGATGTTTTGACAAGGCGCTGTTTAGCACGGGCGCCGACAGGCTGACACGGGCCTCTGGCTGGCTGGCGGGGCGCATTTCGACCAAGGCGGGCGCATCTGCGGCCAATGCAGCCGTCAGACCGTCAACGCCGGGAAACAATGACGCCGTGTGCATGTCTTCGCCCATCCCAAGCAACACCACTGACAAAGGCAGCTGTGTGGCAATGCGGGCCGAGACTTTTGGGAGCGCGCTGTCAGGAGCTTCGCCGTCGACGTAAAACGGCAGGAACTGCGCCTGTGACGCCAATCCGGTGATCAATCGGTTGCGGATCATCGTCGCGTTTGAGCGTTCGGACGTGTCCGGGACCCAGCGTTCATCCGTGGCCATGACGTGGACACGGGCCCAGTCCAGATCCGCGCCAGATAAGCTGTCAAAGATCGGCGCCGGAGAGGTGCCGCCCGCCACCGCCAGTGTTGCGCTGCCGTTTTGGGTCAAATGCGCGCTGAGCGCCTGGGCCAGTGTTTTGGCCACCTCGATCGCCAGAACGGTGCGGTCGGCATACTCGATTATGTTCATGCTTTGCATTCCCCTCGCCTGCGGGATCATCTGCACCCGTCTGTAAACAAGCTGACATCACGATGCCATGACGGTTTTGAGAAATTTCCGAGGCATTGGTGAAATGATATCGCTAACATTTACTTAGATCGTCACACGCTTAAGTTCCAGCACGAATGATCCACAGGGTCAATTTTAGTCGACGGGCGCCGGATGCTGCGACAGTTTTACGCCAGAGGCTACATCGCGTGCAGTTCAGTGGATTGGGAATTCCCCGACCACATTGCGCCATTCGCCCGGGGCGATCATTTTTCGGTGCGCAAAGCGGACCGAAT
The DNA here is from genome assembly GCA_947492585.1 of uncultured Paracoccaceae bacterium. Classification (GTDB taxonomy): domain Bacteria; phylum Pseudomonadota; class Alphaproteobacteria; order Rhodobacterales; family Rhodobacteraceae; genus Epibacterium. Next base: position 133,834 of record CANLND010000010.1, read on the forward strand.
GCAGTGGTCCTTCAATTTCGCGCTGCCAGAACTCTACAAATTCAAACAAGCGCGGATGGTCGGGCGCAAGGTCGTAGTCTTGCCAGACAAAGACATTCAATACATGGGCGTAATCCGGCATGTGGTAGGTAAATTCTGCCGTTGTCAGCCCATATCCTTTTAGCATCAGTTCAGTTTCGCTCATCTCCATATCGTGCCTCCTGCGTTGGATGCGGACCCTAGCCTAACATGATCGCGTTTAATTTTTAAATAATCCAATGCGTTAGTTCTTTGGTGACGTTGCGCCAGCCTGTTTGCGCGCCACTCACTTGCGCATGATATGCCCTGTCTGGTAAGGTGCAGACACAAGATATAGACCCTCAAGTAAAGAACGGGCAGCCAACGTGAGCGATACGCCGGAAACTCCTGAAAACATGGAAGAAAACCTGCCGGAACGTCCGGCCTATGACGGTCCTTCCGTTTCTATCGAAGCCGAGATGCGCACATCCTATCTGGATTATGCCATGTCGGTCATCGTAAGCCGGGCCATCCCGGACCTGCGCGACGGTCTGAAACCCGTTCACCGCCGCATTCTGTATGCGATGCATGAAACCGGCAACAGCCATGATAAATCCTACCGCAAATCGGCGCGTCCGGTTGGCGACGTGATGGGTAAGTACCACCCGCATGGTGACGGTGCGATCTATGATGCGCTGGTGCGGATGGCGCAGGACTTTTCGATGTCCCTGCCCTTGCTGGACGGTCAGGGTAACTTTGGCTCGATGGACGGCGATAACCCGGCCGCGATGCGCTATACCGAAGTCCGCATGGACAAACCTTCGGCCTTTATGTTGGCGGACATCGACAAAGAGACTGTCGATTTTCAGGACAACTATGATGGCAAGGACCGGGAACCTACGGTTTTGCCCGCGCGCTTCCCCAATATGCTGGTTAACGGTGCCGGTGGTATTGCGGTGGGCATGGCCACCAACATTCCGCCTCACAATCTCGGCGAAGTGATTGATGCCACACTGGCCTTGATCGATGAGCCGGATTTGACGTCTGAACAGCTGATCGAATATGTCCCCGGCCCTGATTTCCCCACCGGTGCCACGATGCTGGGCCGGTCAGGCGCGCGCAAAGCCTATTTGGAAGGGCGCGGCAGCGTCATCATCCGCGCCAAGACCCGCGTCGAAGAGATCCGCAAGGACCGTTATGCGATTGTCGTGGATGAAATCCCCTATCAGGTGAACAAGGCCTCGATGATCGAAAAGATCGCAGAGCAGGTCCGCGAGAAGAAAATCGAGGGCGTCGCCCATGTTCAGGATGAATCGGACCGCAATGGCGTCCGGGTTGTGGTTGAACTGAAACGTGATGCCACCGCCGAAGTGGTGCTGAACCAGCTGTATCGCTTTACCCCGATGCAAACATCCTTTGGCTGCAACATGCTGGCGCTGAATGGCGGCCGTCCTGAGCAGCTGACATTGCGTCGTTTCCTGACGTCGTTCATCGATTTCCGCGAAGACGTTGTGGCGCGCCGCACTGCATATCTGCTGCGCAAGGCCCGCGAACGCAGCCACATCCTGTGTGGTTTGGCGGTTGCCGTGTCCAACGTGGATGAGGTTGTTGCGACGATCCGTTCCTCCGCGGACGCCGCCGAAGCGCGTACAAAACTGATGGAGCGGCGCTGGCCTGCGGGCGATATCGCGCCCTATATTCAGCTGATCGATGATCCAACCCACAAGATGAACGAAGATGGCACCTACAATCTGTCGGAAACGCAGGCCCGTGCCATTCTTGAACTGCGCTTGCAGCGTCTGACGCAAATTGGTGTCAAAGAAGTCACCGATGAGCTGGAAGAACTGGCGCGTAAGATCAAGGAATACCTTGAAATCCTGTCGTCGCGCGAACGCATCATGGGCATCATCGGAGACGAGCTGCGCGAAGTGCGCGAACAGTTCGCTGTGCCCCGTCGCACCGAGATCGTCGACTGGGCCGGTGACATGGACGACGAAGACCTGATCGAACGGGAAGACATGGTCGTCACCGTGACGTCGGGGGGGTATATCAAACGTACCCCACTTGCCGATTTCCGCGCGCAAAAACGTGGCGGCAAAGGCATCAGCGGCATGCAGACCAAAGAAGAGGATGTTGTCACCAACCTCTTTGTGGCCAATACGCACACGCAGCTGTTGTTCTTTACCACCGATGGCATGGTCTACAAATTGAAGACCTGGCGCCTGCCTCAGTCCGGCCGCACCGGTAAAGGCAAGGCGATCGTCAATATCTTGCCGATCCCGACTGGTGTGTCGATTGCGGCCATCATGCCTGTGGACCGTGATGAAAAAGAGTGGGCGGATCTACAGATCATGTTCGCAACGTCTGCGGGCACTGTGCGTCGTAACCGTTTGTCAGACTTCACAAATGTGATGCGAAACGGCAAAATCGCGATGAAGTTTGAGGACGACAACGCCGACACCAAGCTGATCAACGCGCGCATTTGTTCCGAAGACGATGATGTGATGCTTGTGACAAACTCGGGTCGTGCGATCCGTTTCCCATCGACCGAGGTTCGTGTGTTCAACTCACGCAATTCGGTGGGGGTGCGCGGCGTCAAACTGAACGAGGGCGATGAAGTGGTTTCAATGTCGGTGATCCGTCATTCGAAATACACGCCGGAACAGCGCACAACCTACCTGAAGATGCGCCGCGCCATGGCGGGTCTGACGGATGAGGATGCCTCGGACGAGGATGCGGTTGAAGATCCCAACTTCTCAACCGAGATGTACGCGGAAATGTCAGCGGCGGAAAACCTGATCCTGACCATCACCAAAGGGGGCGCCGGGAAGCTGTCCTCTAGCCACGACTACCCTGTGCGCGGTCGCGGTGGTATGGGTGTGACAGCCATGGACAAGGCGATGCGCGGCGGTGATCTTGTGGCCTCCTTCCCGGTGGAAATGGGCGATCAGATCATGCTGGCGACCTCCAAAGGGCAATCGATCCGGGTGCCCGTGGATGGTATCTCCTTCCGCTCGCGGTCTGCTGGTGGCGTGCGGGTGTTCAACACTGGCGCTGGCGAAGAGGTGGTTTCGGTCGCCTGGATTGCTGAGCAGAATGAAGATGAGGGGGAAGAGCCCGCCGAGGGCAGCGCCGAATAAGCGCCCAGCCCTCCCGGTTGAAAATCACAAAGCCGCGTCCGCGAAAACGGGCGCGGCTTTATATGTGGTGAGCAGCTTACGCTGGGTTGCTCTGCGGACGGAGGTGGGCATTCGCTGTGATCTCGCCAGTGTCAGTTCTGGTCAATATCACGCAGGCCAAATTATGTCGGCCTCGTCAATGGGCGATGGGCACATCGACAACACCCATCAGCAAAGCTATTGCTTATCCATTGATTTTGTAAGTGGGGGAATTGCTGCCGTCACGGCGATTAAAGACGACAGTGTCACCTGAAATCACTGGAGTGCTGCAAAATTCCCGACCTGTTAAATTTTGGGGAGCAGTAAATGTGCTACAACTTTCCGTTGCTGTAGCCTTGTAGGTGCCTACGATTTTTTCACCTTTGATGTTACCGCCCATAGTGCCATCGGCATTGATTATGAAAGTAACGTCACCATTGACTAAACGCTTGCCAATCAGCGCGTCTACCGCGGTTGTTTTTCTAGGTTCTGATGATGCTGTCTCGTTTCCGTCGGACATACACGCCGATAACAATGCTACGGTGGCAATAGCAGCTAAAGTACTTATGGGTTTCATCAATCTCTCCTCTGTTGAAATCGAAAAGAAGGATCGCAGTTCGAGTGCGCTTTATCAATCCAAAACTAGAGCGGCATTTTGCTAAGTGCATCAAGTAAACGACCGGCAACCTGATACATAATAACCGCCCACGCCAAACTTAATGAAGGTTGCAGCATTCAACCCAGTCGGCTCCAGAAGGATATTGTCAGTGTCTTCTGGCGCTAATCCCGTAGGATCAATGGTGCTGAAGGCTCTTTGCCTACAGCTATTTTGGGGGCTGTGCGATGGCGCAGTCAGCCAAAAATGTGCGGAAATCATCATGGCTCGTCGGCTGTTCCACCTGATCTATTTGGCTGCTGTGCTGTGGTGGCGGAAAGTTGGGAGGCGACACGAATAGCCCTTTCCCCGAACGATTTTTAGCTTATTTGAGGGGGAAACCTTAAAAGGACGAACAATGGCTGTCTCAGAGACCCTACCAGAACTGGTTCACGCAGCGCGGTGCACCGCACAGGCCGCGCAAGATCGGATGGCTGAAATTTTGAAGCTGGCTGAAAATCAGGCGCTAACGGACGCGCAAGCGGCGCAAGTGGACGCCGAAACGCTGGCAATCGAAGCGGCAGCTGTCGATATTTTTGCCGTGTTTGAGGCGCGGATGCAGGGCCATTTCAAGCGCGGCCCGCTGTCACGCAAAGTGGTTTCTGCGCTGACGGCGGCGGGACATACGGACCTCGCCGATGCGCTGCACGACTATTATTTGGCAATCAATGTTCTGAAACACGGCCCCGGTGCGAGCTATCGCGAGCTGTCGGGTAAGGGAAGCGCCATGTTGGCTGCGACGCCTGCCGCAAGCGGCGCGACGAAATCAGAAGGCGCACCTTCGGGTTTGATAGAGGTCACCGCGCCGCGCTTTTTTGATGGGTTGGCGGACACGATCCTGAACTCTTACGAGTTTCTTGAGGGCAGGTAACATCCGTCATCACTATCTATAGCTTTGGTACTGATGTGAGTGTGGGGGGGTAATGCGACCAGGCGCCCCCTTTCCTAACGTGCCCTGCTCGGCATTTATGAACCCGCCGGTTTGCCTGTCTCTGTGACCACGTTACAGAAGGTGCCGCCGCAGAGATGGGTCGTCCATGAAAGAACATTGGACATTTTCTGTGCGATCAGGCTGCAAGATCTAGGGTTCCATGACTGGTGCAAAACGCAAAAAAGACGCCCAAAGGCGTCTTTTTGTCCGCGGCGCTTATCCCGTAGGATAAGTGGTACCCAAGGCCGGACTCGAACCGGCACGCTGTCACCAGCGGGGGATTTTGAATCCCCTGCGTCTACCATTCCGCCACTTGGGCCGCGTTTCACTCTATTAGCCAAGTCTTTGGGAAAGGACAAGAGCGGAAAGTGCAATTATTTTCGATTATTTCCAAGGCCGTAGTCTGGACGTGTCGCCATTGGAAACGCGCCTGCTTTTGTCCTGTGTGGCGCCCGTGGCGCAGGGCCATTTTGCACAGCTGTGACGCTGGTGTTGGGGGCGGCGATTTGCTACCCGCTTGGGCAGGCAGGCTGTGCCGGAACACGCGCAAGGATTTGAAACTATGACAGCGACATCCCCTCAGACCATGGCAATCTCGGATCGGTTGGCCCAACTGGGATCACAAGCAGAAAGCGACCGGGTGTCGCTGGACTGGATCCTGAAACAGCTGCACGAACGTGCGTTTGGGCTGTTTCTCCTTATTCTTGCCCTGCCCTGCTGCATTCCGTTTTTATATGGCATTCCGCAAATCGTATCGCTGCCGTTGATGTTTGTCTCTGCCCAGATCCTATTGGGGCGTCGGGTGCCTTGGTTGCCCGGTAAGCTGGCAGCGCGTACGGTATCTGCGGAAGGTCTGCGCGGCCTGTCTGACCGTTCAGGCCCCTGGCTACGCCGGATCGAAGGGCTGAGCAAGCCGCGGCTGACTGTGCTGACCACCCGGCCTTTGGACCGTGTGGTCGGGGCGGCGCTGGTGTTGTTCAGCGCCTCCATTCTGGTGCCCCTGCCCGGAACCAATACGGTGCCCGGGTTTGCGGTGGTTGTGGTTGCGATGGGGCTGTTGCAGCGCGACGGAATTTTGGTGCTGCTGGGGTCTTTTCTCGGCACGGCGTGGATTGCGTCGCTACTCTTTGCGGGGGCAACCCTGATCAGCGTTTTGAAGGCATGGATTGGTCTGTAAAGGTCTATTTGACGCAGGCCATTGGTTCGGCTGGCCTTGAAGCTTTGCAAAGACGCGCCTTAGGTAACGATACAGCAGATTTAAGAGGATCTTGTGAGTAAAGTTTTGATATCTATCGCGGCGATCGGGTCCGCGGCACTTTTGCTGGGCGCGCTTGGCTTTCAATATATTGGTGAAATTCCGCCGTGCAAAATGTGCTACTGGCAGCGGTATCCCCATGCGGCAGCCGCTGGGATCGGGCTGGTGGCGCTGTTTGTATCCGGGGCCAGCCTGCCCTATCTTGGCGCATTGGCGGCGCTTGTGACAGCGGGCATCGGGGCCTTTCATGTGGGCGTTGAACACGGATGGTGGGACGGTCCAAGCACCTGCACCTCTGGTCCAATTGCCAACCTGTCGCCGGAGCAGCTGATGGAACAGATCATGACAGCGCCATTGGTGCGCTGTGATGAGATCGCCTGGGCGTTTGGCGGGATCTCAATGGCGGGGTGGAATGCCATCTTGTCGTTTGGGCTGGCTGTGGTTTGGTTCTCGGCTGCGCGACATGTGCAAAAAGGAAATGCATAGGGCTTTGTCTTTCGCAGTCAAACGGTCGTGCTCTTTCGCAGGTTGTGTTTGTTGTTAAACGCTTTTCTTGGTGGCCAGCAGCAGGTTTGTTTCGCTGGTCATCACCCCTTCTATCATGCGGATTTTGGTGAGCGCCCCATCAAGATCTTCCAGGGTTTCTGTGCCCAGTTCAACAATCAGGTCCCAGCGGCCATTGGTGGTGTTGATCGCGCGCACTTCGGGCAGGCCATGGAGCTGGCGGATGATCCGATTGGCCCCTCGCCCCTCGATGCCAATCATCATCAGTCCGCGCACCGGATCCTGTAAAACGTCCTCTTTCAGAACGACGGTAAAGCCCAAGATCTCTCCGCGCGATTGCAGGCGTTCGATCCGTGTGCGTACGGTGGTACGTGACAGGTTCAGTTGTAGCGCCAGATCTGACAGCGACGCGCGTGCATCATGACGCAGTGCGGCAATCAAACGTTCATCCATTTTGTCCATAATACACCCCGGAATGATCAATTGGGGTTCGTTTTGCACAAAATGCCCTCTGGAATCTAGACCGAAATGGATGAATTTCTAAAACAAACGTAATTCACAAACCGGAGTGATCGCCCGTGGAGAAACAAAGCTGCATCTTGATTGGCGCGCCTGTCGACAGCGGAAAGCGTCGCGCAGGCTGCTTGATGGGGCCGGATGCCTATCGCACGGCGGGTCTGCGCGCCGCATTGCGGGATCTTGGGTATCAGGTGCACGATCTGGGCAATCAGACGCCACGGAGTTTTACGCCGGATGCCGATGGCGCTCCGCTGCATGCGCTGAATGAAACTGTGGGCTGGACGCAGGCCTTGGCTGCTGTGGCCGAAGAGACCATGACCAAGGGCCTGCCGATATTTCTGGGTGGAGATCATGCCCTGTCGATGGGATCGGTCACGGGGGTTGCAAATTTTGCCGCCACTCAGGGCCGTCCGCAATTTGTGCTATGGCTGGATGCCCATTCCGATTTCCACACGCCCCAAAGCACCGACAGCGGCAATCTGCACGGCACCCCGGTGAATTATTTCACTGGCGGCGCGGGGTTTGATGCGTTCCCTGCCGTTGCCAACCCCGTGCCATATGATCAGGTCTGCATGTTGGGCCTGCGCTCGGTGGATGTCGCAGAACGTCAGGCGATGCAGCACACCGGGATCCACCGACACGACATGCGCGAGATCGACGAAAACGGAATTGCTGCGCCGCTCAAACGTTTTTTGGATCAGGTTGCGGCTGCCAACGGGATGTTACATGTCTCGTTGGATGTGGATTTCCTGGATCCGTCGGTGGCTCCGGCGGTGGGCACTACCGTTCCCGGCGGCGCAACGGTGCGCGAAGCGCATCTGGTTTGCGAGATGCTGCATGACAGCGGTCTGATGACGTCAATGGATCTGGTGGAGCTTAACCCCTTTCTGGATGAACGTGGCCGCACCGCGCATCTGATGGTCGATTTATGCGCGTCGGCGCTTGGTCGGCGCGTGTTTGATCGCGTCACCCGGAGCTTTTCATGAATATGCTGCAAGCTCCCAACGCGGTGGTGATGATCCGTCCGCATCATTTTCAGTCGAACCCGGAAACCCGCGATGACAATGCGTTTCAGACGCTGAGCCATGACAGCGATCACGCCACGGCCCGCAGTGCGTTAACAGAGTTTGACGCCGCCGTGGCCCGTCTGCGCCGCGCCGGTGTGACGGTACATGTGTTTGAGGACACCGGCGTTGACACACCGGACAGTGTGTTTCCCAACAACTGGTTTTCCACCCATGCTGGCGGCCATATCGCGCTGTATCCAATGTATGCGCCAAACCGGCGCAAAGAGCGTCGCTGGGACGTGATCGAAACGTTGAAACAGTCCTACCGCGTGCAAGATGTGATCGATTATTCGGGGTTGGAGCAGGACAATCTGGCGCTTGAGGGGACGGGCGCCATGGTGCTGGATCACATCGGGCGCATTGCCTATGTGGCCAAATCAAATCGCGCTGATCCTGTGTTGTTGGAGCGGTTTTGCACCCATTTTAATTTTGAACCCATGGTGTTTGAGGCCAAGGACGCACGAGGGCGCGATGTCTATCACACCAATGTATTGATGGGCATCGGCACCGAATATGCGCTGATCTGTCTGGACATGATCACCGATCCCAAGCGCCGCGCTGCGGTGCAGGCGCGACTTGAAGAAACGGGGCGCGAGGTCATCGCGCTTACGATGGCGCAGATCAACGAATTTGCGGGCAATGCTATTGAGCTGACCGGGGACACCCGCGTTTTGGCCCTGTCTGCACGTGCGCTGGCGGCACTGCGCCCCGATCAGGTGGCGGTGATTGAACAGTCTGCCACTCTCTTGCCCTTGGCCGTCCCCACCATTGAAACCGCTGGCGGCTCGGTCCGCTGCATGATTGCCGGCGTTCATCTGAGCGCACGCGAAGACCCGTAAGGAAGCCAGACATGGTCCAACCGTCCGATAAGGCCCTGGTGCCGTTTGTGAGCGTCGATAACATGATGCGTTTGGTGCATCACATTGGCATTGAAACCATCCTAAAAGAGATCTCGATCTATATTGAGGATGACTTTAAGCGATGGGAATTGTTTGATAAAACTCCACGCGTCGCCAGTCATTCGGAGGTGGGCGTGATTGAATTGATGCCCACTTCTGATGGTGAGGCCTATGGGTTCAAATACGTCAATGGCCACCCCAAGAACACGTCCGAAGGGTTGCAGACGGTCACTGCCTTTGGCCTGTTGGCAGATGTTTACACCGGCTACCCGGTCCTGTTGTCTGAGATGACTTTGTTGACAGCGCTGCGCACTGCCGCGACCTCGGCGATGGTGGCCAAACATCTGGCGCCCCGTGGCGCTGAGACTATGGCCATGATCGGCAATGGCACCCAGTCTGAATTTCAAACGCTGGCAATGAAGGCAATCATCGGCCTGAAAAACGTGCGGCTGTATGATATTGACCGCGCCGCCAGCGAAAAATGCGCGCGCAACCTGTCGTCGATGGGCATGAATGTGACCATTTGTTCGACGCCGGAAGGCGCCATACAAGGCGCGCAAATCCTGACCACCTGCACCGCCGACAAGAAAAACGCGACCATCTTGTCTGACAATATGGTTGGTGCAGGCGTGCACATCAACGCCATCGGTGGCGATTGCCCCGGCAAGACCGAGCTTGCGGCTGGCATCTTGGAACGTGCGGATGTGTTTGTAGAATTTCCCGAACAAACGCGCATCGAAGGTGAAATCCAGCAGATGGCGGATGATTTCCCTGTTACCGAAATGTGGGAGGTCATTTTGGGCCAGAAACCCGGCCGCATCGATGACACGCAGATCACCCTGTTTGATGGCGTTGGTTTTGCCACTGAGGATTTCTCTGCGCTGCGATACATTCGGGATCGCGTCAAAGGGACCGATTTTTGTGATCCACTGGACATGTTGGCCGACCCTGACGATCCGCGCGATCTTTTTGGCATGTTGCAGCGCGCAAAGGTCTGACGGGGCCCCGTTTGGATGTATTGGTTTTGTCTGGGCGTTTATGACCGCGATCACACGAAAAAAGCCGCAGGCCATTTCAGGCCTGCGACCAACTGGAGCATAACCGCAAGCAGAGGGTTACGCGTCCAGCTCGGTGTCCCAGTACAGAAAATCCATCCAGCTGTCATGTAGGTGATTTGGCGGAAATTTACGCCCCATATTGCGCAGCTCATCGGCGTTGGGCTGGCGGGGTGGTTTGCGCAACGACATGCCGGCCCGGTGCAGGGGTTTGGAGCCTTTGTGCAAATTACACGGGCTGCATGCGGCAACCACGTTTTCCCAGCTGGTGATCCCGCCTGCCGCGCGGGGCACCACATGATCAAAGGTCAGATCACCGCGTCCGCCGCAATACTGACAGCGAAATTCGTCGCGTAAGAATAAATTAAAGCGCGTGAAGGCCACGCGCTTTTGAGGAGTTACAAAATCTTTCAGAACCACCACCGACGGAATTCTAATTTCGGTGCTGGGGCTGCGGACAGTGACATCGTATTCGGCAACGATATCAACACGGTCCAGCCAGGCGGCTTTGACTGCATCCTGCCAGGGCCATAAGGACAGCGGATAATAGGACAAAGGTCGGTAATCCGCATTGAGCACCAAGGCTGGGTGCTGCTTTAATGCGCCGGGGTCACGTACAAATTCAGTCCTGAAATCACCATCCATGGGTAACGACGTCCTCGTCCTGTCGCCAATTGCTGGCACCAAGGCGGGGAACCCGCCCCTGTCATCTATAACTATATATCGTGGTCAGAGTCTGACAAGCCCCCGGATGCCACAATATATCGCAGGGTGTAGAATGTTTTCGTGACAAATGCGTGACAGTTATCCACAGGGCGCGACCCGTTTAGGGTGCTTGCGCGCGGCGTCTGCGCACCCTATTGCCGGGGCATGACCCGTCTGATCCGCTTTAACAAACCCTTTGATGTCTTGCCTCAGTTTACCGATCGCGGGCAGGCCGAAGGCCCGCGCAAAACGCTGAGCAATTTTATTGACTGTCCGGGGGTCTATCCGGCTGGCCGATTGGATCGCGACAGCGAAGGCCTGATGTTGCTGACCGACACCGGGCGTCTTCAGGCGTGGATCAGTGATCCCAAAAACAAGATGCCAAAAACCTATTGGGTGCAGGTCGAAGGCACGCCGGATGAGGCGGCGCTTCTGGCCTTGCGCAATGGGGTTGAACTCAAAGATGGCGTGACCCGTCCTGCCAAGGCCCAGCATATGGAAGAGCCTGAGCGGCTTTGGGCGCGTATGCCGCCTATTCGGGTGCGTAAATCCGTTCCCGACAGCTGGATCAAATTGACGATCACAGAGGGTCGCAACCGTCAGGTGCGCCGGATGACGGCGGCGGTGGGGCACCCTACTTTGCGTCTGGTGCGCTATAGCATTGGCGCGTGGACATTGGATGGTCTGGCGCAGGCACAATGGGAGGATCTTGAGGTGCCGCGCATTCCGGGGCCTGCCAAACCTTCGTTTAAACCGCAGCGTCAGCACACCGCGACGGCCAAGCGCCGTACCAAGGCGGATACGATTTCGGGAAAATCACCACGCAGCGCGGCAGTGGATTCAGGTGGTTCAGGTCAGCCCGATCGGGCCGCCCGTAAACCCCGCCAAAAAACGCGGCGAAAGCCGTAAGTTTCTGTAAAGTATCAATATAATGAACTCCACCGGCCATGAGGCCGAAGCGGTTGCGGGCCGGTGGAGATGTCAGGGCTTACAGGCTTAGCACGTCGCGCATAAAGGCCAGCGCGACGCCCAGACCATCGGGATCAATCCCATGGGCGGTGCCTTTCATGACGTGGGCATAGACGTCTTTGAACCCGGCGTCCTGAAGGCCTTGCGCGGCGTCAGGTAGCGATTGCACCGGTACTACATCGTCCTGATCGCCATGCACCAACAGCACTGGAATCCGGCTTTGGACTTCGTCTTTTAACAGTTCGGGACGCAACAGACGACCAGAGAAGCCCACAACGCCCGCCACCGCGTCTTCGCGGCGAGGTGCAACATGCAGGCTCATCATCGTGCCCTGGCTAAAGCCAAGCAGAACCACCTGTTCTGGCAGCACGTCCTCGTCCACCATCAAGGCATCCAGAAAGGCATTCAGATCGTCGACGGCGGCCAGCATGCCCCGTTCGGACTCTTCTTCGGAAGAGCCATCAATCCATGGGATGGGGAACCACTGGTGGCCCATCGGTGCACCAGCGCAGGCTTCTGGCGCATCTGGTGCCACAAACAGCGTATCAGGCAGATGTTCGGCCAAAGGATCAGCCAGCCCAAGCAGGTCCGCCCCATTGGCGCCATAGCCATGCAGAAACACCACGATGGATCGGGTGTCCCCCGAAAGAGGCGCCTTGCGGCCTGCGGTCAAAACACGTGTCATCGGATCCCTTCCCTGTCCTTTGCCAGATGGTAATAGGCCCACAAGAGCCGCGCTGCAACCGCTCGCCACGGCGACCAGTCTTCGGCCATCTTGCGCAGCTGCTTTTCGGTTGGGCGTGCCTCCAGATTGAACAACATGCGCGCGGCCTCTTGCAGGGCAAGATCGCCGGGCGCAAAGACATCCGCCCGCCCCAGGGAGAACATGGCGTAGATCTCAGCGGTCCAGACCCCAATGCCGGAGACCTCGGTCAGTTGCGAGATCACCGCCTCGGTTGGTTGGGTCCGCAAAGCGGTGAAATTGATCCGCGCATCTGCCAGGGCGCGGGCATAGCGGATTTTTTGACGGCTCAGCCCCACCGCGCGCAGATCATCGTCACTGGCCCATTTGATCTTGCGCGGTCCGGTGAGGCGCGCTTTTGTCATGCGGCCCCAGATGGCGCTGGCCGAGGCGACACTGACCTGTTGGCTGACGATCGCGCTTAGAAGTTCGGCAAAGCCATCTGGTTTGCGCCGCAGTGGCAATGGCCCCGTCAGCTCCAGCGCCGCGGCAAAGCGCGCGTCTCGCGCTGCCAACCACTGCACGCCCTCGATTACACAGGCCGAGGTTTCAATGATCCGCCCAACCGGCTGCGGATTCTGAGCATCGGATTTCCCGATCTGCTGCGACATCATATGCTCCTGTTTCACACTTATGGATTGTACTTGTTACAAGTTCATAGCTTGTGCGGTGTTTCCATCGGGATTACCACATCGTCATGACCCTGAGCATGACCACCCCCGACGATCGTATTGCCAAGCGCAACGTTGCCATTTTGGTACTGGCGCAGGCCATTCTTGGCGCGCAAATGCCGATGATTTTTACCATCGGCGGGTTGGCGGGCCAGTCCTTGGCCAGCAACGCGTGTTTTGCGACCTTACCGATTTCCCTGATTGTCGCCGGTTCGATGGTATCGGCCACGCCGATTTCGGCGATCATGCAGCGCTGGGGCCGCGCGGCAGGCTTTCTTGTGGGCACCTCGTTTGGCGCAGCAGGTAGCGCCGTGGGGGCGTATGGGTTGTACCTTGGATCGTTCCCCCTGTTTTTGTTAGGAAGTTTCCTAACCGGCACCTATATGAGCGCGCATGGTTTTTACCGCTTTGCCGCCGCCGATACCGCCTCCGAGGCCTTCCGGCCCAAGGCGATTTCATATGTGATGGCGGGCGGCTTGTTGGCGGCGATTTTGGGAAAACAGCTGGTGGTGGAAACCAGCGAGGCCTTTGTGGTTCCGTTCCTTGGCACCTATATGGCGATCATCGCGCTGAATGTGGTCGGATCGCTGTTGTTTGTATTCCTCAAAATTCCGCGCCCTGAACGCCCAAGTGCAGATACGCCCAAGGGCCGCAGCCGGCGTGAGCTGCTGCGGGATCCGGTGATCCTTACGGCGGTGATCTGTGCGGTGGTGTCTTATGCGTTGATGAACCTGGTGATGACGTCAACGCCGCTTGCGGTGGTGGGCTGTGGATTTGGTCAGGAGAGCGCGGCCAATGTGGTGATGAGCCACGTTCTGGCGATGTATATTCCCTCATTCTTTACCGGTCATCTGATTGCCCGTTTTGGGGTGCAGCGCATTGTTGCCATTGGTCTTGTTATTCTGGCAGGGGCCGGAGTGGTGGCCCTGCAAGGTGTTGAGTTGGGCAACTTCTACGTTGCGCTGATCCTGCTGGGCATAGGGTGGAATTTTGGATTTATTGGCGCCACGACCATGCTGGCGGGCGCTCATGATGTGGCAGAACGCGGTCGGATGCAGGGGTTGAACGACTTTCTGGTGTTTGGCGGCGTGACCATGGCATCATTGGGGTCTGGTGGTCTGATGAACTGTTCCGGCGGCAGCCCGGTTGAAGGCTGGGCCGCAGTGAACATGGCCATGGTCCCGTTCTTGGTGCTGGCCGGTGGCGCACTGATCTGGATGGCGATGCGGCCAAAAGCGGTGTGAGATACAGCTGCACGCCCCATCCACTGCGAAGGGTTTTGACCTTGCTACAGGGGCGTGTCTTTTTTAAAGTTTCTGTTGAATTATCAACAAAGAATTCAGGTCGTTTTTATGTTTTGGCAGCGTGCAATTGTCTCTGACGATATGTCGGATTGGATCGTGGAAAATTTCGATTGGTTGGAGGAAAAACACCCAGATCTTTGGGGGAAGGCGCAATTGATTTTGCCCACTAAATCCTTCTTTGCTGCAAAGACTGGGCGGAATTTGCAAACAGCCACAGAAATATCAAAGCAAGTGGCCGAGCATCTGGGTGTGACTGACGATTTTCGCCTAGAAGAGCTGCCAGAGCTGCCAGAAGAGTTTCGCTTTGAATATGGGAAACTTTCAGAGACGGCGGGGGAATATCATCATGATGCGGATGTCCCCTTGATCCGCTATCGCCCCAGCCTAATGCAGCAACCGATGGCCTTTATCAACACGATGGCACATGAGCTGATGCACCTGCGTCTGGCAGATCACATTGATCAATTGCCAGGTGGTGAAGAGGCACATGAACTGGCAACTGATCTACATTGCATCATCGCAGGCTTTGGCATTTTCCAATTGCAAAGCAGCGAAGATCAGGGCTGGTCTGGTTATATGTCGCAAGCCAGCCGAGCCAAGGCGCTCGCGGTTTTCCTTAAGCGCAAGGATGTCGATCCACAGCAGGCACTGACCCACCTGTCCGCGCGCCCCAGTCGCTGGCTCAAGAAAGCCTATAAGCAAACCTGATCAGAAACCGAGTAGGCTGTGCCACAGCAGGCCGGCGCGTTTGGTGAATTCACTCTGCCCCAAGGCGCCTTTTCCCACTCGATGTGGTTCACGCGCAGCTTGCGCCAAAATCGCCTTCGCTTGCCAAGCGGCCAAAAGGGCGGGACGTGCGGCTTTGCTGACCTGCCCTTTGCGCGCATTTTGCAAAACCTTCAGCCCTTTTTTCGCCAGGCTTTGCACCCCTTCAGGTGTGCCATCCAAAAGCGGAACACGGTTCTGGTTTTCCAGTTCAGGAATGGCGCGCAGGAAATTGGCCAGCCCCATGGCATAGCCATAGCCGCGTACCGTTTCTTCATCCGCATCGCCCAGCATGGACGCCGCCATCCACATCAGCGACCCGGATGTGTTCTGGATATAGGCATCAAAGGCAGCTTCATCTTCAAACGGATCCTTATAGATGTCCCAGCGGCGCGCTTCGGCCATTGCGTCGATATGCGTCGCCAGATCTGCGGGCAACACCTGCGACAGGGGCGTTGAGACGAAATGCCGCCGCACTGGGGTTCCGTCGGCGATGGCGTTGCCAATATCGCGCCACCACTGAACGCGCATTTCGGCGATCATGGTTTCCTGACTGGCCCACGGCGCGCGCGACAGTTCAATATTAAACGCATACAATGCAAACAGCATAGGCCGGGCGGACACCGGTGCGGCCATGACGGCGTGAAATCGGTCGGGGTCGCCCTTTTGTACCAGCGCAGCACAGGCGGTCAGATCTTCGTCAAAGACAACGGTTTGGGTCATCTCACGGGTTGACCGTGTCATCATGCAACAGCTTCCAGTTTATCCCATCCAGCAGGGCCTCAAACGAGGCGTCGATTATGTTGGGGCTGACGCCGACCGTGGACCAGCGTTGCCCTTTCCCGTCCTCATAATCAATGATCACGCGGGTGACCGCTGCGGTGCCGCCTTGGGTAATACGTACTTTGAAATCAACCAGATGCATATCGTCCAGCTGTGCCGAATACCGCCCCAGATCCTTGATCAAGGCTTTGGCCAGCGCGTTCACCGGGCCGCGATCATCCCCCACCTCGTCGAGCGATTCACTGACGGACAGACGCTTTTCGCCATCAACTTTGACCACGACGACGGCCTCGGACAGGCTGACCATCTGGTTGTATTTATTTTTGCGCCGCTCCACCGTGACTTTGTAGCGTTTGACCTCAAAAAATTCGGGCAATTGGCCCAGTTCACCACGTGCCAGCAATTCAAACGACGCCTGCGCCGTGTCGTAGGAATAGCCGGTCGCCTCGCGGTCTTTGATCCGTTCCAAGATCTGCGCCAGACGCGGATCCCCTTTTTCAACGCTGAGGCCCGCGTCGGACAGGCGTTTGCGCAGATTGGATTGACCGGCCTGATTGGACATTGGGATGATGCGTGTGTTGCCAACGACGGTGGGGTCAATATGTTCGTAGGTCGATGGGTCTTTGAGGATCGCGCTGGCATGCAATCCGGCCTTGTGGGCAAAGGCCGAGGCCCCCACATACGGCGCCTGTTTGGTTGGCACGCGGTTCAGGATGTCGTCCAGCATACGGCTGACTTTGCTCAAGTCTGCCAGCGCATCTGGCGTCACGCGGGTCTTTACCAGACTGGCGTATGGTTCCTTGAGCAACAAGGTCGGGATCAATGAGGTCAGATTGGCATTGCCGCACCGCTCGCCCAGACCGTTCAGCGTGCCCTGGATCTGGCGTGCGCCAGCCTCGACCGCCGCAAGAGAGCAGGCCACTGCCTGCTCCGTGTCATTGTGGGTGTGAATGCCAATATGGCTGCCGGGGATGCCTGCGGCGATCACATCGGCGACGACCCTGCGCACGGTGGCAGGTTGCGCGCCGCCATTGGTGTCACACAGAACAATCCAGCGCGCGCCTGCGTCGCGTGCGGCTTTGCAGCACTCTAGCGCATAGTCAGGATTGTCGCGGTAACCGTCAAAGAAATGCTCGGCGTCATATAGTGCTTCGCGTCCCTGCCCGACGATATGGGCAACCGAGGCGCGGATGTTCTCGACGTTTTCGGGCAATGTGATGCCAAGCGCCTGGGTCACGTGGTAGTCATGGCTTTTTCCGACCAGACACACGGCCTGCGTGCCTGCATTCATCACAGCGGCCAGCACATCATCATTGGCGGCAGAGCGCCCGGCGCGTTTGGTCATGCCAAAGGCTGTCAGCTGGGCGGTGGTGGTGGGCGCCTCGTCAAAAAAGGCGCTGTCGGTGGGGTTGGCTCCGGGCCAGCCGCCTTCGATGTAGTCCACGCCCAGCTGATCCAAAGCAGTCGCGATGTGTTTCTTCTCTTCGGTGGAAAACTGCACGCCTTGGGTCTGCTGGCCGTCACGCAGGGTGGTATCGTATAGGTATAGCTGTTCGCGCGCCATTACACCGCCTCCAGTTTGGCGGCGTCAAAGCCAGCGCCGGGCACCAGTTCCACGCCGGTTTTCGACATGCGCACCTCAAGGCCAGCGTCGATCAATGCGGATTTCAAACGGTCCACTTCCGAGAAATCTTTGCTTTCCATGGCTGCCTGACGGGCGGCAAACAGCTGATCTGCATAGGCTGACAGATCCGATCCCTGTGTGATGTCCGCCCAATCGTCCATCTCTGCCGCCAATAACCCCAACAGACGGGCTGAGGCAAGCAAGGTCGCGGCATCACCGGCGTTGGCCAATTTGTGCAGTTCCGCCAAGGCACCCGCAGTATTTAGATCATCCCCGATTGCGTCTTGTACCGCGGCAGCAGCGAGCGCGGCGGGTTCGATACCCGCAGTGAGCGCCCGCCACTTGCGCAAGGTCGCCTCTGCGTCGCTTGCCTTTTTCGCAGTCCAATCCATCGGCTTGCGGTAATGCGTTTGCAAAAACACAAAGCGGATCACCTCGCCCGGCACGCCACCCTCCAGCAAATCGCGCACGGTAAAGAAGTTGCCCAGGGATTTGGACATCTTCTTCCCTTCTACCTGCAGCATCTCATTGTGCAGCCAGTATTTTGCAAAATCACCATCGGGATTGGCGCAGCAGCTTTGTGCGATTTCATTTTCATGGTGCGGGAACATCAAATCATTCCCACCGCCGTGAATGTCAAAACTGGCACCCAGCAAATCCTGTGCCATTGCAGAGCATTCAATGTGCCAGCCCGGCCGTCCCCGGCCCCAGGGGCTGTCCCAACCGGGCAGATCATCCGTGGACGGCTTCCACAGGACAAAATCCATCGGGTCGCGTTTGTTACTGGCCACTTCGACGCGGGCACCGGCAATCATGTCATCCACGGATCGGCCCGACAACGCGCCATAGTCCTTATAGCTATTGACAGAAAACAGCACATGGCCCGCACCATCTGAATAGGCGTGGCCTTTGGCAATCAGGTCTTCGTTCATCGCAATCATCTGCGCGATGTACGCGGTGGCACGTGGCATATGATCCGGCTCAGCCGCGCCCAATGCCCCCATGTCTTTCAGATACCACGCAATGGTTTCTTCTGTGCGTTCGGCGACCAGCTCTTCCAAGGTGCCGGGCGCACCGGCCTCCTTGCGCGACAGGGCTGTGGCGTTGATTTTGTCATCCACGTCGGTGAAATTGCGCACATAGGTGACGGCATCCGGGCCGTACACCTGACGCAGCAGACGGTTCAGCACGTCAAACACCACCACGGGACGCGCGTTGCCCAGATGGGCGCGATCATACACGGTGGGTCCGCAGACATACATCCGCACATTGGTGGCATCGATCGGGGCAAAGACCTCTTTTTTGCGGGTCTTGGTATTGTGCAGTTTGATCGTCGTCATGACAGCTCCTGTGGCGGGCACATTGCTTGCGGTACATCTCCGGCTGCGCCAAATGGCGCACGGCGCGGGCTTAGCAAGTTGTCAGGACGAATGAAACGACAGAAACCAGCCCGCAGCTAAATCAGCGCGGAATACAGCAAATAATAATGCGTGGTGTCGTCTGGGTCATGGCCATAGGGATACATGGGTTTGATGGGCAAGCCAAGTGCTGACTTGCCCGTTGTATTTTCAGGCTGCTGCTGTGGCTTCAATCTCAAACATCAGCTCTGGCAGGGCCAAGCGTGACACGCCGACCAATGACATGGGGGGAGCCACACCTGCGGCCCCAAACGACATGCCCAACAGATCAAAATTCGGCATCGCCGCGTCCACATCAGTGCAATAGATCGTCAGGCGAATGACATCGGCAAAGCCCATGTCAGCCTGCTGCAAAATCGCCTCCAGATTTTTCAAAGACAGTTCGATCTGCGCACGCATGTCACCGGCGTGTTGCGGGGCACCATTTGCGTCAACAGATGTCTGGCCTGCGCAGATCAGCTGGCGCTTTGGTGTGTCGATTACTTCAGCCTGATTATAGCCAAGCGGCAAAGACCAGGACCATGGGTTGATGGCAGTGCGGTTCATGGGGGACATCCTTCTTTGAAAATTCCATTCCGTTGATGGATTTGACTGTTAAACAGCCTATGCTGACAGCATGGTGTCAGCAGTGTTGCAGTAGCGTGCATTTTGTGGACCCAAACACGGAGAAGATTTATGCGCCGCGCTGATCGTTTGTTGAAAATCACCCATTATCTGCGAGGCCGTCGCCGCGCAGTGACCGCCCGCCAGATCGCGGATGAGTTCGAAATCTGCACCCGTACGGTGTATCGCGACATTCAGGATCTAATGGCCTCGGGCGCGCCCATCACTGGTGAGGCCGGCGTGGGCTATATTATCGACAAAGACTATTACCTCCCGCCCGTGACCTTTGATGTCGAAGAGCTGGAAGCCATCGGGTTGGGGTTGAATATGGTGCACCACTGGACGGATGCCCGCTTTGCGGCGAAATCCGACAGCGCGTTTGACAAAATCCAGGCCGTGTTGCCGACGAATCTGCAAGGAGAGCTGGAGCAGATCACCAGTTATGCGATGCCAAACCAGTCCAAAGTCCCCTGGGTCATCAGCTTTTCGGATCTGCGCGATTGTATTCGGACACGACGCAAGATCCGCATTGGATACACCGACGAATTACAACGCAACAGCCTGCGTGTTTTGCGCCCGGTGGCATTGATCTTTTGTAGCCCGATCTGGCTGCTGGCGGCATGGTGCGACACGCGCGCCGATTTTCGCAATTTTCGTCTGGATCGCATTGCGCATATGGACATGTTGGATGAACAGTTTTCCGATGAGCCTGACAAAAATTTGACCGCCTACAAAGCGCAGGATGCGCTGTGTTAGGGGGACGTGATCCACAGAGGAGCTTGAGCTATGAGCAGAGACCTGATCAATCGCATATGTGCGACCCTGCCCGGCGCGGAAAAGAGTGATCCGTGGGGGGACGGTCATGACGCGTGGAAAGTGGGCGGCAAGATGTTTGCCTGTATCGGCGCGGCAAACACGGGTGTATCATTGAAGACCCCGGCGATTGAAACCGCGCAAATGTTGATCGACGCGGGTGTTGGCATCAAGGCCCCCTATTTTCACCGTTCGTGGATCCATCTACCCTTTGATTGTGAAGAAAGTGAGCTGCGGTTTCGTATCATTGCGTCTTATGATTTGATCCGAGCGGGCCTGACAAAAAAGCTACAGGCCACCCTGCCCGCGCGTCAGAACTGAAACGCAGCGTTTACCGAAAACGTGTTTTCGCGCGCTTCTGTTTCTGGCGCCCCATGTAATAACCCAGAGCGAGAGATCTGGCCGCTGACCTGTAGATTGCGACCCAGCGGGATCATCAGGCCGATGCCCAGTTCTGGTGTGGCATCATCGCCAATCTCACCTTGTTCGAGTGTCAGAAACCCAAGCGCTGCGCCAAAATTGTAACCTGCGCGCAGTTGCACGTCGTCGACCAGATCTACTCCGCCAGTCTGGGCCGTGAGCGGCGCGGAGATGGTGCCCGCCTCTGTGAGCGATGCTCCGCTCCAGATCGTGTGGTTGGTCGAGGGGGTGGTCACAGTGGCGCCAAGGAAAAATCCGGTGCTGTCTTCAGCGACAGCAGGAAGCGCGCACACCACAGTCGCGGCGGCGAGCAGCTTGTTCAAAGCTGTGAAAAAGAGTCTCCAAAGCCCAGACATTGGCACTGCTTCCAGAAAAAATGCATCAATTCCGACGCGTGATATCGTCGCTTATATACTGCCAAAAACAGGTTAATTCTTAGTTTCGATTGGTCAGCTGACCTTCACTGTGAGCGTTAAGTGTCAGAATTTGGGCGTTAAATAATAATAAATGGAATGTGTGCAATATTAAAAGCCCTGCTCTTGTCTTTCAATTTGGTCGTGTCGTTTTTGAACATGACACGGCCGGAAATTTGTCCATTCTAATATGGAGTTAATCGGAGGAGCCCATGCAGCGTCGGCTGTGCAAGATTGTATTGGTTCACCGCACCATTGGTGCGGCCCGAGGTCTTGCAGCGCGTGGGCGACCGTTAAAGGCGTGACTGTCCCTCTAGACACACGATTTTAACCAAGGATCCAAAATGACTGCAAAATCTGAAAATGCGCGTCCCGTTCGTGGTGGTCGCGCGGCCCGTCGTGCTGCCCGAGCTGCGCCTCTTGAAAATCATCTGCGGCCCATCCGTCCCGGTCTTGAGGGGGGCGCGTATGCCCCTTTGACCCCTGCCCAGATTGAGGCCATCCATCAGGCAGCCCTGACGGCGCTGGAGACCATCGGCATGGCGGATGCGCCACCAAGCGGTGTGGAGCTGTTGGTTGCGGCCGGATGCGTGCGGGGCGCGGACAATCGCCTGCGCTTTCCCCGTGCGCTGGTCGAGGATGCGTTGGCCAAGGCCAACAGATCTGTGATTTTGACCAGCCGTGACGGACAGACCGATCTGGATCTGTCAGGCACGCGGGTACATTATGGCACCGCGGGTGCAGCCGTGCATATGGTGGAGCCCGACGGCCAGACCTACCGCGATTCAACGGTGCAGGATCTACATGATGCGGCGCATATCTGCGATGCGCTTGATAACATTCATTTTGTTCAACGACCCATGGTCTGTCGCGACATCAGTGACAATCTGGAGCTGGATCTAAACACCATCTATGCGGCCTGTTCTGGCACGTTCAAACACATTGGCACCTCCTTTACCGATCCCAGCTATGTCGCGCCCGCGGTTGAGATGCTGCATATGATTGCGGGGGGAGAAGCCGAGTTTCGCGCGCGGCCGTTTGTGTCCAACACCAATTGTTTTGTCGTGCCGCCAATGAAATTTGCCACCGAATCCTGCGAGGTGATGGAGGAATGCATCCGACATGGCATGCCTGTTCTGTTGCTGTCTGCGGGCATGGCTGGCGCAACGGCGCCATCAACTACGGCTGGTGCGATCGTACAAGCGGTCGCCGAATGTTTGGCCGGACTGGTTTACGTAAATGCGGTAAGTCCCGGACATCCTGCGATTTTTGGCACTTGGCCCTTTGGATTGGATCTGCGTACCGGCGCGATGACAGGTGGATCCGGAGAGCAGGCCCTGCTGACCGCTGGCTGCGCGCAGATGCACCGGTATTACGATCTTCCGGGCGGGGCTGCTGCGGGTATGACGGACGCCAAACTGCCCGATATGCAATCTGGCTGGGAACAAATGTGTTCAAACGTTTTGGCCGGCGTGTCAGGGTTGAACATGGTCTATGAGGCCGCTGGTATGCACGCCTCGCTGTTGGGGTTTTGTCATGAAAGCCTGATCTTAGGCGATGACATCATAGGACAGGCGCTGCGCGTTGTACGTGGGATTGAGGTCACCGACGAAACACTGGCATTGGATCAGATGGCCGAGGTCTGTCTGGATGGACCGGGGCATTATCTGGGCACCGAACAAACACTGTCACGGATGCAGTCGGACTATGTGTACCCTAGTTTTGGTGACCGCACCTCTCCCAAAGAATGGGCTGAGCTGGGCAAGCCGGATTTGCTGGCAAAGGCGACGGCGCGCAAAGAAGAAATCCTCTCCAAACCTTCTCCTGCGCGATTTGATCCAGAGTTGGACGCCGCCCTGCGCGCGCGGTTCAATATTCACCTGAAACCGTAGCGCCACCACCTATGCGGCCGCGCAGGACACAAAAAAACCTCCTCACAGATGTGAGGAGGTTAGTTTCATCCGTCAGGCTCAGTCTTTGTACCGCACGATTGTTTTTTGCCTGCGGCCGGACGGATGTATAGGGCGGGCGCACCCGCCCCTTGTTCTGATCAGCTGCACCCCGAGGTGCCGCCACAGGTGTTACATTTCATACAGGTGCCGTTGCGCACCAATGTGTAATTTCCGCAATCGCCGCAGGCCTCGCCTTCGTAGCCTTGCATCTTGGCTTTGGTACGTGCGTCCATTCCGGTTGGGGTTGGTGTGCTGGGTTTTGTCGCCGGTACAAGGGTTTGCAAGTCTTGCACAGCATCCCCACCCGTGGGGAATCCCTCGGCGGATGGCTCTTCCTGTCCGCCGCGCAGCACCACCAGTTCCTGAGGAAGGCGTTTGCGCAGATAGCCGGTTGAGGAAATCTGTTTCAGCACCTCCAGCGACCGGCTGGCGGCGCTTTCGCTGATTTCAGACACGTTCGACACGCCTTCTTCTTCGCCACGGCCCAGATCATCGAATGTCGCGCCTTCGGGTTTGACATGCGCCAAATCGGTTCGATCCAGATAGCTGACGGCCAGCTCGCGGAACACATAGTCCAGAATGGAGGTGGCGCTTTTGATGCTGTCGTTGCCCTGCACCATGCCCGCGGGTTCAAATTTTGTGAAGGTAAAGGCGTCCACAAATTCCTCCAGCGGCACGCCGTATTGGAGACCGACAGACACCGCGATGGCAAAATTGTTCATCATCGCCCGAAAGCCTGCGCCCTCTTTGTGCATGTCGATGAAAATTTCCCCCAACGAGCCACCTTCGTATTCGCCCGTGCGCAGATACACTTTGTGTCCGCCCACAACCGCCTTTTGGGTGTAGCCTTTGCGACGCTGTGGCATCTTGGTGCGATGGGATTTCAGCACCTCTTTGATGACCACTTTTTCAACGATCTTTTCGGCGACAACCACCGCTTTTTCCTGCGGTTTGCCCGTTTCCAGGATTTCTGCCGCCTCCTCATCGTCTTCGACCAGGGCCGCCGCCAGAGGTTGGCTTAGTTTGGAGCCATCCCGGTACAGAGCGTTGGCTTTGACACCCAAGGACCACGACAGCTCATACGCCTGTTGGCAGTCTTCGATGGTGGCGGTGTTGGGCATGTTGATGGTTTTGGAGATCGCGCCAGAAATGAACGACTGCGCGGCGGCCATCATATGGATGTGGCTGTCAACACTGAGATAACGTTCACCTTTTTTGCCACAAGGATTGGCGCAATCAAAGATCGCATAGTGTTCCGGCTGCAGGTGTGGCGCGCCTTCCAAGGTCATCGTACCGCAGACGTGATCGTTCACTGCGTCAATGTCAGCCTTGTTAAAGCCAAGATGTTTCAGCAGGTCAAAGGTGGGGTCGTTCAGCCGCGCGCTGGGAATACCCAGCACGCCAGTGCAGAAGTCTTCGCCCAAAGTCCATTGGTTGAACACAAACCGCACGTCAAAGGCGCTTTCCAATGCAGCATCGATTTTGGCGATCTCAACCGGGCCAAACCCATGCCCCTGTAGCGAAACATGGTTGATGGCGGGCGCGTTGCCAATGGATCCATGGCCCACAGCATAGGCGACGATTTCTTCAATCTGTGCCGGGGCATAGCCCAAGCCTTTCAAGGCTGCGGGCACCGAGCGGTTGATAATCTTGAAGTAGCCGCCACCGGCCAGTTTTTTGAACTTTACCAGCGCAAAGTCAGGCTCAATCCCGGTGGTGTCACAATCCATCACCAGCCCAATGGTCCCGGTGGGGGCAATCACCGAAGTCTGCGCATTGCGATAGCCGTGCTGTTCGCCCAGATCCAGCGCTTCGTCCCAGGCGCCCATGGCAAGATCCGTCAGGCGTGCATCCGGGCAATTGTCCAGATCCAGCGGCACCGGTTTCACCGACAGGCCTTCGTATCCGGTGGTCATGCCACGGGCCGCGGTGCGGTGGTTTCGGATCACGCGCAACATATCATCCGCGTTTTTTGCATAGCCCGGGAAAGGCCCCAGCTCCTTGGCCATTTCGGCAGAGGTCGCATAGGCGACACCGGTCAAAATGGCCGTCAACGATCCACACAGCGCGCGCCCTTCGTCACTGTCGTAGCTGTAGCCAAGGTTCATCAACAGGCCGCCAATGTTGGCATAGCCCAGACCCAATGTGCGGAAGTCATAGGAGCGTTGCGCGATTTCCTTGGATGGGAATTGCGCCATGGTGACCGAAATTTCCAGCGTCAGTGTCCACAGGCGGCAGGCATGCATGTAATCTTCGGCTTGAAACTTACCCTCTTTTAGGAAGGTCAGCAGGTTGATTGACGCCAGGTTGCAGGCGGTATCATCCAAAAACATGTATTCAGAACAAGGGTTTGATCCCCGAATTTCACCGTCTTGCGGGCAGGTGTGCCATTCATTCACAGTGTCATGGAACTGGATGCCGGGATCCGCGCAGGCCCAGGCCGCGTGGCCGACCTTTTCCCACAGATCGCGTGCTTTGACGGTTTTAGACACCTTGCCATCAACCCGGTTGATCAGCTGCCAATCGGCGTCTTTTTCGACCGCTGTCAAAAACGCATTTGTCACGCGGATTGAATTATTGGAGTTTTGGCCAGACACCGAATTGTAGGCCTCTGAATCCCAATCGGTATCATAGGTTGGGAATTCAATGCTGGTGTAGCCCTGTTTGGCGTAATCCAGCACGCGTTTGATGTAGGTCTCGGGGATCGCAACGTTTTTCGCCGCGCGCACAGCTTTTTTCAGGCCGGTGTTGGTGGCCGGATCGGTGGCATCTGCTTCGGCGCCGTCCCAGCTGCGGATGGCAATGAAGATGTCGTTCAACATCTTCTCATGCATTTTCGATCCCGCAACGATCGAGGCAACCTTTTGCTCTTCCAGCACCTTCCACTGGATGAAATCTTCGATGTCGGGGTGATCTGCGTCGACAATGACCATCTTGGCCGCCCGGCGCGTGGTGCCGCCGGATTTGATCGCCCCCGCAGCACGGTCACCAATTTTCAAAAAGCCCATCAGGCCCGATGAATTGCCACCGCCGGACAGGGCTTCGCCCTTGCCGCGCAGATGGCTGAAATTGGTGCCGGTGCCTGATCCGTATTTAAACAGGCGGGCCTCGCGGACCCACAGGTCCATAATACCGCCGTCTTGCACCAGATCATCTGACACGGATTGGATAAAGCAGGCGTGCGGCTGCGGGTGTTCATAGGCGTTGGTGGATTTGGTCAGCTTGCCGGTTTTGAAATCCACATAGTGGTGCCCCTGCGCCGGGCCATCGATGCCATATGCCCAATGTAGACCGGTGTTGAACCATTGTGGAGAGTTGGGCGCGGCGCGTTGGGTCGCCAGCATATAGCGCATTTCGTCGAAATAGGCGCGCGCGTCTTCTTCGGTGGTGAAATACCCACCCTTCCAGCCCCAATAGGCCCAGGCGCCGGCCAAACGGTCAAATACCTGTTTGGCTGAGGTCTCATTTTGAGTTTTTGTGTCACCGTGTTCGGGAACGGAGCGCCACAGAAATTCTGGCACGCCTTTCTCGCGGATTTTCTTAGATTGAACCGGTACGCCTGCCTTGCGGAAATATTTCTGGGCGATGACGTCGCTCGCGACCTGGCTCCAGCTTGCCGGGACCTCGATGTCATCCAGTCGAAACACGATAGTGCCATCTGGATTGCGAATTTCGGAAGTGGCTGTGGTGAATTCCAGCCCGGCATAGGCATCCTGCCCCGCGGTGGTAAACTTCCGTTCGATTTTCATATGCTCTGCCTCTGTTTCTGCAGTTCAGTCTAAGGTCCAATGTCACCGGATCTGTCCCGCGTGAACGCAACACAAAATTCCCCAGGTGTTTGAAAAAACACCCGTCGACCGAGGGCTGGTCGTCAAAAGGGAATGTTGTGCTCATCCTAGCGGTGCGACATCAAGAATATACAATATCTTGTGTTGCAGTCTCCAGTACACACAATTTGACGTATTTACACACAATTGGTCAACGGTAAATTTAGCCATCTTGAGGTGTATTTTCTGTTGACGCGGATTGCGCCTGACAGCGGCCATCTACGGCTTTGATTCATCGCTGTACAGTTCAAATATTTAATCAAAATTTAACCAATCTATTTGACGCCAGATTTTCCCAACGCTGCAAGGGGGTTGCTGAAATTCTATTTTCTAAGCGGTGCCCTCCTGCGCGGGTTTTCGGGCCGCGCGGCGCGGTTAAAGGTGAAAATATTTTCAAAAATTTCGCCGCGGTGCAGCGTCACGAAACATGCCCCTGTGAGGGCGCGCTGCACGTGAGGCGCGCACAAATTTCCAGCCAACCTCAACACCATCGCGCAGGAAAATACGCGTGTGATGCGGCCCGCAGGCAGATAACGTGTGATTGATTTTTGAGAGAAATTGGTCGGGGCGGCGAGATTCGAACTCACGACCCCCTGTACCCAAAACAGGTGCGCTACCAGACTGCGCCACGCCCCGACCGTGCTGCAGTTCCTAAACTTAACGATCTGATTTGAAAACCCCAAATATGACGATACAACTGCGATTTTTTACAAAAATCCACGCGGGGTGTTTCTACAGACAGCTGATTTTTTTGAGAGAAATTGGTCGGGGCGGCGAGATTCGAACTCACGACCCCCTGTACCCAAAACAGGTGCGCTACCAGAC
>CANLND010000011.1 GCA_947492585.1 uncultured Paracoccaceae bacterium
GATCAGACATGTTCACCGCTCGATTTTCGAACTGTGAATCACGCAGCTAAGCGGAAATCAATGGGTCCTGACCCTAGTTTATCCTGCTTAGAAACCAGATAGGTCAGACAATGCACCTGCCCCTCGCGCAGCAAACACTGCCCACCCGAGCGGTAGAAAAACACCTCAGGCCAAGCCGAAATAACCTCGTCCCCATGCTCATAAGTAAGCGTGCTTTGACAGGCGTCGCGCGCCATTTCAAACTCTGCCTGATCCGCCGTGAACCGCGGCGGCCCAAAAAAATCTGCTGCCAGCGCGCCCGGTATCATCAACAAGACCAAGACCGAAACTCTCATCACAAAACATCTCCACGTCAAAGCCCCGGCTTCTTTTTGGCCCCCAATACCCTGGGGGTGAGCGCAGCGAGGGGGCCAAGCCCCCTCCCCATGGGATCATACAAAAACCCCCCGCCTGCATCAGCACGCGAGGGGTATTCTTTCAAAGCCTTACATACAGCTTAGTGCTGTTTTTTGCCTTTGTGTGGGGCCCAAAGACGCTTGTTGGTCAGGTACAACAGCACCGACAACAGGGTCAGGAACAGAACACCAACCAGACCAGCTTGCTTGCGATCCATCATCTTGGGTTCCGCAGTCCACATCAGGAATGCTGAGATGTCTTCCGACAGGTGATGCAGATCGTTGGCGTGGCCATCGATGAATTCAACCTGCTCGTCAGACAATGGCGGTGCCATGGAAATCCAGCCACCTGGGAAGGCAGTGTTCTCATAGAACGTGGTGCCTGCTTCTTGCTTGGTCTCACCGGTGTACCCAGTCAGCAAGGAGGCGATGTACTCAGGTCCACCCATGCCCTTAACCAGCTGGTTGATCCCCAGACCATAAGGGCCGTGGAAACCGGCACGGGCCTTGGCCATCAGGCTCAGGTCCGGTGCGCCAACACCGTCATTAACAGGGAAGTTGTCGGTTGGCTTTGCAGGGCGATCTTCGTCCAGGGCGGCATCATAGATGCTGAAATTATCCGCCGCATAGGCGCGCACCTGATCTTCGGGCAGCTGTGGACCGCCTTCGTCAGACAGGGTGCGGATCGGCACCAGACGCAGACCATGACAGGATGCACAGACCTCAGTGTAGATCTGCAAGCCACGTTGCAGCTGGTTTTGATCGTAAGACCCAAACGGTCCCTCGAACGAGAATGCGAAATCTTCGATGTGCTGCTCGCCACCACCTGCCGCAAAAGATGCGGCAGGGATCATGGCCAGAGCAAAGGCAGCACCGGTTACAAGTTTTTTGAACATTGGTAACTGTCCTTCTTACTCAGCAGGAGACGCGTCAGATTTCTTGCCGTAATGGGCGTTGAAATCGTCTTCGATGGTTGCAGGCATCGCGTCCGGCTTCTCGATCACACCCAGCAGCGGCAGGATGACAAAGAAATAGCCAAACCAATAGGCAGAGGCGATCAGCGAGAAGGTCGCATAGGGCTCTTCCGCAGGCATCGCACCCAGCCACATCAGGGCAAAGAAGTCGATAACCAGCAGCAGGAACCACCATTTGAACTGTGGACGGTATTTGCCCGAGCGCACGGTGGATGTGTCCAGCCAAGGCGCCAGAGCCATCGCAATGATCGCCCCAAACATGGCCAGAACACCAAAGAACTTCGCATCCACAATGCCGCCTGTGACAAACGACGCAAACTGCACAACCCAGACTTCGCCAGTAAAGGCACGCAGGATCGCGTAGAACGGCAGGAAGTACCATTCAGGCACAATATGCGCAGGTGTCACCAGCGGGTTTGCCGGGATGTAGTTGTCGGGGTGACCCAGGTAATTAGGCATAAAGCCAACAATTGCCCAGAAGATCACCAGAACTACAGCCAGACCCAGGAAATCTTTGATCACAAAGTAGGGCCAGAACGGCAGCGTGTCTTTTTCAGCTTCTTCTTTCGAACCTTTACGGACATCAACACCGGTTGGGTTGTTGTTGCCTGTGGTGTGGAACGCCCAGATGTGGACGATCACCAGACCGGCAATGACAAACGGCAGCAGGTAGTGCAGCGAGAAGAAACGGTTCAGCGTGGCGTTATCAACGGCAGGACCACCCAGCAGCAGCGTCTGGATTGGCTCTCCCACCAGTGGGATCGCACCAAACAGGCCGGTGATCACGGTCGCGCCCCAGAAGGACATCTGACCCCAAGGCAGAACATAGCCCATAAAGGCGGTGCCCATCATCAACAGATAGATCAGCATGCCGACAATCCACGTGATTTCGCGGGGCGCCTTGTAGGACCCGTAGAACAGGCCACGGAAAATGTGGATGTAAACAGCAACAAAGAACAGCGAAGCGCCGTTCATGTGCACGTAGCGGATCATATGACCGCCGTTTACGTTGCGCATGATGTGTTCAACCGACTCAAACGCCAGATCAACATGCGGGGTGTAGTGCATCACCAGGATGATGCCGGTGACAATTTGCAGCACCAGGCAGAAGGCCAATACGATGCCCCAGATCCACCACCAATTTAGATTCTTGGGGGTTGGGATCATGATGGTGTCGTAGATCAGACCTACAACTGGCAGACGAGAGTGCAGCCATTTTTCTGCACCTGTCTTAGGCTCGTAATGGTCGTGAGGAATTCCGGACATCAGGTTCTCCCTTAACCGATTTTCAGTGTTTTACCGCTGTCCCAGCGCACAGGCGGGATCGGCAGGTTTTCAGGTGCGGGGCCTTTACGGATACGTCCGGCCAGATCGTAGTGCGATCCATGGCACGGGCAGAACCAACCGTCGAAATCACCGGCATCGCCCAACGGAACGCAGCCCAGGTGGGTACAAACGCCCATCTGAACAATCCACGCACCGGGCGCTTCGCCATCTGGCGACGGCAGAACGCGGTTGGCGTCGGTTGCCGGGGCATCCTGATCGGTGATGTTGGCGTTGCGTGCATTCCCATCAGGAAGCGTGCCCGCGGCTTCGGCGTCTTGCTCTTGTGCCTTTTGGATCTCGGCACCGGTACGGTGACGGATGAACACGGGCTTGCCGAGGAACATCACAGTCAATTGTGTACCGGGTTCAACATCTGCAACGTCGACAAAGATCGACGACAAAGCCTGAACATCTGCGGAAGGGTTCATCTGATTGACAAGAGGCCAAATCGCGGCTCCTGCGGTCACAGCACCGGCGCCAGCAGTGGCGTAGTAGAGGAAATCTCTCCGGGTTCCTTCGTGGTCATCTGCGTGGGACACGAGGTTTTCTCCAATTCAAGCGCCCATTTAGGGCAAACATGCGCATGCGCCGCTTAAAAAAGCGGTGTCTCAACGCGGGTATCTAAACGGGAGAAAGGCTTTCGTCCAGCGGTCAAAACAGCGCAAGCCCACCGAGTGTGGCCTTTCTTTCACAGAGTTGACGCAAACAGCCTGTAATCTGGTAACGCTTCATTTGCATTTCAAGCCCCTCAAGCCACATCTCCCCGCTTATGTCGGGCGGGTGGCCTGAAATGCCGGGCGCGATTCGAATTCTGCAAACCACCCCGCCAGCGCGTCATTTCCACGCCGCCAATCTGTCTCAGCATGACGAAAATCCACATACGCCAAGGCAGCAGCCACCGAGATCTGGCCAATATCCATTGGCCCCTGCAAGTGGCTCATCCAGCGCGCGTTCAACGCCGCACAGCCCCCTCGGACCTTCTCCATCTGCGCCGCGATCCAGGCCTCCCAAACCATACCTTCGGGACGCAAGCGCCGCTCATAGGCCGCCAAAACCGCCGCCTCAGCGATCCCATCTCCAGTGGCCTCCAGAACCTTGCTGTCCCAGCCTGCGTCATATAGCCGCCCGTCGACACGGGCGTTCAAATATTCGCAAATAACCCGGCTGTCGTATAGCGTTGGACCATCGTCACGCTCCAAGGCTGGGATCTTGCCCAGAGGATTCGCGGCCTGCAACGCAGCCGCCGACGAAATTGGCGTTGTCTTGACGCTTTCAAACGCAACGCTGCCCTCCTGACCGGTCTCAATCAAAACCATTCGCACCTTGCGAACAAAGGGTGACGTCGCACTGTAATACAGTCTCATTTCGGGCTCCCAACCATTCAGCCCTCACCCTATGCGCGAACGCCTCACCCTGTCCATGCAGCCGGAAGCGGAACCCCCCAAAGAACCACGAGATTCACGCTAAAATTCGCTTGTGGTTTTAAAACAGCCTTGGCAATGTCCGCCTCGTTCTCAGGGCGGGGTGTAATTCCCCACCGGCGGTATGTGGGTAACACCCCACCAGCCCGCGAGCGGCCCCAATTGGGGTGTCAGCAGATCTGGTGAGAGGCCAGAGCCGACGGTTATAGTCCGGATGAAAGAGAACGAGCTGTGAGCGCGCATTTTATGCGCCCTCATTGCCCGTGATCGCCTTGGGTGACGTGTCAAACCAAAGGAGATCGCTATGACACACACCCGCTTCGCATTTATCAAGGCCAACTGGCATGCTGACATTGTGGAACAGGCGCTCGCTGGCTTCCTGCAACTGATCCCCGCCGATCAGGTCGATGTATTTGATGTCCCCGGCGCGTTTGAAATGCCGTTGACAGCACAAGAACTGGCCAAGACGGGCAAATATTCCGCAATCGCCTGCGCCGCTCTGGTGGTGGACGGCGGCATCTACCGTCACGATTTTGTGGCTCAGGCCGTCGTCGACGGGTTGATGCGTGCAGGCCTCGACACCGGTGTACCAGTCCTCTCAGTCTCCCTGACTCCGCATCATTTCCAGGAAACCGCGCACCACATGGATCTCTACCGCAATCACTTTGTGACCAAAGGTCGCGAAGCCGCCCAAGCCGCGCTGATGATCACCAATACCCGCGCTCAGATAGCTGAAACCGCCTAAGGCTTCTTTTTGGCCAAAATACCCCGGGGGGAGCGCCATCGGCGCGAGGGGGCCGCGCCCCCTCCCCTCTTAAACTCTTGAGGCATGACGCAACCAAGGGTAAGCACAGCGCACAAACGGAGTGCACCCCCATGTCGATGAACAGCTTTGGCCACCTTTTTCGCGTCACCACCTGGGGTGAAAGCCACGGACCCGCTTTGGGTGCCACCGTGGACGGCTGCCCACCAAACGTGCCCGTCACCGCCGAAATGCTACAGGTCTGGCTCGACAAACGCCGCCCCGGCCAAAACAAGAACACCACCCAGCGACAGGAACCCGATGCGGTAAAAATCCTGTCCGGCGTGTTTGAGGGCCACTCCACTGGCACCCCAATCCAGCTGATGATCGAAAACACCGATCAGCGCAGCCGCGACTACGGTGAAATCGCCCAGACTTTCCGCCCTGGCCACGCCGACATCACCTACTTCCAGAAATACGGCAACCGCGACTATCGCGGCGGCGGACGCTCCTCCGCCCGCGAAACGGCCGCCCGTGTGGCCGCCGGCGGCGTCGCGCGCGAAGCCATCAAACAGCTGGCACCAAACCTGGAAATCAAAGGCTACATGACCCAAATGGGTGAGATGGAGATCGATCGCAGCCGCTTTGACTGGGGCGCAATTGACACCAACGACTTCTGGATCCCGGATGCTGCTGCTGTGCAAGACTGGGAAGACTACCTGCAAGCCCTGCGCAAAGCGCACGACTCCGTTGGCGCCATCATCGAAGTGGTCGCCAAAGGCGTGCCCGCAGGCATTGGCGCACCAGTGTACAACAAACTCGACACCGATCTCGCAGCCGCGATGATGTCCATCAACGCGGTCAAAGCTGTGGAAATCGGCGAAGGCATGAACGCCGCCCGTCTAAAAGGCTCCGAAAATGCCGATGAGATCTTCATGGGCGACGACGGCCAGCCAGTCTATTCCTCAAATCATGCCGGTGGCATCCTGGGGGGCATTTCCACCGGCCAGGATGTGGTTGTGCGCTTTGCGGTGAAACCCACCTCTTCGATTCTCACCCCCCGCGCCTCCATCCGCAAGGATGGCACCCCGGCAGAGGTGATCACCAAAGGCCGCCATGACCCCTGCGTCGGCATCCGCGCCGTCCCCGTGGCTGAGGCGATGATGGCCTGCGTGATTTTGGATCACCTGCTGCTGCACAGGGGACAGATCGGCGAAAACCAAGGGCATATCGGAGCCTAACACCAAGGGGCATCCTTTAAAGTCCCCCATTGATCTTTGGACAGGCGCGACGCAGGGTCGCGCCATGTCACAGCCCCTCACCTCACATCGCCCCGTTTGGGGCATCCTGCTCAAAATCGGCGCCATTGCCCTCTTCACCATCATGTCGGCGATGATCAAAGCCGCAACCGAAGAAGTGCCGGTGGGGCAGGCTGTCTTCTTCCGTTCCTTCTTTGCCATTCCGATCATCGTTATCTGGCTCATGGCACGCAAAGAGCTACGCCACGGGCTTATCGCCCAACGCCCAATGGGCCACGTCTGGCGCGGAGTGATTGGCACCTCGGCTATGGCACTAACGTTTATCGGCCTCAGCCTTCTGCCCCTACCCGAAGTCACCGCCATTGGCTTTGCCACACCAATCTTCACCCTGATCTTCGCCGCGCTGCTGCTGGGGGAAACCATTCGCCGCGTGCGAATCTCAGCGGTGGCCATCGGGCTGGTGGGGGTCACCACCATGCTGTCGCCACGCCTGGGCGGCGGCGATAATCTCAGCACCCTTGCCGCCGTCGGCGCGCTTTGTGTGCTGGTGGCGACAATTTTACGGGGGCTGGTGCAAATTCATATCCGACGCTTGGTGCAAACCGAACACACCGCTGCCATCGTGTTCTACTTTTCCCTCACCGCCTCAGCCCTTGGACTGTTAACCCTGCCATTCGGCTGGGTTTTCCCCACCACCACAACATTAACCATGCTCGTGGCTTCCGGCCTGATCGGCGGCGTGGCGCAAATCCTGATCACCTCGTCTTACCGCTTTGCCCCCGCCTCGCTGCTGGCCCCCTACGACTATGTCTCGATGCTGTTTGCAGTGATCTTAGGCTATGTATGGTTTGCCGAATTGCCAACACTGGTCATGCTCGCCGGAGCCACCTTGGTAATTTTTGGCAATGGCATTGTTATCTGGCGCGAAAGCCGCCTTGGACTGGTGCACGGCAAAGCCCGCCCCATGATCGATATGAAAGGCGGCTAAAATCGCCGCTCTTTCGCTTCTTGTTGGCAATCAATACCCCGGGGGAGGCCCATTGGGCCGGGGGCAGCGCCCCCAACCACCCAGCGCAATTAAAATAGGGCGCGCCCACCGGCACGCCCTACTCAAAACAATAGCGGTTCGCGATCAGGCGCGCACCAGTGCCTCATAATCGGCGGCGATCTCGCGTGTCAGATCGCCCACTTCAAACGTATATGGACCAATCTCTCCCACCGGAGTGATTTCAGCGGCTGTTCCTGTCAGCCAGCACTGCTCAAAACCGTCCATTTCTTCCGGTTTGATGCGGCGCTCATGCACGGTGATCCCTTTGTCTTTCAGCATCTGAATAACAGTCTGACGGGTGATACCGTTCAAAAAGCAATCGGCCAATGGCGTGTGTACTTCACCGTCTTTGACAAAAAAGATGTTGGCACCGGTCGCCTCGGCAACGTACCCGCGCCAATCCATGAACAATGCATCTGAACAGCCTTTCGCCTCCGCCTTATGCTTAGAGATGGTGCAGATCATATACAGACCTGCCGCCTTGGCATGCACGGGAATGGTCTCGGGGCTTGGACGTTTGTATTCAGCGATGTCCAGCTTGGCGCCCTGCATTTTGGCGTCGCCATAATACGCGCCCCAGCCCCAGACAGCGATCGCCATACGCACGGGGTTTTGGGCCGATGCCACACCCATATCGTCGCCCGATCCACGCCAGACCAACGCGCGCACATAGGCGTCCTGCAAACCGGAAGCCTTCAGCGTTTCCTCCTTGGCCTTTTCGATCTCCTCAACCGAATACGGCATCGGCATGTCCAACGCGTCCGCCGAGGCGATCAGGCGTTTGGAATGTTCAACACTTTTGAAGATCTTGCCATTGTAAGCCCGCTCACCTTCAAAAACCGAAGAGGCGTAATGCATCGCATGGGTCAGCAAATGCACCTTGGCATCGCGCCAATCGATCAGCTCACCATCCATCCAGATCAGACCATCACGATCTTCATAACTTGCCATCTTGCACTCTCCCAAGGCAGAGAAATTTCCATTTATTGCGCCGTCGCCACCTAATGTGACGTTATCTTGCGCGAAAGATGAGATTCGATACATCTTCACTCTTGGAATGTCAATATCGCTGACTTAAACTGGCGATCACAGAACAAGGATGAGACACCAAATGTCTGACGGGCGACCTGGACAGTATAACACCGGCGAAAGCCTGTTGTTCCTGACCGACGAACAATTGCGCCAAGGCATCGAAGCGATGTTCTTTGCCTATCGCGGCTTCACCGCAGATCCAGACCGGATCCTGGCGAAACTGGCCTATGGGCGCGCGCATCACCGGGCCATTCACTTTATCAACCGGGCGCCGGGCACCACGGTCAACAATCTCTTGTCGATACTGGGCGTCACCAAACAGTCGTTGAACCGGGTGCTGCGGGCGTTGATCGCGGAAGGGTTGGTCGAAAGCCGCGTGGGCACTGTCGACAAACGCGAACGCCATCTGTTCTTAACCGATGCAGGTCGGGCGCTGGAAACCCAGCTCTCAGATGCACAACGCGCCCGCATGCGCGCCGCCTACAAAGACGCAGGCCCCGAGGCCGTGCAAGGGTTTCGCAAGGTTTTGGAAGCCATGATGGATGCAGACATGCGCCGCGCCTATACCAAACTTCGGGATACCAGTTCATGAATTGTGACGCTCATCTGTTGATTGTTGACGACGACGAACGCATTCGTGAGTTGTTAAAAAAATTCCTGATGCGGGCCGGATTTCTGGTCACCTCTGCCCGTGATGCCGAACATGCGCGCCGGGTTTTGGGGGGATTGGATTTTGATCTGATCGTTCTTGATGTGCGGATGCCCGGTGAAGATGGCATCTCGCTAACACGCGCGCTGCGCGAAACCATGACAACTCCCATCCTGCTGCTCACTGCGCAGGGGGAAACGGAAAACCGGATTGCCGGGCTGGAAGCTGGGGCGGATGACTATCTGGCCAAACCGTTTGAACCCAAAGAGCTGTTGCTGCGCATCAATGCCATCCTGCGCCGCATGCCCGACACCAAAGCCGAAGATGCCGCCCCCAAAGTTCTGCATCTGGGGGACAGCCGGTATGACATTGAACGGGGTGAGCTGTGGCAGGGACAGGATCTGGTCCGTCTGACCAGCACCGAAAGCCAGTTGATGAAGATCTTTTCGGCCTGCCCCGGCGAGCCAGTCAGCCGCGCCAAACTGGTCGAAGATCTGGGCCGGGACCGCGGTCAAGCGCAAGAGCGCGCGGTCGATGTCCAAATCACCCGGCTGCGCCGCAAAATCGAACCCAATCCAAAACAACCGCAATATCTGCAAACCGTGCGTGGCGCGGGCTATATGCTGGCACCGGATTAAGCGGCCGACCTAGGGGCGCTGCCCCTCTGTGCGCCTGTGGCGCACATTCACCCCGGGGTATTTACAGCCAAAAAGAAGCCGCTGACTTCAATTCTGAACGCCACCGCAGGCGATCGGGCTTGCGGGCAGATATGCGGCGGGCATAGGGTCCAAGACAGTGCGCTATTTGACGCCACAGGAGGCCCCATTGACCACAGCATTGATCACCCATGCCGACTGCCTGTCGCATGTCACCCCAGAGGGACACCCCGAGCGGGTGGCCCGATTGGAGCACGTTCTGCATGCGCTTGAAGGGTTGGACCTGACCCGAGTCACCGCGCCGATGGCGGCGGAGGACGACCTGCTGCGCCTGCACCCCCAGGCCTACATCGATGGGATTCGGCGTGCGGCTCCACAAGACGGGTTTGCCCAGATTGATGGCGATACGTTTTTGTCGCCGGGATCCGTAGCAGCGGCTTATCGCGCGGCTGGTGCCGCGATCCGCGCAGTGGATCTGGTGGTGGGCGGAGACGCGCACAACGCATTTGCCGCCATACGCCCGCCCGGACATCACGCGGAAACAGACACCGCCATGGGGTTTTGCCTGTTTGGCAATGCCGCATTGGCTGCCAAACACGCGCTGGAGCATCATGGGCTAAAACGGGTCGCTGTGGTGGATTTTGATGTGCATCATGGCAATGGCACACAGGATCTGTTGTGGGAAGACGCGCGGGCGCTGTTGATCACCTCCCAGCAGATGCCCCTGTGGCCCGGATCCGGCAGACCGGAGGAAGACGGCGCCCATGGCCAAATTCTGAATATGCCGCTGCCGGCCGAATCCGGGGGCGCGGCGATGCGCGAAGTTTACACAGCCCAAGCCTTTCCACGCCTGCGCGCCTTTCGACCAGAACTGATCATCATTTCTGCCGGCTTTGACGCGCATCAGGACGATCCTCTGGCCAGTTTGAACTGGGCCACCGGTGATTTTGCCTGGCTGACGGCGGAGCTTTGCACACTTGCACGTGAGCTGTGCCACGGGCGTATCGTCTCGACTTTGGAAGGTGGATATGATCTGAACGCGCTGGCCGCCGCAACAAAGGCGCATGTGGAAGAATTGATAAAGGCAGGATCATGACCCAGACCCCCGTCGAAGAGTTGAGCTTTGAATTGGCAATGCGCGAGCTGGAAACAGTTGTGGACCAATTGGAACGCGGCAATGTGGCGCTGGACGCCTCGATTGCCCTGTATGAGCGGGGCGCTGAGTTGAAAAAGCGCTGCGAAGATGAGCTGAAGCGTGCCGAAGAGAAAGTGGCCGCGATCACTTTGGATGCCAATGGAGCCCCAAAAGGCACCGCGCCTTTGGATGCAGGTTAAGCCCATGACCACGACGATGACGCGCAGCTTTAGGGATGCATTGCAACAGGCGCAGGCCCAGATCACCGAACAGGTTAATCTGCGTCTGGCCGGAGACGACGATCTGCAGGCCGCGATGCGCTATGCGATCGTGGGCGGCAAGATGCTGCGCGGCTTTTTGGTGCTGGAAAGCGCGCGATTGCACGGTGTGAACCAGCAGGCCGCCGTGAATGCTGCCTTGGCGATTGAATGCGTACATGCCTATTCGCTGGTGCATGATGACCTGCCGTGCATGGACGATGACGATCTGCGTCGGGGTCAGCCGACCGTCCACAAAAAATGGGACGAGGCGATGGCCGTGTTGGCAGGCGACAGTCTGCAATGTTATGCGTTTGAATTGCTGGCCGATCCGGCCAATGGCCCCCATGCGGTGGCCTTGATTGCCGGGCTGGCGCAATCGGCGGGCAAAGACGGCATGGTTTCGGGGCAGATGCTGGACATCGCCGCGGAATCCGCCACAGCCCCGTTGGATCTGGCACAGATCACCAAACTCCAAAACCGCAAAACGGGCTGCCTGATCGAATGGTCCACCATTGCAGGCGCCGTTCTGGCCGGAGCAGAGACCGCACCGCTGCGCCAATATGCCCAGGCTCTGGGGCTTGCGTTTCAGATTGCAGATGACATTCTGGATGTGGAGGGCGACGCCGCCAAGGTTGGCAAAGCCCTGCGCAAGGATGAAGAGGCGGGCAAGGCCACCTTTGTTTCGCTTTTGGGCCTGGCCGAGGCCAAAGCCCGCGCCGAGAGCTTGGTCCAAGAGGCCTGTGCCGCGCTGGAACCCTACGGCAGTGACGGCCAATGCTTGAAGGATGCGGCCCGCTTCGTTATCTCGCGGGATAGCTAACCGGGTCTCCTCCCCGCAACGACCCAGACCAGACGCCACAAGGAACGCATATGTCAGACCGGCCAAACACTCCGTTGTTGGATCAGATCACCCGCCCGGCAGATCTGAAACAGCTCAACGATGCGCAGCTGACCCAAGTGGCGCAGGAACTGCGCTCTGAAACCATTTCCGCCGTCTCCGAAACGGGTGGCCATCTGGGGGCGGGCCTTGGCGTGGTGGAGCTGACCGTGGCGTTGCATTCGGTGTTTGATACGCCACGCGACAAGGTCATCTGGGACGTTTCCCACCAATGCTACCCGCATAAAATCCTGACCGAGCGGCGTGACCGCATTCGCACCCTGCGCACCAAAGACGGGTTGTCCGGCTTCACCAAACGCAGTGAAAGCCCCTATGATCCCTTTGGCGCGGCGCATTCGTCGACCTCGATCAGCGCGGCCTTGGGCTTTTCCGTGGCGCGCGATCTCGGCGGTGTCATCCCCGAGGGCAACGGCGACGCAATTGCTGTGATCGGCGATGGTTCAATGTCAGCTGGCATGGCCTTTGAGGCAATGAACAACGCAGGCCATTTGAACAAACGCATGTTTGTGATCCTGAACGACAATGAAATGTCGATCGCGCCGCCCGTGGGGGCGCTGTCGTCGTATCTGTCACGCCTTTACGCCGAAGAGCCGTTTCAGGATCTAAAGGCCGCAGCCAAAGGCGCCGTGTCCTTTTTGCCTGAACCCTTCCGCGAAGGGGCCAAACGCGCCAAAGACATGCTCAAAGGTATGGCTGTTGGCGGTACCCTGTTTGAAGCGCTTGGCTTTTCCTACCTTGGTCCCATTGATGGCCACGACATGGACCAGCTGTTGCCGGTGTTGCGCACCGTCAAAGACCGCGCCACCGGCCCCGTGCTGATCCACGTTCTGACCAAAAAGGGCAAAGGCTACGCCCCGGCAGAAACCGCACAAGACAAAGGCCACGCCACCGCCAAGTTCGACATGGTGACGGGCAAACAGAAAAAAGCGCCCTCTAATGCGCCCTCCTACACGTCAGTGTTTGGCAACACTTTGGTCAAACTGGCCGCTGCGGATGACAAAATCTGCGCCGTCACCGCCGCAATGCCCGATGGCACCGGATTGGGACTGATGGCCGAGCGCTACCCCTCGCGCACCTTTGATGTGGGCATCGCGGAACAGCACGGTGTGACCTTTGCGGCAGCTCTGGCTGCGGGCGGTATGAAACCGTTTTGCGCGATGTATTCTACGTTTTTGCAGCGCGGCTATGATCAGGTGGTGCATGATGTGGCGATCCAGCGCCTGCCGGTCCGTTTTGCCATTGATCGCGCCGGCCTGGTTGGCGCGGATGGGGCCACCCACGCGGGCAGCTTTGACATTGGCTTCATGACCAACCTGCCCGGTATGGTGGTCATGGCTGCCGCAGATGAGGCTGAGTTGGCGCATATGGTCAAAACAGCTGCGGCCTATGATGACGGCCCCATTGCATTCCGCTATCCGCGTGGCGAAGGTGCTGGCGTGGATCTGCCGGAAGAACCGCAGGTTCTGGAGATCGGCAAAGGCCGCATCGTACAGGACGGCGCGCGCGTGGCCCTGCTGTCCTTTGGCACACGTCTGCCCGAAGTTCACAAGGCCGCAGAAGCTCTCGCCGCCAAAGGCATCACACCCACCATCGCCGATGCGCGTTTCGCCAAACCGCTGGACCGCGACATGATTATGAATCTGGCCGCAAACCACGAGGCGCTGATCACCATTGAAGAAGGCGCCGTGGGCGGCTTTGGGTCCCATGTGGCGCAGCTTTTGGCGGAGGAAGGCGTGTTTGACCGCGGGCTCAAATTCCGCTCGATGGTGCTGCCCGATACCTTCATTGATCAGGCCAGCCCCGCAGATATGTACGAGGTTGCCGCAATGAACGCGCCCCAGATCGAAGCCAAAGTGCTGGAGGTTCTGGGCGTGGCGTCAATTGGAGAAAAGCGGGCTTAAACGCCCGCTACCACAGCACGTAAAAACCAAAGACCTTGAAATACTTCTTTAGGAGCCAGACTGCCCAGCTCCTATTGATGCGCTTCATAATTGTCGCGACTTCCTCATCTGCTGTGACCCAGTCCGGAATTCCTGTGCCGCGGAGCACAAAAAACGCCAGCAAGTCCTTACGAACAAATAGCTCAGCACGTCTAACCGAAAAAGGACCAATGGTGATGCCCCAACCCTGAAACCTGTATGCATAAAACTCGTCCAGAACCCAGGGAAAACGAGCCTGCAGCCGCCGCCGTAGTCGGCCTGCGTTCCGGAACTGTGAAACGAATACAAAAAGTTCGAGCAGCGCAATAAGCCACGCTATCAAACGCAAGATCCTAAGGAGCAGTGCCACTACTGTTTCTCACACCCCCGGCGTTTCCGACGGCGGTACAAAGCCTGCCAGATCTTCTGCCTCCAGCACCGCTTTCAGCCCCGCACGGTAGTCGGGATACATGAGCGTTACCCCCAGCTCATTCTTGATTCGGTCGTTGCGCACGCGCTTGTTTTCACCATAGAAACTGCGCGCCATGGGGCTCATTGCGGCCTCATCAAACGGCACTTCGGCAGGCATGGGCAGGCCCAGCAATTCCGCCGCATAGCCCAGCACATCCTGCGGCGGAGCCGGGTCATTGTCGCAGACGTTATAGACTGCGCCCGGGTTGGGTCGCGCGATCGACGCCTCAAGCACCTGCGCAATGTCATCAACATGAATGCGTGAGAACACCTGTCCGGGTTTAATGATCCGGCGTGCCTTGCCCGACATTAGTTTTGCAAATGGACCACGACCGGGTCCGTAAATGCCCGCCAGACGGAACACATGCACAGGCGCGTCCAGCGCCAGCCAGTCCCGCTCGGCCCTCGCCCTCCAATCGCCGCGTGCACTGCTGGGGTACAAGGGGGTCTGCTCGTCGACCCAGGCTCCATTGTGATCGCCGTACACCGCTGTGGTCGAAAGATAGCCAACCCACTCCAGATCCGCCGATTGGAGCGCCGATGCCAGATGCGGCAGCACCACGTCTCCCTCGGCTGTGGGGGCAATGGAGGACAGCACATGCGTCACGCCCTCCAGCGACAGATCCGTACCCGGCCATTGCCGCACATCCGCGCCCGACAGCGCCCGGCCATCGCGAGACGTGCCGATCACGCGCCACCCCTGCGGCATCAACAGACGGGCAAGCGCCTGCGCGCTATAGCCAAACCCTAGACATAGAAGCGTTTTCTCCATGCCCCTTACATGCGTG
This sequence comes from uncultured Paracoccaceae bacterium, assembly GCA_947492585.1. GTDB lineage: Bacteria > Pseudomonadota > Alphaproteobacteria > Rhodobacterales > Rhodobacteraceae > Epibacterium. The sequence goes on from CANLND010000011.1 coordinate 14,974, forward strand.
TCTGCTGGCGGCTTCGCAAGGCTTGAATCGAATCAATTCTGCCCGTTTCATAGGCGGATGCAACCAGATCATCCGCATCTCAGCGCCGCGTTTCAATTGACGTCACCGCAGGACGCCCGCAATCTATATGCCGCGTGGGCCGCCAGCTATGATATCGGATTTGCTCGGCAGGAAACCTATCAACTGCCCGAACAAACCGCGCGGGCCTTTGTCGCCAGCGGCGGACGTGGACCTATTCTGGACATCGGCGCGGGCACTGGTCTGCTTGGACAACAGCTGTCAGCGCTTGGCGCGGGCCCTGTTGATGCCGCAGACCTCAGTCCTGAAATGTTGGCGCAGGCCCTGCGCAAAGACGTCTACCGCGATCTGTTCGAAGTCGACATCAACACCGGCGTTCCCGCAGCGCGCAACAGTTACAGGGGGGTGGTCTCTTCGGGCATGTTTACTCATGGCCACGTCGGCCCTGAGGCTCTGGCAGCACTTTTACGCGTTGCCAGCCCCGGTGCCCATTTCGCGTTGGCAATCAACGGCGCATTTTTCGAACGCTCTAGGTTTGGCGACGCGCTACAGAGATTGCACGACGGCCAGTGGATTACGGGTCTCGCCCTACCGCGCGTCGCAATCTACGCCACCGCCAACGCCACCGCCGCCCAACATCGCAAAGACACTGCCGTGATCGCCCTGTTTCAAAAACACCAATAGCCCGGCGACAGAACGCGCCCGCGCCGGGCTTGCCCGGCGCCCGGCCCAACGGGCACAGCCCATCTAGGATGGGCAACGCCGGGCGGGAGCCATGCCTTGCAACTTCACCGCCCCCCGCGCACCACAACTCAGGACTGTTCTAGGGCAGTCTGCGCCGGATAAGCGCATCGACGGCCACCGCATCCGTCGGGGTGCACAGCAGCGGATTGATTTCAAGCCTCTCCAGCCCATCAGCCTCTGCCCGCACATAGGCTTCAACCGCCTGCACAGCGCGCAAAATGGCGGGACGATCCGCCCTGGGCGCGCCGCGATACCCGTCCAACACCGGCGCAATGCGCAGGCGCGACAGGCTGGCGTCAATCATCGCGTCGCTCACGGGCAACAGCAGCGAAACGCTGTCCTGTGTCAGCTCCGCCAATGTGCCCCCCGCCGCCAAAGTCAGCACAAACCCATGGGTCGGATCCCGCACCACTTCGATCAGCAGCTCCACCACACCGCCGCACACCATTTCTTCCACCAAAAATCGCGTGGCAGGCATCCGGTCGGCCGCCTCGCGCACGGCCAAACCTTCGGTCAGATTCACCGCAACCGCGCCGACCCCAGTCTTGTGGGCAATGCCCGCGCCCTTTAACACCACCGGAAATCCAATATCCGCGGCCACAGCCCGCGCCGCGCCCGATGAACTGGCCGGGCGGCACAACGGAGTGCGCAGACCATAAGCGGCAAGCTCCGCCTTGGCCTCGACGGCTGTCAGCAATACACTGTCGCCCTCAGCTGTGTGTTCAATGGTGGGCAACAGCAACGGCGCGGCCGGATCCGGATCCACCAGCGCCGCCGCCTGGCAGGCGTTCAGCGCCGCGTGCACCCCCACAAAAGGCACAATACCCGCCGCCATCAACTCCGCAGCCACAGGTTCTGGCATCAATTCAGGCAACACGGCAACCACCGCCAACCGTCCATTGGACTCAACCGACCGCCGTGCGCATTTTAGCGCAGACAGGGTGATCTCACAAACGACGCCCCCCCCTGGGGGTACGCATAAATCGTCCATCCCCAACACTGTCAGCGCCACGTCCGTCTCTAACAGGGCGGAAAACGCTTGGGTTTTGTCGGCCAGATCCCCACACGTGCCCAGCGCTGTAGACACCTGCGGATCAAACGCCACGATCTCCAGACCGCGTTGCCCCGCCATATCCCGCAACAGGCCCGACCCGCCGTCCACGGCGTCCGAGCTGGCGATCTTATGTGATGGCAGGCGGCCCGCGACATGCAGCAGCTTTAGCGTTTCGACAAAACTGGGCACATCCGTTAGCCGGGCAATGCCAAGACGCGCCAGCACAGCCTCTGCCCCAACGTCGCGCCCCCACACAGATGCCGCAGCCGACGCCCCCGTTTTCAACGCAACAATAGGTTTGCCCAGCGCCCGTGCCCGCGCCGCCAGCGCCTCAAACGCAGGCAAATCACCCAGCGTCTCAATATGCAATCCCACCGCTGTGACGCGCGCGTCCTCCAGTACAGCCGCCGCACTCTCTGCAATACCCGGAGAAACCGACGGAGCCGATACAACCATATAGGCCAATGGCAAACTACGTCGATGCAGGGTCAGGATCCGCGCGACCCGCGCGTTTTGGCTGACGATCGCAACGCCCGCCTCACAGGGGCTCCCCTCTGGCAGTTCAGCTCCCAACACAGCCCCATCAAGAAAATTGATCACGCCAGCGCCACATGGGCCAAACACCGGCATGTCACCAGCGGTACTCAACAGCTGGTCGTGCAACGCACCAGCCTCTGCAGTCGCGGCCCCCTCACAGCCGGATGCCACACAGACTGCCCCCCCTGCACCGGAGGCAGCCAGAAGGGCAATCTGCTCCAGCATATTGGCAGGATCCCCCGCCACCACAGCCGCATCCGGCACACCGGGCAAGCTGGCAACATCGGCAAATGTGGCACAGCCTGCGATCTCCTCACACGTGGGGTGCACCGGCCAGATTTTCCCGGCAAAGCCCCCTGCATGGCAGTGTTCAATAGTCGACGCACACCACGCGTCATCACCCATGACTGCAATGGAATTGGGACGCAAAAGCCGCGTAAGAGACTGCATAGATACCTATTCGTTGGGGGCTGGATCCACACGATCCAAATGCCCCAGATCTTGTTCTGGATTGATACGGTCACGCACACGGGTTTTCAGCTCTTTCACATCAGGAAAGCCACCGTCCCGTTTGCGTTCCCACAGCAACTCCTTATCCAGATGAATTTCGAAAACGCCACCGGTTTCTCCCGGCACCATGGTCACCCCCCCCAATTGCTCTTGGAAGGTTGACAGCAATTCCTGCGCCATCCACCCGGCCCGCAACAGCCAGTTGCAGCCGATGCAATAGGTAATGGTGATCTTGGGTTTGGGGGCCTGCGTGGTCATCGGGTGTCCTCCGTGGGATCATTACATTTCACAGTGGATGATAGGCGGTTCGCGCCTGCTTGTCCCCTCCCGGATGCGCCTGCCCTGCCTGCGCGCGTCTCAGGCGCCAAACAGAACCTGATGCATGATCCGCCCGGGCAACAGTGTAAAGGCCCCCGCCAGCAACAACGACAGGCAATAGAGCCACGTCATCGCCTTGCGGTGCACCGAAATCTGGCCACGTCGCACCGCTCGAATGGATTTATACAACACCCCCAATGTAAACACAGACAACACATGAATGTGGCTGAACGGCCCCAGCAAGCGGATCTCAAAAATCAAAAAAGAGCTGAGCGTAACTGCAACCATCAGCAATACCCAAACCCGGCCCAACCAAATATGCGCCACCTGCCCTTTGGGCAGCGCAAACTGCACGGCCCCGACCACGATGGCACACAGAGCCGCAATTGCATGCACAGGAATCGGAAAAGGAGCTGAAAAAAAAGTGGATCCAACACAACAACTTTCAATGAAAATTTTAAACTCCTTATTCTGCTCAGATCCCCCAATCCAGATCAAGTTACAATGAAACCCGCTTTGGGGGTCTTGCACTTGTGAGCGCAATCAGAGTTACATGGGACATGTCAGATACCCCAGTCCCAAGTTGGCCCGACACCGCCCCCCAATTGATCGAAGTCGCCGCCGGACGCGCGCCCGCAGATATGGTTGTGCGCGGTGGCATCTGGGTCAACGTCCACACACGCGAAGTGCTGGACGGTCACGACATCGCCATCAAATCAGGCCGCATCGCCTATGCCGGCCCAGATGCCTCATATTGCACCGGTCCCGAAACTAAGGTGATCGAGGCCAAGGGGCGCTATATGATCCCCGGCCTGTGTGACGCCCATATGCACATCGAAAGCGGCATGTTGACGCCTGCGGAATTTGCCCGCGCCGTCATTCCGCATGGCACCACCTCCATGTTCACCGACCCGCATGAAATTGCCAATGTCATGGGATTGGAAGGTGTACGCCTGATGCACGACGAGGCGTTGTTGCAACCGGTGAACATCTTCACCCAAATGCCGTCTTGCGCGCCCTCAGCGCCCGGGCTTGAAACCACCGGGTTTGAAATCACTGCCGAGGACGTGAGGGAGGCCATGGCCTGGCCCGGTATCATTGGCCTTGGGGAAATGATGAACTTCCCCGGTGTGTCAAACGCCGACCCCAAGATGCTGGCCGAAATCGCCGCAACGCAACGCGCCGGTAAAACCGTCGGCGGGCATTATGCTTCACCGGATCTGGGGCCGAATTTTGCCGCCTATGTGGCCGGTGGTCCGGCGGATGATCACGAAGGCACCTGCGAGGCCGACGCCATTGCCCGTGTGCGGCAGGGCATGCGCGCGATGATGCGGCTGGGGTCCGCCTGGTATGATGTGGAATCACAGATCACCGCCATCACCGAAAAGGGATTGGATCCTCGCAGTTTCATCCTGTGCACCGATGATTGCCACTCCGGCACGTTGGTCAACGATGGCCATATGAACCGCGTGGTGCGCCACGCCATCGCCTGCGGCTGTGATCCGGTGGTCGCCCTGCAAATGGCCACGATTAACACCGCCACACATTTCGGGCTGGAGCGCGAAATAGGGTCCCTTACCCCCGGTCGGCGCGCGGACATCATCCTGACATCTGACCTGAAAACCCTACCGATAGAGCTGGTCATCGCCCGTGGTCAGATCGTGGCCGAAAACGGCTCAATCACAGTGGATTGTCCGCATCTCAACTGGCCCGCCCATGCCCGCGGCACCGTGCATCTGGGCCATGATCTGACCGCAACAGATTTTGAACTGGCCGCGCCTACAGGGGCCAGTTCCGTCACCGTAAACGTGATTGGCGTGGTCGAAAATCAGGCTCCAACCAAGGCGCTACAGGCGGAGCTGCCCGTACGCAACGGTCTGGTAGAAGGCACCAAGGAGATTTGCCAGATCGCATTGGTCGAACGCCATCGCGGCACCGGCGGGGTTACAAATGCCTTTGTGTCGGGCTTCGGCTATCAGGGAAAAATGGCTATGGCCTCTACCGTGGCGCATGACAGTCACCATATGATCGTGGTCGGAACAGACCGCGAACACATGGCCATGGCGGCCAATCGTCTGGCCGACGTCGGCGGCGGCGTGACCTTGTTTCAGGACGGCACCGAACAGGCGCTGGTGGAATTGCCGATTGCAGGCCTGATGTCCGACAGCCCAGCCACAGACGTCGCCGCCAAAGCCGACGCCTTGGGTGCGGCCATGCAAAACGCAGGCTGTTCCCTAAACAACGCCTATATGCAGCACTCCTTATTGGCCCTCGTGGTGATTCCTGAACTTCGAATCTCAGACCTTGGGCTGGTCGATGTGCGCACCTTCAAAAAAATACCAGTTATTGAGGCCCCCGTATGAGCATCCAATCCCCCACTCACCCCGCATCTGAGAGTTTTATGGATGCAACCGCTGCCGTTGATCGGCTGCAACTTCTATACAACCAAGCCACCGATTTTCTGACCCATGCGTTCAGCGACGCTGTCGAAAATGGTGTGACGGGCACGCCCCATTTTCGCGCCTTCTATCCTGAAATCCGGTTCAAGATCACCTCATACACCCCCGTCGACAGCCGCCTCAGTTTTGGCCATGTGTCAGCCCCCGGCACCTTTGCCAGCACGGTGACGCGCCCAGACCTGTTCCGCTACTATCTGATCCAGCAAATTGGCCTGTTGATCCGCAACCATGGCCAACCGGTGGAAATTGGCGTGTCAGACACTCCCATTCCGGTGCATTTCGCCGTCGTCGGCCGCGACGACGTGACTGTGCCACAAGAAGGCACCGCGGGCTTTGTACTGCGTGATGTCTTTGACGTGCCGGACCTGTCCACCACCAATGATGACATCGTCAATGGCACCTTTGAACCCACCGACGGAATTGGCCCTCTGGCCCTGTTCACCGCCCAGCGCGTGGACTACTCTTTGGCACGGCTGGCGCATTACACCGCAACCGCACCAGAACATTTCCAGAACCACGTGCTGTTCACCAACTACCAGTTCTACGTGTCCGAATTCGAATCCTACGCCCGCGAAATGCTGGCAGATCCAAATTCGGGCTACACTGCCTTTGTCAGCACCGGAAATCACGAAATCACCACTGCGGACGCGGACATCCCAGAGATCACCAAGCTGCCGCAGATGCCAACCTACCACCTGAAACGCGCCGACGGGAATGGCATCACGCTGGTCAATATCGGCGTTGGTCCGTCAAACGCCAAAACCGCCACTGACCATATTGCCGTGCTGCGCCCGCACGCCTGGATGATGGTCGGCCACTGCGCCGGATTGCGCAACACGCAGGCCTTGGGTGATTTTGTACTGGCGCACGCCTATCTGCGCGAAGACCACGTTTTAGACGACGACCTGCCGGTCTGGACCCCGATCCCCGCTCTGGCCGAAGTTCAGGTCGCACTGGAAGAGGCCGTGGCAGAGGTGACCGAGCTGAAAGGCTATGATCTCAAACGCATCATGCGTACCGGCACTGTCGCCACCATCGACAATCGCAACTGGGAGCTGCGGGATCAATCCGGTCCGGTCAAACGGCTCAGCCAGTCGCGCGCCGTGGCGCTGGATATGGAAAGCGCCACAATCGCCGCCAATGGCTATCGCTTTCGGGTGCCCTACGGCACGCTGTTGTGTGTCTCTGACAAACCGTTGCACGGCGAATTAAAGCTGCCCGGCATGGCTTCTGATTTCTATCGCACGCAGGTCGCCCGGCATTTGCAGATCGGTATCAAGGCGATGGAAGGTCTGCGTGGTATGCCGCTGGAAAGGCTACACAGTCGCAAATTGCGCTCCTTTGACGAAACAGCCTTTCTCTAGCAGCAAAAAACAACCCGATTTTGGCCAAAAACTGCCTGAAACCCCAGTGTTTGCTGCGACATTGCGTTGTGTTGGACCACTACATACCGCTAATGTTGCGCGATGAGACCCTACACATCGGGCAGTTCTAAGGAGAAATAACAATGTCCAAACCGATGACCAAAACACAGCTGGTCGCCGCACTGGCTGACGAAATGGACAGCGACAAGAAAACCGCGGGCGCTGCGCTGGACGCCGTCTGTGGCTTGATCACCCGCGAAGTTTCTGGCGGTGGTGCTGTCACCCTGCCCGGCGTTGGCAAAATCTACTGCCGCGAGCGCCCCGAGCGCGAAGTGCGCAATCCCGCCACCGGCGAGAAGTTCATGAAAGAAGCAGACAAGGTTGTGAAAATGACCATCGCCAAAGCGCTGAAAGACAGCGTCAACGGCGAAGCCTGATCCCCGCGATCAAAGGTTTGCAAAGGGTCGCCCACGGGCGGCCCTTTTTTTGTATGGATTGGAAGCGTCTGAGACAATGAAAACCACCCAGCACAGAAAACTGACGCCGTTTACTTAAACCACCCGTCCACGGTTGCCGCGTTCTGCTCAAGCCATTCCGCTGCGAAAACGGCAGGCGCTTTTTGTTCGACCGCCAGCGCATAGGTCATCGTCGACAACACATCCGAGCTGAGGCTGATGTTAGACAACATGGCCACAACCTCCGGCTGCTGGCGCTCCAGCGTCGTCGCATAGCTGATATTCAACTCCGCAGCTTCCCAGGCCACGCCTGCGCTGGATTTTTCCAACCAACCCGGCGTCGGGGACGGCGGCACAATGATCCAGCTTTTGGGATCATGCGCGGGTTCCTTCAGCGTCACCAGATCATGTACCGCAAACATATGGTGCGGCGTGTAGCAGAAAAACACGATGTTCTGTTTGGCCGTCACCGCCGCGTCCACCTCAGCAAGGGCTGCGGGTTCATCCATAACCTTCAACGACATGGTTTTGTCATAGCCATAAGAGCGCGCCCGGATCTGTTCGATTGGGGTAGAGCCCCAGCCCTTGGCCCCGATCCACAGATCGCCTTTGCCATCGCCATCACGGTCAAATCTGGCCGCCATTTCAGGATCCCGCAGCTGCGACAGATCAGTGATCCCGGTGCGTTCGGCGGTGCCTTTGGTCACACAGGTGGCTTGTGTCCCAGTGGCACCATTGGCGTGCATGCGGATTGATTTCTTGCCGTCCACATATTGCCGTTTCAGATGATCCAGATTGGGCAGCCAGGCTTCGGGATGGATGTGAATGGTGCCCGCATCCATTTCCTTAAACACCACTTCATTGGTTGCATTGCGCAGCTCAACCTCCAGCTCCAGCCGATCTTCGATGGCCTGTTTAAAGATATGCGCCGTGGCCTGCACCGACGGCCAATTGGGCACGCCAATCACGACATCCGCCGCAAGGGCAGCAGATCCAGTCAGCGACAAAACCAACGTGTGGCACAGCAAAAAGGAGCGGTGAAATTTCATACCATAGTCCTCCAGGAACATACGAGTTAACGTTAAAACACATAAATTTCTTAGGTCTCGGCCCACAACACTAGCATAAATTGTGCCGCTGCGCCAAATCCACGCCGCAAATTCGCCCTTTGACTTCGCACCCAAACACCCCATCTAGGGATCAAAGAAACCAGGAGAGATCGCCATGCCTCACTATACCAAAGACCCCGACGCCATTGCCGCGCTCTCCGAAGAAGAGTTCTACGTGACCCAGCGCGCGGGCACCGAACGGCCCGGCACCGGCAAACTGCTGCACACCACCGAACCGGGCATCTATGTTGATATCGTGTCAGCTGAACCGCTGTTTGCCTCTTCTGATAAATTCGATTCAGGGTGTGGCTGGCCCAGTTTCACCAAACCCATCGAACCCGCCCATGTGGCCGAAATCGAAGACCGTACACTGGGGATGGTCCGCACCGAAGTACGATCGACCCACGGCGACAGCCACCTTGGCCACGTCTTTCCCGATGGACCACGCGATCAAGGCGGCTTGCGCTACTGCATCAATTCCGCCGCCTTGCGCTTCATCGCCTTGGCTGACATGGAGGCCGAAGGGTATGGCAACTACATCGATCAAGTGGAGGATCACCGATGAGCAACATTGAACGCGCCGTTCTGGCGGGGGGCTGTTTTTGGGGCATGCAAGAGCTGATCCGGCATCTGCCCGGCGTGACAGCCACCCGTGTGGGTTATACCGGCGGCGATGTGCCCAACGCGACCTACCAAAATCACGGCACCCATGCCGAAGGTATTGAAATACTGTTTGACCCCAGCCAAACCAGCTATCGCGCGCTGCTTGAATTCTTCTTTCAGATCCACGATCCTAGCACCGAAAACCGGCAGGGCAACGATGTTGGCCTTAGCTATCGCTCGGCGATCTATTATGTGGATGAGGCGCAAAAAGAAGTGGCCATCGACACCATCGCGGATGTGGATGCCTCAGGTCTTTGGCCCGGAAAAGTGGTGACCGAGGTCGAACCCGTGGGCGATTTCTGGAACGCAGAAGCCAATCATCAGGACTATCTTCAGCGCCTTCCAGATGGCTACACCTGCCATTTTGCCCGCCCCGACTGGGTTTTGCCCAAACGCAACGCGGCCGAGTAAAAACAGGCTCTAATATGGGTAATAGGGGAGCATCTGCTCCCCTATTTCGTATCAAATCAGAGGCCGGCCACGCGCGGTCGGCCGCTGGCCTCAACGGTAATCTGCGCCTCTACAAATACATCGCGGCTTTCCACCTCAGCGGTGCGAATGTCGCGATTGACTGTCACCGTGATGTCATCAGCGCCTGCCGCTTCTACCGTATCACGCGCAACGCTCAACAGGGCGTCTTCCAACGCCTGTAACGCCGCCTCAGAGGCATTGAAATCCTGCGGCGCGCCTTCGAAATGCACCCGAAACAGGCCTTCGGACGGGGCGGTCACCGCGCCGCTGCAGCGCTGTACCACCTGCCCCACCACCGCGCCGATGGCATTGGCCACACCTGCATGTTCAGGCAGCACCATTTTGCAATTCAGATGTCTGCCCACCGCCGGATAATAACTGGGCGCCGAGGCCCCCAGCCCAATCACCTCCACATTCAACGCTGCATCAAGCGCCAAAAGACCCCGATGCCCCGCCAATCCACGTTGCACCAACACATGCTGCGCCAAGACCTGTGGCGCCACGCCAAACGTCTCAGTCTCTTCGGCAAACGCCGCCTCCAGCAGGATCTGCGCCGTTTGCTGGGTCAGTTGATCTACAATCAATTCCGCCAGCGTTTGCGCGTCCGGCGCCAGTCGATTGCCGCTGCCCACCCGGCGACGCGCCAGCAGGGTCAGCGCTTTTTCCGCGGCCTCGGTGTCCCAGCTGTCCAACCGCCCCAGAACATGGCTGGCATCCGACGGGGTGACACCCGCAACCTGCACCAACCCTCGCGCCAGCAGTTTTTGCAAGGTCCCTTGCGCCATTCGGTTGCGTAAAATATCGCCAAGCGGATGCACCTCGCGGCCAATCCGCGCCAACAAGCTGCTCTCGCGGTCGGTCAGCCCAACCACCTGCACCCCAGGCACCGCGCGCACAAATGTGCCGTCGTGATCGCTGATCAATGGTGCGGCCAGCGCCGTATCCAGCGCGCCGTGCACCACATCGGGGGCCTCCTGTGCGATCAAAGACACCGGCAGCACCCGCCGGGGGCCCAAAACCAGACCGCCCGCCAATCCGCTGGTGGTGACATGCACCTGACTGTCTCCTCCCAGACCCGTGGTGCGCATGGCCACTGCTTCGACCATGGTGCGAAATCCCCCCACCTCAGCCCCGGCCGGATCAATCGCCGGGCGCCCGTCCCGGATCAGTGCCACATCGGTGGTGGTGCCGCCAATATCGCTGACCATGGCATTGTCGGCCCCCGTCAACCAGCGCGCCCCGACGATCGACGCGGCTGGCCCGCTTAGAATGGTTTCAATCGGGCGCGCCCGCGCCGCACTGCTGCGCATCAACGCCCCATCACCGCGCACCACCATCATCGGAGCCGCAATCCCAAGATCCTGCAAACAGGCCTCAGCCCGACCAATCAGCCCTTCGATCATGCCGATCAGACGCGCGTTCAGCACCGCCGTCACCGCCCGTTTGGGCCCATTCAATTTCGCCGAAAGCTGCGAGGAACATGTCACCGGCTTCCCGGTCATCTCCTGAATGCGCTGCGCCACCTGTTGTTCATGCAGCGGATTGCGGGTGGCAAACAGGCTGGCCACGGCAAACCCGCTCACCGCATGCCCATGCGCCGCCAAAAACACATCAAGCGCCTGAAAATCCAACGGCGCGGCTTCTTGCCCGGAATGGCTATGCCCGCCGGACATCACCAGAACCGGATCGCCTTTTAGCGCCTCAGACAGCCCATGACGGTCCAGATCCGTTTCGGAAAACCCGACATAGATCAGCGCCACACGCCCGCCCTGTGCTTCGACCAGCGCATTGGTGGCAAGTGTGGTCGACAAAGCAGCCATGCCAATCTGTGCCGGATCGACGCCCGACTGGTCCAACACAGCCTGCACCGCCGCGCCAACGCCAAGCGCCAGATCCTGCCGGGTGGTCAGGGCTTTGGCACTGGCGATCACCTCAACATCATCGCGGATCAATACCGCATCGGTGTAGGTCCCGCCCGTATCGACGCCCAAAAGAAGTGCCATATTTCATCCTTCACGTCACAGAGGCTTTGAATAGGGTCTAACGCCTGTTTCCGACCGGTCTATCCCGCCTGCGCCATGTCCAACTGCTTCAGCGCCCAGGTCGCGGCCTCTGCCACGGTTGGGTCCGGATCTGTCACCAATTGCGCAGCCGTCGCCCGCAGATCTGCCTCGCCCGAATTGCCAATGGCGTACAGCACGTTGCGCACAAACCGATCCCGCCCAATCCGTTTGATGGGCGAGCCGGAAAAGAACGCCCGAAACGCGGCATCATCCAGCACGGCAAGTTCGGCCAGTTTCGGCGCGATCAATTCATCCCGCGCGCTATAGCGCATGTCACTGGCGGCCACGGCAAATTTATTCCACGGACACGCCGCCAGGCAATCATCACAGCCATAGATGCGATTGCCCAGCTTGGCACGCAGCTCCGGCATAATCGGGCCTTTGTGTTCAATCGTCAGATAGGAAATGCAGCGCCGCGCATCCAGCTGATAGGGCGCGGGAAAAGCATCGGTGGGACAGGCGGTCAGACAGGACCGGCACGAGCCGCAATGGTCTGGCTCGGCCCCATCCACGGGCAGATCTAAGGTGGTAAAAACAGAGCCTATAAAGGCCCAATTCCCAAAATCACGGCTAACCAGATTGGTGTGTTTCCCTTGCCACCCCAGCCCCGCGGCCTGGGCCAACGGTTTTTCAGGCACCGGCGCGGTGTCCACAAATACCTTTACGGCCGTGCTGTCACCGGTTTCGGCAATCAACCACCGCGCCAGCCGTTTCAGGCGTTTTTTGACCAGATCATGGTAATCCCTGTTGCGCGCATACACCGACACCGCACCGCGATCTGGCTGGCCAATTACCGCCGTCGGATCTTCGTCTGGCGTATAGCTTTCTGCCAGCATAATCACCGATTGCGCTTCGGGCCACAGCTGGGCGGGGTCGCCGCGCCAATGCTTGCGCTCTTCCATCCACCCCATTTGCCCATGATATCCTGCGTCGAGGAAGGCCTCCAAACGTGCAGGCACCTCGGGCACATCCCACGGGCGGCAGATGCGACAGGCCACAAACCCCTCGGCCAGCGCTTGCTGAACCAGCCGCGTTTTCAGATCTGAATTGTCAGTCATAGGACTATCTACTGTCTGCCCCCGCCTTCCGGCAAGGCGGGATTAAAAATCCAGATCGGCATAATGTTCGGGCGGGCGAAAACCAGAAATTTGATCCGCCAGAATAGAGCGAAACGCCGGGCGGGATTTAATCTTGGCATACCAGTCTTTTACCGCAGCCGACCGGTTCCAATCCACATCCGAGATATAGTCCAAAGACGACAAATGCGCCGCCGCCGCAAAATCAGCCAAAGTCATATTGTCCCCCGCCAACCAACGACGGTGGTCCAGAAGCCAGGCCATATAATCCAGATGATATTTGATCGCCTTGGCCCCGGCCTTGACGTTTTTACTGTCGGGATACCCTTCACCGGTAACCTTCTTGTTCACCCGCTCATACAGCAGTTTTGAAGTCACCTCATGGTGGAATTTATCATCAAACCAGCTGATCAGGCGGCGCACTTCAAACCGAGTTTCCGAATCCGTGGGCATCAGGCGCGGCTCGGGACGGGTTTCTTCCAGATATTCGCAGATCGCAGCGCTTTCGGACATCATAATGCCATCCAGACGCAACACAGGGATCTTGGCCGCGGGATTGCGGCGCAGAAAATCCGGGTCTTTCTCCCAATAGCGCTCTTCGATCAGCTCAACCTCAATTTTCTTCTCTGCCAATGACAGGCGCACCTTGCGGCAAAATGGGGAAAGAGGGACGTGATACAGACGGGCCATCGGGGAACGCAGACTCCAAATCAGTGGTACATAATTATCTTAGGACATGCCCAAACAGGCCGGAAACTTCAATCCTCGAAACAGGCTGCGCGACCATCTGCGCGGATCGTGGCTGCGCCGTCGCGAATGCGTTCGGCGCGCTTTGACAAAGATTCGCTGGGATTCGCGGCGGATCTCCCTCTGGGGTTGGGCAAAACCGCCGCCAATAGGGCAGCTTGGCGCGAGGTCAACTCATCCGGGCCGCGGCCAAAATATTTGCGCGCGCCGGCTTCGACGCCAAATACGCCTTCGTCGACCTCCGCCACATTCAGATAAACCTCAAGGATGCGGCGTTTGCTCCACACCGCTTCCACCACCGGGGTCAGCATGGTTTCCAACGCCTTGCGCAACCAACTGCGCTCTTGCCACAAAAAGACGTTTTTCACCACTTGCTGCGACAGGGTTGATCCCCCCCGTTTGCGCCCACCTTCAATAGCGGCGCGAATCGCTGAAATGTCAAAACCCCAGTGAGTACAATAATTTGCATCTTCAGCAGCAACGACAGACCGCACCATCACGGGGGCAATATCTTCGATCGGAACCCACTCTCGGTCCACATCACCCAGCCGCTGTTTTTCGGCCCAGATGGTGTGAGTGATGGGGGGATTAACCACCGAAAACAATAGGATCAGAAACACTGCAAATGCTGCGATCCCCAATGCCACACGGATGACCCAACGCCGCAACCGGCGCAGCGGATGGAACCCTGCGCGCCGCTCAGCGCGTTTGTCAGTGTGTTTGCCTGCGCCTTTGCCCGTGGGCTTTTTTGTTGCTTTTGCTGCCTTCGCCATACCCCCTCTATAATCCAGCCTGCGCCAGATCACCAAGGGGGCATTCACACAGAAAAAAACCCGCAAGCGAAACACTTGCGGGTTAGTTGGGGATTTATGGGCAGAAATTACTCTGCTGGAATGGCCGCGGCCTCGGCCACAATCGGGTGCACCAGCTTGTCCAGCATCTCCTTGGGGCAGACCTGAACAAAGTTGGCCTTTTCGGTGTCCCAATGCTGCAAAATCTCAGCCGCCTTACGGCTGCCAGTTTCCGCAAGATGCTGTTCAATCAGGCCTTTCAGCTGATCTTCCCAATGCGCCACGGTCACGGCGCAGGTCACCACGCCCTCCATGTTCATCAGGTCCTCGGCATTTTCTTCTGGGTCATACAGATACGCCATGCCGCCGGTCATCCCAGCGCCAAAGTTGGCCCCAATGGAGCCCAGAATAACCGCCACACCACCGGTCATGTATTCACACCCGTTAGAGCCACAGCCCTCGATCACCACTTTGGCGCCCGAGTTGCGCACCGCAAAGCGTTCACCGGCACGACCCGCGGCAAACAGATAGCCATCGGTGGCACCATACAGAACTGTATTGCCGATGATGGTGTTTTCCGAGGCCTGCAACGGGCTGACCTGCTGCGGACGCACCGTGATGGTGCCCCCCGACAAACCCTTCCCGACATAGTCATTGGCATCGCCCGAGACTTCCAGTTTCAGGCCCGGCGCGGCAAAGGCGCCAAGTGACTGACCAGCAGACCCTTGCAGCTTCACCGTCAGGTGATCGGATTGCAGCGTGTTGCGCATACCAAAGTTGCGCACAATGTGGCTTGAGGTGCGTGTGCCCACGGTGCGATGGGTGTTTTGCACCGCATAAGACAGCTGCATCTTTTCACCATCCTGCAAGAAGCGCGCCGCATCACGGACAATTTCGGCATCCAGCGTGTCTGGCACTTCGTTGCGACCGCGTTCACGGTTGTAAACAATATCATGCGCACCATCGACGGTGATCAACAGCGGGTTCAGGTCCAGATCGTCCAGATGCGCTGATCCACGTGAAACTTGTGCCAGCAAATCAGCGCGGCCGATGACCTCATCCAAGCTGCGCGCCCCGATGGAGGCCAGAATTTCACGGACTTCCTGCGCATAGAATGTGATCAGATTCACGACCTTATCTGCATTGCCGGTGAACTTACCGCGCAGATCGTCATCCTGAGTACACACGCCCACAGGGCAAGTGTTGGACTGACACTGGCGGACCATGATGCAGCCCATCGCGATCAATGCGGCGGTGCCGATGCCGTATTCCTCGGCCCCCAGCATCGCTGCCATAACAATATCCCGACCAGTGCGCAGACCGCCATCGGTGCGCAACGTCACCCGGTCCCGCAGGTTGTTCATCGCCAGAACTTGGTGCGCTTCGGTCAGGCCCATTTCCCACGGCAAGCCGCAGTATTTGATCGAGGTCGCAGGCGACGCCCCGGTGCCGCCATTGTGACCCGAAATCAGGATCACGTCGGCTTCGGCCTTGGCCACACCAGCTGCGATGGTGCCCACACCAGACGCCGCCACCAGTTTCACAGTCACCTTACAACGTGGGTTGATCTGCTTCAGATCGTAGATCAGCTGTGCCAGATCTTCGATCGAATAGATGTCGTGGTGCGGCGGAGGTGAAATCAGCGTCACGCCTTTGGTCGAGTGACGCAGACGTGCAATCAGGTCGGTGACCTTCATCCCCGGCAGCTGGCCACCCTCGCCGGGTTTCGCGCCCTGTGCGACTTTGATCTCCAGCTCTTCACACTGGTTCAGGTATTCGGCAGTGACCCCAAAACGACCAGAGGCGACCTGTTTGATCTTGGCCGACGGGTTGTCGCCATTGGGTTCGGGGTGGAAATGTGCGGGATCTTCGCCGCCTTCACCAGAATCTGACTTGGCCCCAATTCGGTTCATCGCCACGTTCAGGGTTTTATGCGCCTCAGGCGACAACGCCCCCAGCGACATGCCCGGAGTCACAAACCGCTTGCGGATCGACGTGATAGATTCGACCTCTTCCAGCGGCACAGCCTCACCCAAAGGTTTGATGTGCAGCAGATCGCGCAGGTGGATCGGCGGATTTGATTGCATCTTGGCGGAATACTGCTTCCACAGCTCAAACGACGCTTTGTTACACGCCATCTGCATCATATGCATCGAGGTCGCTTCCCAGGCGTGGGTCTCGCCGGTTTTACGCGCCTTGTAAAAGCCACCGATGGGCAAAATGCCTTCGGCCATGCCCCAACCTTTGGCGTGTATTTCTTCGGCCTTGGACTGAATACCAGTCACACCAATGCCGGAAATACGGCTGGTCATGCCGGGGAAGAATTCCGCACACATGGCGCGCGACAGACCCACGGCCTCAAAATTCAAGCCCCCGCGATATGACGAAACAACCGAAATGCCCATTTTGGCCATGATCTTCAGCAGACCCTGATCGATCGCCTCACGATAGCGCGCGACGTTTTCGGTCAACGTACCATCCAGCAGACCACGCTCAATACGATCCGCCAGTGAATCTTCGGCAAGATAGGCGTTCACAACGGTCGCACCACAGCCGATCAGCACGGCAAAATAATGCGGATCCATACATTCAGCAGCACGCACGTTCAGCGAACAGAAGGTACGCAGACCCTTGCGGGTCAGATGACTGTGCACCGCGGATGTCGCCAGAATCATCGGCACCGACACTTTGTCAGCGCTGGAATATTGATCGGTCAGCACAATGTGGCCAGCCCCCGAACGCACCGCCTCTTCGGCCTCGGCGCGGATCCGGTTCAAGGCCGCGTTCAGCGCGCCCGTGCCCGCTTCAAACGAACAGTCGATTTCCGCCAATGGCGCCGCAAACTGCTCCACCAGCTTGTCCCATTGGGCGTTGCCAACAAATGGGCTTTCTAGAACGATGATCTCGGTCTGGCTGCTGTCTTCGTCCAACACGTTTTTCAAGTTCCCAAAACGCGTTTTCAGCGACATCACCCGGAATTCACGCAGGCTGTCAATCGGCGGGTTGGTCACCTGGCTAAAGTTCTGACGGAAGAAATGGCTCAGCGGGCGATACATCTTGGACAGAACTGCCGAAGGTGTGTCATCCCCCATAGACGCCAAGGATTCCTTGCCGTCTTCGGCCATTGGCGACAGGATTTGCTCCAGATCTTCAATGGTATACCCGGCCGCGATCTGACGACGGCGCAGCTCTTCACCTTCAAACAAAGGCGCTTCCTCAACGCCGCTCAGCGTGGCATCGAGATCCGCAATTTTACCAACCCAGTCGCCAAACGGCAGGGCGCGCGCCAGTTTGTTCTTGATCTCAGTGTCGTGAAACAGCTTGCCGTTCTTCATGTCCACTGCCAGCATCTGACCAGGGCCCAGCGCGCCTTTTTCGACAACACCAGCTTCGTCAATCGGCACCATGCCGGCTTCAGACCCTGCAATCACCAGACCATCACCGGTGACGACATATCGCATCGGGCGCAGACCGTTACGGTCCAGACCCGCACAAACCCAGCGACCATCGGTCATTGCCAGTGCGGCGGGACCATCCCAGGGTTCCATCACCGAATTGCAGTAGGAATACATATCCCGCCAGGCTTTGGGCAGCTCCAGCGCCTGTTTGGACCAGCTTTCGGGCACCAGCATGGTTTTGGCCATCGGCGCCGAGCGACCGGCACGGACCAGAACTTCAAACACCGAATCCAGCGCCGCCGAATCGGACGACCCCCCGGCGATGATCGGTTTGATATCATCCGCGTAATCGCCAAAGGTTGCCGAGGCCATACGGATTTCATGGCTCTTCATCCAGTTGGTGTTGCCCTTCAGCGTGTTGATTTCGCCGTTGTGCGCCAACATACGGAACGGCTGTGCCAGCCACCACTGTGGGAAGGTATTGGTGGAATAGCGCTGGTGATAGATCGCAAAGGCGCTTTCAAAGCGGTCGTCCATCAGGTCGGGGTAGAACACCGCAACCTGTTCGGCCAGCATCATGCCCTTGTAGATGATCGAGCGGCACGACAGCGACGCAATGTACAATTCACCCACTTGGGCCGCAGCTGCCGCTTTTTCGATACGGCGACGGATCACATACAATTCACGCTCAAAGGTGTCTTCATCAACGCCTTTGGAGTTCGAAATCAGGATCTGTTCAATCTCAGGACGGGTGGCGTTGGCTTTTTCGCCCAGGCAGGCCACATCAACCGGCACATGACGCCAGCCGTAGATGAAATAGCCCATCCGCAGAATTTCGGTTTCAACAATGGTCCGGCAGGTTTCCTGCGCGCCAAAATCGGTACGTGGCAGAAATACCTGCCCCACTGCCACCAATTCATCCATCCGCGGCTTGTGGCCGGTGCGCTCGATCTGATCGTAGAAGAATTTGACCGGGATCTGCACGTGAATGCCCGCGCCATCACCGGTTGCCCCGTCCGCATCCACAGCACCACGGTGCCAGATGGCCTTGAGCGCATCGATGCCCGCTTCAACCACCTTGCGGCTTCTCTTTCCGTCTACGGAAACAACAAGACCCACACCACAAGAGGAATGCTCTTCTTCTTCGGTGTACAGCCCGTTTTCGGACATCCACTTGCGTTTTGCTTCTTCAGCGCGCGCCCAGTCTGCATCATATTTCGTCATTGGCTGTTTCCTTCTTCAGAGGCAACATTGCTATTCTTTAGGTCATTCTTGCTGACCAAAACGGAAAAGGGGGCGACCTCAGCGCTGCACAGGCGGTGCACGCCCGGTGCACAGATGGCACCCCCAATGAATTTGGCTTATTCGGCCGCCACGGCAGAGGCGGCGTTGAATGTCTCAAGGATCGCTTCAGCGCAATCCCGGCCGTCTTTGATGGCCCAGACCACCAGTGAGGCCCCGCGCACGATGTCACCCACCGCATAAACGCCGTCCATTTCGGTGGCACCTGTCTGGTATTCCGCCTTGATCGTGCCCCAACGGGTCACTGGCAGATCCGGCTGGTTCCACAGGGTTGGCAGCGCTTCAGGAGAGAAGCCCAGCGCCTTGATCACCAGATCCGCCTCTTCGACATAATCCGCACCTTCAATCACTTCAGGCGCCTGACGGCCGGACGCATCGGGCTGACCCAAACGCATCTTTTGCACCATTACGCCGCTGACGCTTTCGTCGCCGGTAAACCCTTTGGGGGCAGACAGCCATTCAAACACCACGCCTTCTTCTTCTGCGTTCTGGGTTTCACGCTGTGACCCAGGCATATTGGCGCGGTCACGACGGTACAGGCATTTGACCGAGGTCGCGCCCTGACGGATCGAGGTCCGCACACAATCCATCGCTGTGTCACCGCCACCGATGACCACAACTTTTTTGCCGCTTGCGTTCAACTCACCCGACGTGAATTCAGCAACCTCATCGCCAAAGTTCGACGCCTTATTGGACACGGTCAGGAAATCAATAGCCTTGACGATGCCCTTGGCACCCGAGCCCGGCAGCTCAAGATCGCGGGATTTATACACGCCAGTGGCAATGATCACCGCATCATGTTTGGCGCGGATCTCTTCAAATGAGATATCTTCGCCAATGTTGCAGTTCATCACAAAGGTCACCCCCCCATCAGCCAGCAGCTGATTGCGGCGCATCACCACGTCTTTTTCCAGTTTGAAGCCGGGAATGCCGTAAGTGAGCAATCCACCCGCGCGATCATAGCGGTCATATACAGTGACCTGCACGCCTGCTTTGCGCAGCATGTCCGCCGCCGCAAGACCACCGGGGCCTGCGCCAATGATGCCGACGCTTTCGCTGCGTTCCGCAGTGGGGGCATTGGGTTTGACCCAGCCTTTGTCCCAGGCCGTATCAGTGATGTATTTTTCCACCGCGCCAATGGTCACGGTACCGTGGCCGGACTGTTCAATCACACAGTTGCCTTCACACAGACGGTCTTGCGGGCAAATCCGGCCGCAGATCTCGGGGAAGGTATTGGTGGCCTGTGACGTTGCATAAGCCTCTTCCAAACGGCCAGTCGCGGTCAGGCGCAGCCAGTCAGGGATATTGTTGTGCAAGGGGCAGTGCGATTGGCAATAGGGCACGCCACACTGGCTGCACCGGCTGGCTTGCTCTTCGGCTTTGACGGCGGCGAACTCTTGGTAAATCTCGTCGAAATCTTCTGCCCGTACCGTGGCCGCCCGCTTATCTGGCATGTCACGTTCGACTTGGACAAATTTGAGCATTGGTTGCTTGGCCACGGATTGCCTCCTTCATAAGCTGCCTGCGGGGGAAACCCGAAGTTGCGAAGTAATGTCAGTATTGTTGACCTATATAATCAACTCTTACCCCGTGATACCCGGAATTTTCGAAATGTACAGGAATTTTAGGACCGGATGAATACCTAACGTGAAACTTCCATTTCAAGCCAAGGGCTTATAGACATCAGTAGAATTGATTTTCCAGCCAGCCTGTCAGGATCCCCATGTCATTATTTCACCTCTTCATTGTTGCGATAATTCAAGGCATTACGGAATTCCTACCGATTTCCTCCTCCGGCCACCTGATTCTCTTGCCCGCCCTCACAGGCCTGGAAGATCAGGGACAACTCATAGACGTGGCCGTGCACGTCGGCACGCTGTTTGCCGTGATCCTGTATTTCTGGAAAGATGTCCGTGAAGGACTACTGGGGCTTCCGGTACTGGCCTGTGGCCACGTCAACACCCCCGGTGCAAGACTGGCACTGGGATTGATCATTGCCACCATCCCCACCGTCCTTTTTGGCGCCCTCCTGCATTTCACCGGCCTCAGCGACATGCTGCGCTCTATGGCAGTGATTGGCTGGACCATGCTGGGATTTGGCATTGTCTTATATATCATGGACCAACGTGGCCCCTCCCAAAAAGAAGTCAAAGACTGGGGGCCACGCGACGCGCTGATTCTGGGACTGTGGCAAATGCTGGCGCTGATTCCCGGCACCTCACGTTCGGGCATCACCATCACCGGCGCACGGCAACTAGGCTACACCCGCGAAGAAGGCGCGCGTATCGCCATGCTGATGTCGATCCCAACCATCATCGCCTCGGGCATTCTATTGGGCACAGAAATGGCGGTTGAGGCCAATGCCGCCGTCATGCGCGACGCTGGCATTGCCGCGGCGCTGGCCTTCGTATCGGCGCTTGGCGCACTGACCTTGATGATGCGCCTGCTGCGCAGCGTCAGCTTTACCCCTTACGTGATCTACCGCGTCATTCTCGGTGTCATCCTGCTGGTGATCGCCTACAGCACCTGACGCCCTGCTACGACGACAGCCCAAACAGTAAAACAGGCGCCCGATTGGACGCCTGTTTTACTGTCTATCTATTTGAATAATCAGATGTCGTTGCGCAGGTTGCGCGCGGAACCGACCATTTCGTCATATTGACCAGAGGGGCGGAATTTCCACAGATAGTCCGGCAGGACAGAGGCCAGAGCAACAGGACGAATGCCCAATGCGTCAAAGCCCTGCGCCTCCTCAGCCACAACATTATCTGTTTGCAGGTTGCGCAGCTGATCACGGGTCAGCATTTTGTTTTCGACCAATTGCATCGACAAGGCTTGCATCATGTCAAACCCAAAAGCCATCGGTTTGGCCACAAATGTAGGCAATGAAATGATGACACGGCGGCGATGAATGACGTCAAGCATTTGCGCCATCAAAGCGCGGAAGCTTTTGACCTCGGGACCGCCCAATTCATAGAGACCAGGCGCAACATCCCCAACGATCCCCGCCACTGCGGCCTTGGCCACATCATCCACAAAGACCGGTTGGAATTTTGTATTGCCACCAGCGATGGGCAAAATCGGCATCTGCCGCGCCATGCTGCCAAAGCGATTAAAGAACCCATCTTCGGTGCCAAAAATGACCGAGGGGCGCAGCACAATTGCATCGGCGCGATGCGCCGCAACGCCTGCTTCACCTTCCGCTTTGGTACGTGCATAGGCGCTGTCGCTGCGGGCGTCGGCACCAATCGCGGACAAATGCACCATTTTGGCAATGCCCTGCGCGGCCGAAATGCGCGCAATGCGTTCTGCACCCTCGGCGTGAACAGCGGCAAACGAATTTTTGCCCGTCTCATTCAAAACACCAACGCAGTTCACCACCGCATCCGCACCATGCATCGCTGCGGCCACCGAAGAATCATCCCGGATATTGCAGAACACAGGTTCCACCTGCCCCGGCACGCCATAAGGTTTGACATGCATGGCTTCGTTGGGACGACGCACCGCAACACGCACGCGCCAGCCCTCTTTGGCCATGCGACGGGCAATATAGCGTCCGACGAAACCGGATCCGCCGTAAATCGTGACCAGTTTGGACATCTTGTGGCTCCCAATTTTAGCTGCAGTTCCGATTTACCGCCCCAAAGCCTGTGGAACAAGGCGCAAAACGTCGCTGATTGTGGACAAACCCACAGCCACTCCTAAGCTGTGTGTTCAAGGAAACATCGGTCTAGCACGGTCTTTTTAAAAAAACTTCAAAATACCATTTGACGCCACGCAAAACCCTGCGTAAACCCCGCCTCACGACATCTGTGCCCAGATGGCGGAATTGGTAGACGCGCTAGCTTCAGGTGCTAGTGTCCGTAAGGACGTGGAGGTTCGAGTCCTCTTCTGGGCACCAAATGTCTCATTTTCCCAACATTGCTGAATTCAGATAGCGAACGCGCATATGCGCCGGTTCGGATAATTTGACGCCCGATCTGACCCTTTGCAGTCGACGTATAAATTCTCCAAATAACAGTCGTTTTTCGCTTGAAGCCCCTGATACCACTGCGTATATCCAGCCCCACGATATCCGTGCCCAGATGGCGGAATTGGTAGACGCGCTAGCTTCAGGTGCTAGTGTCCGCAAGGACGTGGAGGTTCGAGTCCTCTTCTGGGCACCACCTTCATGGTATTGTAAATTCCTAAAATCGATAACAAGACCGGCCAACTGGTTGAGTTTACCCACCAGACCTCTTATCTGCGCCCCATGTCCGCACGTCAGGCAAAGGAACGCAGTTTTGGCAAACCATCTTTATCAAAATGACCTGCCAGACGGTCTCTCGCTTGGGACAAGTGTTGCAATTGATTGCGAGACCATGGGGCTTCATCCGCATCGCGATCGGCTGTGCGTAGTGCAATTGTCCAGCGGTGATGGCGATGCACATATCGTACAGATTGCCAGAAACCAAACAGAGGCACCGAATCTCTGCGCCCTTTTGACCGACCCTAAGGTATTGAAACTGTTTCACTATGGCCGATTTGACATTGCGGCGCTGCTGCATGCTTTTGGCGCGCTGACCGCACCGGTCTATTGCACCAAGATCGCCAGCCGACTGGTGCGCACCTACACAGATCGGCACGGGCTGAAAAATTTGACACAGGATTTGCTCGGCATCGACATTTCAAAACAGCAACAAATGAGCGACTGGGGCGCGGCCAAGCTGACCCCCGCCCAGCTGGACTATGCGGCGTCGGATGTATTGCACCTGCACCGACTGCAAAACGCGCTGAACAAACGCCTTGCGCGCGAAGATCGCACAGAGATCGCCCAAGCCTGTTTCGATTTTTTGCCAACCCGCGCCCGGCTGGATCTCGCGGGATGGCCAGACACAGACATTTTCACACACTCCTAAGACCTGAACAGACCGGACCAAATGGACAGACACTCGCGCATTGTTGCCCTACTAAAAGTTCTGCTGCCGTTGGCCGCATTGGTTCTGCTGTCGACGGTATTCCTGATCTCACGCGAGGCCGACACCGAAGCGCGAATCCCATTTGCCCAGAAAGAAATCGAAGAACGCATGCGGGGCCAGCAGATCACCGGCCCGTTTTTTGCCGGCACAACTGCGGCGGGCGATGAAATCCTGATCACCGCAACCCGTGTGACACCCGGCGACGGCAGCGCCCCCGCCAATGCCGATATGCTTGAAGCCATCCTGCGTCTGGCCAAGGGCGGACGCATGACGATGCGCTCACAGGCCGGCCAGTTCAGCCCCAACAAAGACACGGCCCAGTTCAAAGGTGATGTCATCATTACTACGGCCGATGGGCTGGTGGTTGAAACCGAAGAACTGAACACCCATCTGAACGAAATCAAGGCAACCGCCCCCGAAAGCATCCGCGCAAACGGTGCGCTGGGGACATTTACAGCCGGACAGATGCAGATCGATTCATTTTCCCCTAGTGGTTCAGTACATATTGTATTCAATAACGGGGTGAAGCTGGTATATGATCCCACAAAATCGGAAAGATAGACTGTGTTTCTTATACGTTCCCTGACGTTCATCCTGGCCTGCGTCGCCCTCCCCACACTTGCATTAGCGCAGGGAACTTTTGCCTTTGGCACGGTCAAGGCCAACCCTTTGATGCCGGTGGAAGTGAGCGCGGACAATCTGGCGATCAACCAGGCCGATGGATCAGCTGAATTTCAAGGCAATGTAGTTATCATCCAAGGCGTCATGCGCCTGTCTGCCGATCAGGTTCATGTGGTCTATAAAACCAATGACACCGCTGAAAAAACCGGGATCGAACGGCTGCAAGCCAAGGGCAATGTACTGCTGGTCAATGGCCCCGACGCTGCCGAAGCCCAGACCGCAGATTATAGCATTGACGCCGGCACCATTGTGATGACCGGCGATGTTTTGCTGACGCAAGGGAACAGTACGCTGACCTCCAATCGACTGGTTGTGAACCTCACTGCGGGCACTGCCGAATTGGCGGGGCGTGTCAAAACCATCTTGGTTCCCGGACAAAACTGATGACCACGCCACAATTGACCGTCACCGAAGGCTCATCCGGGCTGCGCATTGATAAGATGCGAAAATCCTACCGCAATCGCGTGGTTATCCGGGACGTCAGCATGACGCTGGACCGGGGCGAAGTTGTGGCGCTGCTTGGCCCCAATGGGTCAGGCAAGACAACGACCTTTTATACCATTGCCGGTCTGGTCTTTCCCGAAGGCGGCACGGTGTCGATTGACGGACAGAACGTGACCACCCTCCCCATGTACCGGCGCGCGCGCCTTGGCATTGGGTATCTGCCGCAGGAAATGTCCATTTTCCGGGGACTTTCCGTCGAAGACAACATTCTGGCTGTACTGGATATTTCAGAGAAACACGCCCACAAACGGCGCGAACGTCTGGAAGAACTGCTGTCCGATTTCTCGATCGAACACCTGCGCCGCGCCCCTGCACTGGCCCTGTCGGGCGGTGAACGGCGCCGGGTTGAAATTGCCCGTTGTCTGGCGGCCAACCCCAGCTATCTGTTGCTTGATGAACCCTTTGCCGGCGTTGACCCGATCAGCGTTGGCGATATTCGCAATTTGGTATCCGATCTGAAAAAACGCGGCATCGGCGTGTTGATCACCGATCACAACGTACGCGAAACACTGGAAATTGTGGATCGTGCCTATATCCTTCATGACGGACAGGTGCTGATGTCTGGCACCCCGGCGGATGTCGTCGAAAACGAAAATGTGCGCCGCGTTTA
This sequence comes from uncultured Paracoccaceae bacterium, assembly GCA_947492585.1. Lineage (GTDB taxonomy): Bacteria > Pseudomonadota > Alphaproteobacteria > Rhodobacterales > Rhodobacteraceae > Epibacterium. The sequence continues at coordinate 40,806 of CANLND010000011.1, forward strand.
TCTGGGCGATAATTTTCGTATTTCGTAAAGCTAGCAATAGACCTACTGGACCCGCATAGGTTGATTTGCGCGACCTTCAAATCAATTTTAGCTTTGCCATTGACTCTCCCAGCACTTTGTCATCGAATTGAAACATGGCAAACGTGCAGTATCATGCAGCAAGACGGCGGGCCCTGATTACAGGACCTGCTCCGCTGCAACCTGATTGCCCGCTGCCTAAATTCCACACCTAATCCAGTGCTTGCACGCCCGACATCACGTCGGGGGTATTGGGTGTTCATACGTAAAGGAGACCATATGCGTTACAAAATTAGCGGAAAACAGATCGACATCGGCGAAGCTTTGCAAATTCATGTTCAAAGCGAGTTGGGAGAAGTTGTCAGCAAATATGCCGAACGACCGACCGACGCCAATGTTGTCTTTTCGCGATCAGCGCATGAATACGTCTGCGAAGCCACGGTCCACCTGTCCACAGGTCTGACAGCGCAGGCAAAGGCCCATGCGACTGAAATCTATGCTGCATTTGACAGCTGTAACGAGAAAATGGAGAAACAGTTGCGGCGTTACAAGCGCCGCCTAAAGGATCATCACCGCGAACGCAGTGAGCCAGTTGAACTTTTGGGGGCAAATTCGTATATCCTCGCATCTGAGGGCAACGAGTCAGTCACCGAACCAGAAACTTTGCAGCCAATTATCGTCGCTGAGATGGAAACACAGATCCCATCTTTGTCAGTCGGAGAAGCGGTGATGCAAATGGAACTGGCCGGCGCACCGGTACTCGTGTTCAAAAATGAAAACAAAGAAGGCCTGAACGTTGTCTACCGTCGTGAGGACGGCAACATTGGCTGGATCGATCCATAATCACACCGTCAAGGTGTGTCACGGCACCCGAGCGGAGCAGAACACATGCAGATTTCCAGCATCCTCAAGCCAGAGGCTGTGCGCGTAATCAGCGCCGTCTCAAGCAAAAAGCGACTGTTTCAAGAGATCTCTGAAATCGCGGGATCTGCTTATGGGGTGCCAGCGTCCCAAACGGTCGATGCTTTGCTAGAACGCGAAAGCCTCGGCCCCACGGGTGTGGGCCACGGCGTGGCCCTGCCCCATGCTCGGCTGAACCAGATCGATCAGGTATTGGGGGTTTTTCTTGTTCTTGAAAAACCCCTCGACTTTGGCGCAGTGGATCGCCAGCCTGTTGATCTGGTGTTCACCCTGCTCGCCCCCGAAGACGCGGGCGTCGAACATCTAAAAGCACTGGCGCTGGTGTCGCGCACGCTGCGCGAGCAAAGCTTTTGCACCAAGTTGCGATCAAACCCGGATCCCGCAACGCTGCACACCATCCTGACAGAGAACCAATCCATTCAGGCCGCTTGATCTGCTGTCACGGCGCGCTCCAAACTGATCGCGCCGTAGATCAGCCGATATGTGCCCAAGGGCCAAACCCAAACATCAAATAATCTCGCTGGTAGATCGACATGCAGAGCGTCTCAAGCTCCGCATCGTAGATCTCGGACAGCTCATATGGCTGATCACTTGCAGCGCGCGGCACCCCACGCGCGGGCAGGCCCATTTTCTGCGCAACCATCGCAAGATCTGCCGCCATCTCATCCTCGCGCAGAACGAGGTCCGGCGCTGAAAATTCAGAAAACCCCGAAATAGCCTGCGCCTGGCTGGCCCAGCAGGCATCAACACGTATCGAAGTCTGGCCTGCGAGGTTCAGCTTGAGAAACTTCAAAAACGCTTCAAACGCGGCGCGATGTTGGGACCGATCATAGCTGCCATCTGGCGTCTGTTCAGGAAGCGGCAGATTGAATTTGCGGCGCAGTGTATTGCGAATCTTTAGAAACGCCTGTGGCCCTTTGTTCAATATTTTCTCACAGAACACGGTATGGGCCCGGGCCAAGGGATGCCGCACGACGGTAAAGCTGCGGAACCCTGTGTGCGTTTGCATCCAGTGGCGCAGCTGTTTTTGATTCATTTTGGTGGCAAGGTCCGCGATTTCGATCCCATCCAACTCCGCCATCCAGTGCTGCACCTGCTGATCTGGCCCACCTTTGACAGGCAAAAACAACAAAGGCGCCTTGGTTGCAGCCACATAAGTGGGCACCGCCGGCCCACGACGAGGTTCAAAATTGGGCGTGCGGGTCAGATTAAAACGATCCATGCCCGACAGAGCTTTGATCATCTCGTCAGTGTTGACGACCTTATCAGTAACCGGGGCCGGGTTTTGCCGTTTCAACGAGTCATCCAGCGCCTCAAGCTGATCTGACACGCCCAACCAGCGTGCCAAACCATTCATCACTGAGACATCCTGTAAATCCTCATAGGCCAAATAAAATGCAGACTGTCCGCTGCGTTGCAACTGCCCCATGATGTGGATCTGAAATTGCTGCAACGCATCGACATGCGCGGCAAATTCTTCGGCATCAAACGTCGCCTGCGCCTCTTTGCGGCGTTTGACATTTGTCAGCTTCCACTGCCCTGTCTCCCGCGCAATTTTCCACGAAACATAGCTGTCCAGAGGATTTCGGGTCAGCACAATCTTGGCACAGCGTGGATCCTGCAACAGCAGGTCAAGCACACGTGGATCGTGATCATGGAAGTATCGAAACCCAGCCAACCCAGACGGGTCCTGCCGAATCGCCGCCAACAAAACCTGTGGCTCTTCTTCCCGCATGGTCTGCGTAATCCCCAACAGATCATCACGGTTGGGATAGCCAATAAAGTGCGGGTTAAAGGCCTCCCCATGGCAGGAGATCCCGTCAAATGCGTTTAGGTTGGCCTCAAGGAAGTTGGACCCGGTCCGCATTTCCGCAAAAACAACAAAAGTATCAAAATCTTGGGACATCGGGGCCTACTGAACAACATATGGTTTGCGTAACGAAGGCGAACCTTCGGCGGTGCGCGGGGGCGTACCAACGGGAAAGTCCCCCATCAGATACGGGTGCATGCCCTGATTTTTCAGATCTTGCAGAAACTGCCCAAACCCATCGAGGTTCACCAGTTTGGGCGGCGCATGCTGCGACAAGGCATCTGCCACGCCCATTTCACTAAGAATCGCCTGTAGGGGGTCGATGGGAGATTCGACAAATTCTGCCATGCTCCAGATCCGTATGCGGGCCTTGGCCCACCGCGAGCGCAATTGCGCTAGAAAGGCTGCCTCAACCTTTTGCAATCGAGCGGCTTCTTTGCGCAACAAGGCAAAGTCGTGATCAGAGCGGAATAACGGCACCGCCCATGCGCCAGCCACCACAGAAATCTGCGCATTCACGTCGTGGACCATCAGGTCTGCAATTTTTTGGGTGTCACGGGGACCAAACTGGAAACATTGTCGCGTGCCGCGGGCGTTCCACAGCAGGTTGGTCAGGTAACTGTTTGGATTGTAATCCCGAATGCCCGCATCATCTGATTGCGCACCGCTGAGAATCTGTTGCCCCCCACAAAATTCGGCCCGCTCCGGCGCGAACAAATGGCCATGCACCTGGGCATTTGACACCTGGGCCAGCCAGGGTTCAAACCCCTCAAACAGATCTGCAAAGCCCTGAAACACAGAATACGGTGCGACGGTCGAGCTTGCTTCGCCGCGCTGCGCGGGGAAGCGGCTTTGCATATATAGCCCAGCCCGTCCGCGCGTGCGCCGCTCCAATGCGCGGGCAAACACCCGATCAATTTTTCCCGGGCTGGGTTCAACGGGGTCCCCCGTAGGTTTTTCGTCAGAAAGAAATGCCTGATACAGCCCATCTGCGCGTGGCCAAATTTTGCGCGCAACAAAGCAGTCCGACCGACGCAGCAAACGCAGGTGGTCGTCATAAAACACATGTGGTTTACCCTGATGGTCAAATTTGGACAGGGTCAGGGACCGGCTTTCGATCTGCGTCGAGTGGCGGCGCGCCAGGGTTTGAAAATAGCTTTCATCCGGGATCCAGACCCGTTTGAAATAGCGATCATACTGCGCCCGCTCAGGATCCTGCAAAATAGCCTTCAGCGTTTTGCGCGTCAGACACCACCATTGGCTGCCCATATGGGGCAACAGCCGACCGGGGATCTTGCGCCGCAGCCCCAATCGGCGCTGCATCCGCACATACCCATCAAAAAGGTGGCGATGTTTTTTCCACGAAAAGGGAAACCGCAGCGTAAAGCGTTCCGCGCTCAACCCGCCCACGGTCCACGGCACATCAGAGGTTGTCGCACTTTCGATAAAATCTGTGGTCGGGCGGGCCGCCAAATAGCCCACCAAATCGGAGACAGGGCGCAACGGCAGACAAGATCCCGATGTCAGAAAAACGTGATCCGCATTTGGCGCCTGCGTCAACAGCAGTTCCGCCGCTGATTGGGTTGCGGCCACAATACCCCACATGCCCCAGTCACACGTGTGGCGCTGGGAAAACCAGATCTGTGACACATCAGCCAGCTCAGCCCGGAACGCCTGAAACCGGTCTGCCTCTACCTTTTTGTCCACATGGATCACAACAGGACAGCCAGCTGTGGCCCAATGCCGGGCCACCTGCGCCGCGCGGTCAAAGTCGCTGTGAACCAGCATGATGATGCCAATGCTCATGCCCAGTTTCCCTTGGACATCAGGCCCAGAATCTCAAGCTGTCGCCAGTTGATGTACCGCTCGCTCCATTTGCACCACAGGTCGGGCTGCGCCTCCAGCTGGGCCGCGTAGGCTTTGTATTCGGCGGAACCGGCATAATGCTGTTCGCGCTGCGCCTCTTCGGCAGCCTTTGCAGAAAACGTGTCTAAAAATTTGGTATGCAGCAACATACCGCTGGCTTTTTCGCCACCATCCGCATCAAACACGTGGTTAAGTCCCCGCGGCAACAAGGTATGCGTAGAGCTGACATAGGCGTATCTGCGATCCCATTTGACCAAGGGCGTTTTGTTCAACGCCGGCGCTTTTTGGGGACGGTTGGCAAAAAAGGCCCGCATACGCACGCCCCCTTGGATCCACAGATTGCCGTAGGTGACATTGCGGCTGATCGTGTAATTTCCACTGTCAAACCAATGCGCAATGTCCAACGGGTTCTGTCCCGATGCATAGGGGGTCTCGCCGATTTTGCCTTTGGGATAAAGGTCCAACAGCATGGCGGAAAAACTGCGGATCTCAGATGCATCCAGCCAGTCCGTCAGCGCCTGCAACGGGCGGGTATCGCAGTAGGGATAGACAAACAGTTCATCCGGATCGACCACCAGCACCCAATGCCCATGGGCATATTTGCGTTTCAGATGGTTCATCCAATCAACACCAAAGGCGGCCCGTTTGTAGCTGGCGTCTGTGTGCCAGACCGACACATCCTGCATCCCTTGTAGATATGCCTGACAGCCATCGGTGGAGCCATTGTCGACGATCAGAAAATGCCCCACCCCAAGATTACGATAGTAGTCCAGAAAATACGGCAAGCGGATCTGTTCATTGCGCAGAGTGCAGACCAGCAAAATATCTTGTGGTTTTATCCGGGAGGTATTGTCCTGAACAGAAGTCAACTCGTGCGATTTTCGCAGTGCCCGCACAATCTGGCGCTGGCGCCGCAGCCGCATCCGGTAAGATTGCCAAACACCCAAAATGTGATCCAATCGGCTAGAAAACCGCACCTCGACGGCCGCGAGGGCCAAGTGCTTTGCATTAATAAGTATCAAAAACCCCATTGGGTTCAATGGATTTGCTGCATCTGCTTGCTACCAGTCACCACGTTGCATCAGCCCCAGCTGTTCAAGCTGCGCGCTGTCTTTGTATCGGACCGAGTCCGCGTGCCACAAATCCGGGCTCGCGATGACCTGATCGTAATAGTCCTGATAGCGGTCCACATAGGTGAAATGCTGCTGCCGAATCTTTTCTTCCTGAGATTTCGCAACCGCTTCGTTCAGGAATTTTGTGTGCAACAAAACACCCGTAGGCAGGCGCAACCGTGGATCAAACACCGCATTCAGCGCGCGTGGCAAGGCGGTGTGGGTCGAACTGACATACGCATCCCCCGCGTGCCAACGGATCAGTGGAGTTTTGTGCAGATGGGGCGCGTAGTCGGGCGTATCCGCAAAAAACATCCGTTTTCGAGGGCCGCCGCGAATAGAAATCTGCCCGTACCGAGGCAGGTACTCCCAAGTGTAATTTTGCGCATCAAACCAGTTCAGCGCCGCAAAAGGATCCGCACCGGGCTGATAGTCCTGCGCGCCAATCGGCCCCTTGGGGTACATATCCAACATCACCGCGCCAAACGCGCGCTGGCCGCGTGTGTCCAACCATTGGGTCAGCGCCCGCAAATCGCGGTGCTCCATATCGGGATAGGTCAGGATTTCATCTGCGTCCAAAGTCAGACACCACTGATCCCGCCCGTATTTGCGCTGCAACCCCATCAGCCAGTCGACGCCAAAGCGTGCCTTGCGATAGCTGGCAGACGTGCTCCAGATCGACACGTCAGGTTGGCGCGCCAAATAAGCGGTGGTGCCATCGTCGCTGTCGTTGTCGACGATCAAAAAATGCGAGATCCCAAGGCGTCTATGATGATCAAGAAAGAACGGCAAACGCAGCATTTCGTTGCGCATGGTCGAGAAACACAGAATCGGATCACGGCCAATCGTGCTGGTGCGATCTAATACAGGACGCAGCTGGGCCGCAGCGCGTCTGGCGCGCCACAGCAATTTTTTACGCCGAAGTCGAAGATGATAGGCCGCAAGCCCGCTCAGCTTTGTCTGAAAACGGCTGTTCAAGTCTCGTAGTGGCCGGTCTGGTGCCACTTCCATGCATCCGCAATCATCAGATCCAATGTGGAGCGTTTTGGCTCCCAGCCCAGATCGGTCACCGCACGTGTGGAGCCTGACACCAGTTTGGTGCAATCCCCTGCGCGGCGATCCCCGACATTATAGGGCACGGTTTCATTGGTCACAGCGCGCGAATGATCGATCACTTCCATCACCGAAAATCCAGACCCCGTGCCAAGATTAAACACCTGGCTGCCCTTGCTGTCTTCAAGCCACTTCAGACCCAGAACATGGGCGTCGACCAGATCGCAAACGTGCACATAATCACGAATACAGGTGCCATCGGGCGTGTCGTAGTCGGTGCCAAAAACAGTCAGCGCGTCACGCTCACCTTTGATCGCCTGCAACATCAATGGGATCAGATGGGTTTCGGGCTGGTGGAATTCACCCACCTCCGCCTCGGGATCCGCGCCAGCCACATTAAAGTAGCGAAAGATCACTGAGCGCAGACCATAGGCGGCTTCGAAATCTTTCAGGATGTCTTCGACCGCGCGTTTGCTGGCGCCATAGGCATTCAACGGCTGCTGCGGTGTCTGTTCATCCAGCACCACGTTGTCGTGCTCACCGTAGGTGGCGCAGGTGGACGAGAACACAAAATCAAGACACCCTGCGGCAACGGCTGCTTCGATCAGCTGCAACGACCCGCCCACATTGTTGGCCCAATAGCGGCCCGGCTCGCTCATGGCTTCGCCAACCTGGCTGAGGGCTGCAAAGTGCATGACAGCGATGGGCTGATATTTTTCAAACACCGCATCCAGACGGGCGCGGTCAGTCAGATCGCCCTGTTCAAAGGGGCCAAATTTGACAGCATCCTGCCACCCCGTCACGAGATTATCATAGGTGACGGGGGTATAGCCTGCGGCTTTGAGCGCCTTACAGGCGTGTGAGCCGATATAACCGGCGCCGCCGGTAACCAGAACATTCTTCAAGTCTTTATTCCTATCTCACACACCCATGCAGGGGACCGTTGTGGGAAGGTCGCCCTATTGGGCGGCCTTATCAATTTGAGCAACTTCCTGGATGTAGCCCATCAGATCCTCGCGCAGATCTTCACGGGCCAACGCAAACGCAACTGTGGCTTGCAGGAAGCCTGCTTTGGAACCGCAATCAAACCGCTGACCGCGGAATCGCAGGCCGTAAACCGGCACATCGGCGGCGATATCTTTGGCAATTGCATCCGTCAGCTGAATTTCACCGCCGGCACCTTCTTTTTTCTCGTTCAGGTTGGTCAAAACGGACGGCGCCAGAATGTAACGACCGATCACAGCCAGATTGGAGGGCGCGTCTTCGGCTTTGGGTTTTTCAACCATGCCACGTGCCTCAACAACGTTCCCCATGTCTTTTTTGACATCCAAAACGCCATAAGACGAGGTCTGCGCGGGCGAGACTTCCATGGTTGCAACCATGTTGCCGCCGGTCTCTTCGTAGGCTTCAACCATCTGTTGCAAGCAGGGCTTTTCAGCGGCAATTACATCGTCGGGCAAAATCACCGCAAACGGTTCATCGCCAATCAAACGACGGGCGCACCATACCGCGTGCCCCAGACCCAAGGCCTGGTGTTGACGTACATAAGCAATGGCACCGGAATCCATGTTGGTGTGTTGCAGCACCTCCATCAGGTCATCTTTGCCTTTGCGGCGCAGCTCCTGCTCCAGAACGGGGCTGTGGTCAAAATAGTCTTCCAACGCGCCTTTGCCGCGCGAGGTGACAAAAATAAACTCTTCAATACCAGCGGCACGGGCTTCGTCGATCGCGTATTGAACCAGCGGACGATCAACCAATGTCATGATCTCTTTTGGAACAGATTTGGTGGCCGGCAGGAACCGCGTCCCCAGACCTGCAACTGGGAAAATTGCTTTTGTAACTTTTCTGCGCATTACTCGCTCTCTTTCATATTCCGTATCTACGCACACGATCATGCTAGGCGGCACCCCCACCCGATACGGTTTCAACGTTCTATCGACACACAAACCACGCCCAGACTTTCGCTGGACCTCTGTGCCCGTCTTGGCGGAGGTTGATGCACCTCCGAATTCCTTAAACCGCCCTTGTAACCGCTAGGCTACAAAGTCGGCATTTGCCAACGCGATCCTTTGTTTGCCTCTACAAAGCATGACTGACGATACCCGAATAGGTGGAGTTCAGTTTCAGTAATACTTTACATCTTAAATGGACAACTTTTGGGCAAAACTCCGCGAATTCCGCAAACAAGAGGCAGAATCGCAGAGTCTCCTGTGACTTTTTTACGGCTGTTTCAGCTCAACACCGGGTGTGCAGGCGATAAAGAACGGATTCGCAAAACCGTCCTTGCCGTAGGTCAGCGGCGTGTGATCGTCAAAACGAACAACTTTGCCTCCCGCTCCCCGCAGGACTGCATCACCTGCTGCGGTGTCCCACTCCATTGTCCGGCCCACACGTGGGTACAGGTCAGCCTCACCTGTCGCGACAAGGCAGAATTTCAAAGACGAGCCTGCGCTTTTGCTGTCTTTTACGCTGTATTTGCCGATATACGCATCCGTCGCCTGATCACGGTGTGATTTCGACGCCACAACCATCAATGCAGCATTGTCACTGTCGGCAACACGGATCGGGTTGATCGGACCTTGGACGTTGGGGTCAAACGCGCCGGTTTCTTCGACGGCAGTGCCATCCGCAAGCGTAAAGAACATCCGATCGCGCGCGGGTGCATACACAACTCCACGAGTCGGGACACCGCCTTCAACCAGAGCAATATTAACGGTGAAATCGCCGCGACGGTGAATGAACTCTTTGGTGCCATCCAATGGGTCAACGATCAGAAATGTATCGCCTTTTGCCGTATGCGATGCGGCTTGTTCTTCGGTTACCAGCATCATGTCAGGAAAGGCCGCGCGCAGCCCGGCTGAAATCAGCGCGTCTGCAGCTTCATCCGCAGCCGTAACAGGGCTGTCGTCGGATTTGACTTTCACATCAAAGCTGTCCGAATTGTAGATTTCCATGATTTTGGCACCGGCTTCGATGGCCAGCTTTCGGATCACAGGCACCAGATCATCATAGGTCATCACAAATCTCCGTGAGTTAAGGGCATGTTGAAAACAAGGGTTGCGCACCTTATGCTTTGATCGCAACGGATCAGCAAGAAGTCCGTGGTATTTAGATCCGCAGGCAATTCAATCGGTACAAATGTTTAATCAACGTCGCAAAGGCAATTCGACCTTCCTTGGTTTTCTAACCATGTGCGAAGTTGTGTTCCATGCTGTGGTGCGCAGCGTACGTTCAAAACACAATAACGCGCTGGTCGCTCTTGGCCTGAATATGCTGCAAGCGCTTATGTTTGTTTCGATTTTTTACCTGATGTTTTCGATTTTGGGGATGAAAGGCGGCGCCGTTCGCGGGGACTTCCTGCTGTATGTGATGTCTGGCGTTTTCCTATTCCTGACCCATACCAAAGCCGTCAGCGCAGTGTCCGGCGCCGAGGGGCCAAGCAGCCCAATGATGCAACACGCGCCAATGAATACGATTGTGGCGATTCTTTCAGCAGCACTGGGATCACTCTACATTCAGACGCTTTCGCTGCTATTGATCCTGTTTGGGTATCACGTTGCCTTTACCCCGGTCGAAATCGTCGATCCAATTTCGTCTTATGCCATGGTCCTGTTGGCCTGGCTCACAGGATCCTGTGTGGGTCTTATTCTATTGGTGCTGAAACCTTGGGCGCCCAGCCTTGTTGGGATCATGTCGACCATCTATCAGCGCGCGAATATGATTGCCTCGGGCAAGATGTTTCTCGCCAATTCGCTACCTAGTTTTATGCTGGCGATGTTTGACTGGAACCCGCTGTTTCACTGTATTGATCAGGCGCGCGGTTACATTTTCAAGAACTACAATCCGCATTTCAGCAGCTGGAAGTATGCCCTGACGGTCGCCTTGATCCTGTTTGTGATCGGGCTGATGGGAGAGTTTTACACCCGCAAGAATGCCTCGATCAGTTGGAGCGCCAAGCGATAGGTGCCTCCGTTGCCGGCCGCCCACACTTAAAATGATTGGGTTCGGGCTTCAGGTGACCACCCGCAATGTCAGATTTATACGCCCGCCTTTGGGCAACAGGCGGGACGATTTAAACCGGATCCGGTCCACCCCGTGATACGCCAGACGTGCATCGCCACCCATCACCACCACATCTCCTGAATTCAACCAGAGCGAATCACTTTTACCACCGCGTGTGGTGCCGCCGACCCGAAACAACCCGTCATCGCCCAGACTGACCGACACCACAGGGTATGAAAAGTCTGCTTCGTCCTTGTCCTGATGCAACCCCATGCGCGCATCTTCCCCATAGTAATTGAGCAGGCAACACTCGGGCGCACGCTCGACTCCGGTGAGCCCATGCCAAAGAGACAAAAGGGATGTTGGGATGTCCGGCCACGGCTGTCCCTTGGGGTGATGATCAATGTAGCGATAGCCCGCAGCGTCGGAAAACCAGCCATATTGGCCACTTGCGGTCATCCGCACCGACATTTTGCCCCCTCTGGGTGTTTCTGGCGAAAACAGGGGGGCCGCTTTCAAAAGGGGGCGCAGCTCGGAAATCAGGGCCCGCTGCTCGGTCGCAGACAGATATGTTTTGTGGATTTCAAACCCGCGAACGCGCAGCAGGGACATGCTCTTATTCCAATCTTAACCATAACTGGTGCAAAAACTGCCCCCAACGGTGACATGCGCGCGCCGAGGCGGTTGCAGGGACCAATTCGGCTCCTTATATACGCTTCGACGCGGTTTGAATTAGTCAAAATCGCACCGTTATCGGGGTCGGGATGCCACAAAGGGTTCAGGCCTCGTGTAATCGCCTTGAAGAGAAAAAGGGATCGAAGATGAGCAAAGTTATCGGGATTGACCTGGGTACAACAAACTCTTGTGTCGCCATCATGGATGGCTCGCAGCCGCGCGTGATTGAAAACGCCGAAGGCGCACGCACAACCCCGTCAATCGTAGCCTTCACCGACGAAGAGCGTCTGGTGGGTCAGCCAGCAAAACGTCAGGCAGTCACCAACCCAGACAACACCATTTTTGGTGTAAAACGCCTGATCGGCCGTCGTGCAGACGACGCGCATCTGGCCAAAGACAAGAAAAACCTGCCTTTTGCAGTCGTCAACGGCGGCAACGGCGATGCATGGGTCGAAGCCAAGGGTGAGAAATACTCCCCATCGCAGATTTCGGCCTTCATCCTCGGCAAAATGAAAGAAACCGCAGAGTCCTATTTGGGTGAAGACGTCACCCAAGCAGTGATCACGGTTCCGGCCTATTTCAACGATGCTCAGCGTCAGGCAACCAAAGACGCCGGTAAAATCGCCGGTCTGGAAGTTCTGCGTATCATCAACGAACCAACTGCGGCCGCTCTGGCCTATGGTCTGGACAAAGAGAACACCCAAACCATCGCGGTTTATGACCTTGGTGGTGGTACCTTCGACGTGACCATCCTAGAAATCGACGACGGCCTGTTCGAAGTAAAGTCCACCAACGGTGACACCTTCCTGGGTGGTGAAGACTTTGACATGCGCATCGTCAACTACTTGGCCGACCAGTTCAAAAAAGAACACGGCGTTGATCTGACCGCAGACAAGATGGCGCTGCAGCGTCTGAAAGAAGCGGCAGAAAAGGCCAAAATCGAACTGTCTTCGGCCAACCAGACTGAGATCAACCAGCCGTTCATCTCGATGGACCCTTCGACTGGTCAGCCTTTGCACATGGTCATCAAACTGACCCGCGCCAAGCTGGAAAGCCTCGTTGGTGATCTGATCAAAGCCTCGATGAAGCCCTGCGCAGCTGCGTTGAAAGATGCCGGTCTGTCCGCATCCGACATCGACGAAGTTGTTCTGGTTGGCGGCATGACCCGCATGCCCAAAGTGATCGAAGAAGTTTCCAAATTCTTCGGCAAAGAGCCCCACAAAGGCGTGAACCCTGATGAAGTCGTCGCCATGGGCGCCGCCATTCAGGCCGGTGTTCTGCAAGGCGACGTAAAAGACGTTGTTCTGCTGGACGTCACGCCACTGTCGCTGGGCATTGAAACTTTGGGCGGTGTCTTTACCCGTCTGATCGACCGCAACACCACCATCCCCACCAAAAAGTCTCAGGTCTTCTCGACCGCAGAAGACAACCAGAACGCCGTGACCATCCGCGTGTTCCAAGGTGAGCGTGAAATGGCTGCGGACAACAAGATCCTGGGTCAGTTCAACCTTGAAGACATCCCCCCCGCACCCCGCGGCATGCCTCAGATCGAAGTGACCTTTGACATCGACGCCAACGGCATCGTGTCGGTTTCGGCCAAGGACAAAGGCACCAACAAAGAGCACCAGATCACCATCCAAGCCTCTGGTGGCCTGTCCGATTCCGACATCGAACAGATGGTCCAAGAAGCCGAAGACAACGCCGAGGCGGACAAAGAACGCCGCGAGCTGATCGAGGCGCGCAACCAGGCCGAAAGCCTTGTGCATTCGACCGAGAAATCGCTGGAAGAGCACAGCGACAAGGTTGATCCATCCACCGTGGAAGTCATCGAACTGGCGATTGCTGCGCTGAAAGACGATCTGGAAAACGAAAAGTCCAACGCCGAGAAAATCAAGGCAGGGATCCAGAACGTGACCGAAGCTGCGATGAAGCTGGGCGAAGCGATCTACAAAGCGTCTGCAGAAGAAGCTGGCGACGAGCCAGAAGCTGCCGATGCTGCCGCCGGTCCCGCGGATGACGACATCGTCGACGCGGAATTCGAAGATCTGGATGGCGACAAGCGCTAACGTTTGCGCCTAGGCCAAAACAGGCCGGTCCGGCACACGGACCGGCCTGCTTTCGTTGAGGCAGAAGGAACTAACTGATGTCAAAACGTGACTATTACGACGTATTGGGCGTGGCCAAAGGGGCCTCAGCTGACGAAATCAAAAAAGGCTATCGCAAGAAAGCCAAAGAACTGCATCCCGACCGGAACAGCGACAATCCGGACGCCGAAGCCATGTTCAAAGACGCCAACGAAGCCTATGAGGTTCTGAAGGACGCCGAGAAAAAGGCCGCCTATGACCGATATGGTCATGCCGCGTTCGAAAACGGCATGGGCGGCGGCGGTGGTGGCCAACGCGGCGGTCATCCCGGTGGCGATTTCTCCTCTGCCTTCTCGGATGTCTTTGACGATCTGTTTGGCGACTTTATGGGGGGGCAACGCGGCGGCGGTGGCGGGCGGCAACGTGCGTCACGCGGTGCGGATCTACGCTATAACCTGCGCGTCACCCTCGAAGACGCCTTTGCCGGCATGCACAAAACCATCAAAGTCCCCACTGCGGTGCCTTGTGGTTCGTGTGACGGCACCGGATCAGAAGGCGGCGTAGAACCTGCGACCTGCCCCACATGTTCCGGCATGGGCAAGGTGCGCGCGCAGCAGGGCTTTTTCACCGTGGAACGCGGCTGCCCCACCTGTTCGGGCCTGGGCCAGATCATCAAAAATCCATGTAAATCCTGCCACGGCCATGGGCGCGTTGAAAAAGACCGCTCTTTGTCTGTGAACATTCCGGCAGGTGTGGAAACCGGCACACGCATTCGCCTGGCAGGCGAAGGCGAAGCCGGTCTGCGCGGTGGTCCTCCGGGTGATCTCTACATCTTTGTTGAGGTTTCGTCGCACGACCTGTTCGAGCGCGATGCCAACAATCTATATTGCCGCGTGCCCGTCTCAATGGCCAAAGCGGCCTTGGGTGGTGCAATCGAAGTGCCGACCATTGATGGCGGTCGCGGTCGTGTTCAAATCCCCGAAGGCAGCCAATCAGGCCGCCAAATGCGTCTGCGTGGCAAAGGTATGCCTACCCTACGCGGTGGCGGTGTAGGGGACATGTTCATCGAGCTTGCGGTGGAAACACCAGTCAATCTGACAGCGCGTCAGAAAGAAATCATGCGAGAATTCGAAGATCTGTCAGTGGAAAACACCAACCCCGAAAGCGGCAGTTTCTTTTCCTCGGTGAAAAGTTTCTGGGACGGCATGAAGGGCTGAACCATCGAACGCTCCCTTCGGGGGGCGTTTTTTTTTGCGGCCTGCATTAGGGTTTCGTTTACCAGACTCACCTCACTATGACGTATGGAACAGGATCGCTCATTTCAGGAAATGCCCCTGCCCTTGTTTTCGGATGAGGCCGACGCCGCCCTCCCCGTCGGAAAGCGCCAGCCCTCCTACATCAAAGATCATCGCGCCCGGTTGCGTGAACGGTTTATGTCGGGCGGTGCCGCGGCCTTGCCGGATTACGAACTGCTAGAACTGATCCTGTTTCGATCAATTCCGCGCAAAGATGTGAAACCTTTGGCGCGGCGACTGCTGGACACCTTTGGTGATTTCAACCGGGTGATCACCGCGCCACAGGACCGGCTTGCAGCGGTGGCTGAGGTTGGTCCCGCCGTCATCACCGATTTCAAAATTTTTGAGGCCGCGGCCCAGCGGCTGGCCCGCGCACGCGTTATCCAGCGACAGGTGATTTCCAGCTGGGATGCACTACTGGACTATTGCCACACAACCATGGCGCATCTGGAAATTGAACAGTTTCGAATCCTGTTTTTGGATCGTAAAAACGTGCTGATTGCGGACGAAGAGCAGGCCCGTGGCACCGTTGATCACGTCCCGGTTTATCCCCGCGAGGTGGCAAAACGGGCTCTCGAACTGAATGCCAGCGCAATATTGCTGGTGCACAACCATCCCTCGGGTGATCCCACACCCTCACAAAGCGATATTGATATGACCGGAAAAATCGTTGCCGCGCTGGCCCCATTGGGGATCACCGTCCACGATCATCTCATTATCGGAACATCACAAGAGCTAAGCTTTCGTTCCGAAGGGTATTTGTGAAGTTAAAAACAGCGGACCCGACGCATCAGCGCACCCAGATCTCAACCCGGCGGTTTACTTGTCGTCCCCATGCGCTGTCGTCACAGGCCATTGGCATGGCTTCCCCAAAAGCCTGTGCCGAGACATTCACGCGTTCAAGGTTGGCCGTTTCAGCGGAGGCCAGAACGGCGTCCCGCACTGCTGACGCGCGTTTGAGCGCGATATCTTGATTGCCCGCGGCCGGGCCTTGTCCGTCGGAAAAGCCAACAAACATTAATTCGCGCGCGTCATAGGCCCCGGCTTCCAAAGCGCGGGCCAGCTGTTCGATGTTACTGCGCGACTGCGCATCGGGCCGCGAGGATCCAGCCTCAAACCGGAACGAAGTCGTCAGGCGCTGACGCCCTTGAAGGGTTTTGATCATCCGGTTCAGCTCGTCCAGGCCGACTTCATCACCACCGGACAGAATCGCATTGGCCAGACGGTTTCCCTGCGCGTTCATCGATATGGTTTCTGGCGCCTGATCCACAAAGCCCGCACGTCGGATTACGATCTGGGCCCCCGGCCCCCGGCTGTAAGACAGAAAATCGCGAGCGACTTTGGGCAAACGGCGTGCGGGGAGATATAGGAACAATGGCGACGTCAATGGATAGTCTTCGGTTTTTATGGTGCGCCGGTTTGCTTGCAAGGCATGACCGCAAGGTCCAGTCAGCGTCAGCATACGCGCAGGTCGGGCTTCGGCAAAACTGGCGACCCCCAAAGCAAACGGATCGGTGGCGACGCGGCGCACCAACGTGCTGATGCGGTCATGGCGCCGGCTTCCCCCAGCCAGTTTGGCTCGCCCCAACAACTGATCCTGAATGGCCTGCATCAGGCCCGATGTCGCCGCCGGGAGATTTAATGAAATCGGCGCATCTGGCCCGCCCAAGTCGCGCCAATTAGTTATTGCCCCTGTCAGCACATCCACCAACTGAGGCACAGTGATATCACGCACTGGATTTTCTGGGGCCACCACCGGCACCAACGCATCCAGCGCCAGCACCCGGCTGCGTGCGGGGCCGGTCATGTCTCCCATGCCCGCGGCACGGGCTTTTGCACGCTCATCCTCGCGAATTTCCCGCAAGGCCATCACAATATCGGCCTTATTCTCTAGGAGGTCGGCAAAGCCTTCGTCGGTGTTGCTGACGAAAAAGGAAAAACGTGCCGCCGTACGCCCACCCGGCTCGCGCAGGAGGTATTCAAAATTTGCTCCGCCCAAGGAATCTCTGTGGGTTTGGTATCCGTTGCGCAGCGCAAAGCCTTCTATCAGTGCAGGCAACAGCACATCAGCCATCGTCGCCGAACCAGACAACGCAATTTCCGCGACAAAACCTGACAGGCTGGGGCAACCCGGCCCGTCACAACGCACACCGGAACCATCAACGGTGAGTTCACCAAATTTGGTTTCAACTCTGTAAAACTCACCGTCAAAGCTGAGCAGCGTGCCATTTATTTCAACGGATCCATCTGGCGAAGACAGTGTAACGTCCTGCCCCAGAGCCGAAAAAGCCGTGGTCAAAAGAAGAAGTGCGGCTGAAACCGCCGCACGGAATAGTGCCATGAGAAACCCTGAAGTATCGTCGCCTAGTTGCGCGCGATCTTCAGGTTTTCGACGAGATTATTCAACACCAGAAAGTCACCCGTGGAGCCACAATCTGGCATATTCAGCACCAGTTCGCGGGTGCGCATCTCTCCATCACGGATTTCGATGGATTGAGCCACGACATCACGATCGCAATTCAATGCTGTCACCTCGGTTTCGACGGTCAAATCGACCTGCCCTGCCGCCTGCCCTTTGGGGAAACTGTAGATTTCCGCCTGACGTGCAGCCAGCAATCCGGCATCCCCCAACTGGTGAATCATCCCAGTTCCAGCGGATGGTGCCCCCTGCCACACATGCCCCTGGTCGCCATATGCGGCACCAAATTCGCGCGCATGCAATTCGAAACCGGCCGTTCCTTGCCATTGAACCGCTATCCGTTCGACCGTATCAAAATCAGGAACGTGCACCGACGCCACTGCACCAGCCCCCTGGGCCGGATCTACGATAAACACAGCCGTTTCGGACAAAGCGGGCACCACGACAGTAAGGGAGCCATTTGCATCAAGCATGTCTGAGAACATCAACCCAGCATGGTGCACGGTCACGCGGCTGTCGGCTTGGCACGGCGCGTCTATTGTCACATCGACAAGCGCCATCGGTTTGGCAGTTGTCGACACACTGACATCACAATTTGCCACCAGAGCGGGCTGAAAGGTCTCATTTTCAAAGGTCGGAGAGTGACGCGCTGACGTCAAAGTGATCTGCTCCAAGAGCAGCTCATCATCGGGTTCAAGAGACAGGTCAAGGTCTGCGAGATCTAGCGCTGTGTCTGATAGGGGAGAGGTCTCAGGTGCAGTCGTGGGCTGCATGAGAAATCCAATTCCCAGAGCGGAACACAGGGTCGCCGCCGCCATAACAACAATACGATTCGTCAACATTACTCTCTCCTTACCCGAATGGGTTAAGGAAATGTGCATGGAAAAGGTGACCAACTCGTGGCCACCTTTTGGATAAAATCAGGCAAATTTTAGATAAACGCGATCAGGCCAAGCGGCCGTGACAATGTTTGAACTTTTCGCCAGACCCACAGGGGCATTTATCATTGCGCGATGGGTTGCCCCAGGTTGAAGGGTCGTTTTCGTCGAACCCTTCAATCGCATCCTCGGTCGGAGCCGGGGGAGCAACGGGCGTAGCCTGTGGTTGCAATGCCGCCTGACGGGCTGCCATTTCCATCAGCATCTGGCGCTGTTCCTCTTCGGAAATCGGGCGCACGTGGCTTAGCTGTTTGGTCACGGTTTCGCGTAAAGAGTCGAGCATGGTTTCAAACAGCTGGAAGCTTTCGTTTTTATACTCGTTCAGCGGATCACGCTGCGCATACCCCCGGAACCCCACAACCGAACGCAGGTGTTCTAGTGTCAGCAGGTGCTCGCGCCATTTGGCATCGATGGTCTGCAACAACACCTGTTTCTCGATGTTGCGCATGCCCTCTTCGCCAAAGGCTTCGACCTTTTCCGCCATTTTGGCATCGGTGGCCTCAACCAGACGTTCGCGGATTTGCTCGTCGTCCACGCCCTCTTCTGCGGCCCAGTATTTGACAGGAGCGTCCAGCGCCAGCTGATCAAGCACCGCAGCCTGCAGGCCATCGGTGTCCCATTGATCCGCATAGGTTTTGGGCGGCATGTAGGTGTCCAGCAGATCGTCGATAACTTCGTGGCGCATGTCGCCTACGATTTCAGACAGGTCTTTGGCGGCCATGATGTCACGGCGCTGGCTGAACACAACTTTACGCTGGTCATTCATCACATCGTCGAACTTCAACACGTTCTTACGCATATCAAAGTTACGACCTTCGACTTTGGCCTGCGCGCGTTCCAGCGATTTGTTCACCCAAGGGTGAACGATCGCTTCGCCTTCTTTCATACCAAGGGTCGACAGCATCTTTTCCAGACGCTCAGACCCAAAGATCCGCATCAGGTCATCTTCGAGGGACAGATAGAAACGGGTCAGGCCTGGATCCCCCTGACGGCCAGAACGACCGCGCAGCTGGTTGTCAATCCGACGGCTTTCGTGACGTTCAGACGCCAGAACACACAAGCCGCCCGCCTCAAGCACCTTTTGCTTATTGGCGGCGTGCTTCGTCTCTTCTTCGCGACGCAGGGCAATAGGATCTGCGTCTGGATTGGCCTCTAAGGCCGCCATGACGATCATCTCAACGTTGCCGCCCAGCTGAATATCGGTGCCGCGGCCGGCCATGTTGGTGGCAATAGTCACCGCGCCCAAACGACCTGCGTCGGCCACAATCTGGGCTTCCTGCTCGTGCTGACGTGCGTTCAACACGTTGTGCGGGATATCTTCTTTTTGAAGCATCTGGCTCAGGAGCTCAGACTTTTCAATCGAGGTGGTGCCCAGCAGAACCGGCTGGCCTTTTTCGTGGGCTTTTTTTGCCTCGTCGATCATGGCCTGATATTTTTCCATCGCGGTGCGATAGACTTGGTCGTCTTCGTCTTTACGTGCGATGGGTTTGTTCGTGGGAATCTCCACAACACCCAGACCGTAGATTTCGGAAAACTCTTCGGCTTCGGTCATCGCGGTGCCGGTCATGCCGGACAAACGATCATACAGACGGAAGTAGTTCTGGAAGGTCACCGAGGCCAGAGTGGTGTTTTCTGGCTGAATCGCAACGCCTTCTTTGGCTTCCAGTGCCTGATGCAGACCTTCCGACAGGCGACGACCGGCCATCATACGGCCGGTGAATTCATCGATCAGAACCACTTCGCCATCGCGCACGATGTAATCTTTGTCGCGCTGGAACAGTTTATGCGCCCGCAGGGCCTGGTTGACGTGGTGCACAAGGCTTGTGCTTTCGGGATCGTACAGCGACGCGTCCGTGTCCAGCAGCATGGAGCCCATGAGGATTTTCTCAAGCTCATCATTGCCCTCTTCGGTGAAGGTGACACCGCGGGTTTTTTCATCGATCTCGTAATGGTCGTCCTGAAGTTTCGGGATCACAGTATCAATGGTGGTGTACATCTCTGAGCGATCTTCGGCAGGGCCAGAGATGATCAGCGGCGTGCGGGCTTCGTCGATCAAGATCGAGTCGACCTCATCCACGATCGCAAAATTGTGATGCTGCTGGAACACCTGATCAAGGCTCGGCTTCATGTTATCGCGTAGATAATCAAAGCCCAGCTCATTGTTTGTGGCGTAGGTTACGTCACAGTCATAGGCGGCTTTTTTCTCAGGGTCGGGCTGTCCGGACCAAATGACACCGGTGGTCATGCCAAGCGCCGCAAAAACCTTGGACATCCATTCACTGTCACGTTTGGCGAGATATTCGTTCACCGTAACGACGTGCACACCCTTGCCGGTCAGCGCGTTCAAATAGGCCGGGAAACAGGCCACGAGGGTCTTACCCTCGCCGGTTTTCATTTCCGAAATATTGCCACGGTGCAGGAAAATACCGCCCAATAGCTGTGTATCAAAAGCGCGCAGGCCCAGGGCACGACGTGCACCTTCGCGCACGTTTGCAAAGGCTTCCGGCAACAGCGCGTCGAGGCTTTCGCCATCCTTGGCACGTTTGCGCAGCTCTTCGGTCTTGGCGATAAGCGCGTCATCACTAAGCTTTTCGAACTCCGGCTCAAGCGCATTAATTTGCGCAACCACCGGCCGCGTCGCCTTTACTTTTCGGTCATTTGGGGTGCCGAAAATCTTTTTGGCGAGTGTTCCTAAACCTAGCATGTCTTCTCCAACGTTACTGTCATTGGCCGTATTGAAGGGCAGGCTTGCCCGCCCTGCCCGCAACCCATAAACAATGGAGGAAAAGACGGTCCCGCAATAGGCCCCTAGGCGATGTAAGCGGCAGATATTTCAGTGTCAACGCCACGCCCCGTGGTCACAATAGAATAGGATGAATTCAATGCGTAAAGGTCTCACTTTTCTGCCAGCACTGGCGCTGGCCGCCTGGATGGCCCTGCCTGCCCCGGTGACGGCAGCACCGCATGCCAACACTGTCGTGGCCACCGTGAACGGCGAAGACATCACATTGGGTCACATGATCTTGGCCCGGGAAAGCCTGCCGGCCCAATACAAACAATTGCCTGCTGACGTACTCTACAAAGCAATCTTGGATCAGCTGATTCAGCAGACCGCGCTAAAGCAAGAGCTGCATGGCGAAGTGCCGCACGACATTCAACTGAGGCTGGACAATGAAACGCGGTCTCTGTTGGCCAATCAGGTGATCGAAACCGTCATGACCAATGCCGTCAACGAAGACAGCATTCGCAAGGCCTATGACGCGGCTTATTCAACGGGCGACGGCGGCGATGAATTCCACGCGGCACATATTCTGGTTGAAACCGTCGAGGAAGCCGAAGAGGTCATCGCGGATCTGAAAAAGGGCGCCGATTTTGGAAATTTGGCCAAATCACGCTCCACAGGTCCATCCGGCCCCTCGGGCGGAGATCTGGGCTGGTTTGGTCTAGGTCGCATGGTACCCGAATTTGAAACCGCAGTTCTGGCCATGGAGGCCGGGGAATTTTCTGCTCCGGTACAAACCCAATTTGGCTGGCACGTTATCTTGCTGCACGAACGCCGCAAGACAGCCGCGCCTGATATTGAAGAGGTGCGCGGGCAGCTTGAACAGCAGGTACAACAGGCCGCGATCGAGGCACATGTGGACCAATTGACCGGCCGTGCTGAAATCACCCGCCCGACGATTGAAGGGTTCGATCCCGCAATCCTGCAAGACCTGAGCTTGGTTAGAAAGTAAAATAGATGGCTGGATCTCTTCCCCGTTCTCCGCTGGCACCTGCTGAATTTCCGGTGTTGCCGGTGATCAAAGGCGTGCGCTTTGCCGCAGCTGCGGCTGGTGTAAAGTATCAAGACCGTGCAGATGTTATGCTGGCGCTTCTGGACCCCGGCAGTTCAGTTGCAGGCGTGTTCACACGTTCCAAAACCCGATCAGCCAATGTTCTGGATTGCGAGGCCAAAATCGGCAGCGACAGCACAGATGGTGCGGCGATTTTTGTGAATTCCGGCAATTCCAATGCCTTTACCGGCCGGGCGGGCGAAGGATCTGTTTCGGCAATTTGCAAAGCCATCTCAGAGACAACTGGCTTGCCTGAAACACGCGTGTTCACCTCTTCGACCGGGGTGATCGGGGAACGTCTTCCGCATGATCGCATCATTTCCAAGGTGGATACGCTATTCAGAAGCCTGGACGAAACCGCGCTCCCTGACGCTGCCAAGGCGATCATGACCACCGACACCTTTGCCAAAGGTGCCGCCGCAGAAGTTCTGATCAACGGCCAGCCCGTAAAAATTGCCGGGATCGCTAAAGGGTCCGGCATGATTGCCCCAGATATGGCGACGATGCTGGTCTACATCTTCACCGACGCGAAAATCGCAACGTCCGATCTGCAAACGCTTGTCGGCGCCCTAAACGATCGCAGTTTCAACTGCATCACCGTGGATGGCGACACCTCGACCTCGGACACGTTGCTGATGGCTGCAACCGGCGCGTCGCATGTGGATGTCACCGGCAACGCCGCCTTTGAAGGTGCCTTGCGCGATGTGTTCCTTGATCTGGCCCACCAAGTGGTACGAGACGGGGAGGGCGCCACCAAATTTGTTGAGATACAGGTCACAGGCGCAATGTCGGACGAAGAGGCCAAGACCCACGGCCTGTCCATCGCCAACTCTCCTTTGGTGAAAACCGCGCTGGCAGGCGAAGACCCCAACTGGGGGCGCGTGGTTATGGCAATCGGAAAATCCGGCGCGACCGCGGACCGGGATCTGTTGTCGATTTCTTTTGGCGATGTTCTTGTCGCCGAAAAAGGCTGGGTCTCGCCTGACTATCGCGAGGAATTGGGGGCGGCTGAAATGAAAAAGCAAGAGATCACCATAAAGGTCGATCTAGGCATTGGGTCGGGACAGTCCACCGTGTGGACCTGTGATTTGACCCATCAGTACATCACCATCAACGCAGATTACCGATCATGAAACTGGTTCTGGTTTCCGCCGTCGCGCTCATCGATGTTGATGGGCGCGTTTTGCTGGCGCAGCGCCCCGAAGGCAAATCCATGGCAGGGCTGTGGGAGTTTCCTGGTGGCAAAATCGAAGCCGGCGAAACACCCGAAGCCGCATTGGTGCGTGAACTTCAGGAAGAGCTGGGCATTGATACCTGGACCTCTTGTCTGGCGCCCTTAACCTTTGCCAGTCATTCTTATGACGATTTTCACTTGTTGATGCCACTGTTTGCCTGCCGCAAATGGAACGGTATCCCCCAAGCCAAAGAAGGCCAGACGTTGAAGTGGGTCAAACCCAATGAGCTGCGCGATTATCCGATGCCCGCAGCAGACGTTCCCCTGATCCCAATCTTGCGCGACTGGCTGTAGATCCGTTTCCGACAGGGTGAAACCTTCGAAATTCGTTTATAATCTGTTGCAGTCTGCCCAAAAAATAAACGCTTTGTTAGGTTTTCTGGGCGAACTTAAGGTCAAGAGATTAAAGATAACGCAATTGAGACAATAGAAGGACCACCTCATGATCCGAACTATCACAATTGGCGCTTTTATTTCGGTACAGGGCGACTATGTGCAGGCGCTGCCCAATGGCATGATTGCCGTCAAAGTTGGCCAAACGATTTACGAAGGCCGACCGGTCTGACCACCGGTCGCACGAAGACCACCACTCAACAAATCATCAAAACGGGGCGGCATTTTCGCCCCGTTTTTTTGTGCCTGCCAGTTCGGCACATCGGCGCAGCACCACAAAAAAAGAGCCCGACCAATCAAGGTCAGGCTCTTTCAAAATGCTTTTGTATGACGCTTAGGCCAGTGTGCGTGTGACTTCTTCGCGCTCGAAGATTTCGATCACGTCGTCTGGGCGGATGTCGTCGTAGTTTTCGAACGCCATACCACATTCCTGACCAGATTGAACGTCAGACACTTCGTCCTTGAAGCGTTTCAAGGTCTTCAGCGTGCCTTCGTGGATCACCACGTTGTCGCGCAGCAGACGTACACCTGCGGAGCGGCGTGCAACGCCTTCTGTGACCAGACAGCCTGCAACCTTGCCAACGCCGGTAACCTTGAAGACTTCTTTGATGTTGGCATAGCCAATGAAGTTTTCTTTGATTTCCGCAGACAGCAGACCAGAGGCCGCTGCTTTGACGTCGTCAACCAGATCGTAGATCACCGAGTAGTACCGGATCTCAACGCCTTTTTGGTTGGCGGTGTTGCGTGCCGAGGTGTTGGCACGGACGTTAAAGCCCATGATTGGCGCGCCAGAGGCTTCGGCCAGACCCACGTCGGTTTCGGTGATCGCACCAACGCCCGAGTGCAGAACGCGAACGCGCACTTCATCGTTGCCGATTTTTTCCATCGCCTGAACGATCGCTTCCGCAGAACCCTGCACGTCAGCCTTCAACAAGATGGGCAGTTCGGAGACGTTTTCGTCTTCTTTTGCCTTTTGCATCAACTGTTCCAGCGTGGTCGCCGCACCGGCCGCTGCGCGTTTGTCTTTGGCGGCTTGTTCACGATATTCCGCAATCTCACGCGCCTGCGCTTCGGTTTCGGTCACGTTCAATACGTCGCCTGCTTCGGGTGTGCCGTTGAGGCCGAGAACTTCGACAGGAACCGAAGGACCGGCTTCTTTGACGCGCTCGCCCTTGTCGTTGATCAGCGCACGGACCTTACCGTATTGCTCACCCACAACAAAGATATCGCCCTGACGCAGCGTACCGGTTTGAACCAGAACGGTTGCAACGGGACCACGACCCACGTCCAGCTGCGCCTCGATCACGGCACCTTGGGCGGCGCGCTCGGGGTTGGCTTTCAGTTCCAGAATCTCTGATTGCAGCGCGATGGCTTCCAACAGCTCGTCCAGACCTTGACCGGTGTGCGCAGAGACTTCGACGTCTTGCACTTCACCTGACATGGCTTCCACGATGACCGAGTGCTGCAGCAGTTCGGTGCGCACTTTCGTCGGATCTGCGGCGGGTTTGTCGCATTTGTTGATCGCAACGATCATCGGCACCTGCGCCGCTTTGGCGTGATTGATCGCTTCAATTGTCTGCGGCATGACCGAGTCATCCGCCGCGACGACCAAAACAACGATATCCGTCACCTGAGCACCGCGTGAGCGCATCGAGGTAAAGGCCGCGTGGCCTGGTGTATCAAGGAAGCTCAATACCGTGCCGCTGGCAGTTTTCACCTGATACGCACCGATGTGCTGGGTGATCCCACCCGCTTCACCGGCCACAACACGGGCGTTGCGGATCGCGTCCAGAATAGAGGTTTTACCGTGGTCAACGTGGCCCATGATGGTGATCACAGGTGGACGTGATTTCAGGTCTTCGTCTTTGTCTTTGATCTCTTTGATCACGTCTTCGACGTCCGCGTCAGACACGCGGGTCACTTTGTGACCAAATTCTTCGATGATCAGTTCAGCGGTGTCCGCATCGATGGTTTGGTTTTGTGTAACCATCATGCCCATCTGCATCAGCGACTTCACGACGTCGGCAACACGTTCGGACATACGGTTCGCCAGCTCCGACACCACGATGGCTTCGGGCAGCTGAACTTCACGGATTACCTTTTCGCGCTCGACCGTCCCCATCGCCTTTTGGCGGGCACGCTCTTGCTTACGACGCATCGAGGCAACAGAACGATGACGCCCATCGCCACCACCGGTCGCTTGACCCAGTGTCAGTTTGCCCGAGCGCCGGCCTTCGTCACCGCGATTTTTGTTGCGGCCACGTTCATCACGCTCACGGTCCGTTTTACGCGGAGTTGCAGCGGGCTGTTTGTTCGGCAGCGGACGGCTGGACGACGGCGCAGGTTCGGATTTTTTCTTCTCAGCTGCAGACGCTGCGGCGCGCTTGGCGTCTTCAGCTTCTTTGCGTTTGCGCTCTTCTTCAGCCGCTTTGGCTTTGACGCGCTCTTCCGCTTCACGCTGTTCGCGTTCTTTAGCTTCGGCTTCGGCACGACGGCGGGCGCGATCTTCTTCGCGCGCCTTTTCTTCTGCAACACGAGCCGCAGCTTCTTCGACTTCGCGCGCCTTCGCAGCTTGCAGAGCTTTCAGTCGGCGGGCCATTTCCACATCAGAAATACCGGCGGGGCGACGCGAACGGTCACCTGACCCACCGATGTTGCCACCAGGTTTACCGGCAGGACCGGGCTTGGGAACCACAACGCGCTTGCGTTTGGTTTCAACCACAACGTTTTTGGTCCGGCCATGGCTGAAACTCTGTTTCACGTTTGCTGGACGGGAACCCTGCAGGCCTAACGTCTTTTTGCCGTCATTATCGCTCATAAAGCTCTTTATCCTTCTGCGCGGCCCTTGCCGCCCTTCACATCTATTACATCACGCAACCCTTGAAGTCGTTGCGCCTCGTGTACAACACGTTTGCTGAGTCCACCAGAGGCGAGCGCAGCATGTATGACAGTTTCGCGTCCAAATGCCATTCCCAGCTCATCTGCTGTCAGACATCCAATAAATTTCCCTTTATAGGGCGTGCTCAACTTTGTCTTGCCACGCGCCGAACCATCCAACGCCTGAATGAGTACCCACGCGTCTTCTTTGTAGAGCCAGTCTTTGACTTTCTCATATCCTGCAATGGCATGGCCGGATTTACGCGACAGGCTAATCAAATCGATCAACCGACGCAGCACCAGGCGCTCAACCTCGGCGATAATATTATCGCCGACGGTCACTTGTGTTTTGAAGCCGCGAGAAAAAAGTTTCTTTTTCACGGCGGTTTCAAGCGCATCACGTGTTGCGGTGATGTAGACCCCACGCCCAGGCAATTTGCCCATGACATCGGGATACACTTGACCATCCGGCCCCAAGACAAACCGGATCAGCCCTTGTTTTGGCTGCACCTCGCCGGTGGCCAGACATTTACGCTCTGGACCACTGGTTTGGTCTGTCTCGGTTTCTACATCACCCATTTACGTTCTCCAGAGACCTGAATCAGGCCTCGCCTTCTTCTTCAACTGCTTCTTCTGCGTCGTCTTCGGCTGTTTCCAGCTCAGCCGGATCCACCCAGCCCAGAACGATACGTGCGGTCATGACCAATTCCTGGGCCTCTTCCAGCGACATGCCGAAAGGTTCCAGAACGCCATCATCTTTGACACGTTGACCATCCACGGTGGTCCAGCCACCAGCCAATTCCCAGTCCGCACAGGTCGCGAAATCTTCCAGCGTTTTCACATCATCTTTGGCCAGCGCTTCCACCATCTGTGGTGTCAGACCTTCAAAGTTGATCAGGTTCTCTTCGACACCCAACTCACGTGCGGCATCCAAAGCAGCCTTGGCTTGCGCTTCCAGATAGTCACGGGCACGTGCTTGCAGTTCGGACGCTGTGCTTTCGTCGACGCCATCGATCACCAGCAATTCGTCAAGCTCGACATAGGCAACCTCTTCGAGAGTGGTAAAGCCTTCGGCGACCAGCAGTTGCGCAAAGAACTCGTCAAGATCCAAAGTGGCCATGAACAGGCCGGTGCGGGCTTCGAATTCTTTCTGACGGCGTGCCGATTCCTCGGCTTCGGTCATGATATCGATGTCCAGCTTGGTCAGTTGTGACGCCAAACGCACGTTTTGACCACGACGGCCAATCGCCAGGCTCAGCTGTTCTTCGGGAACCACAACTTCGATTTTGCCAGCTTCTTCGTCCAAAACAACTTTGGACACTTCAGCCGGTTGCAGCGCGTTCACCAAGAAGGTTGGCTGGTCTTCGTTCCACGGGATGATGTCGATCTTTTCACCCTGAAGCTCGTTTACAACCGCCTGAACTCGCGACCCACGCATACCCACACAGGCACCCACGGGATCAATCGAGTTATCATAGGAGATCACGGCGATCTTAGCACGCGAACCAGGGTCACGAGCAACTGCCTTGATTTCAATGATGTTGTCATAGATTTCAGGCACTTCCATTTTGAACAACTCGGCCATAAATTCTGGCGCGGTGCGGCTCAGGAAGATCTGTGGGCCACGCTGTTCGCGACGCACATCTTTGATGTAGCAGCGGATGCGATCGTTGGGGCGATAGGCTTCGCGGCCGATCTTTTCGTTGCGACGCAAAATGGCTTCGCCTGCGCCCAGATCGACGATGACGTTGCCGTATTCTTCGCGTTTGACCAGACCGTTGATGATGGTGCCGGCGCGGTCCTTGAATTCTTCGTACTGACGGTCACGTTCTGCTTCACGAACCTTCTGCAGGATCACCTGTTTGGCTGACTGTGCCGCGATGCGGCCCATTTCAACCGGGGGGATCTCTTCGACGTAAGTGTCGCCGATTTCTGGCTCAGACATGTACTGTTTCGCCTGCTCGACGGTCAGTTCAGACTGATAGTTTTCCAGCTCTTCTTCTTCGACAACGGTGCGCACGCGGGTGAATTTGGCGCGACCGGTCTTGCGATCGATAGACACGCGAATGTCCATTTCCGAGCCGTACCGGCTTTTGGCAGCGCGGGCCAGCGACTCTTCCATCGCTTCCACGACCAGACCGGGGTCGATCATCTTTTCGCGGGCCACGGCCTCAGCGGTTTGAAGCAGCTCAAGCTGGTTTGCAGAGGTAATCGCCATTACTTTGTCTCCTCTTCGGACCCGTCTTGGGTCTCAATCTCGTCGAATGCGTCTTCGTTCAATGTGCCCGCAGCCTTACGCTGCCGCAGCATTTCGCTAATCAGGTCGTCGGTCAGCACCAGTTTGGCGTCAGACAACCAGTCAAACTGCAAACCGATGGTAATTGTTTCGCCGTGCTCTTCGATGTTGATCAGCACGTCATCGCCTTCGATTCCGGCCAGTTCACCTTTGAACCGACGCCGCCCGTCAATCAATTCCGTGGTTTCCAGCTTGGCCTCGTAGCCTTCGAACATGTCAAAGTCTTTCAGGCGGGTCAGCGGGCGATCGATACCAGGGCTGGACACCTCCAGCGCATAGGCATCCAAAATCGGATCTTCAACATCAAGCGTCGCGCTGATGGCATTTGAGATTACGGCGCAATCATCCACTTCAATGCCACCATCCGGCTTGTCAGCCATGACTTGCATTGTTGTCGTCTTACCAGACATCAGGCGAATGCGCACCAGCTCATAGCCCAGATCCTCGATCACCGGTGAGATGATCTCGGCCAGGCGCTGATCTATCGCGGCTTTGGCGATCAGGTCATTGGTCATAGGGTGTCCAAACACAAAAAAACGGGCGCGCGGCCCGTCGAAAATTCCGGTGGTGTATCAGGCTCCAGAGCCCGACGCGCCGCTGTTGAGCCGTTATATAGGCCCATGGGGGCGAATCTGCAAGGGAAACCTCATCCGCGCCAGGCCGGGACACCGCAGCACCTCTGAGCAAATTTTTTCAATAATTTTCTGAATAGCAATCGTGCTTTGAGTGTTTTCCTAATGTCGGACCTCGGCACCTTATTTGGAACCTATTAAAATGGATAACGTCTTCATGCGGACCTCACAGCTTACACGCTCATCGATTCTTGCGCTCTTTCTGTCATCAACCCCACTGTGGGCCAACACGTGGGTCTTGAACGCCGATCAGTCCACTCTGGCGTTTGGGTCGATCAAAAAAGAGACCGTTGGCGAAACTCACAGCTTTGAAACGCTATCTGGTACGGTCAGTGCCGCGGGCGCCGTGGACATCGCGATCTCTTTGCCCTCGGTAGAAACATTCATCGACATCCGCAACGAACGCCTGATCGAACATGTGTTCAAAGGCGCCGAAACCGCCAATCTGCGGGCTGCTGTGGATATGAACGCGCTGAACGCGCTTTCGGTGGGGGATCTGCTTATGACAGATGTCGCGGCCACGTTGTCCTTTTTAGGACGTGAGATCCCGGTCGATGCAGAACTGGTTCTGGCCCGTCTCAGCGCAACAAAGGTGATGATTTCAACCGCAAATATGGTCTTTGTCACCGTCGAAGATGCCGGCATGTCGGACGGCATCGATGTTTTGCAGTCCCTGGCCAAGCTGAGTGGCATCACCCGCACCGTTCCCGTTACCGCCCGTCTGGTATTTGAAACAGACGGCGAGTCTGCGGCTGTCCTCACTGAAACTCCTGTAGCCGTAGCCACGGCTGGAGACGCAGAACGGGGCAAGAAGATTTTTAAGAAATGCAAAGCCTGCCACGTGTTGGATGAAGGCAAACACCGCACCGGGCCCAGCCTTCATGCAGTAGTTGGCAAACAGGCAGGCACAACAGATGGGTACAAATATTCCAAAGCCTTCAAAGAGGCCGATTTCACCTGGAGTGAAGAGGCTCTGGGTGCGTTTTTAGCGAAACCGCGCAGCTATCTAAAGGGAAATAGAATGGCGTTTCCCGGCCTCAAAAAAGAAAAAGATCGACAGGACCTGATCGCCTATTTGCGTACCGCGGAATGAGTTGGTTCAGGTGGATGGGGTTAGCCCATCCACCACCGCTCAACGATGCGGCCATCATCTAGCGCAGACTGAACACCGATTTTGCGCGGCACCCCGACCGCGGATTTAGCCGCGAGAGCCATTTCATGGGCCGAGGGATGAAAGAACAACGCCCGGTGCTCCAGCAGGGTATCCGGCGTCGGCAGCGCGGCGACATCAACAAAACCGTCCCGCAAAGCTTCGGCACGGGCTGTGTCATCGGGAATCACGATAATCTCAACCGCATCAAACCAGCCCGCGTGCCCATCTTTATAGTGCACAGGCTTACGCTCTGCCCGAAAATGGCGGCCGGCCTGTGCCCGCACCACCCTGTAACACCCGGTGCCATCGGCCTGATCCAGCGGATCAACCGGTGCGCCGTTTGCCGTGATAACATGGGCCTGGTCCGCCAGAAGATATGGCAGCTGCGGGTTTGGCGCGTCCAGTTCAAGCCGGACTTTATGCGGGCTGACCACCCAGACCCCCAAGATTTCGCTCTCGCGCAATGGCATACGCAGTATAGAGGCTTTGACGTCATGTGCGGTCATCAATTGGCCTGACTGGAATCGCGCATCCTCTCGCAGATCAAAAGTCCACACCCGCGCATCCATACTGGCGCGCCAACTGGTTGCCAGTTCCCCGCGCACCACGCCGTCAGGGCCAATTTCAGTGAGCGCATCAAACAGCGCCCAGCGCGCCACGCGCTCCATTACGTCATCTGCGCGCGGCACGGCCAGACGCAAAACCCCGCCGGGTTGTGGCGTCGCCTGCACCGCAGCCCCCGTGGCCGCCAGCAAAGCAGCAGCAGCACCAGAGGTAAACAGGGCACGGCGATCAAGGCGCGTCATAAGTCAGACCAGTCTGCAATTCGTTTCATCGCCCGCACCAATTCCAAAGTGATTCCAGGCTCGGACAAAGCATGGCCCGCGTCACGCACCATCGCAAGCTCCCCGTTGGGCCACAGCTCATTCAAACGCCACGCCGAAGCCGGCGGGCAAATCATATCATACCGCCCTTGCACAATGATGCCCGGAATATGAGAGATACGCCCCATGTTGGCCAATATCTGACCGTCGTAATCCAAAAAACCACCATTGCTAAAGTAATGACATTCTAAACGCGCAAAGGCCCGCGCATAGTCCCCCGGTGGCTCTACCGAAACGCCATTTGAAGAAATCGACGCCAGTGCGTTCTCCCAGGCAGACCACGCCTGCCCAAACCGTTTTTCCTCGGCTAAGTCGCCAGAAAATAATCGTTTGTGGTAGGCGCCAATCAAATCTGCGCGTTCGTTGTCTGGCACAGGGGCCACAAAACGCGCCCAGGCTTCCGGCCAGAACCGCCCTGCATCGCCACCGTAAAACCATTGCAGTTCCGAAGTTGTCATCAAAAACACCCCGCGCAACACAAGTGCCATCACACGATCCGGGTGCGTTTGCGCATAAATCAGCGACAAGGTCGCCCCCCAACTGCCCCCAAAAACAATCCATCGATCGATGTTCAGGTGTTGGCGGATTTGCTCCATATCTTTGATCAGATGCCAGGTGGTGTTGTCGCTCACCTCAGCAAAGGGGCGGGAGCGGCCACAACCGCGCTGATCAAACAAGATGATGTGATAGACGTCGGGGTCGAAAAATCGCCGCATCGCCGGGCTGCATCCACCACCGGGACCACCGTGACACACCACGACAGGTATACCATCCGGGTTGCCCGATTGCTCAACATAAACCCGATGCCCCTGCCCCACGTCCAACATGCACTGATCAAACGGGTTGATCGGTGGAAAAAGAAAATGCACTGCGCGCTTTTGGTCCGAGTATTTGTCCATTACAGGCCTATATTAACACTGAAACCTAAAAGAACATACGGAGACAGGAATGCAAGCGCCTCAGTCCACGGTAGACCCGTCCGAGATCGCAAAATTTGAGGCCATGGCAGCCGAATGGTGGGATCCCAACGGCAAGTTCAAGCCCCTCCACATGCTGAACCCCTGTCGCCTGGATTATATCACACGTCAGATCGCCGCTGAATTTGACCGAGATCTGACGGCATCAATGCCCTTTGAAGGCTTGCGTTTACTGGACATCGGCTGTGGCGGCGGATTGCTGAGTGAACCAATGGCGCGGCTTGGGGCGACGGTCATTGGCGCTGATGCCGCCGAGGGCAACCTGCCGGTGGCGCGTGTGCACGCTGAACAATCAGGCCTGACCATCGATTACCGACACACCACAGCCGAAGCATTGGCGGAGGCCGGTGAACAATTTGACGTGGTGCTGAATATGGAAGTGGTCGAACATGTGGCGGATCCGCTCAACTATCTGACCGCAACACGACAGCTGCTGAAACCCGGCGGGTTGCAGATTTGCTCAACCATCAATCGCAACCCCAAAAGCTTTGCCATGGCGATTGTCGGTGCAGAAGTGATCATGAGATGGCTGCCGCGTGGCACCCATGAATGGGCCAAATTCATCACCCCCGATGAATTGTTTGACTTGCTGAACATGGCGGGCCTGACACCGGTGGATCGCAAAGGGTTTGTGTTTAATCCTTTGGGGTGGTCATGGTCGATTTCCGACAAAGATCTGAGCGTAAACTACGTAACAGCCAGCACCAAACCCCAATCGTGATTCGGCGCGCAGAGACGCAACCATAAGAGCAATCAAATATCATCCGCGATCCTTATGGCAGAAATTCGCCACACTAACCTTTTGGATAGGTGAGCATCCTTCTGAACCGTTTCAAAATCCAGGAATAATTGCTACGGTTGTTTCATACCAGTACAGGACCCAATTAGGTCCACCACTCACACAGAACTAAAAAAGCAGCGTTTACGTTTTTGTTATGCGCCGTTTTACGGGATCAAAACACTCAAACCGATCCTTGGGGATGATGGGGAGGGCGTCCGGAAACGGGCGCCCTTTATCTTATCGGTGTCGTTAAGGCGGGTCTTGGTCAAACGGTTCCACAAAAATAGAAACGTTTAGCTGTCTTGATCCAATTTCCCACGCAGCTCACGCAGAATGGGCAATGTCGCCCGAACCTTCTCTTGCCCCAGGTCGGTGACAACTTCTGAAATCAGCGGCACAATTTCAGCAAGAGCGGCATCGCGAGCGCGCCGACCAGCCGGACTGATCGCGACCATCTTGCGCCGTGCGTCATCCCAATCGGGACGGATGTGAACATGCCCGGCGACTTCCAGTTTGTTCAGAGTGTTGGTCATAGCACCGCGCGTCACGTGAAACAGTTTGGCCAATTGCGCCGGTGACCGTTCGACCCCTACGCCGACACCTGACAGATGGTTCAGCACAGAAAAATGTGACAGCTCCATTCCCTTGGGCAGCACTTTGCTGAGACGAGACCGCGCCAGCTGGTCCGCCATCAGGATTTCACTAAACAGTGAAACAGCAAGAGAATTGGTATCATCCATCAGGGTCCGTCGAACTCACGATCATGGGTCAGGGAAGGCACACGCCTGCGCGCTTCTTCTACCTTTTCCATGTTAAGATCAACGTAACTCACACCATTTGCTTCCCCAGCGTCCGACAAAACCTCTCCCCAGGGGGACACAACAAGCGAATGACCATACGTCGTGCGCCCGCGCCCGGCTTGTGCGCCGTGTTGGCCGGTCTGAGCCGGCGCCAGAATATAGCACCCGGTCTCAATCGCGCGCGCCTGCAACAACGCCTGCCAATGCGCGGCGCCCGTGACGGGTGAAAAGGCAGCTGGCACCGTAATGACCCCCGCCCCGTGATGGGCAAGATGACGGTACAAATGCCCAAACCGCACGTCGTAACAAATGGTCAGACCAATGTTGGCAAACCCCGCGTCCGCAACCACCGCCTGGGTGCCGGGGCGATAGCCATCCGATTCCCGATAGGTTTCCTCGGCGGATACAGCCACGTCAAACATGTGAATCTTGTCATACTGCGCGTGGATTTCACCGCTTGGAGCGATCAAAAATTGCCGATTTGCAAAACGGCCATCAGGATCATCAGTTTTCAAAGCCAATGACCCGATGGTCAACCAGATGCCATGCTGGCGCGCTGCATCCTGCAGGACCGCCAACGTGGGATCGGTTTGCTGCAAATGCA
Organism: uncultured Paracoccaceae bacterium; assembly: GCA_947492585.1. GTDB lineage: Bacteria > Pseudomonadota > Alphaproteobacteria > Rhodobacterales > Rhodobacteraceae > Epibacterium. The sequence goes on from CANLND010000011.1 coordinate 75,463, forward strand.
GAACCTGTTGCTGATGGCGGCGACTGCTGGACAGACAGTTTGTCACCTCTGGGGTCAATACATAACCCGCACCCCCGGCGACGGCCTGCTGAATCATAGACACCGTCGTTTCGATATTTTCATCCGGCTGATCCGAAGAGGTCATCTGCAATAGCGCTGCACGCATTATTTGCTCCGGCGGTTAGGCGGCGAGTAGAGAATCCAACTTGCCTTCACGTTCCAATTCATACAGATCATCGCAGCCCCCCACATGGGTTTTTCCAATAAAAATCTGTGGGACCGTCCGACCGCCGCTGGCGCGTTTAATCATCTCTTCTTTACGCTTGGGGCTGCGCAACACGTCCACCTCGGAAAAGGTCACGCCTTTTTGTTTTAGCAGGCGTTTGGCGGCATGGCAGTAGCCGCACAGGGGAGAGGTGTAGATTTCAACGGGTTTCATGTGCGGCTCCAGACAAGCAGAATTTCACTGCTGGGCAATCTGGGGCCATATTCACAAAAATTCTAGCCCAATCACGTTTAGTTCATCGGGGCATGACCCGCGCCAGCACCACTATTCGCACATCCGCAGCCCCCGCGCGCAAACAGGCATCACTACACGCAGTCAACGTCGCACCAGAGGTCATAACATCATCGATCAGCACCACAACACGCCCTGCCAAACGGGCCTTGTGGCGGGCACATACAGAAATTGCATTGCTCAACGTGCGAAATCTCTCGTCTCGCGATTTACGGTCCAGCGACGGAGTGTACCGAGTGCGCCGAAGAAGACCCGGCCAATACTCCAGCTCCGCGTGATCGGCAAAGGCACCGCCCAACAAGTCGGACTGATTGTATTTGCGGCGCAAAATGCGGCTCCAATGTAGGGGCACCGGAGCCACAATCGGCGCATCGCGTATCAACAGACCTGCCGCGCGGTGCATCCAGCCCGCAGCCGTACGCGCAACATCGGTGCGATCCCCGTGTTTCAACCCCAATACAAGCTCTTTGGCGCGGTCTTCGTACAAAAGAGCCGCCCGGCCCTGACTCCAGACGCGAGGCGTCGACATGCACTCGTCGCATTCCAACCGATGGCCATCGTCTTCGCCTTGCAATGGGCAGCCACAGCCTTCGCAAACCGTTCCGCCAATAAAATGCATATCCCGCCAGCAACTGCCACACAGACCAAACGCATCCCCGACAGATCCGTCACAGGACAGGCACTGCGGCGGGTAAATCAACGAAACGGTTGTTTGTATCTGCCTGCGCATCATTTTAAACACTCAGTCATGACCCAGACACCCCACACACAACCCCAACTATTCGATCGCGCCACACTCAAATCCTATCGTGCACGCGTCAAACCTACCGCGCTGTTTCTGCAAGAAATGGCCCGTGATGAGATTGAGGATCGCCTTACCATGGTTAATAGATCCTTTACGTCACCTGCGATTGTGACCGGGTTTGCCGAGATCTGGGCCGGTTTTAACCACGACGCAAAGATTGTCCCCGATGACGATGTGCTGAATCTACAACCCAGCGCGCATGATCTGGTGGTCCACGCCATGGGGTTACACTGGGCCAATGACCCGGTTGGACAGCTGATTCAATGCCGTCGTGCCCTCACCGAAGACGGGCTTTTGCTGGTGGTCATGCTGGGTGGGCGCACCCTGCACGAGTTGCGCGCTGTTTTGGCCCAGGCGGAAACTGCAGTGACGGGGGGGCTGTCGCCCCGCATTGCTCCGATGGGTGAAGTGCGAGATCTCGGCGGTCTGCTGCAACGCGCAGGATTTGCCTTGCCTGTGGCCGATGTGGTCCCTGTTACGGCTGAATATCGCGATCTGACACATCTGATGCACGACCTGCGCGACATGGGCGAAACCAATGCGCTGACGCAGCGATTAAAGCGCCCCACCCCACGCAAGCTGTTTGTCGAAGCCGATGCGCTATATCGCCGTCATTTCGCCAACGCAGCCAACCGCCTGCCGGCAACCTATGAATTGGTGTGCCTGACGGGCTGGTCTCCGTCACAGACGCAACAACAACCACTGCGGCCCGGTTCAGCAAAGATGCGGCTGGCTGACGCACTGAGCGTTCCAGAAACAAAACTGCCCAAGCAATAATTTCACCTTATCCCTGCGCCAATATGTTGCAATTGGATTTCCCATCTCTACTTGCTTAGATCATCGCTGACCCAAGACGCATTTCAAAGGATTCCCCCATGTCTGCAGACGTTAAGATCGCCCAATGCCCGGCTCATGCGCCCGCAGACCACCCGGCGATCAAACCTGAAAAAGTAGGCATCTTGCTGGCCAACTTGGGCACACCAGATGACTATTCCTATTGGCCGATGCGGCGCTATTTGAACGAGTTTCTGTCAGATCAAAGGGTTATCGATTACCCGAAATGGAAATGGCAACCGCTGTTGCAGCTGATCATCCTAACCAAACGACCGTTTTCATCGGGTGCTGCCTATAAATCGATCTGGAATCACGACAAGGGCGAAAGCCCCTTGATGACCATCACCAAAGATCAGACCGCCAAATTGACCCGTGCATTAACTGAACGGTATGGCGACGACGTGATGGTAGATTTTTGCATGCGCTACGGCAATCCATCGACCCAATCGAAGGTACGCCAGATGGTTGAGGCCGGCTGCACCAAAATTTTGTTTGTGCCGCTTTATCCGCAATATGCCGGTGCGACCTCTGGCACGGCCAATGATCAATTCTTTCGTGCCCTAACGAAGGAAACTCATCAACCGGCGGCCCGCACGATTGCTCCATATTTCGATCAACCCGCCTATATTGAAGCCCTCGCGCAATCAGTCGAGCGGGCCTATTCGGCGGCTGATAAACGCCCGGACATTCTGGTGGTTTCCTATCACGGCATGCCAAAACGCTATTTGATGCAAGGCGATCCTTATCACTGCCAGTGTCAGAAAACCACGCGCCTGCTGCGCGAGCGTCTGGGCTGGGATCAGACTAAGTTGACCACCACCTTCCAATCAGTCTTTGGCCCCGAAGAATGGCTAAAACCCTATACTGTGGATCACGTGGCTGAATTGGCGCGGGACGGAAAGAAAAACATCGCTGTCGTCGCGCCAGCGTTTTCCGCCGATTGCATCGAAACGCTGGAAGAAATCAACGAAGAGATTCGCGAAAGCTTTGAGCATGCTGGCGGCGAGGACTTTTTGTATATTCCCTGTCTGAACGATGAACCCGCACATGTTGAGGCCCTGACAGGTGTGATTGCAGACAATCTAAAAGGCTGGCTCGACTGATCGCAGCGGCGCTTTGAACTTTAGAATGGCAATAAAAAAGGCGGTGCTAATGCACCGCCTTTTTCAATTTCCGTTGTAATCGAACTTAGTTCGATGCAACAGCCGCGCCAACAATAACCAGCAGCAGCAGCGGCAGCAGGATGCCCGAAGACGAACCTTCAGCAGCTTCTACGATAACCGGTGCTTCTACGATCGGCTCAGCCAAACCACCAGCAAATGCAGTCGAAGCAGCGACGGTCAGGGCAGCGGCGAGAACGAGTTTTTTCATATTAACCTCCAGAAAAAAGCGCACAGCTCAGCTGTACACACGCAAGACTTACCTCGTGATTTTTTCTAACCAGCTTAGATAAGAAATTGCAATCAATAGTGGGGGGTTGCAGGCGGCTATCGGCCGAGCATCGTCAAATTAGCAACACTTGAGTGCCCACTTTTGCCAAGCCAAACAACTGCGCGATATGCTCGTTGTACAGCCCCACACAGCCGTTGGACGAACGACGCCCAATCTTGCGGGTATCATGGGTTCCGTGGATCCGATAATACTGCCAGCTTAGGTACAATGCGTGCGTTCCCAACGGGTTATCTGGACCTGCAGGAATAAACGCAGGCCATTCTGGATTTCGTTTGCGCATATTTGGCGTGGGCGCCCAGCTGGGGCCTTCGACTTTACGGATCACCTTGGTGCGGCCACGGCGGGTCAGATCGTCCGACAAAGGCACCGACGAGGGGAATAATTTGTAGATTTCCCCATTTTCGGACCAGTAGTGCAAAGCACGGCTGTCAATATCGACAAGAATCGCCCCATTGTTCAGCGTATCAAAATAGGGACGCCAGTCTTTCGAGCGAAACGCCGAAATATTGCGTTTGACCGGTGCCTCGGGTTCAGGCGGAGGCCGCAACGGGTCATAGGCTGGGGCTTGGGGCTCGGCCGCTTGCTGGGCCAGCGCGGGAGCGGCGGCAAAAGCAGCCGCTGAGGTCATGAAAAGCCGCCGAGACGGGTGGTCAAATCGGTTCTGGGACATGAGACGCTTTCCCTCCGCATGAATTAAAAGAGTTTTGCGCATAATATGGCTCGAAAGCCGCAGTCGCAAATCAAACCCGCCGATAACCAGCATTATCCTGCCAGTCCATTTGCGCCAATGACACAGGAACGCTATGTCCGGTAGGAACAGACCCTATTTGGTGAACTATGTCGCGTCTTCTTTTGATTCTTGCCCTGTCCCTGTCCACACTCGCGGCCGCCTGTACCACGGCGACCGTCACAAATTCGACTGGAGGCGGAGTATACAAAATCCGCAACGCAGACAAAGTGCAGCTTCGCATGCTGGATTCGGTCAATGCCCTGCGCGAAGCTGCCGGACGGCAACCTGTGCAATTGAATGCACTCTTGAACGCAGCCTCGGCCACACATTCCCGGGATATGTCAGTGCAAAACCGCCCCTGGCATTTCGGATCTGACGGCTCGTCGCCGCTGGATCGTATCGCCCGCACCGGATACACTGGCACTCTCTTGGGGGAGGCGATTTCAGAAACCTATGAATCCGAACTACAAACACTGACGGCGTGGATGGAAGACCCCAGCACCCGGGCCGTTGTTCTGGATCACAAAGCCCAGAACATGGGTTTTTCATGGTTTCAGGAGCCAAACGGAAAAATCTGGTGGACCATGGTCATGGCCATCTGATCCCACCAGATCAGTCGTAAATCAAGCCCGTAGAAAGATCGGAACGCCATTGGGAACCATGGCGTAAATTTCTTCCATTTCGTGATTTTTCACGGCGATACAGCCCAACGTCCAATCCCGCACACGCGCGGCGCGATCACGGTCTTTCTGACGGACTGGTTCACCGTGAATAAAGATCTCTCCGCCAGGGCTTTTACCCATAGCGCGCGCCTTGGCGACGTCTTGAGCATTGGGATAAGAAATTCCAATGCTCAGGTAAAAGCTGCTGTTGGGATTGCGACGGTTGATCCGATAGGCGCCTTCGGGCGTACGCCCATCGCCTTCGACGGCCTTATGTCCCAGCGGTGCGAACCCAAGATCCACCTTATATTTTCGCAGAACTCTATCATTGTGCATCAGGTACATTTTGCGTGCACCTTTATTGACGACAATGGACGTCACTTTAGGTCCGCGATAGGTCTGAAACTTGCCAGTTTCAGGCGCGGGGCTACACCCTGCTACCGTCAGGCTGGCGGCGGCGGCGGCCAAGCCAAATGTGCGTCTATCCATTCCAGGTTCTTTCTGCTGCCTCAATTCGCCCTTAACGGGTTTTTGCTCCCAACCCAAATCACGACTTTGTATTGGCGTCCAATAGTTTTTCAATGCGCTCCAAACGGGCCTGCACGTCTTCGCGGTACGCATCTGTCTGTTCCAACTCTTCGGCACCATGCGCGTCTTGCATCGAATTGACGATCAAGCCCACCAACAAGTTCACAACCGCAAAGGTTGTCACCATGATAAACGGAACAAAGAAAGCCCATGCAAAGGGGAAAACTTCCATCACCGGGCGTACAATCCCCATCGACCAGCTTTCTAGCGTCATGACCTGAAACAAGGTATAACCAGACTGGCCCAGGGTGCCGAACCACTGTGGGAAGCTTGCTGCAAACAGTTTTGTGGCAATCACCGCGCCAATGTAAAAGATGATTGCCATCAACAGAAACACCGAGCCCATGCCCGGCAAAGCGGTCACAAAGCCTTCGACCACCCGGCGCAGGCTTGGCGCGACCGAAATCACCCGCAACACCCGCAAAATCCGCATCGCCCGCAGAACTGAAATTGCCTCGGATCCCGGCAAAAGGGCCAATGTGACGATGACAAAATCAAACACAGACCAGCCGTCACGGAAAAAGGCCAGCCGACGAACAGACAGCTTGGCAATGATCTCGGCCACGAAAATCGATAGGCAGAGCTTGTCGATCAGATGGATCAAGCTCGCGAACCGCGCCATCACAGATTGCGAGGTTTCAAGCCCCAGCGTGATCGCGTTGACCACGATGACAAAAATCACAAATCGGCCAAAACCATCACTGTTCAAAAGGTTAGACAGGCGAGTAAGGGGCATGAAACGCTCCGAAATTTAGGAATCGAGTGAAAACGATGCGGCAAGTTCCGCGTGCGAGGACCAGCGGAACTGATCCACCACCTGCACCCAGTTCAGGCTGTACCCAGCATCCACCAAGATCCGGGCATCGCGGGCAAAGCTGACCGGGTTACACGAGACATAAGCAATCACTTTGGTTTTGGCTTTGGCCAGCTCTTTCACTTGCGCTTCAGCACCGGCTCGCGGTGGATCAATCACAACCGCCTCATAAAATGCCCCAAAGGGGTTCAGTTCATCCGGTAGGATCGGGCGGCGGAACAGATCGCGGGTTTCCGATGTCACCTTGCGCAGACCCTGCGCCTTGCGCCAGCCCGCATCCAATGCGGCGATCATCTCACGTTCACCTTCCACCGCGTGAACCTCTGCGGTTTCGGCCAGTGGCAAGGCAAAGGTGCCGCAGCCTGCAAACAGATCCATAATGCGTTTCGCGCCTTTGGTGATCTCTTTGACTGCATCTAGCAGGGCAGCTTCGCCGTCGCGTGTCGCCTGTAGGAAAGAACCCGCAGGTGGGCACACCAAAGCTGCGCCAAAACGTTGCAGCGGTGCTTGTTCCATCCCAATCAGCTCATCGTCCCATACCAGACGCGCGAGTTTGAAGCGATCCATCAGTTGTGCCAGTTCCATGCGCAGCGGGCCATCGAGCGGCTTGCCATGCTTGACCAAGACATCCAAGCCCACTTCAGAGGTCGTCACAGTTACCGCCAGCGGGGTTTTACGACTGGCGCCAATGGTGGCCAATGCTTCGGCCATTGGGATCGCGGCGATCAGTCTGGGGTCCAGCAATGTGCACTCGGGAATTTCAGTGATCACCCCAGACGCGCGACCGTGAAAGCCAACCGTTGCGCCCTTTTTTGTGCGTCGTGCGGCAAAGGTCGCACGGCGGCGCGATTGGCCCGGTGACGTGTGGATAGGGCGAAACTCTGTTTCCAGCCCTTGCGCGATCAAGGCCTGCTGTACAAACCCCTGCTTCCAATCTGCAACAAACCCGTCAGCGGCATGTTGTAACTGGCACCCGCCACACGCCTTGTAGTGTCGGCACCGCGCTTGCACCCGGTGCTCACTGGGGGTTTCAATGCGGATCTCGGTCAGGGCCTGGCCCTCGACCACGCCGCTAATCGTCTCACCCGGAAGAGTGCGAGGGGCAAACAATGGTCCGTCGGCGATACCGTCACCCTGATGGCCCAGGCGATTGATCGTAGCTGTGTGTCTGGCTGCATGTGTCATGGCGACCTGATAGCTGAGCCCCGCCCAGCGCAAAAGACCTTATTCTGCGGCTTTGCTTTGTGCATCGGTCTGGATGAACCCTCCGGACTGGCGCGCCCAGAACTGCGCATAGCGTCCATTCAGTGCCAACAGCTCGGCATGGCTGCCATTTTCCACGATCTGTCCCTGATCCATCACAACGATCCGATCCATCTCGCTGAGTGTGGACAGACGGTGCGCAATGGCCAGAACAGTTTTGCCCTCCATCACGCGTGTCAGCGCGGATTGGATTGCCGCCTCTACTTCAGAATCCAAAGCCGAGGTCGCTTCATCCAGAACCAGAATAGGTGCGTCTTTCAAAATGGCACGGGCCAGAGCAATCCGCTGGCGCTGGCCACCCGATAATTTCACCCCACGCTCACCCAAATGGGCATCATACCCTTTCCGGCCCTGCCCGTCCTGTAGATCCGGAATAAAGCTGTGTGCTTCCGCCTGTTCCGCGGCCCGGATCATCGCAGCCTCATCTGCATCGGGTTTGCCATATAGGATGTTGTCACGCGCTGAGCGATTGAACATCGCCGTTTCCTGGGTGACCATACCAATTTGATGGCGCAAGCTGTCCTGCGTCGTGCCAGCGATGTCCTGCCCATCAATCAAAACTCTGCCCTTTTCGGCATCATAAAGCCGAAGCAAGAGCGAAACCAAAGTGGATTTACCGGCCCCCGAGGCCCCGACAATACCCAGCTTTTCGCCCGGTTTGATGGTTAGGGACACATCGCGAACTCCCCCCACATCGCGACCATAAGCAAAGCCAACGTTGTCGAACTGAATTTCCCCCTGCGGCACCAGAAGCGCCCTCGCCTCAGGTTGATCCTCAACCCGGTTGCGCATTGCCAGTGTTTTCATACCGTTCTCGATTTCACCCACGTTGGTGTAAATCGCCATCAGGGTGAAACTGACCCAGCCCGTCATCTGGGCAATCCGAATAGACACCGCGCCAGCAGCCACGATATTGCCCTCGCTCGCCTGCCCCTGTTGCCATAACAACAAGGTCGCGCCGATCAGCATCACCGGCAGCAGACCTGCCAGTGCCATCAGGCAAAATCGAAAGCTGGCCGAGAGATACCCAAAGTGCAGCGCCTTGTCGCGAAACACCACCATCGCATCCTGCGCGGCGCGCTCTTCATGGGCAGAATGAGCAAAGAGTTTCACGGTTTTGATATTGGTGATTGAATCCACCACCTGCCCCGAAATATTTGCCCGTGCCCCGGCCCGCGCCGCAGAACGTTTGCGGATTTTGGGAATGAAAAAGCGGATCAGGGCAAAATACCCGACCAACCAGATCACAAACAAAAACGTAATCCGCACATCCACCGCGCCCAGCAAGATCATCGCCCCGACCAATGATGCCAAGGCAAAGGCGACCACATTAATGACCTCGGTCGCGACGCTGGCGACGGCGTTGGCGGTTTGCATTTGTTTCTGGGCAATGCGGCCCGCAAAATCGTCGTCGAAATAGCTAACCGATTGGCCAAGCGTCCAACGGTTCAAACGGGATTGCACCAATGGGCCAATGTTTGGCCCGACGATAATAGCGTTTGAAGCGGCCGACAGGCCAAACAGGATTGGTCGGATCACCAAAAAGAAGCCCAGCGCACCCAGCATCAAACCCAGATTGCGCCCGGCAAAGATTTCATCTGGTCCGCTGCTGATCGCCGTATCTAAGACCATGCCAAGGATATAGGCCGTGCCTGCCTCCATCCCGCCCGCCAAGGCAGAAAACAGCGCTGCCAAAACCATCATCGGCCAGGCCCCGGACAGGCACCACCCCATAAACGCCCCCAAGGTTTGCGGTGGCGCCCCATTGGCGGGTTTGAAGGAATCGATCAGGTGTCCCAGCTTCATTCGGCAGCCTCAACGTTTAAAAAGCCGCCAGATTGACGGGCCCAGAACTGTGCATATAAGCCTTCTTTTTGCAAAAGCGCATCATGAGTGCCCTCTTCGACAATTTTTCCCTGATCCAGCACCAAAATGCGGTCCATTTGCGCAATGGTGGACAACCGGTGGGCAATCGCGATCACGGTTTTTCCTGCCATCATGTCATATAGGGTCCGTTGAATGGCGGCTTCGACCTCGGAATCCAGCGCCGAGGTCGCCTCATCCAGCACCAGAATGGGCGCGTCCTTCAAAATCACCCGCGCCAGCGCCACCCGCTGACGTTGCCCGCCCGAGAGTTTGACACCGCGTTCACCAACGTGGGCGTCATAGCCTTTGCGCCCTTCGGGGTCTTCGAGATCCAATATAAAGTCATGCGCCTCAGCCTGTTTTGCAGCCATAACCATTTCGGCTGTGGTCGCCTCAGGACGGCCGTACAAGATGTTGTCGCGCACCGAACGGTGCAGCAAAGAACTGTCTTGTTGCACCATCCCGATGTGACTGCGCAATGACCCTTGGGTGACGTCGCGAATGTCCTGCCCATCAATCCTGATGGCGCCCCCTTCGGCCTCGTAAAACCGCAGTAAGAGCTTAACCAAGGTCGATTTTCCCGCGCCAGAACGGCCGATCAAACCAATCTTTTCACCCGGTTTAATGGTCAGCGAGATCGCATCCAGCCCGCCGTGCCCGCGGCCATAATGATGGCTGACGCTCTCCAGCGCGATTTCGCCCTTTTGCAGGCACAGCGGCGTGGCAGTTACACGGTCCACCAAATCAATTGGCTGGGCGATGGTCTCCATTCCCTCTGCCACCACACCAAGTTGGCGGAAAAAGGTGGTCAGCGCCCACATGATCCAGCCCGTCATCGCATTCAGGCGCAGGGTCAGTGCAGTTGCTGCTGCGACGACCCCTGTAGAAGCCAAGCCCTGCATCCATAAGGCAATGCCCCAGCCCACCACGCCGACAATCAGCAACCCGTTCAAAGCAACCAAAGCCGCATCCATGATGGTATAGAGCCGCATTTCTGCTTGGAATGTTCTGCGCGTTTTCTCAATCGCGTCTTTGGCGTAATCCAGTTCCGTATCATGATGGGCGAACATTTTGACCGAGTGAATATTGGCATAACTGTCGACCACACGCCCGGTCACGGTTGAGCGCGCATCGGATGACGCCTGCGACGTCGGTCCCACGCGTTTGACGGTCCAGCGCACCAGCACCGCATAGAGCACAAACCAGATCGCCAGCGGTATCATCAGACGCAAATCCGCAACCCACAACAAAACAGCCGCGCCAATCAAATAGGCCAAGGCAAAGGCAATTGCGTCAAAGACCTGAAACACCACCTCACCCGCAGCCGGAGGCGTTTGCATAATGCGGTTGGCGATACGGCCGGCGAAATCGTTTTCAAACCAACCTACAGATTGGCGCAAGACGTGTTTATGCGCGCGCCAACGGATCAAAGTGCCAAAGTTGGGCAAGATCGAGTTGTTCAGCAAAAGAACATCCGCCAGCTGCACCACTGGGCGGATCAGCACGATAAACAGCGCCAGCAGGATCAGTTCGGTTCCATAAGTTTGCCAAACCTGCGCGGGATCACCGCTCAGAATATCAACCACGCGCCCCATATAGTAGATCAGTCCGATCTCAATTGCAGCGACGAGCACTGACATAATCGCAGCCGCAACAAAGACCTTTTTGAAAGGTTCAGAATACCCAAGCAGAAACGGCCACAGCCGCGTGGGCGGTGTGTTCTCTTCTGGATATGGCGCGTATGGGTCGATGAGGTTTTCGAAGAAACGAAACATGAAAATGCTCCAGAAATTGAGCGGGAAAGAACAAGCAAATGCGGACTGCGGTCGCCGTGGACCCCAGACATCCGGGCAGGGTCTCAGACGTTAGTGAAACCAAATCCCGTGATACATGCGCTGTCCTCCATCATGTGGCTGCGGAGAGAACATACAAAAATTGGCCCGCTCTGTCACCTATCGCGCAGGCGGGCCTGCCAACAACGTTTCGTCAAATCTGACCAGACAGCAGCGCACCGCGCGTCAGGGTAAAGCCACTGTTGATCCAGGCTGTCTTGAGTCTGCGCAACTCTGCCCCCAGCGCGGGTCCGTGAAAGGTGGCGACCAAATCCTTGGCTGAAATAGGCAGAACTGCGGCCGCCCCCCGGTCAATGTCTTCCTCATGGCCGTCCGGCACGGGCTGTTCGAGCAGAGCGCTACGCAACAAAATCGCATCACGGGCTTCATCCACACCCAAGCAATATCCAAGCTCAGCCGCGCCCTGACCGTCACTCGCTCCGGAACGCAGGCGGCCTAACTGGCCCGCTTGTGCTTTGCTTAGTCGCAATGGATTGGCGAGCTCGGCCCCGCCCAGCGCTGCCAGACGACGTAGGGGATTTGGTGAGACGTCCTGATCAAAATGGCACAACAAAGCCAAGGCACGGTCGTCCACTCCGGGCAATATGGCCGATAAAACACCAGTCTGACGCATCGCCGCCACTGCCGGCGCTGGATCCCGTGCCGCCAGGAGTTTCAGCAGCTCTGCGCCTACCCGTTCCCGCGACAGCGCGGTAAGCCCATCCAGATTGCAGGCAATGGCATCCAAAGCATCAGGGTCAAACCCAGCCTCGGCATCCCCATACCACGCATGAAAACGGAAAAATCGCAGGATGCGCAAATAGTCTTCGCGAATACGGTTGGCGCCCGTCCCAATGAACCGCACGCGCCGCGCCTGTAGATCGCTTAGTCCCCCCAGTGGATCCAGAACCTTCCCCGTCATATCGACATACAATGCGTTCATCGTAAAATCACGCCGCCGTGCGTCTTCGGTGATATCGGTGGCAAACGCCACCGTTGCCCGCCGTCCGTCGGTTGCGACATCTTTGCGAAATGTCGTGACTTCGTAGGGAATACCATCAGCCACCAACGTTACCGTTCCGTGATCTATCCCGGTGGGGATTGTCTTGATCCCAGCGGCCTTGGCCAGTGCGATCACGGTTTCTGGCGTTGCATCGGTGGAAATATCAAAATCGTTAATCGGCTCATGCATCAGAGCATTGCGCACGCAGCCCCCGACAAAATACGCCTCTGCACCGTTCGCCGTTAGCGCGGCGCAAACCCGTTGGGAGGACGCCGCATGCAACCACGGCTGATCAATCTGAAGGTCGTGTGTCATGGCTCATCCGCTCTGCCAGCCCGCGCAGCATCCGCGCGGTCGCACCCCAAATATAATATGGGCCATAAGGCACCGTATAGTAGTTTCGCCGCTGCCCACGCCAGCGACGCCCTTCGATACGAAAATTCCGCAGGTTCAAGAGATGTGACAACGGCACCGCAAACACCTCCTCTACTTCACCCGGTTCAGGGTTCAGATGAAACTCTTGTCGCACCAATGCCACCACGGGAGTAACAGTAAAACCAGTAACGGTTTCATGGGGTGGCAAAGTGCCCAGAACAGAGACATTTGCAAGCGGTAGACCAATCTCTTCCCAGGCTTCGCGCAGCGCGGCCTCAGTTGGCCCGGTGTCCCCCTGATCCACCTTTCCTCCGGGAAAGGCGATCTGACCAGGGTGGTGTTTCAGGGCCGAAGATCGCTTGGTCAGGATCACAGATGGCCCCTCTGCTCCCGCTTGGATTGGGATCAGCACCCCAGCAGGCCGCAATTTGCGCCCGACGGGGAGCGTCAAACCCGGGTGCAGATCAAAATCGGACGACGACCCGTCACCGGATCGCCCCAACGCCGCTACAAGCTGCTGAGTCAGCTCGGGGCCCATGTCAGGCGCCAGCGTCCTTTTCCGCCTCAAACCCTACAGATTTAGGGTCCAAATCGTAATGTGCACTACAGAATTGGCAATCTGCGGTCACGCGCCCTGCCTCGTTGGTCATGGTTTCGATGTCGCGCGCAGAGTAAATCGACAGGCTTTGGCGCACGCGATCCTCGGAACACGTGCATCCAAACCTGACCATCTGCGCGTCGTACACCCGAGGCTGTTCCTCGTGAAACAATCGCACCAGCAAGTCCGAAGGTGTAACCGACGGGCCGATCAGCTCTAGCTGCTCGACGGTGCCGAGCAGCAGCTTTACCCGGTTCCAGTTTTCTTCGGCATCCCCCGACACCAGATCATCTGCGGTCAGCGATTTACCTTCCCCGTCCTGATCAGCAACAAACGGCGACGCTTTTGGCATGTGCTGAAGCATCACACCGCCGGCCCGCCAATGCTCCGCAACACCGGGCACGCTGGAACGACCAATTTCCAATTTGAATTTGGTGGGCAGCTGTTCAGACTGGGCGAAATACGCCTCAGCACTTGCTGAAATCGAAACAGGGTCCAGCGCGGTCAGACCTTGGTAAGGTTTGGTCCCCTGTCCTTGATCAATCATCACCGCAAAATAGCCGCTGCCGACTTGCTCATACGATGTGCCATCGGTCAGGCGCTCCGCGTCAAAGCTGGCGTAGGCCCGGATGCGCGCGGGCTCGCCTTCGTTTTGCGGAGCGTAGTAATCAGTCGCGATCATCCTCACGGGGCCGTTTGATTGCACTTGCAGCGACAGTTTCCACTGTAGCTTTACCGTCTGACCGATCAATGCTGTCAACAATGCCATCTCAGCCACAAGGGCTTCGACGGCCGGCGGGTAGTCGTGTTGTTTCAAGATACCATCCAAGACACCATCCAACCGCGCCACGCGGCCGCGCATATCGGAGGCATCAAGCTGGAAGGGCAGGACAGTATCGTCCCACGCGATTTTCGAACCAAGGGTCATGGGGTTTCCTTAAAGGCCGGAGATTGGCATATCGGCCCTATATAAGGTGAGCCACGCAATTGGGAAGAGGGCAGTACGATGATCCGTCGATTTGGTGATCCCGCACGGGATGACATACGCTACAAACTGCGGCACGGCGTCTATGCCCTATTGCCCCGCGACGGTCAGGTTCTGATCACCTGCCAAATGGCCGACAAGCCAGACCTTCAATTGCCCGGCGGCGGCATTGATCCCGGTGAATCGCCCCTCGCAGCGCTGCATCGCGAAGTCTTTGAGGAAACCGGGTGGTCCATTGCGGCGCCGCGTCGTTTGGGCGCCTTTCGCCGGTTCGTCTTTATGCCAGAATATGATCTGTGGGCTGAAAAGCTGTGCCAGATATATGTGGCGCACCCTGCACGCCGCCTTGGCCCCCCGCGCGAAGCCGGACATCTGGCCGTCTGGACAGATCCGGAAATCGCGGTGAGCAATTTGGGCAATGCTGGAGACCGGCATTTCGCAAAAACCTATTTCGGCCTGCCGCGCTGAACGGCCAACCCGTTAGGGTTCTTGATTAAATTCAAACAAAGTGGCCGACACATCGTCTTCCAATCCGTGTTCTTTGCTCATGACTTGGGTAAGGTTCCAATACAGTTCATCCAAGAACTCTTTGCCATCTTGCCGCGTATCGCATTTGCGTACCAAATCCAGCAGGCCCTCATCATCCAGCATTTCACCGTTTTCCAACCGCGCTTCGGTGAAGCCATCAGAATACAACAACAGCCGATCACCCGGCTGCAAATGTAACTCTTCCTGTGAATAGGCAATGTCCGGCACCAGTCCGACGGGAACACCACCCTGCCCAATGAATTCTGCCGTCCCATCATTGCGCAACAACAGCGGATGAGGATGCCCGGCCTGTACCAATTTCAACAGGCCGCTGCGCAGATCCACGATGCAGTACGCCATTGTGAAGTATTCTTCGATGCCAGTGTCAGCGATCAGCCGGGCGTTCAGAATGCTGGCCACATCATCGGGCCGTTTCAGCGCGTAATATCGGTTGAACCGTTTCTCCATCGCGACATTCTGTTCGAAGTGAGTCGACGACAAATAGCCACCCAACCGCGCTGTCATCATGGCAGAGGTGATACCGTGCCCGGAGACATCGATTGAATAAAATCCAAGACGATTTTCCCCCGGCGAGAACATCCCCACCAGATCACCGCCGATATGGCCGCAGGGTTTCAGCAGCAAACTAACATTTGATTCGCCAAATTCCCGTGACAATTCGGGAACCAAGGATTCTTGGATTTTGCGGGCCTGCATCAAGTCCTTGTCGATTGCATCATAGACGCGCTGCAATTCGTCGAGGGTTTCAGACACAATGCGGTTCTTTTCTGACAGCTCACGCTGCATCCGCAAAATTCGTTCACCTGCCGAAATCCGCGCCCTCAGCTCATCCGAGCTGACCGGTTTGGTCAGAAAATCATCCGCGCCGGAATGCAGACCCTCGGCGACTTCATTCTTTTCGCTCTTGGAGGTCAGTAGGATGAAATAGCTATAACTATCTGAGCCTTGCTTGCGAAGTTCGCGGCAAAACTCCAACCCATTCATACCGGGCATCATCCAATCACTAAGGATCAGATCTGGAGGACTCGCCTGACAAATTTCCATAGCTGTTTCGCCGCTGTCCGCTTCGACAACGTCAAAACCCCATTTCTTTAGGGACGCAACAAGGATTCTTCGTTGCAGGCGACTGTCGTCGACCACAAGGACGCGCCGTATCGATCCGGTCATCGCATTCGGATCCACGTCATCAATTTGACTGTCTGGCAGCACCTGAGATACCTCGTTACAAGCTGCGGTACGTTATTCTTCACGTGGTACTATCCCGCCAGAGATTTAATAGTTCATGAAATTTAAAACTTTAACGAGCACGTACTTTCATCTTAATTTTACCGTTGTCAAACTATGATCAGAGCGGTTTCGGGAGCAAAGCGGAAGAGCAGGTATGATTGATTGGCCACGTGTAACAGAGCTAAGGGATGAAATAGGCGCAGAAGACTTTGAAGAGGTTGTAGAAATCTTTTTAGAAGAAGTCGAAGGCGTCATCGAAAAGTTGCGAGATGGTGACCGCAGCGCCCTGGAACAAGATCTGCATTTTTTGAAAGGCAGCGCCCTGAATTTGGGATTTCAGGATTTTTCATCCACCTGCCAAGATGGAGAGCACCGTTCCTCACAAGGGGACGCAGGCGCTGTTGATCTAAGCGAGGTCGTCGGGCTTTATGAAAGTTCCAAAACTGCATTTCTGGCTGAACTGCCGACGCGGTTCTAACCAAAACCTGCTCTTAGATAACAAATTGCACCATGGTTTCGTCGTTGGTGATGTCGGTAAACGTCATGCCGGCGTCATCCAGGCGCGCAAACAACTGCACGAAATTTCCAGGCGCCTGTGTTTCAATACCAATCAGGACCGAGCCAAAGTTACGCGCGGATTTTTTCATATACTCAAACCGCGTGATATTGTCGTCCGGCCCTAACAGCTCAAGAAAATCTTTGAGCGCCCCTGGACGCTGCGGCAGGCGCAGAACAAAATATTTCTTCAACCCGGCGTACCGCTGTGCACGCTCTTTTACCTCGGGCAAGCGTTCGAAATCAAAATTGCCCCCTGACGTGAGGCAAACGACGGTTTTACCACGCAAATAGGCCTGAATGTCCTCGATCGCCTCGATCGCCAGCGCGCCGGCCGGTTCCAACACAATGCCTTCCAAATTCAGCATTTCCACGATGGTATGGCACACCCGGTCTTCAGAGATCGCAATGGTGTCTGAGATATGGATATGCTTCAGCAGCTCAAACGGACGGTCGCCAATACGTCCAACCGCCGCGCCGTCAACAAACGTATCAACCTTGTCCAGCGCCACCGGCTGATGCGCCATCAGTGCGGCGCGCAAACACGCCCCGCCAGCTGGTTCGACGAGAATGCTATGGGCGCGATCACCAAAATAGCTAACCACACCAGACGACATGCCGCCACCGCCAACAGGCAAGATCACATGATCAGGTGCGCGGCCCAGCTGCTGTTCGATTTCAACGGCAATGGAGGCTTGACCCTCAATCACATCGTCATCGTCAAATGGTGACAAGAAATGCCCGCCGTTTTGGGCACACCATTTCTGCGCCTCCGCCAGACAGACATCAAAGTAGTCGCCAATCAGGTGTATCTTGACGTGATCCCCGCCAAACATCTGGGTTTTCTGAATCTTCTGCTGCGGCGTTGTCACCGGCATAAAGATCACGCCCTGTTTGCCCATCTGTTTGCACATAAAAGCAACGCCCTGCGCATGATTGCCGGCCGAGGCGCAGACAAACAGATCCTGATCCGGCTGCTTGCGCATGGCATTCAGCGCGCCGCGGATTTTATAGGATCGCACCGGGCTGAGATCTTCACGCTTCAGGTAAATGTCGGCGCCAAAGCGTTCGGACAGCAACACATTACGCTGCAACGGCGTGACGGGGAACACATCGCGCATGGCCGCTTCGGCAGCGCGGGCGCGGGTTTCAAAAGAGGGCTTGGGATCTGTCATGCCCCTTGGTGGCGCAAGCCTGCCCCGGAGGCAAGGGGCAGGTGCAAAGCATACGGAAGAATACCGTTAGGATAGAGGACGTCCTTCGACGTAGTGGCCGTAGAGTGTGGTGATAATACTGACGTTCACCAATCCCCAAGTCGCGTGTACCAATATGACCAACACTTCGCCAGTCAATGATGAACCCAATACTGGCGCCAAGCGCTGCTCAACTAAGTGAGTTGCGATAGATGAAATCAGCGCAAGAACCAAAATTGCGCCGGTTGACCCACGCGTTGCATCCCAAGCCTCTGCAAAGCGAAGCGGTTTGCCAATCGCAGCAGCTGGGAGAACCAAGGCCACCCTGTAAAATATACAAGTCATAATCACGCCCACAACGACTGGAACAATAACAAGCCCTAAACCTCCAGATGTCACGAAAGGCAGCACTAGAAACAACAAAGGAAACGCTACGACCGCCAACAAAAGCCCCAGCAAAAAAGCACGCCCAAAATATGCTAAGATCCTGTCAATTTTTATTGCAGGCAAGAGAATTGAGCCACGCTCTTCCAACAGCACATAGCGATGCCAAGCGGTAGTTGCCCAGACGAGCAGGAAAAAAACCATCAGGACCGAAGGCACCGCCAAAAGCGCAATTTGCCCTGGAGACAACGTCCCAATGCTAGAACGTTCTAACCACATGGATATGATAATAAACCACAACGCCGCTATCCCGCCCAACGGCAAGATAATCTTCAAAGCGTGTGGAAAATTGCGAAACACCATCGCGACCGAATGTTTAAAAATATTGAAACCATGCATCATGGCTCTCCTTAACTTTCTTCAAAATCTTCGCGCACCATAAGGCTATTTCAACTGCCGAAAACCCTAATTTCCTTGCCTTGCTGGTCAAAACGAGCTACGGCGCATACGTTCTGACTGAGAGGAAAACCATGTCCGCGCCCAAGAAAGTTGTGCTCGCCTACTCCGGCGGCCTCGACACCTCGATCATCCTGAAATGGCTGCAGACCGAATATGGCTGCGAAGTTGTCACCTTCACCGCTGACCTGGGTCAGGGCGAAGAGCTGGAACCAGCCCGCGAAAAGGCTGTGACGCTGGGGATCAAACCCGAAAACATCCATATCGAAGACCTGCGCGAAGAGTTCGTGCGTGACTTTGTTTTCCCGATGTTCCGCGCCAACGCGCAGTACGAAGGCCTGTATTTGCTGGGCACCTCGATCGCGCGTCCGCTTATTTCTAAGCGTTTGATCGAAATCGCCGAAGCCTGCGGTGCAGATGCTGTGTCCCATGGGGCAACCGGCAAGGGCAACGACCAGGTACGTTTTGAACTGGCCGCCTATGCGTTGAACCCCGATATCGCGGTGATCGCACCATGGCGTGAATGGGATCTGGGCAGCCGGACCAAGCTGATCGAATTTGCGGAAAAACACCAGATTCCGATCGCAAAAGACAAACGTGGCGAGGCGCCATTCTCAGTTGATGCAAATCTATTGCACACATCTTCTGAGGGTAAGGTTCTGGAAGATCCCGCCGTGGACGCGCCCGATTATGTGTACCAGCGTTCAGTTAACCCCGAAGACGCGCCTGATACGCCAGAATTCATCGAAGTTGGCTTTGAAAAAGGCGATGCCGTCAGCATCAATGGCGAAGCGATGAGCCCAGCCACCATCCTGACCGCGCTGAACGAATACGGCCGCAAGCACGGCATCGGCCGTCTGGATCTGGTCGAAGGTCGCTATGTTGGGATGAAGTCGCGCGGCATCTATGAGACCCCCGGCGGCACCCTGCTGTTGGAAGCACACCGTGGCATCGAATCCATCACCATGGACCGTGGCGCAATGCACCTCAAAGATGAGCTGATGCCAAAATACGCCGAGCTGATCTACAACGGCTACTGGTACTCTCCCGAGCGTGAGATGCTGCAGGCGGCGATTGATGCCAGCCAAGAGCATGTCACCGGCACCGTACGTCTGAAGCTCTATAAAGGTCTGGCCCGCACCGTAGGTCGCTGGTCTGATCACAGTCTTTACTCCGAAGAGCACGTGACCTTTGAAGAAGACATGGGCGCCTATGATCAGACTGACGCTGCGGGCTTTATCCAGCTGAACGCGCTGCGTCTGAAACTGATCGCAAAGCGCAATCAGCGCGTCGCAAAGTAAGAATTCCAACAACGCCCCATGGTTTACTGTTGGGGCGTTGCAATCAACGCTTGCATGGTCGTGCCATGTGTTGAATGGTCCGCTCAATACGGGCCGCGGGATTTTACGCGGTTTTTATCGAGACACATTCATCCCATATTTTTGGACAAGACATGCACGACCAATCACACACCGAAACTTTTGAATTCAGAGGCAATGCCAAAGACTATTTTGGCATCTGGATCGTCAACGTCCTGTTGTCGATTGTAACCTTTGGGATTTATTCCGCATGGGCCAAGGTCCGCACCAAGAAGTATTTTTATCAAAACACCTATGTCGCTGGACGCAACTTTGACTATCACGCCACTGGTGGGCAAATTTTCAAAGGTCGCCTGATCGTCGGCGCTGCACTTGTTGTATATTCACTGTTGGCAACGTTCTCACCAGCCATCGCACTTATTTTGGCCCTCCTTGTCTTTGCGATTGGCCCTGTGTTGATCATAAACAGCGCTAAATTTAATGCCCGAAATTCAAGCTGGGCCAACGTCCGTTTCAATTTTGACTGCAAAACCGGCGACGCCTATTGGGCCTATATGGCGATGCCCATGCTGGTCGCTCTCAGCCTATATACCTGCCTGCCCTTTCTTACGCGGGCCATGAACCGGTTTGGCATCAACGGACACAGCCTCGGCAAAACACGTTTCTCATTCGAAAGCCCCATTGGTCCGTTTTACAAGGCCTTCTTGGCCGCCGCGGTGTTCTTCATTGCGGGCTTTGTTGGCTTTTTTTGGGTCATCTTTGACCCAACAACACTGCATCCGCCAACACCTGAGAGCATGGTGTTGGGCTATCTGATCTTGCTGCCAGCATTCGTCATCGGCGGCATTCTGTATCAAGCCATGATCCGCAACCATATCGTCGGCAATACAAAACTGGGCCCACATGGCTTTGCTTCGACTTTCACCGTTGCAGGCTTGTTCAAGTTGGCCTTTACCAACCTCTTGATCACAGTGTGTTCTTTGGGGCTGTTGCTTCCATGGGCACAGGTGCGCATGCATCGCTATTTTGCGGCGAATACCCATGCGCTGCCTGACGGCACGATCGATGACTTCCACGGCGAAATCATCAAGGATCAAGGCGCCATTGGCGACGCCTATTCGGATATCGAAGGCATTGATCTGGGCCTTAGCATCTGATGGCAGGCAGCCACACGACATTGAAGGGCCAGGGATACTACCCTGGCTCTTCGCGACAGTTTGAAGCCTACCTTCAACTGGATGAAGCCTCCGGTCGCTGGTCTTTTTGGAATGCCGATGATGCCACTATGGTTCTGTCCTGTACCCAGGATCAAATCACGTTAGACAATACCGCGGGCAGCGGACCCAGACATGTGCACCTGCCCGACAACTGGTTGTTTCTCACCACAGACCCAAAGCTCTCGATGTTGGCGCATGAACCGGTAATGTCACGTCTGTTGCGCCGCATGGAACAATTCCACCCCAGATTGATCACCTTTGTTATCGCAACTCTCGGCGCGACATGGTTGGTCTGGAAATATGGCATTGGAATATTGGTGGCGATTGCGGTCTTCTTGACCCCGGACGTCGTGCGCACATCAATGAACGCCGGCAGCCTTAAATCCATCGATTTGTTTATGGCTGAACCAAGCACGCTGGAAACCACCCAGCAAGACCAACAGCGTCGGATTTTTGCGAAACTTGCAGCACAGCTCCCGCCATCAGATCAAGAACATCTGGCTCTGGAGTTCCGCGAGATGCCAGGGCTTGGCCCCAATGCGCTGGCCTTGCCCGGGGGGACTATTGTCCTAACCGACGCGCTTGTCACAGCATATGGCGACGATGAGGATTTGATTGCTGGAATCATCGGCCATGAAATGGGTCATGTGATAGAGGATCACTCTCTAAAACAGCTGTATCGCTCACTTTCGGTCTACGTTTTGATTGCGCTGATCGCTGGGGATGTGGGGCCCATTTTGGAAGATCTCACGCTTGAGGGACAACTTTTGCTGCAACTGTCGTTTTCACGGGAACATGAACGGGATGCGGACGCCTTTGGTGTAAACCTCGTGTCACAGGCCGGGTATGATCCACATGGTTTGGCGCGGTTCTTTGAGGAAATCTCAGAACATGACCCAGACAACAGCTGGTTTTCGACACATCCAAACAGCACCGAGCGGCAAGATGCGATTGAGCGGCACATCCGCGAGCATATGGACAGATAAAGACCCGTCACAGTGCCGTGAGGGTCAATTGCAAAGCTCGGGCTTCTCTGACCTATATATGTCAGGAGGGCCCGAGCAATGCGGCTATTTTCTAAGGACTACAGACACATCCTGCTGGGCGGCCTGATCGCTGTTGCGGCTTTTGCACAGGCACTTCCTGCCCGAGCTGCAACTGAAACATTGACCGTTGCGGGTGGCTGCTTTTGGTGCGTCGAAAGCGATTTTGAGACCGTCCCTGGGGTGATTGAAGCTGTATCAGGATATATCGGCGGGACCACAAAAAATCCCACATACAAACAAGTCACCAAAGGCGGAACCGGACACTATGAAGCCGTGCAGATTACCTTTGACAACGCGCGCGTCAGCCGGACGGAGTTGTTGGACCTGTATATTCGCTCCGTGGATCCAACCGATGCAGGCGGCCAATTCTGCGATCGCGGTGCGTCCTACCGAACCGCTATTTTTGTGTCTAATAAGGACGAAGACGCACAGGCCAAGGCAGTATTGGCACAAGCCCAGCGCGCCTTGGGCCAAGCCATCGTAACGCCTGTCTTGAAAAACTCGACGTTTTATCCTGCCGAAGCCTATCATCAGGACTATTATAAAGGGTCTAAATTAGTGTTCACACGATTTGGCCCCAAACGCCAATCAGAAGCCTATAAACGCTATCGTGCCGCCTGTGGACGAGACGCACGAGTACTGCAGCTGTGGGGCGTCGAGGCCCCCTTTGCGAAAGGTCACAACTGACGCAGATCGCGGGTAGCCTCGATATTTTCACATGGAACAAATGAGCGGTCGCTCGGCGTCAAAGGTTTGCGTTGCGCACTTCGTCCTGCGTTGGGATTACGTCCGCTGTTCCGTGGCGCGTGACCATTATTGCTGCTGCACGGTTGGCCTGATGCATGGCGTCTGCCATCGTTAACCCTTGATCCAACCCTGACAGCACGTATCCCGTAAACGTGTCGCCGGCGCCAGTGGTGTCAACAGGGATCACCCGGCAGGCGGATACATCAGTCACTTTGCCCGTCATACCATCAATATGGAGTGCACCCTCGCCCCCTAAAGTGATGATGACATCACGGATTCCCAATGCCGCTGGCGACTTGCCAGTGGAGGCCTCAAGCTGTTGTGCTTCGATTTCGTTCAGGATCAAGAAATCGAGATAGGGCAAAACCGCTTCAACGGCAGAGGCTTCAAACGGGGCTGCTGCATATGCAACCCGCAAGCCCTGTGCCCGCGCCTGCTGAACCGCCTCCGCTTGCAAGTTGGTCTCGTTCTGGGTCACCAACGTATCGCCCGGTTTAGCCTGTGTCAGAGCCTGTTTCAGAGCCGCGCCTTGAAGTGCGCGATTGGCACCGGGAAACAGAATGATCTGGTTCTCCCCTTTCGGATCCACAGCGATAATCGCATGGCCCGTCGCCGCTTCCAGACGTGTCACATGAGTGGTGTCCACACCAAAATCCGTCAGCCGGTCCAGTGCCCAATCGCCATCTGTTCCGACGGCTCCAATGTGACGAACATCACTGCCGGCACGTCGCGCGGCCACGGACATATTTGCGCCTTTGCCGCCGAGATACCGATTGTATTCCCGCGCTGCCAGTGTCTCCCCCGCCGCAGGCAAATGCGGCAAGGAATAGATCAGATCCAGATTGATAGAACCAAGGTTCCAGATTGCCATATCAAATCACCCGATGTTGCTCGCGGCCAGAACTGCCATATTGAGGATATCGTTTGCCGTCGATGTGGTTGAACAGATCTGGATGGGTTTATCGATACCAGACAGGATTGGCCCCACAACTGTTGCCCCGCCCATTTCTTGCATCAACTTAACCGAAATCGACGCAGAGTGACGTGCAGGTACAATCAGGATATTTGCAGGTCCGGTCAGGCGTTGAAAGGGATAGGCTTCTTGTGCCTTGGCATTCAATGCCACATCCACAGCCATTTCGCCTTCGTATTCAAACCCAACCCCACGCGCGTCCAGAACGTCTGGTGCCAGATGCATCTTTTGGGCGCGCTCGGACACTGGGTAACCAAAGGTCGAGAAGCTGACAAATGCCACACGTGGCTCAAGCCCCATATGCCGGGCAACCCCTGCAGCACGTTCTGCGATATTCGCCAAATCATTTTCATCGGGCCATTCGTGCACCAGGGTGTCGCCAATCAAAACGATCCGCCCCTTATGCAACAGCGCGGTCACACCTGCTACGCCCCGCTCAGCATCCGCATCAAACACGTGATTGATACGATCCAGAACATGGGCAGATTTGCGTGTGGCCCCTGACACCAGACCGTCCCCATGACCGTGGGCCAACATCGCTGCCGCAAAAACATGTCGATCACGACCGGCCAACCGGTGCACATCTTTCTGATCGAACCCTTTGCGCTGTAGGCGATCGTACAGGAAGGTTTTGTAGGTTTCAAAATGCTGGGTATTTGCTGCATTGACCACCTCCAACTCGCGTGCGGCGTCTTCCATTCCGGCTTCGAAAAGTTTTTGTTTCACGTCGTCAGAACGACCCACCACGATGGCCTTTCCAAACCCCGAGCGCTGATACATGACAGCTGCACGCAAAACACGCGGATCATCCCCTTCGGCAAAAATCATCCGTCGTTGGGCCGCGCGGGCACGTGCATTCAACCCCCGCAGGATCGAAGCGGTTGGATCCATCCGGCTTTTGAGGCTCAGCTCATACGCATCCATATCAATGATAGGCCGGCGTGACACACCCGTTTCCATACCCGCCTTGGCCACGGCCGGTGGAATACGATAGATCAAGCGCGGGTCAAACGGTGTTGGGATGATGTAATCCCGGCCAAATGACAGCGTTTTCCCATACGCCAATGCCACTTCATCCGGCACGTCTTCGCGCGCCAGTTTGGCAAGCGCGTGCGCACAGGCAATTTTCATTTCATCGTTGATGGCCCGCGCATGAATATCGAGCGCCCCTCGGAACAGGTAAGGGAAGCCCAATACGTTATTGACCTGATTCGGATAGTCCGAGCGCCCCGTAGCAACAATTGCGTCCACACGAACCTCATGTGCTTCTTCGGGGGTAATTTCCGGATCAGGGTTTGCCATCGCAAAAATTACCGGGTTGTCCGCCATGGATTTCACCATGTCTTGGGTCAACGCCCCTTTGACAGAAACCCCAAGGAAAACATCCGCTCCGGTCATCGCCTCTTCGAGCGTGCGCAACTCGGTGGTGACCGCATGCGCAGACTTCCATTGGTTCATACCTTCGGTACGCCCCTGATAGATCACACCTTTGGTGTCACAGACGATGCAATTTTGATGACGGGCGCCCATCGCTTTCAGCAGCTCAATACAGGCAATTCCTGCCGCACCAGCACCATTCAAAACAATTCTGACGTCTTCGATCTTCTTGCCCGACAGGTGCAACGCATTCAAAAGACCCGCGGCACAGATTACCGCGGTGCCATGCTGATCGTCGTGGAAAACGGGGATGTCCATCTCTTCTTTGAGCTTTTGCTCAATAATGAAACACTCAGGCGCCTTGATATCTTCGAGGTTGATGCCGCCAAATGTTGGTCCCATCAGCTTTACCGCATTGATGAACGCATCAGGGTCTTCCGTGTCCAATTCGATGTCGATGGAGTTCACATCCGCAAAGCGTTTGAACAAGACCGATTTCCCCTCCATCACCGGTTTCGACCCCAGAGCACCCAGATTTCCAAGGCCTAAGACCGCAGTACCATTTGAAATCACCGCAACCAGATTACCCTTATTGGTATAGTCATAGGCAGTTTCAGGATTTTCCGCGATCGCCAGACAGGGTTCTGCAACACCCGGCGAATAGGCCAGTGAAAGATCGCGCTGAGTGGTCATGGGGACCGTCGCATTGATCTCCCATTTTCCGGGAGTGGGATCCAAATGAAACGCCAGCGCTTCTTCTTTGGTTAACTTCGCTTTGAGCATGGGGTTCAGGTGTCCTCTCCTATTTCCTCTGTCTTATCTCAGGCGCGGATCCCTCTCAATGCACGATAGGAAGATTTCGTATGAAAGCTGATTTTAGCAACTTTCGAAATGACTGGAATTTCAACCGCGCCTACTTCCACCTCCCCGTCAAATGTAAAGCGATACGGCTTTTCCTTCGCTCCGGCCCGCTGTAAATGTCGCGCAGTAGAAAACGGGGGGAAAACCTATGGCTACGACGCCCATGATGACACAATATCTAGAGATCAAAGCGGCGCACCCTGACGCATTGCTTTTTTATCGGATGGGCGATTTCTACGAGATGTTCTTTGATGATGCGGTCAACGCGGCCGAAGCACTGGACATCGCACTGACCAAACGCGGAAAACTGAACGGCGAAGACATCCCCATGTGTGGCGTTCCGGTACACGCTGCCGAAGGCTATCTGCTGTCCCTGATCCGCAAGGGCTTCCGCGTGGCGGTTGGCGAACAACTCGAAAGCCCTGCCGAAGCAAAGAAACGCGGCTCTAAATCAGTTGTAAAACGGGACGTCGTACGTCTGGTTACGCCGGGCACCTTGACCGAAGATTCCCTTCTCGAAGCACGCCGCCACAATTTCCTGGTCGCCTACAGTGAAGTGCGCGATCAATCTGCACTTGCCTGGGCGGACATCTCCACCGGTGCGTTTCACGTGATGCAACTCACAGCCGTACGCCTCTCTCCCGAACTGGCGCGACTTGCCCCATCAGAATTGATCGTCGCCGAAGGGACAGTATTTGACGCAACCCGCGCATTGGCGGATGAATACCGCATCCCGATCACCCCATTGGGCAAGGCCAGTTTTGACAGCACCGCAGCCGAGCGCAGGGTCTGTGCCCTGTTTAATGTCGGCGCGCTAGATGGATTTGGCACGTTTAGCCGAGCGGAAGTTTCGGCCATGGGCGCATTGATCGACTATCTCGAGATCACCCAAAAAGGCAAACTGCCGCTCTTGCAGCCCCCGGTACAAGAAGCCGAAGACCGGGTTGTCCAGATTGATGCGGCCACGCGCCGCAATCTTGAATTGACCCGTTCACTCTCGGGGGGGCGCGCCGGGTCTTTGTTGTCGGTGGTAGATCGTACCGTCACCCCGGGCGGCGCGCGCCTGTTAGAGCAACGCCTGTCAAGCCCCTCTCGGACTTTAGATGTAATTCATGCCCGACTTGCAGCATTGGACTTTGCCGTCCAACACTCCCAGCTGTCAGCGCAGCTGCGGGACGCTTTGCGCAAAACTCCGGATCTCGACCGCGCTCTATCACGCCTTGCACTGGAGCGCGGCGGCCCACGCGATCTGGCCGCTGTTCGTAACGGTCTGACCCAGGCTGAAACCATTGCCGCGCTCTGCGCAGCACTAGATCTGCCTCCTCTAGTGGCCACAGCGATCGCCGACCTCCAAGGCTTTGGTGATCTTCTGGCCCTACTCGATACAGCCCTCGTGGCCGAACCCCCTTTGATGGCCCGTGATGGTGGTTTTATCGCCGGCGGATACGATCCAGACCTAGACGAAGCCCGTACACTTCGCGACGAGGGTCGCTCCGTGATTGCAGGTTTTCAAAAGAAATATGCCGAACAAACCGGCATCAGCGCGTTGAAAATCAAACATAACAATGTGCTGGGCTATTTCATCGAAACAACCGCCACACATGCCGGTAAAATGATGTCGTCCCCGTTGTCTGAGACATTCATTCACCGTCAAACGACCGCCAACCAGGTACGCTTTACCACAGTTGAACTAAGCGAGATCGAAACGCGCATTCTGAACGCGGGAAATCTGGCTTTAGAGATCGAAAAAAGACACTACTCAACGCTTTCTGACGCAATTCTGAACCATGCCGCTGAACTGAACCAAACCGCCCGAGGCCTGGCTGAACTGGATCTGATCGCTGCACTGGCGGATCTTAGCCAGGCGGAAAACTGGTCACGACCCAAGGTCGACTCCAGCCGCACCTTTGACATCTGCGGCGGTCGCCACCCCGTCGTGGAACAGTCACTGCGTCAACAAGGTGGCGCGCCCTTCGTCGCAAATGATTGTGACCTGACCGCGCAAGACGGCGCAGCGGTCTGGTTGCTCACTGGTCCCAATATGGCCGGTAAATCGACCTTTCTGCGCCAAAATGCTCTCATCGCACTCTTGGCGCAGATGGGCAGCTACGTGCCGGCAACCTCTGCTCATATAGGTATAGTCAGCCAATTGTTCAGCCGCGTCGGGGCCTCTGATGATCTGGCACGGGGCCGCTCGACATTCATGGTCGAAATGGTGGAAACAGCTGCAATCCTGAACCAAGCGGACGATCGCGCCCTCGTGATTCTCGACGAAATCGGTCGTGGCACCGCCACCTATGATGGTCTTTCTATTGCCTGGGCCACACTCGAACACCTGCACGAAACCAACAGATCACGCGCACTATTCGCCACCCACTATCACGAACTGACCCAACTGGCCGCAAAACTTCCCGGCGTCGACAATGCCACCGTATCGGTAAAAGAATGGAACGGAGAGGTTATCTTCCTGCATGAGGTCAAGAAAGGCGCAGCGGATCGATCTTATGGGGTGCAAGTCGCTCAGCTTGCAGGGCTTCCAACCAGCGTGGTGGCTCGCGCCCGTGATGTGTTAAACATGCTCGAAGCCGGCAGCCGTGGCGGTGTCGCGCCTAAAGTTCAAATCGACGACCTACCGCTTTTTGCGGCTCCCCCCGTGCCGCTCGCCAGCACCCCACCAAAAACATCCGCCAGTGATACCCTGCTCGAAACGATCACCCCGGATGAACTCACCCCACGGGAGGCCCTGGATATGCTCTACAAACTTAAAGAACTACAACAAAAATAGGCGGCCCGAGCCCCGGACCGCCTGCTTCTTTTTGGCACGAAATACCCCCGCCGGAGGCAGAGGCCCTTTGGGCCTCTTCTCTATCCAGCCGGGGTAGAAGACACCCCAACCTGTGCGGGACGTAGTAGACGGTCGTGCAACATGAAGCCTTCGGCAGACACTTGAATGATGTCTCCCGCTTTGGTGCCTGGAACGGGTGCTTCAAACATCGCTTCATGCACCTGCGGATCAAACCGATCTCCAACAGCCGGAGCAATCACTGTCATGCCGTGTTTTTCAAACACACCGACCAACGCGCGCATGGTCAGTTCAATACCTTCAATCAAAGCGGAGGCAACTTCGCGCTGCTCATCAGTGGCCGATTCGATGGCACGTTTCATGTTGTCATAGACGGGCAACATATCACGGGCCAATTTGGAGCCACCATATTGCTCTGCCTCACGACGCGCTTTGTCGCCCCGTTTACGGGAGTTCTCCGCGTCCGCCAGTGCACGCATAAAGCGGTCTTTCAGCTCATCGCGTTCAGCGCGCAGGCTGTCCAGCTCCAGATCACCTTCGTCAATTTCATCGATGTGATCCGCCAGCTCTTCAGCTTCGGCGGTTGCGATGTCATCCAGAAAATCGTCGTTTTTGGGCTCTGCCATGTTTCACCTCTAGCTCCGGTCAGACAGCAGCTTGCCGACCAGTTGTGCCGTGTAATTCACAATCGGCACGATACGTCCGTAATTTAGGCGCGTCGGGCCAATAACCCCAACCGCACCGATGATCTTTCGATCAGAGTTCATATATGGAGACACCACCAAAGAGGAACCCGAAAGTGAGAAAAGTTTGTTCTCGGATCCAATAAAAATGCGCACACCATCGCCATCTTCGGTCAATTGCAGGAAATCTGCGATGTCACGCTTGCGCTCCAGATCATCAAACAGGCTGCGCATGCGCTCCAATTCATCCTCAGCGCCACTTTCACTCAGCAAATTTGAGCGTCCGCGCACAATCAGCCGGGCGCTGTCAGAATCATCACCATCCCATAACGCCAACCCGCTTTCGATTAACCCGCGCGCCAGCCCATCAATTTCCTGTTTGCGCGACGCAATCTGAACCTGAATGTCTCTACGCACATCGCTTAATGTCCGCCCCTCGATCAGAGCGTTCAGGAAATTGGCCGCTTCGCGCATAGAACTGGGCGTTTGTCCGGGCGGCGGTGTGAACAGCCGATTCTCGACCTGGCCATCTGAAAACACCAGCACCACCAGCGCGCGGTCAGGCGCGAGTGACACAAACTCGATATGGCGAATTTCAGCTTCATGTTTCGGCGTCAACACCAGGGAAGCCCCCTGCGTCACTCCGGAAAGAGCCGCACCCACGCGATCTAACATGCCGCCGACATCAGCTGCACCCTGCCCCATGGTGGCATCAATCTTTTGACGATCCGTCTGATCCAGATCCCCAACTTCAAGCAGGCCATCAACAAACATTCGCAAACCAAGCTGCGTTGGAATGCGTCCAGCGGATACGTGAGGGCTGTCCAACAACCCCATATATTCAAGATCCTGCATCACATTGCGCACCGTAGCCGCGCTGACCTTTTCATTTAGGGACCGGGTCAGGGTTCGACTGCCCACCGGATCACCACTGTCCAGGTACGCCTCAACCACAGCCCGGAACACGTCCCGCGAACGGTCATTCAGATCAGTCAGGAGGGTTTGCGCGTTCGTCATATGGGTCCGGCCAGCAGCAAAAACAATTTGTCCTTGATACAGTTACGCAGAATACATGGGGTTGTCATCCGTTCAGACAGACAAAAACGTGATCGCGCTTGCATACCCGCCGGCCCCAAGGCTATCCCAATCGTAGCAGATTAAAGGATGTACCATGCGACCCTCCGGACGACAGCTTGACGAAATGCGCACCGTGTCAATTGAGACCGGCTTTACCAAACACGCCGAAGGCTCTTGCCTGATCAAGATGGGCGACACCCATGTTCTGTGTACGGCCACCATTGATGAACGTGTACCCCCCTTTATCAAAGGGTCCGGTCTGGGCTGGGTCACCGCCGAATATGGCATGTTGCCCCGTGCCACCAACACCCGTATGCGCCGTGAAGCCGCTAGCGGCAAACAAGGTGGACGTACCGTCGAAATCCAACGCCTGATTGGTCGCGCCCTGCGCGCCGGCGTTGACCGGGTGGCGTTGGGTGAACGCCAGATCACCATTGACTGTGACGTGTTGCAGGCTGACGGCGGCACCCGTTGTGCCTCGATCACCGGCGGTTGGGTTGCGCTGCGACTGGCGGTCAACAAGCTGATGAAGGCCGGCGACGTAAAGATTGACCCCTTGGTGGATCCGGTGTCGGCAATTTCATGTGGCATCTACGCCGGCCAGCCCGTGCTGGATTTAGACTATCCCGAAGACTCTGAGGCCGGCGTTGATGGCAACTTTATCATGACCGGATCCGGCAAATTGATAGAAGTTCAAATGTCGGCCGAAGGCTCTGTCTTCTCTCGTGATCAAATGAACCAGCTGATGGACCTCGCTGAAAAAGGCTCGTCTGAGTTGGCTGAAATGCAAAAGGCAGCTTGCGTATGACGCGGAAATTCACGGGCGACCAGATCTTGGTCGCCACTCACAACAAGGGCAAGCTGGAAGAGATGAAAACTCTTCTTGAACCCTACGGCGTCAAAGTTGTCGGCGCCGGCGAGCTGAGCCTGCCCGAACCCGAAGAGACCGAAGACACATTTGTAGGGAATGCCCGTATCAAGGCCCATGCTGCGGCCAAGGCCACCGGCTTACCAGCCTTATCAGATGATTCCGGTATCACGATTGACGCGCTGAACGGTGCCCCCGGCGTCTATACCGCCGATTGGGCCGAGACAGGCAACGGCCGGGATTTCATGATGGCAATGACCCGGGCCAACACCGAATTGGATGCAATCAAAGCCCCGCTCCCCCGCACGGCACAGTTTCGCTGTACCTTAGTACTGGCCTGGCCTGATGGCGACGACGAAGTTTTCGAAGGCGTTATGCCCGGGCAACTGATCTGGCCAATTCGCGGGGCACATGGGTTTGGGTATGATCCGATGTTTCAACCCGACGGTGAAACCCTGACCTGCGCCGAAATGGCGCCCGCCGACAAACACAAAATCAGCCATCGCGGCCGCGCAGTTGCCGCCTTTGTCAAAGGCTGCTTCGGTGGATGATTGGCGCAATGGGGGCTTTGGCTTGTATGTACACTGGCCGTTTTGTCAGGCGAAATGCCCCTATTGCGACTTCAACAGTCATGTCGTATCGCACATCGATCAACGTAAATGGGCCGACGCCTATGTACGTGAACTTGATCGCAATGCAGAGGCGTTGGAAGGCCGTGTTCTGAACTCCATCTTTTTTGGTGGCGGCACTCCATCGTTGATGCATCCAGACACTGTTGCGGCCGTAATAGACAAGGCTCGGCAGATTTGGTCCTTTGCCAACGACATCGAAATATCTCTTGAAGCCAACCCCGGTTCCGTTGAAGCCGGTCGTTTTGCCGGCTACCGCGATGGCGGGGTCAATCGTGTATCCATGGGCGTTCAAGCGCTAAACGACGAAGACCTACGCAAACTGGGCCGCATCCATTCTGCCGCTGAAGCCAAGTCTGCATTTGATACCGCCCGATCTGTTTTTGACCGGGTGAGCTTCGATCTGATCTACGCCCGTCAGGGTCAAACACTTGCGAATTGGCAGTCTGAATTGAACGAAGCCCTGTCGATGGCTATCGATCACCTGTCTCTCTATCAACTGACCATCGAAGATGGCACCGCCTTTGGCGATCGCTATGCGCGCGGCAAACTGCGCAACCTCCCGACCGATGACACAGCTGCGGATATGTACCAAGCGACCCAAGACATCTGCGCCGCCCATGAAATGTTTGGCTATGAAATTTCCAACCACGCTGCCGCCGGAGCGGAATCCCGACACAATCTAATCTACTGGCGCTACGGCGACTATCTGGGCATTGGTCCCGGAGCTCATGGTCGCATCACCTTGGACGGAACACGATATGCTACAGAATGCCATCGCGCGCCCGGTGCATGGCTTCAGGCTGTCGAATCCGGCTCTGGAGTCTCCCACCGCGAAGCCCTGCTGCGCGAAGATACCGGGGTTGAATGTCTGATGATGGGCCTACGATTGGCCGAAGGAATAGATATGTCCCGCTACTCCCGGCTGACTGGACAGGAATTGCCTGCGGTTCGTCTCCAGACCCTTGCGGATATGGGGATGGTGACTATTTCAAACGACAGGTTGGCGGCAACAGATCAGGGACGTGCAGTATTGAACGCAGTGCTCAGAGAGCTATTGGTAGATTGATATGCGATATATTTATGTCAGCCTCGGATGTCTGTGTGTTGGGCTGGCT
This sequence comes from uncultured Paracoccaceae bacterium, assembly GCA_947492585.1. Taxonomy (GTDB): domain Bacteria; phylum Pseudomonadota; class Alphaproteobacteria; order Rhodobacterales; family Rhodobacteraceae; genus Epibacterium. Next base: position 108,869 of record CANLND010000011.1, read on the forward strand.
GTGATTGGAGCTGCTCTGCCTCTGCTCCCAACTGTACCGTTCCTATTGCTTGCTGCGTTTTTCTTTGCCCGGTCATCTAGCCGTTTGCACGGTTGGCTTACAAACCACCGAAGCTTTGGACCTATGATACAGGATTGGCAAACCAACGGCGCGATTCGACCAAAGGCAAAGACGGCAGCAACCCTATCTGTCGCTGCCGCCTTTGGTTTGTCTCTGGTTTACGGATTGGCATGGCATATTCTTGCGCTCCAAGCCGTCACACTCAGCTGTGTGATGTTGTTTATCTGGACCAGGCCTAGCGGCTGAGCAGATTACACAACTCGTCCAGCTGGTCCAGATTGTCATAACTGATCGTAATAGAGCCAGATTCCCCACCCGCAGGATGATCGATCGACACCTGCATCCGCAAAGCCGCTGCAAGGTCACCTTCTAACGCACGCGTATCAGCATCTTTATCACCCGCGGGCTTGGCTTTGCGCTTTGAGACAGGCTTTTCACCTGAAACATCCTTTTTCACCAACGCTTCGGTTGCACGCACAGACAAGCCGCCTTTGACAATCTTCCTTGCCAAATCCGATGCATGATCTGATGTAATCAACGCCCGCGCGTGACCAGCGGACAACTGGCGCTCATGCACCAACTGCTGCACGTCATCTGGCAAATGCAACAAACGCACCAGATTTGCGATGTAGCTCCGGCTTTTGCCAAGCGCTTCAGCCATCTTCTCCTGCGTATGGCCAAATTTTTCCATCAACTGCTTATAGCTCAGCGCCTCTTCCATCGCATTCAGATCTGAACGCTGAATGTTCTCGATGATGGCGACTTCCATCATTTCAACGTCGGAATAGTCACGAACCAGAACTGGAACTTCGTGCAGCTTGGCGCCTTGCGCCGCACGCCAACGACGTTCACCAGCGACAATTTCATACATGCCGCCAGGACGTGGCCGAACGATCAGAGGCTGAAGAACACCTTTTTCACGAATAGACGCCGTGAGGTCATCAAGATCATCCTGCAGAAACTGACGCCGCGGCTGATCAGGATTTGCCCGAACCTTTTCAATAGGAACAAGAACTTCTGCGTTACGGGGTGCCTGCGTTGCAGTGCTTACGGGTTCAGGATTTACGTCTGCCATCAATGCCGATAATCCACGACCTAGGCCGCGGGGTTTTCCCTTTTCTTTTACCATCTATTGAGTCTCCGATCGTCTTACGCCGCAATATTTTGATGTTTTTCCAACATCTCGCTAGCTAGGTCTCGGTAAGCCCTAGCGCCGGTAGAATTACTGTCGTAGCTGAGCACTGGCATCGCATATGATGGTGCCTCACTGACTCGAACATTGCGCGGGATCTTTGTCTCAAAGACCAGCTCGCCCAAGTTGTCCCGCGCATCCTGCTCAACCTGCAACGACAAATTATTTCTCCGATCATACATCGTAAGAACGACGCCTTCGATCCGAAGATTTGGATTTGCGGACTGGCGAACGTCGCGAATGGTTAGCATCAGTTGAGAAACCCCTTCCAATGCAAAAAATTCGCTTTGTAGTGGAATCAAAACTGAATTTGACGCGACCATTGCATTCACTGTCAGAAGGTTCAGGGACGGTGGGCAATCGATTAAAATGTAGTCAAAATCGTAATCATCCATTAACGGTTGCCGAAGCGCATCATGTAATAGAAAGCTACGCTTTTCATTCGCAAACAGCTCAATGTCGGCGGAACTCAAATCTACCGTTGCGGGTATTATGCAAAGATCTTCGATATCCGTCTGGCGGATCACATCGACAAGGGCTGCATCTTCAACCAATAGATCATAGGTAGTGTGTACCCGGTCCTGGGCTTCGATTCCCAATCCTGTTGACGCGTTTCCCTGAGGGTCTAAATCTACAACAAGGACTCTTACACCGCTTTCGACAAGCGCTGCCGCCAGATTTATTGCCGTTGTTGTTTTCCCGACGCCCCCCTTCTGATTTGCTACCGCGATAATGCGAGGCCCAGATGGCCGGGAAAAGTCAGACACGGGCAATCCCCCTAATTTTCAAAATAACAGCTTTTGGTTCTGTCTTACTTGTAACGCTTTCATAATCAAACTGCCATTGCAGCTTGGCGTTATCCACTTCTTTTTTCCAAGTTTCGCCTTTTGGAAAGACAGCTACACCACCTTCGGCGAGATGCTGATCACAGAATTCAAGGAGATCTGACAAGTCAGCGAGAGCGCGAGCGGACAATACATCGGCGTTCTGTGGTTCGATCTGTTCAATTCGTTTACTGATCACGGATATCTTAATACCACATTCTCGCGCTGCATTGCGCAAAAACGCAGACTTCCGCTGATCGCTTTCCACCAGGGTAAAATTGGTCTCCGGGTTTTTTTCATGAGCCAAAATCGCCGCTACAATTCCCGGAAATCCCCCACCACTCCCGATGTCCATCCAATGAGCGGTTCGCTCTACACACCGAAAGACCTGAACCGAATCCTGAATATGACGGACCCAAAGATGGTCAAGGCTGTTGCGAGAAACCAGATTGATCTTTGGATTCCACTTGCGCAAAACTTGTTCAAAAGCCTTTAGTCGCTCGAATGTTTCACGTGAAACATTCAATTGCGTAAGTAGGTCGATTTCACTCATGCGCGACGCGCTCCTTTAAGCCTATCGCGTTTTAATCGCGCCAATATCAACGCCAACGCTGCCGGCGTAACACCTTCGACGCGCGCGGCCTGAGCGAGGCTTTCAGGCCTGGCGTGTGTCAACTTCAGGGTCACCTCGTTGGACAGCCCATCAACCAATCCAAAATCGAAGTCATCCGGGATCCGATACCCTTCGTCCCGCTTCATGGCGGCAATTTCGCGAGTTTGTCGAGAAATATAGTGCGCGTACAGTGCGTCTCGTTCAACCTGTCGACGAATTTCAAGCTCCGTCCCCTCGAGCTCCGGCATCAATGCTACGAGATCTTCAAAAACGACGTCCGGAAATGCGAGGATATCAGCGCCCGACCGCTTGTTCCCATCTTGGTTTACCTTAATACCCGCCTGTAGAACTTGTTTGGGTGTAAACTCTTGGTTGGTCAAAGCCGATTGAGCAACTTCAAGCTTTTCCCTCTTCTTTTCAAACAGAATCTTACGCGCTTCAGATGCACATCCAAGCTCCATTGCCAGCGGCGTAAGTCGTTGGTCTGCATTGTCCGCCCGTAGGGATAGACGGAATTCTGCTCGGGATGTGAACATACGGTAAGGTTCAGATACGCCATTTGTAGTAAGATCGTCGATCATTACCCCAATATAGCTATTTGAGCGACTAAACAGAAGGGGATCCCTATTTTGACTTGCACGAGCTGCGTTTAATCCAGCGACCATTCCCTGAGCCGCAGCCTCCTCGTAGCCCGTTGTGCCGTTGATCTGCCCCGCAAGGTAGAGACCCGGTATATCATTGAGAGCCAATTGGAGATTCAGAGATCGTGGGTCGATGTAGTCATACTCAATCGCATAGCCTGGCTGCAGAATTTTTGCATTTTCCAGACCGTAGATTGAATGAACATACTCTTCCTGTACGTCTTCCGGAAGACTCGTAGAAATCCCGTTTGGATAAACGGTATGATCATCAACGCCCTCGGGTTCCAAAAAGATTTGATGCGATGTTTTGTCGGCGAACCGGACAATTTTATCTTCGATAGACGGACAATAGCGCGGGCCAACACCTTCGATGTGTCCGCCATACATAGCAGAGCGCTCGAGATTTTGGCGAATGATATCATGCGTCTTTTCATTTGTATGTGTAATTCCGCAACTTACCTGCTTCGCTGACAGGTGCTTTGTCTTAAACGAGAAAAACACCGGATCCTCGTCTCCTGGCTGCGCTCCCAAGAGATTCCATTTTATGGTGCGTCCATCCAGGCGTGGGGGAGTTCCAGTTTTTAGACGCCCCAGCGGTAGACCAAAGCTATCCAATCGTTCTGCCAACTTAATTGATGGTCTATCTCCAAACCGTCCCCCTGGACGCGATATATCGCCGATATGAACGACACCGCGCAAAAACGTCCCTGAGGTCAATATGACGGATGTGCTGGTGATTTCGCTTTTATCTTGAAGTACAACACCAGAAACGCGGTCTCCTGCCATGATGAAGTCGACGACCTCACCTTCGATAATGTCCAGGTTCGGTTGAGATATCGTCAGTTTCAACATCTCTGCGCGGTAGATACCGCGGTCAGATTGTGCTCGGGGACCCTGCACTGCGGGCCCTTTTCGACGGTTCAGTAGTCTGAACTGAATACCCGCGAGGTCAGCCACATACCCCATCACGCCGTCCATGGCATCAATTTCTCTGACGAGATGCCCTTTTCCAAGCCCACCAATGGCGGGATTACACGACATCACGCCGATTCCGGATTTATCCAGCGTAACCAAGGCCGTTCGGACACCCATCCGGGCCGCAGCATGCGCCGCCTCGGTACCCGCATGGCCACCACCCACAACGACAACATCATAGCTCGAATGTTTCACGTGAAACACTCCTTATTTACCAAGGCAAAAACTGGAAAAGATCTCATCCAGCAAGTTTTCAACACCAACACGGCCAACCAACATTTCAAGTGATCGGATCGCGGATCTTATGTCTTCTGCTGCTATATCATAGAATTCAGATCCGCGCTGCAAGATCGTTTGCGCCTCGCTCAAACTCATCAAAGATGACAACATAGCCTCGCGATGACGCGCACGTGTCGCTATCCCGGCGCCGGTAGAACGCTTTTGAAGATTCTTGGAAATTTCTGCAATCAACGCATCCACACCCTGCCCGGTCTTTCCAGAAATCGCGCCGGCGGAGTCCTGACGTTGATCCGCCTTGGGCAACATTCGAATATCACCAGAACGTAACTCAACATCCAATACTTCGTCCGCTTCAACCAGAAAAACGCGCAGATCAGCAGCTTCTGCACGGTCCTTGGCGCGTTCGATTCCTATACCTTCGACGTGATCATCCGTCTCTCTCAGGCCGGCGGTGTCGAGCAAGGTCACAGGCAAGCCGGCAAGATCCATACGCACTTCGATCACATCACGGGTGGTCCCGGCAAATTCTGAAGTAATTGCAGCATCCCGGCCAGAAAGCGCGTTCAATAGAGTCGATTTTCCAACGTTAGGAGCGCCAACAATTGCCACTTCAAAACCATTACGGATGCGTTCCGCAATTTGCACACCAGAGGTCTCTTTCTCCAAATCTGTTTTGACGCCGGCAAGAAGCGCGGTGACTTCGGGGGTGACATCTACTGGAACATCTTCGTCGGCAAAGTCGATCGTGACCTCAATCAACGATGCGGCGCGAATTAGATCAATGCGCCACCGCTCAGCCAGATCTCCGAGCGCGCCGGCAAGAATAACCTGCGCTTGCCGGCGTTGCGCTTCGGTCTCAGCATCAATCAGGTCTGCGAGACCCTCAACCTGAGCCAAATCAAGCTGACCATTTTCCAATGCCCTGCGAGTGAACTCTCCCGGTTCAGCCATACGCGCGCCGGCGACTAAGCCCAAAGCCTCTAGTACCGCAGAAACAACTGCCGTGCTGCCGTGCACTTGCAGCTCGACTGTATTTTCCCCGGTAAAACTGTGCGGTGCGGTGAACGTGAACACCAATGCTTCATCCAACACATTGCCGGCCGCATCTACCAAAACGCGTAAACCCCTGCCGGCGATGGGCAGAGGTTTGGTGCAGAGTGCCTGACTGACTTCAAAAGCCTGAGGCCCGGAAACGCGGATCACCGCGACGCCGGCCTTACCTTGGGCGGTGGCCAGCGCAAATATTGTATCCATGGGACGGCGGTCCTTTCTTGCCGGCGATGGATTAGGTGTTCATCGAATCGAAGAACTCACCGTTGGATTTGGTCTGCTTCAGCTTGGAAAGCAGGAACTCAATCGCATCGGTGGTGCCCATCGGGTTAAGGATTCGACGCAACACAAATGTTTTCGCCAGATCTCCCTTGTCGACCAGCAGGTCTTCTTTACGTGTTCCGGATTTGAGAATGTCGATGGCCGGGAACACACGCTTGTCTGCAATCTTACGATCCAGAACCAGTTCCGAGTTACCAGTGCCTTTGAATTCTTCGAAGATAACTTCGTCCATGCGACTACCAGTGTCGATCAACGCGGTTGCGATGATGGTCAAGGAACCGCCTTCTTCGATATTCCGGGCAGCGCCAAAGAACCGCTTGGGGCGTTGCAGAGCATTGGCGTCCACGCCACCAGTTAGTACTTTGCCTGAAGATGGCACCACAGTGTTGAAAGCTCTACCAAGTCTTGTGATTGAGTCAAGCAAGATCACAACATCTCGTTTGTGTTCCACCAAACGCTTGGCTTTTTCGATGACCATTTCGGAGACAGCCACGTGACGTGTTGCCGGCTCGTCAAAGGTGGAGGAGACAACTTCGCCCTTTACCGAGCGCTGCATGTCGGTCACCTCTTCGGGACGTTCGTCAATCAGCAGGACGATCAAGTAACACTCAGGGTGGTTCTTTTCGATCGAGTTGGCGATGTTTTGTAGAATAACGGTTTTACCGGTGCGCGGAGGTGCAACAATCAACGAACGTTGCCCCTTACCAATTGGTGCAACCAGATCAATCACGCGCGCGGATTTGTCCTTGATGGTAGGATCTTCAACTTCCATCTTCAGACGCTCATCAGGATAAAGCGGCGTTAGGTTGTCAAAGGCGATCTTGTGGCGCGCTTTTTCTGGCTCTTCAAAGTTGATTTTGGTCACATTGGTCAGCGCAAAATAGCGCTCATTTTCCAACGGAGCTTTGATGAAGCCTTCCACTGTGTCGCCTGTGCGCAGGGACAACTGGCGGATCATTTCTGGCGAAACATAGATATCGTCTGGACCCGGAAGATAGTTTGCCTCAGGCGAGCGCAGAAATCCAAATCCGTCTTGCAGAACCTCCAGCACACCATCGCCGGCGATCTGCCATCCTTCATCCGCGCGTTCACGCAGAATCTGGAACATCATCTCTCCCTTACGCATGGTGGACGCGTTTTCAATCTCAAGCTCTTCAGCCATCGACAAAAGTGCTTTGGGGCTTTTCGCTTTGAGATCAGCGAGATTCAGCATTTGCTCGGTCATAGGGATACGGCCTTTGGCGCCCAGAATTTGGGGGCAGTTTCGCAGAGAATATGGAAAACACGGTCACCCGGACGGGGCCGTTTGATAGCTTCATAAGGACTCGCCAAAGATGAGTCAAATACGGTCTCAGAATTTGAAGACCACGGAAACAACGATAATCACCATCAAAACCGTAGGAACTTCATTCATCAACCGGAATTGCCGGCCAGTGAGCCTGTTTTGATCCGCTTTGAAGTCACGATGACGGTATAACAGCCAGTGATGAAACCAAGTCATTGCCAATACCCCGCAGAGCTTCGTCCAGGGCCATAGAGAGGCCCAATCTACAATTCCGGGGGTCAGGGCCATAAAAAGCCCTGCAAGCCACGTGACGATGCTTGCAGGGCGCATGATGACCTTCAACAGCTTCTCCTGCATGATTAAGAACACAGGTCGGCATTCTTTCACATTCGAAGCTTGCTCCACATGATACACGAACAGTCGGGGCAAATAGAACAAACCAGCCATCCACGAGATCACTGCCATGATGTGGAGAGATTTCGCGTATGGGTAAAGCGTGTACATCTGATCAGCGAGGGTCATGGGCTGTGTCTTTCGATCAAAGGGACCCCCCTTAAATATATATATATATTTTAAGAGGATGATGTTTTTGTAGGGTCAGTGGATTCCAGTGGATAATTGAATCTTCCCATGGCTTATCCCCAGCTTGAACAAGTTTCTAGGCCTTTGGGCTGATTCTGTGTGCGACTCATTTGAAGGCTTATGCAAATAGGCTGAGTCGCAAAAACGACTCAGCCGGCCGAATCTGGGGATAACTTCTGGGGGAATCGCCGGCGAATCTTTTTTCCCGATTTTCAGAGTTATCCTCATCCACTTTGGGCGAATCTGCCGGCGACTCAGCTGAGATTTTAGCGTTACCCCCGGGTTGCGATTTTTGCTCAGATTCATACAAACCATCCTGAAACCATTTCCATATTGCACACGGGGTTTTCCACATGTCTGCCCACATCATTCTTGCCTCAGGATCTGAGATCCGGGCGCAGCTTCTGCGCAATGCAGGTGTCCCCATTCATGTGGCACCCGCCCGCGTGGACGAGCAGAGCTTAAAACAGGCGCTGTTGGCCGAAGCCGCCTCTCCGCGAGATATTGCAGATGCGCTGGCCGAAGCAAAGGCCCGCAAAGGCAGCGGTAAACATTGGGGTGAATTGGTACTGGGCTGTGATCAAGTGTTGGAATTTGAGGGGCAAATTTTGTCCAAACCCACATCGCAGGATGAGGCTTTTGATCAGCTAAAAAAGATGCGCGGCAAGCGGCATGTGTTGTTGTCTGCGGCCGTTATATATAAGGACGGGCAACCTCTGTGGCGCCACGTTGGACAGGTTCGCCTGCGTATGAGAGCCAGTTCGGATAAATATCTGCGTGATTATGTGGCGCGCAATTGGGATAGCATCCAACACGCGGTTGGGGGCTACAAACTGGAAGAAGAAGGCGTACGGCTGTTCTCTAACGTTGAAGGCGACTACTTTAACGTTTTAGGTTTACCGCTGTTGGAGCTTTTGAACTATCTCGGTCTGCAAGGAGTGATTGAGCAATGAGTGATGCAAAAATTCCCCTCGCCGGCGTGATCGGTAACCCGATATCCCATTCGAGATCTCCGTTACTGCACAATCACTGGTTAAGAACCTATGGTATCGCGGGTCACTACATCCCGATGCATGTGGAATCTGACGATTTGGAGCGGGTAATCCGCACATTGCCACAAGCCGGCTTTGTAGGGGCGAATGTGACCATTCCGTACAAAGAGGCCGTGATGAAAATCGCGGATCAGGTGACTGATCGTGCAACTTTGATGGGCGCTGCCAACACCCTGATTTTTCGTGCTGATGGTACGATCCTGGCTGACAATACAGACGGCTATGGTTTTATTACAAATTTGGCACAATCTGCTCCGGATTGGCAGCCTGCCTCAGGGCCGGCTGTGGTGTTTGGGGCCGGCGGGGCCTGCCGTGCGGTGATTGCCTCACTTCTGGAAGCTGATGTGCCGGAAATCCTGCTGACCAACCGCACGCGAGATCGCGCAGAACAGCTGCAACAAGACTTTGGTCCCAAAGTCCGGGTGGTGGATTGGATCCAAGCTGCCAATATCGTTGAAGAAGGCAAGCTGGTGGTCAATACCACGTCGCTGGGCATGGTTGGTAAATCGCGACTGCGTATTCCATTGGATGGGTTGCGCTCTGATGCGTTGGTGACGGATTTGATCTATACTCCGCTCAAGACCGATCTTTTGGCGACGGCTGAGGAAATGGGCTGCACCACAGTCGATGGGCTGGGCATGTTACTGCATCAGGCGGTGCCAGGATTTGAACGCTGGTTCGGACAACGCCCCGAAGTAGATGAGGCTGCCCGCGCGGCCGCTTTGGCATGAACTTCAAACTCGGGCTGACTGGCTCCATTGGTATGGGGAAATCGACCACAGCTGGGCTGTTTGCGGATGCGGGTTGCGCTGTGTGGGATGCGGATCAGGCGGTGCACCGTTTGTACGCGATTGGCGGGGCGGCCGTGGACCCGATGCGCGAGGCCCTGCCTGAGGCACTAACAAACGGTGCCGTTGATCGTGCAAAACTGCGCCGGCTGATCGCCGGCGATCAGCACCTGCTATCTCTGATCGAAAAAATCGTGCATCCGCTAGTTCAGGCCGACCGCAAGTCGTTTTGTGATGCAATCACCGCAGACGTATTGGTTTTCGACATACCGCTATTGTATGAAACTGGTGCTGAGACCGAAATGGACGCGGTGGCCTGTGTGCATGTGTCGCCGGCGACGCAGAAACAACGGGTGTTGGCACGCGGCACCATGGACGAAACTCAGTTTGCCCAGATCCTTGCCAAACAAATGCCCATCGCTGAAAAAATCGCGCGGTCGGATTTTTTGATAGAAACGGATACGCTGGACCACGCCAGAACTCAGGTGCGCGATATTCTTGTCCAGATCAGAGAACGGAAACCCCATGCGTGAGATTGTTCTAGATACAGAAACCACCGGATTTGACCCTAATTCCGGGGATCGGATTGTGGAAATCGGGGCGGTGGAACTGTTGAACCATATGCCCACCGGGGAAACCTACCACGTCTATATCAACCCGCAACGTGCAATGCCGGCCGAAGCCTTTGGCGTGCATGGCATTGGCCCGGATCTATTGGAGCCTCCGCAACAGCCCGGCCCCGGTGCCGTCACGCTGCGTGACAAACCGGTGTTTGCCAAAGTAGGTCAGGGTTTTTTGGATTTTGTCCGCGATTCAACGATGGTCATCCACAACGCGTCGTTTGACATGAAATTCCTGAACGCCGAGCTGGGCTGGATGGGCTTGCCGCAACTGCCGATGTCACAGGCCTTGGATACATTGGCCATCGCGCGCAAACGCTTTCCGGGTTCTCCGGCGACGCTGGATGCATTGTGCCGTCGATTTAACATCGATAACTCCAATCGAACGCTGCACGGCGCATTGCTCGACTCTGAAATCCTCGCCGAAGTATATTTGGAACTGATTGGAGGGCGTCAGCCTGATTTTGGTCTGTCGGCCACTGCGGGCAATACCGGCAGTGCAGGTCAAAACGCAGATGAGTGGCGCCCCGAACCGCGACCAACCCCGCTGCCCTCGCGACTGACGGCTGAGGAAAAAGCAGCCCATGATGACTTTGTTGAAAAAATGGGCGATGAAGCGCTGTGGAAGACGCTGGGATCTTGAAACAAAAAACGCCGCTAAAATTAGCGGCGTTTTCTACAATATATGATTTAGAATAAATCAGGCTTGGGCTGCGGGTGCCTCAGCTGCGGCTTGCTGGCGGCGGGCCAGCTCGTTGCGATAGATCGCAACAAAATCGATGTTGTCCAGGTTCAGTGGTGGGAAACCACCATCACGGGTGACATCCGACACGATGCGGCGCAGGAAGGGGAACAACATGCGTGGGCATTCGATCATCAGGAATGGGTGCATTTGATCATCTGGAATGCCTGCAATGTTGAAAATACCGACATATTCCAGTTCCAGAACGAACAACATGCTTTCGTCGGCTTTGTTCTTGGACTGAATTGTCAGCTTGGTGATGACTTCGTACTGGTTTTCAACCGAACGTTTTTTGGCGTCCAGAGCGACCTGAACGTTGACGTCGGGCTGCACGTCACCTGCCGCACCTTTTTGGGCCATGACGTTTTCAAACGACATGTCACGGATATACTGGCCTAGAATGTTCATTTGAACCTGAGGCTGTTGAGCTTGTGTGCCTTCTGCGGCGCCATTTTCGGCCATGGAATAACTCCTAAACGATAGATTTGTTCTGTGCTTAGCAGCTTGATCACCGTATCTCAACGGGCACAAGCCCCCGGTTGCCGCCGGGTTTACTCAGGGTGATTATTTTGGCCCATCCACCCATTTTGATGGGTTTGAGGGATCGTGATGGGGAGTCAGGTCTTCATAGTCTCCATCGATGATATCTTTGGTGGGATCTGATGGTCTGCGCGGATCAAACCCCGCACCATGAGCTTGAAACCCGTTGGTGCCCATTTGAAAGTTGGCGACATTGATGCGCGCACGCAGAAATTTATAGGCGGCCTCACGAAAACGTGGGACCAGCAATGCAAAGCCCACCGCATCCGTAAAAAAACCGGGTGTCAACAACAGCGCGCCGGCAAATAAGATCATCGCTCCATGTGCCAAAGGTTCGGCGGGATCTGAGAGTGTTTCGAACGAGTTACGCATCTGTCCCATGGCCAATTTACCCTGCGCTTTGACCAGTTTTGTGCCCAAAATCGCGGTGAGGATGACAATCAATAGCGTCGGCCACAAGCCGATCGCGCCGCCCACCTGGATGAACAGGGCGATCTCAATCACCGGCACCAGCAAAAAAGCCATAAAAAGATACATCAGGGTTTCCTTAGTTCATGCGCGCAAAGGTAGACTTGCCCTACCCTGTCACCTACATAAGACTTGAGCCTTCGGGTTTCAAATAATGCACGAACACCCAGTATGAGGTACAAATGGAGTCTCCCGTGATTTCGCTTTTGGTTCTGGCCGGCATCGCCATATTTTTGATTCTGCGCCTAAAAAGCGTTTTGGGCACGCGAGAAGGCTTTGAAAAGCCGCGTATGCCGGAAAACAGCGGGCGCCAAAACCAGCCTGATCTGGAAGTGATCGAAGGCGGTCCTGATAATGATATTACCGACCACGTGCCCGAAGGTAGCGTTCAGTCGCAAGCATTGGCCGCGATGAAACGGGTCGAACCCGGATTTGGCGTTAGCGATTTTGTTCAGGGCGCGCGCGGTGCCTATGAAATGATCTTGATGGGCTTTGAAAACGGCGATCTGAATGACATCCAGCCGTTTTTGGCTGAAGACGTATTTGACAGTTTTGTTCAGGCCGTCGCGGAGCGCGAAGATCAGGGGCTGTCGATTGAGGCCAATTTTATTGGTGTGCGTGAAACCACTTTGTTGAATGCAACTTTTGATGAGGCCACTGGCCTATCGGAAATCACCATGCGCTTCGTCTGTGAGATGACATCAGTGGTGCATGATCGCGATGGCAATGTTGTTGAAGGTGATGCGAAAACCATCAAGAAACAAAAGGACACATGGGTGTTTGCCCGTGCCATGGGTGGAGATGATCCGAACTGGCAACTGGTGGCGACGGACGCATGACATCGCTGCTCCGGAAGGCATTGGGCGTCACAGCCTTTTGCGGTGCCACAATGGGCGCCACTTCTGGTGCAGCCTCTGAAGTCACCTATACTCTTTCATCATTTTCCCAGCTTGAAGGTTGGGAAAATGATGATCACGCACATGCGCTGAATGCTTTTTTGGAAACCTGCATGGATTTGAAGGATCCTGATTGGCAATCGCTGTGTGCCGTGGCGCAGTCGCAAAACCCCAAAAGCGCGCGTACGTTTTTCGAATTGTTTTTCCGTCCGATGCTGATCTCTGATGGCAAAGACGGGTTGTTTACCGGTTACTTTGAACCCGAATTGGATGGATCGCGCCGTCGTACCAACCGCTTTCGCTATCCGGTTTACAAGATGCCTCGCGAAGCACGCCAGCCCGGCAGTTGGCTGACACGCCGCGAAATCCTGACCAGTGGGGTTATGGATGGACGCGGACTGGAAATAGCTTGGGTTGATGATCCGGTAGAACTGTTTTTTCTGCAAATACAGGGGTCTGGTCGTATTCGTTTGCCCGATGGAAACGTGATACGAGTGGGGTATGGCGGTGCAAACGGACACAATTATCGTTCCATCGGTACTGAACTTGTCCGCCGGGGTGTTTATCAACCGCATCAAGTTAGCGCGCAAGTGATCAAAAACTGGGTCAAACGAAACCCAGAATCCGGACGTGAGCTGCTGTTTCACAATCCAACCTATGTGTTTTTTCGTGAGGTGACGCGCGTCAAACCCACCAAAGGTCCATTAGGCGCAATGAATCGTTCCATCACTGCACTGCGCAGTGTGGCAGTAGATCCGGCCTTTACCCAGTTGGGGGCGCCGGTTTGGTTGGAAAAAGACGGCGCAACACCAATGCGCCGCTTGATGATTGCCCAAGATACCGGATCGGCGATCAAGGGTGCGCAGCGGGCGGATGTTTTTTTTGGCACCGGCGATGCGGCGGGTCTGGCCGCAGGAAAGCTGCGTGATCCCGGTCGCATGTATGTGTTACTGCCCATCCAAAGGGCCTATGCGCTGCTGCCGGAAGATCTTTAAAGAATGACACGTCGTAAATTGACAAAAGAAGAGCTCGACCTTTGGAAGCAGGTCGCGCAGGAGACCGAACGCCTGCATCCTGATCGCCCTGCGTTTCCGCATGCCTCAGTTCAGCCCTCTCTTCCGCGAACCAGCAAAAAGAAATCCCAACCCGTCGCGCCAGAGCCGTCACTGCTGGAGGTGTTTGAGGTGGGTAGCAAAGCCAGATCATCAACGCTTGGGAACAGTCTTAAACCCGCAGTGACCAGTGCACTTGCCGCACGTCCGGTGCAAATGGACGATAAAGCCTTTCGCAAGATGAAACGCGGCAAACTGAAACCCGAAGGGAAACTGGACCTTCATGGTATGCGTATTGATACCGCGCATCCGGCGCTGACACGGTTTATTTTGCGCGCGCATGCCAATGGAAAACGGTTGGTTTTGGTGGTGACGGGTAAGGGCAAAGACCGTGATGAACCAGGCCCAATCCCCGTGCCGCGTGGCGTGTTGCGTCATAACGTGCCGCAATGGCTGTTGCTGCCGCCGCTGTCGCAGGTGGTATTGCAGGTGACACCGGCCCATATCAGCCATGGTGGCGATGGGGCGTATTATGTGTACCTTAGGCGCCCGCGCTAAAGATTAGGGTGAAGGGGGACCGAAGCCCCCACTCCGCATCCATTATAGAACGTAACGGCTCAGATCCGAAGACCGTGACAGTTCGCCCAGATTCTTGCGAACAAACTCGGCATCCACTTTTACCATTTCGCCACTGCGATCAGGTGCGGTAAAGGACAGTTCTTCAAACACCCGTTCAATCACCGTATAAAGACGGCGTGCACCGATGTTTTCCACGGTTTGGTTCACCTCAGCCGCAATTTTCGCCAGCGCGGCAATGCCGTCTTCGGTGAAATCGACAACCACCTCTTCCGTGCCCATCAACGCAGTGTATTGCCGCGTCAAGGCATTGTCTGTCTCGGTCAAAATACGCACGAAGTCTTCTTCTGTCAGTGGACGTAGGTTGACACGAATAGGCAGACGCCCCTGTAATTCGGGCAACAAATCCGAAGGCTTGGCAATGTGGAACGCACCCGAGGCAATAAACAGAATGTGATCGGTTTTAACCGGCCCATGTTTGGTGCTGACAGTGGTGCCTTCGATCAGTGGCAAGAGATCACGTTGCACGCCTTCCCGACTGACATCGCCGCCACGGGCATCCGAGCGCGCGCAGACTTTGTCGATTTCATCCAAGAATACGATGCCGTTCTGCTCAACCGATTCCAATGCAGCCTTGTTGACGGTTTCATCATCCAACAGTTTGTCGGCTTCTTCGCCGATCAGCACATCATAGCTTTGGGAGACGGTGAGTTTTTTGCGGGTGGTGCGACCTCCCATGGCTTTGCCAAACAATTCTCCAAGGTTCATCATGCCCATATTGCCGGCGCCGGGTTGTCCGGGGATCTCGAACATGTTGCCCATGGGGTTCGACGAGTCAGCCACGTCCAGTTCGATCACGGTGTCGTCCAGATCGCCGGCTTTTAGCTTTTTACGGAACATATCCAAGGTGGCTTCGCGGGCGTCTTCGCCGGCGATGGCAGCCAAAACGCGGTCTTCTGCGGCTTTGTGGGCTTTAACTTTTACATCTTCGCGCATCAGCTCACGGGTTTGTAGGATCGCGGCATCGACGAGATCCCGCACGATCTGCTCGACGTCGCGCCCGACATACCCCACTTCGGTGAATTTTGTGGCTTCAACCTTCAAAAACGGTGCGCGGGCCAGTTTTGCCAGCCGGCGAGAGATTTCGGTCTTACCTACACCAGTGGGGCCAATCATCAGAATGTTCTTGGGGTAGACTTCGTCGCGCAGGTCATCATTCAGCTGCTTGCGGCGCCAGCGGTTGCGCAGGGCAACGGCGACAGCCCGTTTGGCGTCATTTTGACCAATGATGTAACGGTCCAGTTCCGAGACGATTTCGCGAGGGGTGAGATCAGTCATGAGTATCCTGAGTTAGTGAGAGGGCGGCAGCCGGTGTACCGGCACAACGCCCGAAATGAGAGACAGAAGCGTGGCGCGAATGCGGGTCCAGAACGCTCCAAGAAAGACAAGGAAAACGCCAAGCGCGAGCACTGTCATCGCGGCCCCTTCCCCATCAAATACGGTTGAGGCCAGCGTCACGATATAGCCAATTGCGGCAATCAGGAACGAACGCCGATCGATGACGATAGCCACCAGCGCAAACACCGCAAGAACGGTCAACAGCATCACGTCAGAGCTGCTGTTTTCCTGTGCCATCAGCGACAGGGCAATGGTGTTGACCAGTGCAGGTGCGGCGACAACATGCAGCCAGAATCCTTGTGCCGAACGGCGCGTTACCCGGTGTGGATCCGAGAGATCAAACCACATTGCGACAGCAAAGACAGCAAGCCCCACGGCCAGCGTGACATAGGCGAATGGTCCATTTGCTGACAGTAGGAAAAGATCGCTGAACTGGTCAGGTGCGCCGGCGTTCTGACCTGCGATCAACAGCGCCAGTGCAAAGACACCCAACGCAATCAAAGCCATGGCAAACGGTACTTTGAACCGCAGCCAAAACAATAACACTGCTCCTGTGGTCAACAACAAAGGCATCGGCAGACTGGAATAGTCCTGCTGTGCGATCATGAAAGGTTCGGAAAAATAGGCGCTGAGGCCGGCACCTGCGTTCCCGGCAAACAAAATAGAGAGCGCAATTGCAGGTGCCACCATACGTCGCCGACGAATGAAATATTCCGAAAGCCCCCACAAAATGCCGCCACCTATCACGGCAGTCCACGTGATCTGTGACTGAAAATGGGTCACCTGCCCGGCCATTGAAATGCCGTTCACGGTGATCCAGCCGGTTGCCAGAATGATCAGGCCAATAACGATGAAAATCTCGTTGAAGCCTTTGAACAGTTCAAACGGCTCATCGCCCTCGCGCAGGCCTTCGCGTGCGCCGCGTCGGCTGTCCGACAAGGCTTGCAACGAGGCGGCTTGGGCCTCAGAGACGAGTCCCGCGCCCACCGCTGCACGAAGGTCATCGCGTGAAATCATGCCCGGATGCTTTCAACTGTGAGTTTGCCATTGGTATAAACGCAGATGTCCGCCGCGATGGCCATCGCATCACGGGCGACTTGTTCGGCGGATTTGTCACTGTCCATCATGCCGCGCGCTGCCGCCAAGGCAAAGTTGCCGCCGGAGCCAATCGCCGCGACGTTGTGCTCTGGCTCCAGCACGTCGCCGGCACCGGTGATGACAAACAGATCGCTGCCATCGGTCACGATCAACATTGCTTCCAGTTTTTGCAGGTACTTATCGGTGCGCCAGTCTTTGGCCAGCTCCACGCTCGCACGCGCCAACTGGCCCGGAGTCGTCTCTAATTTGGTTTCCAGCCGTTCCAGCAGGGTAAACGCATCCGCGGTTGAACCTGCAAATCCGGCAACGACGTCATAGCCCCCGGGCGAAAGGCGGCGCACCTTGCGGGCGGTGCCCTTGATCACGGTTTGCCCCAGCGACACCTGTCCGTCGCCGGCGATGACGATTTCATCGCCTTTTTTTACGCCAATGATTGTGGTGCCGTGCCAGCCTGGGAATTGCTCGTCTGCCATATCTGTCTCCGCTTTGATTGCGTACTATATGGAACTAAGCGGCTGGCGGTACAAGAGAGCAGCGGGGAATGCGCACCGTAGATTCGGTGTGAGATCTGACCGTGCTGCCGCTAGATATGTTCACAAACTGCACAATTGCTATGCGTTGAGCGCAATGCCGGGCTGAATAACGAGCAATTGTGAGACTCAGCTGAGGATCCTAAGTAATGCCTACAACCGACACAGGGTCGGCTGTTTCACTTAAGGACCTGCGCACTATGGCTTCTATTGCACACACACACGCGCCGCTCGGAGCAGTCACTGATCTCCGTCCGGTTGGTATTATTTCTTCGTTCTTTCAGACGATTGTCGCGTGGAACGACAACCGTCAGACCCAGAACGAGCTGGCGAAGCTGACCCGCGCTCAGCTGGAAGACATCGGCCTGACCGATTACAGTTTCAGCGTTAAATAAGCGCGTCTGCCGTTACAGATCTGAAAGCCGCCTTCGGGCGGTTTTTTTATATTTACGTGTCTAAAAGAAAAAGGCGCCCAAACGGACGCCTTTAGATCTTTATTCGAACGAGCGACTTAGATGGATTCGTCAATCCAGCTTTGCAGCGCTGCCTTGGGCGCGGCGCCAGCGCGGTTGGAAATAACCTGACCGTCCTTAAAGATGAACAGCGCGGGAATGCCACGAACACCCATCGCTGCGGCAGCGTTGGGGTTGCTGTCGACATCTATTTTGGCGATTTTTACTTTGTCGCCATATTCAGCCGCCAGCTCTTCCAAAGCGGGGCCGATCTGTTTGCATGGGCCACACCATTCGGCCCAGAAATCTACGACCACAGGTACGGTTGAGTTTTTGACTTCGGCGTCAAATGTATCGTCAGTGACGGCTACGGTGGACATATGCATGTCTCCAATGAGGGTTGGCAACTGGAAGGGAACCTAGGTAGAGCTTAAGCAATCGTCAAGGTTCCAGACGCTGGAAGTAAGCTTGGGACACAAGTTCGTGTGGCAGCATCATGCGTGAAGCAGTGCGGGTCCAGACCAGCGCGGTTTTAATCGGTTTGGTTGGATAAATCTGCTGTAAGGCCTGCAAATAGGCGCCCATCTGGCGAAGCAAGCCTACGGGACATTGCTTAGGCTCCGTGGGCACATGTACGTTCGATTTAAAATCAACAGCCAAGACGTAATCGTCGGTGATGATCAACCGGTCAATGATCCCATGTAAGCGGATTCCATCCAATTCAGCAGAAATCGGCACTTCGCATAGGGTATCTTTGGCGAATATATCCTGAAGATCGGGATGGGTGATCACGGTCATAGCCTCATTCAACAAGGCGTCGCGCCCGTCGACATCTGGTAATAGGGATGCCGCAAGTTGTGGCCAGTCGGCAGGATCACGCGCCGGTAAATGCTCAAGCAACAGGTGCAAATGGTTCCCGCGGGCCTTGGCGGCGTCTTCGTCTTTGCCCTGGTCACCCGGCAAGGCCTTGGCCCCGCCAAGATCAGAGGGCGCCAGGGTGGCTGTTGGAGGTACATAGGATGGAGCGTCTTGGGTAAAGACTGGTGGTAAAATCGGTTTTTCTTCTATCACTGGATCATAGCTGACCAACGGCAACCCGTCCCAATTTCCATGCTGCAGGCGTAAGCCCTTATCGCCATGTATCGGCAGCTCCACCGCGCCCCGCGCGCGCGCTCCCTCTTCAACCATTTGGTACCAACTGTCGCCGTCTTTGGACAAATCGCCCGCGGCTGCGACAATAAGCCATTTTTCGGCCCGTGTTAGAGCCACATACAATAGACGCAGTCGTTCGTTTTGTAGCTTGTCCTGAGCTGCGTTACGGGCGTCTAACATCGCCGGCGGCATCTGTTCCTTGGGCAATTTCCACAACGGAGCGCCGTGGGCCAGCATGATTTCATCGTCCATCGGGGGGCGGCGTTTGGCGGTATCTGGCAGGATCACAATTGGAGATTCGAGCCCTTTGGAGCCGTGCACCGACATCACCCGGATCATATTTCCGGCCGCGCCCATTTGACGTTTGATCTCTAGTTCATCTGCCTGCATCCAGACTAAGAACCCGGTCAGGCTGGGAATATCTGTCCGTTCGTAGGCCAGTGCCTGCGACAACAACGCATTGATCCCATCTTCGGCCTCAGGCCCCAGCCGGCCCAGAAGATTTATACGGCCTTTGTGACGGGTCAAAATCCGTTCGATTAGATCAAAGGGGCGCAAGAAATCGGTTTGGTCACGTAGATCATTCAGGATGGCGAGCGTTTCGGGAAACTCCCCTGCCCGTTCGCGCAACGCAGTCCACAGATATTTGCTGTCTCGCCGGTGTGCGAGGTCGAACAACATCTGCTCGGTCCACCCAAACAATGGGGATTTCAGCGTTGCCGCGAGGGAGAGCGAATCTTCTGGGGTGGCCAAAAACGACAGCAGCGCGGCGATGTCCTTTACTGCCAGCTCAGCGCCAACTTTTAAGCGATCGGCGCCGGCTATGGGCAAGTTGGCCGCTTTGCAGGCCCTAATGATTTCGGAAAACAGCTCTGAACGGCGCTGCACCAAGATCAGGAAGTCACCTGGCTGCACCGGCCTGCGTTGAAATGTACCGCGTTCAGGAGCGTCTTCGGGAATGGTGACTCCTGCATCGATCATAGATCGAATTTCGCCGGCAATGCGTTCTGCCAAAATAACGGTGTGATGGCGCGCGCTGGGACGATCCACTGGATCAGTCCAATCCCGGTCATCATCGTCATCGACCTTGCCTACCAATGGCCACAAATCGACCCGTCCTGGCAGGTCAGATTTAAAGGCCCGATGCAACGCATCTTTGTGAAAGCCGGCCCGTGGGCTGTCTTTGAAAACCTGGTCGACCAGGCCTAGAATGGCGGCCGACGAGCGGAATGAAAACTCCAACGCTGCGTTTTGCAAACCCGGTCCGGTTTCCGCCAACCTGTCGGCAAACTCGACCTGCATGCGCAAAAACGCGTCGGGATCAGCGCCTTGAAACGAGTAGATCGATTGTTTCATATCACCGACTACAAAGATCGTGCGCTCGACACCTGAACGCGCACCTTCACCGGCAGTGAATTCTTGCGCCAGTTTTTCGATCACATCCCATTGCACCGGGCTGGTATCTTGTGCTTCGTCGACCAGAATATGATCGATGCCGCCATCAAGGCGATAGAGAACCCATGCGGCGACGGCTGGATCGTTCAGAAGTTGTCGCGCCTTGAGGATCAGGTCGTCAAAATCGAGCCATCCCCGCAATTGTTTGCGCCGCTCATATTCGGGTAAAAATGCTGCGGCAAAGGCATGCAGGCGATGTGTTTTTTTGATCGCCACCAGCGCTAACCGATTGGCACGAGCGTCTTCGACCCTGCACATGAAGGGTTCGAGCTGATCCATTAGGTTCAGATTAGCTTCGCGCAGCTTCTTGGTCGGAAAACTGTTAATCTTGGCGGAAAAGGGAGCCTTTGCCGTGGCACCTGTTAGAAAAACAGACTCTAATAAGGGTAAATCAGCCAGCGTTGGCGTTTCAATGCCTTTGAGTTTCGCTCCGGCTTTTTGATCGTTGGTACTACCTTCTGCCAAAATCAGGCGCAGTCGGCTGAGCACTTCGGCTTCGCCGCCACAAAACGCGCGTGCCTCTAGCGCTGCGGCATCAAAATCTGCCGGTAGGTCAAACAGCGCACATAGGTCTGCCCAGTCTAACGGGGTTTCAAAAGCGGCCCGCTTTTGGCTGATCGCAGATGTGATTGTGGAAAAATCACTGTCGGAAATATGCGGAGCAAGGGCTTCGATCAGATGAGCCTGATCACCGTTGGCAAAATCCTCGACGATTTCTGCCTGTAACATGGCGGCTGCGCGCTCTTCCATTTCCGAAAATTGCGGACTGACCTTGGCTTCAAGAGGGAACCGACGCAGCAGTGACGAACAGAACGAGTGAATAGTTTGGATTTTCAACCCACCAGGGGTTTCGATCGCGCGGGCAAATAGGGTGCGTGCCTGGGCCAGACCTTCAGGCGTAATAACATCCTCAGCACCAAGATCAGTCAGGGCGTTGATCAGACCCTCATCCGGCAACATTGCCCACTCACCAAGCCGTTTGAACAGCCGGTTCTGCATCTCACTGGCGGCGGCTTTGGTGTAGGTCAGGCACAGGATGTGCTGAGGCTGTACCCCTTTTAGCAACAGCCGCGCGACGCGATCTGTTAGCACCTTGGTCTTTCCCGAACCGGCGTTTGCCGCCAACCACGTGGAAGCATCGGGACGGGCGGCGCGAAATTGGGCTTCTGAGGCGGCGTCGCGGGCGGTCATGTTAAATCCTCGGGCGTGGGCGTGGCGCTGCGATCCCATTCACCAAAACGTGCCAGATGGTCATAATCGCCGGCAAAATCGTCGCGATGCACCATACGGCGACTGGAATAGCCTTGTTCAGGGTCGAAATAGGCCTCGATCAGTGTTTTCAGCTCGCTCCAGATTTTTGCCGGCGGTTCCTCCTCAAGTGGAGCACGCACTTCTTTCATCGAGTTTCCAAGTCCAATGAACACAGCGCGTCGCACTTCAGCTGGACCAATTTCCGCAAAGGCACCTTCTTCGGCCATGGCAGCTTCGATCAACAGTTGTTTTTCGAATTTCTTTTGCTGCGCTTCAGACGGCGGGGCCCCGGTTTTATAGTCATATAGATGCAAAAATCCACGATCATCCATGTCAATCCGATCAGCGCGGCAGGCGATGGTGAAATCCAATGGATCGAGACGCGCCTCGCCTTTGGCTTCAAATGCGACGGGCTTACCCCGGGCCTGGCGTTCTTGTTCGGCTAAAATGAATTCGTCGGCGATGCGCCGAATACGCGAGAGCCACAGCGTGCGTGCTACGGGCCATGGAACGTGTTCTTGCAGCATTTGCTGCGTGGCCGTGATTAAGGTGTCGGCGGTGAGATCGCTGGGGTAACTCTGACAATGTTTGATGAAGGTTTCAAACACCTCGTGTATCACAATGCCGCGCAACAGGGCGTCTGGCTCCTGCACTAGATCTTCCAGTGGCTTTAGACGCAGCACATGTTTGGCGTAGATTGCATAGGGGTCGCGGATCAGGCGTGGGATTTCAGTGATGGTCAATCGGCGGGGGCGTGTGGCCACCGGAGGCCGGGGGGCGGGACGCAGGGCGGCTGGAGTTGGGAGAGGTGTTTCCAGTACCTGTGCCCAGCCCAACCAGGTTTTGCCACGCGCGCGCATCGCGGCCAGATGGTCAGGCCCCTTCTGATCAGGAAGGCCGGACAGTAGATTGGTCATCCGGTTCAACCAACGCGACGGCACAGTGTCTGATTCATCTGAGCGTTCGGACCGGGTCAGCCAGACTTCGGGGGCGGCGATGGCCTGCTGAAAGTCATGTGCCGATAGGCCGATACGTCGTTCAGGCAGCAGCAAACCTGCCTGACTGCGCAGCTGACGGTTCAGCCAGGGATCGGGGCTGGCGGATTCGGGCCAGCTGCCCTCGTTTAATCCGCCCAAAATGACCAAATCGGCGCCCTGAACCCGTGCCTCCAACGTGCCCCAGATCATGATTGATCCATAAGGCGCATCACGGTCGCGGACTTCGCCTTCGGCCAACAGCGCACCTAACAGATCCGAGAAATCCAAGGCGGTCATCTCGCCACCATGTACCGCTTCGGTGGTGAGGTTTTCTATGATCTTTAGCGCCTCACGGCCGGCTTTCTGATCCCAAAGGGTGCCAGCGCCATTGTTTTGCCCGCCGGCAGAAATTGCCTCGGCAAGAGTGCGTAACTGGTTGACCCAAGCGGTGAGCGGTAAGGTGCTGTTTTGGCTTTTTTCATTAAAACAATTCGTTATCCACTGCAGCCAACCGTCTAGCAAATCGCGTTCTGCTGCAAACATGGCAAAGCTGTCGGCGTCCGGAAACGGTGGTCCATTGCGGCGCATGTGCAGTTCTAGCTCGCGCGTGTGACGCAAATGCTCCCCGCGTGCGCCACCATCATGGCACAGGGGGTGTTTTAGCAAAGTGAGCAGGGCGTCGGGCGTTAGAGGTCGGCAGAACAGGCCAGCTACATGGCGCAGGAAACGCCCCGGAGGAGAGAGTACCAATGGCAGGCCAGCCGAGTCATCCGGCAAGATATCCCATCGGTCCAAGGCGACAGATACTTGTCGGGTTAGCATCCGGTCAGGGGTGATCAGTGCAGCTGTTTGCCCGTCTTCTGCGGCTTGGCGCAAACGTAAGGCAATGGCCAGTGCCTCGGCACGGGGACTGGGCGCTTCGACTAACGTAAGGTTACAGGTGGCTTGATCTAAACCTTGTAGGTGGGGGCCTTCGCTCATCCATGCGTCGGTGACAGGGGCCGGGCGCAACGCCAGAGACACCAGTTGGTTGCGGTGGACCGAGGCAGGCAGTTCATCCGTCCAAGGTTGGATTTCATCCGGTTGCAGGTCAAGATCGCGCATCAGTTTGTGAAACCGATATTGCGGGTGGTCTTCTGAGATCAACGGATCCTCGAGGCCGGCCCAGACGTGATCTGGCTGATCGAAGTCATAGCCAGGTAGGATCACAGCCCCTTGCGGTAGACGGGCAATGGCCTCCATTAGCAATAGCGTTGTTCCACGTGAACCAGTGGAACCAGCAAGGATAATCGGATGTGCTGGCGGGCGGATCTCCCATTGGGCGATCAGATCCAAAACCATCTGGCGTTGACGCGCCTGACTGTCCATTGCGCCATCGTGCATTTCAACAAAGGTGTCTGCAATGCCAATAAATGCCTGCGCCCGTGCCCAGTGACCTGACATGTCCGAGACGTCCAAAGTACGAATGGTATCGGTGCTGACGCCTTCGCCCTGCATTTCGTCGATCAGCCCCGCCAGGCTGTCAGACAGATGATATAACGAGGATCGCGCGGCCAAATCTGGCTGGGCATCCAGAAGTTTTGCGATCAGCTGCGACAGCTCCAACCGTCGGCGTAGCGGAGGTAGGGCGGGTGGTAGCCCATTTAGGGTTGCGCGCTGCGACAAATCGGTCAGCAGCGAGAGTTTGGGCAGCAGCAATGCCGGGCCCGTATCAAAAAGTTGCCGAACCCGACGTTTCATCCGCGAGGTGTTTACGATGACCTCAGCGCGGGCCAGATCTTCGGGGGGCAGGGTGCGGCTGCGGCTGATCAGCCCGTCGACAAGCGCACGCGGGAAATCAACGCCGCAGGGGACAGCAAACAGGCGGGGCAGGGAACTAGGACTAAACATCGGAGGCCAATAGTGTTTCGGCTTGCTCTATACCTGCGGGGGTTCCTACATCACACCAATACCCTGGGTACTCCACGGAATAGAGCCTGTTTTCGTGTTCCATGAGGTTCCAGACAAGGTTCAGCGAAAAGCTGGTATCAGTGATGGTGTGTAGCAAATCTGTTTTCAAAATCTGTACACCGCCATAAACTATATCCCCGCCGCGATGCAGCTGCCCGCCCGGTTCGGCGCTGAAATCTCCACCTCCCGTACGTCCGATGCAACGCTTGATCGGAACGCAAACCAAAAGTGCATCCATTTGTTCGGGATCCCACGCGTTAGCGGCGCATTGCAGTGGATTAGGGCCTTTCCAGATCACATCGGGGTTGATCGTAAATACTGGATCATGCCCCAACACAGGCAACGCCTTTCGAAGGCCACCACCGGTGTCCAAAATATCGGGTTGCTCATCGCTGATTTTTACAGCGGTGGAGGCCAGGTGAATCCGCAACGGCTGAGGCAGGTAATGGGTGTTTGCCACAATGACTTGGGGGGTGACTGCGGCCACGTGATCCAATGCATGGTCAATTAAGGGGCGCCCCGCGACTGGGATCATTGGTTTTGGCAATGTCAAAGTCAGAGGGCGCATGCGGGTGCCAAAGCCGGCCGCGAACACCATGACCGAGGACGGACATTGGGCTTTCATCACATGAACTTTCGCAAAATTTCTGGGGTGGGCTCGGGCAAGGCTTCGCGTACCAGATGTGAAACCGGGGCAAGCGCTGGGCGTGACAGGCCACGCTGTATATAGTGCCAAACACGGGGCATAAATTCCAAGTACTTTGGCTTGCCATAATCCGTTGCTAATCGCGCAAACACGCCCATAATGCGGATGTTGCGTTGAACACCCAATGTCCAGTATGCCGCTTCAAATGTGGCGGGATCGACACCTGTAGCCGTGATGTATCGGGTGATCATTTTGGTCTCTAATGCTGGTGAAATATCGCGACGTGCATCTTGAAGCAATGACACAAGATCATAGCTTGGGTGGCCCGCGAACGCGTCTTGAAAGTCCAACATACCAACGCGGGCAGGTCCGCTGCGATCTGGCAACCAAATCAAATTTTCAGCATGAAAGTCGCGCTGCGCCAGTACAACCTGATCAGTCTCTAATGGGGCGAGCAACGCTTGAAATACGGGCTGAAAACGCCCCCAAAGCGTTTCCGTATTCGGGCCGTTGAGTGGGGAGCAGTAGTGTGTGAAGGCCAGATCGCACATCTGCGTTAGATAGCGAACATCATACCGTTGCAGACCTTGGGGCAGCGGGCAATCGTGTAGGGCAATCAACGCATCCGTCGCCGCCGCATACAACCGATGCTCGCATGCTGGGGTCGCGTCGATGGTCTCCTTAAACCGTGCATCACCTAAATCTTCGAGCAGCAAGAAACCGTGTTCGGGATCTTCAGCATAGATCTTTGGCGCACTGAAGCCATGCGTCGTCAAATGACGTGCTATGTGTGTAAAAGGGCGAATACTTTCGCCATGTGTTGGGGGAGCATCCATTAATACGGCGCGATCTGCCCCCCGCAACAGCCGTTCGTAGCTTCGGTTGGAGGCATCGCCAGCAAGATGAGACCGCTGCGCGTCGTGCCAGTTGATGCGGATCAGAAAGGCGGTTTTTAAGTCATCACGCAGTGTCATGCTGGCAGTCGTTCGATCAGTGGAGCCCATTTGGTATCTGACCAAGTCAGATCAAGATTTCGCACATCCTCGCCCTTATCAGACACTGAAAACCGGAGAGTGAGTGCGTGTTTTGGTGTCATCTCTTCCAGTCTGTCGGGCCATTCAACAAAAGTGATCTGGTGATCAAAGGCCTCAAACAACCCAAGCTCTTCGACTTCGTCGAGTGACGACAGGCGGTACAGATCTGAATGCCAGATTTCACAGTCTGAACTGTCATAAATCTGCACCAAGGTAAACGTAGGTGAGGGAACGTCTTCGGGGTGGGGTAACAAGGATTGAATAACAGTCCGCGCGAAGAATGTTTTACCGGCACCGATCTGACCCTCCAGCAGTAGACAATCGCCGGGACGCAATAGGTCGGCGAAAATCTGGGCTAAGTCCTGCGTCTGTTCAGGGCTATTGAGGGTCAGAGAAACGGAGTGTTTGGTCATGGCGCCACAATGGCTTTGTCGCGCCAAACCTGCAAGTCGCTAGCGACCTTAGTATTGCCCGGGGACCGTAGTAAAACGCTGCTGCTCTGTTGGTAGGGCAATGGTTTCTGCAGGTTTAAATCGAACCATCGTGGCACCGTTTGGCATCGAACAGACGCGGCAGATCATTTTATCGCCATTTCGCATCGTGACATTGCACCACCACGGATCGCGGTCTTCGGTGCCGAGTACAAAATCGCGGATTGATCCCCAGGTGGAGGTCGCGACGGATTTGTCTTGCCAGACCCGGCTGGCATCGACGATCGAAATTTTGGCAAAGCTTGCTTCGGGGTCCATGCTCCACATGTCATGGTAAACTTCGTTCGAAAACGACATTGTACCGTCTTTGTTGAAGATTGTGATGGCTTCGTCCATGTGGTCCAGGATCGACTGGCCGACTTCAAGCTCGGATCTGAACTGACGGGTCAGGGTGATTTCGGCGGTGATGTCTTCAAACAGAAAGGCGATAGCACCATCTGGATGTGGGCGACCCGTGACCGAGTATACGGATCCAGAGGGCATCGACCATGTTTCCTGATAGCGACCTTCAGCAGCGGCCTCGAGGAGGTCAGCCATTTGGTGACGCCAGCTTGAGTAATTCTTGGGCTCAGGCATCATCCGTTGATCGCGCAGGCGGTCAAAGAAGGTCAGCATATTGGGCCGCGAACTCAAAAAGCTGGCGGGCAGGGCAGTCAGGTCGATCAGCACGGGATTGAACAGCACCAGCTGACGGTTGCGATCAAAGATCGCCAGGCCGATAGACAGCTGCGCAAAGGTTTTGGCCAAAGTCTGCACAAAATTGCGCTGGGCAACTTCGGCATCGACAACCGCGTTAACATCCACAGCGTGGCACAGCCAGCCGGCTTCGGTTTCGGTTGTGGACACGTTGTACCACAATTTCTTTTCGGTCTCGGGCAAGGGAATTGAAATCCGTTCGGGTCGACCGCTGAGCTTTGGCTCATCCAGGTCGGTGAACAGCGGCACCTCAAAATCCACATCACGGCCACGGATTTTATTGCTGAGATCATCATAGGCCAGATTGGTCCAGGTCACTTCCCCTTCGTCGGATTGCAGCCAGACAGGGTAGGGCGCCTGATGGACGGCAGCGCGCAAAGTGGTGAGTTCTTGATCCAGAGACTTGTTTTGCTCTTCAAGGGTGCTGCGGCGCAGTTGCACGCGGGTGATGCCATCAATCCATTCACAATGTGCTTCGCGGCTGTCGGCATTCGCCGTCCCGGACAACACCAAAGGGCCGACATCTTTGAGAAAATTGGGAGATTGTGGAAGCCCCGGATAACTGCGTGCCAGTTGGTCACGCAGATTACTCCAACTGAAGTCTTCGGTGCGCTCACCTATGAATTTCTTTGCCCCAGACGACCAGCCGATCAATGTGCTTTCATCAAATAAAAACACTGCGTCTGTGCGGCCATCTCCGACAAGAAGATCGTGCTCCATGGATTTAGTGCGGGCAGTAGGGGTTAGCCACCAAACCGCCACAGCGGCCGTCGCAGTGCATAGCGCCGCCAATACAATCCATTCAATTGAAACGATGTCCTGCATACGTCCTGCCTCGTTCAGCTCTCATTCATGTACATCGTTGGCCATAATGGTTAAATGAAGTTTAATTGGTTGATAGAAAATGAATAGTTAAATTTCGATCTGTTTGTTTTTACCCAACGGTACAGCCTGTTCGCCATGGATGGCGTCGATTTTTCGGCGAGGCCAGGATACTTCGACGATTGCTCCACGACGTGTCGTGTTTGGGAGCAAGTTTTGAAACGGATCTGATCCGTTGGCAAACCGCAGACGTGCTCCTGTACGCTCTAAGAGTGTTTTTGCAATGAACAGACCCAAGCCCATGCCTTCATACTCAGGACGCTGTTTCCGGTCCGTTTCGCTGCGCCGCCGCCGCACAAAGGGGTCGCCAATGCGCCCCAACAAATGGGATGGGTAGCCGCGCCCGTCATCACTAATCTTGATGGTGATAGTCTCGTGGCACCAAAAGGCCTCGATCCACACGCTGCCCCGGGCGAAATCTGTGCCGTTTTGAATCAGATTGCGAATCCCGTGAATGATTTCAGGTTTTCTCAGGATATGGGGTTGAACGGTGTCCGCATCGTTTAACGGCGCGACCTGAATATAAAGCGATTTACCGCGGTTCATATGCGGTTCTGCTGCCTCGTTCAGCACCGCCGAAAGTGGCGCTTGTTGCAGATGCAGGTCAGATTTTCCGGCCCGTCCCATATCTTGTAATATGTCGCGGCAGCGATCCGCCTGATCCCGAATGAGAATGGCGTCCTCACGGAGATCTGGGCGGTCTTCCAATTCTTCGGACAGTTCCGCACTCGCTAATTTAATGGTCGCCAACGGGGTGCCCAGCTCATGCGCAGCGGCCGCCACCACACCACCGAGATCGGTCAGCTTTTGTTCGCGCGAGAGCGCGAGTTGTGTGGCGGATAGAGCATCAGACATAGAACGGATTTCAGAACTGATCCGATACGAATACGCACCGATGAACAAGATTGCGATCACAATCGCGGCCCAGTTTCCAAATGTGAAAATGTTTGGCATCAATAGTTCAGTGCCGTTGGTCAGCACCAGATCCATATGAAATTGCATCAATGCGGTTACCAGAAAAATCGCGGCACCACCGATTGTTAGCGCGGACTTTAATCCCAGCATAGAGGCTGAGATTGTCACTGGACCCAGCACCAGTAGCGCAAAAGGATTGTTTAAGCCGCCGGTGAGATACAAAAGAAAAACCAGCTGTAGAAGGTCGAACATTACCATCAGAAAGTTTTCGAATTCAGATAGGCGTTTGTTGGCCGGGAACTTAAAAATCGCGATCAGATTGCCGATGATTGATACACTGATTGCCAAAAAGCACATGGCCAGAGGCAGCTGCAGCTCATAGATTCTTTGTGCCACAATCAGCGCGGTGATTTGGCCGAAAATGGCAACCCAGCGCAGCAATATCAACGTGCTGAGGCGTATCCAATTGCTGCGCTCTTGTCCGCTCATTAGCGGGATGTTGCTCTCGCTCATGTGACGCTTTGCTCCAGTTGAACCTGATGAAATAAATGATAGGAGGGGATCAGACTGTCTTTCATTTTTCTCTCGTGGCCCCAGTATGGGCCAAAAGGTGCCGCTATGACTCGACTTTTTGCAATTCTGGCTGCCACTGTGGCTGTTGGCGGGATGAGCGCTGCTTGGTATGTAACGCAGACACGCGATGTGGATCAATTCGCGCAATGTCGCAGCAGTCAGGTTGCTGGTGGCGCGGCAGCAATTGGCGGCCCGTTTGAGCTGGTGAATGCCGCGGGCGAAACGGTGACACATTCGGATGTGATTACCGAGCCGACGCTGGTGTATTTTGGGTATACCTTCTGCCCTGATATTTGCCCGATGGATCTGGCGCGCAATGCAGATGCTGTGGACGTTCTGGCGGAAAACGGTCAATCCGTGACACCGGTCTTTATTTCGATCGACCCAACGCGCGATACACCAGAAGTTGTTGGCGATTTCGCCTTTAACCTGCATGAAAAAATGATTGGTCTCACTGGATCACAAGAGCAGGTAAAAGCCGCGAGCAAGGCTTATAAAACCTATTACAAGAAACAGGGTGATGATCCGGATTATTACCTGATGGACCACTCGATCTTTACCTATCTGGTTCTGCCCGAACATGGTTTCCTAGAATTTTTCCGTCGTGAAGACATGCCAGAGCAAATGGCGGAAAAGGTCAGTTGTTTCGTCGAAAACGCCTGATTCTGCGCGACGATTTGACCTTTTGATCAGTGGGGTCATATGCTGCACAAACTGTCGTCGCTTCGTTTGAAAGGACAGATATGATGGCCGAAATGGATTCAGAAGAGATTGGCGCTGACAAAAGTCTTTTGTTGGTAGATGACGATGAACCATTTCTGCGCCGACTGGCCAAAGCGATGGAAAAACGTGGGTTTGAGGTAGAGACGGCAGATTCGGTGGCAGCTGGAACTGCCATCGCCACCGCCCGACCGCCTGCTTACGCCGTGGTGGATCTGCGGCTCGAGGACGGCAATGGTCTGGATGTGGTCGAGGTCTTGCGCGAAAAACGTCCAGACAGTCGTATCGTGGTGCTCACCGGGTATGGCGCGATAGCGACAGCGGTGGCCGCAGTCAAAATCGGTGCAATTGATTATCTTTCGAAACCCGCCGATGCGACCGACGTCACGAATGCACTGTTGGCCACTGGAGATGAGCTGCCCCCCCCGCCGGAAAACCCTATGAGCGCGGATCGCGTGCGGTGGGAGCATATCCAGCGGGTATATGAGTTGTGCGATCGCAACGTTTCGGAAACAGCGCGCAGATTGAACATGCACCGGCGCACTTTGCAGCGTATTCTGGCCAAACGCAGTCCGCGATAGGAGACGCAATGCCAGAGCCGTCTGATGGTCCGATGGGCCAACCCTTGCCTGAAGGTGGCTGGTCTGAAACCTGCATCACCTTAAATTCCCCATGTGTCGTGCCACCGGTCACGAGCGGTTTGGTGCAACAAGCAGGGGTTTTACAGGCGGACGGTGCCTATTGCACGCAGGGTGCGTTGTGGCGTCGTTACAGGCCTATCACCATTCGTCCGGACCAGCCCGAATATGTTGGGCAGACCCTGTCGGGGCGCTGGCTGTGGGGCGGGGTCCTATGGGCGCACTTCGGACATTTTTTGGTCGAAAGCACAGCTCGCCTGTGGGCGTTACAGGATGTGTCACCTCCGGTAGATGGGATAATATTCATCCCTAAACGTCCGGGATTAGAGACTGAGATTCGCGACTTTCACCGTCGATTTATTGACCAACTCGCGCCCGGTCTTGCGATTTATGTAGCGGGAGAGCCAACCCAAGTGGAGCAGTTGGTTGTCCCGGGACAAGGGTTTGGACTTGGCCCAATTACCGCAGGCACGCCGAAATTTAGAAACTTTATACACAGTCGGTTTGCGCGCAACATCATGCCGGACGGTCCCAAACGGCTGTACGTGTCACGTTCAAAACTAGGGCTGCGCAAGGGCGGGTTGATCGGAGAAGAGTATTTGGAGACCCTTCTAGAGCAGCAGGGTTATACGATTTTTCACCCCCAAGATCACAGTCTTGAGGTGCAATTGGCGCATTACAAAGCTGCACGGCAGATTGTGGCGGCGGACGGATCGGCGCTACATCTTTTTGCCATGGTGGGCCGACCAGATCAGCGGGTGGCCATGATCCTGCGGCGGCAATCGGGTGCCAGTAAACAATTGCTCGAAAATGTGCAGGCGTTTTGCAAATGCGATCCGGTGGCGATCAATGCATTGCGAACCGAATGGCTACCAGTGGCCGACCAACGGTCAAGCCGATTGAGCTATGGAGAATTGGACCACAGCCACATCGCGCGCGCGCTGGGCGATGCGGGGTTTATTGCGGCTGATACCGAATGGTCGGTGTTGGAAGGACGAAAACGGCGCATGATGCTTGGGAAAAAGGGCATCCGTGTGGACGAAAACTTTGTGGAATCGCCGGAGTTCCGGAAAAAAAACATTCGTGAGATGCGACGCAAGCGGCGGGCCGCGCGCGCGGCGGAGTAACTGGGCGCGGATTAAAGCGCGTCGAGCAATTCTTGATGTCGCATCACGAGGGCTGCACGGACGTCTTTTGGTGGGCGCAGATCAATATCTAAACCTTGGATGATATCAGGGTTGGGGCGGCCAAAGAGTTTGCTCGCTTCACGTTCTGAAAATCCGGCAATCTGCACCGCCTCCATCCACGCGCTGATTTTGTCAGCACGCTTTATCTGCGATTTCACGGTTTTGGGTAACATTGCGGGCAGACCAAACCGAATGTGGATGGCGGCCATTAATCGATCATCAAGCAGACCATAATCGGGCCCTACTGCTGCTTTGACTGGTGAGATCATATCGCCGATGACATACTCAGGCGCGTCATGCAAAAGAGCGGCAAGCCTCCATTTGGCTGGAGCCTTGGGGTTCAAGCGGCCATGAATGCATTCCACAAGCAGCGAATGTTCGGCCACCGAATACGCAAAATCACCCCGTGTCTGCCCGTTCCAACGTGCCACAAAAGCCAGACCATGCGCGATATCTTCGATTTCTATGTCAACGGGCGTAGGGTCAAGCAGATCCAGTCGGCGACCTGAAAGCATACGTTGCCAAGCTCTTGGTTTGGATGCCATTTGTCTTGCCTCATTCCCAATTCAACTACAGAATAATTGGCTCTATTTTGTCATTTTGGCGCGCTGTTGCCACAACAAATTGAGCAGGCGTGTGTTTGAAATAGGCAGTGTGACCCCCACATCAATACCATGAGAGTGGCCATCAGACTCTCCCGTGGCCCTCTCGCTGAAACTGACCTCTAGCGAAAGGAGCTTGTTATGTTCAAGCGTTTGTTGAGTATCTGTATGGTGTTTGGGATGGCCGCGACGGCGCCCCCAGCTTGGGCTGCAAATTGTGCCGATCGATCGACCGTGGTGGAGCGATTGGAACGTAAATTTTCGGAAACCCTGACGGTAGGTGGATTGCAGAACAATCGGCAGGCCTCGACGTTGGTTGAAATCTGGTCCTCCGCTGAAACAGGCACTTTTACCATTTTGATTACGCGGCCTGATGGCGTCAGTTGCGTCGTGGCAGCGGGTACGGACTTTTTCGAAGCCGCGCGTGACGCGATGCCGACAGGAACACCCAGTTGATGTCTCGCAACGATGTTAGGTGTTTTCGCGCCTGATTTGACCGTGTTCGTTGCTTATAAACCATTGCAATGTTAGCTCCTGAGCAAATGAACATCTAACCGGAATGGAGCTAACTATGGCCGGGGACTATATCGTCAAGGACATCACGCTGGCTGACTTTGGCCGCAAAGAGCTGGATATCGCCGAAACCGAAATGCCGGGCCTGATGGCGCTGCGTACGGAATACGGTGAGGAACAGCCGCTGAAAGGCGCGCGCATCGTTGGCTCATTGCACATGACCATTCAAACCGCCGTTTTGATCGAAACGTTGGTTGCACTGGGTGCGGACGTGCGCTGGGCGTCCTGCAACATCTTTTCGACCCAAGACCACGCAGCAGCAGCAATCGCGGCCGGTGACATCCCGGTATTTGCGATCAAAGGCCAAAGCTTGGAAGAGCATTGGGATTATCTGGACAAATCCTTTATGTTCCCGGACGGCGCGAACATGATTTTGGATGATGGGGGCGATGCGACCCTGTACATTTTGCTGGGCGCGCGTGCCGAAGCAGGCGAAGACATCATCCCCGTCCCGGAATCCGAAGAAGAAGCCGTGATCAAGGCCCAGATTGCCAAGCGTATGGCTGAAACTCCTGGTTGGTTCACCAAGACTCGCGATGCGATCATGGGGGTTTCGGAAGAAACCACAACGGGTGTGCACCGCCTCTATGAATTGCAGAAAAACGGCCAGCTGCCTTTCCCTGCAATCAACGTGAACGATTCTGTCACCAAGTCAAAGTTCGACAACAAATACGGTTGTAAAGAATCGCTGGTCGACGGTATCCGCCGCGCCACTGACACGATGATGGCCGGCAAAGTTGCTGTGGTCTGTGGGTATGGTGACGTAGGCAAAGGCTCAGCCGCGTCGCTGTCCGGCGCTGGTGCACGGGTGAAAGTCACCGAAGCCGATCCGATCTGCGCCCTGCAGGCTGCGATGGACGGTTTCGAAGTGGTCCTGTTGGAAGATGCGCTGGACGCTGACATCTTTATCACCACGACTGGCAATAAAGACATTCTGCGCATTGAACACATGCGTGAGATGAAGGACATGGCGATTGTTGGCAACATTGGCCACTTTGACAACGAAATTCAGGTTGCGAGCCTGAAGAACCACAAGTGGACCAATATCAAAGAGCAGGTCGACATGATCGAGATGCCCTCGGGCAACCGCTTGATCCTGCTCTCCGAAGGGCGTCTGCTGAACCTTGGAAACGCCACGGGTCACCCCTCGTTTGTGATGTCGGCATCGTTCACCAACCAGGTTCTGGCCCAGATTGAGCTGTTCTTGCGTGGGGATGAGTACAAGAACGAAGTCTACATTCTGCCCAAGCATTTGGACGAAAAGGTTGCGGCGCTGCATCTTGATCGTGTGGGTGCAAAATTGACCAAGCTGACCCCAGAGCAGGCCGCCTATATCGGCGTTAAGCCCGAAGGTCCGTTCAAGCCTGAGCACTACCGCTACTAAACCTTGTGTCCCAATGCTGCCGCCGGTGGTGAAAGTCGTTGGGCACTAAGAGAAATAATCGTTGTAACAACGCCGTCCCGGGGAGACCTTGGGCGGCGTTTTTACATACAGTTGGAAAACCAGAGATGTGTGCAGAGTGGGCCAAAGGAATAATTATGTGTCTGGCGAGAATGTCGCAGTCTGTGTCGGGATAAAGGTTTTTCTTTGTAGAAAGCCGCTTTCTGCCTAAGCTCTGCCTATCTTATTAGGAACCACTTTGACTGGGAGAGCATCATGGGCAAGCGAGATGAGCTGATTGCGCAATATGCGGACGATCTGAAAAATAAATGTGGCATGAATCCGGATATGGATCTGTTGACCAAGGTGACAATCGGCTGCGGTCCAGCGATCTATAATGCGGACGCGTCGACGGTCGCATCTTCGCAAGAGAGCGAGCTGGAAACGGTGAAAGTCAACTTTCTGATGAAAAAGCTTGGCCTGTCAGATGGACCGGAGTTGATGGAAGCGATTCATTCCGTGGTGGAAATCTACGGTAAATCTGAGCGCAATAAATACCGGGCTGTTGTCTATTATATGCTGACCAAACATTTTGGAAAAGAAGCTGTATATAGCTGATTTATAAGCCATATTTTGGGGCTCCGTTTGCCAACCTGGATGTGGTGGACGGAGCCTCGTTGATCGGTGTCTCTAAATTGAACTGAATTATTAGCGCTTAGGTTTTGCAGAATCGCAGCCTGTGTTGCTATGACTAATACATAGGCTAGGACGGCCGAACCGAATTCTAATACGCGTGTGGTGGACTACGGAGCACGCGGGGTGGAAGGGAAGGTTCTGTTCGTCCCGGAACCTTCCCTTTTCTAATTTCAGAACAACGTGAGCACGAGGCCAATGGCGCCACAGGCAAGGGTCGCATACCCGCTGTCGATGGCCATCAATTTGACCGGCCGCATGCAGTACATGTTGTTCAACACGATCCAGGGACTGATGAAAAAGAGGCCAACGCCAAGGCCAGAAATCAGCCCTTTGTCGATTGTTTCAATGCCTGACAGGGAAAAGATGTGGCGCATCATGCCCGCCACAATCAACTGAATCACAAAACTTATCAAAAACACCTTGGGAGACATGCCACCTGCAGGTTTTCCGTCCTCACCGCGCGCAACGCCAGAGGCTTGCATCCACGGCTCAGCCAGCACACCGTACCAGACCGCGCCGAGAGCAAAGCCTGCAAAAGCGGCTGCAACAATATTTATGAGTTCCATATCAATCCCTCGAAAACTGTTTCTGAGATCAATTTTGCCAGATCACTTGGGGGCTGTCGCCCCCATTTGGCAGATGATGCGCCATTCGGTGTCCCGAACGGGTTGAACCGAGAGGCGAGAATTTTTTACCAAAACCATGTCTGCGAGGTCTGATCGGTTTTTGATTTGATCCAAGGTTACAGGCTGGATCAAACTGCGCACGGCTTTGATGTCGACGCACTCCCAACGTGGATCACTGGCGGTACTGTCTGGGTGGATTTCGGCGCAAACTTCGACAATGCCCACAACCGATTTTTCTTTTTGCGAATGATAAAAGAAGCCGAGATCGCCCAGCTTCATCTCTCGCATGAAATTGCGGGCCTGATAGTTGCGTACGCCGTCCCATTCTTCGCCCGCGTCACCTTTGGCACGCTGGTCGTTCCAGCTCCAGGTTGAGGGTTCAGATTTGAACAGCCAGTATGCCATTACCCGATGACCTTTTTCCAGGTGATCAATTCGACAGCTTCAAATAGGCCAGCTTTGGCATAAGGATCATTGTCAGCCCAGGCCTGACCCGCGGTCATGTCGTCCACGTCCAAAATAACCAGAGAACCGACCATGCCGCCGTCTTGATCCAGGAGGGGGCCGGCCTGCGCCACAACGCCAGTCTCTTCGATGTAGGCGAGATGGGCCGCGCGGTTGTCCAGGCGGGTCTGCAGGTGGTTTGGTTTGTCGCGGGCGATCAGGGCAATAAGCATGTTATTCCTCTTTTAATGGTCGTGTAAGCAGTTGAGCCGTCGCTTCGGCAATCGTCAAGCGTTGTTCCAGAAGTGCGACCACGGTGTTGGTGATTGGCATGTCGATCTGCATCGCCGCAGCCTTTGTGGCGGCGGCGCGGGCGGTGGCGGCGCCTTCGACGGTAATATTTGGATCAAAGGGCGTACCGGCGCCGATCGCCAGCCCCAGTCTATAGTTGCGAGAGAGGTCCGATCCGCAGGTCAGGGCCAAGTCGCCAAAGCCGGAAAGCCCAGAAAGCGTTTCCGGATCTGCCCCAAGCACCAATGCCATACGTTTCATTTCCGCATAGCCTCGGGTCATTAAGGCGGCACGTGCGCTGTCCCCCAGACCGGCACCGATGACAGCGCCGCACGCGATGGCAAAGACGTTCTTGAGGGCGCCCCCCAGTTCAGCACCGATGGTGTCATTGGTGCGATAGAGGCGTAGATTGTCGGTGGTCAGCTGCGCTTGCAATTGTTTGGCCGCAGTGGCGTCTGCACAGGCCAATGTGAGCGCCGTGGGAAGGCCGCGCGCAATGTCTGTGGCAAAGCTTGGACCGGTCAATAGCGCCGCCTTGGCCCGTGGTTGAGCCTCACAGATGACACCGATCGGGCCTAGGCCGCTGCCCAGTTCCACGCCTTTGCAACAGGCCACAAGGGTTTTGTTGGCTGTGAGGGATGCGTGTTCTACCAGAAAGCGGCGCATGGATTGCATGGGGATCGCGAGCAACAGCGTTGTTGCGGTGCAGGCGTGGTTCAAATCCGCGGTGGGGGTCAATGTGTCTGGAAGGGCCAGAGAAGGCAGGCGTTTGGCGTTTTCACCCTCGCGCTGCATATCGGCGGCATGGTCTGGATCACGCGTCCAAAGGGTGACATTTGATCTGCGCGCCAATGAAATGGCCAAAGCTGTGCCAAAAGCACCCGCGCCCAGAACCGCGACGCTCATGCTTTTGCGCCCTTGCGTCCACTGCCCAGCATCGCGGGGCTGGTTTGATCGAGCGGCCAGCGGGGGCGCGCCATCAGATCCATACCGTCACGCGCGCCGGTATCGAACCGTTCAAGCCCGGCGTAAGCGATCATTGCGGCATTGTCGGTGCACAGATGCAAAGGGGGAGCGGTGAACTGCGCCCCATATTCCGCACAGGCGGCTTGAAGACCGGCCCGAATTTCGGTGTTGGCCGCCACTCCGCCTGCGACAGAAACGGTCGCAACAGGTGGATTCGTATCCATATAGAGTGCCAGCGCGCGTCGGGTTTTACCGACCAGCACATCCACCACAGCCGCCTGAAATCCGGCACAGAGATCGGCGCGATCCTGTCGGGTCAATCCACCTTTTTCGGCGACAATCTGGTCGCGCATGCGCATCAACGCGGTTTTGAGGCCTGAGAAGGACATGTTGCAGTCCTTGCGGTCGAGCATTGGGCGGGGAAAGCGAAACCGTTGGGGATCACCAGCCTCTGCTTCGGCCTGAACCGAGGGACCACCGGGCTGGGGCAGACCTAACAGGCGCGCAGTTTTGTCAAAAGCCTCGCCAGGAGCGTCATCGATAGTGCCGCCCAAACGGGTGAAGTCTTCGGGGCCACGCGCGATCAGGAATTGGCAATGACCACCTGAGACCAGAAGCATCAGGTAGGGGTAGGGGATCTGATCCGTCAAACGGGGTGTCAGCGCATGGCCGGCCAAATGATTGACACCGACCAGTGGAAGGCCGGTGGCTGCGGCGATGCCCTTGGCACACATGACGCCTGACATCACGCCGCCAATTAGGCCCGGCCCCGCAGTTACCGCTACGGCATCCAGATCTTTTAGGGTGATCCCGGATTCATTCAGCGCATCGCGCACGCAGTGGTCCAGTTTTTCGGCATGTGCGCGGGCGGCGATTTCAGGTACGACCCCACCAAAGGCGCTGTGTAGGTCGGTTTGGCCAAAGACAACCGAGGATAGGATTTCAGGTTTTGCAGCGCCGGATTGGCGAACGATTGCGGCGGCGGTGTCGTCGCAGCTGCTCTCAAGTCCTAATATGGTGCGTGTGTGATCCATAGCCTTACCGTTGCATCAAAGTGTGCAGGGAGCTACCACCTATCCGACGTTGTAACAATCCCAGGAGCGCGGGATGACGGCCCTCTTGCTGACACGACCCCAACCGGCAGCCCAACGGTTTTTGGATCTGTTCACTGACGCTGAGCACTTGGGCTGGCAGGTGATGCAGTCGCCGTTGTTGGAGATTGTGCCACAGCCAATGCGCCAGGACCCTGCGAGTGTTGCGGGTGTCATTTTCACGTCTTCGAACGCCGTGGAAATTGCTTCACGGGAAACTAAGGCGCGCGGGCACGCGTTTTGTGTTGGGCGGCGGACGACGGATCTTGCGGTGCAGTTGGGGTGGCAGGCGCGATGTTTGGGGCAAACGGCTGAAGAACTGGTGGAGGCTGTGCACGCCACGCCGGTAGCGGGGGCGCTGCTTCATCTGCATGGAGAGCATACGCGTGGTCGCGTTGCGGCGCGTTTACGCGATGCTGGGCAGGACTGCCTGGAGGAGGTGATTTACAAACAGCGCCTCCTTTCGCTCTCGAAGCAGGCGCGGAATGCGCTGGGCGCGGAGGAGCCTGTTATCGTGCCCCTTTTTTCACCCCGTACGGCGCAACACTTCGCGGATCAGGTTACTGCGGCGCAAAATCTACATTTGGTCGCAATAAGTCGCGCAGTTGCCGAACCTTTGACTGCATTACGGGCAGAAGATCTGTTAGTAGCAAAAAAACCCGATGCAGCTGCGATGGCTGGATTGGTGCGTGATGTCGCGGGGCGACTGGCGCGGGTTGAGGGTGGTAAGCGGGCGCACTAGTGTTGCACGCACAAAGGTCATTTGAGTTTTGAGAATGGAAGGGGACATCGGCGTGGCAGATAAGAAGAACTCCGAAGACAAGACAGAGGCAAGCGCTGAGGTCGAGGCTTTGGAACAGGACCAGATCCTGCAGGACGGTGATCTTGCCGAAATGGAAACAGATATTGACGGCACCGATGCTGTAGAGAGCCTGTCTTCCGAGACCGAGACCGAGACCGAGACCGAGACCGAGACCGAGACCGAGACCGAGACCGAGACCGAGACCGAGACCGAGACCGAG
>CANLND010000012.1 GCA_947492585.1 uncultured Paracoccaceae bacterium
TGCATAACCTGGCACATACGCTGTATGGAAAACGTGGATTGGTGCTCTTCCCCTCTCGTGCATTTTCAATGCACTGCCGGGCAATGGATGAACTTAAACCTCACGGCGTTTGACCCGCAAAGAACACCGTGGCCTTTTTTTAGAACCTCCCGCTCCTCCTTGAGAATACGGGTCTCGCGCCGAAGTCGGTCAGTCTCTTGGGCAAGGCTCAAGTCCCCTTTCGACGCCACATCCGTATCTCGGTGTGCTGTGATCCACTTGTTCAGCGTCGACATCCCGACGCCCACCTTCTCGGGACATTGCTGTGCAATACCCTGTCAGGCAATGGATCATCAGCCACTTGCTTGCGTGTAAGTCCATTGGTCAGTGCGATACGCACCGCATCTTGGCGGAATTCATCCGTCCGTTTCAGCCACATAGTCAGTCTCCTTTGGTGCAGTAAATGCTATCAAAGGAGCGGCTTCAAACCGCGACAGGTCCAATTTGGTCTCATAAGCGCTGACGTCATACAGTGTCCGGCGCCGTTTTGTCCCCGCCAGCAGCGCGGCGGGCGCTCTTAAATGACAAAGAGCACGAGGACATACATCGACCTCGTGCTCTCAGATACTTATGTTCCAGATCTCGGGTGCTGTCGCACCCGTGACATGTGCTTATGGATCATTTGGCATAGGCGAACTCAGGTAAGAACGTCGCGATCGCTGGGATGAACAGGATCATAATCAACGTGATCACCTCAACCTGCAGGAACCACCAGATGCCCCCAAAGATCTCTTTCAACGAGAAGGATGGCGCCACACCTTTAAGCACAAAGGCGTTCAATCCAACCGGTGGGGTGATCAGACCGATCTCAAGCGATTTAACAACAACAATTGCCAACCAGATTGGATGCGCGCCGAGTTCGACCAGCGGCGGCACAAAAATCGGCACGGTCAGGAACATCACCGACACCGGATCAACCATACAGCCCAGCACCAGCAGCAACAGCACATAGATGCACACGATGCCCATCATCGACATATCTAGACCGACGATATACTCAGAGACCGCCCCCGATGCGCCGCTTACCGCAAGGTAGGATGAGAAAATCAACGCACCCACAAGGATGATGAAAATCACAGATGTTGTCTGCGCCGTGTCAAGAAAGACTTCTTTCAAGACTGGGAAGGACATCCGATTGCGGATCAAGGCGATCAGGAAGGACCCGATGGCACCGATTGCCCCTGCTTCGGTTGGCGTGATGATCCCGGCATAGATGCCACCAATCACGACACCACCCAAGGTCAGGAAGCTCCAGACACCTTTCAACGACTCCAGGCGTTCTTCGAGACCAGCTTTTGGCAGCGCAGGCGCCATTTCAGGGTTACGGCTGACGCGGATGTAGATCATGACAAGGTAAGCAAATGCGGTCAGCAGACCGGGAATGATCCCAGCGATCAGCAGCTTTGGCACAGATTCCCGTGCAATGATGCCATAGACAATCAGGTTGATGCTCGGCGGGATCATCCCCGCCAGCGTGCCAACGGTTGCAACACAGCCCGCTGCCAGCTTGCGGTTCACCTTGAGACTCAGCATTTCAGGGATCGCAACGCGCCCGAAAACCGCAGTCGAGGATGTGGTCGATCCAGAGCAGGCGGCAAAGGCAACCGCTGCAACAGTTGTTGCGATCACCACGCTGCCCTTTAGGTGGCCCAGCCAGGCACGTGTGGCGCGATAGATATCTTGCGTTATCCCGGCCTTGGCGGCGACATGCCCCATCAACAAGAACAGAGGAACCGCGCTGAGCGCATATCCAGATCCGATATCAAACAACCGGCCTCCGATTGCGTCAAAGGTGATTGTTGCTCCGCGAATTAACGCAAATCCAGTCGCCCCAGCCAACAGCAGGGAAATGCCGACCGGAACGCGCATAATCATTAGAAATGCGACCATCCCGATCACAAGTGGTAATTGAAGGGACTCAATCATAGTTTTTTCTCATCTTCAGCTGAGGCTTGAGGTGGGAATTCATTGATTGCAGCCTCCTCAAGCAACTCATTGTTTGCGATCAGATTGCTCAGCTGGATCAAAAATCGCAGCGAAAACAAGCCCAAGCCAATGGGGATACCCGCACGTGCCCACCAGGTCTTTACCTCAACGATGCCAAGGATCGTGTCGCCCATGGTGTAGTTGCTCCAGGC
This sequence comes from uncultured Paracoccaceae bacterium, assembly GCA_947492585.1. Taxonomy (GTDB): domain Bacteria; phylum Pseudomonadota; class Alphaproteobacteria; order Rhodobacterales; family Rhodobacteraceae; genus Epibacterium. The sequence goes on from CANLND010000012.1 coordinate 2,178, forward strand.
GGATTCAGCGCTTGTCCATGTCAGCGCGCCAAAGAACAAAAACGCCAGCAAAAGGTAGGAGCCTTGGACGATTTTTCTGACCGTGCGAGGTAAGTGGTCATACAGGATGCCCACAGTGATATGTGCGTCGCGACGCTGTGAATATCCCAGACCCAGATAGATCAGATACACAAACATCAAGCTGACGTATTCATACGCACCTGGTAGGCTTTTTGAAAACAGCGCCCGTGCCATCACTTCAAGCACGGTGATCGACATCATTGTTGCCACGGCCATAGCCGAAAAATAGCAGGCGATCTCTTCCAGCTTCTTTTGTAACGATATAGCACCGCTGGTTATACTTGCCATCGAGGCATCCCTTCGTCAAAAAGTAGAAATTCGAACAGGTGTAACACTTTGCTGTCAGCATAGCGCGTCAAGCAGGCAATGTATTTTTGCAGTGTTTCGATATTGTTGCGCCGCCCGCAACCTGTTCAGTCGTACCGGGCGGCGGCTTTGTTGAGTTCTAACTAAAAGCCCAGGTTCGGGCTCAAATTAGCTGTCGTGCTTCTCAAGCAACTTCAGGAAATCGTCGAGTACCGCCTGGCCAGGAAGACCATCTTTTTCGCGGGCATCGACCCAGTTCTGCCACGCAGCGTTGCGGACATCCAGCATCTTGGCTTTTTCAGCGTCGTCCAGTTTCACAACTTCGGTCTGCTCGCTCAGTTTTGCATGAGACTCGATTTCAGCAACTTCAAGAAGGCTACGCGCTTTCTCGACCATTTCGTCATTCAGATCTTCGATGACGGCCTGAACGTCTGCTGGAATTGCATTCCACGTGTCCAGGTTGATGGTGACGGGCATTGGGAAGAAGAACCAGTCTTCGTCGTCCCAGTAGCTGAAGATCTCACCAAAACCAAAGGCATAAGCATCTGCTGGTGAACCGATGATCGCCGCCGTAACAACCTTGCGCTCGGCCGCGGCTGGCAGTTCGCCCCACGGAATACCGTATACTGTGATATCCAGTTCTTTCAGGATTTCAGCAGCGCCACCGTGGGCACGGATCTTTGCGTTCTTCAGGTCATCGATCGAACGGATCGGGTCATGTGACAGCAACTGAATGGACGTCCAAAGACCCGGGAACAGGTACTTTTGGTTCATCGCGGTGAATTCGGCTTCGACAGTCTCGGTCTGGAAAAGTTCGTGACCAGCTTTGGCGTGGGCCAATGGATCATCGCTCATGAACGGAAGCGATGTCACGTTCGCAAGTGGGAAAAGACCAGGGTTATAGACCGGAGAGAACTCCCCAAGGTCAAATGCGCCAACTTTGATGTTTTCAGGCTGACCTGAAAGCTTGCCCAATGCGCCACCGAAAATCCGGGTGAAATCCACTTTGCCGTCGGTGCGCTTTTCGACTTCGTCCATCCACCAGCGCACGGCCAGGTTTGAGGGGCCTTTGCCGGTAAAGGCGTGATACTTGAGGTTGATTTCCTCAGCGATGGACAATGTTGGCGCTGTCAGCGTTGCAGCTGCAACCAACGCACCGGCACATACTGTTTTGATAAACTTCATTTTGGTTCTTCTCCCTTTTTTAGTTTTACGTCCTTACAGACGAAGAGCAGACGCCCTTAGTGGTGACCCAGATGGCACCCGACAAGCTCCTCGATGCCGAATTCCATCTGATTTATTTTGTCACATGCTAGTTGTTTAACTTCATTTTCAATGGGCGATCATGGGGGATCACGCCCTGAATTTGCGGAAACCCGCACTCTTGACGAGCACATCCGCAAATTCGTTTTTATCGGGCCTTACTTGCGGACCCAGCTTTCCTGGATTTCGCATCCAGCCCGGCGCAACAGAACCGAAACAGGGCACTTTTCGCCGGTGATACGCTGTAGCTCAGCGATTTTTTCGTCGCTTGCGTCAGTGTCCAGAACAACTTTCAGCTCGATCACAGGAAATGGGGATTCAATCTCCGCTTTTCCGAACACGCCGCGCGTGTCAAAATGACCGCAAATATCGAATTCCATCCCGCGCACGTCCATCTTCAGCAGACCTGCGACATAGTTGGCGATTACATTCGTGCACCCCAAGAATGACGACAGCATGGTTTCCAGTGGCGTCGCAAAAAGATCCGTACCACCGCGCTCTGGTGGTTCATCCGTCGTGACCACCTTGCCGCGCGCGACCATCTCTGTGCGCGCATGAGACAGGGCCTGTCCCTTTACATCAATCTTAAACAGATCGGGCATGACATGTGCCATATTGGCTTCCTTTATTCAGTCGACGAGCCGGGCCAGACCTTCTGTTGATCTGGCCTTAATATTTCAAAACAGCGGGAGCCCCGGTGTTTTAACTTTGATGCGATAAAGCGATGTGGATGACGTGAAGTAGAGATCTTTCAGATCCTCACCACCCCATGTGAAATTCGCCGTGAATTCCGCCACGCGAATGACACCCAAGGTGTCACCACCTGGCGTGATGACATGAACCCCGCCCGGGCCGGTGCAATAAACATTGCCCACGCTATCGATCTTCATGCCGTCGGGGTGACCTTCACCTTCGCCAACCGTCACGTCAACCCAGACCTCGCCGCCCGTCGCAGTGCCATCTTCGGCAATGTCGAATTTGCGGATGTGTTTGCGGTCAGTATCATTCACATACAGGGTCTTGTGATCCAGCGAAAAGCAAAGCCCGTTGGGTTGGGCAAAGTCGTCGGCCAGCTGGGTGATGGTTTTGCCATCGGGCGTCACGCAATAGACCCCCTGCTTGCCCATTTCCAGTTCACGCTCCACGCCAAAATAATCCAGGCGCCCATAGGTTGGATCGGTGAAGTAAATCAGCCCATCCTTACGCACCACGATATCATTCGGGCTGTTCAGCTCTTTACCATCGTAGTGGCTGGCTAGGGTTGTAATGCTGCCGTCCAGCTCTGTCCGCGTGACAGAACTTGTGGCGTGCTGGCAGGTCAACATGCAGCCATTGGCGTCATAGGTATTGCCATTACCCATATTGCTGGGCTTGCGGAACGACGACACTGTGCCTGCCGCATCCATGCGGAACAATTCATTGCCCGGAATGTCGGAAAACGTCAGATGCTTTTCTACCGGATGCCAGATCGGCCCCTCAAGAAACAGGAACTCTCCTGCCACTTTTTCCAGGCTTGCATCGGCATCAACGATGTCATGCATTCCGTCCATACGCACTTCGACGTTCATGATTTTGCCCTCAGTTCTTTGACGCGTTCACCACCTGAAAACCAATCGGTTTCGTCAACTTCGTCAAAAGTCACCCACACGTTTTCTTTTGGGATGCCCGCCGCTTCAGACAGCGAATTGGTAATAGCTGTCTGTACCGTTTCTTTGATGCCTTCTGGGTCATGCTCGATGACCTGTTTCACGATGCGGATGTTCACAAATGGCATCGGTATCCTCCCTTAATAATTCCGCTGACCGTTTTAGGTTCGGGGCGGATCTTCATGTTGAATCAGATTAAGAGGAAGTTACCAAATCGTCTGCGTCATCTCGCGCAGCTTGTACGCGGGGCCACGCATACGATTTGCGGGATCCCGCAAGAGTAAAATTTATCGCCCTAGAATATCATGACTGGCGCGTCATGTAGGGAGGCCAGCGCCGTCAAAGTATTAGGGATATCCCCGCCGGCAACAAGAAGGCGGGGTCCTAACCCCCTTGGGGTCAAACCTGATCAGACGCGCTCCACGCGGTTTCAATGTGTTGTTGCCCACACGGTAGATTGCTCACTCTGGTTCCAGGATCATCTGTTTTTTGATGTCTTCTAGATCCGGGACAGCCGCAAAATGGCAACGAACATTCATCTGTTGCATCAAATTATCTATCCACGACGGAGAAAACGACGGGAGCGCCCCAAACGTTATCCCTGCTTTTGTGGCGATGCGGTGCAACTGACCAAAGGTCGCCACACTGTTGCGGCTTGCCGGGTCAAAAAGAGCCAGAACAAAATCATGCTGGTCGATGGCGGTCTTTGCATCTGCCAGATTGGCGTATGAAATCAGCCGATAGCCGGCAGGCATGTCGGGCCACGTTGGTTTTGGCAACACATCGTCAGGCACACAGTCCACAACCACAATTTTCAGGTCGACAGTCGAAGTCGTACAAACAGTCATCTGCGGCACCCACGTCAGAAGGATCTAACAGCTGATGCATCTGGTGGCAGCGCTGTTTCAAATTTTTGGGCCAGCTGTGCAACCAATTCCGCCAAAAGCGTAATCTCTACAACTTTTAGCCCCGGATGGGTGTGTGCCAGAATTTCTGCGGTGGTATCGATGAACTCGCTCGCGATAAGAAGCAACAGGCAGCAGCGCTCATGCGGGGCCACGCGGCCGGAAAGTTGCGCATGGAGTTCCCCGAGCAGCAATGTCTCTGCGGGGCTGAACGTGGGTCTGCCCAGCAAATCGTGGACCTGTTCAACAGGTGATGTGTCGTCTTGCATATTATAATTTCCTCTGTGTCAAAACAGAGAGCGCACATCACCCATCAGAAGCATAAAAGACAGGTTTCACAGGGTTTGTCACATGTGACAAATAATTTTTATTTTTTAATTTCAGCGAGTTAATTACCGCACCGCCTCGGCCAACTCTTTATAAAATCCTATGAATTTATCTGGGTTTTCTGTTTCCTGGCACAGGCGCGGAATGGTATTTTCGACATAATGGGCATGAGAGAAGCCAACCCAGCTGGTATTCTGCCCCTGCACAACTCCCTTTGCATCCTCATGTCGACCAAGTTGGTTGAGGATCATCGCACGGCGCATGAACGTATAGGGGATTTGGAAAATTCGTGCGGCTTGCTCTTCGACGGCCAAGGCCGCGTCCCACTCTTCGCGATAGCTGTGCAACCACCCGATCCATGTCAGCGTCAACCAACGGATCGGATTGTCCTGCGACAACTCAGCATCAAAAGCCTGCGCTTTGGCCAGAATTTCATCTGGGGCAACAGCGCAACTGTAGGGGATGACGAGGTTCAAAAAACGCGCCAAGTCATGGGAATGATCAAGCTCAAGCACGCGCGCCATGACCGCTTGGCTTTCGGAAATCCGGCCACTGTGCCAATGCGATTGGGCGACGTTGAACACCACGTCGGCATCCAGCGGAGAAAGCTCCATCGCGCGCGCTGCATGAAATTGGGCGGCTTGCCGGTTTTCTTTGGTATCTGCAGGGGCATAAACATTCGACAGATAAGCAAGTTTGTCAGCCAGAACAGAATGCGCGGCGCCAAAATCTGGATCTTTTTCCAACGCCTTTCGCGCATACCCAATACGGTCTTCTTCCCATTCGATCGTAGACTTTGCGGGACCGGGAACCCAGGTGGACAAAACAAACAGGGCCTCTGGCGACATATCTTGCACAGGTATCTGCTCTAGAACGGCCTTGGAGGCCCCAAACAACCGCACACGCAATTCACGCGCGATACGCGTTTCCACCTGCTCCAGCTGCCGGTCAGATCCCGACGCGGAAAAGACTTTGCCCCAGATCAATCGGGTGCTTGCCTGATCTTTCAACTCTACCAAAGTGTGCATGCCGTCAGGATCTTCAAACACTCTGAGTTCGACGATAAAACTTGTTGCGGCGGCCGTGTTCTCGATGTCTTCGACCACCTGAATTGTTGCCGATCGTGAAAGGGATTGCGCCAGCAGGCTCAAAGCGGTTTCACTTTGTAAGGTTTCAGGACCAGCCGCTTGCACTTTAACTTGCAGTGCCACGGGCATCTCTTTCGGAGAGGACAGACCATACACCAACGCAAAAACTGCCAAAAAACACGCCAGAACTGCGCCCAGGATCAACGGTCTTCGCCCCCAGTTTGGCAGCGGTAGATCGTCGCCCTCAGTCGTGGGGGGCGGCCGTTCGGGTGCGACGGCATCATCCTCCGCCTCCATCAGGAAGGGGCGCGTCCCATCCCGTATCGTGATCTCGGGCCGATAGGTGCCGCGCGGGACAGACACAACGATACGCGTTTTCGCGGCAAAATCACCCGCTTCAAACAATGAGATCGCAGTCCGCAACCGCCCCATTTCCACCCGCACCACGCTGTCTGACGCCGGATCGAAATTTTCAGGTTTTCCAAAGATATCAAGCCCAATAGAATAGGCTTTCAGACGCTCCCCATGGCCCAGGAATTCAGAGCGCACTAGATGTTCGAGCAAACGTATACGGCGTTTACTTCGGCCTAAGACCTTCGATGCTTCGATCTGAGAAATATACAGCGCGATATCGTCGCTGTTGTAGGATCCATCGTTCAAAACCAAACTCCTTAAATTCTCGTCGAAGTCCGCCACAGAATATTCACGGAATTCATCGTGTTGCAAGCCGTGTTACCGGGTGTCCTGCATCCAGAACCGGGCCTGTGTATCGCTGCCGAAACGCACCCTGATATGGGCAGGCCCGACTGGCTGTTAGTTCAGAAACTCCTGGGTGATTTTTGCACAGTCCGCGTTCAATGCCGGCCCTTGCGCCTGTGCCGGAGCGCGTTGTCCATCCACGCGCAGGGGGGATTTCATCAAGAGACGCCTGCTCTCGGAAGACGCGCCAATATCACTGGTCATATCAAGGGCCTTGAAGGTCGCAGAGTCTAACAGCTCCGGCCATGCCAATACACGGGCACACCATATGCGGCGCGCGGTCAGCCTCTCCTCCCAATGTGCGGCAGTTTGCGTCATGAGATGGGCTGAAATTAAGTCGCGAATTTCGGCCCTTTGGGAAAACGCAGACTGTGGCTTCACTGCAAATGCCGCAAGCGCAGGTAAGGGTAAGGCCTCGGCCAATGTGTCCAAGGGGGTCATCGCCAATGCCAAGGCCCCGCGAGACGTTTGATAAAGACCGTAGGGCGCGGCAAGATACGCATGGGCCGACCCCTCTGCCTCACGTTCCGGCATGGTGTTCCCATTGTTGAGATACGTCGTCAGCAATTCAAACTGCGCATCTACAATACACTCTAGCAGGCTGGTTTCCACCAAAGTGCCCTGTTTTCGGGTGGCCTGTTTGTACAAACCGGCCAGCACCCCCTGCGCCAATGTGGCCCCCGCCAAAAGGTCGGCCAAGGGCAAACCAACAGGCACGGGGCCGGCGTTTTGATTTCCGCTTAACCACATAATGCCGGAGCGCGCCTGTGCCAGGAGATCCTGTCCGGGTAGGTCTGTCCACGGGCCGTCGTGGCCATACCCCGACACCGAGCCATAAACCACACTGGGGTTTAGCGCCCGCACCGCATCATACCCAAGCCCCAGCCGCTGAATTATTCCGGGGCGAAAGTTCTGAATGACCACATGGGCCTGTGATGCCAACTGTTGCGCCTGGGCCCGACCCTGCTGTGACTTAAGATCCAGCGCGATGCTTTCTTTGCCACGGTTGATCGCGTGAAACAGCGTTGAATCTCCGTCGATCATGGTTTCAGATAAATAAAGACGGCGGCACAGATCACCCTGGTTTGGGTTTTCGACTTTGATGACACGCGCACCGAGGTCTTGCAGGCGCAACGACGCATAAGGTCCGGCGAGAAATTGGCTGAAATCAACAACCAAGACACCTTCGAGTGGCAGCGTCACGGGTTACGCCTCCTGCTGGGGTGCCACTTCGGCGAACACAGACTGGGTGTCACGTCCAAGCGTTGGCGCAACGGCGGTTGCGCTTGGGGCCTGACCATCGATCCGGATCGGACATTTGGTGGTCAGCGCCTCAGCGCCACTTTCAGATTTCAGGGTCTGAACCAGATTGGCGGCCTTAAACCCTTCAGATTCCACAAACTCCACCCAGTTTAATACCGGAGCGCACCACACGCCGGCCGGTTCCAGAATGCCCAACCAATGTTGCGTGGGTTCGGTGACAAAGACTTTGGCGATGATCGCTTTGATCTCGTTCAGATGGCTAAATGCGTGATCTTGCCCAAATTGGGCAATCTCGGGCGTGTTCAAAAGATCCGCGACCACGGTCAAGGGCGTCATTGCAAAGGCCATATAGCCATCAGCCGTTTTATAGATCCCATAGGGGGCCGGTTGGTAGGGATTAGCGTTTCCGACGTCATGCCGCCTTGGTGGGCGGTTTTGATCATTCAGGAAACAGGTGAATTGTTCGAATGTCAAATCCACCGCGGTGGTCATCAAATCGACCTCAACCAAACCGCCCTGCCCGGTTGTGCCCCGCCGCAACAGGCAGGCCAGAATGCCTTGTACCAAATTGCCTGCCGTCGCCACATCCAACATTGCAAATCCCGTCGGCACCGGGCCGTCGCTGGCATCACCGTTCAACCACGCAATGCCAGAAAGAGATTGCACCAATAAATCCTGTCCGGGCTTTTTCACCCAAGGCCCTTCGGTGCCATAGCCAGACACGCCGCCATAAACCAAACGCGGGTTCAGCTCCTTGACGGTCTGGTAGCCAAGGCCGATCCGCTCCATCACGCCGGGCCGGAAATTGTGGATCAAGACATCAGCGGTTTTGATCAACCGTTTGACCGCGGCCAGATCCGCCAGGTCTTTTAAATCTGCCGCAACGCTTTTTTTACCCCGGTTGAAGGTGTGAAACACTAGGCTGTCGCCTTCGAGCACCTGATCGTTCACCACCATGGACCGGCACAGATCACCACCCTGCGGGCGTTCAATTTTGATCACCTCAGCCCCGAGATCAGACAGGCGCATTGCCGCAACCGGACCCGCCAGAAATTGAGCAAAATCCAAGACACGAAGACCGGACAAGGGCAGGCCAGAGGCGCCGTCACACATAAAAGTTATCCTTTTTCTATTCAGGGGGGATGGCCTCGGACGGGCTTTCGTCCAGGCGAAATCCAAGGGATTGAGAAAGCTCGTTGGACGACAGGCGCAATATTGCCAGCGTTTCTTCGGCTGAGGTGGCCTCGCCCATCTGACCAATGAAACCAGACGTGATGGCACCAACCACGCCGCGCGCGTCAAAAACCGGTACACACAGATTGCGAACGCCACGGATCATCATGCTGGGCGTGTCCTCAAACCCATCGGCACGAATACGGGTCAGTCGCGCACGGATCTGTGCGCGATCCTCGGCTGGCAGACGCGCAATAAAGCGTTTTTGCACGGCGTCGGTTGAATAGGCCAATATCACATGGCCCGAGCTGGTTTGATCAACCGGGAACAAGGCCCCGGTTCGCACCGCATATCCGGCCGGCAGGGGACTATGAACCGAATTGATCACCAGAACGTTGGACCGGTTTAGCACCCCCAAATGGCACGATTGGTTGGTGCGCGCGGCAATGCGTTCCAAAATCGGTGTCGACGCCCGAATTAATCGTTCCGTCGGGTCATGGCGATGAGAGAGCTCAAACAACCGCAATGTCAAAGCGTAACGCCCGGTGCCCGCCTCTTGTTGTAGATAATCCCGGTCGTTCAAATATACGACAACGCGATAGATCTCGCCCATGGTGCGCCCCAGGGCATCGACGATTTGGTTCATCGTCAGGCCATCGGGTGACTCGGCCAACAGCTCCAGTACATCCAGCGCCTTTTCGACCGCAGGAACCGAGGATTTTTCCTTTTTGGAGGCTGTTTTGGTGTCGTTTCCTTGGTCTGGCATTCAGCTGGTCTCCCGTTACAAAGCCATTAACTTAGCAAGTTCACGCTTTGCGAAACAGAGTGACATCAATTCATTTTCGTTTTGCAAACCTTGTCTTGTGGTCAAGTCCATGGCGCGGCGGACCGACGATTTGACCGCCTGTGTCGCCACCGTTGAATGATGCGCAATTTTGGCGGCAACCTCCTGCGCTTTGCTCACCTCTTCGCCGTCTTCGACAAGCCATTCGATCATGCCGGCGCGATCCGCCTCCTGAGCCGTAAAACGATCCCCCGTCAGCAGGTATTTCATCGCAAATCCATACCCACACATGCGGGTCAGGTGCTGCGCCGCGCCGCCTGCCCCGTTCCAGCCCAATGCAACTTCGGGTGCGGCAAAAACTGACGAGGTCGCAACAACCCGCAGATCACACGCAAGCGCAATCTCAAGCCCTCCCCCAAGGGCCCAACCTTTAACCGCAGCGATCGATGGTTTTCGCATCTCAAGAAGGGGCGGAATGTAGTCAGAACGATTTCTCCAGGCCCAAAAATCTTCGTATCCTTCCAGCGCCTTGATGTCAGACCCCGCGCAAAACGCACGCGTCCCTGCCCCGCGCACGATCACGGCATGGGCGGCGGCGGTTTCATTTGCCTCGCGGCAGCTGTCAGCGATCTGGCGATACATTTCAGGCGTAAGCGCATTGTGTTTCTGTGGCCGGTCAAGAATGATTTCGGCAATATTTCCAGTCAGTTCAAAACGCACGTGGCCGTCGGAGTGATCAGACATCGGATACCTCAGTTAAACGTGAAGTTGGGCAGCCAAAGAGAGAGCTGCGGAACAAAGGTCAACACAAAGAGCATTCCGAACAAAAGAATGTAGAACGGAATGGCGGCTTTGATAAATTTGGCAATGGAGACGCCCGTGATAGAGCATGTGGTGAACATGAGCGTTCCAAGCGGCGGCGTGACCCCGGCGACCGTCAGGTTAAAAACCATCACAATGCCAAAATGCACAGGATCGATGCCGACTTTGCTGATCACTGGCACCAGAATAGGCGTGAGCAAAATCAGCGCGGCGGACCCTTCGATAAACATACCAACCAAGATCAGCAGCAGGTTGATCAGGAGAAGCAGCAGGTAGGGGTTTTCGGTCAGGGCCAACATCGCATTGGCCAGAGCCGACGGAATTCGTTCCCAGGTCATGTAAAACCCAAACGCGTTCGCCATGCAGATCACCAATAAAATGACAGCCGTCGCTTGCATGGTTTGTTCTAAAATGGGCCGAACGTGTCGAAACTTGAGATCGCCGTAAATGACACCAACGATCGCAGCAAAGGCCACGGCCATCGCACCCGCTTCGGTGGGGGTGAAATAGCCAAGGCGGATGCCCAGCACGATCCCAACGGGCACCATCAGGGCCAAAAATGCAGAGCCAAAGGCCTGCCCGCGTGCGCGCCACGGCATGGGATGTTCAAATGCGGGTCGCAGATTCAGGCGCCGCGCCTCATAAGCAACGGTTGCCATCATGCCAGCACAAATCACCACCCCCGGCACTATGCCGGCCAGAAACAGCTGACCAATCGAAACGTCGCCCATAAATCCATATAAGATCAGGCCAATGCCGGGTGGGATGATCACCGAAATAATGGACGACGACGCCGTAACGGCCGTGGAAAAGGGCGCATCATATCCGCGTCGGCTCATCTCTGGCACAAGAATTTTGGATTGCATGGCAGCATCCGCATTGGCCGATCCCGAAACGCCCCCCAACAAGGTAGAAAGCAGGACATTGACCTGCGCCAACCCGCCTTTCCAATGGCCTGTCATGGCTTCGGCGAATGCCATCATACGCGAGGTGATCCCGGCATAATTCATGACCACTCCGGTCATGACAAAGAGCGGCACCGCCAACAAGGGAAAGGAATGTGTCACGGCAACAGCGCGCTGAACGAACAGTTCCGGCGGCAGGGTGCCCGCGATCAAAAAGAACGACACCGCAGCGATGCCGATCGCAATGGCAACCGGTATGCCAATGCCGATCCCAAACAACAGGATAAACAGCGGCGCAATCGTCATAGGAATTCCCCGGCAGAGGTGGGGTTTGACCTGTCAAAAACGCTCAGAAGCCGCAATGCGGAGGTCACCGACATACCCACAAAGCTAATGGTGGTCGCCAAATAGACGAAACTAAAGGGAATATCCAAAACGGGCGATGGGCGGCTTGCACCTTTTTGCATCATCAGCACGCTGAGGTAGGCGACGTAGATCAAGAAACCCAAAACCATCAGGTCTCCGATTTTCAAAACGATGAACTGAAGGCGGCGGGGCAGACAATCGACCAACAGCGTCACGCGAATGTGCCGACCGTCGCGCAGCGCCGTCATTGCGCCGATGAAGACCACCCAAGTGAACAAAATGCCCGACAATTCAGTGGTCCAGACCGCTGGGCGCTCCGTGACATAGCGCGTCAACACGCCCCACAGAACGGACAACACCAAAATGGACAGCGCCGAAAACGAAACAAACGTCTCCGCATGTCTAATCCAACGGCCAAGTGCCACCATCAATATTTCTCCCACCCTCAGTCCCCGCCCGCCAGACGCATCTCTGGCGCGCGGGGCTGGTATCAGTTGTCCAGAATGGCGCGCACGTTGCTGTACAGACCGTCAGACCAGTCTGGGAATTTGGAATACACATCAGCTGTTGCGGCTTGGAACGCCGCAACATCCACATCCCGATTAAATGTCACGCCCTCGGCTTCCAATTTGGCGATCCATTCCTCTTGGCTGCTCAACATCAAATCGGTCATGAACGCGCCGGTTTTTATGGCTTCATCGTTGATCACGTCCTGAATATCTTGTGGCATGGACGCAAACACATCGGAATTCATCATCAGACCTGTGAAACCTTTAAAGTGGCCGGTCAGCGAAATGGTCTTTTTGGTTTCATGCAGCTTTCCGCCATAGATAGAGGGCAGCGGTGCTTCGGCCCCTTCGACGACGCCCGCAGACAGCGCCGAATACACTTCACTCCAGGCGACTTGGGTTGGGCGGGCCCCCATGGCGTTGAACGTTTCGACCCACATGATGTTTGGCGGTGTGCGAAAGGTCATGCCTGCAATTTCATCCGGGGTGCTGATAGTTTTGTCAGACAACATATGGCGCGACCCAAACAGCCAGTTCAGCGCCAAAAGCTCCAGGCCCGCATCATCGCGCAGCGTGTCCTTCATGCCCGCATAGAGATCGGACTCAATGATTTTTTCGAAATCACGGGGGTCCTCCATCAGATATGGCCCCCCTAATACGCCAAAATCCGCGACAAAATCGCTCAGATAGCCGGGATCAGAAATTGTGATGATCGGCGCGCCTGCACGCACCTGTTCGAAGACCTCAGGGTTAGAGCCCAGTTGCGCGTTGGCAAAGATCTGGATCGCAACCCGGCCTTCGGTACGGTCTTCGACGTTTTTCACAAACTCCTGCATCGCCTGATGCAGGGGCTCTTTGTCAGATGTGACATGGGCAAGACGGAATGTGTAATCCTGCGCGACGGCCAGCATAGGCATCAACGCAAAAGCCGCAGTTGCAGCAACAAGACAGCAGGTACGGCCAAACTGAATAGTCATAGTGTTCCTCCACCGTCGAAAATTGAACACCCACACATGATTTCGGGGTTTTGATTCGGAATGAATGAGGTTTCGACGCAACTTTTGGTAACACGACGTTTTTCATATTTCAAAATTAATTTTATACTTGAAATGCAAATCCGCTCCATGCCACTACTGACAGGCAGGCCAAATTGGGGGGCGAAATATGAACTTGCAGGGCATGACATGGGACCACCCACGTGGATTTGATCCGGTTGTTGCCGCATCGCGCGCCTATGCAGATACGACGGGCGTGCATATTTCGTGGGACAAACGCTCGTTACAGGCCTTTGCGGATGCCTCCATTCAGGATCTTGCCGAGGAATATGATTTCATCGTTCTGGATCATCCGCATGTCGGGCAGATCGCAGACACTGGTGCGTTGCTGCCGCTGGACACTCAGATCGATGCGCAGGCCTCGATCGGCGGATCCGCCGAAAGCTACATCTGGAAGGGTCAGGTGTGGGCCTATGCGATAGATGCCGCCTGCCAGATGGCGGCCTATCGCCCTGATTTGCAAACGCCGCGGCCACAACGCTGGGAACAGTTTCTGACCGATGACGCGCCACAATTCCGCCCCTTAACGCCTTTGCTGCCGGTCGACGCCTTTGATATGTTCATGACGCTTGTGGCCGGGCGTGGGGAAGAAACGCTGCCGTTCAGCCCCGAAAAATTTGTCACGGATGCCAATGGGACCTACGCGCTTTCGATCTTGCGCGCGTTATATAATCTTGGCCCCGACGAACAGCTCGACATGAACCCGATTGCGGTTCTCGAAACCATGAGCACACGCAACGATTTCGGCTGTTCGCCCTGTTTGTTTGGCTATGTAAACTACACGCGTCCGAACTTTCGGGACCATCAAATTTCGTATTTTGATCTGCCATTATGTGACGGATACAGCCTGCCGCGCGGCATTTTAGGGGGCGCAGGTATTGGGGTGTCAGCACAATCCAAACACCCCGAGGCGGCCAAAGCATTTGCCAAATGGATCACCTCTGCCCCGGTGCAATCGGGGATTTACCTAGAAAACAACGGCCAACCGGCCAACCGACACACCTGGATCGACCAAGGCGAAAACCCAGATGTTGCAGGGTTTTTCAAAGGTGGGTTTCACACGATGAATAACGCGTGGACACGCCCAAGGGACGTTTGGTTTCTTGAGTTTGTCGATGACATCTGCGAGGCTTTCCCCGGTTTCTTCCGAAGAGGCATTCCGGCTGAAACCTTCCTCAGCCAGATGAACACCATGTTCCAACACTATGCAAAAAAGGACATTTAGATGCCCATCGCAGTTATCACCGGAGGGAACAAAGGATTGGGGTTCAGCCAGTCTCAGCGTTTCATAGACGCCGGCTACGACGTCTATGTTGTCGCGCGCAGCCGTGGGGGTTTTGATGATCTCAAAGGTCAGGCGCATTTTGTCGAATGTGATGTCGCCGCAGATCGAGACGCCAGCTTCATCGACAAAATCCACAAAGACCACGGGCCAATCGCCGCTTTGGTCAACAACGCCGGGGTGCATCTGCGCAAGCCCATGTGGGAGGTCAAACCAGAAGAGCTGGATCATGTGCTAAACATCAACGTGCGGGCCATGTTTTCCGCCTGTGGCGCCTATGTGCGCCTGCATCAAGACACTGGCGGCGCGATTGTGAATGTGGCCTCGATGGGTGCCATCATGGCCCTGCCCTCCTCCGCCGCTTACGTCACCGCAAAAACCGCGGTCCTAGGTCTGACACGGTCTGTGGCCGTGGATGCGGCCCAGTTTGGCATCCGCTGTAACGCTGTCAGCCCCGGTTTCATCATCACCGATATGACCCGCGAAATTCTGGCCAAGGACCCAGTGCGCCGTGAAAAGATCGAAGGCCGCATTCCGACCCGCGCTTTGGGCTCTGCAAAAGATGTCGCGAACTCAATCTTTTATCTCGCCTCTGATCAGGCGGCCTATGTGAATGGCGTCAACCTACCGGTTGATGGCGGATATGCGGTTGGATTTTAGGGAAATATGGAATGTCGCTTATCGAAACCAAACTGACCGGGGCCAAGGCAATCACGGTTGCCAGTCAGACCACATCAGCAGACATCCCACGCGGTCATGCCCGCTTGCGTCTTGCGGTGGCGTCTTTGTGCGGGACCGACCTGCATTACTATTCGCATTTCGCGAACGGCATTTTCGTTTTGAACAATCCGGTGACCTTAGGCCATGAGGCCTGCGCCTATGTGGTCGATCCAAATGGCAGCACCCTGACACAAGGCCAGTTGGTCGCGCTGAACCCGATCATGAACTGTCAGGAATGTCCGGCCTGCGTTCAGGGCGAAGAAAACCTGTGCATCCAAAAAAAGTTCCCCGGATCCGCCACAACTGTGCCGCATCTTGATGGCTTTTTTCGCGAGATCATTGATCATCCCGCGCGCTGTTGCCGCACGGTGAGCAAGGCCGTGGATCCCAAACATCTGACATTCGCCGAACCCCTGGCCTGCGCCCTACACGCCTTAAACAAAGGTCGTGTCGCCGCGGGTCACAAGGTTCTGGTGACCGGGTGCGGCCCGATGGGACTATTGGCCATCGCCGGGGCTGTGGCGCGCGGGGCCCATGTAACCGCCATTGATCTCCGCCCCAAAGCGGTTGAACTTGCGCGGAAAATTGGCGCTGAGAATGGCAAAATTGCCGACCGTATTGAGGACCAAGAGATAGACGGGCAATTTGACGTCGTGGTCGAAGCCAGTGGCGCCATTCCTGCGTTCAATACCGCTCTGAAAGCGGTGCGAAGAAAAGGCACAATTTCAATCCTGAGCAACATCCAGATGGGTGCGGCTGAGGTTCTTTTGAACCTCATCATGCTGAAAGAGATCAACGTGGTTGGCTCCTTTCAGTTCAATCGGGAATTTGAAGACGCGGTACAACTGATCGAAGCGAAGACCATCGATTTCGATGCCCTCACGGCGGCAAGTTTTCCGTTGCACCAAACGGATCAGGCCTTGAAACTGATGGCCTCAGGGGGCGCCTTTGGCAAGATTATTTTGCACGGGTAACCGGGCAAAGCAGGGAGGAATATGACCGAAACGTATGATCACATCGTAATAGGAGGTGGATCCGCAGGCTGCGTCGCCACGTCTCATCTGGTGGAGGCAGGCAACAAAAACGTTTTACTGCTAGAGGCCGGACATCACCACCGACACCCATTGCTGGACATGCCACCGGGCGTGTTTAAATTGCTAAAGAACGGCTCAAAATTTTTCAAAACGCATAGATCCGTGCCGCAACAGCATCTGGGCGGGCGCACTGCTGATATTCCACAAGGGAATGTTTTGGGGGGCGGGTCTTCGGTGAATGGACAAGCCTATGTGCGGGGTCGCCCCGCCGACTATGACGAATGGAATGAAATTCTACGCGGCAACAATGATGCGGTCAGCTGGGCCTGGAAAGATGTGCTGACGAATTTCATGCACCTCGAAGGCAACCGCACGTTCAACAACGACCTGCACGGAGCGGACGGTAAATTGACGGTCTCAGATCCGGGGTATATCGACGATATGGCGCGGTGGTTCGTACAGGCGCTTCAGGCGCAGGGCGAACCGTTCAATCCAGATTTCAACGGCCAAAATCAGCGCGGCACCGGGTATTTTCAGTTCACCTACAATCAAGGGCAACGGATCTCAGCAGCCTCTGCGTTTATAGAACCCCTGATGCGCGCCAAAGACAAACGATTGACCGTCCGGCTGAACGCTCGCGTGCAGCGGATCCTTTTTCACGAGGGTCGCGCCATCGGTGTTGAATACAAAGACAAATCTGGCGCTCTGAAAACCGTGCACACAAAGGGCGAAGTCATCCTGTCGGCGGGTGCCCTGATTACGCCGCAACTCCTGATGTTGTCCGGGATTGGCCCGGCTGAACATCTCAAAAAACACGGCATTGATGTGATCGCAGACCTTCCGGGGGTTGGGCAAAATCTACAGGACCATCCTGATGTGTCCATCGTTGCGCGGGCCAATGGTAAGTATGGGTATTGGGGACAAGATCGCGGATGGAACATGATCCGCAACGGGATCGAATTCAAACTCTTCAAACGCGGCAAAATCACAACCACCGGGCTGGAGGCGGCCGCCTTTGTGAATCCAACCAACCCAGATGCCCCCCCGACCCACGAAGCCTATTGCATCCCGATCATGTATCTGGACGATGCCACGCTAAAACAAATTGGCGATGGGTATGGGGTCTCCATTCAGATCGTTTTGCTAAAACCGCAATCGCGGGGAGACGTGAAACTGTCGTCCAACAACCCGGATGACATGCCTTTGGTGTCTCCAAACTTTTTAAAGGATGAACGGGACCTTGAGGCCATGATCACGGGCCTGCGCTATTTCCGCCGAACCATGGAAACCCAGCCCCTAGCCCGTCGCGTTCAAGAGATCGTCGCCCCCGCCCCAGAGAAATTCAGCGATGACGCGCTGAAAGAGCACTGCCGCAAGTTCGTCAAAACCAATTACCACCCGGCCTGCACCGCCAAAATGGGGGCCGACGGCGATAAGATGGCCGTTTTGGATGCCCGAATGCGCGTGCGCGGCGTCACCGGCCTGCGGGTCTGCGACATGTCCGCCGCGCCGGAAATTCCCGCCGGCAACACCAATGCCGCTGCCATGATGATAGGTCATAGAGGGGCGCAGATGGTCCTCGGAGATCTGTAATAGGCAGGCTCTACGAAACTCTTTCGCAAACACAAACTCAAAACCGTGGCAAAGCACCCCACCCCGTGAGGCACAGAAAACGCGCAGGCCCGCCTCTATCTGATCATCGAAGATCTCGCAGCGCATGGCCTTGGTCACGATCACCAAAGGATCCCTTCAAATGTACTATCAGTGTTTTATTAACAATGAATTCATCGACGCTTCAAATGGTGCGCGGATGTCGGTTGTGGATCCCGCCAATGGCAAACAATGGGCCACAGTCCCGGCCTGCACCTCCGATGATGTAGCCCGCGCCCTGCTCAGCTCTCAAACGGCCCAAAAGTCCTGGGCGCAGCTTCCTCCCATTGAACGCGCCCAGCATATCCATGCCATCGCCGAAGGCCTCGAAAAAGAGCGCGCCCTGCTCGAAGAGCTGCTGATCAAAGAACAAGGCAAACCCCGCGCAGAAGCGGAGGCTGAAGTTACTGATACCATACGTTATTTGACATATTCGGCGGAGGCCGCCCGCCGTCTGCGCGGTGATATCCTGCCCTCAGACAACCCACGCGAGCAGCTGTTTATCTATAAGGTCCCGTATGGGGTCACCTTGGGTCTGATGGCCTATAACTATCCTCTGGCACTGATCGGTCGCAAAGTGGGGCCCGCACTGGTGACCGGCAACACGATGATCATCAAACCGCATGAGGCGACGCCAGTCACAGCCTCTGTCTTTTGCCGAATAGTGAAAGAGGCCGGTGTGCCTGCCGGTGTGATCAACATGCTGACCGGCACAGGTGCCGAAGTCGGCGCGCCGCTGACCCAAAGCCCAACTGTGCGCCTGATCACCCTCACCGGATCCATCCGCGCCGGTCAGATGGTTGCCGAAGCATCAGCCAGAAACATCACAGCGCTTTCGCTTGAATTGGGCGGAAGCGCGCCGTTTATCGTCCTGAAAGATGCCGATATCGATGCCGCAGTCGACGCCGCCGTGATCGCACGGTTTGCCAACGCCGGGCAGGTGTGTATCTGCAACGAAACTGTTCTGGTCGAAGAGTCTATTGCAGACGAATTCACCCAAAAACTATTGAAACGTGCGGCCAAGGTTCAGCTGGGGGATCCCGCCACCAATGGCGGCATGGGGCCGATCACGACCTCGGGTGCTCTGGAGCGTGTTGAAAAAATCGTCGCGGACTCTGTCGCAGGGGGTGCCAAAATCGCACTTGGTGGCAAGCGCCCGTCGGACCCGCAGTTCCAATCTGGCAATTGGTATGAACCTACCGTTCTTGTGGATGCGACCCCAGAAACTGCGGCTGTTCAGTCAGAAATCTTTGGCCCGGTTCTGCCCATCGTGCGGGTCAAGGACTATGAACACGCCCTGAGCATCGCCAACAATCGCCCCGATGGATTGTCCGCTTATCTATGGACGCAAAATCCTTCTGTCTACATGGACGCGATCCAGCGTTTGGAAACGGGTACAATCTTTTTGAACTCAGGCATCGTGGGCTACATCCAAGGCTATCACAACGGCCACAAACTAAGCGGCGTAGGCGGCGAAGACGGCATGCACGGCGTCGAAGGCTACCTGCAAAAACGCACCGTCTATCAAAAATTCTAATTTTGGCGCGATCCCGTGCCACGTCATACGTCGCCCGGGGTCAATCTTGGACGCAACAGCGCGCACCAGACGGCGCCTCGCCGCAATAGGCGCCGTCGCTACGTCTGCGACACGCGGCGGACCTCCATACCTATTTCGGATCGTGCCGCAGATGGTGCATCCAGCTCAATGCGCTGTGCACGCTGCGCCTCCAGCGCCGCCCGTTGCCGCACCGCCGAATAGCGATCAATCGTCACCGCAGCCAACAACACAGCGCCCCGCACAATGTCATAGATATACGGCGAGGCATTCAGCAGGTTCAGACCGTTATCAATCAGCACCAGAAACACCGCACCAATGACAGATCCCAAAACCGTCCCCGATCCCCCCGTCAGCTTGGTGCCCCCCAGAATAACAGCGGCAATTACGCTGAATTCGATGCCGATCCCAATACCTGACTGTAACCCGCCGACCCGCGCCAACAAGATCAACGCCGCGATGCCGGTCACCAGACCGCTGAAACCATAGACGAGGATCAATACCTTGTTTACGGGCAAATTTGTTTCTTTGGCAGAGCGTTCAGAATTGCCAATCGCCCGCGTATACACCCCCAACCGCGTGCGGCTTAACACATAGATACCGACGATCAGGACCGCGATTAGGATCAAAATTGGCACCGGGATGCCAAACACCCTGCCATTTCCCCAGAAACCCATCTCACGGGGCACCGGGATATTCTGCGCCCCGGTCAAATGGATCGCCGCACCCCGGTAAATGGAATAGGTCGCCAAAGTGGTGATCAGAGGTGAAATCTTAAACTTTACCACCAGCACTCCGTTTAAGGCCCCCAAGAGCGTGGCACAGGTCAAGGTGGCGGTGAACGCCAGCGGATAGCTTTCGGTGTCCATGTAGAGCTGTGCAAATAGCGCCGAAGACACAAACAAAATCGCCCCCACGGAAATATCGATCCCTGCCGTGAGGATGATAAACGTCATCCCAATCGCCATGATCGCTGTCACACTGGATTGCACCAGAATGGCCTGAAAATTAGAAAAAGTCAGGAAAACAGGCGAGACGCTCGACAGCACGCCCGCCAGAACGACGGTTGCGATCGCGATGGCCACCCATTTTTGACGTGACATTAGGGTCCTGAGGGTTTGGATCATTGCTCATGTTCCCCTGTCGCGCTTGCAGCCAGCGATATAATCTTCACAGCGTCATAATCTGGGCGTTTGAACGCTCCGACCAAACGCCCCTTGCGCATGACCAACATGCGATGAGTGGTGTGCATGAGTTCCGGCAGGTCAGACGAAACGATCACAACGGTTTTTCCCATGCGTGCAAGATCGGCAATTGCGGCGTGAATATCGAACTTTGCCCCGATGTCGACGCCTTTGGTTGGCTCGTCAAAGATCAGGATGTCGGGGTCCATTGCCAGCCAACGCCCCAACAGAACTTTTTGCTGATTGCCACCAGACAGATCACTGACGTTGTTTTCTATATGTGGAACCGCAACATTCATTTTGTCGACGACCTGCGCCGCTGTGCGGCGCTCGCCTTTGAAACCCAGCCCGGCAAACCGTCTGGTCACAAACGCGCCAATCGCTGCTGCCGACAGGTTTTCACGCACCGGCCGGTTCAAAAACAGCCCATTGGACCTACGATCTTCGGTGATATAGCACAGCCCTCGCGCCATCATGGCAGCCACCGAACGCTCCGTGACCAAATCACCCCCAATCCGCACCTCCCCGGTTGCGCGCCGCAGGCCAAAAATTGCCTCTGTAACCTCAGTCCGCCCCGCGCCCATAAGACCTGACAAGCCCAGTATTTCACCGCGATGAACGGTAAAACTGATATCCTTGAAATCTGCTGAGGATAAGCCGCGCACCTCCAGCATGGGCGTCTCGGTCGGATCAGCCAAATCCACCTGCGCGTCTTTGAGCGTCCGCCCCACCATCATCTCTTCCAAGGCGCGCTGCGGCACATCTACCAAACGCCCCTGCCCGACCTGCTGGCCATCACGCAGCACAAGAAAACTGTCACACACACGGTAGATCTCTTCCATAAAGTGGGAGATGAAGATGATCCCCAAACCACGTTCTTTGAGCTTATCAATGATATGAAACAGCTTCTCGCGTTCGACCGCGGTCAACGAAGTCGTGGGCTCGTCGAGGATCAAGACTTTATTTGCGTGAACAAGCGCCTTGGCGATCTCCACAACCTGTTGCTTTCCCGCCCCAAGCGTTTCAATCAAGGCACGCGGGTCAATTTCAATGCCCAGAAAATCAATCTGTTCCCGTGCGATTTTTTCCGCGGCGTGCCAGTCAACCCGCGCAGGCGTGCCGGGCAAATCGGACACGCAGATGTTTTCAGCCACGGTCAAAGACCCAAACAGGGACAGTTCCTGATGCACCGCCGAAACCCCATGTGCGACAGCATTGATCCGTTCGACGGGTTTCGCGTCCACCAGGATCTCGCCGTCGCTGGGGGTCAGTAAACCACATAGCATATTCTTTGTGGTCGATTTCCCAGCCCCGTTTTCCCCGACAAGTGCAAGCGCTTCCCCCGGATGAAGATCAAACTCGACACCATTCACAACGACCTTTCCCGCAAAGGCTTTCTTCAAACCGCGCACCGAAATTACGGGTTTCACGCATTGATGTTGCATCATGTGCTCCTCGTAGAGCCAAGTCGCATCGCCAACCACGTCCCCAGAAAAATCAGAACCCCCTGAATGATCAGCTGGTCATAAAATGGGATCCCCAAAAGGTTCAGCCCATTTGTCAAAATCGCCAGAATTGCGACCCCCAATAGCGTGCGCTCCACCGAACCTTCGCCGCCAGTCATTCCGGTGCCACCCAGCACCACAGCCCCGATAATCATCAACAAAAGCGTGTCCCCCACGCCCGGAATCGCGTTTCCAAGATTTGCGATAGAAATGAAACCCGCCACCCCCGCCATAGCACCGGCGAACAGGTACACACTGAAGTCAATAAACCGCGTATTGATGCCCGCGTGTCGCGCCGCTTCGGCGTTTGATCCCACCAGCATAATATGGCGCCCCCAGTCGGTTTGGGACATGGCGACGCCCGACGCGATCACCACCCCCAATGCCACCAACGTCACCGCAGGGATGCCAAGCCAGACCATAAACCCAAAATCCAGCATCCAATACGGCGTGCCCTTCACGGCGATGCCCTGACTGAGCACAAACGCGATGCCGCGGGCAATCAACTGTGTAGCCATGGTGGTAATGAAGGGTGTCAGCCGGCAATAGCCAATCAGCACCCCGTTGAGCGCGCCAAACAACAGGCCCACGACCACCGCCGTGACCGCGCCTGCCACAACGCTATCGCTTTGTGCCATGACCAGCCCTGCAATCACCGCGCTGGCGCTGATGACCGTTGAAATGGACAGGTCAATTCCGCCCGCCAGAAACACCACCGTCATCCCAATTGCCGCGATCAATACGACCGCATTGACCCCCAACATGGCTTCGAAATTGCCTGTGGTCAGAAAATAGGGCGACAAAAGTGAAAACCCGACCAATAGCACGGCGACGATCTGCAAGGCTGGGTAGGATTTTAAAAATCTCAGAGACGACTGCACGGTTCATACCTTTAAAGAACGGCAATGCGCCAGGCGCTGGCGCATTGCTAGACTAGATCGCTTACTTTGGAGCGCCCCAGATTTTTGCTTTGTTGGCTTCGGCGTCGTTCGCGGTATATAGATTTCCGCCGACGTAATTCAGACGTTCAACGGTTTCACCGGCCAGGATCTGCGCCGCCAGATCGACGGCTTTGCGTCCCGTTGCTTCGGTGCCCATCACCACAAAGGCATCCGCCGTGCCCGACAGAACGGCCTGATACCCGTCCTTAGATCCGTTCACACCTGTGATGACCACATGATCATCGTTGCCTATCGGCGCTAGTTTTCCAAGGTCAGCCAGAACTGTTTCAACAGCTGGGATATGTGTATCCGTTGCCGCAAAAACCGCAGAGACATCCGGGTTGGCCTGAAACGCGTTCTGAGTTCCAGACAATGCCCGCGCAGAATCCCAATCTGTTGGAACTTCGATCAGGGTCACGTTTTCAAGCGTGGCGATGCCTTCACGAAACCCTTTGGAGCGGTCGATACCGTTTTGATCGTTCAATGCCCCGATCAGCTCCACAATGGTAATCTGGCCACCTTTCGTCGCCAATGCCTGCGCCGTATATTCGCCCGCCAGTCGACCATCGATCAGGCTGTCTGGCCCCACAAAGGCCTGCACCACGCGGCTGTCCGGCAGGTCACGATCATACGCAACAACTGGAATACCGGCCCGTTTCGCCGCCAACAACGCCCGCTCGATCGTGTTCTGATCCACCGCACACACCAGAATGGCGTCCACGCCGCGTGCAATCAGCGATTGGATCTGCGCATTCTGCTGCTGCGCATCGCCGTCCGCGACCACTTCAACAAGAGCGTATCCACGATCTGACGCTTCGGCTTTGATGCCGTTGTTCACCGCCACCCGGCTTTCAAACAATTGGTCTACAGAAAGGCCGATGGTAATTTCCGCATAGACGGCGTTTGCTGTCATCATTGCGCCGACCAGCGCCGCCCCGAAAATTCTTTTCATGATCTGAACTCCTCCACAAATAGATCAACCGCGAACATGTGCTCCGCGGACTTTACTAAACTCAATTGTTGCCTGCCCCACTTTCAATTAAGCAAGTAATTTTTATATATGCAAGTGAAGATCTGAAACGCGCACCACCGCAGGCGCCACCAGGGGTGCGGAGGCCGCGCTCAATGTTCAAAATTCTGGGTCTCGCACACATGTCGCCCTCCCCAATCAAAGGGCGGTCGTGGCTATTGGCAGAGTTAAATTGACGCGCACACCGTCATGGGACTGACGCCGCGCATCTGGTGTGACGGCGGGCCTCCATAGGCGGGTAGGACGCAAAAGGGGCCACGATCAGGATGTCAGCGGTGGGCAACTCAGCGCAAAATGGACCCTCTGGGGTCACATCGTCCGTGGCCGCTTTCACAGGGGGTCCGCTGGCATCAGCTGTGCCATGAAAGCTTGCCCGCGCAGAATGTAAGATATTGAATTTAAGTGCTTATACCAGATTGTCACGCAGCCAACGCTGCAAGTCTTCTTCTTCACGGCGCAGAGCGTCCGCATTCAAAATACCCTGTGACAACGCAAGCGAGATCGCACGTGTCCGCGAGTTAAAACTTGGCCCCCACACGCCCAGTGGAATATCGGCCTTATCCAATCCCAGCTTTTGATACAGATGCTGCAAACGGCTTTGTGCCCCACGCAAAGACACGTTTCGGCGGGCTGCGATGGTTTTGTCCGTCAGCCCCAGACACAAATCCACCAATGCCTCGTATTCCAGCTCACTCAATCCCGACAACCGGTCCTCGGCCCGCTGCTGAACCCCCCGGACTTCGCGGTCAATCACACATTGTTCGGCCACAAAAACCCCTTGCAAGGCAAGCTTCAGCTGCTCTTCGGGGGCGGATTTCAGGATATAGCCGTACACGGCAGCGCCGGGCACAATTTTTGTAATGCCGCGAATATACGCCTCTTCGGTGTAGTTCGTCCAAAACAAGATTTTAGTGTTTGGTTTCCGCGCCCAAATGTATTTGGCCACTTCGACACCCGTCACTTTGGGCATTTGCAGATCCAAGATCACGGAATCATACTCTTCGGTTTCAAACGCAGCAATAGTATCTGCGCCGTCACCGGTAATGGTCAACTCGTCCAAATCTGGCAGGGTATTTCGTGCCACGGCCTCTAGAAAAGAGCGATGTAGCTTGTCATCTTCGGCGATCAAAAGGCGCATAAATTGTCCTGCGTGATGGGATCAAACGGAGGCGCTCGTGACGTCGCCGGTTGAGAAAGGAACACAAATCCGAACCCGTGTCCCATTAGGGTTTTTAAGCCGTTCGAATTGAACCTGCGCCGAGATCAGGTCGGCGCGCGTTTTGATGTTACTGATGCCGCTTTGGGAATGCAAATCAGCGTCTTCAATGCCTGTTCCATTGTCATCGATGGTCACGCTGATATCGGTGCCAACCGGTTCAATACGCACATTAATTTGACTGCATTCCGCATGTTTAAGCGCGTTGTTCACCGCCTCTTGCACGATGCGATACATCGCCGTGCGCACCGCATCCTGCAACTGGTCCATCTGACCGTCTGACGCATCATCGACATTCATCGCCATGGGGCGACGCATGTTTTTCAAACAACGCTGCAAATGCGCCTCGACGGCCTCACTAAACCCAAACAGCTGCAAGACACCGGGTTTCATATCTTCAACGATCCCCCGGACTTCATCAAGACAATGATCCAGTTCATCCTGTATCGCAGACAGTTCTTTTGAGGCGGCCGGCGACCCCCCTTCTATCCGCGACATACGCCGCCGAATACGTGCAAGATCTGCCAAAGTCTGGTCGTGTAAATCCATCCCCAACCGTTGGCGTTCCCGCTCCATGCCTTCGGTCAGACGCAACGCCCCAATCCGCAGCGTGCGCTCGCGGCCGGTCGCTTCCAGTTCCGCAATGGCAGAATCCTTGGCCTCTTTGCCGCGCTCCAACGCAAACAGATAGGCCGAGACCAGATCCGCAGCCCCCTGTGCCAGAACGACCAATTCCTCATTGTAGAAATTTTTCGTGTGGCTGGAGATCGCCAATGAACCAATCAGCGCGCCCTGCACCCGCAGAGGGACAACAATACGGCTGTGCAAATCCGCTTCAAAAATGGGCTGACTGTCGGCCCCCTCAAAATGAAACCGTGGATCCGTCCAGGCATCATCGGTCAGCAGATAGGGCAAATCCCCCCGCAAAACAGCCCGAATTGGGCTTGTTTCTGTTGGTTTGGCGGGGTTTTGCGTGTGGCTCCACGACGTGTGCATCCGGGCTTCGTAGCAAATCTGCGTCCCGGACGGATACAGCAGCACAATATCCAAATGATCATGCGCAATCAGGGCCCGCAGACGATTGGCAAAGTTCTCAAGCACAAGTTCATAATCGGTCGGGCCTGCAATGGCCTGAGCGATCGACAGATAGCAATCCAGAGCTTCCGCAGCATTCGGCATTCGGGCAGACACCCCCTTCTCGGGTGTCGATAGTTGAGCATAATCCGTCTTCTGTTTCAACTTAACCTCTTGCCTTTTTAGCGAAAATCTAACTCAAGCCAGTTCAGCCACGCGTTGAGGAAGTTTCGCAATCGGACGCAGGCCTTCAATGATCGCTTTCGCCCCATCAAAGATGAGCGGATTTGTCCCGCAGGAGGCCAAAGCCGTCTGATACAGGCGGGCGTTTTCACGATCGCCAATAATGACGATGTCTTTGTTGATCCAATGCTCACGCGTGGCGGCCAATTCTGTTCCGATCAAAAGACCGGACAGTTTCGATTTCAAAACATCATCTGGCGTTTTGCTCAGCAGCGACTGCGGGCGCAGGCTGAACAATTTACCGGTCAATCCGCCGGGATCGAGCATGGCAACGTCGACGGCGTCCAGATAGGCCGCATCATCCCATCCCTTAGTGTTGGTGCAAAACCGCAAAACCGAGTGTTTCGACAACAGCCCAAACATCTCACCGGTCATAAACGTCGTGAAGCTTTGGATTTTGCCGTTCTCCACGCGAACCCATTTGGAATGGGTGCCCGGCAGACAAAACATGCCGTTGAATCTGGGGTCATGGGCCAAATATCCCGCGATCTGTGTCTCTTCGCCGCGCATGACATCTTCGGGCGTACGCTGGCAAACTCCGGGCACGATCTGAACCGAAATGCGCGGGTCTTTTGTTGCCACTGAGACGGCAGTTTCCGACGCGACCGGCATACAGGGCGTCTCCGAATACGGTGCCTCCATCCAGCCTTGTTGGGCGCCCACCATACCACAGGCGATAACCGGAGTGACACGATCCGTCCGCAGCCAATTTCCAACAACTTCAAGCAACACTGGCTCGAATTCCTCAGGCGTCAACGCCGCCATGCCCTTGTCGCTGTGGATACTGTCCAGTATCTCGCTGTTTTCGCCAATCGCATAGGCACTTAGGTTGGTTGTTCCCCAGTCCAACGCGATCCACTGAATTGTCGTCATCATCTTCGCCACCCACGTTTACCCGTCGCCACCTTGCACAACCGGGATTTGGAGCACCACCGTCCGTCATTTGGACGTAAACCGGAACTGGCAATCGCGCAAAAAAGCTGCGGGATCCCGCAACCCTGCCCGTCGGATGATCACGCATGCACATTCAAAAGGCTCAGAATAACCTGTCAGCCGCACGCCGGCCGCAATGCCCGGATCACGCACAACAATTCAGTCAGCGTCGTTTTAACAACCAGACAAAGAAACAGCCGCCAATCAAACCGGTGACAATGCCAATTGGCATGTCCTCGGGCGCCATCAGCGTGCGGGCGATGACATCAGCCCACAGCACAAACACGCCGCCCAAAAAGGCTGAGACAGGGATCAGCCTGCGATAGTCCCCTCCGACCAACAGCCGCGCAATATGCGGCACCATCAGCCCGACAAATCCGATCATCCCGGAAAAAGCCACCATCACACCGGTGATAAGCGCCCCAACCACAAAGGTCGTCAGACGGAACCGGTTCACATCCAATCCCAACGTGGCGGCAGTTTCGTCACCGATGGTCATCGCATTTAGGTCACTGGAACGTAGAAACATCCAGGCCAGTGTCGGCACAAGGATCACCAGCGGATAGATCAGATGCGACCATTGCGCCAATCCCAATCCCCCCAACATCCAGAACACCACCGTGTGGGTCGCGCGCGGATCGCCGAGAAAGATCAACATATTGGCCCCGGCCATTATGATAAACGACACCGCAACACCCGTCAGGACCAACCGGTCTGCGCTGGTGGCGGTGGTAAAATTGGACACCATAAGAACCACAGCGGTCGCCGCAAGCGCACCCAGAAACGCCAGCGCAGGCACCGTCAACAGTCCCAGAAACAATCCGGTGTGCAACAGGGCCAAAATCGCACCAAAAGCGCCGCCAGACGAAATGCCCAACAAATGCGGATCGGCAAGCGGATTGCGCGTAACCGCCTGAAGCGAAGCCCCCACAGCCGCCAGTCCTGCGCCCACCATCAACGCCAATAGCGCACGCGGGAACCGGATATCCCACACAATGGCCTCTCTCCCGCGCGACCAGGTCACTTCAACCCAATCTGGCGCGATCTTGTTCAAAATCACCCCCCAGACGGTATCAGCCGGGATGGGAATTGCACCAACGCCGACGGCAAAGGTGATCGAAACCGCCAACACAACCAGCCCAAAAGCCACATGCGCAAGACGACGCAGACGGCGGGGGGCGGGACGATATTTGGCGGTTTCGGTGGTCATAGATTATTCGCTCCGAAAGGCAGTCGCGAGGGTTTTGATGGCGTTGATGTTACGCGGTCCCGGCGTTGCTTCGACATACTCCAGCGTCACAAAACGATCGTTTTTCACGGCGTCGATATCGGCAAAAGCCGGGTTCGACATCATGAATTCGCGCTTTTGCGCCGCGGTGACATCGCCGTAGTTCACAATCACAATCACTTCGGGGTTGCGTTCAACCACCTCTTCCCAGACCACGGTCGCCCAGCTTTTCTCAAAATCGTCCAACACGTTCTGGCCACCCGCGGCCTCGATCAACGCTGTCGGCATGGCATAACGCCCTGCAGTGAATGGTTTATCTTCGCCGCTGTCATAAACAAACACACGTGCAGGCGTGTCCAGCGGCGCCAGATCCGCAACAAACGCGGCCAGCTCAGCCTTATAGCCATCCACCAGCGTTTGGGCTTTGGCTTCGACGTCAAAAATCTGACCAAGGTTCAGCAGGTCAGCGTACATGTCGTCCATGCTCACTTTGGCCTTTTCGCCAATATGAATGCAGCTTTCGGTCAGTTCGTAGACATCGATGCCAAAGGGCGCGAGCGTTTCAGGAGTGACTTCGCCGCCGACCTTCATGCCGTAGTTCCAGCCCGCAAAGTAAAAATCAGCATCCGCGCCAATCAGCACTTCTTTGCTAGGGTATTTGCTCGACAGCTCCGGCAACGCCTCCACGCCGGCGCGCATCTCTTCATTGAGCGTCTTCCACCCCGAAATCCCGGTGTAGCCCACCATATGGTCGGTCAGACCCAGAACCAGCATCATTTCGGTGAGGTTCACGTCATTTGAAATGGCGGCCTTTGGGACACTGTCAAACGTCACGGTGCGGTTGCAGCTTTGCACGGTTGTTTCTGCTGCGGCCACACCAGCTGCGCAGGTCAACGCCATCGCAATTGGAAGATATTTCATGGAAGGGGCCTTTCAGGAGTTTAGTTCAAAAGAGAAATGATTGAGGTTGCTGTGGCTCAAAGTTTCCAGCTGCGCCTTCACCCGGAATGCATCTGAAACAAGGTCTTCGGTCAGCACGTCCTCGGGGGGGCCAAAGGCAATGGCCCGGCCCTGCTGCAACACCAGAATGTCATCGCAAAACGACGCGGCCATGTTCAGATCATGCAGCGAAATCACCACAGTGGTCTCTAGCTGTCGCACCAGCTGCAACAGTTCCAGCTGGTGATGAATATCCAGATGGTTGGTGGGTTCGTCCAAAATCATCAATGTCGGCGCTTGCGCCAGCGCGCGCGCCATCATGACCCGCTGCCGTTCCCCGCCCGACAGCGTGCCAACAGGGCGCCCGGCCAGATCGGTCAGCTGCGTGCGACGCAGCACGGTTTCAACCACCTCCGCGCAGGCGCGCCCCGGCGCCGAAAACCCCTGCCGGTGCGGCAGGCGTCCCAGCACCACAATATCGCGCACGGTTAGGGCAAAATCATGCGGTTGTTCCTGCAACACAGCGGCCACACATCGGGCGGCCGCCCGCGGCGCCATATCCCACAGGTCCTGCCCGTCAATGGTCACCTGTCCTTCGCTGGGACGCTGAAACCGGTACAGCGTGCGCAACAGCGTTGATTTCCCTGCCCCGTTGGGACCAACAACCCCCAGAATACGCCCCGGACGCAAAATGAAACTGGTGGGATGCAACACCAAAGGAGCCGCCGCGGATGGACGCCAGCTGACCCCCGCAACCCTAAGTTCGGCGCAGCTCACGGCGCGTCCTCACGCACCGCATCCACCGTTGCGACACACGCAGGCACACGGGCCAGGGTCGATTTGCGCAGCTTGCCGGGGCGATCCACCGACGAGCACCAGCCATCGTGCAAATACGCATATTGGCGGGCAAAAGCGACCAGATCCGCAACATCGCTGCCCGGTTCTATGTCGCCAAACAGATAGGTTGCTTTGTCATGGCCATGATAGGCAACGGTGCAGGGCCGTGTGCAACCCGCCATGCAGGCCACTCCGGTGACGTCAAACACTTCGGGGATCGTGTCGCCAGCCGTCACAAGCGCCGCGCGCAATTGTGAGATCAACGCATATCCGGGATTGTCATCGGATGTCTTATCCCGACACGACAAGCAGACCGTAATGCGATGCGATGCAACAGGGCTCATCGCGCCCACCCCAACAGTGCGGGGCGCACATAAAACCTGTCAGCTCTGCGGCCTAGGCCGAATGATGCCATCATAAGTCACCCTCCAGGACACCCCGCCCGGCATAAATTTCAGTTATGATGGCAGGTCTCCTGACTTACGGATCATCACACGCCCGAACCTTCCCAGCCCACAGAGGACCAGTGGCTTTTTCGGGGTGCTCACCGCCTACAGTTGCGGGGGCAGTCACGGAATTGGCCTTGGGCCGCACCGTCTTCCCTGTGTTGGAATCCTCAGATCCCAAGCACCATCGCGGCGTTGCTAGCAGTGAATTGTCGATCAGGTCAATTCGTTATGTCCATTTTGCCCACCACAATCGGATTTTTCTGCAAACTGGATATAACCCACCGGACAGCGCAATCCGGAAAAGAGAGGCCCAGCATATGGGCCTCTCTGATGCTATAGTTTAGCGTTTTGTGGTGTCGCTCGCCTCGGCAGCGGGCACATACAGCTCGCCACCTTCGCGGAATTTAGCCGCCATGGCTTCCATGCCCTCTTTCTGAGCCTCCGCCCGGATATCGTGAGAAATCCGCATCGAGCAGAACTTGGGACCACACATAGAGCAGAAATGCGCCACTTTGTGCGCCTCTTTGGGCAGGGTTTGGTCGTGGTAATCCCGTGCGGTGTCGGGGTCGAGCGCCAGATTGAACTGGTCTTCCCAACGGAATTCAAACCGTGCGCGGCTCAGCGCGTCATCACGACGCTGCGCTCCGGGCAGACCCTTGGCCAGATCGGCCGCGTGGGCGGCGATCTTATAGGTGATCACACCGGTTTTCACATCGTCACGGTCCGGCAGGCCAAGGTGCTCCTTGGGTGTCACATAACACAGCATCGCACAGCCAAACCAACCGATCATCGCGGCACCAATGCCGGATGTGATGTGATCATAGCCGGGGGCAATATCTGTTGTGAGGGGGCCAAGCGTGTAGAACGGCGCTTCGTGGCAGCACTCCAGCTGCTTGTCCATGTTCTCTTTGATCTTGTGCATGGCGACGTGGCCCGGGCCTTCGATCATCACCTGACACTCGTGTTTCCACGCGATCTTGGTCAATTCACCCAGCGTTTCCAGCTCAGCAAACTGGGCTTCGTCGTTGGCGTCGGCGATTGAACCGGGGCGCAGACCATCACCAAGCGAGAAGGACACATCGTACTTCTTGCAGATCTCGCAGATCTCTTCGAAGTGCTCATACAGGAAGGATTCTTTGTGATGATGCAGGCACCATTTTGCCATGATCGAACCACCGCGCGACACAATGCCCGTCACACGTTCTGCGGTCATCGGCACCATGTGCAAACGCACACCCGCGTGGATGGTGAAATAGTCGACGCCCTGCTCGGCCTGTTCAATCAAAGTGTCACGGAACACGTCCCATGTCAGGTCTTCGGCGATGCCGTTTACCTTTTCCAGCGCCTGATAGATTGGCACGGTGCCGATCGGAACGGGGCTGTTGCGCACGATCCATTCGCGGGTGTTGTGGATGTTGCGACCGGTGGACAGGTCCATCACGGTGTCCGCGCCCCAACGGATCGCCCAGACCAGCTTGTCCACTTCTTCTTCCATCGAAGAGGTGACGGCAGACGTGCCCATGTTGGCGTTGATCTTCACCAGGAAATTGCGGCCGATGATCATCGGTTCAATTTCGGGGTGGTTGATGTTGGCAGGGATGATCGCGCGGCCCGCCGCGATCTCGTCGCGTACAAATTCAGGGGTTACATAATCGGGAATGTTGGCGCCAAAATCATTGCCGTCGCGCTCTACCTTGACCGCTTCGCGCAGCTGGTTTTCGCGGATGGCGATATATTCCATCTCAGGCGTGATGATGCCGCGTTTGGCATAGGCGTATTGGCTAACGGATTGGCCATCCTTGGAGCGCAGCGGCTTGTGTTTGACCGGGAATTCCGGTGTCAGGCGTTCGCCGGACACAAAGCCATTGTCAGCGTCCTGAATTTCACGGCCTTCGTATTCTTCCACGTCACCGCGCGCCAGGATCCATTCGCGGCGCAGCTGCGCCAGACCGGCCTTAATGTCCGTCTCAACGCTTGGATCGGTGTAAACGCCCGAAGTGTCATAAACCGGCAGCGGCTCTTCGCCTGCGGTGGGATGAACCGAGATTTCGCGCATTGGCACGCGGATGTCGGGGAAACGCTCGCCGTTGACATAGATCTTGCGCGATGCGGGCAGACCGCCAGTGGTGATCTGTGCCGCAGCATCAGGGGTAGGCATATTCATAATGGTGCTCCTCAAGCCTTCTACTCAAAAAGACACCAGATGAGTTCGGGCTGGGAAACGAGGGGGTGTACATCTGCCCACTTGGGGCCTCCCCTGTTCGGACATCGCGGTGGCTTTTGGGGTGTACGTGCCCCGTGGCTGTCGCGCGCCTAGCTTCCTACGCCAGTATCAACTGGGTCAGGTTCAAAGGGTCGCGACACCGGGGTTTCCCCCTATTCGCCTCTCAGTCCGTGCAGCTGGACTCCCCCGCGTAAAGGTTTGGTAGACAACCCAAAGAGACCGGTCAAGACGGTTAATTTCAGAAAACGTTTCTACAGAGTACATTTTTCCGCAGCCCTCATATCGTGACAGTCTGCCAGCAACACCAAGTCGCCATCTAATTGATAGAAAACGAAAAAAACGCCAGCTCGGGAACAAGCTGGCGTCGTTAAGTGCAGGCGCACATATCGCATGCGCGGGCTGGGTTAGACCCCTTGCAGCATCAGATCACTGGCTTTTTCGCCAATCATGATGGCCGGTGCGTTGGTATTGCCCGACACGATTTCAGGCATGATCGAACAATCCGCAACCCGCAGACCTTTGATGCCGTGCACGCGCAGTTGTGCGTCCACAACCGCATCGTCCCCTTGCCCCATTTTACAGGTTCCGGTGGGGTGATAGATCGACGCGGTGTTGTTGCGCGCCCAATCCAGCGTGGCGTCGTAGTCATCCAACGGCAGGTCCGCATGCGGGCGGAACTCTTCCGAGATCTTGGACGTCAGCGGCGCATGGCGCGCGATGTTACGAGCGATGTTGACGCCCGCCACAACAGTCTGACAATCGGTCTCGGTCGACAGATAGTTCGGGATGATCTTGGGGTAGATGCCCGGATCTTTGGACGTGATGCGAATTTCGCCCTTACTCTCGGGGCGCAACTGGCACACCGACATGGTAAAGGCCGAGAATTTATCCGCACCCTTGCCTGGATTTTCCGCAGACAGAGGCTGCACATGGAATTGGATGTCCGGCGTTTCCAGATCTTCGCGGGTTTTCATGAAACCCGTTGCAAGGCTTGCGGCCATGGTCATCGGACCAGCCCGGAACAACGCATATTTCAACCCAATCTTGGCTTGGCCAAACAACGATGAAACCTCATCATTCAGCGTTGGTTCGTTGCATTTGTACACCAGACGGGCCTGTAGGTGGTCCTGCATGTTTTTGCCAACGCCATAGAGATCCTTTTTGACCTCGATGCCATTTTCCGCCAGCTGCGCCGCTTCACCGATACCCGACATCATCAGGATTTGCGGCGAATTGATCGCGCCACCGGACAAAACGACCTCACGGTTTGCTTTTACAGTGTGCAGTTTTCCGCCACGATCTTTGTAGGTGACACCGGTACAGCGGCCTTCGCTGATCTCAACCTTTTGCACCATGGCATGGGTGATGATCTGCAAATTTTCGCGCTTGCGGGCCGGGTTCAGATACGCCACGGCAGAACTACAGCGGCGGCCATTTTTGGACGTCAGTTGGAAAAATCCGACGCCTTCCTGTGTGGCCCCATTGTAATCTGGATTAAACGGATAGCCTGCCGCTTGTGCGGCTGCGACCCAGGCATCGGTGATCGGGCGCTGGATGCGCATGTTTGAAACAGACAGCGGCCCGCCTGTCGCGTGAAATTCATCTTCGCCGCGTTCATTGTTTTCAGCGCGCTTGAACAACGGCAAGACATCGTCCCAGCCCCAGCCCGTGTTGCCCATCTGGCGCCAGCGGTCATAGTCTTGCGCTTGGCCCCGAACATACAAAAGACCATTAAGTGATGAGGAGCCTCCCAACACCTTACCACGCGGCCATTCAATAGAGCGGCCGTTCAGACCCGGATCAGGTTCCGTTTTATAGCACCAATCCACCGACGGATTGTGTATAGTCTTAAAATACCCAACCGGAATATGGATCCAAGGATTCAGGTCACGACCGCCCGCTTCCAGTAGGATGACCTTGTTTTTTGGGTCCGCACTCAGACGATTCGCCAGCACACAGCCCGCAGAACCCGCCCCGACAACAATAAAATCCGCTTCCAAACCGGCTCCTCCCGTAGTTTCAATAAAAATACCTATACAGCTCCGCTAAAACATACTAGCATTTTTTGGAACGAAACGTCTCAATAATTGCTATAGGGAGGATGCAAATGGGACTGACAAATAAACTAGGTCAGATTTCACGCCGTGATTTGTTCCGCGTTGCGGGCACATACGGGATGAGTTCAACACTGCTGGCAGCGGGCACGTTTGGCGGGGCGATGAGCCTTGGCAATCTGGCAGCAGCGGCAGAATCAACCTACGAGCGACGCTTCTCGAAGCCAGCAAAGCATACGTTGAAATTCGGTGCATCCGGTTTTAACGCACGCAACCTGCTGATCGAACGCGCCGGCGCGCTGGAGTTTGCACGTGACTTGGAGGCACGTACAGACGGCGAGATCCGCATTGAATTCATCGGCGACAACCAAATCTGTGGTCAGCTGTCCTGCGTTGAGAAAACGCAGCAGGGCATCGTGGACATCTATTCCGCGTCGACACAAAACTCGGCCGGTGGCGCACCCTACCTGAACGTTCTGGACTATGCGTTCATGTTCCCAGGTCGTGCGTCGCAATACCACTTCCTGTACCACCCCAAAAGCCAGGAAATCCTGCGGGATCCGCTGGAAAAACGTCACGGTCTGAAATTCCTGTTCAGCCACTGCGAATTGCGCGGGATCCAGCTGGGTCTGAAATACAAAGATGCGCCCACCATCACCAAGCTGGAACAGCTGTTCGGCACCAAAAACCGCGTGACCGGAACCCAGCTGGGCCGTATCGCGATGAAGGCTCTGAATCTGAACCCCGTTCCGGTTGCATGGGAAGAAACGCTCGATGGTCTAAAGCAGGGCCTGATCGATGGCGCAGAAACATGGGCATCGGCTGTGGCTTACGCCAA
This sequence comes from uncultured Paracoccaceae bacterium, assembly GCA_947492585.1. GTDB lineage: Bacteria > Pseudomonadota > Alphaproteobacteria > Rhodobacterales > Rhodobacteraceae > Epibacterium. The sequence continues at coordinate 38,345 of CANLND010000012.1, forward strand.
CATGTCGCCTGTTGTGTCTCAGTCGGTTGATCTGAAATTCTTCTGCGGCACCGAGCACACCTCGATGTCCACAAGATCTTTCGACAAACTGGAAGGCTACCTGCAGGACGCGGTTCTGGAATCGTCCTACTGGGCGCAAGCGCACGTACAGGCTGCCAACGAAGCGGCTCTGGTCAAAACGGTTGGTTTCTCGGATCCACAACTGCCCGGCACCATGTTCGTCGAAAACGACGTTCGCCCGGCATTCCTGGCGCCAAGCGAAATCAAGATGGCCGAAGAAATGTGCTCACCTGAGTTCCAGCCGCAACTGTGGACACAGTGGCGTGACCGTCTGAACAAATGGGCCGGTGGCATCGACACCTATCAGGAAATCTACAACATCGCCCGCGAAGTTGACGCGGACATGAAGCCTGAAAATGTTGAACCACGCCGCTGGTGGAAGGGCTAATAGCCTGATAACTAATTAAAATTGGGGCCGATGCTATGTGGCGTCGGCCCTAGTTGTCTCGCCACGAGGGGCGGGTTTAGGGAGGAGAATAGAATATGTCGATTGTGTCGGACGTCGGTGCGATCTTTGCGGCCTTTGCATCCAATGATGCCTGGGAGATCCGCAATGCACTGGAATCAGATGCGGCCTGGTATGTCGGAACAGTGTTTACCGCTGTGGCCGGCCTTGTCGTGTTAGCAATCTACCGCATGGTGCCACTGTTGGACCGGCATTTAGAGCGCACCATTATGGTCAGCAGTTATCTGCTCATTGCGTTCATCATTTTCTGGGGCGTGATTGATCGGTTTGTGTTTCAAAACCAGCAGCCCTGGTCCACAACGATTCCTCCGCTGCTGTTTATGGTCATGGCCTGGTTTGGCGCGGCCTTTAACGTGCGCCTGCGCACACACCTGAGTTTTTCGGAATTCCGCACAATGATGCCGCCCAAAGGACAGATCGCCTGTCTGATGCTGGACGCCTTCTTGTGGTTCACCTTCTCTGTCATCGTGCTGGTTACGACCTCGCGCGTTACCGCGCTGTCCGCCTCGAACTTCCAGATTGTTCTGGGCACCGACAACGTTTTGCAGTGGTGGTTCCTGATCACAGCACCCCTGGCCTTCGTTCTGATGGCCGCGCGCGTGCTGGAAAATATGTTTGAAGACATCGGCAACTACCGCGCCGGTCGCCAGCTGATCAAGCAGGCCGTAATCGGGGGGGACGTCTAAATGACGGACGCAAACTGGATCACGATCATCTCGCTGGGGGTGACATTTTTGTTCATGCTCGGCGTGCCGGTCCTTTTGGTCATCGCCTATTGGGTGATTGGCTGTTCCTTCGTGCTGGGCCTGACCCTTGATAATATGGGCGCCGAGCTTTTGAACGTCTTCAACAAGGGCTTTGCCCTGTTGGCGATGCCCCTCTTTATTCTGACGGGGGACCTGATTAACCAATCCGGTATTGCCCGACGATTATCGGATTTCGCCTACGCCTGTTTGGGCTGGATGCGCGGCGGTCTGGCCATGGCGTCCCTTGGTGCCTGTGGTCTCTTCGCGGCGATTTCGGGGTCAAACTCGGCCACCACAGCCACCATCGGTTCGATGTTGCACCCTGAAATGGTCAAAGGCGGCTATGACGAGCGCTTCTCAGCGGCCACGGCAGCTGCGGGGGGAACGGTTGGGATCATCATTCCACCGTCGATCATCTTCATCGTCTACGGCTTCTTGATGAACCTGCCGATCTCGGATCTGTTTGTGGCGGGTATCTTGCCCGGCACCATGATGGTGGTTGGCATGCAGCTGGCCTGCTGGGTCATCTGCTACCGCAACGGTTGGGGGTATCTGATTCCTCTGCAACTGAACCGCGTTTTGAAAACCGCGTTTGGCGCCTGGCTTGGCTTCTTTGCCATCGGTCTGGTTTTGTGGGGCATCTACACCGGTAAGTTCTCTCCCACCGAAGCGGCGGGCGTGACCGTCGGTTTCTGTGTCATCGCTGGTGTTCTGTCGTGGCTGGTGACCAAAATCACCCGCAGTGATGTGAACAAAAGCTGGGAAGAGAAAAGCTACCTGGAAATGCTGGTGGTCGAAGGCTTCACCGTGCCGCAGATCCCATCGATCGTTGTGCGCTCTGCACAGATCTCGGGCATTCTGGCGCCGCTGATTGCGATTTCGGTGGTGATGCAGCAGATTCTATCGCTTCTGGGTGCACAGCAGGTTATCGGAGATTTCGTAACCGGCATGGGCGGCTATTATGCGGTTCTGTTTACCTCGATGGTCATCGTGTTCTTCTCGGGCATGGTTCTGGAAAGCCTTCCCGTGACGATCATTCTGGCCCCCATTTTGGCACCAATTGCAGCCTCAGTGGGTGTGGATCCGATCCACTTCTCGGTGATCTTCTTGGTGGGGGCATCCATTGGTTTCATCACGCCTCCATATGGCTTGAACCTCTACGTGGCCTCAGGTGTTACAGGTGTTCCCTATTTCCGCCTGCTTCGCTATACGGTGCCCTACCTTTTCGCGCTGATCAGCGTTTGGATCTTGGTGTCCCTGGTGCCAGAGTTCGCGTTGATCTTGTTGCCGAACCAGTAATGAGGCTTTGAATGGCTGACGACGGATTGACCAAGAAACAGGGGCAAATCCCCACCAACCTGCGCCTCCTTCTGGTAATTGAGGAGGTGGCGCGGCGCGGCGTCGCGGTCAAACCGTCGGAAATGGTGGACAGCCTTGGCTTGCCCAAGGCAACCATCCACCGCCTGCTTCATACCTGCGAAACCGAAGGGTTTCTTCAGCGCGACCTTGACGGTCGCGCTTATGGTCCCGGCCCACGCCTGCGCAAGCTGGCCGCCGATACCATGTCATCTGAACATCTGCGCACGGCGCGCCTGACGGTTCTAAAGGCCGTCGCCGAAGATCTTGGCGAGACGTGCAATCTGTCCACCCCAGACCGCGAAGGCATGATCTATCTGGATCGGGTGGAAACCAAATGGCCCCTGCGCATTCAGCTGCCAATTGGGTCACAGGTTCCCTTTCACTGCACCGCCAGTGGGAAAATGTATCTGTCCACACTGCGCGCCAGCACGCTTGAGGCGATCTTGAACGCCCGCCCTTTGGAAGCTGTAACAGACAGATCTGAAACCAACCCTCAGGCCCTGATAAAAGAAATAGAAGCCACCCGCGCGCGTGGTTTTGCCACTGATGATCAGGAATTTATCACCGGCATGTGCGCGGTGGCTGTTCCGGTTTTGGATGGTCAGGGTCGGCTGATGGCGACCCTTTCAGTGCATGCCCCCGTTCAACGCCACACATTGAATCATGTGATCGGCTTTCTCCCCGCGCTAAAGACCGCTGCAAAACGGTTGGAAAAGCTAAACTAAGTCGCCGACAGCGCGTGAGCTGACCCAACGCCCCACCGGGGCGTTTTTCTGTGTGCCTCATTTTTTGCTCCACAGACACGGTCCGTGCTTGCATCGCGCGAGCTATTTCGATATTTCCCGAAATATGGAAGATAAGATTCCCCTTCGTCTCGCTGCCCTAGGGCATCCCACCCGTCTTGCGGTGTTTCGCCTGCTCATGCGGCGCTACCCAGATCGCGTGCCCGCCGGGGACATCGCCGCGGCGTTGGATCTCCGCCCCAGCACCCTGTCTTCACATCTGTCGTCGTTAACGCAGGCCGATCTGGTCGCCCAAAACCGCGTCAGCACGTCGATCCGTTACACCATCAACATGGAAACCGTGCGCGGCACCTTTGATGGATTGCTGTTGGAATGCTGTCGCGGGCGGCCTGAACTGTGCGCATCAAACCTGCCACTCTCCACACAGGTGCCCCCTAATGGGTCAAAGACCCGCTTCAACGCCCTGTTCATTTGTGTTGGAAACTCAGCGCGATCGATTTTTGCCGAGACCCTGCTGCGCGATCTTGGCGGCGACCAGTTCAATGTCTTTTCGGCCGGCACCTCGCCGTTTTCGGTCCTGAACCCCCATGCGGTCGCCCAGCTCAAGGCCAAAGGCCATGAGGTCAGCACGTTGAAATCACAACATATTGACGAGTTTCGGGGGGCTGATGCGCCCACTATGGATTTTGTCTTCACCGTCTGTGACACGGCTGCCAACGAAGAATGCCCGCCTTGGGAAGGCCAGCCAATCAGCGCCCATTGGGGCATTCCTGATCCGGTAAAAGCAACCGGGACCGATGCCGAAATCAGCCTCGCCTTCCAGACCGCCTATGGTGAGCTGCGCAACCGTATTCTGGCCTTTACCGCGTTGCCATTGCGCACGCTGGACCGGATTTCCCTACAAAAAGCCGTCGATGATCTGGCGCATTAATTTCAAGGATCTCTCATGACAACTTATGCACTGAATGGCCTTGGCCGCATGGGCAAACTGGCGCTAAAGCCACTGCTGGAAAAAGGCGCAAAAATCGCCTGGATCAACGACGCCGTCGGTGATCCGGAAATGCACGCGCATTTGTTGCAGTTTGACACTGTGCATGGCCGCTGGGACGCGGAATTTTCCCATGACGCCGACAGCATCACCATTGATGGCACCCGCCTGCCGGTCCATCAGTCCACCACCATCGATGGCCTGCCGCTGGACGGCGTCGACGTGGTCATCGACTGCACCGGCGTGTTCAAAACCGCCAAAACCCTGCAGCCATATTTTGACGCCGGGATCAAAAAGGTTGTTGTTTCGGCGCCCGTTAAAGAGGACGAAGCGGCCAACATCGTCTACGGCGTCAACCATGACATCTATGACGCCAACGTTCATCGTATTGTGACCGCCGCCTCTTGCACCACCAACTGTCTGGCCCCCGTTGTCAAAGTTGTGCTGGATAACTTTGGCATCAAACACGGCTCGATGACCACCATCCACGATGTGACCAACACCCAAACCATCGTCGATCGCCCCGCCAAAGACCTGCGCCGCGCCCGTTCCGCGCTGAATTCACTGATCCCCACCACCACCGGTTCGGCCAAGGCGATCACCCAGATTTTTCCCGAACTGACCGGCCGTTTGAACGGCCATGCGGTGCGGGTGCCGCTTTTGAATGCCTCGCTGACCGACATCGTGTTCGAACTGAATACCGAAACCACCGCCGAGGCCGTAAACGCCGCCTTTGAAGAGGCCGCAAATGGCCCGCTCAAAGGGATCCTGGGCTATGAAACCCGCCCCTTGGTCTCGACCGACTACACCAATGACGACCGCAGCTCGATCATCGATGCGCCCTCAACCATGGTGATCAACGGCACCCAGCTGAAGATCTACGCCTGGTATGACAACGAATGGGGCTACGCCCAGCGTTTGGCCGATGTTGCCCTGATGGTTGGCGCGTCGCTATGACCCAAAGCCAGGCCACTGCAGCACCAAACGGGATGGCGGCCTATGTCGCCGTCACCGCCGCCTATTGGGCCTTCATGCTCACCGATGGGGCCTTGCGAATGTTGGTGCTGCTGCACTTTCACACGCTGGGATTTTCACCGCTGCAATTGGCCTGGCTGTTTGTCTTTTATGAAATCGCCGGGATCGTCACCAACCTGTCCGCGGGCTGGATCGCGGCGCGCTTTGGTCTGACGTCCACGCTTTATGCCGGGCTTGGATTGCAAATCGCAGCGCTGGTCGCGCTGGCGCAATTGGACCCGGCGTGGGCCGTGGGCGCCTCTGTGGTCTTTGTGATGCTGGTGCAAGGCGTCTCGGGCGTGGCCAAAGATCTGGCCAAAATGTCATCAAAATCTGCCGTCAAATTGCTGGCTCCGTCTGGCGACGGCAGCCTGTTCAAATGGGTGGCGATCCTGACCGGCTCCAAAAACGCCGTCAAAGGTATCGGCTTTTTGCTCGGCGCGGCGCTGTTGGGGCTGTTTGGCTTCGCCACCGCCGTCTGGGGCATGGCTGCGGTCTTGACGCTGATCCTTGTCACCGTGGTATTGCGGATGCCCGCCGGCCTGCCGCGCGGCAAGAAAAACGCCAAGTTTTCCGAGGTCTTTTCCAAAGACCGCAATATCAATTGGCTCAGCGCGGCGCGGGTTTTCCTGTTTGGCGCGCGCGACGTCTGGTTTGTGGTTGGCATTCCGATCTATTTTCATTCGGTCTTATCAGATGGCAGCCATGACGGCGGGCGCGCGGCGTTTTTTATGGTTGGCAGTTTCATGGCCGTCTGGATCATACTCTACGGAGCCGTTCAGGCCAGCGCCCCAAAATTGGTCGGCGCACAGGGTCTGACACTGGCAGACACCTTCAAACGCGCGCGCGTTTGGATTGGCGGGCTCACCTTTGTTCCCTTCGCGCTGGCCGCACTCGCCTATCTCGCAGGTGCGCCCACCTTGTGGCTGACGGTCACGCTGGTGGTGGGTCTATTGGCCTTTGGGGCGCTGTTTGCAGTCAATTCTGCGCTGCACTCCTACCTGATCCTTGCGCTCTCCACATCAGAACGCGTCACAATGGATGTGGGATTTTACTATATGGCCAACGCCGGAGGTCGCCTCTTGGGGACCGTTCTGTCAGGCCTCAGTTACCAGCTGGGCGGTCTGCCGCTCTGTCTGGCGACGGCTGGAACCCTATTGGCGCTTGGCTGGCTGACCACCGGAAAACTGGCCGCACCCTCGGTAGAGCACACATAACAGATATGGGCGCCACCACCGCAGTTGGCGCCACAGATCAACCTACTGGCTGATCTCGGCCCCGAGGGCCGCGCGGGTTTGCACAGGGTCGCAGTGTTTTGGAGCGCGCAGAAAAATGATAGCCGGATGGGACAAACCCCGATCCTCCATATCCTGAGGCAATCGCTCCAGCGTGCTGCGCAGCACCGCTTCATTCCGTTTGCTGGCCGATGTGACCACCTGCACTGGCATTTCAGGATCAAACCCCGCCTCCAGCAGCTTGCGCCGCAAATCACGGTTGATCCGTGTCGCCATATACAGCGCCACGGTCGTGCCCGGTTGCAACAGGGCCGCCACATCCGGCGCGCTGTCGCCCTCCTTGCAGGTGCCGGTGGCAAAAATCACCCGATCGCTTTGGCCGCGACTGGTCAAAGACTGCCCCAAAACAGCCGCCGCCGCGCTGGCTGCCGTAATGCCGGGAATGATGTCACACGCGATCCCCGCCGCCTGTGCCGCGGCGCGTTCTTCATCGGCGCGGCCAAAAACCGACGGATCACCGCTTTTGAGCCGCACCACATGCTGACCACCGCGCGCGGCCTCTACAATCATCTGGTTGATCACCTCTTGCGGCCAGGCGCAGGCGCCAACGTCTTTGCCCACAAAAACCTGCGCCGCGCGGGGGTTGGCCAGCTCCAGCACCTCAGGGTCAATCAGCCGATCAAAATAGATCACGTCCGCAGCCTGCATGGCGCGCAGCGCACGCAGGGTCAACAGATCCGCCGCGCCTGGCCCCGCCCCGACAAGGCTGATCTTACCGTGTTTGCCAGAGGGTTGGGACGGCAACAGTGCCTCTAAATCAGGGATCATCTTCATTCCGCAGCCATCCTTTGAGTTTCAGTTTTTGCAATCAAATCTTGCAATTCAGGGCGGCAAGATCCGCAATTGGTCCCCGCTCCGGTACAGTCCATCAGCGCAGGCAGGCTGGCAGCCCCTCCCGCAATGGCACGCTGCAATTCGTGGCGGCCAACATCCATACACGCACACACAACAGCCCCTTTGCTGGGCTGATCCGCCCCCGGAACCCCGGCCAATACCCGCACCGCAGGCACCTTTTGCCCAATCAGATCAACTGTCGCGGCACGCGCAACACCCACCGGACCCGGCGCCGCAAAAAACGCGCCGCTCAGCGCACCGTCATCATAAATGGCAATCCGCACCATGCCGCTGGCCGCGTCATCAAACCGGCTGACCACCCCGTCCGGCAGGTTCAAAACACTGCGAGCTTCGGCCTCCCAGTCCTGCGGCGTCTTATGTCCAGCCACCTCAGCGCGCCATCCCGTCTTGCTGCGGGCAATTGCAGCATAAGGCCGGGTCGGCTGCATCTGCGCCGCACTGGCGGCAAAGCCATACCAGCCCACCGCATAGGGTTTCACCACAACCTGCGCCATTTTCAACGCAGGCTGACCCGATACCGGATCCACATTGCCCGTAACCAATGCATTGATCCGACCACGGGCCGCCGTCTGCGCCGTCCAATGCATTGGCGCACAGCAGGTGCCCGCCTGCACACGATCTGTAACCAGAACACGCAACACCGCCCGACCGTGGGGATTTGACACCTCAACCAGCGCCGCGGCGCCCAATCCAAATCGATCAGCATCTACGGGATGCACTTCCAGATAGGGTTCCCCCATATGCGCGCCCAAAGGCGCGGCGCGGCCAGTTCGGGTCATTGTGTGCCAATGGTCACGCACCCGCGCGGTGTTGAACAACAATGTATCACCCACTGGCGCCGTCAAAACCGGTGGCGTGATCGGCAGCATCTTGGCCTTTCCATCCGCATGGTAGAACCCGCCGTTGGAAAAAAATCGCGTCTCTGCGGTACCTTGCGCCGGGATTGGCCACACTTGGGGCTCTAATCGGTCGTAGTCCGCATCCGATATGTTCTGTAGACCTGAGATGTCAAAATCACGCCCCAACGCTGCCGCAACACCTGACAGCGCCGCATGTTCGCGAAACACATCTGCCGCAGAGGCATACTCGAACGCATCTCCCCAGCCCATGCGGCGGCCAACCTCGGCCGTGATCGCCCAGTCCGGGCGCGCCGCCCCCGGCGTGGGCAAAAACGCGCGCTGGCGTGAAATACAGCGTTCTGAATTGGTCACCGTGCCGGTTTTTTCGCCCCACCCCGCGGCGGGCAGCACCAAATCAACGCAGCTCATGGTGTCCGTCGCGGCAAACAAGTCGCTTCCCACGCTAAACGGCACCGCGCGAATGGCCTCGGCGACAAAATCTGCCTCCGGCATCGACACCACCGGATTGGTCGACATGATCCACAGCGCCTTGATCTTACCCGTGTGGCAGGCGCGGAACAGATCCACCGCCTTGAGACCGGGCGCCTCCGGCATCGCGGGCGATTGCCAGAACCCCTGCACTGCATCCCGGTGCGCCGCGTTGTCCAGCTCCAGATGGCTGGCCAGCATATTGGACAGACCACCAACCTCGCGCCCGCCCATGGCATTGGGCTGACCCGTCATGGAAAACGGCCCCATGCCAGCGCGGCCAATGCGTCCCGTCGCCAGATGGCAATTGATAATCGCGTTGACCTTATCGGTGCCGCGCGCCGACTGGTTCACCCCCATGGAATACAGGGTGACCACCTTTTCACTGCCGCACCACAGATCAAAGAACTGCGCCAGTTGATCAGCGTCCAGACCGCAGCCCTCGCCAGTCCCTGCGGCCTGAAGTGCCTCTTCCAGCCCATTCACATGGGCCTCCACATAGGCCTGATCGATAAGCCCCCGCGCCTTGATCTGCGTCAGCAGACCGTTAAACAGCGCCGCATCACCGTCCGACTGGATCGCAAGATGCAGATCCGCAATTTGACACGTGGCTGTGCGACGCGGGTCGACCACCACGATTTTCATCTCAGGCCGCGCCGCTTTGGCGGCTTCAATCCGGCGGAACAGAACCGGATGACACCAGGCCGTATTTGATCCCACCAGAACCACCACGTCGGCCTGTTCAAAATCGGCGTATTGGCCAGGCACCGTATCGCTGCCAAAGGCCCGCTTGTGCCCCGCCACCGACGACGCCATGCACAGGCGCGAATTGGTGTCGATGTTGGCCGTGCCCATGTACCCTTTGATCAGCTTATTGGCGACGTAGTAATCCTCGGTCAGCAATTGTCCGGACAGATAAAACGCAACGGAATCCGGCCCGTGATCCCGGATCGCTTCGGCAAACTTGGTGGCCACCACGTGCAGGGCCGTGTCCCAGCTGACATCCCGCCCGTTGAGCTGCGGCTGCAACAACCGCCCCTCCAGCCCAACCGTCGCGCCAAGAGCGGTGCCTTTGGAACACAACCGCCCCTGATTGGCGGGATGATTGGGATCACCCTGAATGCTGCCATCGGCCGCGGCCAGAACGCCGCAACCGACACCGCAATAGGGACAGGTGGTGCAGGTGCTCATTCGGCCGCCCGCATTTGCAGGAATGACGTTTCCAGCAGGATCCGCCCGCCGTCGACCCGCGCCGGATAGGTGTTGACGCCGCCGTCATCCGCGCCCTGCGCCTGACCGGTCTCAAGCGAAATCACCCAGTTGTGCAAGGGGCAGGTCACCGCGCGCCCATGCACAATCCCATCGGCCAAAGGCCCCTGTTTGTGCGGACAGGCATTGTCCAGCGCAAAGACCTCGTCGTCCGCCGTGCGAAACACCGCAACACAGCCCAGCGGCGTTTTCACCAGCCGCGCCCCGCGCGGAGCAATATCGTCCAGCGCGCCTACGTCGATCCAGTCGCTCATTCTGCGGCCTCCAGTTTAAATTCTGCCATGGGTTTGTAGGTGCTGGCCTTTTCACGCACGTGTTCAGCCCATGGATCCACGCGGTAGATCGATTGTGACAGATCAAATCGCGCGGCCGCTTCTTTGCGTATGACAGGATCGTTGATCTGCTCTTTGATCCAGTCCAGGCCCACCTTGTTCATCCATTTGAACAGGCGATCCAGATATTTAGCGCCTTCGCGGTACAGTTGCGTAACAGCGTTCACCACTTCCATCACTTCGGCCTCTGTCGCGACCTGCACCAACAATTCGGTCTGTTTCACCTCCATGCCAGCCGCGCCGCCGATCGACACCTGATAGCCACTGTCAACACAGACCACACCGATGTCCTTGCAGGTGGCTTCGGCACAATTGCGCGGGCAGCCGGACACCGCCAGCTTCAGCTTATGTGGCGTCCAGGTGCCCCACAGCTCTTTTTCCAGCTTGATGCCAAGCCCGGTGGAATCCTGCGTGCCAAAGCGGCAATGATCGGTGCCCACACAGGTTTTCACTGTACGCAGCCCCTTGGCATACCCATGCCCCGACACCATGCCCGCCGCGTTCAGATCCGCCCACATGTCTGGCAGATCCTCACCCTTGACGCCCAGCAAATCGATCCGCTGGCCACCCGTCACCTTGACCGTGGGCACGTGGTATTTGTCTGCGGCATCCGCAATCGCACGCAGCTCATCCGGTGTGGTGATCCCGCCCCACATCCGCGGAATGACAGAAAACGTGCCATCTTTTTGGATGTTGGCGTGTTTGCGTTCATTGATGAACCGGCTTTGCGGATCATCCTGATATTCCACTGGCCAGTCGACCAGCAGATAGAAATTCAGCGCCGGGCGGCACACATGACAGCCGCATGAGGTCTTCCACCCCAGCTCCTGCATCACCGCAGCCATGCTTTTCAGCTCTTGGCTCTTGATCAGGCGGCGCACGTCTTCATGCGTCAGGTCGGTGCAGCCACAAACCGGCTGCGCCACCGGCATTTGGAACGCATCTCCCAAAGTGCTGGCCAGCACCTGTTCCACCAATCCGGTGCACGTCCCGCAAGAGGCGCTGGCCTTGGTGGTCGCGCGCACGGCACCCAAATCCACAGCACCTGCGTCGATTGCATCGATGATCTGTCCCTTACACACGCCGTTACACCCACAGATCTCCGCATCACGCGGTAAGGCTGCAACGGCCGCCATAGGGTCCAGCGGCTCTCCTCCCTGATAGGCAGGCCCAAAGATCAGCGTCTCGCGCATCTCTGAAATATCGGTCTTGTCTTTGATCAGACCAAAGAACCACGCGCTGTCCGCCGTGTCGCCATAAAACACCGCGCCAATCACGCAGTTGTCTTCGATCACCAGTCGTTTGTAGACGCCGCGCGCCGGATCACGAAACACGATGTCTTCGCGCCCGTCCGCGTCGGCAAAATCACCCGCGCTGAACAGATCACAGCCGGTGACTTTCAGCTTGGTTGAAATCTCTTTTTGAACAAACGCTGCCTCAGCACCCATCAGGGTCTGCGCCGCAACCTTTGCCTGATCGTAAAGCGGCGCCACCAGTCCAAACAGCGCACCGTTGTGTTCGACACATTCCCCAACCGCAAGCACGTGTTCGTCCGAGGTCAGCATCTGGTCATCCACATGGATGCCCTTGCCCACCATCACGCCCGCGTCCTGCGCCAGTGCCACATTGGGGCGAATGCCCACAGCCATCACCAACAGATCACAGGGCAGCTCGGTGCCATCCTCCAGCAGCAGCGCGCGGACTTTGCCGTTTTCGCCCAGGATCTCCTTGGAGTTGGCCGAACACTTAACCGTAATGCCCTTATCAATCAGCGCTTTACGCAGCAGATACCCGGCCGCATCATCCAGTTGACGCTCCATCAGGTGGCCCATGATGTGCACCACGGTCACGTCAACGCCGCGCGCCGCCATGCCAGCCGCCGCTTCCAGACCCAACAGACCGCCGCCGATCACCACGGCCTTGTTACCCTCACCCAGCGACATCATACGTTCGGTGTCTTCCAGATCGCGGTAGGCGATCACACCATCCAGATCATGGCCCGGCAGCGGGATCATGAACGGGTTCGACCCGGTGCCAAACACCAGCTTGTCATACCCCAGCACATCACCATTGTCCGCCGTGACGGTTTTGGCCGCGCGGTCAATCGCCACCACTTTTTCGCCAAAGCGGCAGGTCACACCCTGTTGCGCATACCAATCGTCGTCATGGGTCACGATGTCCTGATAGGTCTGATCCCCCGCCAGAACCGGCGACAGCATGATGCGGTTATAGTTGCCCCGTGGTTCGGCGTTGAACAGCGTCACATCCACGTCGGCGCCTGCGTCAAACAGATGCTCCAGCATCCGCCCCGAAGCCATGCCGGCCCCGATCACAATTATTTTCTGTGTCATATCTTACTCCGCCGCGATGGCTTTTGGTGCTGTCTTGGCTTTGGGTTTTGCGCCGTGTTCATATTCCTCAAGGAAATCCAGAACATCCTGACGATAGGTGTAGTAATCCGGATGCTGCAGCAGCGCCTTGCGGGTGCGCGGACGTGGGAGATCCACGTCAACAATCTTACCGATGGTGGCTTGCGGGCCGTTGGTCATCATCACCACACGGTCGGCCAGCAGGATCGCTTCGTCCACATCGTGGGTCACGCAGATTGCCGTGACTTTGGTGCGTTGCCACACCTCCATCAGCACTTCCTGCAACTCCCAGCGGGTCAGACTGTCCAGCATCCCAAAAGGTTCATCCAGCAGCAGCAGTTTTGGTGACAGCGCAAAGGCGCGCGCAATGCCCACCCGCTGCTGCATACCGTTCGACATATCCGCCGCAGGACGGTCCATAGAGTCTGCCAGACCCACACGTTCCAGATAATATTCCACCACGTCCTGGCGCTCGGCTTGGCTGGCCTTGGGGTAGACCTTATCCACCCCAATCGCACAGTTTTCCCGCGCTGTGAGCCAGGGGAACAGATTGGGCGACTGGAACACCACCGCGCGTTCGGGATCCGCGCCTTCGACGTGTTTGCGATCCAGCTTGATCGCGCCTTTGGAAATTGAATTCAACCCCGCCGCCATGGTCAGAACCGTGGATTTCCCACAGCCTGAGTGGCCAATCAGCGAAATAAATTCACCCTTGTTGATCTTCAGATCAAAATCTTCGACCACCGTCAGCGGCCCTTTGGGCGTCGGGTAGACTTTATGCAGTTGCGAGAAATCCAGGAACCGCTCTTCGGCCATCCCCGTCGTCGCGCCAGTCACTGCCGCAGGCACCCCATGGATCGGAGACACATTTGGCAACGCCTTGCCCCCCTCAACCTTGGCGGCAATGCCCACATCCATCAGATATTGCGTCACCTCAACACGCAGGGCTTTGAACGCAGCATCACTGTTCATCGCACTGCGATCCCGTGGCCGCTCCAGCCCCACCTTGAACTCTTGGCCCAAGGTGCCGTCCGGGTTCAATGCAATGATACGATCGGCCAGCAGGATCGCCTCGTCCACATCATTGGTGATCAGCACACAGGTCTTTTTGTCAGCGTCCCAGATGCCTTCGATCTCATCCGCCAGATTGGCCCGTGTCAACGCATCCAACGCCGACAACGGCTCATCCAGCAGCAACATTTCCGGGTCCATCGCGAGCGCGCGCGCCACATTGACCCGCTGCCGCATCCCGCCCGACAGTTCGGCGGGGCGGCGGTTGATCGCATGGCTCAGCCCCACCATTTTCACATAATGCGCGACCTTCTCGCTGCGCTCAGCTTTGGACAGGTTCGGGAACATCGTGTCCACCGCCAGCCGCACATTGCCGCCCACCGTCAACCACGGCATCAGGGAATAGTTCTGGAAAATCACGCCGCGTTCAGGACCCGGTCCGGTGATGGGCTGGCCCCGATAGGTGACACTGCCCTTGGAGGGGCCTTCAAGCCCCGCCATCAGATTGATCAGCGTCGTCTTACCAGTGCCCGAAAAGCCCAGAAACACCAGGAACTCACCCTCTTCCACAGAGAGGTTGATGTCATGCAGAACAACCTCTTCGCCAAAGGACTTACTGACAGAGTTGAATTCAAGAATACCCATATCGATCACCGGTTGTTGGTAAAGGTGAACAGAGACTGGATCGCATACATCAACCGATCCAAGGCAAATCCGATCAAGCCAATGGTAAAGACCGCCACCATGATCTTGGCCAGGGACTGGCTGGATCCGTTCTGGAATTCATCCCAGACGAATTTCCCCAATCCAGGGTTTTGCGCCAGCATTTCTGCGGCAATCAAAACCATCCAACCCACACCCAACGACAGACGCAACCCGGTGAAAATCAACGGCAGGGCCGAGGGCAGCACCAGTTTGGTGATTTTGGCATAGGTGCCCATTTTCAACACCTTAGAGACGTTGACCAGATCCTTATCAATGGTCGCAACCCCCAGCGACGTGTTGATCAACGTTGGCCACAGCGAACATAGGGTCACGGTGATCGCCGACACCAAAAAGCTTTTGGTGAACATACCGTCATTGGTGCTGGCAACCGCCGATACAATCATGGTCACAATCGGCAACCACGCCAGCGGCGACACCGGTTTGAAAATCTGGATGATCGGGTTCAGCGCCGCATTTGCGGTCTTGGACAGCCCCGCCGCAATCCCCATGGGCACCGCCACGGCCGTGGCAATCAAAAACCCAAAGAACACCGTTTTGATCGACGTCCAGATCTGCGCATAAAACGTCGGCTTGCCGGTATAGGCGCGCTCTTTCACCTTATCCGCCTTGCCCGCTGCAATCAGCTTGGCATTGCGCGCATCTTGACGCTCATAAAACGCGGCTTCTTTGTCCCAGGCCCGTGTGGCATCGTCATGCAGATTGCCCACCTGCTCCCAGACCTGCGCCGGTCCCGGCACGGCCCCAAGCGAGGTCTGAACCTTTGGCGCCAAGGTGCCCCACAGCATCAAAAAGCCAAGGATCGCCACCAAAGGCACCCCCAGCAGATGCCAGATGTCTTTCATCTGGGCCTTCGGATTGTCGCCAGCGGCGGCTTTCAGGATCGGAGTAATCCAGGCCAGGCCTAACACCTGAAACCAGGAATCCAGCTTGTTGATCCGGGCAAACAGCCGCGCCTTGCGGGCTTCTTGTTCGGCAAAATCAGGATCGACGGTTGTCATATGCGTGTCCTTCGCATGTCAGATAGAAAAGATGGGATGGTGGGCGGGGGGAGGCGCGGGGGATGTCCCCCGCGCAAGCGTCGTCGCCCATCCCAATCGGTCAGCCTTGAACAGCGTTGCCGACAACCGTCTGCTCGCCTTTCAGGCCAATTGGCAGGCTGTCCAGATAGGCGTTTGGTGTGCGACCATCATAGGGAATACCGTCGATGATATCGGTCGCCGGAGTAGGCGCCTTGTAGCCATCGCTATCCCAGGGGAAATCCGCCTCATTGGCCAGACCTTCGTCGACCAGATGGCGCGCGGCCTCCAGATAGATCGCCGGTTTGTAAACCGATTTGGCCACCTCATCATACCAGCTGTCAGGCTTGGCGTCCGAAATCTGCCCCCAACGGCGCATCTGGGTCAGATACCAGATCGCATCAGAGTAAAACGGATAGGTCGCATTGTAGCGGAAGAACACATTGAAATCAGGCACTTCACGTTTGTCGCCCTTTTCATATTCAAATGTGCCCGTCATCGAATTTGCGATCACATCGTAATCCGCGCCGACATATTCAGACCGGCTCAGGATCTCCACCGCTTCTTCACGATTGGCATTGTCGTTTTCATCCAGCCACATCGCCGCTCGGATCAGTGCCTTGGTCAACGCCAGCGTGGTGTTGGGGTTTTCTTCCACAAATTCAGCCGACAGGCCAAAGACCTTTTCCGGGTTGTTCTTCCACAGCTCATAGTCGGTAATCACCGGAACCCCGATGCCCTTAAACACCGCCTGCTGGTTCCATGGCTCGCCCACGCAATAGCCATAGATGGTGCCCGCTTCCATCGTCGCAGGCATCTGCGGCGGAGGTGTCACGCTCAGCAGAACATCCGCACCGATCTGGCCGGTGATGTCCTCGGGGCTGTAATAGCCAGGCTGCAACCCACCCGCGGCCAGCCAATAGCGCAGCTCATAGTTATGGGTCGACACGGGGAACACCATGCCCATGTTAAACGGCTTGCCCTGATCCTTGTAATCTTCCACCACAGGCGCCAGCGACGCCGCTGAAATCGGGTGCTGTGGACGGCCATCGTCCATTTTGGGCACATGCGGCAGCATCTGCTCCCAGATCTCGTTTGAAACCGTAATGCCGTTGCCGTTCAGATCCATGGAAAACGGCGTCACAATGTGGGCCTTGGTGCCATAGCCGATGGTCGCCGCCAGCGGCTGACCCGCCAGCATATGCGCGCCGTCCAACTGTCCGTCGATCACACCGTCCAGCAGAACTTTCCAGTTCGCCTGCGCTTCCAGCGTCACAAACAGGCCTTCGTCTTCGAAATAGCCCTGCTCATAGGCGACCGCCAGCGGGGCCATATCTGTCAGCTTGATAAAGCCGAATTTCAGCTCGTCCTTTTCCACATCCAACAGCTCGGCCAAAGCCGGGCTTGCGATTGCGGTGGTGGCGCAGAGGGTGGCAAGAATACGTTTCATTTTGCTTCCTTTGGCTGTCAGTGGTCATCAGGGTAAACCCCTGAACATTAACCTAAAAAAAGAAAAGCCGCTTGATCCAACCGGGCAGGGAGGAGGAACACCCGGAGAGGAACAAGCGGCTTTGCTCGGGGGCCTGATGTCCATCAGGCTTATGTCAGGACACCGTTGCCCCAAACGTCTGACATCAGTTTTCCCGCGTCCCGTTGGCAATCACAAGGAGCAGCCGCAGCGCAAAGTCACAGAAAATGCTGCAGCTGCATAAACGGCCAAAGTTTTGGACTTCTGCACAATTCTTGATCATCTTTGAATCAAAAATGCGCCAAAAGCAGCCCTCGCACCGGATGCCCGCCGGTCAGAATCCATCCGACCACACACCCAGACGTCGACTTTGGTCAGGAAATCGCGGTTTGATTCCGTGCCGTGAGCCACCAGACAAGGGTCGAGGCCACCACCATCTCAAGCCAGGCCAATGGCAACGCCACAGCCAGAACGCCAAGCGGAGCAAGATTCATATTAAAAAGCCCCACCCAAAGAATGACAAACACAGCCATCCAAACCCCAGTCCCGTAGGCAACCGCACGCAGAAACGACGCGCCAAAGACCTTCAACGCCATAAAAGGGATCAGAGTTGCAGCCGCCACCAAAATTGTGTCCCACGCGCCCCAGATCAGAAACACCGGCACAGACATGGGCGCAACGTCGCTCACCATCGGGAACGCTTCACGCATCATGGGCATGACAAAGGCAAAATATCGAAAGACCTCCGATGCGTTGATCCACAGGAGATTGACGAGAAATGCGAGACCCAGCGGAGACAGACGCTGCGGCGCTCCCGCAGTTGGTGTGATCGTGCTCATGTTGTGTGTTCCGTTATAAGTCTCAGAAAATCACTGACAGCCCGGCGCAAGACACCCGCATCATCAACGCTGCGTGACATGGTCCACAGCCCGTTGGTGAAAATGACCATCATCTCCACCAGATCGCGGGCCCGGTCGTGGTCAAACTCTGGCGCACTCTGTACAAGCGCGCGGGCAAATCCCTGCCTCAACCGGTCATTATGATGGGTCACCAAAGCCATGACATCCGCGTCACTTGGGGCAACTTCCGTGGCAGAATTGGCCACAAAACACCCAGGTCCCGGAAACCCCGCAGCCGCACCATTTGTGATCTGCGTTTCGAAATAGGTCGCAACACTTTGCAGGTCTGCACCTGGTTGCTCGACAACGTCAAATGCCGGCGTCACAACCCTGCGCTGGTAGCGCTCAAAACAGGCGAGAAACAGCGCCTTTTTCCCGCCAAATGTGGTGTATATCCCATGACGGCTCACGCCGGTCGCCCTGACCAGATCATCCATGGATGAGGCATGAAACCCATGCACCCAGAAATGTTGCAATGCGCGATCCGCAAGCTGATCAGCGGTGAAAGAAGTTGAACGTGGCATAGCAAACCGATAGCAGAATGATCATTCTGACACAAGACGACCAGTGTACAGACCGCAAATGAAACATGACGACGTCAGACAGGATTGACGTTTGAGGCAGAATTGAATGATGTGAGTGTGGCCTAAGCCGTCAAAACCACGTGCACCGTACACACCGGCTTTTCATTTCCCGCCCAAATGTATACCATAGCATACACATCACAACAGATTGAGCCCCCATGACCCCTCCACATTCAGCTGAGATGCCATATGTAATCCCACCTGCCCCGCGCACCACCCTGCCCGTGGCCGGAACCGATGCCCTGTTCCCGGTGCGCCGTCTCTACTGTGTCGGCCGTAACTATGCGGCCCATGCCATCGAGATGGGCCATGACCCGGACCAAGAGCCGCCCTTTTTCTTTCAAAAACCCAGCGATGCAATCTTGTGTCCGGGGCAGGCCTTTCCTTATCCTCAGCTCTCACAGGATGTGCATTTCGAAGTGGAGCAGGTGCTGGCTCTGGGCACCGGCGGACAGAACATCACCCCCGCCGACGCGCTGGATCACATCTTTGCCTATGGGGTCGGGTTGGACATGACCCGCCGCGATCTCCAGTCCGCCGCCAAATCCAAAGGCCGCCCGTGGAGCGCCGCCAAAGGCTTTGATCATTCGGCCCCCATGTCCGAACTGCACCCGGTGTCCGATATCGGCCACCCCACGCAGGGGGCTGTCACCCTGCACGTCAATGGTGAGCTGCGGCAATCTGGAGCGCTTGAACAGATGATCTGGAAACCCCAAGACATCATCGCCCACCTGTCCCAGCTGTTCACCCTGCACCCCGGTGATTTGATCCTGACCGGCACCCCCGCAGGCGTCGGCGCCATCCAGCGCGGCGACCAGATGCAGGCCCATATCGCAGGCATCGCACATCTGACCGTGCCCGTCATCTGACCACACAAAATTGGCCCCTCGTTCATACGGGGGGCCAAACGCGGGCGGTCAGACATGGGTGGCACCGTCGCCGCGCGCACAGCTCTTAGGGCGTGACCGTATGATTGGGCGATCCACTGACAATACTGCCACCCACCGAGGTCGGCGAGCCAAGATAGGCAATCGGTCGGCCATCATCGCTCGACATTGACGAGCCCGCTGTGATCACCGCACCGCAGCTGGTCTTGTCTCCGACACGCGCCACCTGTTTGCCATCAATTGTGGCACTGCCACCGCTGATGATCTGGCACTTTCGACATTTGGGGCAGGCATGCGTGTCCCCCACGCGGGCAACCGGCAGCATCACACACCCCCTGTTTTCAGTTTCGATTTCAGGCGCTGCATCCGGCTCATTCCTTCTGCTGCACGCATTCTTCAACCAAAGGCAACGCATCGCGCGCCGCGTTTTGCAACGTGGGCACCTGCGCGCTGCCACTGCCGCCCATGCTCACTGCACCCTTAAGATTGATTTTGGCCGCCTCCAGGGTAATGCCACTGCCATCGATGGTGATCTTGCCCCCCGGCCCTTTGATGGTGAATTTCTCAAAGGCCATCAGCGTGTGTTTGCCGGTGTTGTTGGTGATCGTCTCCGTCACATTCAGTGTCGATTTGCCAAACACCGTCTCTTCGTGATTGCGCCCGATCTGCACCAGATGATCCGCGTAAATATCCTGCTTGTGGATATTGCCAACCACATGCACGTGATCTTTGCCGTATTCTTCCTGCTGGTTGCGCCCCACCTTATAGATCACATCCTGACCCACGGTTTCGGTCTGATCACGGCCCACTGACATGGTTTCATCCTGCCCAACCGCCTGCGTGCGATCGCGCCCGATCACATTGTTCTCATCGCGACCGATGCTTTTGGAGCGATCATTCTCAATAACGATCTCCTGATCTTTTTGGCCGTGCATATAGATCAATTCCTGATCCCGCTCGTCCTCAAACATCAGTTCGTTAAAACCACCGCCCTTGTGCGTGTCAGTCTTAAACACCGATTTTGTCTTGTTCTGCGGCAGCGGATAGGGCGGTTTGTTGCGCCCATTGTAAACGCAGCCCGACACCAAAGGCTTGTCCGGATCACCCTCCAGAAATTCGACCACAACCTCCATGCCAATGCGCGGGATAACCATCCCGCCCCAGCCCTGGCCTGCCCAGTTCTGTGACACCCGGCAGCGCATCGAATAGGCCTTTTCCAGATCCCAGTGGAAATGCACCAGAATGCGCCCAAACTCGTCGCAATCGATCTCTCCCTCGCCAACCACAACAGCCGTTTGCGGCCCCTGAACAATTGGCAACGGCGTCACACGCGGCGGCACCATCGGAGAGGTTACAGGCATCAAACGGTAATCCGCGGTAAACGGTCGTGGATCCACTTGTGCCCCGTGACTGGATCCGTAATTTTGACTGACAAAAGAATAGCGCGACCACAGGCACAGGTGTTCGTCTCCGTCACCGGGCACCACATCTCCGCCGCCCAACGACACAATCGCGCCCGGTTTCAATCCAATGACATCGCCGCTGGCAAAGTGGCGCGCATCATGGCCACGCTCTTCCTCGCAGCGCAATTGCGCAACCGCTTTGCCCCGCCCAAGCTGTAGGTAATCCCCCGGATAATCATAGGCTTCAATCTGCCCTTCGGCATATTGCGCATCGCCCAACCGGTCCGCCTCCATCATCGCGGCGGGTGTCTTAAAGTTGTAGTCGGTCAGCCGGGTTGCACCAGTGGTCAACCGCCGTTCTGGTCCCCAAGCCCAGAAATGCTCCCCTTTGGCACCTTTGTTCTGCGCGATCCCGTAATATGGCCGCTGCCCCACCGATGCGTGCCGCAGCACGTCATCCGTCAGAACCAGCGTATGACTGCCCGCCGAATGGCGAACATGGAACGAAATCCCAAACCGCTCCATAAGACGGCGCGCAAACGCCAGATCACTTTCGCGGTACTGAACCGTATACTCCAGTTCGGGATAGTCCTCGCTCAGTGCGACATCCAAATGCGGTTTGCCCAGATGGCCATAATCCGCCAGCAGTTCTTCAAGGATCTGCACCACGGTTTTGTTATGAAAAATGCGCTGATTGCGTCGTTTGTCAGCCAGCCAAAACCAGGGGCGCAAACGCAGATCATACCGCCACCCGTTTTCCCCCGGCCCTTTCCAGCGGGCTTCGGTGATAATGCCGTCAAACATCACCGGACCGTCAGCACCTTCGATGGTTACGGTTGCGTGCGTGCCCAGCAATGCATCAAAATCCAGATCGTCCCGTGTGGCCAGCGCTTCGACTGAATAGTCGTACAGCTCGTTCAGCGCTTCGGTCCCGTCAAACCGCAACAGCACCAAGGCATCCGGGCCCAACACAGTGGTCAATCGCCCCAAACGAGCGTCTTGCACAAATACGTTCATAAAAATTAACCCTTAAAGTTGTGCAAACCTTAAGAAATTGTGGCGCAACGTCAAGATCAAAGCCCACATCAAATTGAAAATGCCCAAGGACAAAGCGCATCACTCCGCCCTACAGGGCGCCCAAGTCCAGACCGCTTTTCAGTGCCATATATCATCGGCACCGGAGGATCGGGGAACCGGGGCGGCCTATCCGGCGCCGTGGTCAAAAAATTGCCCGTCAGGTGCCCCGACATGTGCCGGGTCGACCGCAGGCAGATCCAGCGCTTGCCGGTACAGGTCTTCGCGGAACACTTGGGCGGCACGGGCCTCGGCCTCAACCACATCCAACCCCACCCGCTGGGCCAGTTGCTGCGCGATCCACCGCGACGCGCCCTGCCAGGAGCCCCCCATATCAGTCGTGTCAAACTGCACAAATCCAGCGCAGTGACGCTGGGCGCCCGACGTCGAGACCACAAAATCACCGCTCAACGCACGATCCAGAACCTCGGGATCCAATCCCAAATAGTCAGGACGTGACAACACTTCGGTGGCGGAATTGCGATTATGTGCCTCCGCCAGCCAGCGCCCGGCCCGCGTCAGAGCCCGGATCAGCCGACGCGCCACATCTGCATTGTCATTGGCCCAGTCCTGTCGCACCGCCAGCACTTTTTCCGGCGCAGCCGACCAGATGGAACGGCCCGGCAACAGCAAATGCCCCACTCCCCGATCAACAGCGATAGACCCCCAGGGTTCGCCGACACAAAACGCATCAATTTCCCCCTGCGCCAAGGCATCGCTCATCCGCGCCGGGGGGATGGTGCGCACGTCCACGCCGCCGGGAGCGGGCATGCCAAGGGCGTTCAGCCAGTAATACAACAGCTCCGCATGCATCGAATACGGAAACGGCACCCCAATCCGCAATCGACTATTGGCCGCGCGTTGCAACGCCTGCCCCATGGCCGCCGCATCGCAGAACTCCAGCGATTGTCCGCCAGCCTGCACCCGCGTCGCCAGCGCCCGGCTCACGCCAATCACCGTCCCATTGCGCGACGTCACCATCAACGCCGACAATGCGGCCGGCGCGCGCCCCAGTCCCAGCGCCAAAGCCACCGGTAACACCGACAGCATATGGGCCGCCTCAACCTGCCCCACCGCCAGCCAATCCCGCAATGCCGACCAACTGGGCGCAGCGCACAGGTCCAGCCGCAGCCCTTCTTCTTCGGCAAATCCAATCTCATGCGCGATCACATAAGGTGCGGCATCCACCAGCGGCACATAGCCCACGCGCACCGTTTTCAGCATCATGACAGCAGCCCCGCAGCCGTTACAATCGCCTCAGCCACATCCGCCAGCCGTCGCCCCTGGCTCATGGCGGTTTTGCGCATCAGCGCATAGGCCTCAGGCTCTTCCAGACCGCGGGCTTTCATCAAAATCCCCTTGGCCCGATCAATGACTTTACGTTCTTCCAGCGCCTGACGGGTCGCGGCCAGTTCCGCCCGCATCTGATGGAACATGTGAAACCGCGCAATCGCCGCATCAATGATCGGTCGCAACCGTTCCGGGCGCAGGCCATCCACCACATAGGCCGAGACCCCCGCCGTGATCGCCGCCTTGGCCAGCCCCGCATCGCTTTGATCCACAAACATCGCCACCGGCCGATCCAGAGGGCCGCTGACCAGCGCCATCTCTTCCAGAATATCACGGGAAGGGTTTGCGACATCGATCAGCACGATGTCGGGGTTGCGCTCTTGGATCCGGCGCGCCAGCCCCGCGTCTTCGTGAACCACCAGCACATCATGCGCGCCCTCAGCCCGCAAGGCGTCTGCGATCTGTACCGCCCGAGCCTGATCCGGCTCAACAACAACTATAGACAACGGAGTCTGCATCCGTGGTCTGTGACGCACCTTGCAGCCCACACCCAGCCCATACCGCGCCGCCCGCCACGCCCAAGAGGCCGATGATTGCTTTCTATGCAGGCGCGTCGATTTTGCTTATTTTTGCGGCAGCCAAAAAACCAATGTGGTATGCGCAGTCCAAACCGCCGGTTCCCTGCGACACCCACTATTATATCAAGAATTAGCCATTAAAAGTGACCGTTTAAGTTGCGAATGAAGTGGTCTACACTGTAAACCACTTCAGCGAGCAGCCCTAAAACGGCAGACAATTGCGATCACGAATACGTTATTAATTTTTATTTTCTGATATAATTGCAAGAGGATTCACGGTTGATCAATGCCTCGGGTTTACAGTTACCAAAGATCAAACCGCATCAAGCACGGGGACAACTGACTATGCGGAGACTGGCTTTTGCAATCTTCCTGTCGCTTGTAGCGTGCCTGACCATCGGCACTATGCCCTGTGATGCCGGATCGACGCAGCCGGAGCTGGACGCGTTCATGCGCCCCGATGGCATCCCCTTTCCGACGGACAGCCCCTACAATCGTGACATCGCGATGCTGGGCAAAATGTTATTCTTTGACCCGCGCCTGTCAGCCAGTCAAAGCGTCAGCTGCGCCAGCTGCCACAACCAATCCTTTGGCTGGGCCACGCCCGTGCGTTCAATTTCCTCAGAACTCCAAGTGCAAAACCAGCGCCATCCGCCCCCTGTCACCAATCTCGCCTGGGTGACCCCGCTGTTCTGGGATGGCCGCTCCACCACGCTCGAAGAGCAGGCTTCAGGTCCGATCCTTAACCCCAATGAAATGGGATCAAATTTTGACCTGATCATCGAACGCCTGTCAAAGGTCAGCCAGTATCGGGAATGGTTCACGCGTTTGTTTCCCGAACACAAACTCAGCAAGGCCAGTATCGAAACCGCCCTTGCGACCTTTCAACGGACCATCGTCACCGGCCTCACCGATTTTGATCGCTGGGTTGATGGCGACGAAACCGCCGTGTCAGCCGCGGCCAAGCGTGGATTTGATCTGTTTCAGGGGCGCGCGGGCTGTGTGAACTGCCACAACACCTGGCTGTTCACCAACAACAGCCTGAACGACATCGGACTGACCAGCGAGGACCTGGGACAAGGCGCCCTGCCCGACCGAGGCCCGGCCTACAACTATCGCTTCAAAACCCCAAGCCTGCGCAATGTGACCCTGCGCGCGCCCTTCATGCACAATGGATCCTTACCCGATTTAGAAAGCGTCCTTCGACACTACGCACGGGGCGGCGCGCCTGACCTTGACCGCGAGGTTGATATTAATCCCTTTGACCTCAGCGCGCAGGAGATGCAGGATTTACTGGCATTTCTTGAAACGCTTACCGACCACAATCCTACCGTGCAGCCCCCGATTTTACCCCCCAACTGACTTCATTGACCAAAAGACTCCCAGTATGAGCATCAAGCGTTCCATCCTCCAGCCTGTTCTGATTTTCGCCGCCGCCAGCCTCCTGGCCGGTCTCTTAATGGGCACCTCGGTCATTCTTGCCACCGCGCGTCAAAATACAGCGATGAAATCCGCGCTGGAAGTCAGCATTGAAGCGGATCAGATCAGCAACGGCATCCAATCCGCCGAACGCTACGCCCGCGAGGTGCTGAACATGACCCAGCTGATGCCAACCTCTCTGGTCAAAACGCAGCTCGATACCAAAATCGACAACGTCAACAACAACATGCACAAGCTGTTGAACCGCCCCCTCTCGGACGAGCTGAACAACGCTGTCTATGACCTGCTGTACAGCTACAGCGTCTGGTTCAAAATGGTCAAAGTCCTGCTCAGCCTGACCCCCGCGGATACAATTCCAACTCCTCAGGCGCTGGACCGACAGGTGGCCCTGATCAACAATCAGGCCGACGTTGTGGCGCAACTGGCGGCCGAACATGCCAATGCCGAAACCGAACGCGCCAGTCAGGCGATCATGCAGGGCCTGACAATTGGGATGTTGGGCACCATTGCCTTGATGGGCATGGCCATCGCCTACGCCTATCGCAAAGCCGCCGCCATTTCTCGTGATGTTCTGAAAATTTCCTCACGCGTGGTCAGTCTCACCAGCAGCGATGACACCAGCGCCGATCACATTGGGGATGAATTGGGCGCCGTCAATCGTGCCATCGACCAACTCCAAGAGGCGTTGCTGGAAAAACGTCGCATTGCCATAAATTTACGCGCCGAAAAGGTACGGGCCGAGGCCGCCACCGAAACCAAATCCCGGTTTCTCGCCACCATGAGCCATGAAATCCGCACCCCAATCAACGGGGTTCTGGGCATGGCCGAAATCCTGAATGAAACCGGGCTGACCCCCGAACAACGGTCGTATGCGGAAACCATTCAGGCCTCCTCCGAAGCTTTGTTGCGCATCGTCAACGACATCCTCGACTTTTCAAAGCTCGAAGCCGGGAAATCCCAGTTCCTCGAACAGCCCTTTGCCCTGCGTGACGTGATTTTTGATGTTGCCATATTGGTCGCCCCCATCGCCGACAGCAAAGGCGTTGAACTGTATATCGATCTGCCCGACGACACCCCCAGCCACTTTGTGGGCGACAGTGGCCGAATTCGTCAGGTGCTCCTGAATATCATCGGCAACGCGGTGAAATTCACACTCGACGGCCACGTCGGTCTGGTCCTGCGGTACGATGAAAGCCAGAAACACCCGCTCACCATTGCAGTCAACGACACCGGTGTGGGCATTCCCGAAGACCAGATTGACCACATTTTCCAAGCCTTTGAGCAGGTCGAAAGCACCGTCGCGCGCCGGTTTGAGGGCACCGGTTTGGGGCTTGCGATCACCACCCGGCTTATCTCCGCGATGGAAGGGGAGCTGTCGGTGACGTCAAAACTGGGGGTTGGCTCCTGCTTTACCGTCGCGCTCAATCTGCCTGTCACCGAAGGCTGCGATCCCGAACGTGACGCCCTGATGCAGCAGGTCGACCAAATCAGAGGCAAACGCGTTTTGGTGGTCTGCCCGCTGGACGCCGCACATGCGATTCACAAACGCCTGCTGGGCGGCTGGGGTTTGGACGTGCAAATCCATCAAACCCCGGACAGCGTCATCAATCGGATCAAAAGCGACTGCCCGGATTGTATTCTGGTGGACACACCAATGGAGGCCGACACCGCGCGCACCTTCTGTCACGACGTCTGGGCGCAGGCTGGCTCGGCGCAAGTGCCCGTGCTGTTTTGCACCGAAAGCAGCCAGGTCAACACGCTGAAACAGCTCAAATCCCACGGCCCCGTGCATGCGTTGATGAAACCCGCGCGCGGCAAATATATTCTGCGCTGCCTGCTCGACGCACTCAGCAACCATCAGCCCACCGCGGGCTTGCCCGACACCAGCACCAAGCCCGCTGCCGTTGTCGAAGATTTCAGCCAGTTCAACGTGCTGGTCGCCGAAGACAACCGAACCAATCAACTGGTGCTGCGCAAAATGCTGGAACCCACCGGTATTCAGATGACCTTTTGTGGCGACGGACAAGCCGCCGTTGACGCCGCCCGATCCGGCCTGTTTGATCTGGTCTTGATGGATATGTCGATGCCCGTGATGGACGGGCTTCAGGCCACCCGTCAGATCCGCCAGTTGGAACAGGACATGGAACAGCCCCCCTGCCCTATCATCGCGCTGACCGCCAATGTCATGGACACCGATGAAAAGGCCTGCCGTGAGGCGGGCATGGTGGATTTCCTCACCAAACCCGTGCGCAAGAAAATCCTGATGGAGCGGATCAAAGTCTGGGCCAAACCCAAGGCCCCTGCGGGCTAAGCCCTCGCCACCCTACAGACGCGCTCCAGGGGTAAAAACGGACAGGCAACACCGCGTGCCCCCTGACCTGCGCGCGTCAGGCATAATTCTTTTTGCGTGACATCTTGCCAATGCCCGGGTTCATCGCGTTGCTGGGATCGATCGATTTGTAAAAATCCGCCAGTTCCGGCTTTGCCATATAGACGTGCCCAACATTGTGCTCTGATGGGTACTCAGCGCGCCGTGCGTCCAGAATATCCAGCATCATCTGTTTGACCATCTTTGGATCTGATCCTTTTTTCACCACATAGTCCTGATGCATCACATGGCACATCAGATGGCCGTAATAGAGCGAATGCACCAGATGCTGGGTGATCTCTTC
This sequence comes from uncultured Paracoccaceae bacterium, assembly GCA_947492585.1. GTDB lineage: Bacteria > Pseudomonadota > Alphaproteobacteria > Rhodobacterales > Rhodobacteraceae > Epibacterium. The sequence goes on from CANLND010000012.1 coordinate 66,217, forward strand.
GGGCAGGCGTTCAAACCAGTCGCGATCATTGCGGCGCAATCCGATATCCAGCGCCAGAATGTCCTCGACCTCATTGGCATGCACCGCCATATACCGCACCGCGGCGCCCGCCGCCGCAAACCGATGCAACCCGGCCATTTTCGCCTCACGCGGGCTACATTCGAAATACTCCAAACGGCCCTCGACCTGCATCTCTTCCAGCATCACGCGCGCCTCGTTGATGCCACCGTCGTGCATTTTCAGGATCAGATGGTGCGGATATTTGGCGCGATACGCACGCATACGTTCGGGCACGATGTCTGGCCAGAATTTCATGGTGAACTGCATGAAACGGTCGGTAAAATAGCGCATGCCGGGGACGTTTTTCAAAATCCCGTCCACGCGACCTTTCAGTGCAAAAAACATCGGCAACCGGTCAGTGCCCAGCTTATCGATCATCACCATGGTGTCTTTGCCATAGCGATCCGAGACGTCAAACACCTCTTCATGCATGTATTCCGCGCTCACCGGCAGGGTCTGAAACTCTCCCAACACGCGGCGGCGCAGATCTGTCAGCACATCGGTGTTGTCGGTCCCGATATAGAACGTCCGCTCCTCAGCGTTCTTTGCAAACGTGTCCAGTCGCACCGCAAACACCGCCAGTTTGCCCGCACAGCCCGACACCTCATGCAGGCAGGACGGATCGGCGTTGTAGCGTGACGGCGTGTCTGCCTCTATGTCACGCACCCGGCGGATGTAATCCCTGTCCGACGCCACCCGATTGTCATCCAAAACGTCGTCAGCCGTATAATCACCCTTTTCCAACCGCGACAGGATCTCTTCGGGGCTGTCCCCCAAGTTGATGCCAAGATGGTTGACCAGCTCCAGCGTGCCGTCGGCAGTGATCTGGGCATACAACGCCAGTTCCGTATAGGCCGGCCCCCGTTCCACCAGCGATCCACCAGAATTGTTGCACACCCCGCCCACAACCGTGGCCCCAATGCTGGACGACCCAATCACCGAATGCGGTTGCCGTGACAGCGGTGCCAGCAAGCGTTCCAGCGAAAACAGCGTCGCCCCCGGAAAACTGACAACCTGTTCACCGTCCTTGATCAACTGCAATTGATCCATGCGGATCGTGTTGATCAGAACCACACCGCGATCATAACTGCCTTTGGGCGTAGAACCTTCGGTCAGCCCAGTGTTGGCCGACTGCATGATGACGATCTTGTCGGCCTCCACACAGGCCTGCAAGATCTGCCATTGCTCCAGCAGACTGCCGGGCTGCACCACAGCCAGCGCCGCCCCCTCGCCCGAGCGAAACCCCTTGCGAAACCGCTGCGTGGCGCTTGTGGCTGTCATCACATGGCGTTTTCCTGCGATCTTTTGCAGGCGGGTGATCAGGTCATGGTCGGTCATGTACGGATCCGTTTGTCAAATGTCCCACCGCCCCGGCCACTGTGGCCGGGACGACTTAGATGTTGGGTTAATAGGCAACCGAAGGCAACCATGTGGCGAGCGCGGGCCAGAAAAACACCAGCGCCAGCCCCGTCAACTGCAACAGCACAAAAGGAATGATGCCTTTGTAGATGTCCATCAGCTTGATCTCAGGCGGGCAGACACCTTTGAGATAGAACAGCGCAAAGCCCACCGGCGGCGTCAGGAACGAAGTCTGCAACGTCACCGCCACAAGGATCACAAACCACACCAGCGCAGGCTCATCGATGGCGTCAAAGCCGGGGATATCCAGCCCCAAACCATTGATAATCGGACGCATCAAGGGCAGCACGATCAGGGTGATTTCAATCCAATCCAGCACAAAACCCAGCAGAAAAACGATGAACAGGATGAACAAAACCGTGCCCGTGGGGCCAAAGCCGGTGCTTTGGATCGTATGCTCAATCAGCTCATCGCCGCCAAGTTCCCGCAAAACATAGGAAAACACCGTCGCACCCAGAAAGATCGCAAAAATGTAGGCGGTGGTGTTAAACGTCGACTTCAGCACGTTCACCAGCTTGGTCAGCGTCAGTTTGCGATACAAAAGCGCCAGCAAGGTTGCCCCCAATGCGCCCACACCCGAGGCTTCGGTTGGCGTGGTCAGACCGGCAAAAATCGACCCCAACACACAGAGGATCAGACCCAAAGTTGGCAGAACCGCAACCATCACATCCTTCACCGCGGCCCAATCCGGGCGCGTCGCACCTTCGGGCACCGGCGCCACATCCCGTTTCACCAACGCAATGATAAAAATGTAAGTCAGGTACAAAAAGCCAATGATCACGCCGGGGAAGACCGCAGCCATGAACAGATCGCCCACCGACAGCGCCATCTGATCAGCCATGATCACCAGCATGATCGACGGTGGGATCAAAATACCCAAGGTGCCCGAAGCCGAGACAACACCCGCCGCCAGCGACGGATTGTATTTCTGCTCCATCATCGACGGCAGCGACAAAACCCCCAGCAGAACAACCGAGGCGCCAATGATGCCGGTTGAGGCCGCCAGAATGATCCCGATCAGTGTCACCGTGATCGCCAGACCACCGCGCACCGTACCAAACAGACGCTGCATTGCCGTCATCAGACGTTCCGCCACGCCGCTTTCGTCCAGCATCAACCCCATAAAGATAAACATCGGCAGCGCCACCAGAACCGCATTGGACATGGTCGCATACACCCGGTTCACCACCGCGCCCAGCGTCAGATAGTCGAGACCCGTAAAGGTGCTTTCCAGACCCGTCCACAGCATCAGATCATTGTCGAACAGATAGGCCAGCCCGCAATTGGCCACGCCCACCCCCGCCAGCGTCCAGGCCACCGGAAATCCGGTGAACAACAGCGCGATAAAGGTCAGGAACATCGCGATCACCAGCTTTTCCTCGGTGGTTTCCACCAGGAACGTCAGGCCAGACGCCACAACAGCAAAGGCCACCAGTGCCCACAGGATCAGGCGCAGATCCTTGCCCTTGCGCTCTTCGGGACTGTTCACAAACAACGCATGTACGTCATGGATCAGCCGCGCAGCGGCCGCGACGCCCAATAGAACAAAGCTGAACGGAATAACCGCCTTCAGCGCCCAGCGACCGGGCAGGCCCGTCGGGCTGTCTGAGCGTTCATTGACGCGCCAGCTTTCATAGAAATAATCATAGCCCTGATCCACCATCAGATAGATGAACGGCACCAGCAGTGTCAGAATCCCGATCACCTCGATGATCCGCTGCGCCCGACGGCTCAACTGCATATACAGCAGATCCACCCGCACATGGCTGTCCGTGACCAGCGCATATGACACGCCCACCATGGTCACCAGACCATAGAAATGCCACTGGATTTCATCCAGTTTTGGAAAGTTCTGGTTCAGAAGGTAGCGAAATCCAACCTGCGACACGATGGCGGCGATCAGCAGGATATTTGCCCACATGACGATCTTGCCAATGGTTTTCACCGTGGCGTCCAACGTCAGCGCAATCGGCTGGCGATCCGTATCTTCGTGTTCCTGGATCTGTTCATACACATCAACAGGATCATCGGTATTTGGCGTCAGACTGGCCATGGGCTCCTCCTCCATTTTGGGCGTCACCACAGGACGCGGCGACGCAGGCGGGACAATCCCGCAGCGTGTTGGGAAAATTTCGAAAATCGGGAAAAAAAGGGGGAGCGAAATAAGCTCCCCCACAGTAGGAAGAAGGGAAGTGCCTGCGCGCGATTTATTTGCGCGGCAGGAATGCGTTTTCTTTCCAGACTTTGTAACCGTCACGGAATTCGTTCATGTCGGTCAGGACCTTGTCAAAAAATGCGTCGTTGACGGCCTCTTCTGCTGCAACCTCATTCCAGGTCGCTTCAAAGGTCGCCAGCATCTCGTCGCTCCACTGTTTGATCTGCACATCGTTGTTTTCAACGTTGTCGATCAAAGCCGCGTGCTGGATGGCTTCCCCTTCGGCAAAGCTGTCCGCCATCGAGGCTTTACAGGCGTTTTCGATGATCGCTTTGTGCTGATCCGAAGCACCGTTCCACACGTCTTTGTTGATCATCAGCTCAAACACGGTCGCCTGCTGGTGCCAGCCGGGGAAATAATTGTATTTGACCAGTTTGTGAAAACCAAGACGCGCATCAATCGCGGGCATCGAGAATTCGGTGGCGTCGATCGCACCTTTTTCCAGCGCCGGGAAGATTTCACCACCGGGCAGCAACGATGTTGCAACGCCCAGTTTCTGCATGACTTTGCCCCCCAGACCAAAAAAGCGCATCTTCAGACCGTCCAGGTCTTCGGGGCTGTTGATCTCATTGGCGAACCACCCGGAGGTTTCTGGCGCGATGATCGCACAGGGCAGAACTTTGACGTTGTATCCGGCCTGATCGTACATCTCCTGGTACAGCGTCATGCCGTTGCCATAGTACATCCACGCCATGTATTCGCCCGCTTCGGGGCCAAACGGCACAGCCGAGAACAGCGGCGCAGCCGGAATTTTACCCGCCCAGTAACCGGCAGTGGTATAGCCTGAATTGATCTTGCCCGAGGATACAGCGTCCAAAATTTCAAACGCAGGCACCAGTTTGCCGGGTTCGTAGATCTTCATCTTCAGGGTCTTGCCAGACATCAGGCTCAGCTGTTCCGCAACACGTGGGATCGGCGAGCCCAGACCGGGCAATGCGGTCGAGAACGCAATCGGAGTTTTCAGCAGCAGCTTGTCGGCCGCGTTGGCAACAGGCGCGGTCGCCAATGTTGCCGTTACAGTTGCGGCCGCAGCCAGCGCAGTCAGGGTCGTTTTCATGTTGTCTCCTCCAAAACACTCGCTCGTCGCATTGCAACGGGCTTAACGGTAAATATTCTTTACCAGTGATTTCAGTCAACAACTTTATTTACCACTCAATGAGATCCAAACGCCTCACAGCCTCGTATCTTGGCAAAAAATAAGACAAATTTTTTCAATAATTCTTTGGTTATCGTTATTTTTCAATTAAATGCTTACTCCCACCTTCTCCGTACTTTTGGGTATCTGCGGCTTGCCCTTACCTGAACTATTGGTAAAGTATCAAAATGACCAATCCTTCACCCCGCATCACAGAGCACCCCAAACCATGAGCGATACAAGCCCGTTTGACCCCGTTGGCCACGAATCAATTGCCGAAGCTGTGGTGGAACAAATTGAGACGATGATCGTTGAAAGCATCCTGAAAGAAGGACGCAAACTGCCTTCGGAACGGGATCTGGCCGAGGCCATGGGCGTCTCTCGCCCCAAACTGCGCGAAGCCTTGCAAACCTTAGAAGCCCGCGGATTGGTGAATGTGCGCCACGGCGAAGGCACCTTTGTTGCCACCCTGACCGGCCGCGCCATGTCCCCTGCCCTGCTGGCGCTGTATGCCCGCCACGGCGAAGCCTTTTATGACTATCTGGAATATCGCCGCGAACAAGAAGGTTTTGCCGCCCGTCTCGCAGCGGAACGCGCCACCGAAGCCGACAAAGAGCGCCTCCAACACATCATCGAACAAATGCAAACCGCTTGGGAAGAGGACAATATGGACGCCTCACAAGAGGCCGATATTCGCCTGCACACCGCCGTGGTCGACGCCAGCCAGAACACCACACTGATGCATATGATGGCCTCTGTCTACGATCTGACCCGTCAAGGCGTGTTCTACAACCGCGCATTTCTCAGGTCCAAGGATGGCAGCGGCGAAGAGCTGATGCGCCAACATATGGAGATCGTTGATGCCATTCTGGACGGCGATCCCGATCGCGCCGAACAGGCCGCGCGCCTGCATATGGATTTTGTCGAACAAAGCTTTCGCAAAGGTCAGGAACAGATGCTGCGCGAAAAACGCGCTGACAAACGTCGCAAACTTTCGACCTGACAGCGGCGGACCTTACGAACAGGACGCGCCCGCAGTAGGACACTGCGGGCGCTCTTTTACATCAATTGGCACGATGTGCAGGTCCGGCGCGCGCTGTGTTTGGCGCTTTTTCATCTGCGCAGGTCAGACTGTCAGACATCAGCCCCGATACCCGCCCCCCTCGGCAGGTAGGTTTCGCAGCGAAACCTACCACCGCATCAGCCCCTCAGATCGGTGCCACAACCGCGCGCATGTCTTGTTCCATCGCAGGCGTCACCGCCAGAAAATACCCGCCAGAGGGAATGAACGAAAGCACATCAGGCATGTCGATCACCGCCCCGGCCTCTTGTAGGATCAGTTGCATGGCAAAAACATCCCAGGCATTCACGTGTCGTTCCCAGTATCCTTCGGCCCGACCAAAGGCCACCGCCAGCAGGCTGATCACCGCACACCCGTTGCGACGATACTCCATGCCAGCCTCCAGCGCCCGCCCGATGGTGTTCAAATGTGCCGCAATAGTCTGACGCCCGGACCAGCCCAGCATCAACTGCGCCGCCTGCGGATCCGTACATTTGGACAGTTCAACCGGCCCCACATTGGACTGGGCCCCCTGCCCTTTTGCCGCCCAAACTGTGGTGTTTAGATCTGGCGCACAAATTGCGCCAACCTCGATCACGCCATTCTGTACAAAAGCAATGGAAACCGCCCAATCCGGCGCGCCGCGCATATAGTTCGCGGTGCCATCAATCGGGTCCACCACCCACAGCACCGGTCCTTCACCGCTTTGCCCTGCTTCTTCCCCCAGCACATGATCCTGCGGATAGACCTTCGCAATCCGGTCTCGAATGTACTGCTCCACCGCACGATCCGCCTGGGTGACAAAATCCTGAAGCCCCTTTGTCTCAACAAAATCAGCTCCCTTGTCACGCCGCAAATGCTGCGCCAACGCGGCCGCATCTTCTGCCAGAATGCGGGTGAATTCCAAACGGTCTTGCATATCGTGTCCAGTTTCTTCGGTTCTAAGCTGCGCGTTCTCGCACGGGCAGACAACATTTTGATGACGGCCACACGGATCAACCCTGAACATTCAGTGTGGGGCAGGGAGGTTTCGCTGCGAAACCTCCACACCGGTTTCGCCATAAAAAAGGCCCGTCGGAGGAACGGGCCTTTGCGTGATCGGATGAGATTATTTGGGTTCAAGCAGATGTCGAATATTCTCCATCACTGCATCCACCAGATCAGCTGAGACCTGATCCCCGTAGAACCGGATGGCATAGCCGTTGGGGCCATGCTCCCGTGCGACCGAAATCCCGTTGGCCAGTTCTGTCTTTTCATCGATCAGAACACGCGGCGCGGCTTTTGGACGTCCCCCGCGGGCGGGGTCCTGCTCGCTGCCTTCGCTTTGCTCGATCAACGGGACCAGCACGTCCCACTCTTCATTTGCCGATTTAGGCTCTGTTTTCTCCAATGCGCCCCGCATCTGTTCCGTCAGCCCAGACCGCAATGCCCCCGCGATGCGTAGACACTGACGTTCGTTCAGACCCACGGCGAATTTCAACAGATCGCCGAGATCTTCGTGGATCAATGCAAAGGATCGGATCTTGGACCGCTTCGCCTTGGACGCGGTTTGAAACAGCTCTGCCACGGCCTCGTCGACGCTGTTGAAAATGCCGTCATAAACCGACATCGCCGCGGCGCGACCCCGTTCATATTGGCTGAGGCTGGCGCGGATTTCGTTTTCCTCGATCATCGCAACCATGGCGTCTTTGACACCCTGCGGTGCGCGCACAAACGCGGCAATGGTCTGGAACCGTTCGCCGCCGCTCATGGCGTTCAACCGGCGCAGCGCCGCCAATCGCCGGTAGCCGGAAATCAACGCATACGCGCTGCCGTTCTCCGCGTGTTGCGGCACGTACACTTCGATCGGCAGGCGCAGGCCATTGACCGAAATGGACGACATCAGCTCCTGCATCTCGTCTTCGTTCAAATCCATCCGATCCCGCGACAACGCATCGGCGGTGATATCGTGAATGGGAAGTTCGACCGCCACCAGGCCTTTTTCTTCAGCGTCGCGCAGACGGTTGGCATCGGCCTTGTCGCGGGCAATCTGTTCGCGGTCTGCCTGGGGCAGGGGGTTGGCGCGCACGGCGGCATCTGCCACCACATCTGCGATTGGGGGGCGCACGCCGGAACGCGGGTTGAGCTGTTGATCAATACCCGCTTCGATTTCTTTCAGCGCATCAGCGGTTGGGGCTTGTAGGGTTCTGCGTCGGGCCATCTCAGCTTTCCTCTTCTTCGGTCATCTGGGCATCGCGCCACCAGGCGCCCAGCAAGAGCTCTTTGAATTCGGCGTAGGTGCGATCAAACACCTCGCGTCCGCGCGTGTAGGTCTCGCGGTTAAAGTTGCGATAATCCGCCTCGTAGATGCCTGACACGCTTTCGCCTGCTTGCCCCACCAACGCGGTGTAGTCCTGACGGTGGGCGTTCATGAAATCGCCAAAATAGGCCTGAATGACATTGGCCAGATCGGTCTGTTGGCTGGCATCAAACCGGGTGATCAAGGCCCGCACCGCGTCCCATTCGAATTTCATTTCAGGCAGTCCTGCCCGGCGACGCCCGGCGTTTTCACCATCTTCGATCGAGGCAAAGGTCGAGTAGAGCATATCAAAGAACCGCCCCGTGGAATCAAATTCCAAGAACGACGCGCCCAAGGGCACAAGCAGAATGTCCGCGGCGGCCAGGGCGTTGATCGTAAGATAGCCAAGAGCAGGTGGCGTATCGAGAAGGATGATGTCGTATTCGTCCAATGCGCCTCCCTTGTCCAAGGCATCTGTCAAGGCATCCCACAGCGGCCAATTGCGCAACCCCATGCGCCAGACCGGGATCTGGAATTCCGCCCAATACAGATTCAGCTGCGCGCCGATCAGATCGATATTGGGCCAGTGGGTTTTCTGAACCACGTTTTGCAGCGAAACCTCAAGCGCTTCTGTCAGGGTTTCATCCAAGGGCAGGGGCTCTTCTCCGGCGGCGGTGCGGATCTGATTTTCTGCCTGTAGGTGTTCAGCGTAATCACGCGCCAGAAGGGGAAAGACCGTGCTCCATTCATCAGGCACCTTGCCGCCCATGATGGATGTCATTGACCCCTGACTGTCGAGATCAATCACCAGTACTTTGTATCCGTCCAACGCTGCCGACATCGCCAGATGTGCCGCGGTAGATGTTTTACCAACGCCACCTTTAAAATTCGCAACCGCTACGGTCTTGGCCTTAAGGTTTTCTGGACGATAGGGTCGGTACTCTTTGGTGCTGACGCCTTCTTCGGCAAAATGATCGCGCAGTTTCAGCACTTCTTCTAACGTGAACCAGCGGGATCCGGCGTTCCCTTCGCCCTGGGGCAGGTCGGGATGTTTGTTCAGCACGCGCCGCAGGTGGGCGGGTTGTACAGGGATCAGATAGCGGCAGACTTCCCAGGTGGAAAATTTGCGCAGCCGTTTTTGACCATCGGGTGAATAGCCACGTTTGGCCAGATCATCACGTCCGCGTCCCGCCAATGCGGCAGCTTTTGCAAAGCGGGCGGTGTCCACCAGCGGGCCAAGCTTGTTGGCTGCGGTTTCCGGATCTAGGTTGAAATACGGGGGAAGGGGGGTGTCAGGTTTTTTCGCCATTTTCGTCGCCGTGTATGGGGTGCCTCGGTCAGATCGCCTGTTTCAGGCGTTATGCGCCAGATCATCGCACATCTTTGTTCTGGGGGGAATTGCAGAAAGACGCTGTACTGATTTTCTGTGCTATTGGGGAAAACGGGGAGGTTTCGCAGCGAAACCTCTTATATCTAAGCAAAATAGAGAACACAGCAGGCCTTAAAGCTTGTAATTCTTGAATCTACTTTAGAATCTTTGCGCCTGAGAGTGCATTTTAAATCAAATAGTTAGACTAGTTTGGGGACCCGCTTACAGGGATATAGGGACCCAGACACAGGATCAAGGGGACCTGAGTCCGGGTTGAAGGGGTCCGATTCTCGGTTTGGGACGGACCTGCACACGGGACGCGGGTAAAAGGCCTGATTTCCTGCATTTTCAGATCAAGTTATCCCCAGAATGGCCTCTGTGTCACCTCGTTTGGGTCCGTGAAATTCAAAAGGAACCCATCTACGGGAGAGGGGTATCCTGTAAAAGGGTGCCTATGAAGGGTTCCTGCATGTTTGTTGAGCGTGGGTTCCTTTTGGGTCATACTGCGGGACAACAGATCTGGAAACCCAGAGAATCGCATCCCAAAAAACTGGGAGCATGGCACAGGGCAGGACGCATGGCGCAGACGGATATTCCGCACTCGCAATTGACCGGACCGTTGCGGCGGCAGTCGGTGAAAAAGAACGTGGCAGCAATCCACATCTCGGGCAAGCTGACGCTGTTGCAGCGCAAGCTGTCGAATGTGTTGTTGCTGAATGCCTATGACAGTTTGGTGTCAAAACAGACCCATCAGATTGATGCGCGCACCCTGTGCCTGATGGTGGGCTACAACTCAAACGACATGGAAACGCTGAAACAGTCATTGCGGTCCTTGGCGGAAACGGTGGCTGAATGGGATATGCTGGACGCCGAAGGCAAACAGGAATGGGGCGTGTCGTCGCTGTTGTCTTTTGCCAAATTGTCGGGCGGAGTTTGTGAATATGCCTATTCGCCTGCATTGGCCGAAAAACTGCACGACCCCAAAGTTTTTGCGCTGATCAATCTGAACATTCAGCGCCGCTTTACCAGCGGTCATGCGCTGGCTTTGTACGAAAACTGTTATCGCTTTGTGCGGACCGGATCCACAGGGTGGTGGCCGATTGATCTGTTTCGCCGTCTGATGGGGGTAGAGGGCAGTGCCTATTATGAGAGCTTCAAGCACCTGAACGCCAAGATTATCAAACCTGCGGTGGCGGAGGTCAACAAGACTTCGAACATCCTGTTGGAGCCTGAGTTCAAGAAAATGGGCCGACAGGTGGCGGAGGTGCGGTTTTTGATCAAGGAAAACCCACAACTGGCGATGCTGGACATTGATGATGGAGAAGGCCTGCGGCAGGGCGCAATCTATCAGCGGCTGCTGGCGGTGGGCGTGTCGGATCGGCTGGCGCGGCAATGGATTGGCGAACACGGCGAGGCGTTTGTCGCGGAAAAGCTGGATTATCTGGGGGGGCGCAAAGGCATTGAGAGCCCTGTGCGCTATCTGACGGCGGCGTTGCGCGACGATTACAAAGAGGAGGCCAGCAAACCTGCGGCGCCCAAAGTCGATCCCGAGGTTCTGGCGCGCGCCGAAGCCGCGCGCGATGAAGCCGCCCGGATGGAGGCCTTGCGCGAAGCGGCAAAAGAACGCCAGCGTGGGTTGCGTGCCGCAAGGTTGGATCGGATCCGGGATCTGGCCGCGGATCGCTCGCCAACGCAGCGGGATGCGGACAAGCGATTGTTTTTGAACCGGTTGGACGATGAACTGGAGCGGGGAGAGTTTCGCCGGGCGGCCTGGGGGGCTGCGTTGTTGGTGCATGAAATGATTGAGTTCTGGGAAGAAATGCTGCCCGGCGCGTTTGACGATCTGGTGGAATAATAGGCCTGCAACTGCGTCGGGACCCTGTGCACGATGACGAAAACCGGCGGAAACAGGTTGACCAAAGGGGGGGGGGAACCGCACATGCAGACTGTTGGCGGTAACACGAGGGAAGTGTGAATTAACATGTGGAATTTGATTGCGGATGTTGGCGGCACCAATATGCGGCTTGCGGCGGTGGATTTGGATGGGCAAATTCTGGAACAGCGCAGTTTTCCCAGCAAGGGAGATGAGCCGCTGGACGAGGTCTGCCGGGCATTTGTGGCCGGGCAATCCGGATCGCCTGAGCATGCGGTGATTGCAGCCGCAGGGGTGGTCAAGGATGGGACAGTGACCCTGACCAATGCCCGCCAAACCGCCAGCGAACGCGGTATCGCAGCGGCCTGTGGATCTGCGCAGGCAAAAATTCTGAATGATTTTGAAGCCGCAGCCTGGTCGCTGGACACGGTCAGCGCAGCGGATGTGCAGCAGTTGCAGGGCCCCTCCCAGTTTCAACGTGCGCCGCGGTTGATTATTGGACCGGGCACCGGATTGGGTGTGGGCGCATTGGTCTATTCACAGGGGCGGCCTGTGGTGGTTCCGGGGGAGGGGGGCCATGTCGCCATCAGCCCGCGCCGCGCGGAATTGGTGGCGGTGTTTGAGGCGGTGACGGCGGAGTGGCCCGAGGTTGCGATGGGGGGCGCGATGTCTGTCGAAGCAGAGGCGCTGTTGTCTGGCACCGGATTGCCGCGATTTTACCGGGCACTGGCACAGGTGATGGATCTGCCTCAGGTCTGCGCCGATACGGCTGAGATTTTTGCCGCCGCGCGTGACATGCAGGATCCGGTGGCCACGCGGCTGATCGCGATGTTTGCCGAATATCTGGGCGCCGTTGCCGGGGATTTGGGATTGGTTGTTGGGGCACGCGGCGGCGTGTTTCTCACTGGTGGGTTGGCGTTGAAGAACCCGTGGATATTTGATGCGGCCTTTCTGGAGGCGTTTACGGCAGGTGGGCGGCATTCGAGCTGGCGCGCCGAGATGCCTGTCTATCTGTATCGCAACGAAAACTTTGGCCTGATCGGTGCGCGTAACTATTTGATGAATATCTAAAATACAGGTGTTCGCACCGCCGGTGCGTGGCGCCATGCACCGGGTCGGCGGTTGCGCTGGCGGCGCGGTGTGTGGGCCCAGTGCGGGGAGGTGTTGCGTCAGGGTGTGACGGTGCCAAGTGCCGCAATGTGCTGGGTTGCCGTGTCAAAGAAACGGGACACGATTGCGGTGTCACGCATTTGATGCTGGCAGACCAGATAGTGTTTTGCGTCGAGGACCGGATCGTGGATTGGGACAAAGCAGATGTCCGTGCAGGTTCGGCATTCTGCCGCAAATCCAACCCCCGCGCCCACGCCTTTGCGGACCATGGTCAGCACCGCATCGACCGTATCAAGGCTGAGCCGGGTTTGCAGCGACACCTGGGCCAGCTGGGCTGCGGTTTCAAACAGGAAACGTGCGCCGGATTTTGATTGGCGCTGGACCAAAGGCAGGGTCGCTACGATGCTCCATGGCAGGTGGTCGCGCTGCGCGTGCGGGTGATCGCGGGGCAACCAGAGGCCAATCTGCGCATCAGTAAGCGCCAAACCGGCCAGATCGCGGGGCAGGCGCGATGTGGTGAGAAAGCCCACATCAAAGGCGCCGCTGATCAGTTGGGGTTGCAGATCAAGACTGGCCATGGCGTTGGCAGAGACATCCAGCGCGGGGTAGGCCTGCACAAATTCAGCCACAATTGGCATGGCAATAACGGATGAGGTATAGGCCACCTGGAACTGCCCGGACAGAAGATCATGTTCTGAGGACAGGTGCATGTCGATCACATCGTTCAGGGCGATCAGTGCTTTTATGTGACCGCGAATTTCCGCCAGCTGGGGGGTGGCTGCGATGGTGGATCCATTGCGGTCTAAAAGGCGACATTTATACTGTTTCTCCAACGCATAAATCAGGTTGGAGACGGTGGGCTGGGACACGCCGATTTCACGCGCAGCTTGGGTAAAGCTGCCGTGGCGCGCGACGGCTTCTAGTGCTTGCAGTTGTTTGAAACTTAATTTTGCTTTCATGCGTTCTGCTCGAAATTTACATCTTTGGAATGTACCTTTTGGTTAACAGGTGAAGGGCCGGAGAAGAAATGAAAAATCTATTTCGGCTGATTATGGCCGTTGGCTGTGGCCGTCCGGTCCTGTTGGGCGGACGGCGCTAGAATTGGGGACGCATTAGTCCGGGTCGTCGTAGTCGGACATCGGCGGACAGGTGCAGACCAGGTTGCGGTCGCCGTAGACATTGTCGACGCGGTTGACGGGTGACCAGTATTTATCAACACCCAAAGCACCAGGGGGGAAACAGGCCTGTTCGCGGGTGTAGGGGCGGTCCCAATCGTTGACCAGATCGCGCACGGTGTGGGGCGCGCGTTTTAGCGGGTTGTTTTCGGGGTCAATCTGGCCGTCGATCACCTGTTGGGCCTCCTCCCGGATGGACAACATGGCGTCGCAGAAGCGGTCCAATTCGTCCTTTGGCTCGGATTCTGTGGGTTCCACCATCAGCGTTCCGGCCACCGGCCATGACATGGTGGGCGCGTGAAAGCCGCTGTCGATCAGCCGTTTGGCGACATCATCCACGGTAATGTTGCCGGCAGCGTCCAAGGGGCGCGTGTCCAGAATGCATTCATGCGCAACACGACCCGTGGCTGAGGTGTAAAGGATCGGATAGGCGTCTTTCAATCGTGCGGCGATGTAATTGGCGTTGAGGATTGCAACCTTGGTGGCCTGCGTGAGGCCAGCGCCCCCCATCAGCAGAACATAGGCCCAAGACACCGGCAAAATGGACGGTGAGCCAAAGGGTGCCGCCGAAACCGGGCCAATGGCAGAGCCGCCTTCGGGGTGACCGGGCATAAAGTCGGCCAGATGGGATTTTACACCAATTGGACCCATGCCGGGGCCACCACCGCCGTGGGGTATGCAGAAGGTTTTGTGCAAGTTCAGGTGGCTGACGTCGCCGCCGATGTCGCCGGGACGCGACAGGCCAACCATGGCGTTCATATTGGCGCCGTCAATATAGACCTGACCGCCGTGGTCATGGGTGATTTGGCAGATTTCCTGCACGGATTCTTCGAACACGCCGTGGGTGGAGGGATAGGTGATCATGCAGCCTGCAAGATCATCCGCGTGTTGGATCGCCTTGGCGCGGAAATCGTCCAGATCGATGTTGCCGTCGGTGTCGGCTTTGACGGGAACCACCTTATATCCAACCATCTGCGCGGTGGCGGGGTTGGTGCCATGCGCGGAGGTGGGGATCAGGCAGATATTGCGGTGCCCTTGCCCCTGCGCGGCGTGGTAGTTGCGAATGGTCAAAAGCCCGGCATATTCGCCCTGTGCGCCCGAGTTTGGCTGCATGGACAGCGCATCATAGCCGGTGATCTGGCACAGTTTCTGGCTGAGATCATCGATCATCTGTTTGTAGCCAAGCGCCTGATCTTGGGGCACAAAGGGGTGCAGGTTGGAAAATTCGGGCCATGTCACCGGGATCATTTCGATGGTGGCGTTCAGTTTCATCGTACAGGAGCCGAGCGGGATCATCGCGCGGTCCAACGCCAGATCACGATCGGCCAGGCGGCGCATATAGCGGGTCATTTCTGCTTCGGCGCGGTTTTGGTGAAAGATGGGATGGGTCATATAGGCGCTGTCGCGCAGGGCGTAATCGGGCAGGCGATAGGCCACATTGGTGCTGTCGTCTTGTTTTTCGATCCCAAAGGCCGCCCAGACGGATTCGATGATTTCGGGCCGGGTCTGTTCATCAAGACTGATGCCCACCTTGGTGTCGCCCACGCGGCGCAGGTTGATGCCGCGTTGTACAGCCGCCTCCATCACGGTTTTTTGCAGCGGGCCGACGTCAACCGTGAGGGTGTCAAAGAACACTTCGGGTTCGACGGTAAAGCCGTGCTCTTCCAACCCGGCGGCAAGGCGCGAGGTTTTGCGATGCACGGATTGGGCGATGGCCTTGATCCCATCGGGGCCGTGATAGACCCCATACATCGAGGCCATGACCGCCAAGAGCGCCTGCGCGGTGCAGACGTTGGAGTTGGCTTTTTCGCGGCGGATGTGCTGTTCGCGGGTCTGGAGCGCAAGGCGGTAGGCTTTGTTGCCGCGCGCATCAATTGACACGCCAATGATGCGGCCGGGCATGGCGCGTTTGAGTTTATCGGTGGTCGCCATATAGGCGGCATGGGGTCCGCCGTATCCCATGGGCACGCCAAAGCGCTGGGTTGAACCGATGGCAATATCCGCGCCCATTTCACCGGGTGATTTCAACAGGGCCAGCGACAGGATGTCGGCGGCGACAATTGCGATGCCTTTGTGTGCGTGTAGGGCGGCAATTTCCGACGTGAAATCACGCACGTGCCCATAGGTGCCGGGGTATTGGAAAATGGCGCCAAAATAGGCGCCGGGCTCCAGTTCATCGGGATCGGCCACGGTGACATCAACGCCCAAGGGTGCAGCGCGGGTGCGGATGACTTCGATGGTTTGGGGGTGGCAGTTTTGATCCACAAAGAAGGCCGCGGCATTGGATTTCGATTTTGAAGAGCGTTTGGCCATGGCCATGGCTTCGGCTGCGGCGGTGGCCTCGTCCAGAAGGGAGGCATTGGCAATGTCCATGCCGGTGAGATCAGAGACCATGGTCTGGAAGTTCAGCAGGGCTTCTAACCGACCTTGGGAAATTTCCGGCTGATACGGCGTATAGGCGGTGTACCAGGCCGGGTTTTCCAGAATGTTGCGCAGGATCGGTGCAGGGGTGAAGGTGCCGTAATAGCCCTGACCAATCAGCGAGGTCAGGACTTTGTTTTTAGTGGCGACCTCGCGCATATGAAACAGCGCGTCGCGTTCGGTGAGGGCGGGGCCCCAATCCAGCGGTTTGGTCTGGCGAATGGCCTCTGGCACGGTGGCATCAATCAGCTGATCCAGCGTTTTGAAGCCGATCACCTTGAGCATATCGGCCATTTCACGCGGGCTGGGGCCAATGTGGCGGCGGTTGGCGAAATCATAGGCTTCGTAAGCGGTGAGTTTGAAGGCCATGGGGGCGTTCCTTTTGCGAGACCTGCACGGGGGGCAGCGGCGGAGCCTCCGGCGGGGGTATTTTCAGCCAAAATGAGGCGCGGGCGCGCAGGGCGCCCACTGGGATCAGCCGATGAAGTCTGTGTAGGCGGCCAGATCCATCAGTTCGTCCAGCTGGTCGGCGTTGGCGAGTTTGATCTTGTAGATCCAGGCATCGCCTTCGGGGTGATCATTGAGGCTGGCGGGATTGTCGGCCAGGGTTTCGTTGGCCTCAACCACTTCGCCATCCAGTGGGGCGTAGACTTCGGAGGCGGCTTTGACGCTTTCGATGACACCGATGTCGTCGCCTTGGGAAAATTCATCGCCCTGATCTTTGAGTTCGACAAAGACAATGTCGCCGAGTTGATCGGCGGCGTGTTGGGTGATGCCCAATGTGGCGGTGTCGCCGTCGACGGTGATCCATTCGTGCTCTTCGGAGTAATAGGTGGTCATGGCTGACGCTCCTGTGCGGGGTTAGCGTTTGTAATTTTGGGGGACAAAGGGCAGGGCCACCACGGTGGCGGGCTGCGGTTTGCCCCGGATGATCAGGGTGATGTCGGTGCCGGGGGCGGCCTGTGCTGCGCTGACGTAGCCCATGGCGACGGGGCCGCCGATGGTGGGGCCAAAGCCACCCGAGGTGACTTCGCCTATTTTTGCACCCTGTGCGGATTGGATTTCGACGCCGGCACGGGCGGGCGCGCGGCCTGCGGGTTTGAGGCCAACCAGTTTGCGCGGCGCACCGTTTTGCAGCTGGTTCTGAATAATCTCCGCGCCGGGAAAGCCGCCATTGGTGCGGCGGCGTTTTTGGATGGCCCAGCTGAGGCCTGCTTCCACCGGGGTGGTGGTTTGACTGATGTCATTGCCGTAAAGGCACAGGCCGGCCTCTATCCGTAATGAATCGCGGGCGCCCAGACCTGCGGGCGCGCAATTGTCCTGTGCGAGCAGGGCGCGGGCGAGTGTTGTGGCATTGTCGTTGGGGATGGAAATTTCGTAGCCGTCTTCGCCGGTGTAGCCCAGACGCGAGATGCGGCAGGGGCTGCCCAGGATGTCGGCCTGAATGGTCTGCATAAAGGTCAGATCCGCGGCGGCTGGGCAGAGGGGTGCGAGGATGGATTCTGCGGCGGGGCCTTGCAGAGCCAGAAGCGCATAATCGGTGAGTTCGGTGACCGTGACATCCGTGAGCGCGGCGCGCATCAGGGGGAGGTCCTGATCGCGCAGCGCCGCATTCACCACCACATAGAGATGATCGCCTGCGTTTGAGACAATCAGATCATCCAGAATGCCGCCGGTGTCGTTGGTGAACAGGGCATAGCGGGCTTTGCCCTGGGGCAGGGTGGTGAAATCTTGCGGGCAGAGGGTTTCCATCTGCGCGGCGGCCGCGTCCCCATGCAACAGCACCTGCCCCATGTGGGACACGTCAAACAGCGCGGCCTTGTTGCGGCAGTGTTGGTGTTCGCCCATGATGCCAAGCGGATAATGCACCGGCATTTCCCAGCCTGCGAAATCCACCATTTTACCGCCGAGTTCGACGTGCAAATCATAGAGCGGCGTGCGTCTGCTGGCCTGTGTCATGTGGCGTGACCTTTGCTGTGCTGGGTGTGTCAGGTGCAGTATACAGTGGAATTCATTTGTTTCCTATAGGAAACTTAGTTCCCTATTGCAACATCAATTCGGGATTGGAAACGATCAGGTGGCGAAATGGGTGCAACCTGTGCCGCTTTTCCTACTTTAAGGCAAGAATTGAGGGAGGGAAAGAGCTGTATTTCGAAAATGACATGACGCCATAAAGAATTCTTACCATTTGGGTGACGTGCTAAATCTGGCCTCTTTGTGTTGGGCAAACGCTGGATTTCTGGCACCAATAGGGGCATGAGCGGTACAGTGCGGCGGGTGTCGCCGAACCGTTGGGGAAGGGAGAGCTCTACGATGCGTATTCGCGTGATCCATACAGGGGGCACCATTGGTATGGTGCAGACGGCGGCGGGATTCGCGCCCAAAGACGGGCTGCTGGAGGACGCATTGCACGAGATGCAGGCCAAGGGGCAACTGACGGTGGGGTTTGATCTGGTGGTTGCGGATCCGTTGATTGACAGCGCCGAAGCACAGCCTGCCGATTGGAACTGGATCGCGGGGCAGGTGGCGGACCATCACGGGTCTTATGACGGGTTTGTGGTGACCCACGGCACCGACAGTCTTAGCTTTGCCGCTGCGGCGCTGTCCCTGGCGTTGGAGGGCCTAGAGGCCCCGGTGATTGTGACAGGATCGATGGTGCCGCTGAGCGTGGCGGGCAATGATGGGTTGCGCAATCTTGGGGATGCGATGGCGGCGGCGCAGGTCGCGGCCCCTGGGGTTTGGGTGCAGTTTGCCGGGCGGTTGTTGCCGGGTGCGCGTGTGCAAAAGGTGCATTCCACGGCCTTTGACGCCTTTGCCGCGCTGGGGGATGTGACGCCGTCGCATGTGCCGGGGCCTGCGCTGGTGCAGCACAGCTACGGCGACCATCAGGTGGCGATTGTCACTGTTGCACCGGGGTTGAATGGCGCACAGCTGGGCGCTGCGCTGGCCAGTGCAGATGGGGTTGTGCTGCGCTGTTTTGGATCTGGTACGGTGCCGGATCGGTTGGGATTTCGGGCGGCTTTGATGGCGGCGCATGATCGGGGTTTGCCGATTTTGGCGGTCAGCCAGTGCCCGCAGGGGGGCATGGTGATTGGCACTTATGCTGCGGGCGCGCTGTTGGTGGATGTGGCAGCAGTGGATGGCCGCGACCTGAGCGCTGAGGCGGGATATGCCAAAATGATGCTGGCGCTCAGCCGGTTTGATGATCTGGAGGCGCAACGGGCCTATCTGGCCACGCCGCAATGTGGTGAGATGACGGTCTAGGCCTGCCCGTCGCCTGCGCCAGTGTTATGCGGCGCGGGCGGTGATTTTGTCCCAGATGGCCTCGATCCGGGCGGGAAGCCTGTGGCGGGGGCGGAAGGCGCAGATGTCCACATCCACGCGCCATTCCGGGCCACCAATCACCGAAATGCCGGGCAGGGTGGCGGGATCAACCGCGCTTTGGGGCAGCCAGCCGACGCCGTAGCCATCGGCAATGACCTCTTTCAACACGTCTGACATGTCGCATTTCACCCGCACCTTGTGGGGCAGGGGCGCGCCTGCGCGGGTGAGCACATGTTCAAACAGGCGCACAAAATAGGTGCGTTGCGAATAAGAGACCAAGGGCACTGGTGTGCGATCGTTGCCCGGAAACGGAATAGCCGCGCGCCGGGATGGGGTGCTGGTGGCATAGGGTTGGAACACATCTGTGCGGATCACCAGCCGATGGTGTTGCGACAGCGCGTCATGTGAAGGGCAGGCGCGGCAGTCGTGGGCAAACAGGATGTCCGCATCACCTGCCAAATAGCGGGCAACGACATCGCTGGTGGTGCCGACAATCACCGAAAAAGAGCTGCGGTTGCGTTCGCCAAAGACATCCAGCATGCGTTTGAAATCAGAGCGGGCCAGCACGCTTGGCATGGCTATTCGCACCTGCGTGCTGGTGTCCATTTGATTGGCGCGAATGGAGGAGCGACTGTCCATCAGCCGCTCCACCGCGATTTGGGCGCTGTCGCGGAACTCTTCTCCGGCCTGGGTCAGCCGCACGGGTGAGGCCCCTTTGACCACCAGCGGCGTGCCCATCCATTGTTCCAAAGATTGGATGTGGCGGGAAAACGAGGTTTGTGAGACATTGCGAAATTCGGCGGCGCGGGTGAAATTGCGCAGCTCGACCAGAGCCAGAAAATCTTCGAGCCACCGAACGTCCATCTGTGCAGTCCTTATAGTCCAATCGCGCGATAGAAATCGGCGATACGTGCGATTGTGACCACATAGGCGGCCATGCGGAGGGTGTCGACCTTCTGTGCGGTTTTGCAGCGCATGATGTCATCAAAGGCCCGGATCATGATCTCTTCGAGACCTGAGCGCACCAGATCAATCTCGCTGGTTTCGCGGGCGATCTGGTTGCGCTGTTGATCGTGCAGCGGGCGGCCTGCGATGTCTTCGAGTGCGGTCACAACTGCCCGGCCCACGGTGGCGTTCTGGCGTTTGTCCATCAGGCCAAACGGCAGGTGGGTGATGTTTTTGACCCATTCAAAATAGCTGACCACCACGCCGCCTGCATTGACGTAGAGATCGGGCAGAACAAGGATGCCGCGTTTGGTCAGCACCTCTTCGGCGTCGGCGGTGATGGGGCCGTTGGCGGCTTCAACGATCAGTTGATAGTTCACATCGTGGCAGTTTTCAGCCGTGATGGCGTTTTCCTTGGCGGCGGGGATCAGAATATCGGCGGCCATATGGGTCAGGCCCTGCGCGCTGTCGACGGTTTCTGCGCCGGGGAAGGTGCCGATGGAACCGGTTTCATTGCGGAAAGAGGCAACCGCATCCACGTTCAGCCCGTTTGGATCAAAGATCGCGGCGTCATGTTCAACGATGCCGACAATGCGCGCGCCGTCCTCGGATAGGAATTTGGCGGCGTGGTAGCCCACATTGCCAAAGCCCTGCACCACAACCGTCAGGCCGTCCATGGATTTCCTGCCAGAAATGGGCGCGGTGTCGGCGTGGTCCAGATAGGCGCGCAGGGCAAATTGCACGCCGCGACCGGTGGCTTCGACCCGGCCTTCGATGCCGCCGCGCACAACTGGTTTTCCGGTGACGCAGGCCGCCTGATTGATCGCATCAGAGTTGCCAAGCTTGCGGTATTCATCGGCCATCCAGGCCATTTCGCGTTCGCCTGTGCCCATGTCAGGCGCGGGGACGTTGCGGCCGGGGTGGATCAGATCGCGCCGCGCCAGTTCCTGCGTAAAGCGGCGGGTGATGTGTTCGAGTTCGTCCTCGCTCCAGTCGGCGGGGTTGATTTGCAGCGCGCCTTTTGAGCCTCCAAAGGGGATGTTCACCAAGGCGCATTTCAGGCTCATCAATGTCGCCAGCGCTTCGACCTCGTCCTGATTGGCGTCGGGCGCATAGCGGATGCCGCCTTTGACCGGTTCGATGTGTTCCGAATGCACCGAGCGCCAGCCGACAAAGCTGTGAATGCGGCCACGCAGTTTGACGCCAAAGCGCACGGTGTAGGTGGAATTGCACTGGGCAATCCGTTCCGCCAGCCCTTCGGGCAGGTCCACCCGTTGAGTGGCGGTGTCAATGAAACGTTCGACGCTTTGCAGGAAGTTCTGTTGGGTCATTGTGGGGTCCGTTCTGGCCGTGAAATGTGGGGCGAAACCTGTGGCAGATGGAAGCCTGAAGGGTGGGGCAGTGTCCAATGCAGTTATTGCATCGGTGATGCTGTTTTCGGGAGAAGCACAAAAATTTTGCAGCTTTCTCTGGGGCATTGAAAACATTACACTGTGAAAATAGCAGCGAATTACTGATAAGGGTTAGGGCATTTATGGAAAAAAGACGCATCGTTTCGTCGCGACATTTGGCGGAGGGCGACGGCTGGGAGGCCTCGGAGATCGAATATGGTCTGATCATTGCCTATAACGCGTTTTCGCGTTGGATGACGCGGTGCATGTCGGCGGCGGGCAATATGGATATGACGCCATTGGAAATTCTGGTGCTGCACAACGTCAATCACCGGGGCAAAGACAAACGGCTGACCGACATCTGTTTTCTGTTGAATATCGAAGACACGCATACAGTGAATTATGCGCTGAAGAAGCTGCTGAAGATGGGGATGCTGACGTCAAAGAAGCGGGGCAAAGAAGTGTTTTATTGCACCTCTGAGGCGGGCATGGCCCTGTGCGAGAGTTACCGCAACGTGCGGGATCGGTGTTTTATCGACGGCTTGTCACGGTTGGATATGACGGGAGACGATATGCGAGAAATCGCCTCCAGTCTGCGGTCCCTGTCGGGACAATATGATCAGGCCAGCCGGGCGGCGGCCTCGCTTTAACGGCCCATCAGGCTGGGCGGGTAGGTGACGATGCCGGGAAACACGGTGATCAGCACCACGCCCAGCAACAACAACAAGAAAAACGGGAACGCTGCCTGCGCCACCCGCATGATATTGATGCCGGTCATGCCCTGAATGACAAAGAGGTTGAACCCAACCGGGGGCGTGATCTGGCTCATTTCAACCACCACCACCAGATAGATGCCAAACCACAAGGGATCGATGCCGACCGCCTGGATCATCGGCATGATGATCGACGTGGTGAGGACAACAACAGAAATCCCATCCAAGAAACAGCCAAGCACGACAAAGAACAGGGTCAGAGCCAGCAACAAGGCGGTGACGGACAAGTCCATAGCGGCAATCCACGACGCCAGATTGCGGGGCAAGCCGGTAAAGCCCATCGCAACTGACAGATAGGCGGCGCCAAGCAGGATAAAGGCAATCATGCAGGAGGTGCGGGTCGCGGACATCAAGGCTTCGATCAGCAGTTTCCAGCTGAAGGATCCCGACAGCCACGCCAGAAGGGTGGCCAGCACCACGCCAAGGGCAGCGGCATCCGTCGGAGAGGCAAGGCCGGTGTAGATTGATCCGATGACCCCAAGGATCAGCAGGCCAACCGGCAACAGATTGCGTGATGCGCTGAGGCGTTCGCGAAACGAGAACTGGCGCGCTTCGGTGGGGATCAGATCCGGGTTCATCCAGGCGCGCACTGCGACATAGCCAGCAAATAGCCCAATCAGCAAAATTCCGGGGCCGACGCCTGCGATGAACAGACGTGCAATGGATTGTTCGGTGGCCACACCATAGACGATCAGGATGATCGACGGGGGGATCAGCAGACCCAGCGTGGCAGATCCCGCCAATGTGCCCAGGATCAGGCTTTCGGGGTAACCGCGTTTGGTCAGTTCGGGCACCGACATGCGGCCGATGGTGGCGGCGGTGGCGGCGGAGGATCCGGATACGGCGGCAAAGATCGCGCAGCCAAAGACATTGACATGCAGCAGGCGACCGGGCGCGCGGCCCAACCATGGGGCGAGACCATCAAACATGTCCTGACTGAGCCGCGAGCGCAGCAGGATTTCTCCCATCAAAATGAACAAGGGCAGGGCGGTCAGGGCCCAGCTGTGTGAATGGCCCCAAAGGGTGGTGGCCATCACCAGACCGGCGGGGGCATTGGAAAACAGGCTGAGCGCCAGCAGCGCAATCGAGCCCAGAGAAATGGCAACCCAAAGCCCTGCGCTGAGGCAGAGCAACAGGCAGCCCAACAAAAAGACGGCAATCATCGGATCAGACATATTCAGACCTCGTCGGGGGTGGCCAGGACAGAACGGCGAGTCAGCACCAGATCAGTCAGGGTGTGCAGCAGGGCGATCAGCAATAGCGCGATCCCGAACGCCATCACGCTTTGTGGGATCCACAATGAGACGGGGATGATGCCATTTGAAACGTCGCCGTAGTGCAGGCTTTCGAGCACCAGTGCGGTCGAGAACCACAGGGCCGTGCCGACGAAGATGATGGCCAAGATCAACGACAGGGCTTCGCAGGCCAGCGCCAGTCGCGCCGGCAGGCGCTGCACCATCAGGTTGACCCGGATATGGCCCCCTGAGCGCAGGGTATAGGCCATCGCCAAAAAGGTGGAGCCCGCCAGCATGAAGCCCGCGAAATCAGCATAAGAGGGAATAGTCGAGGGCAAAGCTCCGGGCATTAAGCGGCCCAATCCGTTCAGCACAATCTGCGCACTGATCAGCAGGCAGATCGCAGCAATAAGGACCGCGCTTAGCACGCCGGCGGTTTGGTAAAGAGTGGTCAGGACAGAACGCATGGCAGGCCCTTTTGGTGGCGGAAGATCAAGACAACAGGGGCACAAGCGTAACATGCTCATGCCCCTGCTGAAGACGATTTAGATCAGTTGTTATAGGCTGACAGGATGGACAGAGCCGCGTCAGAGGCCTTGACCTCCCAGTTTTCCAGCATCGTCGCGCCGATGGATTGCAGGCCTTCGACCAGTTCTGGGCTTGGGTCATAGACGGTGATGCCATTGGCCGCGAGCGCCGCTGTTTTGGCCTCGGCTTCGGCGGCGGACATGTCCCAACCGCGGAGTTCAGCCGTTTCTGCCGCTGCCAGTACCGCTGTTTTTTGCGCGTCGTCCAGACGATCAAAAATGCGCTGGTTCACCACAACGATGTTTTTTGGCACCCAGGCGTTGATCGGGCTGTAGTGGCTGACAAAGTCCCAGGCGGTGGAGTTCACGCCGGTGGAGGGGGAGGTGATCATTGCAGCAACCTGACCGGTCGAAAAGGCCTGTGGAATGTCGGAGGCTTCGACCTGAACCGGCGCGGCACCTGCCAGCGTTGCAAATTCTTCTAGCGCGGCGTTATAGGCGCGAAAGCGCAACCCGTTCAGATCGTCCACTGTGGCGATTTCGCCGTTGGTATAAAGACCCTGTGCGGGCCACGGCACTGAAAACAGTGGAATCAGGCCCTGTTCGGCCAGAAGCTCGGTGATCACTGGTTTTTGCTCTGCCCACAGCTTGCGCGCGTCGTCGTAGCTGGTGGCAACAAAGGGCTGGCTGTCTACGCCATAGGCGAGGTCTTCGTTCGACAGGCGCGACAGGAAGAATTCACCAATGGCGACCTGACGCGAGCGCACGGCGTTTTTGATTTCAGCATGTGGAATCAGCGCGTTTGCGGAGTGGATGGTGATATCCAGCGCGCCGTCAGTGGCGGCACGGACGTCATCTGCGAACTGCTGGATGTTCTGAGTGTGAAAGGTGCTATCGCCTTATGGCGTGGGCATATCCCAGGCATCGGCAAAGGCTGGAGCGGCGCAGGTTAGCGCGGCGACTAGGGCATAAGTGTGCTTCATATTCGGTCTCCCTGTGAGCCATTTTGTGAAATTTTGATTATTTCATTACGTTGACAAATTGTCAGCGTTTTACAAATAAAGCAACAAATAATTTGATTCGTGGAGGACAAAATGGCTGACCGAGCAAACGACAAGTGGCAATTCTGGGTGGACCGGGGCGGTACGTTTACCGACATCGTTGCAAAGACGCCGGAGGGTGATCTGCGCAGTCACAAACTTTTGTCAGAAAATCCTGAGGTTTACCCGGACGCGGCGGTGCATGGCATTCGAACGCTGTTGGGTGTGGCAGAGGGCGCCGCGCTGCCGTCTGGGTGCATTCAGGCCGTCAAAATGGGCACCACCGTGGCCACCAATGCGCTGCTGGAACGCAAGGGCGAGCCGACGGTTTTGCTGATGACCAAGGGTCTCAAAGATCTGCTGCGGATCGGGTATCAGAACCGTCCGCGCCTGTTTGATCTGAACATCGAACTGCCCGAACTGTTGTATGACGATGTGATCGAGATTGACGAGCGTCTGGACGCTGCGGGCGTGGTAGAGCGTCCGTTGGATGTTGCGGCGGCGCGGGCGGATTTGCAGGCGGTCTATGCGCGCGGTATTCGCTCTGTGGCGATTGCCTTGATGCACAGCTATCGCTTTTCAGAGCATGAGAAAAAACTGGGTGAGATCGCCCGTGAGATCGGCTTTGAGCAGGTGTCATTGAGCCATGAAGCCAGCCCGTTGATTAAACTGGTCGGGCGCGGGGATACTGCGGTTGTGGATGCATATCTGTCGCCGATTTTGCGCCGCTATGTGGATCAGGTTGCGAGTGCGCTGGACGCGGCGCGGGGCGGTTGTGACCATCTGATGTTCATGCAATCCAACGGTGGATTGACGGATGCCAGCCTGTTTCAGGGGCGCGATGCGATCCTGTCGGGGCCTGCGGGCGGCGTGGTTGGCATGGTGCGCAGCGCGGGTGAGCTGGGCTATGACAAGCTGATCGGTTTTGACATGGGCGGCACCTCAACCGATGTGTGTCACTATGCGGGCGAATACGAACGCTCGTTTGAAACCGAGGTGGCAGGTGTGCGGATGCGCGCGCCGATGATGTCGATCCACACGGTTGCGGCAGGGGGCGGGTCTATCCTGTCTTATCGCGATGGTCGGATGCAGGTGGGGCCGGAAAGCGCTGGCGCCAATCCGGGGCCTGCGTCGTATCGTCGGGGTGGTCCGCTGACCGTGACCGATTGTAACGTTCTGCTCGGCAAATTGCAGCCGGACCATTTCCCTTATGTGTTTGGTCCCAATGGCGATCAGCCGCTGGACGTTGCAGTTGTGCGTGAGAAATTCGCCGCCCTTGCCGTCGAAATTGGTGGTGATCGCACGGTCGAAGAGCTGGCCGAGGGTTTTCTGCGCATTGCGGTGGAAAACATGGCCAACGCGATCAAAAAGATCAGCGTGCAGCGCGGCTATGATGTCACCAAATACATGATGAACTGCTTTGGCGGAGCGGGCGGGCAGCATGCCTGTCTGGTGGCGGATGCCTTGGGGATGGAAGGGATCTTTATCCATCCGTTTGCGGGTGTTTTGTCGGCCTTTGGCATGGGGCTGGCGGACATCCGGGCCATGCGCGAACAACAGCTGGGCTGTGGGCTGGCGGACAGCAGCGTTGCTGCGATTTTGGCGGAGCTGAGCGCCGATGCCGCGGCCGAAGTGGCCGGGCAGGGGGTTCCCGCGGCTGAGGTTGAGGTGATTGCAACCGCGTTGGTGCGGCCGCAAAGCGCGCAGCAGAGCCTGTCGGTTCCGATGGGTGCGGCCGCTGATATGACGGCGGCCTTTGTTGAGGCGCATCAGCAGCGGTTTGGCTTTGCGCCGGACACCGACGATCTGATCATTGATGTTCTGGTTGCCGAAGCCATTGGCAAAACCGGCGAAGCGGTAACGCTGGCGGATCCAGCGGGCGACACTGCGCTTCGTGAGGCCAAGGTGCGGATGTTCTCTGGTGGGGCGTGGCGTGACGTGCCTCTGGTGGACCGCACCACATTGGCCATCGGTCAGACCGTGCAGGGACCCGCCATCCTGAGCGAGCCAACCGGCACCAATGTGATCGAAGCGGGCTGGAGCGCAACCTGCGCCAGCGGTGGCAATCTGGTGGTCAAGCGCGAGGTGCCTTTGGCGCGCCAAGAAGCGATTGGCACCAAGGTTGATCCGGTGATGCTGGAGGTGTTCAACAACCTGTTCATGTCTATCGCAGAACAGATGGGGGCCACGCTGGCCAACACCGCCTATTCGGTCAACATCAAAGAGCGCTATGATTTCTCCTGCGCGATCTTTGATCAGAATGGCGATCTGGTGGCCAATGCGCCGCATGTTCCGGTGCATCTGGGATCTATGTCTGAAAGCGTGCGCACTGTGCTGCGCGCCAATGCAGGCAAAATCCGCCCCGGCGATGTGTTCATGATGAACAACCCCTACAATGGCGGCACTCACCTGCCGGATGTCACGGTGATCACGCCGGTGTTTGACGGGGACGGGGCAGAGATCCTGTATACCGTCGCATCGCGCGGGCACCATGCGGATATTGGCGGTAAAACGCCGGGCTCGGCGCCGCCGGACAGCCGCCACATCGAAGAAGAAGGCATTCTGATCGATAACTTCCTGCTGGTGGAACAGGGCACACTGCGGGATGCGGCAGCGCGGGAACTGTTGCGATCGGGGCCCTTCCCCTGCCGTAATGTGGATCAGAACATGGCGGATTTGGCGGCGCAGATTGCGGCCAACGAAACCGGTGCCACAGAGCTGCGCAAGATCACCCGCCAGTTTGGGCACGGCACCGTGCAGGCCTATATGGGCCATGTGCAGGACAACGCCGAAGAAAGCGTGCGCCGGGTTCTGGACGTGCTGCGCGATTGCGCGTTCTCTTATCCGTTGGACAGTGGTGCCAAGATCGACGTCGACATTCGCGTGAACCGCGACGCGCGTACGGCGGTGATTGATTTCACCGGCACGTCGGATCAAAGCCCGCTGAACTACAATGCACCTTTGGCGATTTGCCGCGCGGTGGTGCTGTATGTGTTCCGTACGTTGGTGGGGGCGGATATCCCGATGAACGAGGGCTGTATGAAGCCCTTGCAGCTGATCGTGCCCGAAGGCTGCATGATCAATCCGCGCAGTCCGGCTGCGGTGATTTCGGGCAATACCGAGGTCAGTCAGGCGATTGCCGACACCCTATATGGCGCGTTGGGGGTGATTGCGGGCAGTCAGGGGACGATGAACAACTTTGTCTATGGCAACGAGGTGCATCAGAACTATGAAACCATCTGCGGCGGTACCGGTGCGGGTGACGGGTTTGATGGCACCAGTGCTGTGCACAGCCATATGACCAACACGCGCATGACCGACCCTGAGGTGCTGGAAACCCGTTTCCCTGTGCAGGTTGAGGAGTTCTCTATCCGGCGCGGATCTGGCGGCGCGGGGCAGCATCAGGGCGGCAATGGCATTGTGCGGCGTCTGCGCTTTAATGAGGCGATGACGGTGACTGTTTTGTCGTCACACCGTCAAATTCCGCCCCATGGCGCCGGGGGAGGTGCACCCGGTCAGGTCGGCGAAAACAGCGTGACCCGCGCGGATGGACATCACGAGATGTTGCAGGGCAACGATCAGGCCCAGCTGCAACCGGGAGACGTCTTTGTGATGAAAACCCCCGGCGGGGGGGGCTTTGGCCCTGCGCGCTAAGGCCATGTAAATAAACCATCGGGGCATGCAGATGCCCCGATGCGGCTGGTTGTCGGGCGTGTTCCTAGAGTTTATTGACCGGGATTTTGAGAACCATATTGCCATCGTCGTCCTCGGGGACTTCGCCGCCGCGCATATTGACCTGTAGGGACGGCAGGATCAGCTTTGGCATGGCGAGCTGGGCATCGCGTTCGGTGCGAAATTTGATAAAGTCCTCGCGGGTTTTACCGGCGCCGACATGAATGTTGTTGGCCTTTTCTTCTTGGACGGTGGTTTCCCAGCTGATGGCGCGGCCACCGGGGCCGTAGTCGTGGCACATGAACAGCCGCAAGGCGGCGGGCAGAGACAGAACGCGCTGAATGGAGTCATACAGCTGCCCGGCATCGCCTCCGGGAAAATCTGCCCGCGCGGACCCGCCATCCGGCATGAACAGCGTGTCGCCCGCAAAGCCTGCGTTGCCCATCACATGGACCATACAGGCCGGGGTATGACCGGGGGTATGAAGGGCAACACAGGTCATGTTCCCGACCTGATAGGTGTCGCAATCATCAAGCAGCGCATCAAACTGGGAGCCATCGCGCTGAAATTCGGTGCCTTCGTTGAAGATTTTGCCAAAGGTGTCCTGCACGGTTTGCACATGTTTGCCGATGCCAATTTTGCCGCCCAGTTTCTGCTGGATATAGGGCGCGCCAGACAGGTGGTCTGCGTGCACATGGGTTTCGATGATCCAGTCCAGTTGCAGATGGTGCTGCTGTACAAAGGCGATCATTTTGTCGGCGCTGTCATAGGTCAGCCGCCCCGCCGCCTGATCAAATTCCATCACCGGGTCAATGATGGCGCAGGCAGAGCTGTCTGGATCCTGAACAACGTAGCTGATGGTATTTGAGGTTTCGTCGAAGAACCCCGTGACCTTTGGGGCGGTCGTCAGATCAATTGGTGGCAGCATGCGCCCCTCCTGTGTGCTTTTGTCTAATGTGGGGGAGCGGCGGCGGGTTTCCAATACAAAAGAAACTGATCACGTGTTGCACGGGTTTGGGGCTGGGGGGCTTTTGTTGGGAATCTTGTTCCGGTATACGGCACGGGTCTGCGCAGTAGGAGCATAATGTGACTGATGATTTGATCCAACCCAAGCTGGACAGCACCCTGTCCAAGGGGCTGAGGGTGCTTGAACATCTGGTGCAGTCGCCCGAAGGAAAAGGGGTGAGCGCCCTTGCGCGGGAGCTGGGATTGAGCAAATCCAATACGTTTCGCCTGTTGCAGACGCTGGTGGCGCTTGGCTATGTCAAACATGGTGCGGGCAAGGCCTACACGGCGACGTTGAAAACCTGGCAGATTGGCCGTGCATCGATAGAAAATTTAGATCTGCGCAGTTTGGCCGCGCCTGAACTGCTGTATCTTAGTGCGCAAACGGGTGAGGCGATCTGTTTGGCGGTGCCCGAAAACCTGCACGTGGTGTATGTCGACAAGCTGGACGGCACCAAACCGGTCCGGTCGTGGGTGGCCTTGGGCGGCACGGCCCCGTTACATTGTGTCGGTGTGGGCAAGGCCATATTGGCGGCGAATTACGACAGGTTGCGCCCCAAGATCGCAGAGGTGCTGCCCCGGTTTACCAACCTGACGATCACCAGCATGTCGGCGCTGGATGCGGATGTTAGGTGGACGCAAGAACACGGGTATGCCTTTGATGCTGGTGAATTTTGTGAACGTACGTTGAGTTTTGGCGCGGCGATTACACTGCCAGAGGGAGAGGCCGTTGCGGCGCTTGGGATTTCGGTGCCCGACATGACATTGGGGGCTGCCGACGAAGCGCGGTTTGGCGGTTTGGTCCGGGACGCGGCGGCGCGGGTTTCCGCAAAAATTGCGGGGCGTTAATCGACGGTGTCTACGGGGCCACCTTGTTCGGCCCATGTGGAGAACCCCTCGCGAAGATGTGCAGCGTCAAACCCCATGTCCTGTAGGGTGGCAACGGTGAGCGCAGAGCGCCAGCCGGAGGCGCAGTGAAACACATAGGTTTTGCCGTCTTGGGCAAAGACATCTTTGTGATAGGGGCTTTGGGGGTCGACCCAAAATTCGATCATGCCGCGTGGCGCGTGGATACTGCCGGGAATGAAGCCACTGCGTTCGCGTTCGCGAATGTCGCGGATGTCAACAATGACGACGTCGGGGTCATGCATCTGGGAAATCAGATCGGCGGTTTCGATTTCTTTGATCCGGGCGCGGCCCTCGGCGACCATCTGCGCGGCTGTGGTTTTCATGTGCCTTCCCCTTAACTGCTGTGTCGCTATGTGGAACATCTGCGGGCTACTAATTGCGTCTAAGTGCTGGATGTGGCGACGTTAGGACATGGAGGACCAAATGCCCAGAGCGCGCATTTGTTGCGACATTTGTTCAAAAGAGCCGCCAACGTGTTTCTGGATCGCCGCCTTGGCGCGTTCAGCGTCATTGGTGCGGAAAGATGTGATCAGTTCATCATGCTCTTCAAGGATGGTCGACACGCGGGTTGGGCTGATGCGCAGTCGAACGGCATGTACCGTGAGCGCGGTCCGCAGGCGTTTCCACGTGTCTGCGGCGGCGTCATTGTAGTGGTGATCGGCGATTTTCTTGTGAAATTCGGAATCGAGCTGGCGAAAGTGAAGGAGATCCCCTGGGTCCAGCGCTTTCATCTTGTCTTGAATGACCTGTAGCTCGTCGATGACCTCGGGCAGGGCGTATTCGGCAAACCATTCAACAAAATATGGCTCCAGAAGTTGCAGAACCTCAAAGATGTTTTGGATAGTGTTGGCGTTTGCCGACACAATAACCGCGCCCTTGTTGGGCAGGATTTCAACAAAGCCTTCCCCCTGCATACGTCGAAGCACTTCGCGCACCGGGCTGGCGCTTTGACCGTATTGCTGGGCGAGCGCGGATACTTTCAACCGATCGCCGCCAGAGAGTTTGCCGCGGAAGATGTCTTCCAAAATTGTCAGATAGAGAGACTGCTCTTGATCTTGTTGGGGGTTTTGCTCGGCCATCTTTGGCTCCTGGAGGGGATGATTTGCAGCATTCTAGTATGATTTGCTGGGATTGGTAGAGAATTCGCGGTGATTTTATCCAGTAAAAGCAGGTGTTTGATAATATTATACCACAATAACACTTAAATCGTCGACTATTTTAGATGAATCATATTATGATAAAGTCACACACGACGATTCGGAGTTTTCGATGCCCGACCAAACACAGATCGCGACACAGCAATCCGCACCGCCTGTCGCGGCGATGAAGATGCGCAAAGCTGATGCTGCGACGCAGGCAAGGATTGCCGAGGTTTCGACGCTGATTGCGCGCGTTGGGCGTCGCAATCAGTTGCTTGTCAAAGTCACCACCGAAGACGGTCTTGTCGGGTGGGGGGAAAGCGGGCTGTCTGGGCGTGAGAAATCCGTCGCAGCGACCGTGGACCATTATGCTGGATTTCTGGTCGGTCAGGATTCCCGCAACATCTCGCGGATCTGGCAGGAAAGCTATCGCAGTCAGTATTTCGAGGGCGGGCGGGTTCTGACCGCTGCGATTTCGGCGATTGATATTGCGTTGTATGATCTGCTGGGCAAACGTCTTGAGGTGCCGGTTTACCAGCTGTTGGGGGGCAAACAGCGGGATGTGATCCCAACCTTTGGAACCACCATGGGAAATACCAAAGAGCAGCAACTGAAAGACGTGGCATTGCTGGTTGAGCAGGGCTGGACCTGTATTCGGACCTATCCGGGTAGTTTCGACGATGGGGATGTTTTTGATCCGCGCGCAACCTTGAGCCAGACCGCAGAGGAGCTGATGGCGATCCGCGCTGAGTTTGGCAATCGTATCTGCCTGGGTGTAGATATGCACCACCGGTATACAGTGGCAGAAACTGCTGATTTCTGTGCGATGATGCCCAAAGGCACGTTGAATTTCATAGAAGAGCCTATTCGGTCAGAAACGCCAGAGGCCTATGCGGCCCTGCGCAAAATGACCGACATTCCGTTTGCGGTGGGCGAAGAGTTTGCATCCAAGTGGGAGGCCGCGCGTTTTCTGGACGCGGGCATGACCCAGTATATGCGGTTGGATGTCAGTAATATCGGGGGCTTTACCGAGGCGATGAAGGTCGCCGCGATGAGCGAACGCCATTACGTTGATGTCATGCCGCACAATCCGCTTGGCCCGGTCTGCACGGCGGCGAGTGTGCATATGTCGGCGGCCGTGCCGAATTTCAGCTGGCTGGAGACGCGGCAAACGGCTGTAGAAAAACTGGGATACCACGATGCGTCGTTGTTCCCGAAACAGATTGAAATGAAAGGTCCCGTCTATCTGCTGCCTGAGGCGCCCGGTTTGGGGGTTGAGGTGAATGAGGACGCGCTTCGGAAACAGAAACCGGAGCACGTAGAAGGACCACATTTGAAGCGACCCGACGGGTCTGTCACCAACTGGTGATGAAATGAAATTTCCATTCGACTAGAGGAGGATAGAATGGGGCTACACTTGAAAATGAGAGGACTTCTGGGGTCAACCGTTGCAGGTCTTTGCATGGCAACGATGGCTATGGCTGAGGGCTACAAAGAGGCACCGGCGCTGGCTGAAATGGTGGCCGCTGGTAAGCTGCCTCCGGTTGATGAACGTCTGCCTGCCGAACCTATGGTTCTGGAGACTTTGGACTCTATCGGCGAGTATGGAGGTACGTTGCGCCGGGCCATTCTGGGCGGGGGAGACCAGCACAATATCGTTCGCTTGATCTCAAACGAAAACCTTGTGCGTTGGAGCGCAGATTGGGCGACGTTGCATCCCAATATCGCCGAAAGCTATGACGTGTCAGAGGATGCGACCACATTCATGTTTAACCTGCGGGCAGGTATGAAATGGTCTGATGGCGCGCCCTTTACTGTCGACGATATTATGTTTTGGGCGGAGGTCTTTAACGACGAACGTCTGACCAAATCGCAGCATCCAAATTTTGTTGGTCCAAAAGGGCCGGTCAAGGTCACCAAAATCGACGAGACCACGGTTGAGTTCAAATTCGAAGAGCCAAACGGCTTGTTCTTGCAGAACATGGCCTATGGTTTTGGCTATTATGTGGTGAACTATCCGGCGCATTACCTAAAGCAGTTCCATGCCGACTATAACAGCGATGTGCAGGCGCTGGTGGATGCTGAACCTGTGGCCAGTGACTGGGTGTCGCTGTTCAATCTCAAAGCGGGCCCGATGCACACGCCGCTGTTTTGGCAGAATGTAGACCGTCCAACGCTGCATCCCTGGCATCTGAGCACCGCCTATGGTGCAAGCGATCGGGTGGTGGCCGAGCGGAACCCTTATTACTTTAAGGTGGATGCGGATGGACAGCAGCTGCCCTATATCGACCGTGTGACCTGGGACCAGGTGGAAGATCCTGAAAGTATCCTGCTGAAGGCCTTTAACGGTGAGATCGATTATATGGCGCGCCACATTGGCCGGGCATCTAATCTGGCGGCGCTGACCGACAATAAAGACCGCGGTCAGTATGGATTTTATCAGGTTGGGGACATCACGGCGAGCCAAGCCGCATTGATGTTGAACCTGAACAATCCGGATCCCGTCAAGAACGAGATCGTCAACACGTTTGAGTTCCGCAAGGCGCTGAGCCACGCCATCGACCGTCAAGAAATCATCGATCTGGTGTATCTTGGTGTCGGGCGTCCGGTGCAGACGTCGCCGCATCCGCTGTCTCCGGTGTTCAACGAAGAATGGTCGACCCAGCACGCGGAATTCGACGTGGATCTGGCCAACACGCTGTTGGATGGGGTTGGTCTGGACAAACGTGATTCAGATGGGTTCCGCATTGGCCCGGACGGCGAGCGTTTCACGCTGGTGTTCCTTGTTGCCGATGTCTTTGGGTTCCAGTTTCCTGACGTGATGGAAATTGTGGCTGAACAGGCGAAAGAGGTGGGTCTGGACATCCAAGTCCGTGCAACCGACCGCTCTCGTCTGCAAGAAGTGGCCGGCAGCGCCGAGCACGATGGCTATATCTGGAACTGCCCCGGCGGTCTGGTGGATGCCTATTCAAACCCTGACTGCTATTTGCCGCGCCCAAATGTTGTGTATTGGGCACCCAAATGGGCTGCGTGGGGCGCCGATCCCAGCACGGGTGAAGAACCCCCAGCGCATATCAAAGCTCTGTTTGAAGCCTATAGCGGTGTGACATCCTCGGCGGACCCAGTCGCACAAGAGGCTGCGTTGAAAAGCCTGATCGATCAGGCAACAAGCCAGCTTTTGACCATTGGCATTCGTCAGGTCGATGGTGCCTTTGGCATCGCACGTAACAACCTGCGCAACTATCCGGACCCTATGCCCATCGCTGGGCAGCTGTGGACGCCGGCACCGTATACTGCGCAGTACTATTTCGAAGGCGGGGACAACCTCAAATAACTGTCTTTGAAAAAGTCATGTTGATCACTTCTTCCAAGTCAGCATGACTTACACCACGCGGAGCTGCTCCAAACCTCCCCGGTAGCAGCTCCGCACTCTCTTTGAATAAGGCTTGGACTGATGCTCAGTTTCATCTATCGCCGATTGCTCTATATGATCCCGACCGTCTTTCTGGTTTCGATTGTAACCTTTGCGATCATCCAACTTCCACCTGGTGACTATCTGGATACCCTTGCGGCTGAGCTAAATGACTCGGGCGGCCTGGACGAAGGCACCATGCAGGCACTGCGCGACCAATACGGGTTGGGGCAGCCGATGTATGTGCAATATATCAAGTGGATGAAAGGTATCCTGCTTGAAGGCAACTTTGGGGTTTCTTTTGAAAAGAACCTGCCTGTGAATGATTTGATCTGGGATCGTCTGGGTTGGACATTTGGCATCTCGCTGATGACGCTGGCGTTCATCTGGATGACCGCGTTGCCGATTGGGATCTATTCGGCCGTGCGCAAGTATTCGGTCGGCGATTATGTCGCGACGTTTTTTGGCTTTATCGGTCTTGCGATCCCGAATTTCCTGTTGGCGCTGGTGATGATGTATGTGGCCTTTAAATATTTTGGTCAAAGTGTCGGAGGGCTTGTCAGCCCGGAATATCTTGATCAGCCGTGGACCTTGGAAAAATATGGCAATCTGATGAGCCGGATCTGGATGCCGATTGTGGTTGTGGGCACGTCTGGTGCTGCGGCGCTGATCCGGATCATGCGGGCCAACCTGCTGGATGAGCTGTACCGCCCGTATGTGGTGACGGCGCGGGCCAAAGGCATGAGCGAATTCAGCCTGTTGATGCGCTATCCCGTGCGTGTGGCGCTGAACCCGTTCATTTCGACCATTGGGTGGATTTTGCCGACCTTGGTGTCTGGAGAAATCATCGTGGCGGTTGTTATGAACCTGCCCACCACGGGTCCGCTTCTTCTGCGCGCATTGCTTGTACAGGACATGTATCTGGCTGGCTCGCTCATCTTTATCGTTTCCATTCTGACCGTTCTGGGCACTTTGTTGTCGGATGTGTTGCTGGCATGGATTGACCCGAGGATTCGTTACCAATGACAACGTTGTCTTCTAACACCTCCCTGACAGACCCCTCTGACACGCCAAATGTGATGAGCCCCTCGGCCCTGATGTGGCGCAAGTTCAAGCGCCACAAGCTGGCCTATCTGAGCCTTTGGCTGGTTGGTTTCATCTATCTGATGGCTCTCATCGGTCCCTTTCTGGCCCCCGGAGACGCGGCTGAAACCAATCGCCGCGCTATTTTCCAACCCCCGCAGGGTTTGCATTTTATGGTGGACACGGCTGACGGCGGGCGTGAATTCCTGCTGCATGCCAAAAAGATGAAGATGCAGATCGATCGGTCGACCATGCGCCGCACTTATGTGGCGGACACTGATAATGTCATCCCGTTGGGCTTTTTTGTGCGCGGTGCGGACTATGAGGTTGCGGGGCTGTTCACATCGGATGTGCATTTCTTTGGGCCGGTGAACCCCAAAGACAAAGTCTACTTTTTTGGCGCCGACCGGTTGGGGCGTGACATGATGAGCCGGATCATTATTGGGACCAAGGTTTCAATGTCCATCGGGCTTGTTGGGGTTGCTGTGTCTCTTGTTGTTGGCGTTGCGCTTGGCGGGATCTCGGGGTTTTATGGCGGCTGGATCGACAATCTGATCCAGCGTCTGATTGAATTCCTGCGCTCGATCCCGACCATTCCGCTGTGGATGGGGCTGGCGGCGGCGATCCCGCTGGGCTGGCCTCCGTTGCGGACCTATTTTGTGGTGACGCTCATCGTGTCCATGATCGGCTGGACCTCTCTGGCGCGTGAAGTTCGCGGGAAATTCCTGGCGATGCGCCACGAGGATTTCATCATCGCTGCGCGGCTGGATGGGCTGACCGATTGGGAAGTGATCCGCAAACATATGGTGCCCAACTTTTCGAGCCATATCATCGCGTCTTTGACGCTGGCGGTGCCGCTGATGATCCTTGCGGAAACTTCACTTAGCTTTCTTGGCATTGGCTTGCAGCCCCCGATCATTTCATGGGGCACCTTGCTGAAAGAAGCGCAGAATATCCGCTCTATTGTCGAGGCACCCTGGCTATTGATCGCGCCCGGATCCATGATTGTGGCCGCGGTTCTGACACTCAACTTCTTAGGGGACGGCCTTCGTGATGCCGCAGATCCAAATGCTCATTGATCCGAAAGTCCAGTTGCACAAACCGCTTGTCGAAATCCGGGGTCTGAAGACGCAGTTTTTCACCGAAGACGGTGTGGTCACTGCGGTGGATGGCGTTGATCTTGATGTCATGGCCAATCGGACGATGGTGGTTTTGGGGCAAAGTGGCTCTGGAAAATCGATCATGGCGCGTTCGATCCTGCGTATTGTGGATCAGCCCGGCAAGATCACCGAAGGTTCGATCCTGTATCACCACGCGGATGGTCGCTCCATTGATCTGGCGAAACCACGCGCGGGCGCACCTGAAGTACGTGAGGTGCGCGGCAAAGACATTTCGATGATCTTTCAAGAGCCGATGTCGTCACTGGGGCCGATCACCAAGATCGGGAAGCAGATCGTTGAAACGATCCTGCTGCACCGCAATGTGACCAAGGCGGAAGCCAAGGAGATTGCCATTGATCTGTTGGACCGTGTGGGGATCCCGCGTCCGGCCGAGAGATTTGAAGCCTTTCCATTTGAGCTGTCTGGAGGCATGCGTCAGCGCGCGATGATTGCGATGGCTCTGTCCTGTGAGCCACGGTTGTTGATCGCGGATGAGCCAAGCACCGCGTTGGATGTGACGACGCAGGCGCAGATTTTGGATCTGATTGCTGAGCTGAAAGAAGAGCGCCAGATGGGGGTCATGCTGATCACCCATGACATGGGGGTCGCGGCACAGGTGGCTGAAGATATTGTCGTGATGTATCACGGCAAGATCGTCGAAAAGAACGACGTGTATTCGATCTTTGATGCGCCGCAACACCCCTATACCCGGGCGCTTTTGGCGTCGGTGCCAAAGCTTGGCGGGCAGCGTGTGCATCGTTTGCCCGACATTCACGAGCTGCTGAAAAACCCGGATACGCCGCCCAAAATGATCCCCGCCAAACCGCGCCCCCCGGCTGGTGAACCCATCGTCAAGGTGCGCAATGTAAAGGTTGAATTCCCGGTTGGCGGTGGCGTCTTTAGCAAACCGTCGGGGGTTATTCAGGCGGTTAATGATGTGTCTTTTGATGTCTACCGGGGGGAAACTTTTGGGATTGTGGGCGAGAGTGGATCGGGCAAATCCACCTTGAGCCGGGCGATTATGGGGATCCGCCCGCCGACCTCTGGCTCGATTGAATTTATCCGCAAGGACAAGCCCGTCGCGAATATCGGCACCGCCGGCAAAGCCGAGATGCGCGATATCTGGCGGGATATGCGGATGGTGTTTCAGGATCCGCAGTCATCGCTTAACCCAAAGCTTCGGGTGATTGATCTGATTGGGCAATGTATCGAAAAGGCCGAAGGTCTGGGGCGCAAAGATCTGTCTGAGCGGGTGGCGAAGCTGCTGACACAAGTGGGGCTGAGCCCTGACTATCTGATGCGGCATCCCAATGCGTTTTCCGGTGGTCAGCGCCAGCGGCTTGGCGTGGCACGGGCGCTTGCGACGCGGCCGGAGGTGGTGATCGCGGATGAGGCGGTTTCGGCGCTTGATGTTCCTATTCAGGCGCAGGTGTTGAACCTCTTGCAGGATCTGCAAGAAGAGTTCGCGCTGACCTATATCTTTATCTCGCACGATCTGGCGGTGGTGGATCACATCTGCGATCGCGTGGCGGTGATGTACAAAGGTGAGATGGTTGAGCTGTTGACGCGCGAAGAGCTCGCGGCGGGTCCAAAGCATCCCTATACAAAGTCACTGTTGTCGGCAGTGCCCATCCCCGATCCGCATCAGCGCAATCGGGTGAGGGTGTAGCGCCCGCAGATCAGCGTCACAAACATGCAGCCCCGCGAGGGGCTGCTTTTGTACTGTCAGGCTGGAATAATTGCGCCGCGATGGGTGATGACTTTGGCGGCCAGATTGTGGCCGGTTTCCATCTGCACCTGAGGGGAGTGCCCCTGCACATAGGCCGCCAGATAGCCGGCATTAAAGCTGTCACCTGCGGCGGTGCTGTCGATCACCGTGTCAACGGTCTCCAAAGCCTGCGCCACGCTCTGACCGGCCAGATCACGCGGACCTTCGGCGCCGCGTTTGAGCGCCCCCGCGCAGACACCGCAGCCGCGCAGGCGGTCGAGCACAGCGGATTCGGATGTGTCACCGAACAGCGCCATTTCATCATCGATCGAGGGCAGGGCGATGTCTGCGAGCTGCCACATGCGGGTGTTGATCTGCTGGGCCGTGGCCTGATCTTCCCACAGGCGTGGCCGGTAGTTGCTGTCATAGGCGACGGTGCCACCATTGGCGCGAAATTGGGCAATAAAGTCGATCAGCTGAGCGCGCACGGCTGTGGGTAGGATTGCCATGGAAATGCCGGACACGTAAATCAGATCAAACTTGGCCAGCCGGTCCAGCGAGATCTCGCAGGGAGATTGAAACATCGTGCGCGCTGCGGCATCCGAGCGCCAATAGGTAAAGCTGCGCTCGCCTGCATCGTCGGTGTCTACGGCATAGAGGCCGGGGATTTTGTCGGATCTGGTTTCGACGCATGAGGTGTCCAGATCGTACTCTGTCAGCGCGCTGCGAATGATATCAGAATACGGATCGGTCCCCAGCGCCGTGCAGTAGGACACGGTGACCTCGGTCGCGGCCAACAGGCGTTTTATGTAGACCGCAGTATTGTAGGTGTCGCCCGCCACGCCAAGCGCGATGTTTCCGTCACGGCCATTGATCAGTTCAATCATTACCTCTCCGAAGCAGCAGAGTGACTGAATGGGGCGTTTTGGGGTCGTCATTTAAAGTTCTCCAAAGGTTTTTCGGACCTGTTCCCACGCGTTGTGCAGGTGGCTGCGCAGCGCGTTTTCGGCTGCGTCCGGGTCCCGCATGAGGATGGCCTCGTAGATTTCGCGGTGGGAGTCATAATTGGCGCGGTTGCGATCCGGCAGGCGGGGCATCTGCGACCACTGCGGGGCCAGCCAGTTGGTGTAGGCTTTGTTGATGGCCGGCAGCACCGGATTGCGGGCGGTGTTGTAGAGCACCCGGTGAAACCCAATATCTGTTTCGTAAAAGGCGTCACTGTCGTGGATTGCGGCCTTGTTGGCGGCGAGGGCTTCTTTGAGCGCCAGAATGTCTTCTTTGGTGGCGTTTTTGGCCACTTCGCGCACCAGCGCGGCTTCGATGATGATGCGGGTGTCAAAGAGATTGCGCACGCCGCCGGGTTCATGCAGCAGATGGGTGACAATGCTTTCGAGGGCGTCAAAGGCGGCATCAAATCCCGGCTTTCGAACCACGGGACGGTGGCGCGGGCGGGCTTCGATCAGGCCTTT
This sequence comes from uncultured Paracoccaceae bacterium, assembly GCA_947492585.1. Classification (GTDB taxonomy): domain Bacteria; phylum Pseudomonadota; class Alphaproteobacteria; order Rhodobacterales; family Rhodobacteraceae; genus Epibacterium. Next base: position 107,124 of record CANLND010000012.1, read on the forward strand.
GTTGGACAGGGCAAGAACGGCTTCGCGCACGACAGTTCGACTGATGCCGAACTCTTCCATCAGGTTGCGTTCGGGGGGCAGGGGCTGGCCGTCTGCCAGCTCGCCGGTTTGAATTTTCTGCGCCAGACGCTGCACCACCAGATCGGCGGCCCGCCCTTTGTCTTCTTGTCCTTGCACTGCGCATTCCTTTCCATTGCCCCGGATCTTGCGTTCGCAGGATCTGATGCGTGTTTAGTTGACGACCCGGCCTGAGTAAATCGCACCGGGTTGGGCTGTGATTGCCGGGGCGCCGTTGGGGGATTTGGATCACCCGTGAACGTGTCGCCGTGGCGCGATGTGCGCAGGTCAATTTAGGGGCGTTCTGGCGGTGTCACATGGTGTCAGCTGGTGGGTCTTTTTTGATTCGTTGCTGTCTTTCCTTAGAAGTGCACATGTTGCGGACGGATTTATGATCGCACCAAACAATATGAAAAGTACATCAAAAACAGCGCAAAACTACGGCATCGGATTAATTTCTTGACTGAACTCCCGTTTTAAGGAACAACTTGATATTGTTTGGTACGACCAAAAGGAAAAGTCGTGAAAGATTTCGACATTCAGTCAGGCAAGGTTCTGACGGCGCAGATGTTTATCGATGGGCAGTGGACCGCAGGCAGCAGCCGCGAGACCATTGAGGTGGAAAATCCAGCAAACGAGGCGGTGATCGCCACAACCCCATTGGGAACGGCCGAGGACGCTGCGGCGGCTGTTGACGCGGCGCGCCGTGCACAAGTCGCCTGGGCCAAAGTGCCCGCGGTGGAGCGCGGCCGTGTTGTGCGCAAATTGGGTGAACTGGTGCTGGCCCGCACCGACGAGTTCGCCCGGCTGATCACCGCCGAGCAGGGGAAGCCCCTAGATCAGGCCAAGGGCGAAGTGGGCGCGACGGCGGAATTTCTGTTCCACGCCGCCGACAATGCCCGCCGCATCGAAGGGGATATTCTGGTTTCGGACAACCCGGATGAAGAAATCCATATTCGTCGCCACCCCTATGGCGTTGTGGTGGGTCTGACCTCGTGGAATTATCCCGCCGCTCTCGCCACACGAAAGCTTGGACCTGCGTTGGTTGCGGGCAACGGATTTGTGCTGCTGGCCCATGAGATTACGCCGCTTTCGGGTCTGTTCATTGCGTTTCTGGCCGTCCAGGCTGGCGTGCCAGCCGGGCTGTTTAACGTTGTTGCCGGGCGCGGGGCCCAGGTGGGGCAGGCACTGGTTGAACATCCCGATACCGCGTTAATCACCATGACCGGCAGCAATCGCGCGGGCCGCGAAATTTTCAAAGCAGGCGCTGAGGGCATGAAGGTGTTGCGCTTGGAACTGGGCGGCAAAGCCCCGTTTATTGTTCTGGAAGATGCCGACATCGACAAGGCCGTCGATGCGGCGGTGGTCGCGCGTTACACCAATTGCGGGCAGATCTGCACCTGCAACGAACGCATGTATCTGCACAAAGACATTGCTGACGAGTTTCTTGAGAAATTTGTCGCGAAATCGGCAGCTTTGACAATTGGAGACCCGATGGGCAACCCGGATATGGGCCCCAAAGTAAGTGGTCTTGAAGTCGATAAAGTTGCGTCCATCATCCAAACGGCGGTCACTGAAGGCGCGGAGGTTCTTTTGGAAGGAGGACCTTTGAGCGAAGGTGAATACGCCAAGGGGCATTGGATGGCCCCGACTGTGCTTGAGGTTAAAAACAACGCGGCATCTGTGGTCCAAAATGAGGTATTTGGACCGGTTGTTCCGGCGATCCGCGTTGATGATTTTGAGCAGGCGCTGGCGCTGGCCAATGACACGGCCTTTGGGCTGTCGGCCTATGTGTTCACACAAAATCACCGCCGGATCATGCAAACCCCATACGCGCTGAATTTTGGCGAGATCTACGTCAACCGTGCAAACGGTGAGCAGGTTCACGCCTTTCACAACGGATGGGGGCAGTCGGGTCTAGGCGGGGAAGACGGGAAATATGGGTTCGATGCGTATCTGAGGAAGCAGAGCCTGTACGTAAACTGGGCGTAAGCCCAGACAACACGCGGCTAGGAGGTTTGGCCGCACTACAATTTGGAGGAATATCAATGAAACGTCGTATTTTGCTAGGATCAGCCATTGCGCTGGGGTTGAGCTTTGGCGCCAGCGTCTCAAGCGCGGACACGCCCGCGTTGGCGCAAAAAGACACCTACCGTGTGGGGTTTGCCCAGATGGAATCCAATAACCCGTGGCGGATTGCGGAAACAAAATCCTTTCACGACACCGCAGAGGCCTGCGGCTGGGATCTGATCGCAACGGATGCGGCGGGTTCTGCGGCGAAACAGGTTGCCGATGTGGACTCCATGATCGCGCAAGGCATTGATGTATTGTTCCTGCCGCCCCGCGAAGAAAAGCCGCTTATTCCGGCCGTGATGAAGGCCAAAGCAGCTGGTATCCCAACCTTCTTGGTTGACCGTTCTGTTGACCCGAACGTTGCCCAGGCCGGGGAGCACTTTGTTGCGTTTCTTGGATCTGACTTCATTGAGCAGGGTGAGCGCGCGGCGGAATGGCTGATTGCGAATTTCCCAGAAGACAAGGGCATCATTGTTGAGCTGGAAGGCACAACGGGGTCTTCGCCGGCGAATGACCGCAAGAAAGGGTTTGACGACCGCATTTTGCAAGACGATCGTTTTGAGATCGTAGCCTCCCAGACGGGTGACTTTGCGCGTGATCTTGGCCGTCAGGTTATGGAAACCCTGCTACAGGCGCATCCTGATGTGAATGTTGTCTATGCGCACAATGACGAGATGGCGATTGGCGCCATTCAAGCGTTGGAACTGGCGGGCCGCAAGCCGGGTGAAGACATCACCGTGGTCTCTATCGACGGGACACGTGACGCGCTACAGGCGATCATTGATGGCAAAATGGGTGTGACGGTTGAAAGCTCGCCCTTCTTTGGTCCTTTGGCCTGTGAGGTCATGAAGAAATATGCAGCCGGCGAAGAAATTCCGGGCTGGGTGAAGGTGGAAGACCGGGTGTTTACCGTGGACAACGCTGCCGACCACATCGACGAAGCATATTGATTTCTCCCGGCGTCGAGGGGGCCTTGTGCCCCTTCGGCACCATATCATGAAAGGCGATGAGGGTATGCAACACCTGATCGAAATGAGCGGGATTAAGAAATCGTTTGCGGGCGTCGTTGCTTTGCAAAATGCGAATTTACATATCGCACCGGGTGAAGTTCATGCCATCATTGGACAGAACGGTGCCGGAAAATCCACTCTTATCAAAATTCTGACAGGCGTCTATCGACGTGACGCTGGTGAGGTCACAATCAACGGAACACCGTCAACAGTGTCGGCACCGCGTGAGGCGCAAGACGCTGGAATCGCAACTATTTATCAAGAGCTTAGCCTGGTTCCCCTGCGCAGCGTGACGGAAAATGTCATGATGGGCTATGAACCACGCACGCGGTTTGGGATGATCGACTGGAAAGCCGCCCATAAACGCACGCGCGAAATTCTGGACCGGTTTGGCATCAACATCGATGTAAAGGCGCAGTTGGGATCATTTTCCACGGCCATTCAACAGCTTGTTGCGATTGCACGGGCGGTTTCGTTGAATGCGCAATTGGTGATCATGGACGAGGCCACATCGTCACTGGATGATCAAGAGATCGAAATCTTGTTTAGCGTTGTGCGGGAGCTGAAAAAAGAAGGCGTTGCTGTTCTTTATATCTCTCACTTTCTGGATGAGCTGTATCAGATCTGTGATCGGGTTACGATTATGCGGGACGGGCAGACGGTTGGTCAGCACGTGATTGCGGAGACCACCAAGCTTGGCCTGATTTCGGAAATGTTGGGTCGGGATCCAGAAGAGATCGAAGCGGCCGGGATGACAGGTCTGGGGGGCGGCGAAAAAGCGACGCCGGGTGCACCGCTGTTTGAAGCAGAGCATATTTCCACGGCCCGTGGTCTGAAAGACGTCTCCTTGACCGTGCGCAAGGGTGAGATTGTTGGGCTGGGCGGATTGCTTGGCTCGGGGCGGACGGAAACGGCGCGGGCATTGTTTGGTTTGGACGGTCTAAAGTCCGGCCATATCAACAGCCACGGCGGTGCGGGTCAGATTGGCACCCCCGCCGAGGCAATTGCGGCGGGGGTTGGGTTTCTGACCGAAGACCGCAAACGCGAAGGCATCGTGCCGCATATGACGGTGCGTGAGAATATGACCTTGGCGCTTTTGCCAAAGCTCAAGAAAATGGGGCGGGTGGATCGCAAACGCGAAACTGATCTGGTTGAGCGGTTCATCACATCGCTTGGGATCAAAACGTCGGGCATGGAGCAGCCCATTCGGGAGCTGTCCGGCGGCAATCAGCAAAAGGTTCTTTTGGCGCGTTGGCTGGCGTTGGAGCCGGAGGTGTTGATTTTGGATGAACCCACCCGCGGTGTGGATGTCGGCGCAAAATTTGAGATCCAATCGATCATTCGCGAATATGTTGACCGGGGATTGGGGGTTTTGTTGATCAGTTCTGAATTTGAAGAGCTGGTAGAGGGGGCCGACCGTATTGTTGTGCTGCGCGATGGGGCGTCCATCACCGAGCTGCAAAACCCTGGTGTCACCGAAGAAAGCCTGATTGCGGCCATCGCACATCATCACGCGGAGGCGGCGGCATGACCATGGACAATAATGTGGTGCAAAATACGCCAAAATCCACGGGCCCCAAATTTGACTGGAGTCTGGTTGCGCGGAACGGTGGCGCGATTGCCCTTTTGGTGATCCTGCTGTTCAACGTGTTGGTTACGCCCAACTTTCTGCATCCCCAGACCCTGTTTGTGAACATCAGTCAGGTTGCCACCATCGCCATTGTTGCCGTTGGCATGACATTGGTGATCGCCACTGGCGGGATTGATCTGAGCGTTGGCGCGATCATGGCTCTGTCTGGGGCATTGGCGCCGTTGATTTTCACCTCTCCCTTTGCCGAAGCAAATCCTGAGCTGGGTTTGGCGCTGTCGATCATAGTCCCCATTGTGGTGGCTTTGGCCTGTGGTGTCTTTAATGGCGCATTGGTGAGTTTGCTGAATGTTCAGCCGATTGTTGCCACGCTGATTTTCTTTATCTCCGGGCGCGGCATTGCCTTGGTTCTGACGAATGGCAATCTGCAAACCTTTACCAATCCGGCCTTTAGCTATCTGGGGACGGGAAAGATTTTGGGATTTCCGTTCCAAGGGTATCTGGTGCTGATCATTGCGGTCTGCGTGTGGTGGGTGATGGCTTATACGGTGTTTGGGCGTCAGTTGCTGGCGGTTGGCGGCAATGAACGTGCGGCTGAGCTGTCAGGCGTGCCGGTGAAGCGGGTCAAAATCGGGGCATATGTGATTTGCGCCGGGCTGTCGGGTTTGGCGGGGTTGATTGTGGTTGCGATCAATTCCGCATCGGATGCGGCGCGGATTGGCAATCTGATGGAACTGGATGCAATCGCAGCTGCGGTTGTCGGCGGCACCTTGCTGCAGGGCGGCAAAGCGCCGATTTTCGGGGCCATCCTGGGCGCTGTGATCATTCAGCTTGTGAAATATACATTGCTGGCCAATGGGGTCGCCGACGAAGTCGCGCTGATCGCAAAGGCAGGCATCATCGTGCTGGCGGTCTATGTCCAGCAAGCACGGAAGGAATGAGCCAGATGCTTGATACAACTGCGTTCGATCTGCGCCGCTATATTCAGGGCAACACCCATAGTCTTGGCGTTTGGATCACTTTGGTCGCGCTGATCCTGTTTGGGTTGCTCCGCTATGAAAATTTTGGCGGCGCCTATAATATTTCGTCGTTTCTCAACTACAACGCGATGTTCATCGTGATTGCCGTGGGCATGTGTTTCGTGATCATGACCGGCGGCATTGATCTGTCGGTGGGGTCGGTTGCGGCCTTTACATCGGTGGTTGCCGCCTATCTGTCGCCATATGGCCTGCAAGTGGCGCTGCCCGGTGCAGTTGCGGCGGGGATTGCGATTGGCGGGCTGAATGCCTTTTTTGTGGTCGTCATGCGTATCCCCCCTTTTATCGCGACACTGGCAACCATGCTGGGCGCCAAGGGGGGCGCGCTGGTCATCTCTGGGGCGCAGACGATTTCCATTGATTGGGGCTCTAACTTTACCAAACTTGGGATGGAAAAAGCCTTTGGCGTCCTGCCGTGGACCATCGTGATCACGGCCATCGTCTGTGTTGGCCTTTGGGTGCTTCTTGAAAAGACCTCATTGGGGCGGACAGTTCTGGCCATTGGCGGCGGGGAAGACGCAAGCGTGATGATGGGTCTGAATGTGACCCGTGCAAAGGTGCTGGTCTATGTGATCAGCGGCGGCTGCGCGGGCATGGCGGGTCTGTTCCTGGCGTCGGGATTTGGGGCTGGTCAACCGCTGGAAGGCGTCGGCTGGGAGCTGTCGGCCATTGCGTCGGTGGTTGTTGGTGGCACCCTTTTGACAGGTGGCATGGGGTCGATCTCGGCCACGGTTGCGGGCGCGCTGCTTTTGGGGCTCGTGTTTAATATTCTCAACTTCGAAAACGGTCGTGGGGTGATCAGCCTCAGCGCGTATTGGCAGATGGTTATCCGTGGTGCCTTTTTGTTTGTGGTGATCGTTTTCCAAAGCCGAGTGGCACGCTCGGCCAAAAAAGGAACTATCTAAAATGGCAGAGATCACCAAAGTCACCGTTCGGGTCTTTGATGTCCCACTGGTCGAGGTCCTCTCGGATGCAAAACATGGTGACCACACTCACTTTGAACTGGTCACAGCAACTGTTCGGCTTGCCGATGGATCTGAGGGGACAGGGTATACCTATACCGGCGGTAAAGGTGGTCGAGCGATTGCTGCGATGATTGAACATGACTTGGCCGACTGGTTGGTCGGCCAAGACGCCACCGCAGTGGAAGACTTATATGACGCGATGCAGTGGCATCTGCATTACGTGGCACGCGGGGGCATCGCGTCGTTTGCGATTTCAGCGGTGGATATCGCGTTGTGGGATCTGCGGTGCAAGGCCGCGGGCCAGCCGCTTTGGCAGTATCTGGGCGGCGCACGTGGCGCCTGTCCGGCCTATGCGGGGGGAATTGATCTCAATTTCCCACTTCCCAAACTTCTGGCGTCGATCCAAGGCTATTTGGACCGCGGTTTTGATGCTGTGAAGATAAAGATCGGCCAGCCGACGCTGGAGGAAGATCTTGCACGTATCAAAGCCGTGCGTGAGCTGATCGGGCCGGATATAAAATTCATGGTCGATGCCAATTATTCCATGTCGGTAGACGAGGCGATCAAGGCGGCGAAAGCGTTTGAACCTTTTGATCTTGTTTGGTTCGAAGAGCCGACAATCCCCGATGATTATATCGGGTTTGGAGAGATCGCCAAACACTCTACCATCCCGCTTGCGATGGGGGAAAACCTGCATACGATCCACGAGTTCGAATATGCGTTTGCCCAGTCCAATCTAGGGTTTATCCAGCCGGATGCGTCCAACTGTGGGGGGGTGACGGGCTGGCTTCAAGTGGCCGAGCTGAGCCGCAAACATGGGGTGACGCTTTGTTCACATGGCATGCAGGAACTCCACGTGAGCCTCTTGGCGGCGCAGACAAACGCGGGCTGGATCGAGGTCCATTCGTTCCCGATTGATCAGTACACAACTCAACCGCTTCAAATCGAAAACCACATGGCACTGGCTCCGACGGATCCGGGTGTTGGCGTGACCTTTGATTGGGGCAAACTAGAAGACGCACATAAGGAAATGCATTCATGAATGCGAAAACGATGAACGCGGCGTATTATCGCGGCAACAAAACATTTGCCGTTGAACAGGCGCCGGTTCCAACCCCCGGTGCAGGTGACGTCACCATTCGCGTGGCCTATTGCGGGATCTGCGGGACAGATATGCATGTCTATCACGGCAATATGGATGCGCGTGTTGGCCACAATCGGATTGTCGGTCACGAGATGTCTGGCGTTGTTGACTCTGTTGGCGAAGGTGTCACCGGTTTTGAGGCTGGTCAGAAAGTGACCGTTCGCCCCCTGGACCCGGATCTGGAGTGCCCGGCCTCGCAGGCGGGGTATCCGCATGTGTCCCACAATATGAAATTTCTCGGTTTGGATACCGATGGGGCCATGCAGGAGCTGTGGACGGTGCCGGCCTTTACGGTCCATGCACTGCCCGACAACATCAAACTGGATCATGCCGCATTGGTCGAACCGGTTGCGGTGGCCTGTCATGACGTGCGCCTGTCCGAGCTGAAAGAAGGCGAAGACGTGGTTGTCGTGGGCGGCGGACCAATTGGCATTCTGGTGGCCATGGTGGCCCGCGATGCCGGCGGCAAGGTGACGGTTTCTGAAGTCAATGAAAACCGTTTGGCGGTTGCGGCCAAGCTTGGCTTTGACACGGTGAATCCCGCCAAAGAGGATCTGGTTGCGATCATCAATGAAAAGACCGGCAACAAAGGCGCTGAGGTGGTGTTTGAAGTGTCCGGCTCGCAGCCGGGGGTTGACGCTACAACCGCTGTTGCCGCGACGCGGGGCCGGATTGTGATGGTTGCGATCCATGCGAAAAAACCAACGGTTGATATGTTCCAATACTTCTGGCGTGAGCTGAAGCTGATTGGGGCACGTGTGTATGAACCTGAAGATTACGAACACGCAATTTCGCTTGTGGCGTCTGGTGTGATCGAGGCGGATACCATCATCACCGACGTCAGCCCATTGTCAGACATCCAGGCGGCGTTTGAATCGCTGGACAGCACCCCAACCGCGATGAAGAGCCTGATCAAAGTGGGAGATCTGTAATGAACGTCCTGTCGAGTTTTGATCTGAGCGGCAAAACGGCCGTTGTCACCGGCTGCAAACGCGGCATTGGTCGCGGGATGGCCGAGGCGCTGGCAGCGGCCGGGGCCGATATTGTTGGCGTCAGCGCCACGTTGGAGCTGTCCGGGAGCGCGGTTGAGACCGCTGTGCGGGCCATGGGGCGAGAGTTTAAAGCCTATCAATGTGACTTTAAATCTCGTGACGCGGTGCGTGGATTTGCGGCCCAGCTTGAGGCGGATGGCGTAGCGCCAGACATTCTGATCAACAATGCGGGAACCATCAAACGGGCCCCGGCTGCGGATCATGAAGATGCCCTATGGGATGAAGTGATCGATGTGAACCTGTCGGCGCAATTTATCCTGTCGCGTGAGATTGGTCGCGGGATGATTGAACGTGGCCGTGGAAAAATCATTTTCACCGCTTCTTTGCTGACATTTCAGGGCGGGATCACGGTTCCGGGCTATGCGGCGTCGAAGGGCGCGATTGGTCAGTTGACCAAAGCGCTGGCCAATGAATGGGCGGGCAAAGGGCTGAACGTCAACGCCGTTGCTCCGGGGTACATCGCCACCGACAACACGCAGGCATTGCAGGATGACCCGGTGCGCTCCAAGGCGATCCTTGAGCGTATTCCACAGGGACGTTGGGGCACGCCGCAGGATTTCGCAGGTCCGGTGGTGTTTCTGGCCTCTGAGGCGTCGAACTATGTGAACGGTGAAATCTTGGTCGTCGATGGCGGCTGGATGGGTCGCTAGAGTCCACCACCCGTCTGAGCACATGTGGTCAGGCGGGTACGCTGGGGAGGGGCAATGTGATACAGGGGCGCGAAAGTAAGGTTCTGACAAGTCGTCGCTGAATTGGAAGAACTCAGCGGCGGTCTTTTCAAGGTGGAAACGAGGCAGGCTCTTTTCTGCTGATCTGAAAGCCGCAGTATTACATTGTCGCCCAGCGGGAAATTTTGAGAGCGTGCCGACGCTCTTGCACGCTGTCCTGCAGTGTTAGCGGAACATCAATTGCGCGCTCAGATTTTGGATCATCGGGTTTGATGTTGTTGCGGTGTGATCGCCTAGCAGCAGGTGCATTGCCTGCTGGGCGAGATGTTCGATGGGCAATTTGATGGTGGAAATGCCGCCGGACACCCATGCGTAATATGACGGATCGCCATAGCCGATGAACCCGAAGTCGCGTCCGGGGGCTACGTCTTGATCCATAAGAGCGCTGAGCGCGCCGTTGGAGATCTCGACGCCGCCGCAGATCAATGCGGTTGCGGTCTTTCCGTGCAGCAACAGCGAGGCGCAGGCGTGCCCCATTTCAAAGGAGGGGCTGCCGGTGTGCACAAGCGTTTTGTTTTCGACCAGACCGGCAGATGCCAGTCCGCTGCGAAACGCCCCAAGACGATGCTGGCCGGACGACAGCGTGTTGTCGGCGCCGATATATCCAATCGCCGCGTGTCCTGCCTGCGCCAGATGTGCAACCGCGTCTTGGATGGCGGTGTGATCTTCGATCAAAATCAGGGCGCGGGTGCCGTCGATGGGGCGTTGGCGCACCAGTTGAATGATGTTCAAACCAAACGACGGGCTGTCGATGGGCGGCGCGCTGTCCGGGGCCGGCACCATGAGAACGGCCATGGCCTGCACTTCACTCAGGCGCTCAAGAGCCGCGCGTTCTTGGGCGATGTCGTCATTGGTGAGATGGATCATCAGATGCAGTGAGTTTTCTTCGCAGGCGAGGGCCAGAGCATTGGCAAAACGGGCGTAGAATTCATTGATGATATTGGGCAGCAAAAGCCCGACGATTTTGGTGCCGTCCCCGCGCATCGTCTTGGCGGCAGCGCTTTTGACATATCCAAGTGCACGCGCCCGTGTGATGATGGTTTCGCGGGTTTCCGGGCTGACATTCGGATGATCTGAAAGCGCGCGCGAGACCGTCATATGTGAGATGCCGAGATCCTGGGCGATGGATTTGATAGTCACGCGTTTGGCCACGACATCTCCTTTCGATTTTCAGCGCTTTTAGCAAAGATGCTAAATCCTGTCTTGACGTAAATGTTTGTTTCAGACTAGTTGTTCACGTGAACAATGCAAGGAACATCATCCGTGCCCGCCACGTTAGAACAGCGATGTCGTGATCTTGTGGTCGAGCTTGGGCTTGGCACGGCCACAGATGTCACCACAGTGCAGCCGCTCACGGGGGGGGTGGCGTCTGATATTGCCATGGTGGCGCTTCCGGGGCGCAAATTGTGTTTGAAATTTGCGCTGGCAAAGCTGCGTGTTGCCGCCGACTGGCAAGCGCCCGTGCATCGCAATGCGGCGGAGTACGCCTGGCTCACTGAGGTAGCCCGTATTTTCCCTGACAGTTCTGTGCGGCTTTATGGGCAATCTGACACTGCGCATGGGTTTGCGATGGAGTATTTAGACGGCGCGGGGGTCTACCTGTGGAAGGACGCCTTGCTTGCTGAGGCGCCAGAGCAGGGGGAAGCGGCCCGCGTCGCCGACAGGCTGGGCCAGATACAAGCGGCGTCGACGCGGCCCGGATTTGACGCCAGAGCGTTTCAAAATCGCGGCGATTTTCGGGCGCTGCGGATTGAACCCTATCTGGGCTATACGGCGGAGCGTCACCCTGAATTGGCGGATGTTCTGGGAGCGTTGGGGGCACTGTTGTACGACAATAATACCGTATTGGTGCACGGGGATGTGAGCCCAAAAAACATCCTGTTCCGTGCGGGGACGCCGTTTTTTCTGGATGCGGAATGCGCGGTGATGGGCGATGCCAGTTTTGATCCGGCGTTTTGCCTGAATCACCTGATTTTGAAGGCCGTCCACCTGCCGGGATCGACCGATGGTCTGCTGGCACAGGTCCGCGCCTTTTGGGCGGCGTATGCGCCGCATATCACATGGGAGGCGCCAGACGCGTTGGAGGCACGGGTGTGTCGCCTGCTGCCTGCGCTGATGCTGGCGCGGGTCGATGGAAAATCTCCCGTGGAATATCTGGATGAGACCGCGCGTGACGTTGTGCGCCGCGTGGCGATCCCACTGATCCAATCACCTGTCCAACAGGTCGAAACATTTGTCGAAACTCTGGCCTTTGCGCTCAAGGAAATACGTTCATGACGGCGATCAAATCAATATCCGGGCGACGCGTCTGGGATTCCCGCGGCAACCCTACGGTAGAGGTTGATGTGGTGTTGGAAAACGGTGTGCGGGGCCGCGCAATCGCGCCTGCTGGGGCTTCCCGGGGATCGCGTGAGGCCATTGACCTGCGCGATGGTGGCCCTGCGCTGCGGGGCAAGGGGGTCGAAAAGGCGTTGGCCAGTGTGAACGGTCCCCTTGCGTCTGCACTGATCGGGTGTGATGCGGGGGATCAATCTGCGGCGGACCACGTGATTTTGGGGCTCGACCCTTCGCCGTTAAAGGACCGTTTGGGCGGGAATGCGACGGTTGCGACGTCTTTGGCGATCATGCACGCCGCCGCCGCCGATGCGGGGGATCCTTTGTGGCGTTACGTTGCGACCAAATATGGCTGTACGCCGTCGCTGCCTTTGCCCGAAATCCAGATCTTTGGCGGCGGTGCCCATGCCGGTCGTCGCGTGGACATTCAGGATTTCATGATCATGGTGCCGGGCGCCAAGACATTTGACGAGGTCATGGAAGTGACCAACGAGGTCTATTTTGCGGCCGGTGACATCATGGCGTCACGTGGGAATCTGGCGGGCGTAGCAGATGAGGGTGGCTGGTGGCCGGTTTTCAACAGCAATGAAGAAGCGCTGGAAACGCTGGTTCAGGCGATTGAAAAAGCGGGGGAAAAGCCGGGAGAGAATGTGGTGATTTCGCTTGATATCGCGGCTTCCGAATTTGGACAGAACGGCACCTATCGTCTGGGGTTGGACGATCGGGAGATGGACAGTGGCCGGATGATCGACATGTTGGGGGGCTGGATTGAGACCTATCCGATTGCCTCTATCGAGGATCCACTGGGCGAAGACGACAAGGACGGCATTGTCGAATTTACGCGTCGTTTTGGCGACCGTGTCCAGATTATCGGGGATGATTATCTGGTGACCAATGCCGCCCTGGTCGATGAGGCCATAGAGGATGAGGCCTGCAATGCGGTTTTGATCAAGGTAAACCAGATTGGCACCGTATCAGAAGCGATCGACACGTTTCACACCGCCAAGGACGCTGGGTGGGGAACAATTGTGTCCGCCCGGTCGGGCGAAACCGAAGACGCGTCGATTTCCCATCTCAGCACCGGTTTGGGCGGCGGCCAACTAAAAGTCGGCTCGTTTCAGCGGTCGGAACGTATGGTCAAATGGAACGAATGCCTGCGTATTCAGGACGAATTAGGGCAGGACAGCTTTGCGGGGGGGCGTGCGCTGGCGCAGACCTGGTGGGGCACAGAAAACAACAAGGACAACTGACAATGAAACTGATGCGTTACGGAGACCGGACAGGCTCTAAAATCCCGTGCCTATTGGATGCGGACGGCGTGGCGCGCGATGCGTCAAGTATTGTGGGTGACTTTGAGGCGCACAGGCTGACGGCTGATGTCATCGCGCAGCTCAGAACTGTAGATCCAACCACATTGCCCAAGGCGGATGTGGCGGGCAAACGCGTGGCGGCCCCAGTGGGGCAGCCGTCGAACATCTACTGTATCGGTCTGAACTATTCAGATCATGCGGCAGAGGCCGGATTGCCGGTGCCCGAGGAACCAATTCTGTTTAACAAATCCTCCGTGACCTACTGCGGTCCCAATGACGACATTCTTTTTAGTGAAAAGATGACCAAGCTGGATTGGGAAGTCGAATTGGGTGTGGTGATTGGCAAGAAGGCTTTGAACATTTCCCGCGAAGAGGCGCTGGATCATGTGTTGGGCTATGTGCTGGTGAATGATGTCAGCGAACGGGCGTGGCAGCTTGAACGTGGCGGGCAGTGGGCCAAAGGCAAAAGCTTCCCGAACTTCTGTCCGACGGGCCCGGTTTTGGTGTCTGGTGATGAAATCGGTCATGCACAGGCGCTGTCGATGTGGCTAGATGTGAATGGCACGCGCATGCAGACCGGCAACACCGATACGATGATTTTTGATGTGGCCACTATCGTAAGTTACCTGAGCGAATTCACCGAACTGCAACCGGGTGATTTGATTTCAACCGGCACACCTCCGGGTGTAGGGGCGGGGATGACACCGCAGGTTTGGCTACAACCGGGCGATAAGGTTTCGCTGGGAATCGAAGGTTTGGGCACGCAAACGCAGACTGTTGTGGCGCTTTGACCGTTTGAACACAGAAATGTTTCTTGGGCCTTCCACAGGCAGAACCGCAGGGGCGGGCCCACGGAACCTGCCGGGCGATGGACGAAAGCCTGACAGTTTAGGGTCGTATTCTGGCCCGGTGAAGGAGCCAAAATGAATATGGTTGATCTAACAGGACGGCGCGCGGTGATCACGGGCGGAGGCCGCGGCATGGGCTTTGCCGTTGCCAAGCGTTTTTTGGAACGTGGTGCGTCTGTTTCGATTTGGGACATCAGCGAAGAGACCCTGAAACAGGCCGCACAAAGGCTGTCTTTGCTGGGCAATGTCGACACTCAGGTTGTGGACGTTTCAGACTATGCCAGTGTCGAAACCGCCGCGGCGCAGGTTGAACGCACTCTGGGCGGGATAGAGTTGCTGGTAAATTCGGCTGGGATCGCAGGTGTCAATGTTCCGGTGACGGATTACCCTCTTGAGACGTGGTATGCGGTGCAGAACGTAAACCTGAACGGCATTTTTCACACCTGCCGCGCCATCGTACCGATCATGCAGAAATCGGATTACGGGCGCATTGCAAATATCGCGTCCATTGCAGGGAAGGAGGGCAACCCCAATGCCTCGGCCTATTCCGTTTCAAAAGCAGCGGTGATCGGGCTGACAAAATCATTGGGTAAAGAGCTGGCGACTTCAAACATTCGGGTTAACGCGCTGTGCCCTGCTGTGATCCGCACCGAAATGCTGGACGATGTGACCGAAGAGCAGTTGCAGTATATGTTGGCCAAAATCCCAATGGGTCGTCCAGGCACGGTCGATGAAATCGCAGCGATGGTGTCGTTTATGTGCTCTGAGGAGTGTTCCTATACCACGGGGTTTGTGTTTGACATGTCGGGCGGGCGTGCGACGTATTGAGCGCCCACGGTATTTTGGGAACACATTACCGGCGGTGACAGCGCTGGTTCGACGCTACGGGCGGGCGGCATCTGGAAGACTGCACAACTTGGCTGATGTAGGGGCGTCACCGTCATTGCGCAGCGATCATGCTGGTTGCGTTGGGACCATTGACGGACGATCCACCCATTTTCGGGCCAGTCGATGATCAAAGTTTCGCTGCCAGAGGGGGGCGATCTGCGGGTGGTTGGCAACCCGGTGGGTCAGGTCCGCGCATCGGGGCAGGTCGGGGCGTTCGTTGTGCCATGCATAGAGCATCGCCGCAAAGATATCGCAGGGCGACAGCCCCTCACCGCACAGCCCGTGGCTGGGATCGTTCTGCGCTGCCAGATGTTGTTCTAGCACCAAAAAGGCCGCGTGGTTGCGCGCAAAGGCGGCGTCGCGCACCGAATTAAGCGTCTCGGCGTTCGACGCGCAAGGTTCCGAGAGATAGCGCGCAGGATAGCTGCGGCGCAGGGTGCCTTCGTAGATGTTGACCGCTAAAAACACGCTCCAACGGTGGAAGGCGGCCAAATCCTGAATGTGAAGGGTTGGACCGTTTCCCACGCTGGGGTGCTGGCGCTCCAACCAGAGCAGAATAGCGGCCAATTCGGTCATGCGGGTGCCGTCCGGGCCGTCCAGCACCGGCACCTGACGCCATGGATTCACGGCCACAAAGCTATTGGGCAGGGGGGTGGAAGGCGCGCTGTCGAGCAAGCGCATACGATAGGGCAGGCCCGCAAGTTCGAGGACGGCTTCGATCACAAATCCGCCGGATCCCAGTCGATTGTAGAGTGTGTATGTGGTCAATTTCGGGCGCTCAGATAGCTGTGCAGACGATCCGCAGCGCGGCGCGGCAAGTCCGCGGGCAAATCCTGTGGCTCAGCCACCTGCGGGCCAACTTCGATCAGCATGACCATGCCCATGGCAAAATGCGGCGTGCATTTGACGCCGTATAACCCTTCGATATCCAGCGTTAGGGTCAGCTCTTCATTGATCTGTCCCTTGAAAGTGGTGGCCCCCTCTGGGACCAACCCTTCAATCGCGGCAGCGTTGTGCCCGCGCGCAGTGGCCAGAAATTGCACCGTGTCTCCGGGCGCGATGTTTAGATAGGGCGGGTCAAAGACCATAGACCCCGCTTCATTACGGTTCAGCATCTGCACGGTGTGCACGTCCGCTGTGGCACAGGCGGCGCAGCAGGTGAGGATCAAGGCGGTGAGCAGGCGCATCATTAACTCTCCTTATGTGCGCTGTGAAAACGAATGACGGGTGTTCCGTCATAGGGATCTGTGATGAAGTGGCCGCACACGCCAAACGTGTTGCGCAGCCGTTGTACTGTCAAAATCTCGGACGGCGCGCCAAGCGCTACGATTTGACCGTCTTGCAGGACGCAGATGCGATCACACATCAGCGCCTGATTTAGATCATGCAGTGCAATAACCGATGTAATGGGCAAGCCGCGCACCAAATGCAGAATGGCCAGCTGGTGCCGAATATCCAGATGGTTTGTGGGTTCATCTAACAGCAGGATTTCGGGTTGCTGGGCCAAAGCGCGCGCAATTTGTACCCGCTGGCGCTCTCCGCCGGAGAGCGTATTCCAGATGCGGTCGCCAAACCCGCGCAGATCTACAGCGTCAAGCGCGCGGTTGACGATCTGATCATCCTCGCCTTGCCAGGGGCGTAGCGCTGATAGAAACGGGGTGCGGCCCAGCTCTACCGCGTCGCGCACTGTGATCCGGTCTTCGGTGTCGGCATGTTGTTCAACCAACGCAAGTTTACACGCGATGTCCCGCTGCCGGAGGGACGACATGGGGCTGTCAGCCAATTTCACTGTGCCGCTGGCGGGTGCGCGCACGCCGGCCAGCATCCGCAACAGGGTGGATTTTCCAGATCCGTTTGGGCCAATCAGCCCCAACATTTCACCAGTTTCCACCTGCAAGGAAACGTTTGAAACGATTGCTTTGTTTTTCACTGACCAGCCAAGGTTTTCGCAACTCAGGATCATGTGTTGGCCTTTCGTGCGATCAGGATCACGGCAAAGACGGGCGCGCCGATCAGGGCGGTGACAACGCCGATGGGCAGCACCTGGCCGGGGAGGATCACGCGGGAGAGCACATCCGCAGCGATCAGAAACACCGCGCCTGCCAAGGCCGAGGCAGGTACCAAAGCGCGATGCCGTGTGCCCACAATCATGCGCATGGCGTGGGGAATGACCAGTCCGACAAATCCGATGGATCCGGTGATAGAGACCATCACGGCCGTGACCAGAGCCGCCACTCCGATCAGGCTAAATTGCGTGCGTTTCACCGAGATTCCAAGCGACGCAGCGCTGTCAGCACCAAAGGTAAAGGCATCCAGCGCGCGCGCATTGGCAAGGCAGGCCACAATGCCAAGGAGGGCCGCGGGGACAACGCTGACTGTGTCAGACCAGCGGACGCCGCTGAGATTGCCCAACAGCCAGAACATGATCCCGCGCGCCTGTTCTGCATTGGCGGATTTGGCGATTAGAAACGCGGTGAGCGCATTAAACAGCTGTGATCCAGCGATCCCTGCGAGAATGATCACGCCGGCCGCGCGCAACCCCGTGCCGCCGCCCGCGACGTGGGCCAGAAGTGCGACAAAACCAAAGGCGCACATCGCACCGATGAAGGCGCCAGCCGACATCGATATCACGCCCCCGCCCAGACCGATCACGGCGACGGCGACAGCCCCCGTTGAGGCTCCCGCTGAGATGCCTAACAAATAGGGATCTGCCAGTGCGTTGCGCAACAATGCCTGCAAAACGACGCCCGAAAGCGCCAGACCCGCCCCGCAGCTGGCCGCGACAACCGCACGCGCCAGGCGATAGTTCCAGATGATGCCCGCATCAATTCGGTCCACCGGATACTCGGTGCCTAGGAGTTTGTTGCACAGAACCTGCACCACAATTTCCCAGGGTATCGGGGTTTCACCCAATGCGGTGCCTGCCACCAGTGCACCCAGCAGTATGGGCGGTGCAATCACCGCCCAATACCATCCGTTGCGCGCTGTTGACCGACGACGAGGTAGGTCGACTGCGGTCATTTCAGATCAAACTCAGCCAATGCGTCTGCCACCGCGTCGAGCGCATAGATGGCACGTATGGTTGGGCTCATGGCGTGGGCGTCAATGGTGATGATCCGGCCCTCTTTGACCGCGCTCATTTCTGAAGCGACGGGATCGTTTTTCAGGAATTCCAGCTTTTTGGCGACATCATCCGCCGGGAACCGGCGACGGTTCATTTCGGCAATCACAATAAAAGTTGGATCCGCCTTGGCGAGTGTTTCCCATCCAACCGTGGGCCATTCTTCGTGTGATGTGACCACGTTTTTTACGCCAAGCTTGTCCATCATGTACGCGGGGACACCTTTTTGCCCTGCCACATAGGGGTCGATGTCCATGTCAGCGGAGGAAAACCAAAATAGGCCAGAGGTGCCATCCGGAAGGTCTAGATTTTGCGCTTTTTCAATGGCTTGACCTTCAGTGGCTTGCAAATTTGCGATCAGCGCGGCCCCCGCCGTTTGTGCATCGTAAATCTTGGACAGCTGTGTGATCGATGTGTACAGCTGCTCTGTTGAAAACAGTTCTGACCGCGTGCCATCGAGGCCGATCTGGTTGTTCTTGCTCTCGCAATCTGTCGGCATCACATAGGTTGGAACGCCAACTTCGTGGAACATCTCGCGCGTGGCAACGATCCCCTCGGCGCCTACGTGCCATTCGTACATTACCGTCACCAGCTCGGGCTTTTTGTTGACGACGCTTTCAAAGCTGGGATCGTTGTCGGCCAAGCGCTCAATCTTGGCGTTCAGCTGTGAAAACTGCGGCAAGACCGGGTTGAACCACACCGAGGTGGCGGCGACCTTGTTGTGCAGCCCCATCAAATAGAGCAGTTCGGTGGTTGATTGCCCAACCGTTACGGTTGTGTCTGGTGCGGCATCGAAGGTCAGTTCATGGCCGCAATTTTCTATTGTCAAAGGATAGGTGGTTTCAGTTGCCACTGCGGCGGTGCAACTCAGAAACAGCGCGGTCACCCCGTGCGCGATACTGTATGTTTTCATATCTAGGCTCCTTGGCCGATTGACCGAAAGAGGCTGACATGGGGACCGAAACGTATCGCGCAGTATTGGTTTGCGCACGTCAACGACCGCCCCAGGCAACCCCGCCCGGCTGGTTGTTTTGCGTCGGCAGGTCTCCTGACTGACGGGTCAACACGCTATCCCTCCTTCCCAGGCCGATGGCCCAGTGGACGTGGAATATCGCTCACCGCCTACAGTTGCGGGGGCAGTTTTGTTTGGTATCTCAAAGATACCGCAAATTCCCTATTGTTTTCGTAAGAAAACCGACACCGGCCATGTGAGAGACCGGAGCAACAAAGTCAACAAGAATGACTAACCATGGTTGGGGGAGGGGGATCTACGGTTGTGCACTGTTGTCGTGGGTCAGTTGCGCTCATGTCGGCGCAGGAAGGTGATTTCCGCTGGCTGGAGCACTTGGCTGTTGCTTGCAAAGGGTTCAGAGGGCGGAGCGCCAAGTCATGGCTTCAAACTTTTCACGGAATGCAAACCGTTTGAGATGGCTGTCGATGATCTGGCGGGCATGGGCCAGTCCTTCGTCGTCTTGTGCCGTGACTTGGATTTCGAGGGTGTTGTTGGCAGCACGTAGCGTGGCTGGTCCCATCCCCAACCCAACCCAACCCAACCCAA
The DNA here is from genome assembly GCA_947492585.1 of uncultured Paracoccaceae bacterium. Classification (GTDB taxonomy): domain Bacteria; phylum Pseudomonadota; class Alphaproteobacteria; order Rhodobacterales; family Rhodobacteraceae; genus Epibacterium. The sequence goes on from CANLND010000012.1 coordinate 126,837, forward strand.
CCGAGCCTTGATGTTCGTCAAAGGTGACCTCGACTTTGTGGCCGAAATGTTTGCACAGCTGTTGCAGGTATTTTGATGCGTTTTTAGTCGCAAACTGTCCGGTGTCGGTGAGGTGTGTGTGTTGTGCCATCTTAAATCCTACTATTTTTATCAATTATTGAAGAGGAGGGAGAAACTACACAAGGAATAAAGTGTGGAATGATGGCACAGGCGCTGTGATTGGACGGGCTTTGTTGCACAATTCCCTGTGGGGGGCCAACTGCTCATGTCCCCCAGCTATCATGCTGGTTTCATGCAGTGAATCCCTACAGGGAATTGTGCAACAAGGCCTGCCGGCATTCGCAGAATGTACGAGCCCTACCGTGACCAAGCTTGGGAGCAATATCAGCTGGTAACCGGCGCACAGGCAGCATCGCGCGGTGAAAGCTATATGTCAGGTGTCGATCAAGGCATCACCTTCGGCTTTAGTGACGAAATCTCCGCAGGCTTGGGAAGCCTGTTCGACAACAGAAGTTATGCACAAATCGTCGAGGCACAACGAAGGGTTGTTGAGCAACGTCGGATCAGCAATCCCGGCACATTTATTGTTGGCGAGATTACCGGTGCGATCCCCACTATCTTTATTCCCTTAGGCGGAGCGGCGGCAAATGCTGCGCGCGCAGGAACCACAGCAAGTGCTATCCGAACGGGTGCAGTGACGGGTGCAGCCTTTGGCGCGATTATGGGCGCGGGTCACGATACTGGCGGTGTTCTGGCGCGGCTTGATGGCGCAGCACTTGGGGCGGCGACTGGCGGGATCGGTGGCGCCATACTAGCGGGTGCAGGTGTCTTAGTTGCCCGCGGTGCGGTGCGGATGCGTATATGGGCCGTGGCCCGTATGAACAGAGGAACAGGGCCACTCAGACCGCCAGACCGCCCATTGCTAACCAACGAAGGCAGCGTGATCGGGCCACAACAGGGCCTGCAATCGCGGCAATGGGGGCAATTTGACGACGTCACTCTTGGCACCCACGGGGACGATGCCACCAAGTACCTATGGACCATAGACGAACGGGGCATCAATGCGGCACGCGAAATCACCCCTTGGCCAACGCCGCGCGGGAATATCGTTCACACCAATCTAAGCGCCCGTGCGTCAATCGGTGGAGAGGCATGGTTTGCCAGCAACAACACTGTGATAATCAATGCGGGCTCTGGTCGGTTTGGCGATGGTATAACCCCAGCGCAATGGAACGCGGCGATAAGCTATTGGCGTGAATTAGGATATGACGTTATCGCAATTCCCTTTGGGCAACGTTAAATAGGAGAGCTTTAAATGAAATTTTGGCAACTCATCTCCATTATGGCGAGCGAGCGCGCGGTTATTGACGCAGTTCTGGCCAAGCCGGAATGGCGGACTTATCAATCTTGGTACGTAAACTTTGATACGCTTGTAGCCATGTAAGACCGCGACAAGTTAGATGCAATCATGCCCGATGACCTCCTTCATGAGACTTTAGGGCTTTCCAGACAGAGGCTTTTCTTATTCGAAGGTTGGCTTCGCTCTCGTCGCGTTTGCGACAAAGATATTGAGCTGTCTGTCCTTGAGGCGTTCGAAAAGTTCGGTCCCAACGCAATAGACGATGCCTTTGAGAGAGGCAGTACAAAAGCTGACTAAATCAGAGTGCCGCAAGAAAGGCGTTAGGCCCATTGTCGGTGGGTTAACCTTGGAAGGATTAACAATTCTTAGAGGCAAAGCATCTAGGGTCAGGACCCATTGATTTCCGTTGGGCTTTATGATTCACGGTTCGGAAAAACGAGCGGTGAACATGTCTG
>CANLND010000013.1 GCA_947492585.1 uncultured Paracoccaceae bacterium
AAGGTCTTCCTGTCAGCCATCGCTCTCGCAGCCATCGTCATCTACTGGCTTTGAAACTCAATGAGTCCAGACCCTAGCACCGATTGTTGTGCACGGTGCAGTGCCCCCAGTGAGCGCATAGCGTTGGATCAAGTGGAACTGGCCATCCGGCGCTTCTCCAACCAGCGCTATTTCGTTGATGGTAAACGGGGTAGGTAGCAGTGGACATAGTTCTGCGGTGAGGGCGGTCTCGATCAGAGTATGCTCGGCCTTGGGGCGTTTTCCGGTGAGGGTGATGTGAAATCGAAACTGATCCAGCACATAAGGGTAACCCCAGCGCGATAACAACGCGTCCTGTTTCGCGTTCAGCCCGCGTGCACGGCGTTTTTCCAGTTCCGCCAGCGTGGCTGTTGCGCGAAATGGATCCAATTTTGTGACACAATCCGCCGCCAATGCGTTGAGCGTCTCCTCCCCCCCGCAGGGGCGCAACGCAAAAAACCGACCAAGACGGGCGAGCTCTAATCCTTCCATTTGCACTGGAGCCAATGTTTGAGCCAAATCGCCACAGGCAGTGATCAGATCATCACTGGAGCAGCCCTCCGCCAAGCGGAATGGCGGTTTAAGCGTTGCATGCAGCCCGTATGTGCGCGGTGTGTGCGTGACCTCCGCGAGGTTCAACCCATCGAATTGCGGTTGCGCACAAGATTGACACCGATTCAGATCCCACCCCAACCACTGGGTCGCCCATTTGCTCCACTCAGCCGAGACAGGTGGAACGTAATAAATTGCATAGCGCGTGAATGTCACTGTGGTCTCCGATGTGTGGCGGATCCGGTTGTTGATTAGGTATACATACCCACAGGCGGATGACGTCGACGAGCGTAAACCTTTGGGAGCGCCAGACTGTGCAGGCCCACTGGTCGCTATGTGGGGGCGGCTCCTGCCGCCCTATATGTGATAAAAGTGATAGCGATCCTGCGGGATCCCGTCGGGGCCGTGCACAGATCTCAGGCCGTCCAAGGGCTGGCCTGAGATCACCAAGCCGCCGGGCTGCACGACCTGCGCAATGAGCGGCGATAGGCGTGCGGCTTCGGCAAGGTCTTTGCTTTTGTCACCAAATCCAAAATCGTAATGGGCTAAGGCGATACGACGTCCCTGTGCAGCCAGCTCCTGTAACATCGGCTCTGCTTCGCCGCATAGGAAATCTTCGTCGGGTGGCACGCACGACGGATGGCATTGCAGAACGCGGTCGATGACCCAGACGCGGCGGTTAGGAAACAGTTCGCGCAGGTGATCATAGGTGCGCCCATTGCCAAGCCCCATGTCCAGAATGTCTCCGGGCAGGTCGGCGATCTGATCACGACCCCAGTTCAATCCGTCGCGCTGGGCGGTAAAGCGGCGTAGCATGCTGTCGAGGCGGCTCATGAAACGGTCCTTGCGTTCAATAATGTGGAGTTTGGTGCTGTGGTCGAAAATCGCCATGGCTTAGCGGGGCCTGCCAACAGGCGCTCAATCAGCTCTTCGGTAAAGTCCCAAATGGCGGGGTCGTGCACCAGATGGTGGGTCAGAATGCCATATGGTTCTGTAGCATCCGCGGCCCCGGCCCTGCGGTCCCCTAACTGACGGGTCAACTGGTCGATCAGGCCTTGGGGATCTGCCAGAGAGCGGCTGCCACGCCAGTCGATTACATCCAGATGGGTGTTGATCTGGTGCAGCCCCGGCGCGGCCCATTGGGTGTTGCGCGGTGTAAACGTGGAAACGGCACGGTAGCCAAGCGCTCCAAGGGCCGCAGTGACATCGGGGCCAATCCGGTTCCACGGCGGTACAAACATCGGTTGCAGGCGATCACCAAACAGTTCCGTCAGTCGCGCTAACCCGGCCTGTGCCTCATGCAGGGTGACCGAGGTGGGGCGGTGGTCGCCAAACTCGGCTTTTTTCTGATCGTATGGTGCATGGCTGTCATGGCTCCAACCGTGCACCACAGGCACAAAGGCCGTGTCCAGCGTGTCGGCAAGAGCGTTGGTGGCCAATTTTGGAATGACCGCCAGATGCACCGGCAGGCCAAACGTGTTGGAGAGGTTGGCCAGCTGGGTCAGGGCTTTGCTGGGCGCGGTGGCATCATCATCGCGCCACCACAGGGGCAATACTCGCCCATCTTGGGCCCAGAGCGCGAGCTCCTGATCTAAGCTGTTCCATGAATATGTGCGTTGGCGCGAGCTCATACAGATCTCTTCTCGTTGCGGGCGATGTCACACGCTATTTTCACTGTTTGGGCGGCACCGTCAAATTGCGTCGTGTCAATTTCGCGTGCGGGTGCGCGGCGTACCTGCGTTAATGCCTTGGTCAGAGACAGGGCCGACAGATCAGCGCTGCGCAGGGTGGTAAAGCCGGGCAGATTTGAAAGAGCCTCACAACGCAGGGATTGTTCGACCTCGTTGCCCGCATCAAACGGGACCAGAACCCCGGGCAGTCCTGTCTGCAGCAGGTCCATTGCTGTGTTATAGCCGCACATGCTGACCGAGGCCTCCGCATGGCGCAGCATCTGGCGAAAATCCGGGCGGGCACGTTCCACAATGGCGGGACTGCCCACAGATCTGTACTCTTGGATCCGCGCCGTTGCGTCACTGCCTCCGATGAGTAAGCGCCAGGTCAGATCTGGAGTGGCCTGCGCCGCAGAAAGAGCTGCACGATAAAGTGCGTCGCCCACGTTGCCGCCGCCCGCACTGACCAATATTTCACCGGATCCAGCCTTTTGTGGATGCAGGTTCGGTGCAGGAGGCGCGACAAAACCGGTATAGCGCAGCTTGGCCTGAAGTGCGGGGGATACCGGCCAGCTGAGGTTCAGCGCGGTGGTTTTGGGGTCGGAATGCACCAGCACCGCGTCGTAATATTGGTCAATGATCGCGTCGGCCTCGATCGCTTTCTTGGGCTTTGAGGGGGGCGCAAGAATATCGCGGATTGACGCGAGAATTACGGGAGGCTGGGGCAGGGCACGTGCGGTGGTCAGCGCGGCCAGAAACTCAGCTTTGAGACTGCGACGTCCAAAGGGGTAAAGTTCAGTGATCAGGATGTCAGGATTAAAATCGTGAACGTTTTTAACCAGTTGATCCTGTCGAGCTTGCAGGTATGCCGCATCGGAAACAGTGCCATCCTGCGCCAAAAGCCGGGTGAAATCGACACCATCTGACCGCAAGGCGGGCAGTTGAACAAAATCCAGATCTGCGGTGTTCAGCTGTTGCGCTGTGCCGCCCCCTGAGATCAGTTGCACCTGATGCTGCGCCGCTTGAAACGCGCGTGCCAACGTCAAGGCCCGTGACAGGTGCCCGGTGCCCAACAGGTGGGTGACGATGATTTGAACCTTCATGGCTGGTCTCGTGCGATCAGGCGGACGGGGTCGGGCCAGGGTGTCATGGTGCTGTCGTCAAGTTCAACAACAAACAGGCGATTGCGTTTGATCCGAAACGGCGCCGGGCCTTCAAAGCTCCAGTTATACGCGCGGGCTAAGATCATGCGCATGATACCAATGTGGCAGACCGCAACGGTGTCGGTGGTCAGGCTGTGCAACCACGGTGCAATGCGGGTCCACACCTCGGTTGGGGTTTCGCCGCGCGGTGGGCGATAGTGCCAGCCCCAGTCTTCGATCGGACGAAAACCGCTGTTTGGATCTGCGGCCAGATCGGTGCCATGTTTGCCTTCCCATGCCCCCCAGTTCATTTCGATCAGCGCGTCCGAAGTGCGCGGCGTTCGGCCGCTGACCAGCTGCGCCGTTTCACTGGCGCGCCTCAGGGGGCTGGACCACAGATCTGCCGTGTTCCATGGGGGGGGCAGGCGCAGGTCTGACAAATCGGCGCGGGCGGCGTCATCCAGTGGAATATCGCTGCGCCCCTGAATGCGACCCGCGCGGTTCCAGTCGGTGTGCCCATGGCGCAGCACGGCAAGACGGATCATATGTGGCCCTCCAGTTGTTGGTTCAACACGCGCCACAATTGGTGCGCCGCAGCTGGGGCAAGGTGATGCCTGGCGATATATTGCGCTGCTTTGGTGCCCCGGTCCTGCGCTGCGGCACGGTTGGAGGTCAAGTCTGCAATCGCCTGTGCCAGACCTGAACCGCCGTCTGCTATCGCGGCCATGGTGGATTTGTTCTGGGGGGACAGCACATCACGCAGGCCGGGACGGTCCTGCGCCACAACGGGCATACCATGGGCTTGGGCTTCTAGATATACCATACCAAAGGCTTCCTTTACGCCGGGCCACAAAAACAAACTGGCGCGGGTATAGGCCTGCTCCAAGGTGGCTGCATCACATTGGCCCAGAAACTGAACGCGTGCACCATAGCGTGCCATCAACGCCTCGACCTCGTGCCGCATCGGACCATCACCTGCGATGTCCAGCGACCAGTCGCCGGACAGATGCTGCAACGTGTCTGCGATCAGGGTGTATGAGGCCAGTTTATCTCCGGCGCGCATCATCCCAACTGACAGCATCGGCCCTGTTAGATCTGAGGTCTGCGGCAGGCTGTCGCGCGGCAGGAACGGCGCAAGTGGCGCCAAAGTCTGCCCCGTGGGTTTGTCCCGCAGCAGTGCCATATGATCCTGTTCTGTCAGATAAAAAATCACATCAGCCGCATCGGCTGCCGTATGGGCGGCACGTGCAAAGAGATCCCACCGACCATTCAGGCGTTTTTTGGCGCGGGTGCTTTCGATCTGGACATAGGGAATGCCACGGGCCTGCGCGACCTTGGGGCCAATCAGATCGGGCGCCTTGTAGTAGCAGTGGTAGGTGACCCACAGATCGAGCGCAGGCAGATCTTGGATCAGCCGGTTGGCTTCGGCCTCTGCCTCGGCGATCAGGCGTTGCTGCGTGTCCGGATCTCCCGCCTTGTCGCGGCTGTTAAATTCACTGACAAGCTGGACGTCGGCGTCAGTTTGCAGCAGCTGTATCAGATTACGCGCCATTGCGCGGTCGCCTGACGGGACCGGATGATGCGGCGATTTCATCGGAGCGTAAAACCCGACGCATTTGCCGGACGCCCCGGTCATGCGGGCGACATCATAGCGGTCAATCGGGATTTTAGCTGCGCTATTCCGGGGTCCATGCCAAAGTCCTGGCGCAGTCGCAGCAGGGCGGCCTCGGCCATTTCTGCGGCATGGGTGGGGTTTTGGGCCAGATAGACCAGCGCTTTGGCCAATAGGTTGGGGGCGTCTTCGCTCAGGAGCCCATGGGTGCCCGAGGTGATGAATTCGGGAATGGCCGAAACGGGCGTCGACAGGATCGGCAGGCGTTGTGAGGCGGCTTCCATCAGTACATTGGGCAGGCCGTCGCGGTCCCCGTCAGCTGCAATGCGGCTGGGCAGGACAAACAGATCACACGCCCGCATGGTTTCGATCACCTCAGGCTGATCACAAGGGCCGCGCCAGGTGATGCGATCCATAATTCCGGCGTCTGCCGCACGGGCCTGCATTAGATCCGCAAGGCCCCCGCCGCCGATATGGGTGAAATGCCAATCCAGATCCTGCGGCAGCAAGGCCAGCGCATCGATGAGGCGGTCAAATCCCTTTTTCTCAACCAGACGCCCAACCGACATCAGGTGCAGGCGATCCCCAACCGCGCGCCAGGTGCGCTGCGGCGCTTCGGGGAAACGTGACAGGTCCAGCCCGTGATAGATCAAATCAACCGGGGTGCCTTGGGCCATGTCCTGAAGGTGTTTGGCGCCAAACCCGGTGCAGGTCGCGCCAAAAGCTGCGCCGTGGCTGGTGCTGGACAGTTTTTCCTGCAACTCCCAATCGGGCGAGGTCCAGATATCTTTGGCGTGGGCAGAAAAGCTCCACGGAAGCGCGCGCATGATCGCGGCATATCGCGCAACAGAGGAGGGCGTGTGCAGGAAATGTGCATAAAGGCCCAATACGGCGTCAGGCATTTCAGCGGCCAAAACGCAGGCCTGTCCAAAGCGGCGGATGCGGTTTTTGCTGGGATCACGGCGCAGATCCGCGCGCCACACACGATAAGCTTCGGCATAACCGGGCAAGGCCTGTGCCTGTGCGCGCGCCGCCCACACGCGCTCTGGCTCTTGATATAGGTATTCCGGCAAATACCGGACATTGGCCTGCAGTTGCAGATGCAGCGGATGGCGTTTTATGTCGGTGGGGTGACGCAGTGACCAGATTTCAAAATCGACATCAGCCTGCTCAAGCGCAACCAATTCCTGGGCGATAAAGGTCTCGGACAGGCGGGGCCAGCCTTTGACAAGAACCGCCAGAGGCGGAGGCGTAGTGGTCATTCTGCCGCCTTTGCAGTGGTGTCTTGCAATAGGGCTGAAACGCGCGTGGTTACGTAATCCAGACCGTCCAGCAGACCAACCGATATATCCGCCGCTGACGGCGGTTGTTGCCCGGCCAGTGCCTGGATCGCCCGTACCATCGAGGCGGGAGTGAGCCCGTCACGTTGTTCATCCAGCATGGTGATCAGGCCCAGTTCTTCGGCGCGGCTGGCACGGATCCATTGTTCCAGACGTGGGGTGGTCCGTGGGACGATCACGGCGGGTTTGTCAAAGGACAGGACTTCGCAAAACGTGTTATAGCCGCCCATGCAAACCACGCCCTGAGCACCCGCAAAGAGGGTCTCAATCTGGGACTCAAACCCTACAGCTGTGACGCGACCGTTGAGGCGGGCCACGCGGGTTTCGAATTCTTCTCGGGTTTCACCAGACAAGAACGGGCCATACACCAGAACGGCGCGGGGGGTCAGATCGGGCGCTTGTTCATAGGCTGATAACACCAAGTCCACCATCGCGGCGCCATCACCTCCACCGCCCGGAGTGATCAGCACATAAGGCTGCTCGGGGGGCGGATTAATTTCACCAAGATCGCGCCGCAGATAGCCGGTCCAATGCATCCGCGCCTGCGCTTGCGCGCTGAGCGCCAGACCCTGGGTCGGATCATAGACCGAACGGGTGCCGTAAACCCATATTTCGTCATAGAATTTTTCAGTGGCACGCAGAGCGTCCTTGCGGTTCCATTCGGCGGCCAGCACTTCGGGCTCGTCCAGAACATCGCGCAGGCCGAGAATTAATTTGGCCTTGCCGCGGGTTTTGAGCCGATCCAGCGTTGGCATCAGTTCACCGCGAAATCCGTTGGGTTCCTTGTCAACGATGAGAACGTCGGGATCATAGCTTTCGGCGGTCGACAGGATCAGGTTTGCGCGCAAATCGGTGGTTTCGTCGATGCCCATCCCAAGCGTGCGGGACGCATAAGAGCCATCCGCGCGTTTGATGACGCCGGGCAGGCGCAGATGGTCAACGCGGGTCGGAAAGGCAAATCGCCCTGCGACCGGCGATCCAGTCAATATCAACGCTGATGCATGTGGAGAGGCAGCCGTGATGGCTGCGGCAAGTGCTCGCGAACGGCGCAGATGACCAAGGCCAAAGGTGTCATGACTATAAAGCATCACACGCGGACCGCGCGTGATTTGGTCATCCGTTACGCTGAGAGTGTGTTCCGAGGTCATAACAGCGGGCCTCCGAGAGCAGAACCGACATAAAGGCCCAAACGTCCCCCGGCCCAGGGGGTGCAACGATCAAGGAGAGGTTGGACCAAAGTGTGCCCTCTGTTCTCGACCATCTTACGCCTCAGTTCACGCAGCCCCAATTGTATGCAGGGTCTGTAATTTTCTGCTGTGCCCGCCTGTGCGGACGCTCAAGTCTCATTTGCAGGTATCCGAACAGTTTTTGGCCCGATCCGCAAGCTGCTACGGTCTTTGGTAACCGTTTTTCAGCTATATCTGCCCCGGTATTCACATGCAACGAAACAAAGGTCACATATGTTTGTCTGTTGTAATAGCGATTGGACTATGTACAGGCCCACGATACGATAGATGAAACTTAGGTCTGTTCCAGTAAAGGGGACCGGAATGACAAAGCTATTCCAGCTGTTCTTTAGCATTTTGTTGTGTGGTGTCCTGTCCAGTGAGGGGGCATTGGCCCAGACCTCGGACGTGGGGCAGACGCTGGCAGATGTCATTGCTGAGGCTGCGGAAAATGGCATCGGTGTTGTTGTTGTCGACAGCACGGGACAGCTTTTGACGACCGCCGATGAGACAGAGCCGGTTGAGACCGAAAACCCCATGGACAGCCCCTCGTCGCTGATGCGCGCACAGTCCGAAATGGATGAGTTTCGCGAAGAATTGAACAGCAGGCTGGAAGCGCTGCCGTATTCCATCTTTGAGGTGCGCTATATTTTGCAGCAAACCAGTCCAGATGGCACCACCGGCGCGTATTTGCGGGTGCTGGGCTGGAGCGTGTTGTTTCTGTTAATTGGGCGCTGGCTGTCGATTGAAATCTACGGAAAACGTATTGCCAAACGCCATGTCGTTGCGCGCATCAAAGCAAAACCCGAGGGCTACGCGGAAAAAGTGCCGTTTTTGGTTTTCCGCTTTTTCATGGGGGTTGGCGCCACCTTGTTTGCGATGGTGTTTGCCGGTGTAACCTCTCGACTGATTTTTGGTCCGGCCGAGGAAAGCTCCATTGCCTTTACGGTCACCGCGATATTTACGGCCTATTTCTTGGCCAGTACGGTTTCGGACCTGTGGCGTATGGTTCTGTCGCCGTATCTGAGCCAGTACCGGGTGCCAATCCTCGCGGATCGTGATGCCAAACGGCTGTATCTTTGGGCGTCATTTCTGGCAACCTACGACATCTGTGCGGTGTTGTTTGCCACATGGGTTGGCGATTTTGGCCTGAACTACAACGTTTACGCGTTGGTGTATGGGGCGACGGCTTTGGTCGGGACGGTGGGCAATCTGTTGATGATCCTTGTCAACGCCCGTGCAATTTCGGGTGCAATCCGCGCCGGACGTCGCAAAGAAGACTGCTCGTGGTTGATCCGCATTCTGGCCGTGGCCTGGGCCCCTGTGGTCATGGCCTATATGGTGTTTGGCTGGTTTGAACTGGTGTTTGATCTGGTCTTTGAGCGGGATGTTTCGGTGCCGCTGATGGCGGGCACCTACCTGGTGTTGACCTCTATCCTTGTCGTCTATGGTGTGATCAATTATGTGATCGAGCGTTTCTTTGGTCGTCGCCGTGCGCTTCGCCTGTCGGTCGAAACTGAGATGTATCCAGACGCGGATGGCGCAATTGAGGGCGCCCCCGACGAGATGGCAGCGGCGCCGGTGGCGGTGCGACATCCGATTGCAACCTACGAAGATCTGGCCCGGCGAGTGGCGGGGATTTTGGCCTTTGTGGTTGGGATTTTTGCGCTACTGTTCGTGTGGAACCCCGACGCCGAATGGATGGAGAGCCCGGTTGCGGAGCGGGCGATTGATGTCATTGTCATCTTGTTCATCGGCTACATCGTCTATCACTGGTTCCGGATCTGGATTGACAGCAAGATCGACGAAGAAACTGGCGATGTCCAAGAGGCAGAGCTGGGTGACGAAGGTGGCGCGGGTGGGGCGTCACGTCTGGCCACCTTGTTGCCGTTGTTCCGGGGCGCGATCCTGGCGGTGGTGATTGTTTCAATTGGGCTGATTGCCCTGCTGGAAATGGGGATTAACGTCAGCCCGCTGTTTGCCGGTGCTGGTGTTGTGGGGCTTGCGGTGGGGTTTGGCTCGCAAACGCTTGTCCGCGACATTTTTTCGGGTGCGTTTTTCCTGGTTGATGATGCGTTTCGCAAAGGCGAGTACATCGACATTGGTGAGGTGAAAGGCACGGTTGAGAAAATCTCTGTCCGGTCTTTTCAGCTGCGTCACCATTTGGGCGCGCTGCACACCATTCCCTTTGGTGAGATTAAAGTGCTGACCAATTACTCGCGGGATTGGGTGATGATGAAACTGCCCCTGCGGGTGACTTATGACACCGATGTTGAAAAGGTCCGTAAGCTGATCAAGGCGCTGGGCAAGGAATTGCTGAGCGATCCGGTGATTGGGGACAATTTCATTCAGCCTCTGAAATCACAAGGTGTGATTGAGATGCAGGATTCAGCGATGATTATCCGGGTGAAATTCATGACCAAACCCGGAGATCAATGGCTGGTGCGTAAAAAGGTGTTTCAGGAGATCCGTGATCTTTTTGCGCGCGAGGGCATTAAATTTGCGCACCGCGAAGTCACAGTACGGCTGGCCTCGGATCAGGAAGAGAACCTGACACCAAAGCAAAAAGAGGCGGCAGTCGGGGCGGTTCAGGCGGCGATTGATGAGGACATGCTGGATGTACACGGTGAGGGGGGGGGCGGTGAATGAGGAATGTACTTGCTGCCAGATGTGCTCCCGCCGCCCGTCTGCACATCACGTTGTGATGTGGCGGGCGTTGGGCCGGGCAGCGCGCCTGCGGCGCGCTGCGGCAGTGTATCCTCGCACGGGTGCGGACTGCGCGGGTTTGACGATCAGTGCTGATAGGGATCGAGACTGTCGCGCAGCCCGTCGCCAAGAAAATTGAAGGCCAGCACCACGACCACAATCGGCAGCATCGGGATGGCGGTCCACCAGTAGATTTCGATATTGGCCAGATTTTGGGCATCGTTCAGCATCACACCCCAGCTGACAGCGGGCGCCCGCAGGCCCAGGCCAAGGAAGGACAAGGCCGTCTCACCCAGGATCATTGCCGGGATAGAGAGCGTGGCCGAGGCGATCAGGTGGCTCATGAAGTTGGGCAACAGATGTTTGCGGATCACACGCCCCGAAGATGCGCCCATCATTTCAGCCGCGCGCACGTATTCTTCTTCACGCAGGGAGAGGAACTTGGCGCGCACAGAGCGCGCCAGCCCCGGCCAATCTAACAGGCCGAGGATGATAGAGATGACAAAGAACACCGCCACAGGTGACCAATTTGAAGGGACCGCGGCGGACAAGGCCAGCCAGAGCGGGAGTTCTGGCAGCGACCGCAGCACTTCGATCACGCGGTTGATCACCCAGTCGATCGCACCGCCAAAATAGCCCGCGACCGCACCAAAGAAGATGCCCAGGACAAAGGACACGGTGATGCCGATCAGCCCGACGGTGAGCGACAGCTGCGCACCATAGAGTATGCGGCTGAAGACATCGCGCCCCAATCGATCAGAGCCCCAGAGGAAGAATGGGATTTCGGTTTCTGGTGGGCAGAACAAATGGGTGTCGGCAGGGATCAGACCGGCCAATTTGTAGGGCGCCCCCTCGCAGAAGAAACGCAGTTTCTGGGGGTTTTCGAGGTCGGGGATGAATTCCCACTGGAACGTTTGCAGATTGGCTTCGGATGTCATCGGATAGATGAAAGGCCCCAGAAATTCGCCCTCGTGGAACAGTTTGATGTGTTGGGGGGGAGAATACAGATGTTCGCTGTTGCGATCGTTGGGGCCATAGGGGGCCACAAAGCCGATGAACGGCAGGATCAGATAACAAAACAGCAAGAACGCGCCGGACACCAGCCCCAGCCGGTGGGTTTTGAACTTGCGCCAGATCAGCACCCAGTTGGGGGCGTCGAGATCGGTGCGTTCAAGCTGTTGCAAGGCCGCGCTGGCGTCGTAAGGGGCCGTATCGACATAGCGGTCATCCGTGTGTTGGGTCATGATTTGCGCCCTTCATAGCGGATCCGGGGGTCCAGAAGGACCAAGAGGACATCAGATACCATTGTTCCGATCAACGTGAGCAGGGCGACAAACATCAAGACAAAAGCCGACAGGAACATATCTTGGGATTTCAGCGCCTGCAGCAGGTCTGGACCAATGGTTTGCAGGCCGAGCACTACCGATACCAGAACTGACCCGGACACCATCGATGGCAGCAGGTTGCCGATGTCCGCAACAAAGGGATTGAATGCAACCCGCAACGGGTATTTGGTGAGCATCTTGCGCGGGGCCATGCCTTTGGCCACCGCAGTTTCGACGTAGGGCTTTTCCAGCTCATCCAGCATGTTGGCGCGCAGACGTTGCATCATCGCAGATGCGCCCGAGGTGCCGATTACAAAGGTTGGTACGATCAGGTGCACCAGAATGGATTTCACCTTGTCCCAGCTCATTGGGGCGTTTTCATAGATCGGATCCATCAGCCCGCCAATGGGCAGGTCAAAATAGCGGTGCCCATAGTAAAACAGGATCAATGCCAGTAGAAAATTCGGCGTTGCCAATCCGAGGTAGCCCACAAAGGCGGAGGTGTAATCCACCCATGTGCGTGAACGTGCTGCCGCAAGAACGCCCAACGGCAGGGCCACCATGTAGACAAAGGCCACAGCGGCCAGATTGACCAGTACAGTCATCCAAAGGCTGTCACCGACAATTTCAGACACCGGCGCGTCAAATTCAAAGGACCAGCCAAAGTTGCCTTGGATCATGCCGGAAAACCCATGTGGGCCGGGCATAAAGCCCATCCAGATCATATATTGCTGCCACAAGGGGCGATCGAGCGCGTATTCACTGCGCAGAAATTCTGCCTTGGCGACACCTGCGGATTGTCCGGTGGCTTGCAATTCGGCGATCTGGTTCGACAGAAAATCACCGGGAGGCAGGTTGATGATGGCAAAGACCATCACCGACACCACCAACAAGGTGAGCAGCATGGTGCCGAAGCGATAGATTGCGTAACGCAGAATTTCCATCAGCCTTTGCCACCTTCAAAGAAGAACTCGTCCATACGGTGGATGCCAAAATGCGCGCCGGGATCCCAGGTCCACATGCCTTTCTTTGGCACGTTGCGCAGGCGTTTGTTGACCACAACGGGCTGCGGCGCGTTGGCGACCAGTCCAATGGCATAAACCTGATCTGCGTGAATTTTCAGCATCTCGTGCCAGGCCTTGGCGCGCGCTTCGTCCGTTGTGGCACGTTCCCAGTCATGCATCAGTTCCATCAGACGCTTGGCCTCGGGCATATCAGGGGCTTCACCCACGTCACCGCCAGTTTGGTAATGCTGTCCCCATTTGGGCCAGGCGAGAAAAACCTGATCAGTTGGGGCCAGATAGGCGGGGGAGGTGTAGGTTTGTGGCAATCCGTTGTCCCATCCATACCAGACCGAGGCCATGGTGGTGCCGGAAAACACCCGGTTGCGCAGGATGTCACGATCCAAGGGGCGCATTACCATTTTAACGCCAATATCGTGCCAATCGTCCGAAATGATTTGCAGCGCGTTTTCCACCTCTTGCCGCTCACCGGCCGTTTCGACGACCAGTTCCATTTTGCGTCCGTCGGGCAAAATGCGGATACCATAGGCGTCACGCTGTGTCAGTCCGGCCTCGTCCAGCAACGCGTTGGCGCGTGCGATGTCTTGTTTGGCCCAGGCCGCGCGCATCTTTGCGTCAAAGAACGGGCTCTTTTCCAGCACGGTCATTGCGCCGGGTTTTGCCAGTTTGAAATAGAGCGCTTTGTTGATGGCGCGGCGGTTGATTGCCAGCGACAGCGCACGGCGCACGCGCACATCGCGCAAAATCGGTTTCCAGACGGGATCGGCCACGTTCAGATTGGGATAGATGGCGATTTGCGACGCGGCACCGCTGCCCCACAGCAGGGTTTTGTAATTGCCGCCATCCGCCTCGCCTTTGCGCAGGATCGGAATATCGCGAAAGCCCAACCCACGGGCCTGAAGGTCGGCCTCACCGGCGTTGGACTTGGCGGCGATCAACCCGCCCGAGACAATTTCCATTTCGACGGTGTCGATATAGGGCAACTGCACGCCCTTGCTGTCGATGCGGTGGTAAAAGGGATTGCGCACAAATTGGTGACGGATCTTTTTCCCCGAAGAGGCGTTCATCCACGGTTGCAACGTCGGCAATTCGTGATTGTCGAACTTATACATATTGTCGCGTTTATTGTGCAGCGCGGCCCAGGATTTCACACGGGCATGGTTGACCTCGTCTTCGAGGTCTTCGGGGGGGGTATAAGTTGCGTGGAATTTTTTCAGATAAGCAGAGGGGCGGTAGATGAACGGGGGGCGCGCCTGGGCCAGAACTTGCAGGAATTGCGGGTTGGGAGAGGCCCATTCAAACACCACCGTGGTATCATCGGGAAAGGTGACCGACGGGAGTTTGCCATTCACGCGCAAAAAATCGGGGGGACCTGCGGGGCTCAGTTCGGGGTGGTTGGCAACATCGCTCCACCAATAGCGAAAATCTTCTGAAGTAAAGGGCGCACCGTTTGACCAATGGTGCCCGGGGCGCAGCCGCAACGTATAGCGCAGGTTGTTCTCGTTTTCCGCAGCAAGGAGCAAATCTGGTTTTAGGTTGTAGTTTTCATCATAGCCCATCAATCGGGCGTAGCCATAAACCACCATTTGCCGGATGTCTTTCGATCGGCTGACCATGGTGTTTAGGGTGCCGCCTTGTATCCCAAATTCGCGGCCCTTTGACGTAAGATCCACCACAAGGGGCGTATCTGGCAACCGCTCTGAGATGGGCGGAAGGTGGCCTGCGTTGACTTCGGATCCCCAAAACGCGCCTTCTTGGGCCACAGGTGTGGCCGAGGCCATCAGCGGGGCGGAGAGGAGCGCCGCAGCAAGGGCAGCGGTTATCTTCTTGGGGATTTCAAACATGGCAACGTACCTTATGTCCGGGCTCCAGCTGGATGAGCGGGGGCGCCGTAGGGCCAGAAAAGCGGAACTGCTCCGGCCAATGCTCGGGGGAACCGGCCCCTTGGGCGACCAATTTCAGATCTATGGGGCGGTTGATGTCGGGTTCGGGCTGCGCAGCGATTAGCGCTTTGGTGTAGGGGTGGCGCGGATTGTAGAACAACGTTTCGGGGGGGGCCTGTTCGACCACCAGCCCGCGCCGCATCACGGCGACTTCATCTGCGATGCGGGCGACCACGGCCAGATCGTGGCTGATAAAGAGATAGGACAGGTTTTTGCGATCTCTGATGTCTTCGAGCAGGGTTAGGATTTGTTCCTGAACCGAGACGTCCAAGGCCGAGGTGGGTTCGTCGCAGACCAAAAGACAGGGATCCAGCATCAATGCCCGTGCAATTGAGAGGCGTTGGCGCTGGCCACCAGAAAACGCATGCGGATAGCGTTTAAGCATATCCGGTCCCAATCCCACCATGCGCAACATATCTGCCGCGCGCTCGCGGCGTTCGGATGTGTTGCCAATTCCATGGATTTCCAGCGGTTCCGTTAGGGTGTCCTGAATACGCATACGGGGGCTGAGAGAGGAATAGGGGTCCTGGAATACCATTTGCGCGTTGCGCTGAAAGGCAAGCCGCGTAGGACGATCCATGGCGTGAACCTGCACGATGGGTGAGTTCGACGGTGGATAAAACGTCACCTCGCCACCGGGATCCGGACGTTCCGCCCCTAGGGCGATCCGGGCTGCCGTGGTTTTACCTGATCCGCTTTCGCCAACCACGGCCAAGGTTTTACCCCGCGGCAGGGTCAGATCTACGCCTTGGCACGCCTGAATGGTGAGAGGGGAGGACCAGGCCTTTCCTGCACGCAGCGTATAGGTTTTGGCCACAGATTTCAGTTCAAGTATCGGATCGTCCCGTGGTGGAGGAAGTGCCACCACCGCCTGATCTGGTATTTCGGGCGCGGCCGCAAACAAGGCTTTGGTGTAGGGGTGCGCAGGCGCCGATAAAATCGGGGCTGCGGCTCCGGCCTCCATCACCCGGCCTTTGTGCATAACCACGACCTGTTCTGCCATATTGGCCACCACGCCCAGATCATGTGTCACAAGGATCATCGCCATGCCGGTTTCGCGTTGCAGATCTTTCATCAGGCCCAGCACCTGCGCCTGTGTGGTGACATCCAGCGCGGTTGTGGGTTCATCTGCGATCAGCAATTTTGGTTTTGCCACCATGGCCATGGCAATCATCGCGCGCTGGCGCATCCCGCCGGAAAGCTCAAACGGATAGGATTTATAGGTGCGTTCAGGGTCGGGAAAGCCGACGCGTTCAAAGCACTCCAGTACCTTTCGTTTGGCGGAGGTCTCTGATTTTCCGCCATGCAGCCACAGCACTTCGGACACCTGATTGCCGATCTTGTGCAGCGGAGACAGTGAGCGCATCGGCTCCTGAAAGATCATCGAAACAGAATTGCCGCGAATGTTGCGCATCTTGCGGTCGTTCAGCTGCGCCAGATCCACAGGCCCCGTGCCCAGATCCAGATGCATTTGCCCGGAGGTGATTTGCGCGGCACGCGGCAAAATACGCAGAACCGCACGGCATGACAGGGTTTTTCCAGATCCGCTTTCGCCGACCAGCGCCAAGGTTTCGCCGGGAGCGACCGCAAAATTCACGTTTTGCACGACGGGCGTTTGTCCTCCAAACGCAATGCTGAGGTTTTCAACTGAAAGGAGAGGCGCCATTAACGTTCGTCGCAGTTCTGTCGAAGGGTCTTTGGATGCCCTTTTCGGTGACCTGTCATAATGATCCCATCAATCCCTATTTCCCTTAACATCGCGTGACAAAGGGGGCTTCGTCAAACCCTTTGCGGGTTCTTTGGTCTTGGCCAACTTGGCTGTGTGGTGCACCTTGCGAGTGCGAGCGGACAATCGCAAAGAAAAAAGAACGGCATTTTTCAACACGTTTTCGTCATGCAGGGCGAAACACCCCCAGACTCTTGCTATATTTCACGCCATTGCAAAAGGATAATGACTTTGACCACCCGACTTGATCTCTTTATTCACCGAATGGTCTCGCAACGGGCCTGTTTGGACCATGCGATTGCACAGACCGCGGGCATGGCACAGCCGGTCTTTGAACTTGGATTGGGCAATGGGCGGACCTATCATCATATGCGGGCGCACATCACCGACCGCCCAATCTATGTGTTTGAACGCGCGGTGGCCTCACATCCTGACAGTCGCCCAACCGAAGAACTGACTGTTTTGGGCGATGTGCGGGACACGCTGCCCGCAGCCGTCACACGTTTCCCGCAGGGGGCCAGTCTGATCCATGCGGATCTTGGCGGGCATGATCTGGAGAAAAACGACGCGTTTGCCCGGATGATCTCCCCATTGGTGGAGCCTGTGTTGGCTTTCGGTGGCTTGATGGTGTCGTCGGATCAGATGTATTTTGACGCGCTGGAGCAGCAACCTACACCAGACGGCGCAATAGAGGGGCGGTGTTTCGTCTACAAACGTCTCGCCTGATTTTTCAGACAAATCTGGTGGCACGGTTGAATGCGGTAATAAACGCATCGTGGGATGTTGGGCTGCTTTGAGTGTAACGCGGTCAGATGCGCCACGCGCGTGTGGTTAGATCAGCGCAAAGGCACACCAGGCCCAGGCCATGCCTACATAGGTGAGCTGGTGCAGCGCCTGATCCGCCCCCAT
Source organism: uncultured Paracoccaceae bacterium (assembly GCA_947492585.1). Classification (GTDB taxonomy): domain Bacteria; phylum Pseudomonadota; class Alphaproteobacteria; order Rhodobacterales; family Rhodobacteraceae; genus Epibacterium. The sequence continues at coordinate 17,192 of CANLND010000013.1, forward strand.
TGCCCACCAAAACAGCGATTGGGTGGGGGTGAGGTGTTTCGTCTCATTGTAACGTGCTTTGCCGTAATCGATGTGAAAATGCACCACCCATTCGAGCAGGCAAACGACAATCAAAAAAACAGGGGCTGCGCCCATCAGCAGGAAAACCAACACACTTCCCAGAAAATGAACCCCTGCGTGCTGGGCCCGCCCCATGTGAAAATACGCTCCGCGACCAGAAAGCATGCGCGGCGTCTGTAAAAAGAAGTCGGCAAACATATGTTTGACCTGCATGAGGCAAAGCAGAAGGAGCAGGGATCCGACATGATCAGGCAAAGGGTAAGTCCTCGGTCAGGGGATGTATTCGGTTGAACCTTACGGATTTTTCGTGGGTAGGCCAATAGAACGTTGTGCCGACATATGTGACACAGTTTATAGACCAGCCCGCCATTGCCTGATCCGGACAATCCGGGGTAGGCACAACAGATATAGTTATTCACTTGAACAGGTGGAGCAGAACCATAGAACGCACGCTTTTTCGTTTCATCTGGAAATATTCGAAACGCGACCAGCTGATTTTGCTGCTGGTGACCGCGTGCCTGTTTCCGATTCTGTACCTGACGTTGGAACTGCCCAAACGCATTATCAATGACGCCATTGGGTCGCAGACCGGAATGGTCGAATTTATGGGGCAAAGCTTTGAGCAGCTTACCTTTTTATGGATGCTGTGCGGGGCTTTCCTGTTGTCTGTGCTGACCCACGGCCTGTTGAAAATGCGCATCAACACCATGAAAGGTGTTCTGGCCGAACGTATGCTGCGCCGTTTTCGCTTTCAGCTGATTGCTCGTGTTTTGCGGTTCCCTCAGCCCTATTTTGAACGGGTTAGTCAGGGGGAGCTGGTGTCGATGGTGACCTCAGAAAGCGAGCCAATGGGCGGGCTGATGGGCGATGCGGTCAGCCAGCCGGTGCTGCAGGCCGGGCAGATGCTGACCATTTTGTATTTTCTGTTTTTACAAAACTTTTGGTTTGGCATGGCTGCAATTGCGCTGATTCCGCTGCAAGGTTGGCTGATCCCACTGTTGCAGCGACGGATCAATCTGCTGAACAAAAAACGCATTCAGCAGGTGCGCGCGCTGGCCTCAGAAATTGGTGAAAGCGCGGTGGGGGCGTCCACCCTGCGTCTGAACGGCGGCTGGAGGTATCGGATGGCGGTGATCACCGCCCGTCTGGGACGGCTTTACGATATTCGCTTTGAGATCTACCAGAAAAAGTTTTTTATGAAGTTTCTCAATAACTTCATTTCCCAACTCACGCCGTTCTTTTTCTATTCGGTTGGCGGATTTCTGGTTCTGCAGGGCAAGGTGTCACTGGGCGCGCTGGTCGCGGCATTGGCTGCCTACAAAGATCTGGCGTCGCCATGGAAAGAGCTGTTGGCCTATTACAATCAGACCCAAGACATGAGCCTGCGTTGGGAGGTGATCTTGGAACGATTTGCCCCGCAGGGCATGGTTCGTGAGGCGTTGATGGACGGTGAGCCGGACGAGGTTGTTCGGCTCAAAGGGGATGTGGTGCTGGAGAATGTCACTGTGCGTGACGCAGATGGAAATTTGGTTCTGGAAGATCTCAATGCCAATTTGCCCGCAGGCAAGGTGATCGGTATTGCGGCCCCATCCGAAGAAGACCGGCGCGCCCTTGCTGAACTTTTGACCCGTGAAATTTTACCGACCAGTGGTCGTGTGACCACTGCAGGTCATAACCTGAGCGATTTGCATCAGGCGGTCATTGCCGGTCGCATTGGCCATGCCACCTCTCGCCCGGTGCTGTTTCAGGGGTCGTTTGGGGACAACGTGATGATGCCAATGCGCACGCGCCCCCAGGGCGCGGCAGCAGATCCAAAGGCGCTGGCAGATGCGGTACGGGCAGGCAACAGCGCCGATCCCTTTGACGCGCCGTGGTTAGATCCGGGATTGGCTGGGTTCTCGAACGAAATGGAGCTGAGCAACTGGTGGCTGAAGCTGGTCGAAGGAATAGGCTCTGACACGGCATTGTTCCGTCGTGGGGTCGAGCAAAAATTTGATGTGTTGCGGCATCCAAAGTTGGCTGAGCAGCTGATCACGTTGCGCCCCATCGTACAGGCCGCCATCCGACAAAGTTGCCGTGATGGCCAAGTTTATTTCTTTGAGGACGACGCCTATAATCCCGCCATGCCAGTGGGTGAGAACCTGTTGTTTGCGACGCTCAGTCAGCCGATCACCGAAGACATGGTACGGCAGCAGGTTACATTTCTGGATCGTTTGATTGGGTTGAAACTGGACGACGATCTGGTCGCTTTGACCCGTGATGTTGTGGATGTGTTGCGTCAAATTTTTGGATTGGATGGCACCGATCATCCCTTGTTCCGCAAGTTGGGGCTGGATGTGTCGGCATATGAAGCCGCGTTGGCGTTGGTGGACAAAACCCGTGAAGAAGGCGCAGTCGCCCTAAGCCGGGATGAGCTGGCACGCCTGTTGATCGTGCCCTTTAGTATTTCGGCGGAACAGATCGGCCCGGCGTTTAGCGAAGAGATGAAAAACCGCATCTTAGGCTTCCGTCGCAATCATGGCTCCGAACTTTTGGCGGCCCTTGGACAAAGTTTCACGCCGATCCGCGCTGATCGTATTGCGCCTGGGTTGACGGTTCTCGAAAACGCGATGTTTGGAAAAATTTCCGACGCTGCCGGGGCCAAAGGTGAAGAACTGCGCAAGCTGGTGTCTGATATTTTGGTTGAAAACGGCCTGCGTGATCTGGTGGTCCAGCTGATTTTCGATCTGCCAATTTCGGTGGGCGGGCAGGGGTTGGCTGCCAGTTTCGCGGAACCTCTGGCCTTTTCGCGGGCCTCGATCAAACGTCCTGACATTTTGATCCTCGACAGCGCCATGGCCAGCTATGATATCGAAACCCGTGTGGCGGTGCATAAGAACCTGCGCAAATTGTTACCTGAGACCACGCTGATCTATCTCAGTCCCACCTTTGCCCGTCCCGACGTGTTTGATGTGTTTTATGAAATGCGTCAGGGCCGACTGGTCAGTGATAAGGCGCAAGAGATCAGCAGCGAGGATGGAGCTGCCAGTGCGGATCTGGCCCGCAAGCTGCGCGCGCTGGAACAGACAGAGCTGTTCTCTGGGCTGAACCGTCGCCAGCTGCGCCTTCTGGCCTTTGGCGCGCGCTGGTACACGGCCGAGGCAGGGCAAGCGGTGTTTCGCAAGGATGATGAAGCCTCGGATGGCGCTTATATGATCCTGGAGGGTGAGGCAGAGTTTTATTTGCCACAAGAGGATGAACCGGATCGGCTCATTGTAACCTTGGGGCCGGGGCGTCTGGTCGGAGAGTTGGGACTGATCCGTCAGGAACCCCGTGCGCTGACCATGGTGGCCAAAACCAAACTGACCTGTCTGCGGATTGGTGAAGAAGAGTTCTTTGCCGTGGTCGAACACGACGCCTCGACTGCATTTAAGCTGCTCCAGGTGGTGGCGGGATATGTGTCCAGTTAAGCGCGCGCCGGATATAGCGTCTGGGCAAGCTGAACAAGTGCGGCGATGTTTTGGTCTCGCAGGCTGTAAAAAATGGTCTTGCCCGACCGGCGGGGATACACCAGCCCATCGTCGCGCAGGCGGGTCAGCATCTGGCTGACTGCCGCCTGACGCAGCTCTAGCGCGGCTTCCAATTCCCCGACCGAGTGTTCGCCGTTTAACAAATGGCACAGCAACGCCAGCCGCCCGTCATGGCCCAGCGTTTTGAAAACTGCCGCCGCGGTAGAGACATCAAGAGGAAGTGGCGCGGACATAGGCGCTCCGTTGGTTGGGGTAAAGACTGTGCATTATATGCCCTTGCCCCTGCTGTGCTGCCAAGGGGCACGGACCGTTTCTCTTGTCTTTCCGATATGCCGCGCGCGTGCCGCTTGATCTACGTCGGCTGAAAAACCTTTGCGCGGGTGGCAAAATCCTGCGCTTGTGTGCGCGCTTGAGCCAGCAGGTCCGCAGAGATTTGATCACCCGCAAGCGCAGAGATGTTGGGGGCGAGACCCGCGATCAGCTGGCGCGCACTTTGGGCGGTGGTTGCAGCCCCGAGAGCAATGTGAGGCAGGTTCATCCGCTCGCTGTAGTGTGCGGCCTCGGGGCTGCTGAGTTGTGTTCCAGCGTGCAATGCGGTGATCAGTGCGGCGCCCTGATGTGCCATCGCTGTCAGCATCGACAGCGATGCTGGCGGAGTGTCCGGGGCCAGCATCAGGCGTTCCGATTGCGACAGTCCGTCCTGGCCCAAGGTGCCAAGCACTCGTGCCACGCCTTGCATCCAGTCTGCCAGCTCCAGAACCGCGCGACGATCTGAAGGCCAGTCACATTTGGGATCGATCAAGGCCAAGCCTTTTGCGAGATCCACGCGAATCTGGGGCACCTGCCCCTGCAAATCCACCGGAGCATCTGGTGCGCCTGCAAAGGATACAATCAGGCAGCGTGCACGCAGGCTCTGCAGATCCTCAAGAAGATCAATAATCGGCGCGCCCCAACCGGCGGCCACCGCACCAAATGTAGACGGGCCTTGATCGGGCCGGGCGTAGGCGAGATCGGCGTGGGTTTGCGCCAATACTCCCAGCCGCGTCACCACGGCTTTTAGATCGGTTTCGATCAGGGTCAAAACCTGACGCAGACGCAACATCAATGCGGTGTCAGTGACGTCCTGCGTCGAGGCGCCCCAATGGATGAATTGCGCATGTTCTGGGGCATTCATTTCACTGCGCAACGCCGCCACCAACGCCGGGACCGGAGTACCGTCTTGTCGCGTGCCATTGTGTAGGGCGCCGGGGTCAATTGCGACCTCCATCACCGCGCGCCCGATGGCGTCAGCGCTGTCTTGTGGGATTATACCCAGAGCGCCTTGGGCCTTGGCCACGGCGCCTTCGACCAGCAACATGGCACGTACTTCGGCGCTGTCGGAAAACAGGCGCGAGACCTCTCCTGCGGAAAAGAGCGATCCAAATAGTTGGCTGTCAAAAAGCGAAGCGGCCATGGGGCCTCCTGATGTGATGAGGGGCGTAGGGGGATGTGAGCAAACGTGATCAGACGCGGACAAGATGCCCGGTGTTGTTTAGAAATTCTGCCAGCAGGTCTGCGTAGGCTTGAGGTTGTTCAACGCAGGGCAAATGGCCGGCGCGGCGGATCAATGCAAATTGGCTGCCGGGGATCAGATCAACGGTTTCGCGCACCAGATCTGCCGGAGTGGATCCATCCTCACTGCCGACGATACCTAGGGTGGGTAATCGCAGGCCACTGGTGGGCGTATAAAAATCGGTGCCTGCGATGGCGGCGCAGCAGCCAGCATAGCCCTCAATGGATTGGGCCAAAAACCGGTCCCGCCAATAGGGCAATGCATCGCTGCGACGAAAGCTGCGCGAAAACCAACGCTCCATCGTGACATCAACCAGTCCGGCCATGCCCTCATGACGGATGATGTTCACCCGGTCTTGCCACATGTGCGGCATGCCAAGTTTGGCTGAGGTGTTTGACAGCACCAATGCCCGCACCAGATCCAGCCGTTTGACCGCCAGACCCTGCGCAATCATGCCGCCAATCGACAGGCCCACAAACAGGCATTCGCGTAGGTTTAGGTGATCCAGAAGCTGTTCGGTGTCGCGCACCAACGCCCCCATGCTGTAGGGCGCAGGCGGGCAGGAGGAGCGTCCGTGCCCGCGCAGATCATAGCGCAGAACACGCAAACCTTTGGGCAACAGGGGTAAGAGATCATCCCAGACATGCATATCGGTGCCCAGAGCATGGGCAAACACGATGACGGGGCCATCGTCTGGACCTTCAAGCGCGTAGTGAAGCTGGACATCGCCGAGATCTGCGATCTGCATGAGGTGGGGCCTTTTGTTGTCTGCGCCGTGTCCTAACGGGTTTGGCGCAGGCATGCAAAGCCTTGGATCACGTGCGCAGCTCCATATGGGCCATGATCTGTCCGTGGTCGGAGGCCAATTTGTTATAGGGGGCTTCGGGGTGGCTGCCGTCGGTCAGGTGGTCGTTCAAGACGCTGTAATACTGCATTTCGCCAATGGCATTTTTCCATGCAGGGTCAAAATGACGCGACATGTAAATCTGATCGATGCTTTCATGCACCCCGCCAAATGCAGTGGTATAGACCACATCACGCAGGGATTTGCGCAAGAACATCTTCTCGGCGGAGCGCAGGCGCACGGCGTCAATCGCATCATGGATCTGGAGATTTTCGTCATGGCTGTAACGATCGTTGCGGGTGTGAGCGTCGTGGCGCAGCATCCACGCATAGTTGCGAAAGGGTGTCTCGCCGCTGATGATTTCGCTGCTGACCGCATGTTCGCCGTCGTTGAAATCGCCCAGCACCATCACCGGGTGTCCGTGTTCCAGTTCGGCCACCACCGCGCGGCGCAGTACATAGGCTTCGGCCATCCGTCGCAGCGCGGCGCGCAAGGCCCCAAGCGCGCGACCGGGCGCGTCATAGGCGGTCAGATCTGCTTCGGGGGCAAACTCAGCACCTTCGGGCGTGATGAATTCGCCCAGTTTCGATTTGAGATGACAGTTAAACACGGTGATGACCTGATCGCCCACCGGGATACGGGCCTTTAGGATGGGGCGTGACAAGGTTTCGACCCGGTAACTGCCGGTCTGGGCGCTGTCGCCGGTTAAGGCCGTCATGGGAATATCCAGCGGGGTCTCAAGCTGCTGGATGACCTCGGGCGGGCTGGCAAACCCAAACCGCGATAAGATTGCCAAACCAGGGCGGCGTTGGCCCGCGCGACCGGTGTCCTTGACATTGGGGGCAAAAGCCAGCGCGGCGTCGGTGTAGGGCGTGTAGGCCAGTTTGCGAAAAATGGCGCGCCGGTGATAGCGTTTGGAACTGTCGGGCACTGTGGCTGCATTGCTCAATGCGCCGCGGTGGTCGGCCTGATTGATCACATCGCGCAGCGCGTCTTCTTCAAATATTTCCTGAAATCCAAGAATGTCGGCGTCCAATGACAAGATCTGATCTGCCATCCAATCCGCCTTCCATGCGTATTCCTCCGGCGTGTAGCTTTGGAACCGATAGTATTCTTTGTCTGCGCCAATCAGGTTTTTGACGTTGAATGAGGCGATGGTGAAACGGGTCATAGTCATGGGTCCTCAGCCGGGGTGTCCAAAAAGGTCAGCGCGCGTTTGAAGGTGTCGGCCTCAACATTGCCGCCGCTGGCGATGGCGATCACGGTATCGCTGTAAATGGCGTCGCGGTGAAACAAGGCCGCCGCCAGCGCCACGGCACCGCCGGGTTCGACCACGATTTTTAGATGCTGATAGGCCAGCGCCATTGCGTGCAACGCTTCGTCGTCACGGACCACCAAACCGGGGCCTGCCAGACGTGACAGGATGGGAAAGGTCATCTGCCCGGGATGCGGGGTTAGGATTGCATCGCAGATAGATCCGGTAAGGCGCTGATTGGATTTGATGTCTTGGGCCACAAGGGAGCGCGCCATATCGTCAAACCCGTCGGGCTCTACCGGGCGCACGCGCATGTTGGGGGCGTGATCTTCCAGGGCCAGCGCAACGCCCGACGATAGGCCACCACCGCCGCAGCACACCAGAACCTCGGCGTGGCTGATGCCTAGATCTGCCGCTTGCTGTGCGATTTCCAGCCCCGTGGTGCCCTGACCTGCAATGACCTGTTCATCGTCGAATGGGGGGATCAGGGTTAGGCTGCGCTGTTGTGCCAATGCGTTGCCAATGGCCTCGCGGCTTTCGCCGCCTGCGCGGTCATACAGGACCACCTCTGCTCCCAGCGCACGGGTGTTCAAGATCTTTAGCTGCGGCGCGTCCTGCGGCATTACGATGACGGCTGACGTACCGTGCGCTTTGGCGGCCAGAGCCACGGCTTGGGCATGGTTGCCACTGGAATAAGCGAGTACACCACGCGCCCGAACGTCGGCGGACAGGGCCGACACGGCAGACCAGCCGCCGCGAAATTTGAATGATCCAGTATGTTGCAGGCACTCGGCCTTCACCAAAAGATGCCGCCCGGCGATCTGATCCAACACGGGCGATGACAACAGAGGCGTGGTCCGCACACGCCCTGCCAGACGGTCGGCCGCAGCGTGGATTAAAGCGAGTGAGGTCATTGCAACTGCTCCATCACGCTGTGAATGACAGCCAATGCGTCAGGTTCATCCAGAAACGGGACATGCCCGCGATTGGCAATTTCAGCGTGTCTCATTTGGGGGAGGCGTGTTTGCATCTGCGCAAAGGTTTCTGCCGTCAAAATGTCAGAGTTCGCGCCGCGCAGCACGCCAACTGGCAGACCGTCCAGGGCCATGAACACAGGCCAGAGATCTGGAACGGGTCCCTGTTTCGCCTGTTCCAGCAGCGCATCGCGTAATTTCGGATCATACCGCAAACGCAAGCCATCGGTGTCTTGGTCATAAAAGGTCTGGGCTTCTTCGTGCCAGCGGGCGGCGGGGATGTCTGGAAAGGCGGGCGCCATAAAGGTTTGCAACTGGTGCGCTGCGGTCTCCACTGTTTTGGCATTGGGAGCGCGCCCGACATATTCCATGATCCGCTGCATGCCAGCGGCGGGGATCTCGGGTCCGATGTCATTAAGGATAACGGCGGACAGGCGGTCCTTGTTCCTTGCGGCCAGTGTCATCGCGACAAGTCCCCCCCGTGAGGTGCCCAATATCGCAGTTTGTTGCAGCGCCAGATGATCCAGCAGTTCGATCACATCCTGCGCCTCGCGCACAACATTGTAGTTCATAATGTTTGGATCATATTGTGACTGACCGCGCCCGCGCGCATCCAGCGTGATCCTGCGGTAAGGCGCGGCAAAGGGGGCGAAATAGCGAAAATCGCGACTGCACCGGGTCAGCCCGGGCAAGCAGAGAAGCGGCGCGCCGCCACCCTGATCTGTGTAGTACAGGGAGAGGCCATCTGAAGTTGTGAAATGCGGCATAGATTAAGATACCAAATCGGGAATAGAAGAAAGATCGCTGAGAATGTGGTCTGGACGCCAGGGGAGGCGGTCCACAGGTTCGTTTGCACGGTTCACCCACGCGGTGGTAAAACCGTACCCCGCGGCCCCGGCTGCATCCCAGCCATTTGAGGAGACAAACAAGACCTCCCGTGCGGTGCAGCCAAATCGGGTGCCGATCATGTCATATACACGGGTGGCTGGTTTGAAAACGCCGACATTTTCCACCGACAGCACCGCATCCAGATCGCCGCCAACTCCCGCAGATTGTACCGCGCCGTCGAGCATTGCCGGGGAGCCGTTGGACAGAATGGCGGTTGTCAGCCCTGCGGATTTGAGCGTGCGCAGCATCGATGGCACTTCGGGGTAGGCTTGAAGCTGCCAATACAGATCCAGCAGCCGTTTGCGCAATTTTGGATCCCCGGCCAGACCGGTGGCGTCCAGCGCCCAATCCAGTGCGTCCTGTGTCACCAGCCAAAAATCTGTATGTGCATCGGTGATTGCGCGCAGCCAGGTGTATTGCAGCTGTTTTAGGCGCCAGTGGTTGGCCAGCTGTTGCCAATTGTCCAAAAGGTGGGGGAATTCCACTTCTTGGGCGACCTGTCGGGCGGCGGCTGTGACATCAAATAGGGTGCCGTAAGCATCAAAGACACAGGTGGTGATCGGCATAAAGGGCTCCTCTCTGCGGCAGAGTTGCATACGGAATTGTAGCGTCAAAGACGAAATTTGTACCGAGGGTAGGTTTACTTGGCGCTGTGAGTGTTTAGGGTGACGCCCTTTCATTCCAAAGACATCGGATCGGAGTAAAAATGACCGAAGTGAAGAACGGCGACACGGCGCGCATTCATTATACTGGCAAGCTGACTGACGGGTCGGTCTTTGACAGTTCAGAAGGGCGTGAACCGCTGGAATTTGCCGTGGGCTCTGGTCAGGTGATCCCCGGTATGGATGCGGGTATGCTGGGCATGGCCGTTGGCGATAAAAAGGTGCTGGAGATCCCCGCAATGGAGGCCTATGGCCCGGTCAATCCTGACGCGCGCCAGGCGATCCCGCGTGAGAGCATCCCGGCGGACATTCCACTGGAAATTGGAACGCAGTTGCAGATGCAGACCCCTGACGGTCAGGCGTTGCCAGTGACCGTGGTTGAGGTGAGTGAGGACAGTGTGACTTTGGACGCGAACCACTTTTTGGCGGGTAAGGATCTGATCTTTGACGTCGAGCTGGTTTCCATCAACTAAGCCACGCGCACGAGAGAGGCGGCGGGGCGCTCCCGCCCATTGCGGTACAAACCCTTTGGTTTGATCCTCATTGGTTGGGCCCGGCACCGCTGAGGCGGTGCAGCGTCTCTCACAGCCGCAGCGTCAGAAATGAAAAAGGCACCCAATTGGGTGCCTTTTATCATCTAGAGCAAACGCCAGTGGATCACAGGTGGTCCGGTTGTGGCATGCCCAAGGCATGGAAGCCGCCATCCACGCGAATGATTTCGCCTGTTGTGCAGGCTCCGGCATCCGATGCCAGATAGACTGCCGTGCCACCAACCGCTTCAAGCGTTGCGTTGGAGCGCAGGGGGGCATTTTGATCGGTGTGTTTGAAGGTTTTGCGCGCACCGCCAATGGCTGCACCGGCCAGCGTTTTCATGGGGCCAGGAGAAATGGCATTGACGCGAATACCTTCGGGGCCGAGATCATTTGCCAGATAGCGTGTTGCGGATTCCAGCGCTGCCTTGGCGACACCCATTACGTTGTAATTGGGCACAACCCGGTTGGACCCCAGATAGGTCAGTGTCAGCAGTGTACCACCGTTGTCCTTCATCAGAGGATGCGCGCGGCGGGCCACTTCGATGAACGAATAGGCGGAAATATCCATTGAATTCTTAAAGTTCGCACGGCTGGTGTCTAGAAACCGCCCCGTTAGTTCGTTCTTGTCCGAATAGGCAATCGCATGCACGACAAAGTCGATGGTGGGCCAACGGCCAGACAGCTGATCAAAGGCACGGTCCAGTGACGCATCATCGGTGACATCCACGTCCACCATAAAGTCGCTGCCGATGCTTTCGGCGAGCGGTTTCAGGCGGTTTCCAAAGGCTTCACCCTGATAGGTGAACGCCAGTTCCGCGCCAGCTTTGGCCATGGCTTTGGCGATGCCCCAAGCGATAGAACGTTCATTGGCCACACCCATGATGAGACCGCGTTTTCCGGAAAGTGCGTGCATGGTAATTCCTCAAAATTTAACTGCTGGATAGGCCTATTTAGTCGGGAAGGTCAAGGTCACGCCGGTCATCCAGAAATTGGCCTAGCCGGGTCAGTGCTTGGGTGAGGTGGTGCAGATCCTCAGTTGGCCACTCTGTGAGAAAGGCGCCAAGGTCTGGCATAGTGCTGCGTTGCACGTTGATCAGATGCTCACCACCCGCTTTGGTGATCTGTGCCAGTTTACTACGCCGGTCGACAGAGGAGGCGATGAAAACGACCCACCCAGCCTGTTCGAACTTCGTCAGTATTTTGGTGGCAGCGGGCTGGCCGATCTGAACCGCTGTCGCAATATCGGTCACCCGCTGCGGTGCACGCGCGCGCGCGATGTGTGAAAGAACATTAAGCTGTGCAGGGGTTAGGCCATGTGGAGCCAGCCGGGTTTCTAGAAACGATTGAAACAATTGCGACGCGATCCCAAAGCGGGTGAGGCATTCGATGACTTCGGGAGATGGGCGTGTGGTCACGGAGTATCCTGTAGGTTGACTTGCAGTCCGTGGAATGTAATTTATATTCCACGGAATATAAATAGGGATTCGTTTATGTTGTTTCGGAACATTCTTGCCTTACCCATCTGGCTCCACCGTTTTGCTGTTGTACTGTCCTTTGGAGGGGTGCGTGTTGCGCAATCCCGCCTTGAGGGGCTGTATGCGGCCAGTAAGCATCCTGTCGATTACGCCACCGGCCAAACAACGTTTGATGCGGACGCGATCCAAGGCTTCTATGCGCATATGATCGATGCTGGGACGCTGGACATCTATGTCGCGACGCAGCGGTTCGATTTTGTCTTTATGCTTATGGTCGCGCTGTTTGGCGTTTTACTCGGAACGCTGATTGCACGCACGGGCGCGCCGGGGTCATGGGGCTATCGATTTGGAATTTGGGCCGCATGTAGCGCCATCTTGGGGGCGAGTTTGGATGCGTGTGAAAACTTGGTGTCTTTTGTCATGCTCGCCGATCCGCTGACCTTTGCGTCGTGGTTGGCCTATCCCTACTCGGGGTTTGCAGTTGCGAAGTTTAGTGTTCTGAACTGCGCCATGGGGCTGGCAGTGTTGGGGTTTGTGACAGCTGTTTTGGGCCGGGTTATTAAAAAACCCGCGCTGGGCTAAGCCGAAGCTCGCAACAAAAAAAGGCCAGAGCACTTGAGTGCTCTGGCCTTTTTGCGTGCAGATGTGTGGTGCAGTTAGCTGCGGTACTTGGACAGGACCATGGATCCATTGGTGCCGCCAAAGCCAAAGCTGTTGGTCATCACACTATCAAGCCCCGCATTTTCCACCAGTTTGGTGGCAATTTCACCTTCGTTGATCCCCTCGGCGAGGGTTTCAACGTTGATCGAAGGGGTGATGAAGTCATTGTCCAGCATCAACAGGCAGAAGATCGCTTCCATCGCGCCGGCGGCGCCTTGGCCGTGGCCCGTCATAGATTTGGTAGAGCTGATCGGAGGCGTGTTGCCGGCCCCAAATACGCGCCGCACCGCTTCGACTTCGCCGACATCGCCGACGGGGGTCGAGGTGCCATGCGCGTTGATATAGCTGACTTTGCGGCCTTCGGGCAGGGTTTGCAGTGCCAGACGCATCGCGCGTTCACCGCCTTCACCTGACGGCGCAACCATATCGTGCCCGTCGGAGGTCGCGGCAAAGCCGGTCACTTCTGCGTAGATTTTGGCACCGCGTGCCAGCGCGTGGTCCAGATCTTCGAGCACCACAATGCCACCGCCGCCAGTGATCACAAAACCATCGCGGTCTTGGTCAAAGGCACGCGAAGCTTTGGTTGGATCGTCGTTCTTTTTGGAGGACATCGCGCCCATGGCATCAAACAGGCACGAGAGGGTCCAGTCCAGCTCCTCGCCGCCGCCCGCAAACATCACGTCCTGCTTGCCCATCATGATCTGCTCAGCCGCGTTGCCGATGCAGTGCAGTGAGGTCGAGCACGCCGAGGTGATCGAGTAATTGATGCCCTTGATTTTGTAAGCCGTCGCCAGGTTTGCGGAGATGGTCGAAGACATGCATTTTGGCACGGCAAAGGGACCAATACGTTTGGTCGCGCCGGTCTTGGCTACAGTTTGGTGGGCGGTCAGCATGGCAGACGTCGATGGGCCGCCGGACCCCGCCACCAGACCGGTGCGTTCGTTGACGACCTGGTCTTCTTTTAGGCCCGCATCTGCGATGGCTTGGCCCATCGCAATATAGGCATAGGCCGCGCCTGCACCCATGAAACGGAGTGCGCGTTTGTCGACATGCTCTTTGATGTCGAGTTTCAGCGTTCCGGCAACTTGACTTCGAAACCCATGTTCTGTCATTTCCGGGCTGGTTTCGATACCGGATTTACCGGTTTTGAGAGAGGCCAGAACCTCTTCGGCATTGTTCCCGATGGACGAAACGATCCCCAGACCGGTGACGACGACGCGACGCATGCGTGCACTCCCTTGTTTGCTTAAGCCTTAGTAGGCTTTGAAAGGAGCGTGCGCAAGATGAGTTGGCGCGTGTAATGTGGCGTGTGTTGCGCGACCGGAGTGCTGTTGGAAATTTCAAGCATATATTCAGCGTCTCGTATTTTTCGGGGAGTAAGCACAATTTTCGCTTCTCAAAACGTTGCACTTTTCCAATGGTTTAACCTTTTTGCCTGACGGTGGCGGCAGTACTACCCATTGTTCAGGACATTCGCGTGCTACATAAAATTTCCAAATTTTCGCTTCTTGCGCTCCTATGTGTCGGTGTATCAGTCGCCGTCATCTTTCTTGTGCAGCGGGTATCTGTGCCGATTGTTGAGCATTTGATGGAGGTCGACGCCCGTAAGCAGTCACAATTGTGGCATCGCCGGGTTATCCTGCATCTTGATGATCCTACGCGCGTGTTTGAAGAAAACACACTTTCACCAACGGATGTGAAATACATGACGCTGCTGCCCGAGGCATCAGACATTTATCGCTTCAAGCTTTATGATGTGGGCGGAAACGTGATTTGGTCGACGCGGTCAGAGGAAATTGGAAGTGTTGCGCCGTCGTATTATTCGGCAGAAAAAAATTCCGCGGGAAAAATCGTATATCATCGTGAGCAGGCCCTGGCGTCGGACATTGACGGCTTGGCCTTGCATGCGTTGTCACAGGGCGTGGCGGTTCACGAAGTTGCAGAGATATTTGTACCGGTGATCACAGAAGGGCGCGTGATCGGCGCGATGGAATTTTTCACTGACATCACCGATGTACGCGAAACATTTTTGATTCGTGTCAGGCTCTTGTTGAGTGGTCTTTCGATGCTTGCCTTGGTGACTATCGGTTTTGTGGTCGCGATTTTGTATCGTGCGAACCGCGGGCAGTACGCGGCGCTCATGCAGAGGTCCGACAGCGAAAAAGAGCTGTTGGGAGAGCAGCTTAGATTGTCGCGCGATGTTAAGCTATTGGGAGAGCTGAACGAATGGCTGCAATCCAGTCGTTCGCTAGATGAATTGTTTGACATGGTTGGTCGGTTTATGACCCATATTTTGCCCAACGCTGAGGGCAGTGTGTACGTGTATTCGAACTCTCGGGATGTCTTGGATGGCTGGGCCAGCTGGAACGGGGGGACACATAAGGACCACATCCATCCAGAAGAATGCTGGGGTTTGCGGCGGGGGCGTACCTATGAATACGGCACGAGCGAAATAAATTTCACCTGCGAACATGCCGAACCACACAATGATCATCCTTATTTCTGTTTTCCTATTCTGGCGCATGGCGAAACGGTTGGCTTGTTGCATTTGCGTTCCAAGGAGGCTTGCCCCGAAAAGTTTTACGCCAATCGTAGTCTTGCACAGATGTGCTCTGAACAGATTTCGATGGCGATCGCAAACGTGCGCATGCGCGATGAACTGCATGATCAGTCGGTGCGGGATCCGCTGACGGGTTTGTTCAATCGCCGCCATATGACGGAAGCGCTGCGGAAGGCGATAAATGATTGCGAACGCTCAGGAGACACGTTTGCAGCGATTGCGATTGATGTGGATCACTTTAAAAAATTCAATGATACGCATGGGCATGATGCTGGTGATATGGTGCTTCGGGCCGTGGGGGGCGCTTTGCAACAAGACTGTGATGGAGACGACGTCGCCTGCCGACCGGGCGGCGAAGAATTTACCGTGATTTTGCCAAGATGTGACACCCAGAAGGCCTTGGCACGTGCCGAAGGGCTGCGCTGTGCGGTTGAAAAAATTAAAGTCAGATACGGCGACAAAACCCTGCCACGTGTGACCATTTCCGTTGGAGTTGCACTCTATCCGGCGCATGGCACCCTGCCGCAAATTCTGTTGCGTACCGCTGATGAGGCGCTTTATCGCGCCAAAGACCTTGGACGAAATCGCGTCGTTATAGCCGGTGGCATGAGCTCAATTGACGAGGTCGGTGAGCCACAAATCCCATCCGACACCCCCAATGAATGGGCGTGTCCTGAAGCGCTGGATACGATAGAAGATCAGCCCAAGGCTGGCTAGTGAGGACACGTCGCTGCGGTCGGTGATGCCGTCGCGTGTAACGGAAAAACAGGCGCTCTAGACAAAAAAACAGAGGCCCATTGGCCTCTGCTCGAATTTCTTGATGCTGTATTTGTCTTAGCTCTCAGACAGGGCGACTTTCATGTCTTTGACTTCATACGCCAATTCGCCGTCCACTTTTACGATGCCGTCCGCCACACCCATGGTCAGGCGGCGGGTTTGCACAGCTTTGGTAAAGTCGATCTCATAGGTGAGGAGCTTGGCGTCTGGTCGCACCATCGCCTTGAGCTTGATCTCGCCAACGCCCAAGGCATAACCGCGACCTTGCCAGCCGCGCCAGCCTAGGTTGAAACCCGTCAGCTGCCACAGACCGTCGAGGCCCAAACAGCCGGGCATGATTGGGTTGCCGGGGAAATGGCAATCAAAGAACCACAGGTCCGGGGTGATGTCGAATTCCGCCAGAACGTGGCCTTTGCCATGGGCGCCACCATCACCGGAAATCTCGGTGATGCGGTCCATCATCAGCATGGGCGGAGCTGGCAGCTGCGCGTTGCCGGGGCCAAAAAGCTCGCCGCGGGCGCATTTCAGAAGGTCTTCCTTGTCAAAGCTGCTGGGGTAGTCGGCCATGCTGGCTCTTCTCCTGCTAAGTAACGTCTTGTTTCATTGCGTGTAACACTCGGAAAACCGGTCCTGCAAGTGCTGTAACTCGGTCGCGATGGGGATTGCCGCGCCAGTTGCGAGTGAAATTCATTTGAAATTGCCCGTCCCCTGCGCCTATATTTGAAAAGCCATATCAGCCAGGATTGAACATGACGCCAGATCGCGCGGCACCAGCACAACAGACTGCTACACAGACGGCGACCCACTGGTTGGTGAACGCTGGCCTGCGCCCCACGCGGCAGCGGGTGGCGTTGGCTGAATTGTTGGTGGGGGACGGCAAACACCGTCACGTCACCGCCGAAAGCCTGTTTGAAGCGGCCAAAAGCGAAGGCGCAGCGGTGTCTTTGGCGACAGTCTACAATACGCTGAGCGCCTTCTGTGACGCAGGTATATTGCAAGAAATCACGGTCGACGGATCCAAGAGCTATTTTGATACCAACACGCATGACCATCCGCATTTTTTCTGGGAAGACGAAGGTCGTCTGACAGATGCGCCGTCGGATCAACTGGTGATCAAACAACTGCCGGATGCGCCCGAAGGGGTTGAGATTGCATCAGTTGATGTGGTGATCCGCCTGCGCAAGGTCTGACACCGGATATAACAGTACTTGTGTGTCCGGCCGTCAGACTCCGACTGTTTCCCCGTGTGATCTGTCGTAAAATAGTCCGGCTAAAACCACTGTCCTGGTTCCATCAGTCCAAGATCCAGCAGCTGGCGGGAATTCCATTCAAACGGGGCGGAGTTGTGCCAGCGGAAACTGTGAATCTGATCGCGGGATCCGGGGTTGCGTTTTAGGGCCTTGGCTATGCGAAAAGAGCAGATGGCCGCCGTGAGGTTGTGGTGCCATGGACAGGCAAATGTATTGTATTCTTGATCGTTGAACGTGTGATCGTCACGCAGTTCAAGGCCGGGCTTGGCGCGAAACAGTGCGATTCGATCAATTTTACGGCTGGCTGCGGGGATGTGTTCTTCAAACCGCCAGCGTACGCCACCAAAGAAATCCAGCTGTCTGTCATGGGGTTGGTTGTTGCCGTCATGGCGGGCCTGCGCATAATAGCCGGATTTGTCCAGATAGGCGTGTTCCAGCGATACCGCGTCCGGGATCTGATCCAGGGGATCCGCATACAGATCGATCACATACGACAGCATGGCGTCGCGCCGTTCTTCGCTGTGGAAGGTCAACATTTCAGCCACGCTGCGCGTTTCGCAGAACGGATAAAATAGGTATTCGGCATTAAAACAATAATACAGCCAGCACCCGGGGGTTGCGGCCCTGATGATCTTGTTTATGGCGTCAAACACCTGTGTGGTTGGGGTGCAGTCAAAGGGAATGCGGTGGACTTTGTCCTGTAATTCGTAGGCCAGCGAAAAGGTGCTGGGCATCAGCGCAATCACATCCGAGAACCCCGATTGCAGGTGATGGTGTAACGTGGTGGCGATCTCAACGTCGTCTTCGACGAACACCAAGGCCACCGGACCTTTGGCCAGTACTGATTTAGCAGTCGAAAGAAAGTCATCTAAGGAGGTGTAGATCATCTATGTGTGGCCCGGTTTTCTGGCATTTCGTGTCAAAGTCCGGTAAATGGCTCTGCATTGCAAGCCGCCCTGTTTCCCGTTATGTGCGGCGGCTGATCCCACCCGGCATGAAAGGCAGCCTACGATGAGCGCTCCGAAGAAGCTTTTTATCAAAACCTATGGCTGTCAGATGAACGTCTATGACAGTGAACGCATGGCGGAGGCGCTGGGCGGACAGGGGTATGAGGAAACCAAATCGGCTGATGATGCCGATATGATCCTGATGAACACGTGTCACATTCGAGAAAAAGCCGCCGAGAAAGTTTACTCGGAACTGGGCCGTTTCAAAAAGCTGAAAGCAAAGAACCCGGATTTGAAAATCGGCGTTGCGGGCTGTGTCGCGCAAGCTGAAGGCGAAGAAATCATGCGCCGTCAGCCCATCGTCGATCTGGTGGTGGGTCCGCAAAGCTATCATCGCCTGCCCGAGATGGAGAGCAAGGCGCGCGAAGGGAAAAAAGTGCTCGACACCGATTTTCCCGAAGAAGACAAATTCGAAAAGCTCAAAAGCCGCCCCAAAGCCAAACGCGGCCCGGCTGCATTTTTGACTGTGCAAGAGGGCTGCGACAAGTTTTGCGCCTTTTGCGTCGTGCCATACACCCGTGGTGCCGAAGTATCGCGTCCGGCGGATCGCATTTTGCGCGAAGCGCAAGATCTGGTTGAACGCGGTGTGCGGGAAATCACCCTGTTGGGCCAGAATGTGAATGCATATCACGGGGCAGGGGCCACTGGCGATGTGACCCTGGCACAGTTGATCTGGGAGCTGAACAAGGTCGATGGGCTTGAGCGCATCCGTTTTACCACCAGCCACCCGAACGATATGCAGGATGATCTGATCGAAGCCCTTGGCAGCTGTGCCAAACTGATGCCTTATCTGCACCTGCCAGTTCAGGCGGGGTCGGACAAAATCCTGAAACGCATGAATCGCAGCCACACAGCCGAAAGCTATTTGCGCCTGATTGAGCGGATCCGCGAAGCACGTCCCGACATTCTGATCTCTGGCGATTTCATTGTGGGCTTCCCGGAAGAGACCGAAGAAGATTTCCAAGCCACGTTGGATCTGGTGGAAGAGGTGCGTTATGGCACCGCATATTCCTTTAAGTACTCTACGCGTCCAGGCACGCCTGCTGCGGAACGTCCATTGGTCGACCCCGCGGAAGCGGATGAGCGTTTGCAACGTCTGCAGGCCCTGTTGACGCGCCAACAGCGTGAAATTCAGGACAGCATGGTTGGCCGTGAAGTGGGGGTTCTGTTAGAAAAACCGGGCCGTTTCGACGGGCAGATGGTGGGCAAATCTGATTATTTGCACGCGGTGCATGTTGCCGACTGTGACCGCCCCGTTGGGGATCTCGCGCGGGTTCGGATCGTTTCGTCTGGTACAAATTCCCTGGGCGGCGTGTTGATCTGATCGGCGCCACCGCTGGTCCAGACACAAGTGAATCACCTAGCCGTCGCAGTTTGCGGCGGCTTTTTTTATGGACGCTTTTTTGAAAAGTGACTCTTGATTGCATCGGTCTGCGCAACAATTTCTTTAAAATTCTTTCAGTGTTTTGCGGAGTCGACTAAATTCGTACAGAAATTTGCATTCGCGGACGTCAGCGGGTTTTGTATCGCATAGACTGCGCCCGAAATCGCGCGTTTACACTGTTCAGGCGTCAGCGGGGATTGTTTCGGGGGAAATTGAGTGAAGGATAACGGGTTGTGTTGAGTAAGACGATGAAAAAGCTGCCTGCGCTTGTGGCTGCTGCGACCATGGTTCTGGCGATTTCAGGCGCAAGTGTTTCGGCACAACAGCGCACGATTATCGGCGAACGTTATGTACCCACCATTTGGGTTGATCCGGATGGGTGTGAACACTGGGTGATGGATGATGGGGCCGAAGGTTTCATGACGCCCCATGTCACACCAGATGGCAAACCTGTCTGCCGCCGTGGACAGCTGTGTGGGATGATGCCCACCGACCAGTTTTTTGCGACCGACAAACACTACATCAATGCGGCTGGCCGTGGGCGCCTTCAGGAGTTCTTTAACTCCAAGAAAGGTGACTTCCGTGGGTTTGTCATTGCAGGTCACACCGACAGCCGCGCGTCGGACGAGTACAACATCGCCCTGTCGCAGCGCCGAGCAAATGCTGTAGCAAAGGTCGCACGGTCTGTTGGCGCGCGTTTGTTCGCCGTGCGGGCTTATGGTGAACGTGATCCGCGCGTGGACAACACCAGCGCTCATAACATGTCGCAGAACCGACGTGTTGAAATTTACTGCCTGCGCTAAGGGAGAAAAGTGCATGAAACCGACCAAAGTAATTGCTCTTGTCGCCTTGGCTGGGCTGGTCTCAGCCTGTTCTGCGAACCACCGGGTTGTTGGGTCTGATAAAACCCGCGATCGGGGCACAGATGTCAAAGATCTGTCACACCTAAAGGCGGGTATCTGGGTTGACCCGCGTGGGTGTGAACACTGGATCATTGATGACGGCGTTGAAGGTTATGCGGACATTCGCCGCACGCCAGATGGCAAACCGGTGTGTAACAGCGAGCTGCCGCGCAATGTGGCCACAGGCCCATTCAAACAAGGGTCAAATATCGCAGATTCATTGTGATGTTGTGACATAATTCGTGATTTGGCCGCCCCTTGGGGCGGCCATTTTGTTTCAATTGCGTGAAATATCGCATGCGACGCTTGCAGGTTGCGCGCCGCACCGGCACACTAAAGGGGAACTGCCAGGAACAGGAGAGCCGCTTGGCCATTGGTGCCCCGACCCCGACCGAAGATCCCGCCACATTACATGAAGTGGTATTGGAATTTCCCGACAACCGACTGTTGATCGATCTTTGCGGCGAATTTGATCGCCATCTGGCTGAAGTCGAGCAAAAATTGACAGTGCAAATCATTCGCCGTGGCAATCAGCTGGCGGTGATTGGTGACGCAGAGATGCGTGAACAGGCCGCTGGCGTATTAACGGCGCTCTATGATCGTCTCGAAACAGGTCGCAGCGTTGAGGCTGCGGATGTGGACCGCGAACTTCGTATGGATACAGCTCCCAACGACGAGGACGCGGGTGGCCAGCTTGAAATGTTTCGCGGCGGCAAAGTTGAAATCAAAACCCGCAAGAAACTGGTCGAGCCGCGCACCGATGCGCAAAAAGCCTACGTTCAATCCTTGTTTGAACACGAACTTGCCTTTGGCATTGGTCCTGCGGGCACGGGGAAAACCTATTTGGCGGTCGCGGTTGGTGTTTCGATGTTCATCACTGGGCACGTGGACAAGATCATCCTCAGCCGTCCTGCGGTCGAAGCCGGGGAAAAGCTGGGCTATTTGCCGGGTGATATGAAAGACAAAGTCGACCCGTATATGCAGCCACTTTATGATGCGCTGAATGACTTCCTGCCGGGCAAGCAACTGGCCAAGCTGATGGAAGAAAAGCGGATCGAGATCGCGCCGCTGGCCTTTATGCGCGGGCGCACGCTGGCCAACGCTTATGTGGTCCTGGACGAGGCACAGAACGCCACAACCATGCAGATGAAAATGTTCCTGACCCGTCTGGGCGAGGGCTCGCGTATGGTGATTACTGGCGACCGTAGTCAGGTTGATCTGCCACGCGGCGTGCAATCAGGCCTGCGGGATGCCGAACGCCTGCTGAACCATATTCCCAAGATCAGCTTTAATTACTTTACCTCACGGGATGTGGTGCGCCATCCGCTTGTAGCGGCGATCATCGAGGCGTATGAGGCCGATGACCCGCAGGCCTAAAAGGCCTGCGCCCGCGGCGAAAGGCCTATGATGTTGGATATTGAATGCGAAGACGATCGCTGGCTGGCCGCAGGGTTGGAAGATCTCGCGACCCAAGCAGCGACGGCGGCGTTGGCACACCTTGGGTTGGATCTGGAAGAGTGTGAGCTTGCCGTTCTGGCCTGTTCAGATGCACGAATTGCCGAACTGAATGCCGAATTTCGCGACAAACCTGCGCCCACCAATGTGCTGAGCTGGCCTGCGGAAGACCTGGCCGCTGAAGCTCCCGGCGGAACGCCCGAGAGACCCGAACCGGATTTCACCGGTGAATGTACCTTGGGTGACATCGCTATCGCCTATGACACGTGTTTGCGCGAATCGCAGGCGGCGGACAAACCTTTTGCGGACCATGTTCGCCATTTGGTTGTTCACGGAACATTGCATCTATTGGGCTATGATCACATTCGTGACCAAGACGCCACTTTAATGGAGTCATTGGAGATTGAGATACTTGGCAAACTGGGGGTCGAAGACCCATATATGTTAGAGGACGGCCCCTCGTCGGGGTCATAACGGATAGGACAAATGGGCGACATCGAAGGCAGTTCTAACGCAGCGCACAGCGCGCTGCAGAACGTAAGCAGCACCGCAGAAGCTGAGGCTGCACAAAAAACCGGATTATTGGGCCGAATTTTCGGATCCATTTCCACAAATGACACCCGCGATGAAACCGCCAACAGTGATGTTGCACCACAGAGCCAGCCTCTGCACGGTATGATCAATCTGCGCCGTATGCGTGTGGAAGATGTGGCAATTCCGGTGGCAGAAATCGTTTCTGTTTCGGCCACGTCCAGCAAAGAAGAGCTGGTACAGGTTTTTCGTGACAGTGGGTACACCCGAATTCCGGTTTATGATGGGACGCTGGACAAACCGATTGGTCTTGCGCACCTCAAAGATTTCGCGCTGACACATGGGTTCAATTGCGACGAAGAACCCTTTGATCTGGCAAAAATTGTCAGGCCTTTGTTGTTTGTGCCGCCGTCGATGACCATCGGCGTATTGCTGACCAAAATGCAGGCTGAACGCCGTCACATGGCACTGGTCATTGACGAATATGGCGGTGTCGACGGTCTGGTGACCATCGAAGATCTGATTGAACAGGTTGTCGGAGAAATTGTCGACGAACATGACACCGATGAAACCCAAACATGGTTCCTTGAAAAACCGGGGTGTTTTGTGGCGCAGTCGCGTACGCCCTTGCCTGAATTTGAGGCAGAGATCGGACATGCGTTATCGGCCCATGAAGACGTCGATGAAGAAGAAATCGACACCCTTGGTGGGTTGGTCTTTATGCTGTCAGGTCGCGTTCCCGCACGGGGTGAGGTGATCGTACACCCAGATGGCACCGAGTTTGAGGTGATGGACGCGGATCCGCGCCGTATCAAACGTTTGCGCGTGCGACTGCCGCAGGCCGCAGCGGAATGATCTCAGCGTTTGGCACGTCGCGGCCTGACCGGGTCGCGGTGTTGTCGCTGGCGCTGATTTTTGGCGCAGGCGTGTTGATGGCACAGGGCTTGGCCCCGCACAATTGGATCTGGGCGAGCGTTGTGGCGTTGGTCTTTTTGGGGGATCGCGCGCTGCGTTGCGTCACAGCCAAACAAGCCGCGTTGACAGGCTGGTTGTTTGGGTTCGGCTATTTTGTGAACGGGCTGCAATGGGTTGTTGAACCTTTTCAGGTGGATGCGCAGGCGCACGCCTGGATGGCGCCGTTTGCACTGTTACTTCTGGCAGCGGGCCTTGCCCTGTTCTGGGGGGCTGCCTTGGGGTTGGCGCAGCGCTTTGCGCATGGCTCCTGGCGCGTTCTGGCCCTGATCGGTTGGTGGGCGCTGATGGAATTTCTGCGGGCGTATGCGCTCACTGGGTTTCCTTGGGCTGGCTTGGCTCAGCTGTCTGCGGGGGCCACAGCCATGTCATTGCTGCCCTTTGTTGGCCCACATGGTCTGGGGCTGTTGTGGTTGATCGTGACGCTCCCGGTTGCGTTGTTCTGGCACGCCAAGAGGCTGGCGGGTGCCATTGTTGCTGGTGGGCTGTGTCTTGTGCTGTTTGGTGTTGCCAGTGGGCCGATGTGGACCCGCGCCCCCGCGGCTGATGATGTCGCCTTGACCCCACACATGGTTCGTTTGGTCCAGCCCAACGCCCCCCAGAACGAAAAATGGGATCCCGACAAACGCTGGGACTTTGTGCGCCGACAGGTGGCATTTTCTGCGGAAACGCCGCGGCCGGATTTGATTGTCTGGCCCGAAACTTCGGTGCCGCAACTGTTAGAGCATGCTGCTGAAACATTCGAAGTGATCGCGGAGTCTGCAAACAATGTACCGGTGTTTTTGGGCATTCAGCGTCGGGATGCGTCGGGGTATTACAACTCGGCCGTTTTGTTGGATGCGCAGGGGCAGGTGGCGCAGGTCTATGATAAGGCCCATTTGGTGCCCTTTGGGGAATATGTACCTTTTGGTGAACGTCTTGCCAAACTGGGCATACACGGGCTGGCCTCGCAAAACGGCGCGGGCTATGTGCCAGGGCGCCACGCGATGGTTGTGGAGTCGCCGGTAGGGCGCATGCTGCCCTTGATCTGTTACGAGGCCGTGTTTCCGCAGGACATTTATCAGGTCGCGGAGCGTCCAGCTGTTCTGACGCAAATCACCAATGATGCGTGGTTCGGCACGCGATCAGGGCCCCAGCAACATCTGGTGCAGGCACGTATGCGCGCCGCAGAACAGGGGCTGCCGATGATCCGTGTGGCCAATACGGGCATTTCAGGGATGATCGACCCCTATGGGCGGCTGCGAGAAAACTTACCGCTGGGGGTTTCCGGGTATGTTGACGCCGCATTGCCCGCCGCGTTGCCTGCAACGCTTTACAGTCGAACAGGTGATTGGCCCGCGTTCATTATTGCATTGCTTTTTACATGTCTTGCAGCCGCGGCATCAAAGTATTTGCGTCAACGTCATATCGGCTTAATGTTTAGCTGGTAGGAATTGACGAATTCACCTGCGCCGCATATTGCGGGGCCAATCTTTGTCACAACGGCTTCCTGGCGTGGCAGAGCAAACACAATGGAGCAATTTTCATGACACGACAAAACTACACCTTCACTTCGGAGTCCGTATCCGAAGGGCACCCAGACAAGGTCTGTGACCGTATCTCGGACGCTGTACTGGATGCTTTTCTTTCTGAGGAACCCGAAGCGCGTGTCGCTGCGGAAACTTTCGCCACCACAGACCGTGTGGTTATTGGCGGCGAAGTTGGCCTGTCGGATCAGGCCAAGTTGAAAGACTACATGGGCCGTATCGACGAGATCGCGCGTGCCTGTATCAAAGACATCGGTTACGAGCAGGATAAATTTCACCACGAGACCGTGGAAATCACCAACCTGCTGCACGAACAATCCGCACATATCGCCCAGGGCGTAGATGCAGCCGCTGACAAAGACGAAGGCGCTGGCGATCAGGGGATCATGTTTGGGTATGCGACCAAAGAAACACCAGCGCTTATGCCTGCGCCCATTCAGTACAGCCACGCCATCCTGCGTCGTCTGGCTGAGGTGCGTAAAAACGGCACCGAGCCGGCGCTGGGCCCGGATGCAAAATCGCAGCTGTCAGTAATATACCGTGATGGAAAACCCGTCGGTGTGAGCTCGCTGGTGCTGTCGACCCAGCACCTGGACGAAAGCCTGACCTCCGGCGATATCCGCGCCATGGTAGAGCCTTACATTCGCGAAGTGCTGCCCGAAGGCTGGCTCACAACTGAAACCGAATGGCACGTGAACCCCACCGGGAAATTTGTCATCGGGGGTCCTGATGGCGATGCCGGGCTAACCGGTCGTAAGATCATCGTTGATACCTATGGCGGGGCCGCGCCTCATGGCGGCGGTGCGTTTTCGGGTAAAGATCCAACCAAAGTTGATCGCTCAGCGGCCTATGCGGCGCGCTATCTTGCGAAAAACGTTGTGGCTGCCGGACTGGCGGACAAATGCACCATTCAGCTGTCGTATGCGATTGGCGTGTCCAAGCCACTGTCAATCTACGCAGATACCTTTGGCACCGGGCAGACCGATCCGGCTGCGATTGAACGGGCGATTGATCAGGTAATGGACCTGACACCGCGCGGCATTCGCGAACATCTCAGCCTGAACAAGCCTATATATCAGCGCACCGCGGCGTATGGTCACTTTGGCCGTGAACCGGATGCGGATGGGGGCTTCAGCTGGGAGCGGACAGATCTGGTTGAGGCGCTGCAAAAAGCCCTGTGACTTTGATCTGATACACGGTTTAAAACGGGCTGTTTTCAGCCCGTTTTTTTGTGGGCTTTTCCGTGCAGCTTCCTTCCCGAATTGGTCCAAATCTTACCGCAGATGCGCGCGGGCGCTATGGCGTGCCCACGATAAAACTACCGCTCAGCGCATGCGTGACCAAAGTGGGATTTGACTGGCTGCGGTTGGCCATACGTTCCAGATTGACAATGGTCGACAACATGATGCGGTCATGGCTCCAGTCCCCGGGGCGCTGCAACAACAAAGCACTGTAGAACACAGCAGCAATCAATGTCGTCGTAACCACAGCCCATGTGACAGGCATGGCGGATGGAGTGCGAGGCATGGTGACGACAAAGATACGCTGGGCCAATGCGCTTTTGCGGCCGATTTCGCGCTGATTGACCAGCGGAACAACCGGGCTGCGCCGGAAAAACAAGCTGGGGCGCGCTATCGCATCAGCACAGGCTCGGATAAGACATTCACAATATTGGCGAGGATCAAATCCAGCGCGCCGCATCAATACCTGATCACAGGCAAACTCGCGCAAGGCCCGGACATCGCGCCGCCATAGGAAATAAGCCGGATTCCAAAATAGGATTGGGCGCATCAGTTCGAGCAGAAATTCGTATTCGATATCGTGATGGCGAAAATGTTGAAGCTCATGGGCGATGGTCATCTTTAGATCTGCGGGCCGGGTGATCAGGGCTGCTGGTAAGACCACATACCGGCGCCGCAGGCCGCGCGTCGAAAATGCTACCTGTGTGGTATGCGAAATGCGCAGTTCAACCTGTCCGATACGTTTGTAGATGAAACTTGAACGCAGGACACGATTCAGATGCCACA
Source organism: uncultured Paracoccaceae bacterium (assembly GCA_947492585.1). GTDB lineage: Bacteria > Pseudomonadota > Alphaproteobacteria > Rhodobacterales > Rhodobacteraceae > Epibacterium. The sequence goes on from CANLND010000013.1 coordinate 43,995, forward strand.
GCGACAAAACAAACGCGCCAAGGCAGGTCAGCGCACCAAGGATGATGCTATATGTCAGGGCTCGGGCCCAGGGCGCCTGTTGCAGGGTTAATTCCCGGACCAAATCTTCACGCAGTCCCAACAATGTTTCGAATTTTGTCGCACTTATGTTCACATTGCCTTGCAGGTATTGGGCCACCAACAGATCCGAAATATTTGCAGGTGGAGGAACATTGACGCCAGACAGCAGCAGTACAACAAATGGCGCAAGCGGCAGCAGCACGGTCAATACATTCAGCAGGCGCAACTGTGGAACAAAAGACTGCCCGGCGCGCGTTGCCGACAGGGCACGGCGCATCGCCAGCCACAGCAGCACCGCCGCCAAAAACAGAAGGTTCAGGTCGATATAGGCATTCAGCAGTACATCAGCGTTCATTGTCCCCCAGCCTTTCAGTCAAAAGCGCTCGCATTTCCTCGAGCATCTCATCGGTGATGTCCTCATCATCCACCAGTCGTGCGACCAGCGCTGCGGGGGCACCATTAAACAATTTGCTCGAGAGATTTTTGAGAGAAGTTTTCTGATAATCTGCCTTTGGAACCGCTGGGCGATAGACCAAAGAACGCTCCACACGCTCACTGGTGACAAACCCTTTTTGTTCCATGATCTTCAGGACTGTGGCCACTGACGTATAGGCGCGTTCCTGCACCTTGTTCAGCTGGGCCAGAATTTCATGCACCGTCCCAGATCCGATGTCCCAGACAACGGTCATAAATTCCAGTTCCACCTCTGTCAGCAGCGATTTATCCTGTTTCTTGCGCATAAGATCTGTGGTCCGGTCCATTTGAAGTTCCTGATATGCTAGGGGGTGAAATAGACTTTGGGAATAGAAATTATATCTCAGCAGGGGCAGAGGTCTGTGCGCTGCCCCCGGTCTTCTTTTTGGCCGGTAAATACCCCGGGGTGAATGCGCGCCGCGCGCGTAGAGGGGCTGGCCCCTCAGACCTTCCAGAAGCAGAAGATGCCCCAGCCAATTGACAGGCCCAGAGGGGTCCACAAGGGCATTCCAATCAGGCCCAGCCAGGCGAGGAAAATATATGATGTGCCCAATAGGGTGATAAACAAGCGATCCCCGCGTGTGGTTTCTAGTCCCAATACACCTTTGCGCAGGTCACCGCCGGGGCGACGGACTTCCAGCGCGATCATCAGACCGATGGCGCTGAAAATTCCAACAAACAACAGGGCCGTGGGCCAGGTCCAAGCCATCCATGACAACATATCAAACTCTCCCCATCGCAAAGCCTTTTGCGATGTAATTTCGGACAAAATAGATCACGATGGCGCCCGGAATGATGGTCAGCGTACCCGCTGCCGCCAACAGTCCCAATTCATAGCCTGCGCTTGATGCGGTTTTGGTCATGGTTGCGGCAATGGGTTTGGCGGCAACGGCCGTCAGGGTTTTGGCCAAAAGCAGCTCGACCCATGAGAACATGAAGCAGAAGAACGCAGCCACACCCACACCGGCCTTGATCGATGGAATAAAGATCGTGGCAAAGAAACGCGGGAAGGAATAGCCATCCACATAAGCCGTCTCATCCAGCTCTTTGGGGATGCCGCCCATGAAGCCTTCCAAAATCCACACCGACAGGGGGATGTTGAACAGGCAATGCGCCAGCGCCACAGCCAGATAGGTGTCAAACAGTTCCACCGCTGAATACAGCTGAAAGAAGGGCAGGGCAAACACCGCGGCCGGGGCCATCCGGTTGGTCAGCAACCAAAAAAACAGCTGCTTGTCCCCCAAAAAACGATACCGAGAGAACGCATAGGCGGCGGGCAGGGCCACTGTGATCGAAATTATGGTGTTGATCGTCACATAAGAGATCGAGTTGATATAGCCCCAATACCAGGTTGGATCGGTAAAGATCGTCTTGTAGTTTTCCAGAGTGAAGGTCTGGGGGAACAGTGAAAATCCTGACAGGATTTCATTGGTTGTCTTAAAGCTCATCGCCACCAGCCAGTAGATGGGCAGCATGAGAAACAGGATATAGATGATGGGGACGATGGTACGTTTTTGCATGCGCGTGTCCTCCTTTAATTTTGGTCATCTTTGGTCATGACTGTGTAGAACAGCCAGCTGACCAGAAGGGTGATTGCAAAGTAGATCAGGCTCATCGCGGCCGCGGGTCCCAGATCAAACTGACCCAGCGCGATTTTCACCAGATCGATGGACAACAACGTGGTCGAATTGCCGGGACCACCGCCTGTCAGAACAAAGGGTTCGGTGTAGATGTTAAAACTGTCCATGAACCGCAACAGGATCGCGATGGTCAGAACGGTTTTCATCTTGGGCAGTTGAATGAACCGGAACACGCTCCAGTTTGAGGCACCGTCGATTTTGGCCGCCTGATAATAGGCATCCGGGATCGACACGAGGCCCGCATAAGACAGCAGCACCACAAGCGAGGTCCAGTGCCAGACATCCATGGTGATGATGGTCACCCAGGCGGCCAGCGGATCTTGGGTCATGTCATAATTGATGCCCAGAACGTGGTTCAGGAAATACCCCAAAAGGCCGATATCGGGCAGGGTGAAAATGTTCCACATCGCGCCAACCACGTTCCATGGGATCAGCATAGGCAGGGCCATCAGAACCAGACAAACAGGCACCCAAAACCCTTTGCGCGGCATCGACAGGGCAATGGCAATGCCCAATGGAATTTCGATGATCAGGATCAAAAAGGTGAACAGAAACTGGCGACCCAAGGCGGCGTGAAAGCGATCTGAACGCAGGATTTGCTGGAACCAGTCCAATCCCTGCCAGAAAAAGATATTGTCGCCAAAGGTTTCCTGAACAGAATAGTTCACCACCGTCATCATCGGGATCAGCGCGTTGAACGCGACCAGCAAAAGGACGGGGAGGACAAAGAACCAGGCTTTTTGGTTTTCGGTTTTCATGCCGCAACCTCCTGCGCGGATGTGGCCAGCCAGTCATCGACATAGAGCCGGGTCTGATCTTGACGGAAATTCAAATGCACTGCGGTGCCACGTTCGGGCGCTTGGCCCTCAATGATGGCATTGATGCGCTGGCCTTGCGCCTCGCATTCCACAACGATGTGGCGGCCAACGTCGGACACTTTGGTGACGGTGGCGGGTAGCCCGGTGGAGCTGATGGAGACAAATTCAGGCCGGATGCCGATCTCGGTCTTGCCGGTGGGATTTCCCTGAAGAGGGCCTTCCAGCGCAATAGGCTGATCGCCAAAAAGGGCGATGCCACCTTGTAACCTACAGGGCAGGATGTTCATGCCGGGCGAGCCGATGAAATGTCCCACAAAGGTATGCGCGGGGCGTTCAAACAGTTCTACCGGGGAGCCGATCTGCACAACTTCGCCCTGCTGCATAACCACCACCTGATCCGCAAAGGTCAGCGCTTCGGTCTGGTCGTGGGTTACGTAAATCATCGTGGCTTTGACGCGTTGATGCAGTTCCTTCAGTTTGGACCGCAGCTTCCATTTCAGATGCGGGTCAATCACGGTGAGCGGTTCATCGAACATCACCACATTGACGTCTTCGCGCACCAACCCACGCCCCATTGAGATTTTTTGTTTGTTGTCCGGGCTAAGCCCCGCCGCGCGGGTGGTCAGCATGTCGGTGACTTCCAGCATCTCGGCAATGGCCAGGACGCGCTCGCGGATCATTTCCTCATCCCGGCCGCGGTTGCGCAGCGGAAAGGCAAGGTTGTCGTAAACCGTCATCGTGTCGTAGATCACCGGGAACTGGAACACCTGCGCAATGTTGCGCTGATCCGGGGGAAGGGCGGTCACGTCTTGACCATCAAACAGGATCTGACCTTCCGACGGCACCAACAGGCCTGAAATGATGTTCAACAGGGTGGATTTGCCACAGCCGGATGGGCCCAGCAGCGCATAGGCGCCGCCGTCGGTCCAGTCCAGATCGATCTCCTTCAGCGCGTAATCCGAGGGGGATTGCGGGTTCGGAGCATAGCTGTGACGCAGTTTTGAGAGAGTAATTTTTGCCATGATTGACCTCAGGCCACGCGAGAGCCGTCGGGTGCAAAGAAGTAGCACGCGGACGGGTCCATATAAAAATCATGCAGTTCGCCAACCTCGTAAGGATGCACGCCTGCGGCCAGCGACACCCAGCTGGTGTTTCCGTGGCCTTGGTCGAAATGTGCTGAGCTTTCAGAACCAGACAGTTCTGTCACCTGCACGCGACCTTGCAATCGAACGGTGCAGCCATTGTGGACAACCGGCAGCACGTGGTGGGGGCGGATCGCAACGGTATAGTTGCCGTCGGCCAGATTTGCCGCATCGCCGGCCAGATCCCACTGCACATCCGCGCCCATTTGGGCGATCTGGCCGCGTTTGGTGATGGTCGCCGTGTTGATAGGCGGGTCGGAAAACACCTGCGCCGCCTGCACATTGGCCGGGTTGCGGTAGATATCAGCGGTAGGGCCAAACTGCGTTACGTGGCCGTCGTTCATCAGCGCGGTTTTGCCGCCTAACAACAGTGCCTCTTCGGGTTCAGACGTGGCATACACCACAACTGCGCCGCGCCCGGAAAACAGCTCTGGCAGCTGGTCGCGCAGCTCTTCACGCAGTTTGTAGTCGAGGTTGGCCAAAGGTTCGTCCAGAAACACCGCCTGGCTTTCCTTGGCAATGGCGCGGGCCAAGGCGCAGCGTTGTTGCTGCCCACCGGACAATTCGTGGGGACGGCGGTGCAACATCGGGCGCAGCTGCAAAATATCTGCGGCCTCTTCAACGCGGCCCTGAATTTCCGACTTGGCCATGCCTGCAACCTTTAAGGGGGAGGCGATGTTATCGTAGACCGTCATATGCGGGTAGTTGATGAAAAACTGGTGCACCAGACTGATGTTGCGCCTTTGCGTGCTCAGCTTGGTGACATCCTGATCTTCCATCAGAATTTGACCACTGGCCATGGGATCAAGCCCGGCCATCAATTTGATTAATGAGGTCTTGCCCGACCCGGTGGCGCCCAGAAGGACGTTGAAGTGACCGGCTTCCAATATCAAAGAGGTCTCTTTGATATGCTGGACCGCGCCGACGCGTTTGGTCACGTTTCGTAGCTCAAGTGCCATCTTATTCTGACTTTCTGGCAAGAGGTTTGCGCCACGCCCGGCCGGGCGCGATGCGAAAACGGGATGTGAGGGTGGAGAGGGCCCCCGAAGCGTCAGTGACGCCCCGGAGGAGGCCGGGCCAAGGGGGGTGACCAAGGCCCGGTCAGGAGGACCGGTTTAGTTGTTGGCCCAGCGGGCTACCAGCTCGTCATAGTTGACCGTCTGACCAGCGGGTTTCTCGTTTTCCAGCGGGGGCTTGGCGCCGCCATTGGCATACCAGAACTCCGCGGATTTCTCTTCGTTCAGACGTGGGCCACAGCCACCGTAGATTTCGGCCTGCTCGTCTGCGCGCTGCATCCGGGCCATGGTGATGTCCATTTCTTGCGCCAGACGATCCATCGCTTCTTGTGGTGTAAATGCGCCCGAGTTCACGTCGCCAATTTGTTGCCACCAGATTTGGGCCAGCTTTGGATAATCAGGAACGTTCACACCCGTGGGCGACCATGCCACACGATCCGGCGAGCGGTAGAATTCTACCAGACCACCCAATTTTGGCGCGCGCTCAGTAAAGCTTGCGTGGTTGATCGAGCTGTCACGGATGAAGGTCAAACCCACGTGGGATTTCTTCACATCAACCGTTTTGGACACAACGAACTGCGCATAAAGCCATGCGGCCTGTGCACGATCCAGAGGGGTGGATTTCAGGAAGGTCCAAGAACCCACGTCCTGATAGCCAACTTTCTGGCCTTCTTCCCAATAGGGACCATGGGGCGAAGGCGCCATGCGCCACAGCGGGGTGCCTTGAGCGTCAACTGTGTTGTTGCCTTCAGACTGGGGTTTTACCATGTCGGCGGTAAAAGCAGTGTACCAGAAGATCTGCTGGGCCACGTTGCCCTGGGCCAGGGCGGGCAGAGACTGGTAAAAGTCATACGACGCCGCACCAGGAGGGGCGTAGGCGCGCAGCCATTCGTCCCATTTGCGGATCGCATAGACCGCCGCTGGACCGTTTGCGGCCCCACCACGGGTGACACTTGCGCCCGCAGGGTTACACGAACCGGCTTCCATACGGATGCCCCATTCATCAATTGGGATACCGTTGGGTTCACCCACCGAACCAGCACCCGCCATAGACAGCCAGGCATCGGTCATCCGCCAGCCCAGATCGGGCGCGCGTTTGCCGTAATCCATGTGGCCATAGATCGCGGTGCCGTCGATTTCTTTTACGTCCTTGGAGAAGAACTCGGCGATGTCTTCGTAGGCCGACCAGTTAACCGGAACGCCCAGATCATAGCCGTATTTGGCTTTGAACGCCTCTTGCAGATCTGCGCGGTCAAACCAATCTTTGCGGAACCAATACAGGTTGGCAAACTGTTGGTCGGGCAGCTGATACAGATCACCGTCCGGGCCCGTGGTGAACTGGGTGCCCATAAAGTCGGCCAGATCCAATTCGGGGTTTGTTACGTCGCTGAAGTCGCCCGCCATCATGTCAGTCAGGTTGTAAGCCAGCTGCAAACGCGAGTGTGTGCCGATCAGGTCGCTGTCGTTGACATAGGCGTCATACAGGTTCCGTTTGGTCTGCATCTGAGTTTGCACCGCTTGCACAACCTCACCTTCGCCCAGAATCTGGTGATTCACCTTGATACCGGTGATGTCCTCAAAGGCTTTGGTGAGAACTTCAGATTCGTAAGAATGGGTGGGGATGCCTTCGGACAGGACATTGATTTCCATGCCCTTGTATGGCGCAGCCGCGTTGATGAACCAGTTCATCTCTGCCAGCTGCTCGTCTTTTGTCAGAACCGAAGGTTGAAATTCTTCGTCGATCCATTTCTTAGCGGCCATTTCATCGGCAACAGCCATTGACCCCGCAACCACGGCACCAACCGCGGCAGCGGACATAAGATACCTACGCATCTTTATCCTCCCTAAGTGTATGTTGTCTGGCCACCTCCCAGTGTACCCGACTGTCCAATTACATTCACTTCATAATGCTTTCTGTCAAACTAATTTTATAGTAGTTGAGTTAGTGAATTGTTTTCAAACGAAAACTAATTATTTAGATGGCGTGCCAATTGTCATGTGCGCGTCAAATCTCGACGCTGCATTGCAGAAAGCTGTGCCACTATTCGTGGCGTTTAGGGATCGAAGCCCCGTGCATTTGTGGATAAGAAGGGGCATGGATACAGTATCAGATTTCGAAATTTTCCTCACCGCCCCGCCCGGATTGGAGCAAGCGCTTTTAAAAGAGGTGGGTGCACTGGGCTTTGCCTCGGCGAAATCCATGCCTGGGGGTGTCACTGTCATGGGGGGGTGGTCCGACGTTTGGCGGGCGAACTTGTGTTTGCGTGGGGCCGCGCGTGTCTTGGCACGGATCGGAGAATTTCGCGCGTTTCATCTGGCGCAGCTCGACAAACGAGCACGTAAATTTCCCTGGGGGGACGTATTGCGTCCGGATGTGCCGATAAGGGTCGAAGTTTCGACCAATAAGAAATCAAAGATCTATCATGCAGGGGCAGCCACCGAGCGGGTGGAACGTGCGCTCACCGAAAGTTTTGGCGCGACTTTGGCCAAAGGTGAAGACGGTCCAGCCGGGGTGACGCTGAAACTACGGATTGATGACAACAATTGTGTGTTCAGCGTGGATACATCTGGCGAAGGTCTCCACAAACGCGGTCACAAGGTCGCGGTTGGCAAAGCGCCCATGCGGGAAAACCTCGCGGCCATGTTCTTGCGTGACTGTGGGTACGATGGCACCGAACCGGTGGTCGACCCTATGTGCGGGTCCGGCACCTTTGTGCTCGAGGCGGCCGAGATCGCACTTGGACTGATGCCGGGGCGCAGCCGTCGTTTTGCATTTGAGGATCTGGCGACGTTTGATGCCACGGCGTTTGAGGCGCTCAAGGGGGGCGACCATCAACAAGCACCGCAAGACCTGCCGCGCTTTTACGGTTCTGACCGCAATGCTGGCGCGGTGGATATGGCCACAGCCAATGCCGCCCGCTCCGGGGTGAGCGCGCTGGTGCACTTTCATCAGGCGGCTGTCAGTGATCTTATGCCCCCCGAAGGCCCAAAGGGACTGGTGATCGTCAACCCGCCTTATGGTGCGCGCATAGGCAATAAAAAACTGCTGTATGCACTGTATGCGGCGTTGGGGCAGACGCTTAAAACACGGTTCAAGGGATGGCGCGTTGGTATCGTAACCAGCGAAACCGGGCTGGCCACCGCCACAAACCTACCGTTCCGTCCTTACGGTGCACCGGTGGCGCATGGCGGACTGAAGATCAGATTGTTTCAAACCGATCCGCTCAAATAAGTTTGCACAAAGCCCGTGCAGGATATGCACGGGCCTTTTTTGCCATCAGGACGCTGTTTTGACCTTGTGCAAACCGGCCTGTAGCACGCGGGTTGGGCTTGCAATTGTCACGGGCAGATATTGCGCCTCAAACGCAGTGACATAGGCCTGCTCCAGATCAGCTGAGGTGATCAGCGCAAGGTTCTGCCCCAGCCAATAGGGACGTGTGGCGGCCAGTTCTGACCCCAACAAATGCCCCCAAAGGCGCGCGGTGGTTTCAGGCCAGCTCACCTGTCCCCTTTGTTGTAGTGCAGCAGCTTCGCCAAAACGGGCTGCCATCAGCTCTGGTTTTGACAGGCTGTCTTGCACCGCATCAGCCGACAGCGCAGCCAATGGCACCGGCGCACCCAGGCCTGACGCGATGGCAGGCGTCATGCAGCTTTGGAGGCTGATCACCTCATCCGCGCTGACCAATACCCAATGACTGTGAGTAGAGCCGGGCAGGCACAGTACGCCATCCCACTTTGGGTTCATCGACAAAAACCCAATCACCCGTGCGACATCCGATTGTAGCATGGCAGCAGGGCTGTCCTGCACCAGCGCGGGCAATAGGCTGACGGACCACGCGTCAATCTGAACAGTCTCGCAGGGCAGCTGCATCACGTTTGCTGGGAGTTTTACGCTGCGACCGGCAAAGCCGCTGGCAAAGACCGGTACACAAGGCGCCGCGTGTTCGCGCAACAGGGCCTCCAGATCCGTCAGCTGGGGCGTGGCGGTCAGCGTGATCTCATGGGTGCTGACAGTTTGGGAACTCTGCATGATCCAAACTGTGATAGACTGGGCCGTAGCTTCGGCAGCGATCCAATTGGGGAAAGGGGGGGGATTGGACATCCTGTCGGACCTCTGTGATGCAGCATTTTGCCTTTCATACCTTTGGGACCTTGGCAGGTAAACCAAAGGTGAGGCCTCATCTATCCGAATAGAGCAGACGCCTCATATCAAAAGTGTCAAGCGTCTGACCCTCGGTGGGTCACCTCTGCCTTTGCGTGGTTTCTTGCGCCGTAAGAGCGGCCAGCCGCCGTTGATTGCGACACTCCAAAGCGTATCCTGATCTTACAAATGGAGGCGTAGCCCGCTCAGATATTTCCGCCGCTGCGCCACAACTCTTCTTTGGTATTCGAGGTGATCGACGCATGCACCGGGCCCATTGGGCCGGACGAAGGCTGCGCGCCGCCTTGACCACAGAACACGGATCAAAAGGACGACACGATGCCTTTAGACCTGAACGATCATTCTGCGGTTTTTATGCAGCTCATGTCGCGCGTGTTAATCGCCCAGGGCTGCGATCCCGATGAGCTGTTCGAAAACGATGCGCACCAGGACCTTATCCTGAACACGTCGGCGCCCCGACAAACGTTTCGTCAGATTGCGGGTTTTTTCGAACAGGCCGCGCAGGTCGCCCAGGATCCAATGCTGGGATTGCGGCACGGCCGACAACAAGATTTTCGCCCAGCCGGATTGATCGCATATGCCGGGTCGAGCGCTGAAACTCTTGGGGGATTTATGGCCAATGTCGCGCGGTACTTTCCGATTTACGCTCCGTCGGTGCGGGTGCAATTTGGCACGGATCGTGGCCTGCAGTTGCATATTCACGAGCCGTCGTCGCTAAAAAAACGCCACTATATGGAGTTCTTGATGGCGCTGTTGATGCGGGCTGCCCGGCATTACACGGGCAGCGATCTTCAGGCCCGCGACGTTCGTTTTACGCATCAGGCCCCCGCCGGCCGGGATGAGTTGAATGTGTTTTTTGGCTGTGATGTGAGCTTTCACGCAGACGTAACTTCACTTGTGCTGCCAAGCAGCGCGTTGCAACGTCCGCTGACGACGGCGGACCCATATTTGCATGACCTAATTTGTTCGCTGGGGGATGATCTTTTGGCGCTTCAATCGGCGAGGCGTGGCTCGTTTGTCACCCGGCTTGAACACGAAATTGCGGCGGCCTTGCCATCCGGAAAAATCTGCCAGAAACGGATATCAGAGACAATGGGATTGAGCGCGCGCACCCTGTCACGGCGACTGGCGCAGCATGAGACCAGTTTCTTTGCGGTGCTGGATGGTCTGCGGCACGAACTGGCGCTGACTTATCTATCATACGGTGACATGAACCTGACCGAAATCGCGCATGCGCTGGGCTATTCTGGGCACAGCAGTTTTTCCGAAGCGTTTAAACGCTGGACGGGGCATTCGCCGGGGCGTTTCCGAAATTTGTGACCGCAAACATATGCGCCAAAGGAGCTGAACTTTGCATTGCGTAAAATCTAAAGACGGATTCTATCCGATTGCGCGTGGCTGAAGGTATTAGCGTAAACAGTTGCTATCCAGAACGGCAACTGTTCACGCAATAGTCTACGATTTTAACCAATTTCATCTCAATACTGACCCAAATTGAGATTTCGCAAAACATCTTCGAATTTTATCTTAAATAGATCTTACTCGCGTTGGAGATCGTCGGCGACCCCGCCTTTGTAACCACGCGCCCAACGGGTGTTGCCGTTTGGGGGCCAGGAGAACAGTTTGATCGCTTGCACAAGCGCCTTTGTCGGGCGCAGAGCAGGACAAAGAGCAGAGCCTCAACACCGGGGCATCAGGAGCCGAAGCATGAAAGACGTATGCGACACAGAGGGCGGATTTGCGATGACCCAAGGGCAAAACCGTTTCGAAACAGCGGCCACCGTTGCGCCTGTCCTGTCTGTCTCTACGGGATCTGTGGTGTCTATGGCAGGCGCGGCCTCTCCTTTTGAACCGTTACAGGCGCGCAGCGGCAAGAAACAGCGCCCCGCACGCTATGGTGTCTATGGCAAGCGCTGCCTTGATCTGCTGATTGTCGTGTTGAGCCTGCCGTTTACACTTGTGGTGGTTGGTCTGTGCGCGATGGCCCTATGGCTGGAAGGCGGCGCTCCATTTTACCGGCAAGAACGATTGGGGCAGGGAGGAAAGGTCTTTTCGATCTTGAAACTACGGACCATGGTGCGTGATGCGGATACCATGTTGGCGTATTTTCTGGACAACGATCCAGCGATGCGCGCGGAATGGGAGCAAACTCAAAAGCTCAAGAAAGATCCGCGTGTTACAAAAGTCGGCCGGGTCTTGCGGGTGACATCTTTGGATGAATTGCCACAGCTGTGGAACGTGCTGAAAGGGGAGATGAGCCTGGTTGGGCCGCGCCCCATGATGCCAGAACAACTGCCCCTGTACGGCGATCCGTCGGCCTATTTTGCACTGCGCCCTGGGATCACCGGCCTGTGGCAGGTTTCGGCTCGCAACGAAAGCAGTTTTGCCGCCCGCAATGAACTGGATCGCCGCTATCTGGAAATCCAGTCGCTGCGCACCGACGCGACGTTGATACAACGCACTTTTGGCGTGGTGTTCAAAGGCACCGGATATTAACCTAGGCCATGGTGATATGGACCGCTGGTCCACGCGCCCGTGCGGTCTCTAAAACGATGGAGTGTTCGACATGAATGACCTATCAAAATCGTCAAAGCCGACGCAGATGTTTGCGGGGGGGCAGGCGGCCGCGCCAGTGGAAGAGAAAGATAAGACTTTGGTCAATGAAAACGGGATCAAGCGATTTCATCGCCGCCGCGATGCTGAGCCAGTGACGTCCAGCCCTCAGGCTGCGCCGGTGCAGGATTTGGATGCGGATTTCGAAGACGATGAGCTGCCAGATACGCAGTTGCCGCTTCTGATGGACATTGAGCCTGCCGCAGAGGGTGCAAAATCCGAAATCGAACCGCCCTCTACGATCCCATCAAAGCCCGCCCGTGAGGATCGGCTGCTTGTAGAGCCCGCGCCACAGCTGCCCAGCCGAATCGCTCCGCTGTGGGATCGTATTCCGCGCATTTCCATTGATGTCAAAACCGCGCGAAAACGTCGGATGCCATGGGTTGATCTGTTTCGTGCCTCGGACAGTGCCAAGGCTGTTGATCTGTTGCGCACTCGCCTATTGCACACATTGCGCGCGCAGGGGTGGAAACGGGTCGCGATTGCATCGCCCACCAGCGGCGGCGGCGCCACGTTTTCCACTATCAATCTGGCGCAAAGCCTCGCACGGGTACCAGATTCGCGCACCTTGGTGATGGATATGAATTTCAGAACCCCCGGTGTGGCACAGGCGCTGGGGATGTCCGCAACCGGGGACATGGCCGAGTTGTTGCAAGGGAAGACACGCCCGCAGGATCATTTGTTGCGTGTTGCCAATGGGTTGGCTGTAGGTTTGAATGGTGCAAAACGAACCGATGCCGCCGAGATTTTGCATGGCCCGCAGACCGCAGATGTGATTGATCAGATGGTGGATGAAACCCGCGCGGATGTTGCACTGTTTGATCTGGCCCCGGTGCTGGAACATGATGATTTGTCCGCTTTTCTGCCTCAGGTTGACGGAGTGTTGCTGATTGCCGACGGAACACGCACAACCGCCAAGGATCTGGCGGCTTGCGAAAAAATTCTGTCGGGGCATACGCAGCTTCTTGGCGTGGTCCTGAACCGGGCGCGCGCGGCCTGAGCCCTGAGGCGGTTGTTCATTTTGGTACCCGTCACAGTTTCGCCAGTTTAATATGGTGAAATTGCTTTGGACCAAATATGCGTTTGGTTCCGTATGACACCTTGAAGAATAGAGCCGCTAAATGGGTCCGATTTATTCGTTTCTGGATTTGCTGGATATGCTGCGCCGTCGAGCGCTGCTGATCCTTGTTGTCACCTGCCTTGGCAGTTTGATTGGGTTGGCTTTTGCAGCGCAACAGGCGCATGAATACGAATCCTCGGTGGTTATTCAGGTCACCCAGCCGCAAATTGCTGACGATCTGGCCAAATCCACTGTTGATGGCTCTTCTGCGCGGCGTATTCAATTGATTGAACAGCGGTTGATGGCGCGTGGCACGCTGCTGGAAATTGTCGAACAGTTTGGCATCTACTCAGGTTTGGCGTTGCGCCCGTCGGAAACCGTGGATCTGATGCGTCAGTCGATCGCCATCACCGGTGTGGCTGCCGCGCGCGAAGGGTTTGCAGATGACGGTACGATCTCGGTGCTGACCATCACCGCCCGGATGAGCACGCCCGAATTGGCGCAGCAGGTGGCCAATGAATTCGCCAAACGTACAATTGACCTGAGCACCCAAAGCCGAATTGAACAAGCGCGTGAGACATTGCAGTTCTTCGCTGAAAAAGAGCGTGCTTTGGCTGAGGCTTTGTCGCGTATGGAAGAACAAATTGCCGCGTATCGTGACGCCAATGATCTGACCCTGCCGGGTGGTGTTGAACTGCGCCGCAACGAAGTCGCCCAGATCAACGAGACATTGTTGGTACTGGCGCGCGATCAGATTGCGTTGCGCCGTGCGGCAGATCAGGCTGCGGCCAATGATCGCCCGGCCACCGCGCGTCGAAAGATCGCGGAATTCAACGATCAGATGGCCAGTTTAGACGAACAGATGGCATTGCTGGCCACGCGTAAGGACGAGCTTGAAAACTCGTTGCAAACCTCGCCGCAGGTGGAGCGACAGCTGGGGGCCTTTGCCCGGCAGATGGAGCAGCTCCAGGGCGAACACAATCAGATTATCCAGCGCCGCAACGAGGCTGAGGTTGGATTTCGGCTCGAAAACTCCAGCCAGTCGGAACGCCTGACCATCATTGAAACGGCTCCAGTCCCGGATTATCCGGTGACGGGAGGGCGCAAACGATTGGTGCTCATGGGGGTCATGGGCAGTTTTGTTGTGTCGATCGCCATCGCCTTTGTGATGGAGCTGATGCAGCCGGTTTTGCGCACCGCTGAACAGATCGAACGCGAGACCGGTCTGGTGCCAGTTGCCGTCATTCCAGAGCTGACCACCGAAGCGCCGCGGCGCAGCTGGCTGTCTTTTTTGCGCGGGCGCAAAAGGGGAACTGCACGGGTGTGATCAGGGGCGCATCTGCTGAAACAGATCCGCAATCTCCTGCCAATGCAGGTGCAGGGCGATGCCGCCAACCGTAAGGGTGATCACAAAACACACCAGATCATGTTGCGGATCCCACACTTGATGTTTGCGTGCCAGATGCAAAATGACGGGATAGGTCACCACCATCGCCCCCCCCATCGCGAGAACTCCGCCGGGCAGCCCCAACCACAGAACACCGGCTAAAAACAGGCTGGTCTGGGCAATGGCGCGCACGGCGTTCAACACAAAAAACAAACGGCTGTCGCCCGCAGCCAGAGCCGCCTGATCATAAGTCATGACAATCACCGCAGGTGCGGTACACAACGCCAAAATCACGATGATAGGTCCGGCAAGCTCATAGCGTGCATCATATAACAGTCCAACCAGCCACGGCCCGGCCACTGCCAAGGTAAACAAAAGCGACAGCAATCCGCCGCTCAACCCGGCGCGCAGCATCCGCTGTTTGCGCCGATTGCTGGGGTCTGCATGGGCGGGTTTGTCGCGGTAAATAGGGATCATCAGTTTCTGGTTTACCGCATAGCCCAAAGCCATCGGAAAACTCGCCAGGAAAAAGGCGATGTTGTAGATGCCCAGTGTTTCCAGCGGGACAAATTTCCCCAGAATTGCCCGATCTCCCTGCGAGGTGATGAACCAAAACGCGGTCGACAGGAAAATCCATTTTCCAAATCGGATCAGCTCGTCAGCGGCCGTTTTGTTCCAGTGCAGTCGGTTGCGATGCCCCGGCAACAGGCGTTGGGCCAGCAGCAGTTTCACCGCCGATTGCAGCACGCCGCCCACCACCAGCGCCAAAACAGATTGCGTCACCACAGCCAGAACAACCATGGCAATAAGGCTCAGAAGTTGGCTGGCCAGATCAACCGCGGTGACACGCCCGACCAACAGATGTCGATGCGCTGTTTCAATCCGCGTTGGATTAAATCCTGCTATCGCCAGTGCACTGCCCGCAATCGGCAGATAGAGCATCAAATCGGGGGCGGCATAAAACTGTGCAATGGGCCATGCCAGCACAAAGGTCAGCGCCCACAGGATCCCACCTCGGATTACTTGCAGCGTCCACGCGGTGTCCAGAAATACCGGATCATCCCCGCGCGGGCTTTGTGCGATGGATGGACCCACGCCAATATCGGAAAACAGCGCCAATCCCACGGTGATTACGGTGACCAGCGCCATCATGCCAAAAGCTTCGGGAAACAGCAGACGCGTCAGGATCAGGTTTGACGCCAGCCGCAACGCTTGACTGCCACCATAGCCGATCAGCAGCCACGAGGCCGAGCGAAGCACGCGCGCCATTAGCCCTGCACCCTGAAAGTGTCCCAGAATTTTGGTCATGCCCGCCTCGTGCCTGTTTTGCGCAGGCTATGCTGTCGCGCGGGGTAGGGTCAATCAATGCGGCGGGTTTGGTTAGAATAATCGGGCAAATGTCGCGCGATCCCTTTGCACAGGACGCGTCTGGCGATAGCGTGCTGAAAAACGTCTTTGCCGGGATCGAGTTGTTGTGAAAATTGCCTATGTTCTGAACACTTACCCGCAGCCGTCGCACAGTTTCATTCGTCGTGAGCTTCACGCGCTGGAGCGTCAGGGGCTGCGTGTTCTCCGTCTGCCTATGCGCCCCAGCGACGCGCCATTGGTGGATCCGGGCGATCAGGCTGAGGCGGCGAAATGTGTGTATGTTTTGCACCGCGGCAAGGGCACTTTGATCAGGGCCCTATTGGGTGAACTGCGACAGCCCAAGCGGCTCGTTGACGCCCTGTGTCTGGCGGTTCGTCTGGGGCGGCGCGCCGACACCGGTGTGCTGCGGCATCTGATTTATCTGGTTGAGGCGGCCTATGTGAAGCAGCGCTGCGCCGCCGATGGTGTCCAGCATATGCACGCTCATTTTGGCACCAATGCCACTGCCGTTGCCTTGCTTGCACACGCGCTTGGCGGGCCCACTTACAGTTTTACCACCCATGGCCCCGAAGAATTTGATGCCCCAGTTGCGCTGTCTTTGGGGGAGAAGGCCAACCGCGCGGCCTTTGCCGTTGCGATCAGCAGTTTTGGCCGCAGCCAGCTGGCCCGCTGGGCTGAGTTTGGCGCTTGGGAGCGATTAAAGGTGGTACATTGCGGTATTGAACCCGCCAAATTTGACGCGCCTGCGCCGCTGCCGGACGGAGATCTGCGGCTGGCCGCAATTGGTCGATTTGTTGAGCAAAAAGGCCAGATGGTGCTGGTGCAGGCCTTGGCCGATCTGGTGAAAACCCACCCGCGCGTGCGCCTGTCTTTGATCGGCGATGGTGAGATGCGCGCCGATCTTGAAGCTGCGATTTCTGCCAACGGCTTGCAGGATCACGTCACCCTGACCGGTTGGTTGGCCGAAGCTGAGGTACGCGCAGAACTGGCGCGTGCACAGGCGCTTGTTATGCCGTCTTTTGCCGAGGGCCTGCCTATGGTGGTGATGGAGGCGATGGCCGCCGCGCGCCCCGTGGTCGCGACCTATGTTGCGGGCACGCCGGAACTGGTGCTGGCGGGGGAAACCGGGTGGTTGGTGCCTGCCGGGGACCCTGTTTTGCTGGCCGAGGCATTGCGCGAGGTGGCCGAGACCCCCCATGCAGACCTTGTTCAGATGGGACAACTGGCCCGCGCGCGCGTGTTGCAACGCCATGACTGTGATGTAGAGGCAGCCAAACTGGCCACGTTGTTTCGTGACGCCGTTGCGCGAGGTTAGCGGCCTCGTGCCCATGCTGATTGGCTGCGAAACAGCGGAGATTTTACGGCCAGCGCCACGATCACATAGATCACAAAACCAAACGGAGTCCGCGCCAGTAGCTGCAACATGTGCGCCGGTGATGGGGGCGGTTTGTCATCGTTGTGCAACAACTGTGGGTAAAGAGCGGCGATTTGCGCCACGCCCTGATTTTGCCGTCGTCGCACCTGCACCAGATTGCGAAAGCCTTCGACCAATGGCCAACGGTAGGTCGCAGCCACACGAATGCGTTCGTTTGGGGTGAAATTCAGCCGGGCAAAGGTATCGTCAGCGATAATTTCGGGCCAGGCGTGCCACCGCGCGCGGCCGACGCGGTTCATCGCAAACAACCCAAATCCCGGCACCCCTGTGGTGACAAACGGTAATTGTCGCCACAGACGACCATATGCGGCGCTTATCAACGAACGCGCCGGGGCCAGCTGTGGTGTGCCCGATCCATACCGCGGCGCATCAACGTCGAGCGCGGCAATCAGTTGCGGTAACACCGCAGGTGTCAGCCGTACATCCGCGTCCAGATAGGCCAGAATATCCCCAGTAGCGGCCTCATCGCCCGCGTTCAGAGCCGCCAATTTGCCACCTTGGCGCTGTTCTAACACGCGGATCTGCCACCCCTGAGGCGGGGCAACAGCGCGTGCCAGATCCGCTGTGTTGTCCGTGCAGCCGTTGGCCAGCACCAACACCTCAGCCGAGACGCCATCGGGCAGCGGGGAGCTGGCAAAAACTGCGGCAAGGCAGGCTTGAATATGCTGCGCCTCATTATGGGCAGGGATTAGCACCGACAGCCGCGTCATTTGGCGGCCTCCAATGCCGACCAGCGCGGGTTGCTGTCGGTTAAGCTGCGTAAAGCCCCCCAACTGCCCCATTTGCTGGGCGCGTAAACGTCTGCATAGGCCGTGAACAGTTTCCCGCCAGCGGTTTTCCACCCGCGCAATAGATCCTGATACAGGGTGCCCATTTCTGGCGTATAGTTAAAATGAGTAAAGAACGCGGTCAGGTCTGGATCGTCCACATTGGCGCCTACGCCCACCACGTGGCTGCCACCTTCATACATGATCAAATCCAGATCATGACGCCGGGCGATGTCGGCGTGGTAGGGCAGGATGCGGGTCAGGAAGTCGGCCAGCGTGTCGGCCTCTTCGCCGGAAATCAGCCCGTCGCTCAGTTCTGCGTGCGCTTGTGCCGTGGCGACGTCAAATTGATGTGCCTTTACAAATTCGCGCAGCGCGGCGCCGGTCAGATCTTTGGATCGGCCCAAGGTTTCGGCATGTGTCCGACTGTCGGCAAGCCACGCCCGCACGACATCAGATTGTTCGGGCAGTCCCAGAACGCCACCAAAATAGCCGGTGATGGCATAGGCATCAAAATAGCTGTGCGGGGCGCGCCGATTGCCTTTTTCCGCGGTCCACAAAGGCGCGGTTAGCACGTCTTGTTCAAGTCCCAGCCAGCCGGTTTGGGTGGCAATTACTTTGATCAGGCGCGCGTCGGCCTCGTTGTTAAATACCTTATCCCAGATCTGCGCCATCTCAGCCGCGCGGCCGCCGTTGAACTGCATCCACAGATCTTTACCGCCCCAACGCGCCTGTGCCTGATGTTCCGCCCATTGGGCTTGCTGAAACTGCCAGTTCCAGACCTCATTTGAAAATTCAACATAGGCGGTAAGATCCGGGTTCAACAGCTGGTGCGTCATTCTGGCAAAATTCCGCATATAGCTGTCGTCGCTCATATGCGGCATGGAGAACCACGGATGCGTGCCAAGTTCATTGGCCAGCCGGATTAAAATCTCGGCGGGTACGCCTGTGCGTGCCCATGTGTAATCTGTGGCAAGCGGGCGATCCTCCCAGCCAATCTGGGTGGAATCATTGGTGTGCATCCAATCCATGAACCGCAACACGGAGAACCCATTCAGAATGTCGAGCCAACGTGGGTTGAATACGTCACCCGCAGCAAAGGCATCGATGTGTTCTTGTTTCACCACAGTGACGTTGCGGACATAGTCGCCGGTTCCGGCGCGGTCAGTGCGTTGGATTCGAATGTCAACAAAACCGGGGCCGGGGGTGAAATCGAACCAGATCTCGCCGGGGCGGTATCGAACATTCTGTGCGCGTCCGCCCACTTCGATGATGCCGTCCCCTTGAAATTGCAGGCGGTATCGGCCTGCCAGACTACGGGCCGTTTCGGGCTGATCAGTGAGCACAACAGTGCCGATAGACCCCAATTCGGGGGGGATGGACGTGGGCCAGCCATCGGGATCAAGATAGCCTGCCGCGCGCAATTCAGCTTCGTTGATGCCACCCCAACGCCCAGCAATATGCCCGATCCAAGGGCGGGTGGTTTTAAAATGATCCAAAAAAGGCGCCTGCGGCGACCAGTCGGCAATGGCGGCAAGGTTCATCGCGATCGGTTGGCGGTAATCTGCGGCGGCGACAGTTGGGACCGGGGCGGACACGGAGGTGTTTAAGGCCACCGCTTGTGGATCCTGAGGCAGCGGGCCGGGACCTTTGGGCAGCACGGTGTGTTGGCTTTCCCCTCGGGCGGCACGTTCGGCTATGATCTGCAACCGGCGGGCCAGTTCTGGTGTGGGGGCGGCATAGGATTTACCCCAGCGATCCACAAGGTCAATGGGGAGGTTTTTGGGGTTTTGCCCCGTCATAACAGCATATTGAAACAAGCTGATAAAATAAAACCCCAATGCATTGGGGTGAATGTCATCCGTGAAAAAGTCATCAATGGCGCGCACCCCTGGCACGGTTCCCGCCCGGATTGCATCGTCTAAACGGGCCAGTGCTTGACCGGCTTGCAACAACTGGATGTCTCCGCCGGTCAGATCCCGGGCCTTGTCGACAGCGGCCTGCCATTTGGGCAAGTCCTGCTCCAGCCGCTCGCGCCATGGTGTTCCCATGCCATCGTCAAATCGGATCACCTCACCCGAGCCGCTTTTGAGACTGTGCCAGGTTTCCTGCACGTAAAATGTCACATCGGGATTGCCGGTTTTAGCGACGTCATAAAATTGGGCGATGGCCTCTGCGGTGCCGCTCCATTTCAGATGATTGTCCAACGGGATTGCCTCGGTGACGATCACCGCATCTACCCCCGTTGTCAGGGCGGTGCGCGCATTGATACCCTCGGCCTCCGCGGCATGCTCCCAGTTATAGCTGAGCGGCGCGCCGTTGATGATTTGTGCCTGAACCTGCACGTTTTTCTGTTGTGCGGCGGGGGCATGTGCCAGCAACTGCTCCAGCATTTGCGGATTGTCAGGGCCGAACAATGAATGGCCGACAAAGACCACCGAAGAAATGAAAGTGCTCAGATCCATTACGGCTCCTTTGTCGTTTGAACACCGCTGCGCGGCGTGGCCTGTACCACCTGCCATACCAGGGCCTGCACCTGCTGTGCGGCCCTGTGTGACAGGGCCATGGCAGGGGTGCCGTCGAGCCGCAGCAAGCGATGTGCGAGGCCTATGGGCGCACGGTGATACAACACTGCATAATGGGTCAAGGCTACGATATAGCGCCCCAAGTCATTGATATGAATAGTGTCTAATGCGCCATCCTCTTGGCGTAAAAACAGATCCTCACGACGCGTCAAACCGTCGATATGCCCTGCCTCGGCGGCGCGTACTACGGCGGCTAAAACCTGCCCGGCAGGGATCAAATAGATGGGGTGATTGGGGTTGCGGCGGCTGTCTGATCCCAATAAACGCCCTAGCCACAGGTGCTCCAGATCCTGATCCAAACGGTGCAGCCAGCCCTGTGGGTCATCGAGAGAGTGCCAGGTTTCGTAGAGATAAATCCGAGTTGTGGGCGCGGCCTTGCGCGCCAAGTTGGCCCAGCGGCGCAGATAGCGTCTGGAGTGAAAATACCGTAGCGCATCCCGCAATTCGACCATTTCGGTCAGAACAACTGCATCATACGCGCCAGATCCAATCGCCTCATGTGCGTCGCGGTAATGGGGCGTGGCATTGGCAATTTCAAAGTCACGGATCGGCAGCTGTGGTTCCCAATGCTCCTTTAACGAGGTGCCCGACCCAAGCTGTGCCTGCCAGTCGTGCCCCGCAGGGGCCAACTGTTGCAGCATATGGGGCATGTCGCTTCCCACCAGCGAATGGCCGAGATGAAACACGCGCAGACCTGTCTGCGGTGGGCGAAGAACAGGAACTGGAAATGGCGCACTGCGGGCGGCCACGGGCAGGGCTGCGAGCAGGGCCAGCAGACTGCGCCGCCGCATTATGGCAGGCTCCGCAATTCGGCCATGGTCACAATCACACCGGCTCCAATGGCAAAGCGCCCGGCAATTTCATCGCCTTTTGAAAACGGCCTCTGATCTGCGGTAAATGCGGCTAGAAAACGCTGTTGGGTCAGATCGATTTCCAACTCCATGCCGTCAAACCCGTAAAACCTGTTGCTGACGGTATATTGGCACTTATAGGCGGCTTCTTTGGCAGAAAAGACCACCTTGGCCAGCTGATCTGGGTGGTCCTGCTGCAACAGCCAGGCCTGTTCTGCAGGTGTGCAGATCGCTGACCACAGGTTACGTTTTAGGGGGGTGTTTTCTTCGACGTCCAAACCCAATCCGCGCCAGTTCTGCGCGGATGCGACCGCCGCCATGGCACAGCTGTGGGTGTGCGTGATGGACCCGACCAGCCCAGCGGGCCAAATCGGCGCACGGGATGCTCCCACCGGGATGGCTGTGCGGGGATGGCCTAGATCCTGCATGGCGCGATGCGCTGCTGCGCGTCCGGCGGCAAATTCACGGCGACGCTTTGCGACGGCATTGGGCGATAGCCCCGCCAGCTCTTGGGGAAACGGAGCGGGCAAGTCGTCCTGCGGCGCAGTTACCGCAACAGATACGTCGTCATCAAACAACGGTCGGACCAACGCCAGCCGCGCGGCCTGCATGTCGGCGCCGTGGGGGGTCATTCCGTCCGAGCCTTGCGTTTGGCGCGCATCGCACGGCGTTTTGATATGGTTTCGGTGCGGGCTGTGTCCAGGCTTGTGTCCTTGGGCACCGGAGTGAGCTGAGGGGCGGCGCCTGTCAGCTTTTGAATGTGCTCGGCCAGGCCTGACAAGGTTGGGAAGCGGAAAATATCGGTGATCATCAGCGCAGGCACGTCCAAAGTGGTGCGAATGTCGCGATGGGCCTGAACGGCCAACAAAGAATGCCCACCCAGCGCAAAGAAATTGTCGTGCACGCCGATGCCATCAATGCCAAGAATACGACCCCAGATCGCAGCAATCTGCGACTGCGGTCCGGATGTGGGCGTAACGGTCGCCGCCGCACGGGGGCGTGCAGGGCGGGGATCTGGCAGTGCTTTGCGGTCGATTTTTTTATTCGGGGTCAAGGGAAAGGCATCCAGCGCGACGATGTGGCTGGGCACCATCACCTCGGCCAATCGTTCGGCCAAGGCCTGCTTCAAAGCGTCTTCGTCAATGCTGCCACTGTGGGTCACATAGCCGATCAGCCGGTCATCATTGCCAACTTTTCGCGCAATCACCACCGCGCCAGTGATATTTGGCTGTGCGGCCAGCGTGGTTTCAATCTCTCCCAGCTCGATACGTTGGCCACGGATTTTTACCTGATGATCCGTACGGCCCAGAAAATCCAACCGCCCGTCCGCACGCCAGCGTACGAGATCGCCGGTGCGGTAGAACCGTCCGGGCCGGTGCGACACCTCCACAAATCTATCCGCGGTCAGATCGGCGCGTTGCCAGTACCCCGCAGTAACACCCGCACCGCCAATCAGCAATTCACCGGGCGCGCCAATGGGTTGTAACTGGCCGGTCTCGTCCAGCACCAAAATAGCGGTGTTGGCGATGGGCGTGCCAATGTCGGCCACCGTATGGGGCGCCTGATCTACCGTTTGCACCGTGGACCAGATGGTGGTTTCGGTTGGCCCATACATGTTATGCAGCTTGGCGTTGGTGGCGCTGTGCAGGCTGTGGACCAGATCCGCGGGCAGGGCTTCTCCGCCGACCAACAGGTGTTGCAGCCCGCCAAGCGCGGTGCGCGCGCCTTCATCAGCGGCGATCATTCGCGCCATCGAGGGGGTGCATTGCATGTGGCTGACACGGTGGCGCAGCAGCTGCGCCGCCAATGAGTGATCATCCTCGGCCAAGGTTTGTGGCGCATTGGACAGGCGCAGGACCTCAGCCAACGGGGTCAAACCCTCCAGAACCACATCCGGAGCGATGCCGTAATCAATCAGGCAGGCCACCTCGTCCACGCCGATGCGCTTCAGGGCGTCGACCCGTGCCACCGCGTCTTGAACGGTGCCAAACAGGCCAGACTCCTCGAAATACCGCTCAAAAGCGAAATCAAGGATCGCCTCTAATTCATCCCCCGACAGACTGGCGAGATCCATCTCAAACGGGTTTTTTACACCCTCAGGGCGTTTGAATGCCGGAAAGGCCCAGGCGTATTGTTTGATCAACCCGGCGGCCGAGCGCAGATAGTCTTTCATTGGGGCGCGTGCGATCCGGCGGGCGTCGTCACGTGTATCGGCCAGATAGGTGTGCAGCATGAGCGTCACCGAATAATCCGCCGGATCATGGCCCGCCTCGCGCAGGGCGTCGTGATAGATGCGGATCTTCTCGGCGACCTCTTCGATGCTTTGGCCCAATAGGTGGGTCAAGACGTTTGCGCCGATCTTCCCGGCCTCGCGCCACGTGTCGGGATTGCCTGCGGTTGTGACCCAGACGGGCAGTTCTGACGATACCGGACGCGGCTGTGACAGCACCTTGTGCGGGCTACCATCTTTTCGGGGGAATTCGACCTCTTCGCCGCGCCACAGCTTGCGCACGGTTTCGATGCTGTCGAACAGAGCCGGTTTATTGGCTGGCGGCGTGTTTTCCGGGCGCAGTACAAAATCATCGGGTTGCCAGCCGGAGGCAAAGCCGATGCCCGCACGACCGTTGGTCAGATTGTCGATCACCGCCCATTCTTCGGCAATGCGTGCGGGATGGTGCAGCGGGGCGACACAGGATCCCGCGCGCACGCCGATGTTTTGCGTCACAGCCGCGACCGCAGCCCCGGTTACAGAGGGGTTCGGGTAGGGACCACCAAAGGCGTGAAAGTGCCGTTCAGGCGTCCAAACCGCATTAAACCCATGCTGATCAGCGAATTTGGCCCCCTCTAACAACAGTTCGTATTTCTTGGGGCCGGCGCCGTCGTCATTGCCCCAGTAAAACAGGTTGAACTCTATCTTTCTGTCCGACTGAAGGATCGGGGCGTTGGACAGGTTCAGACGGCTTTCATCGCTGGACAGCACCAGTTTGAAACCGCGCGACAGTGTCCAGAACAGTTCCAGCACCGATATATCAAACGACAGACTGGTCACCGCCAGCCAACTGTCACCAGGGGCATGTGGGATGCGCTGATCCATGCCCGCAAAGAAGTTGGCGACGTTAGAATGGCGGACCATCACACCCTTGGGCAGGCCAGTCGAGCCCGACGTGTAGATCAAATAGGCCAAGTCTTGCCCGGTCGCAGCGCCGTCGACATTGTTGAGAGGCGCGTCAGACAGAGAGAGCTGCCCCATGTCGACCACCACTGCAGAATGTTTGGGCAGATCCGCTTTTAGCGCCGTTTGCGTGATGATCAGGGATGTACCACTGTCACTGATATAATGCGCGATGCGGTCGGCCGGGTAGGCCGGGTCCAGCGGGACATAGGCTCCGCCTGCCTTGGCGATGGCCAGCGCTGCAATTACCAGATCCGGCGATCGCGCCACATACAGGCCCACGGGATCACCCGTGCCAACACCCTGATCTTTTAAGTGCTGTGCAAGTTGGTTGGCGCGGGCGTTGAGCGCCGCATAGCTCAGAGTTTGGTCTTCAAACACCAGTGCAGGCGCATCAGGCGTTGCCGCGGCTTGTGTTTCAAACCCGCTGTGCAAGGTTGCATTGGCATCATACGGCGTGTCGGTCTGGTTCCAGTCCTGTAGGATCTGGCAACGCTCGGCTTCAGGCAGAAACGGTAGAGATTTCACCAGTGTCTGGGGCTGGTTGGCTAGGGTCGACAAAACTAGATTTAGGCGCGACACCAATAGATCGCAGGCGGTTGCATCCAGCACCGCACGGTTGAGATGTACGCTGGCGCAGCCACCCACCAAGCTCACTGTGGCGGTCGCCGTCGCCAGCGGCGCGTCGACACCAAGGCGCACGGCGACAGCTGGTGGCGTATGAGGTGTCAGGTCTGGCGCCCGCGCCACAATGTCATGGGGAAAACCACCAAGGGTTTGAACGCGCTCTAGGGTTTCGCCCAGCCGATCCGTCAGATCTGCGATCTCCTCGCGTTGATCAATTTGAACAGGCACCCAATTGCTGATCAGCCCGTCATGTCCGGGTGTCGCCGGGGTGGATAGGGCGATGTCGCCAATTGCTTGCCCAGCGCTGCGCAGGGCCCAGATGGCGGAGGCGGCCAGCACCTGCTGCGGGCTAAGACCCGCTGGCAGAGCCAGTTCAAACCGCTCCACCGCGTCAGTGGCCTGCAACGTTTGTGGCGATGCAAGCGGCACGGGGAGCGGCTGCATCTGCGCCAGTGCCGCGCGCCAGTGCGCTTCGCCTTTTTGGGTCGCGGCCAGCGCGGCAGTGACCACAGTTGCCTCAGTCGCCGACAATAAGGGTAAAATAAGCCCCGGTGTGACAAGGCGGTCCAGCGTGAGCGGTGCACCATCTGATCGCGAAACGCCTGACAGCTGCACTGCGCCGCCTGCACAGGCCACCGTCAGCGTGTCTATGCCAACTTCTATCACCGTGCCGAGCGTTGCATCAGGCGGCGTATCCGTCACGGCTTTGGCGCGTCGCACCAGTACGATGTCCCCCGAGATGGCCAGTTTAGGCAGGCACAACGGGTTCCAATAATCGCCAAAATCCAACGCCCGCACCAATCGTGTAATCGTGTCAGGTGCTTGGGCGAAATCGATCCGGCCGCCAGCGGCAGGGCGATCTGCCTTGGAAAAATAGCGCCTTTGGCTCAGGTCTTGTGCGGTGCCAGTCAGCTGCCCGCGTTCCAGCTGGCTGAGCACCTCGCCAAAGCTGTCCATCGCCGCTGCATAACATTTGGAATTGAGACTCAGAGCAGTTTCATCCGCGGCGATGTCAAACACACGCTGGGCCAAAATGTCGCCGGTGTCCGCCTCTTGTTCCATCACATGCCAAGTGATCCCATGTGAGGTTTCGCCGTTCAGAAGCGCCCAGTTGGGGGTGTTCAGCCCTGCATAATAGGGCAACGGCCCGTCGTGAAAATTCACCGCGCCCTTGCCTGCGCGCGCCAGAACATCCGCAGGGATCATCGTGAGGTTGGCAATAGAGAGCAGCCAATCAAATGCGCAAGGAACCTCTGCCGCTTTGGTGTAGGTTGGGATCGCGTGGGTTTGGGCCCAGTTCTGAATATCGGCGTTGCCCGTGACCACGGCGCCAATGACATGCCCACGTGCCAGCACCGCATCGGCACAGCCGATCAACAATGATTCATCACCAATCAATACAGCAGAGAACGAGGTCATTTTGGGTCCTTTGCAACAGGAATATAGCGGACTGAAGGTGCGCGCACGGGGCGACGCCGTGTGCCAAACGTATGGGCGATAAGATCGCGCAGAAAATGATCTGGGTCCGCCTGTGGTTTGCGCTGCACTAAGCGGCGCAAATCATACAGGGCGTGCCCCAGAATTCGGGCGACCGTCGCGCCCAAGGCATAAACCGGCCCGCGGGTTTTTGTGAAATAGTATTGCCGTGAGTCAAACCAATACTGCGGGGTGCGTTGCCACTTTTTCATGCCCGTCGAAACGGACCCAACATGTGTGATCCGGCTGTCGGGTACAAAATACGTGCGCCACCCCGCCTGCGCGGCCCGGTGGCACAGCTCGGTCTCTTCAAAGTACAAAAAGAACGTTTCATCAAAGCCATCGATCGCATCCACCATGTCGCGGCGCAGCATCAGGCTGGCCCCGGCGGTCCAATTCACCGGTGTGGCCACGGTTGGGGTTTCCATCGCCACCACGGCCTTTGGCAACAATCGGGTGATCAGCCCGGTGCGCGCGGCCCCTTCAAATTCGCCGGCCAAACTGGGAAAGCGAAAAGCGGTGGAATGCGGCGTCCCATCGTTACCACACACAAAAGAGCCGGCCAGGCCGGCATCTGGCGTGGTGATCATGAACTCGCGCAGCGCCGAAATCGTGGTGTCTTCGGGAAACGCATCGGAGTTCTGTAAATAGTAAAAATCAGGTGCGCTGCCATCGGACAGCCCGGCCCGCATGCCAAAATTCATGCCTGCACCAAAACCGCCGTTCTCGGGCGACTGCACCACCCGCAGGCGGCCATCAGCACACCACCCGGACGCATCTGCGGCGGATGCCATCTGTTCGAACGAGCCATCCTCAGACCCATTGTCAACAATGACAATTTCGCCGGGTATCTGCGCCATGGCCGCGCGGGCGGCCGCAGCCGCCTTTAGCGTCATATCGGGGGTTTTGTAGTTCAGGATGATGGTCAGGACTGTGCCGTTTTGCATATGTTTTACTCTGCTGCCGTCGCGGTCAGGGCGCGCGCGGGCTGCGAGTCGGCGGCGCGCAACACGCGGTTGACCTCGGCCGCCAGCACGCTCACGTTTGGCACGAGGACCATACTGTCATGGTCACCGGGGACTTCGATGACCTCAACCCGAGGTGCCCAATGGGTCCAATCGTTGTCCGCAAACACATATTCGCGCGCTTGGCTGACCCAATTGCCCCCCGAGACGCGCCAATGCTGATCCAGTGGCGGGCGCAGCAGGGTCACGGGGCCACGCCATGGTTGCAGATCATAGACTTCCAACGCCGCGCGAAAGGCGAGTTCAATCTTGCGATTGTTAAAGGCGGGGCGCTGGCCCGTTTCTGCCGGTTTGGCGCGCCGTTTTTCAATTTCCCACAGGATCCGGCTGCGGGCCCATTCGGTAACATACTTTGGCCCTTTGGCACGAATTTCGTGCAGTTTAATCAGGGCTTTGTCTGGGGTGCTTAGGGCAGGGCGCAATGGCAGAGGCGTGTCTAACAAGATCAGCGCAGAGGTTTCCTCTCCGTCGCGTTCAAGCTGCTGTGCCATTTCATAGGCTGTCAGCCCGCCCCCGGAAAACCCACCCAGTAGATATGGTCCGTTGGGTTGAACCTGCCGGATTTCAGTCAGATAATCGCACGCGGCCGCGTCCAGACGGCTATGGGGCGCTTCGTCTCCAATCAATCCCTTGGCTTGTACGCCATAGACCGGACGGTCCTGGCCAACCATCTGGGCCAGATGGCGCAGGTTCAATACGTTGCCAAACATCCCCGCCACAATAAACAAAGGCTTACGATCGGTTCCGTTGCCCGGGTGTAGCTGCACCAGATATTTGAATGCGGGTCGATCCGGCGTGGCCTCGGTCACGCCACCGTTGTCATCAGACGCGGCAGTCTTCGAGCGCAGGCCAATCTTTTGTGCCAATCCCGCGACGGTTGGCGCTTCAAACAACACTGATAGGGGGAACTCGACATCAAAGGCGCGTTTGATCTGGGCGAAAAGGCGCACCGCAATCAGGGAATGCCCGCCAAGATCAAAGAAACTATCATCGATGCCGATCTGGGAAACCCCCAGGAGGGCCGCAAACAAACCCGCTAGCTCTTCTTCAACCGGCGTGCGGGGGGCAACAAATTCCGCCTCCAGTTCGGGCCGTTCAAAGCTTTGGCTTGCGTCCGTTTCTGCCGTGGAGTGTTGTGCCTGCGCAATCAGGCTGGGCAGATCCAGAGAAGACACCAGAACCTGCGAGCGCCCAGTGGCCAAAGCCCGTTCTAGCGCAGCCGGGGCCTCGGATGATAGGATCCCATTTATTAATGCATATTGCAGGCGTTGTTCGTCCGCTGACAACGGGATGGCGTTGCCCCTTGGAGCCAGTCCCAGATCAGACGCGCTGACGTCTGCGCTTTCATCCGGTGCAGGTTCAAACCCGGCGGGCAGGCGTTTCATCTGAAACCCCTGAATGTCGACCAGTACTGCGCCCGTTGGATCACTCAAACTAATGTCAAATCGGGCAAAGCCGTCATTGCTGGCCTCTATCAGACGCATATGGCTGAGGATTTCTGCGGACAGGGGGGCGTGCACTTGGATCCGCCCATATGATACCGGCACCCATAGAGCGTTGCCTTGATAGTGCGGCACCAAATCCAGTGCCCAGCCGGTGGCCAGGTCCATCAATCCCGGATGCAGCGCACAATTGTCATCCTCGGCGCTCTTGGCAATGTGCAGCC
Source organism: uncultured Paracoccaceae bacterium (assembly GCA_947492585.1). Lineage (GTDB taxonomy): Bacteria > Pseudomonadota > Alphaproteobacteria > Rhodobacterales > Rhodobacteraceae > Epibacterium. The sequence continues at coordinate 73,339 of CANLND010000013.1, forward strand.
GTGCGAGCCCCTCGCGCGTACCACGGGCGCAATGTGTCAGAACATCCCAGCGCGGGCCGAACGCCAGATGTGCATCCTGCGGCGAGGTCAGACGGCCCGCCACCGGAGCCTGCACCACCGGACATCGGCTGAATATCTCTTGTGGATCCAATGGCGTGGGCGCGTCTCGACTGTCCAATGCAACATGCGTTTCAGCAATGCGCGCCAGCCCCGCGTCGCCCACCGCATAAACGCCGACCTCATACCCGTTGTCGCGTGGTTCAAACCGCAAGATCAGTTCGCGTGGGGTCGCTTCTTGTACCACGAATGGCCGCAGAAAATACAGATCACACAGGTCAAATCCAGACGTGACCCCCATGTCCGCAAGGGCTTCGGTGATCAGCGCCAGCACCCCGGTGCCGGGGATCAGCGCAACACCTGCGCGGGTGCGGTGTTCGTCGATCAGCCAATCCTGCGTCGAGAAGGTCTTGGCAAATATCCGGTTTCCAAACGCGTCAAACCCACGTGTCTCCAGCAAGGCGCGCGGGCAGGGGGTGCGTTCGCTTGGACCGGTGGTGCCCAACCGGGCCGCCATTGCCTCCGCGGCCATGCCAACATCCCCCCAAACGCCCCAGTCCAACGCGACAACGCGGGTGGTCCCTTGGGCGCGATGCCGTGCCCAGGCATTCAGGAATTCATTGGCAGCCACATAATCCACCTGCCCTGCGGGCCGTGTTGCCGTAGACGAGGATGAACACAGCAGCATCATTTCAAGAGTGCCATCGGGAAACAGCGTGTCCAGAACCCGTAATCCGCTGACTTTTGGCGCAAAGACCTGTGCGATCTGGTCTTCGGTCTTGGCCAGCAATGGGCCGTCGTTGATGTGTCCCGCGGCGTGGATCACGCCCGTTGTTGGACCAAACCGCGCCTCCATCTGGTCAACTGCGCGGCGCATCTGTCCACTGTTACAGACATCTGCGGCCAGCGGCAGAACGGCGCCTTTGCCGCTCGCTTCGAGGGCCTGAATCGCCCGTATACGCTGCGCGGTTCGGTTGGCCGGGCTATGACTGGCCAAATAAGACGCCCACATATCCCGAGCGGGCAGATCGTCTCGCGACAGAAGGGCCACATTTGCCCCATAAGTGGACATCAGATGTGCCGCCAAGGTCAGACCGATGCCGCCAAAACCACCGGTGATCAGATAATTGCCGCCGGTCCGAAACTGCGCCGTGTCCGCGGCGGGCAGGGGCTGGGCACGCCAGATCTGTGCAAACCGCTTGTCGCCCCGCCAGGCCGCCAGATCTGTGGGTGTTTCTGACATCAGTTCTTCCAGCAGGCGGGAGGTCAGATCGTCTGGTGAAACCCCACGCAGGCTGTCGATCAGGCCGACCGGGGCGGGCAGCTCTATGTCGATATGTGCGCAGATCACGCCGGGCAATTCACGTGGGATCACCCCAAGCGGGCCAGAGATCATCGCCTTTTCCGGATAGGGCAGCGCTTCGTTGCGGGTTTGCGCCGCACCTGTGGTGAAAACGCTCAGGCGCACCGGTGCAGTCAGATCCACATTGCCAAGCGCCTGCCCCAAGGCTGTCAGCGCATAAAACCCCATCTCAAGGTTTCGATCAAAAAAGGACGATCCGGGCCGGAAGGTTTCCCCATCGGTGACCAGCCAGAAATGGGCGATATGATCGGGCAGGGCGTCGGCCTCGGCCAGATCTGCCAGCAGCGCGTCATAGCCAAACCGCCCCTGTTCGGGAGGCAGTACAAAATGGTCTTGGTCCAATTGCGCATAGGTGTCGCCGGGCTGTACCGTCACCACGTGATGGCCAGCGGCCCGCAGCTGCGCGGTGACGCGCTGTGCATGGCCCAGATCGTCTTCAAAAATCAGCCAACGTTTGGGGCTTTCGGCCAGATCCTGCGCGACGTCAATTTCGCAATCCGCCAGCTGCGGTCGCCAGGCCGGGCGATGGCCCCAGTTGGCCATATCATCGTGGCGGACGGGGGGCGACTGGTCGGGTGAAACGCGCTGCACTCCGGGTTCTATGAAATACCGGCTGCGCTGAAAGGCATAGGTGGGCAGGGGCAGGCGATGGCGTTTGGCCTCCCCCCAGATTTGATCCCAGTCGGCGGTGACGCCGCAGGCCCACAAACGGCCAATCACGCCAAAGAAATAGGCGTCATCCATCACGTCCTGATCCGGGTGCCGCAAGGACGACAGGACTTGTGTTGTTTTCACGTCGGGCGACATCTGCGCCAAAGAGCTGAGCGCCTTGCCGGGGCCAACCTCCAGAAACACACGGTTCTTGGTTTGTGCAAGCGCGCTGATGCAATCGGCAAACAGCACGGTATTGCGCAGCTGTTCCACCCAATAGTTGGGATCAGTGGCCTGATCATCGCGAAGCTGCGCGCCGGTGCGATTGGATTGAATGGGCATCTGCGGCGGGTGCAGATCCAGCCCGCGCAAAAACGCGCTATATTCGCCCAAGATCCCCTCGAGCATCCGGCTATGGGCTGCAATATCGATTGCGATGCGTTGGTGATCGATGTCGTCAGCCTGCAATTCCGCCGCCAGCGCGTCTAGCGCGGCTTGCGGGCCGGAAACGGCCGTCAGCCCGGGCGCATTCACGCTGGCAATATCAAGATCGGGGCTGATCCGGGCCTGTACCTCGGCCAGCGGCAGCGAGATCGACAACATGCCGCCCGCTGGCACGCGGTCAAACAGGCGACCACGCAGCAGAACCAAATCAAGACAGTCTTCAAATGACAGCACACCCGCCAGACAGGCGGCGGTGTTTTCGCCCATGGAATGGCCCACCAAGGCGGCGGGCTGTACCCCCCAGCTGATCCAGAGCTGCGCCAGCGCATATTCCACCATCATGATCAGTGGCAGCTGCACAGATGGTTTTTGCAGGGCGGCGTTTGCAGCCTCTTCTGCGCCCTCATCCGGCAGCCACAGCGCACGCAGATCATAGTCCAGCTGCGGTTGCAGATGGCCTATTCCGCGCTCCATCCAGTCTGCAAAGACTGGCTCGGTTTCATACAGATCCCGCGCCATGCCCGCATATTGCGCGCCGCCGCCGGGGAACATGAACACCACCTCCGGATCGGGGCCAAGGTGATCATGGGTGAACACTTCGCGCGGGTTTAGCGCTTCCAGCGCTTGTGCGGCCTCGGTCGCGGTTTCGGCAACCAGCACCCGACGTTTGGCAAACCCCCGGCGCCCCTCCTTTAGGGTAAAGGAGACATCGGCGAGATCCAGGTCCGGGTTGGAACGCAGGTGGTGCGCCAGCGCAGCCGTGTTGGCCTCCAGCGCGGCTTTGGATTGGCCGGACAGACATAGGATATGAAAGGGAAAATCGCTCTCATCTGACGCGCCGCGATTGGGGGCCTGCTCTAGAATGGCATGGGCGTTGGTGCCCCCCACGCCAAGCGCGTTGACCGCGCCCCGACGGGGGCCTTTGTGCGACACCCATGGGCGCAGGGCCTCGTTCACCTTAAAGGGCGAGGTTTCAAAATCGATCGCCGGATTGGGGGCCTCGTACCCCAACGAAGGCGGCAGCGCCTGATGGTGCAGCGCCAATGCGGTTTTGGTAAGGCCCGCAATGCCCGCGGCGGTATCCAGATGGCCGATGTTGGTTTTCACCGAGCCAACGCGGCAATAGCCCACATCCGCCGTGCTGGCACGATAGGCCTCGGTGAGGGCGGAAATTTCAATGGGATCACCCAGATAGGTGCCGGTGCCGTGACATTCTACGTGGTCGATGGTGTCAGCTGCCACATCGGCGGCCTGCAGGGCGGCCTGAACCGCCTTGACCTGACCGCCTACAGACGGGGCCAGATACCCGGCTTTGTCGGCGCCATCATTGTTAATGGCGGATCCTTTGATCACCGCCCAGATATGATCCCCATCGGCAATGGCATCTTCCAGGCGACGCAACGCCACCGCGCCAGCGCCGGACCCAAACACCGTGCCTTGGGCGCGGTGGTCAAAGGCATGGCATTCTCCGTCAGGCGAGAGCACTTCGTTTTCTTTGTACAGATATCCACGATCTTGGGGCAGCTCGATCGTGACGCCACCAGCCAGTGCCATATTGCATTCGCCCTCACGCAGGGCTTTGCAGGCGTAATGTACGGCCACCAATGAGGTAGAGCAGGCGGTTTGGATATTGACCGACGGGCCTTGCAAATCAAACACATGGCTGGCGCGGGTGGTCAGGAAATCTTTGTCGTTGCCCGTGTGGCGTAACAAGAACATGCCGACGTCATCCAACAGGCCGGGATTGGAACAGATGTTGAAATAGAAATAGCTGCCCATGCCACAGCCTGCGTAAACGCCGACCTGACCATTCAGGCTTTCGGGGGGGTGTCCGGCCTGTTCCATTGCTTCCCAGGCGACCTCTAGGAACTTGCGATGCTGGGGATCCAGAATGGCGGCCTCTTTTGGGGAGAACCCAAAGAATTCCGCGTCAAACATATCAAAGCCGGGCAGGCGTGCGGTGGCGGGGACATAATTGGGGTCCGCCATCAACGCCGGACGTTCGCCGGACTTGCGCAGCGTCTCTTCGTCCAGCCGTTCAATGGCGCCAATGCCATGTTTCAGGTTGTGCCAGTATTGCGCTGCGCTGTCCGCGCCGGGAACCGCGACCGAAAGGCCTACAATGGCTATATCATCTGCACCAGACAGGCCCAATTCCACATCACCAGTTGTCATGTCGCACTTCCAAGTTTTGTTTGTGAGGCACCAATGTGCAGCCCTTCTGGGCCCAGCAGGCGGCGGGCCTGAACGCGCATGGATTCAAAGCCTCGTCCGCCAAGAGACGAGTGTGTCGCAATACACTTGCGTCCGAATACCACCATCAGACCAATTTACCCCTTACACATGCGTTAAGGACCTATGAAAAATTTGCGGCCCGGATAAGGGCGCATTGTGAGTAATGCGGCCCAAAGTGTGAAAAAACTGTGGCGCTACATAACGCTTCGATGCTGCGGTGCGTCACTTGTGGTTCCAATCACTTGTTTTCCATCAAAAAGGGCGCGCGGTTTTTCAAACAGCGCCGGATATTTCAGACGCTCCGCGTAGCCCAAAATAGATCCCGCACACAACCAGGTGAAAGGGATCAGCGTGGCGTTTAGCAACATATCCATCAATGTAGCGGCAAGCATCATCACGATTGCGCCAATATAGGGCGACACGGTGGCCGGATCCCTACGCCGCACCTGCTGCCACAGCAAATAGATCGGAAAGGTTAGCATGCCCATTTCCGCGATGTACCCCAGCCAGCCAAACGACCCAAATACGATGATCCAGCGCCCGTCCGGCACCGAAACAATGAGCGAAGTTTCCGGATGGCGCACCAGATTGCGCCCCCAGCCCCCCCAGCCAAACCACGGTTTTTCTTCGGCGCGGTTCAGCATCAGTTCTTCATTTGAAAACCGATAGCCCAGCGATTGGGCCCGGTCCGCGCTGTAGGGTTCGATAAAGGCCAGAATGGCCTCGGTTGGGATCAAATCCAGATTGCGGAGCATCGGATAAATCACCGCCACGGCCCCCAGCAGCAACGTCAGTCTAAGCTGCCATTTCAGCGGTGCCCACAGGAGCACAGGGATAAGACATAGCGCATACAGCTGCGTCGCGAGGCTTTTGCACAGGTAGAGCAGCACCAAAAGGTAAAAGAGTACGATACCTTTGCGCACCCGATCCCGTCCGGGCGCTTCGCGGAACAACACTGTGGCACAAAACAGCGCGTAGGTGACGAACAGCGCAAACCACAAAGGGTGCTCTAGAAAGACCAAAGGACGATAGCCACCCTGTCGGATGGTCTGGCTGAAATCGTGCTGAAAGAATCCATAGATCCAGACGTTCATCTGCGGACTCAGGCGAATTTCGATCAGGCCCAAGACGGAATAGGCTAAAATTGCTGCAACAATCGCGACTGCGATCTCCCTTTGTCCCTCAACTGTCGACAAATGCCGACGGGCCAGAAAAAAAGGTAAAACAACTATTAATTGGTTGATCACCACCGATCCCAAGTCTCGCAATTTCATACCGGGGATCATATTGGTCAGAAATACGATGGGATCTGATCCCGCCATTACCTGAAAAATTAGGGGATCTGTATTGGTAATGACGGTGGGGATAACACCCAGCACAAACAGCACCAACAATAGGCGGGCGGCGGGGTGCCGGGGCCATAGCGAAACCGGTCGCCGCACCATCAAAACGCATAAAACAAAGGCCATGACTGAGGGAATCGTTGCTTTGTCCATATCCGGAACCAGCGGTAAATCGAATTCAGCAACAGGTGGCAAAATCAGGTAACCGGCGATCAGGCACCATAAAATTGCGCGTTCCGTTGGCAGCCGCCAGAACATCATTACCGATGCCAGGGGCCAGGCCATAAGCATCAAATAGGCAACAGAATTTGGCATGGCTGAAACGCACCTGTGTTATGACCCAAAAGGGGTTATACGCCTTTTGATATTAAAGTTCACACTTATTTGTAGCTGTCATTTCCTTAGCTTTGTGTTGTTTTGATGAGACCGCTTGGGGGCGGGTGTGGTTGGAAGTTAGGACGCGGGGGAAAGCAGCGTGGAATTTCACTTTTGGGGAAAAACCGTTGATGTGAACGTGGCAAACCGGACGGCTCTGCGCCAGAAGGTGTTGCAGCGATTGCGCACGCGTACTGGCTTTTCGCTTGCCACAATCAATCTTGATCACCTTGTGAAAATGGCGGCGTCTCCGTCATTTGTGAAAACCTATCAGGCGCAGGACTTGGTGGTTGCCGACGGTCATCCGATTGTCTGGCTGTCGCAGATTGCCCGCCGTCCGGTGCAGCGCATGCCGGGCTCGGATATGGTGCAGCCCCTTTGCGAATGGGCGGCCAGCGCCGATGTACCCGTTGCGTTTGTTGGCAGCACCACAGAAGCGCTGGAAGATGCAAAGCGCGTGCTGTCGCAGCGCGTACCGGGCTTGCGGGTGACCTGGACACATGCGCCGGGTAAATTGGACCCCGAAGGCGAAGAAGCCGCGCGGATCCTGCAAGAGCTGGAAACGCGTCAAATTGGTCTGTGTTTCCTGGCCTTGGGTGCCCCAAAGCAGGAACGTATCGCGCAACGGGGCCGCGGACTGGCACCCAGCGTTGGCTTTGCCTCTGTTGGTGCAGGTCTGGATTTCCTTGGGTCGCATCAGAAACGGGCGCCGCAGTGGGTGCGCAATCTGGCACTGGAATGGCTTTGGCGCGCGCTCAGCAACCCTTTGCGGTTGGGACCCCGCTACATAAAATGTCTGGCGATATTACCGCAGCAGCTGTGGCGCGCGTTAGAGCTGCGCAATGAGCAAGCGGCTATTTATATTCAAGGATCCCACGACCGCGGCCGCGCCGACGATTGACGTGATATTCAATCACGCCCTGCGCTTCGGCGAACTTGCCAATCATACTGAACAAAGCGGATCGTGCGCCCATGCGGCGGCTCAGCCGGATGTATTGCAGTGGATATACCGCTGCTGCCGCGCCAAACCATGGCTCAAATGCGGCGATCACAGCAATTGTCGTTGGCAACACCCAGCCCCATAGGAGCGCACGCCGCGTTTCACTGACCCAGTGGCGGTCCGGTGGGGCTCCGTGCAATCTGGCCCCCTCGGCAAAGGCATGTCCGGCCCGACGACTGCGCTGCCACCACTGGCCAAATCGTTTCATCTGTGCGTCATGCAGCGTCATATCCGCATCCAGTCGCCAGATTTGCCAGCCCGCATGGCGCAGACGCAGACACAGTTCCGGCTCTTCTCCGGCAATCAACGTCTCGCGATACCCCTCGACCGCTCGCACCGCGCCAAGACGCATCAAGGCATCCCCGCCGCAGGCTTTGGCCGCGCCAACAGGGGTGTCCCACTCTTCATCACACAACTGATTATAGACCGTGGCGCCGGGATGTCGCTCGCGACGGCGGCCACAGACCACAGCAACCGTGGGGTTCTCTGCCAAAAAGGCCGCTCCTTTAGAGATCCATTCCCGATCTATGGTGCAATCTCCGTCGATCATTTGCACCAGCCCCTCGCCGTCTAGTTTGGCAAGGCCTGCGTTGCGGGCGCGGGCTGCGGTGAAGGGTTTCGACAGATCCAGTTCAACAACCTCAGCGCCCAGATCCCGTGCGCGGGTCAGTGATCCATCAGAGGAGCCGCTGTCGACATAGATCAGCCGCCGCACCTGACCACGCAAGGAGGTCAGGCAGGCCAGCAGGCGCGGCCCTTCGTTGCGGCCAATCACCACCGCGTCAATTGTTTGTTCAGGTGCCGTCGGGGCCATGCGTCGTCCTTTGGGCTGGTTTAGTAATCGCGTTTAAAAAAGATCCCAACCCCGGTTTCACCGGCGCTGTCCGCCGTACCGGTCACGGTCACGCTGGGGCTTAGATCAAGGTTGATGGACACTTCGCTGTCGCCGCGGCTGTTGACGTTCAAATCTGTATAGACATTTTGCGACACATACCCGCCCAGCCCCAATTGGCCCGCGCCAAGGCTGTCCACGCCCAAATCCACAGTTTCAGCGCCGGTGCCCTCGCGCAGGGCTTTGTCCACGCCGCCGCCACGTCCACTGAGCGTTGCCGCCGAGGCCGCAAGGCGCGCGAGCGCCAAGGGGGACAGGTCTTGCACGTTGTCGCCAAACAGCAGCAGGGCCAGGGCCTCTTCACTGGGGCGATTGGGGTCTGCTGTGACTTCCAATGTGGGAGCGTTCGCAGGGCCTTCCAGTGTGAGCGTGGCGCTGCCCTGATCTGTGGTGGTTGAGGCAGTGAAGGAGAGATACGGCACCAAACTGCCCAGCAATGTGATCTGCCCGTCGTCCAATGTCAGGCGGCGCCCCAGAATATCAAAAGTGCCGCGCAGCAATCCGATCTGTCCGGCGGGCTCTGGCGCGGCGCTGGTGCCACGCACTTGAATTTCGCCGCCCAGTTCGGCGCGCAACCCGCGCCCCCGTGCAAAGATCCGATTGGGTGCACGGATCAACAGATCAAGCGCCAATGGAGCGGCAGCTCCACCTCCGGTGTGCAACAGCCCGGCGCGGTCGCGGGTTTTGCGCACCGCGCCGGGTTCGCCGATGTGTTGGATCTCTGGGATGGGGGCCGCGCTGACCGCGCCACCGGCGGAGGCCAGATTAAATACGGTTTCCTGAACGTCAATTTGCCCGCTCAACAGCGGAGTTTGTGCCAAGGCCCCCGACAGATTCAGCGCGCCTGACAATGTTGTTTCATACGACAGGTTGTCGCGCAAAATCAGGTCGTTCAGGGCAATCGCAAGTGCGCCCTCAAATGGGGGAGCTAAGGCCACTGGACCGGTGATTTGGATTTGCCCGCCGTCGCGTGGGCTGGCGTTGACTTGCAGGTTCAGGCGTTCGCCGGACAGGGTGATGTCAGCGTTGATCCCATTCAGCTGTTGGCGCGCGCCGGGCAGCACCAGTCGGGCGTCTTGGGTGCGGATCTTCCCGCTGAGAGAGCGCAGCACCGGTGGGCCTGTTAGCGCGAGGTCAAAGGCGGCTTTGCCACTGACCAAATTGGGGGCCAATAGCGCATTGGCCACGCCCAGACGTACCGAACCCGTGCTGGTCAGCGCGGCGTGCCCGCGGGCCTCGTCCCAGTTGCCGCTGATTGTCGCGGCCATATCGCCGGGACCGGTGGCGCGGCTGGTGATCTGCCATTGCCCATCGGTGCGTTTTGCGGTGCCTGTGGCGCGCAGGGCGCCGGGCAGTTCTGCGACCAAGTCTTCCAGCCGCCCAAGCGTGCCGGAAAATTTTAGATCCGCAGTGCCGTTTTGCGCCAGTGTTCCCTCCAGCGTGGCCGTGGTGGCCAAAGGTGCGGTCAGACGGGCCGCGCCGCTGAGCGCAGCACCCGCGCGGGTTACATCAGCCGTCAGTTCAACCGGACCACGGGCCTGTGGCACCAGACGGCCCAGGTCATCCAATGCGGCCTTTAACGTCAAACCACCTGCGGCGCTGTCCAGCGTACCGCTGGCCTGTGCCGTCAGTGCAGTTGTTTTCAGGTCGAACAGGTCCAACAGAAGCCCGTCAGCGTCGCGCGTCGCCTTGATCTGCACAGAAGAAGCTCCGGCGATCAGCGGGTCAATCTGCGCAGACCCAATTTCCAAATCGCGGCCGTCTGCGGTCAGCTCGATGTTAAAGCCACCACTTAACGGCACAACATTTCCGCGCAGATGGCCCAGGGCCCCACCGTTCAGCGGCAGGCCTGCCAGCGTTTGAAACCGGCTCAGATCTGCGACGTCACCTATTAGGTCGACCTGAATTGCCAGCCCATCCTGTAGACCTGAAAATCCTAGATCTCCGCGCAGCGCATAGGTGTCGCCGATCAGTGACAGCTGCGATGCGCGCGCTTTGGATTGTGTGAACCGCAGCGTGGTCTGTGCCGCAAGGTGGTCGCCGACCGCCTCGGCCAAGCCAGGATCCGCAAGGGCGAGCCCCGCAGCCATCAGATGGACGTCGGCGTCCAATTGAAACGGGTGGTGTTGCAGGGTTCCAGTGCCGCGCACGGTGGCATTGGCAATGTGCACATCCGGGCGAGAAAATTCCTGCATGTCGGCAGCAACGGCCCAATCAGCCCCCGCAGATTTCTGCGCTGTCAGGTTCAACCGAGATACCAAGGTTTCACCGCCCGGCACAGGCAGAATAACCTGTGCTTGTCCTGCGGGCGGGACAATTGACGCGCGCAGATTGGCGGTTTTTAGTTCGCCATTGGCGGCAGATAAGCTGCCCGCCAGCCGCAGCGCGCGGCTGCTGAGCGCCAGGGAGTGAAGGGCGATGCTATTATTTTCATAGGTCTCGCCTTTGACGCGCAGGCGCAGGTCTGGGCCAAAAAACGGATGATATTCAACGGGTAGTAAGGGATCTATGTTACCGTTGAGATCCGCACGAAAGGTCAGCCCCGGCACCGCAGCCCCATCAGCCGTTGCACTGCGTGTTAGGTGCAGATCACCGGTCAGGCGGTCCTGACCATTTGTGGCAAATCGCAGTTGTGTTGTGAATTCTGAAACCGGCCCTTGTCCGGCCAGTGTCAGATCCAGCGCGGGTCGTCCCGGCACGTCCAACGCCGTGCCCAACAGGCCCTCGGCCCCTTCGGTCAGCGCGAGGTCCAGTGTGATCTGTTCCGTCTGATTGTCATATTGCGCCAGCAGTTTCAGCCGATCTTTGGGGCGGTCCAGACGATCCGCCAAAAGATCCACATCCAGCGCCCCATCGGCCAGCTCGATCCGCCCCTTCAGCGAGAGGGCGGCGTCTGCCCCGGCCAAGGCGGCCCCGAGTTCGATCTGATCGATCTTTAGATCCTTTAGCAGGATCGAAACCGGCAGCTCTGGCAGGCGAAAGGGTGTTGCTTCGGGGGCGGGCAGGGCAGGGTCGGCGGGCGTTGGCAAGGGGGCACGTAGAATGGCGATGCGGCGCGCGCTCAACTCATTGACCGTGAAGGCCCCGCGCAACAGGGCGCTGCGGGTCCAATCCAATGTGGCGTCTTCGATCACCAGCCAGACCCCTTGGGTATCGGCGATGGTCAAACGGTCCAGCTGCGCTTTTGATGAAAACGCCCCGGTCAGCCCCTCAACCCGGATGTCGCGGTTTTCACCCGACAGTTGGTTTTGAAGGAAATCGACCAACATGCCGCCGCTTTCCTCGGTGGAGAGACGCTCTTGGGCCTGCGTGGCGGGGGGCAACACGCCCACGGCCAGCCAAATCGTTAATATATACCGCAAGATCCGCATCAAAAGGCCTGCCCCACACCAATGTAAAACTGCAATCCGTCGGTGCGGTCTCCGTCAATGGGGACGGCAAAATCCACGCGCAAGGGGCCAATCCCCGCCAGATCATAGCGCACCCCAACTCCAGCCCCGGCGTGGCGGCTGGAGTTGGAACTGATAAGGCTGTCTCTGTCGATCAGCCCTACATCATAAAACCCCACCAAAGATATGGTATCGCTGAGCCTGCCACGCAGTTCTGCCGACAGGCCCAAAAAGCCACGCCCTCCTGCCGTGTCGGTGCCGACGGGCACGCCAAGGGATTGAAATTCATGCCCCCGCACCGTGCCAGCGCCGCCGGAAAAGAAACCCAGCGTTGGGGAAACCTCTGAAAACGCAGGGCCCAGCGTCGATCCCAGTTGCACCCGACCTGCAAAAACCAGTCGCCCGTTGGCAATCAAATTGCGATAGTATCGACCGTCCCCTGTGACCTGAACACCTGATGCGGTGCCATCCAACCCCAAAAACGGCTGCGCCTGTAATGCCAGAAAACTGCCCGTAGTGGCGCTGACGGCAGAGTCGCGGCGATCGTATTCTGCCCGCACCCGTGCCAGCGCGTATTTGAAACGGCGTTTTCCAAAGGCATCGGTGGCCAAGACACTGGCAAAGCCAACCGAGGCCTCGCCAGTCAGCTGATCAGAATAAATCCGGCGCACGCCAATCGTGCCAATGCCACGTAGGGCGGTGTAGTGTTCCTCGTCCAGTCGCTCGACCTCGGCCAGATAAAACAGGTTGTCATCGGGGCCAAGCGTGGCGGGGCGATCCAATCGCAGACCTATGCGTCCATCCAGATCTGACGCGCCGCCGATGCCGCGTAGTCTTGCATCAAAGCGCAGTCGTTCGGCCCCGCCAAGAAGATTGCGGTGGGTCCAGCTGGTGTTCAGCTCAACCCCGTCAGAAGAGCTGAGCTCAACCCCAAATGTCAGACGTCGTTTGGGGAGGTCTTCGATATTGGCAATGATGTCCAATGTGGCGTCTGGCGAAATGGCCTCGGCCTCGCGCAATACTACGCTGGAAAAGGCGCCGCTGCGCCGCAGACGTTCAGACGCGGTGGCAATGGTGTCGGGATGAAACTGCGCGCCCTTGGGCAGGCCGGCGATGCGGCGAATGGCGTCAGCGCGCACGCCGGATGTGCCGTTGATCCGTAAGGTTCCAAAGTTTAGGCGGGGACCGGGTGACAGGCGTATGTCAGCATCCAGCTCTGCCGCGGCGTGGCGTGCGGTTATGCGCTGTCCAATCACTGCCGCCTTGGCGTGCCCGTCTTTGCGCCAGGCTGTGACACCCTCGGCAGCCGCGTCGCGCAACAGCCCCGTTGACGCGGGCGCGCCAGTTTCAAACCCGTTGGGCAAAACGCTGCGGTCTTGTCGGGGTAGGGGGGCCACACGGGCAGTGCCCAAATTAAAGCGTCGACCAGGAGTGATCTGGATGTTCACCTTGTTGACCCGTGCCGGCACTTGCAGCGGATTGATTGCTGCCGCCTCACGACCATCAAAGCGGATGTGAACCGTCGGACCAAAGTAGCCCGCGTCGTAAAGCACCTGCACAAAGCTGCGATAATCTGCTAGGGCCGCTGCGAGGAGTACCTGCACTTCAGCCGTTGGATTCTTGCGGGTTTCGACGGTGGCCGAGGTCTGGATCAAACGGGCGCGCAGGTCTTTGCTGGCGTCTGTGGTGTCAAATTGCAGCGCCGCTTTGGGCTGAGCGGCTGGTTCAGCCTGTGCCAGGGTGACGGGCACCACCGCCGCAGACATAAGTACAATAGCTACGACTGCAACACGGCGTGCCACAGCGGACAGCGGCGCCGGTTTGGCAGGAACCGGGTGGTTGCGGCCAAACACGGCAAACAGGGTCAATAATACAGTCATATCAGTGTCTGGAACTCCGGGCGCCGGCATCCCAGATCTGCAAAATGCAGGAAGTTGGCGCAAAATATCATGCGCCCACTTTTGTCAATGCAGCCGGGGAATGCAATGCATTCATCCCCCCACGCGCCCGTTGTTTACAGTTTCCCCAATCCCCGCAGATCCGCGGCGCGATACCAGCGCCGGATCTCAGCCCGCGCTTCTGGTTCCATATAGGTCAGATTGGCCGGAGGCATGGCAGTGGTCAGCCCCGCCTGAAGATAGATCGCGCGCCCATTGCGGGCGATGTCGTTGGCGGTCTCCAGAAAAATACCTTTGGGAGCGCGGCCAATGCCATCATACAGCGGTGCGCGCGCATGACACATGCTGCAATTGCCGGATACGGTTTGTTGCACCGCGTCGAACCCCGGCGTCTGTGACAGGATCAGCGCAGACCCGGTGAGCGCCAGATCATCCCCCTCGTGTTCGCGGCCTGCTGCGGACAATGCGATGATCGCCAGAAATAACAGCACTGTGACGCCCCAGGTCCAGCGCAGTGGGCCGCCTTTGGCGTGTAGCGTGTTGAAATAATGCCGGATTGTCACTCCCATCAAAAACACCAGCGCGGCGATCAGCCAGTTGTATTGGCTGGCAAAGGCCAGAGGGTAGTGATTGGACAGCATCAAGAATATGACAGGCAGGGTCAGATAGTTGTTATGGGTCGACCGCAGTTTGGCGATTTTTCCGTATTTTGGGTCCGGGCTGCGGCCGGCCTTTAGATCCGCCACCACAATTTTCTGGTTTGGGATGATGATGAAAAAGACGTTTGCGCTCATGATGGTGGCGGTAAACGCTCCCAGATGCAGCATCATGGCGCGGCCCGTGAACACCTGATTGAGCCCATAGCCCAGCCCGACCAGCAGCAAAAACAACAGCCCCATCAACAGGCCAGGGCGTTCGGCCAAACGGGACTGGCACAGGCTGTTATAGACCAACCATCCCAATGCAAGGACGGCGGCAGACAGTAAAGCACCTTCGTATAGATCAAGATCGGTCTTGGACTGATCTACCAGATACAATTCGCCCTGCGCCCAATACAGAATGGCCAATAAGGCAAAGCCGGACAGCCAGGTGGCGTAGCTTTCCCATTTGAACCAGGTCAGATGTTCGGGCATGCGCGCGGGGGCGACCAGATATTTCTGGATGTGGTAAAACCCACCGCCATGGACCTGCCATTCTTCGCCATCGGCCGGGCCGGGAATGTTGCGGTTCAGGCCGAGATCCAGCGCGATGAAGTAAAACGACGAACCTATCCAGGCAATTGCGGTGATCACATGCAGCCAGCGCGCCGCAAAGCTCAGCCATTCCCACCACAGGGTTAAATCCCACATCTTGTCTGCCTCCGCTGTGTTGTGCCGCTCAGTCTAGGCAAGGCCCTTATTCTTCGGTATTCCCTAAGAAACCTCAACAGTATCAAAATTTTTGGAATAATGTCTTACCTCGATACCATTCGTACTTTTGTGCGCGTCTATGAGCTGGGGTCCATGTCTGCAGCTGGCCGTGATTTGCGCATTTCACCCGCGGTGACATCGTCGCGGATTTCCCAGCTTGAGGATCATTTGGGCGCGCGATTGTTTCAGCGCACCACACGGAACCTGTCGGCCACGGAACAGGGACGTGCCTTTTATCCCGGTGCATTGGCGGTGCTGGAAGCGGTGGACGCTGCTGAGGCGCAGGTGATGGACCTGACAGAAACCCCGCGTGGTGATCTGTTTGTGGCTGCGCCTTTGGGGGTGGGCAGACGGTTGATAGCGCCTTTGGTCCCTGC
The DNA here is from genome assembly GCA_947492585.1 of uncultured Paracoccaceae bacterium. Taxonomy (GTDB): domain Bacteria; phylum Pseudomonadota; class Alphaproteobacteria; order Rhodobacterales; family Rhodobacteraceae; genus Epibacterium. Next base: position 88,772 of record CANLND010000013.1, read on the forward strand.
GTTTTTGGAACGCTATCCCGAGGTGACTGTGCGCCTACGTCTGTCGGATCGGGACTTGGACCTGACCGGGGAGGGGCTGGATATGGCGTTTATTCTGGAACAGCCCGCCGACAGCGCGCTGCGCATGCGCAAAATTGCAGAGTGTCAGCGGGTCTTGTGTGCAGCGCCTACGTATATTGCGCGCAAAGGCCTGCCACAAACCGGCGAGGACCTGCTGCGACAGGGGCACAATTGTTTGAATTTGCGGTTTCCCGGTGCGCGTGAGTTTCAATGGCAGTTGCAAACCGACAGTGGTCCGCGCCGCTTTGCGGTTTCTGGCCGTCATGAATGTGACGATGGGGATGTGCTGACGGATTGGGCGGTGGCCGGTGAGGGCATTGCATTGAAGCCGGTGTTTGAGGTGGCAGAGCAGCTGGCGGCGGGGCAGTTGGTGCCCGTGGCAGTGCACACGCCGCCAGTGCCCGTACAGATGGCATGTCTGTATGCCCATCGTCGCCATCAGGACCCCAAGGCCCGATTGTTTATGGATGCTATGGCGGTGCAGATGCAGGACGCTGTGCACATCGCTGAGGGTTTGGCGCGTGCTGCGCTGGCGGCGGGCTCCCGCGCCTGAAGACGCCGCTGGCGCGTCGTATTATAGCCTTGGGCCGGGCACCCGTGCTGCGCACGGGCGGGGGCGATCAGCTGCCTCGGTAGGTGGAATAGCCATAGGGCGATAGCAACAGGGGCACGTGATAATGTGTGTGTCCATCGGTCAGGCCAAAACGGATCGGAATTTGGTCAAGAAACAGCGGCTCTTCGACCGTGAGGCCGAGGGCCCGCAGGTAGTCGCCCGCACAGAAGATCAGCTCATAAGAGCCGGGTTTGAAGGCCTTGCCGGTCAGAAGGGGTGTTTCGGTGCGACCATCCGCATTGGTGACATGTTCGCTGAGCTTTTTGTGTGAATTGCCAGACACACGATACAGGGTGATTTTTAGCCCCGGTGCCGGGCATCCGCGGGCTGTGTCCAGGACGTGCGTGGTCAGGTATCCGGTCATGATATGGGCTCCGTTTTGGCAGGCTAACACAATTGTGCAGGTGTCGCGCGAAAGGTGCAAACTGCAATTCACCTGAAGTGCTTGTTGGAAAACTTGAAACCGGGTGGGAGGTTTCTGTCATACTATAGACACCACTGACGCGAACCGGACAAAGAGAGCAGACCGTGCCCCAAAGATACCCGCGCAACCTGATAGGCTATGGCCCGACCCCGCCCCATCCGCACTGGCCGGGAGGGGCAAAAATAGCAGTGCAATTTGTGTTGAATTTTGAAGAGGGTGGCGAAAACTGTCTGTTGCACGGCGATGCGGCGTCCGAGGCGTTTTTGTCGGATGTTCCGGGGGCTGCGCCCTGGGTGGGGCAGCGGCACTGGAATATGGAATCGATTTATGAATATGGCGCGCGGTCAGGTTTTTGGCGATCGCACGGTTTGTTCACCGAGGCCGGCGTGCCGCTGACAATTTATGGCGTGGCGACCGCGCTGGCCCGCGCGCCCGAGCAGGTGGCAGCGATGCAGGAGGCCGGTTGGGAGATTGCCTCACACGGGCTGAAATGGGTTGACCATAAGGACATGCCAGAGGAGGTGGAGCGCGCGGCAATAGCCGAGGCGATCCGTTTGCATGCTGAGGTCACTGGGGCGCGTCCGCGGGGCTGGTATACGGGCCGATGCAGCGAAAACACCCTGCGGTTGGTGGCGGAAGAGGGCGGGTTTGAGTATGTCTCGGACGCCTATGATGACGATCTGCCGCATTGGGTTGCGGTGGGGACACGCGATCAGCTGGTCATCCCCTACACGCTGGAGGCCAATGATATGCGGTTTTCCGCGACGCCAGGCTATGTGACCGGCGGGCAGTTTTTTGAGTATCTGAAAGACAGTTTTGATATGCTTTACGCCGAAGGTCAGGCAGGTGCGCCCAAGATGCTGTCGATTGGTTTGCATTGCCGGTTGATTGGTCGACCGGGTAAGGCCGCAGGGCTGAAGCGGTTTTTGGAGTATATTCAGGGTTTTGAAGATGTCTGGTGTGCCCGCCGCATTGACATCGCCGCGCATTGGAACAAAACCCACCCACCTCAGCGGTCAATGCGGCCAAGCCAGTTGAGCCGGGCGGAGTTTGTTGCGGCGTATGGCGGCGTGTTTGAGACGTCGCCTTGGGTTGCGAATCGGGCCTTTGATCTGGAGCTGGGGCCTGCCCATGATCGTGCGGTGGGGTTGCACAACGCGCTGTGCCGGGCGTTCCGTCGGGCCTCAGATGAGGAACGGCTGGAGGTTTTGCGCGCACACCCGGATTTGGCCGGCAAGCTGGCCGCTGCGCAACAGCTGACCGCTGAAAGCACCGAAGAGCAGGCTTCGGCGGGATTAGATGTATTGTCGGATGCGGAGCGGGCGCAGTTCAACGGGCTGAATGCCGATTATACGCGCAGGTTTGGCTTTCCGTTTATCATTGCGGTGAAGGACCATGATAAGGCCAGTATTCTGGCCGCGTTTGAGCAGCGTATGACCCATAGCCCCGCTCAGGAATTGGCGGAGGCCTGTCGACAGGTGGAACGCATTGCGCTTTATCGATTGCGGGCGCTGTTGCCGTGACGGATCTGTTTGTTGAAGAGATGACAGAGGAGGCGTTTGCGCCTTTTGGGGATCTGTTACAGGCGGACGGGCCTGCTGATATGATGATCAATCAGGGGCGTTGTGGGCGTTATCATGACCGTGCGCAATTGGAATTTGTGGAGGCCCGCGCTGGGATTAGCCTGTTTCAGGCGGAGCCTTGTACCTTGCCGTTGACCTTGGAGATGGTCGAGCGGCATCCTTTGGGGTCGCAGGCCTTTGTCCCGATGACAGCGCATCCGTTTTTGGTGATTGTCGCGCCGGATCAGCGCGGCCAACCCGACATGCCTGGGGTGCCTCGGGTGTTTGAAACACGGGCCGGGCAGGGGGTTAACCTGCACCGCGGAGTGTGGCACGGGGTGCTGACACCGTTGTTTGCGCCGGGGTTGTTTGCGGTGGTGGACCGCATCGGCACAGGCAATAACCTGCAGGAACATTGGTTTGCTGTGCCCTATTGTGTGCGGCGGCGCGCGGGTGCGGGCTCTATCCCCGAAGGCTCCCGCTCGATTTAGGACCGCCAGAGGCGGTGCCACATCCGTTGGGCCAAGCGCCGCGCTGGCGCGCGGCGCGGTTGGGACTAGGCGCAGACGTGAGCAGTGCAGGGACGGGATGTCATCCGGCCATACGCCACGCCACATCGATCATGCGGGCGGAAAAGCCCCATTCGTTGTCATACCAGCCAAATAGGCGCAGCTGCTGATCGTCGATCATCCGGGTTTCCGGGCCCGCCACTACCAGAGATTCAGGCCGCGCGCGCAAATCCGACGACACCAAGGGTTGATCGGTCCAGCCCAGCACCGGGCTGGCCTCAACCGCGTGTCTGAGAGTGCGAAGCAGCGTTTCGGAACTGTGCGCTCCGCTGAGCTGCACCACCAGATCCACCGCAGATACGCTGGCGGTTGGCACCCGGACGGCCGCCCCGCTGATGCGCCCTTTGAGATGGGGCAACACGTCTTCGACCAGATGCGACGCCGAGGTGGAGGTGGGCACCATCGATAAGGCCCCGGCGCGAGAGCGGGCAAAGTCGCCGCGTGGGGCATCCACCATGGGTTGCGAGTTGGTATAGCAATGGATCGTGGTCATATGGGCGCGGTCCAGGCCGGCGATTTCATCCACCAGACGCACCAGCGGTGCCAGACCATTGGTGGTGCAGGACGCGTTAGAGACGATCCGGGCATCGCCGAGCGCTGCGTCATTGGCCCCCAACACGCAGGTCAATTCTGCCGCCGGGGAAGGCCCGGATATCAGCACCTTAGACGCCCCGGCTGTCAGGCCCCGCTGTGCCACATCAGAAGTGCGGGCAATGCCGGTGCATTCCAACACCACATCCACCCCGGACAGATCCAGCTGAGTCAAATCGGCGGCGTGATGCATCGGGATGGACCGGCCCATCACCTGCAATTGGCCGCCGGTCCCGACGACCTCATGCGGGAAGGGGCCAAAGGTGCTGTCGTATTGAAACAGGTAGGTGCAGATGTCCAAAGTCGCGATATCGTTGATCGCGACCACGTCAATCCCGGCACCACGTTGCGTGGTCAGGATCTGGCGCAAAATCGCGCGGCCAATGCGGCCAAAACCGTTGATGGCAATTTTCATCATGCAGCTCCTGAGCAGACAAAGCGCGGGTCTTCCGCAGGTTAGAAACCTATCAATGCGCGCCGAAATCGCGCGTGGCAAGCGTGGAATTGTATGGATGCATTCGCACAGAAATGCCGCGCGAGGCCCAAGAACTAGAGGGGCATATGCCGGTTCACATCCTTGTACAAGAGGTAGCGGAACCGCCCCGGCCCACCCGCATAACAGGCCTGCGGGCAAAAGGCGCGCAGCCACATGAAATCTCCAGCCTCGACCTCCACCCAATCTTGGTTGAGCCGGTACACCGCCTTGCCTTCGAGGACAAACAACCCGTGTTCCATCACATGGGTCTCGGCAAATGGGATCACGCCACCGGGTTCAAAGGTGACAATGGTGACGTGCATGTCATGGGACAAATCGTCAGGGTGCATAAACCGGCTGGTGGCCCAGCGGCCGTCGGTATTGGGCATTTCGGTTGGCGTAATGTCCTGTTCACGCGCCACAAACGCCGCTGGTTTTTCCACGCCGGGCGCGGCCTGCCAGCGTTTGCGGATCCAGTGAAAGCTACAGAGATCTGCGCCCGAGTTGACCACAGACCACTCGCTGCCCGCAGGAATATAGGCAAAACCACCGGCGGTGAGGGTGTGAATTTCGCCGTGAATGTTCACGTCCAACGTGCCGGTGGTGACAAACAATGCGCCTTGTGCAGTGGTGTCGCTCTCGGGGTGATCACTGCCGCCGCTGGGTTGTAGTTCGACAATGTATTGCGAAAACGTCTCAGCAAATCCGCTGAGGGGGCGCGCCAGTACCCACATGCGCATACCGCGCCAGCCGGGGAGCGATGAGGTGACAATGTCGCGGAGGGTGCCTTTGGGGATGACGGCATACGCTTCGGTGAACATGGCGCGATCGGTCAGCAGCTGATTTTGGTCGGGCAGCCCGCCGTGGGGTGTGAAATAAGGGGGGGTCATACAATGCTCCTGAACCAGTGGCGTTGGGAAACTATGACCAATTCCGATCCCCCCGCCAAGACGGGATGGCGCGATATAAGTTTTTGGATTTCCTTGAAGATCCGTGAGGTCTCAGACCAGAGCGGTAATCACAGCGACTGGCAGATGGGCACTTGTCGCAGTTCGGCCGCGCAGGCCTGTAGGTGGGTCAGGATCACGTCATCCGGCGCCTCCGCGCCCAATCCACGTGGATAGGTGGTGCCCACCACAAGCGGCGTGCGCCCCGGCGTAGACACCGGCACAGCACAGCCAAGGATGCCTTGTTTGCTTTCCCCATCGACAAACGAATAGCCTTGCTGCTGGGCCTGTTTGATTTGTTCTAGAATGTCATCCATTTCGGTCAGCGCGCGCTGCGCTTCCGGGGTGATTTCAAGCGTTTCCAGATGAGATTTAACAGCATCATCAGGATGCAACGCCAGCAACATCCGACCGAAACTGGTGTGCAACAAAGGCAGCCGCAGGCCGGGGACAAAATCACTGCGCCCCCGTTTGTGAGAGTAGGGGGAATGGGCGAGCGCTAGGGGGGAAAACTGATCAAGCATCACCAGCGTCAGATCTGATTGCAGCAGCCCGGCGTAGTGGTTCAGGATGGGCTGGATCAGCGTACCCCATTGATGCGCGGTTAAAAACGCGCCGCTCAGCGCCAAAACACGGGGGGACAGGCTCAGCTTGCGGTCGTTTTGGCGCAAATATCCAGCGGCGACCAGTGTCAGAGCGCCCCGCCGCGCAGTGGCGCGATCCTGCCCGGTGCGCCGGGCCAGTTCAGCCAAAGTGAGCTCCCGCGTATTGGCGTCAAACGCTTCAAGAATTGCCAGACCTTTGGCGAAGCTAGACGATATAGAACGCTCTGAATTTGTTCTTGGCATGTGACGCGACCAACAATAACGCCGCTCAGCGGCAACCCGACAGACCATCCACGAAACGAAGGCCTGTATGTGATTCTCCTTTAGGTGCAGCGCCCGGTAGGAGCACGAGCGAAGCATTGAAGCAGGTTAATCACAAAATGTTTATGAGCGGTGAAAGGGGTCGCAATGGAGGCGTAGTCGCGAAAAGAACCGTGAAAACGGGGAAAGGTGTGGCGTTTCTACGCCACACCGGCAGTTTAGCGCAGCTGAGACAGAAGGCTGACTGAGGGTTGTCCCGTAACCGAAATGCCCTGCTGGGTCTGAAAGGCGCGGATTGCGTCGCGGGTTTTGGGGCCGATGACCCCATCCGCGCCGCCGGTATCATGGCCCCGGGCGGTCAGTCGTTTTTGCAGGCTGATGCGATCTGCCTTTGTCAGGCCGTTCGCATCCGGCGGAAAGGTTCCACGCAACGGGCCAGCCCCTGCGATCCTATCCGCCAGATGGCCCACGCCAATCGCATAAGCGTCTGAATTGTTATACCGTTTCAGCGCACGAAAGTTTTGCGTGACGATAAACGTCGGCCCGCCTGCTTGTGGTTGTAACGCCCGACCGCTGGGCGCACCTGCGCCCTGCTCACCGCCCCATTTGACGCCGCGTTTCCAGCCATTTCGGGCCAAATATGCGGCGGTAGAGGCCAGAGCGTCGGTCGGATCTTCAGACCAGATATCGCGCCGCCCGTCGCCGTTATGATCGACGGCAAAAGCCTGATACGACGTGGGGATAAACTGCGTGTGCCCCATCGCTCCGGCCCAGCTGCCCGTCATCTTGCGTGCCGGGACGTCGCCGCGCTGCAAAATTTTCAGGGCCGCAATCAGCTGCTTTTCAAAAAATGCCGCGCGCCGCCCGTCATAGGCCAGCGTCGAGGTGGCCGATATGACCGGCACGTCCCCGCGCCGCTCGCCAAAGAAGCTTTCTAAACCCCAGATCGCGGTGATGATTTCGCGATCAACACCATACTGTCGTTCGAGATCTGCCAGCGTTCCCTGATGGCGCTGAAACGCCGCGCGCCCTTTGCGCAGACGTTCGTCAGAGACGGCAATTGACAGGTAATCTTCGAGCGTGCGTTTGAATTCGGTTTGGTTGCGGTCACGCGTGACCACACCGGGCAAAAACCCTGCGCCCTGGAACCCCGCCCGAAGGGTTTGTGCTGAAATGCCCTGTGCCCGCGCGCGGGTCTGAAAACTGGCCACCCAGCGGTCATATCCGGCGTTGCGTGTGGGCCGCAAATCCGCAGGCAAGCCCGCGCTGGCGCCCGCCGCGTTTGATGAGGTCCCAGCGCCCGCGCACCCTGCAAGCCCAAACGCCGCCAGTCCCAGCGCAAATGCGCGTCTTGAATGTGTCATGATTTCGCCCGCCTGAAAGTTATCGTCTTGAATAGTCTTCAAGATGACAGAAAAGAATTTCAGCGCCAAGTTCCCATCATCGGATCGGCGAAATCAAGCGGTGGCAAAGGGATCCTGCGGATAGCCCACCCGCGCCAGATACAACCCATGCCCAGGACACACCGGTCCACAGGCCGCCCGATCGCGCGCCTCAAGCGCGGATTTCACGTCCTCAGGCGCCCAAGTGCCTGCGCCCACACGTTCCAACGTGCCGACAAAACTGCGCACTTGGTTGTGTAGGAACGAGCGCGCCCGCACATGAAAATGCACCTCGGGTCCTGACAGGCCCTGCACCCGTTCAATGCGCAATTCATCCAGCGTTTTTAAGGGGCTTTGTGACTGACAGATCGACGACCGGAAGGTGGTGAAATCATGATGACCCAACAGATAATTGGCACCCGTCTGCATGGCCTCCACGTCCAGATCGTTGTTCAGCTGCCAGACCTGACCCGCGTCATGTGTTGCAGGCGCACGGCGGATCAGCACCCGAAACAGATATTGCCGTTCAAGGGCCGAAAACCGCGCGTGCCAGTCATCGTCAACCTTTGTGCAGGCGACAATTGCCACCGGCGCGGGTTTTAGATGGAAATTCAATGCCTCTGACAGGCGAAAGGGATCCCAGTCCCGCGTCATATCACAATGCGCAACCTGACCCAGCCCATGCACGCCCGTATCCGTGCGCCCGGCGGCTGCGATGGTGTGTTCACCTGGCTGTAATTTCGCAAGCGCTGCTTCGATCGCCCCCTGAATCGAGGGCTGATCCTTTTGGCGCTGCCACCCGGCAAAGGGCGCGCCGTGATATTCGACTTTTAGGGCAAAACGTGGCATGGCGCGGACGTAGCCTGTCCCCCGCAATCGGGCAAGTCTTTTTGCCGCAGACGGTCGCGCAACAGCCCCCGGAAAACGCAGGTCTTTTGCCCGCAAGACTGGTAAGCCCCGCCAACCGCCCCTATTTTGAGCGCAACAAGAATGCAGCCGGGGGCAGTTTGTGGTCATTTCTTCATTGGTAGATGGTGTCTCGCGCAGTGCGGAGGCGCTGACAGATACGGTGTCACAAACTTTGTTTGATCCAACGTTGCGTCTGGGCGTAACGGGACTGTCACGGGCCGGCAAAACCGTGTTTATCACCTCATTGGTGGCCGGATTGCTGAACCGCAGCCGTATGGTGCAACTTAGCGCGGAACGAGATGGCCGTATCCTCAGCGCGTTTTTACAGCCCCAGCCAGATGATACGGTACCCCGGTTTGATTTTGAAACCCATCTGGCCGCGCTGACCGGCCCCAATCCGCATTGGCCTGACAGCACCCGTGCGGTGTCGGAACTGCGGCTAAGCCTGACGGTCCAGCCAAAAGGCCTGCTGGCCGGGTTGCAGGGGCCACGCCGTCTACATCTGGACATCGTCGACTATCCCGGCGAATGGCTGCTGGATCTGGCGCTGCTGGATAAATCTTATGATGATTGGTCGTCCGAAGTGCTAACCCGGATCGCCAACCGGGCTGAGGCGACCGAATTCTTGAACCTACTGGGGCAGGGGGACGGGGATCAGGCGCATGATGAACCGCGTGCGCAGGCTCTTGCGGCGAGCTTTGCCAGTTATCTGCAAACCGCGCGTCAGGCGGGGTATTCCGATTGCACGCCGGGCCGGTTTTTGTTGCCGGGCGATTTGGCGGGATCGCCTGTTTTGACCTTTGCGCCACTGCCTAAAGGTATAGCGCCGCGCGGCAGTCTGGCCCGCGAAATGACGCGCCGGTTTGAAGCGTATAAGGCCCGGGTGGTAAAGCCGTTTTTCCGCGATCACTTTGCCCGCATTGATCGTCAGGTGGTGCTGGTGGACGCCCTGACCGCGATCCACAACGGCCCCCCCGCCGTTGAAGACCTGCGGCATGGGCTGGCAGATATCCTGTCGGCCTTTCGCCCGGGTCGAAATGCGTTCCTGTCGCGTCTGTTGCGCGGGCGTCGGGTCGAAAAGATCCTGTTCGCCGCCACCAAGGCCGACCATCTCCACCACCAGCAACACCCGCAAATGACCGCGATCATCGAAGCCCTAACCCGCGATGCACGTGACCGGGCGCAATTTGGCGGGGCGCAAACCGCGGCCCTGTCACTGGCCTCGTTGCGGGCCACCACCGAAGAAATGCGCCGCCACGATGGCGCAGAGTTGCCCTGTGTGCGCGGCACTTTGTTGGACAGCGGACGGCAGGCGGCTTTTTATCCCGGTGTGTTGCCCGACGATCCGCAGCAGCTATTGGCTCCCGCCCGTCAAGGGGCCGAGGCGTGGTTAAATGGAGACTTTCAGGCGATGAGCTTTGCGCCCGCCCAGATGTCGTTGAACCCCGGCGAAGGCCCGCCCCATGTGCGCATGGATCGCGCGATTGAATTCTTGATCGGAGACCGCCTGTGACCCCGGTCCTTCGCCCTGCGCACCCGATGGATGCCAGCCATATCGGCCGTATCCTGTATAGGTTTCAAGAGGATACATCTTGGATGCCAAAGCTACATGCTGAGGTCGAAACAATTGCCTTTTGCAGCCGAATGATTGATCGCGGCTGGGTGACGACGGCGTTGACGGATGACGAGATCGTTGGATTTATGGCATGCGATCGTGGTGAAATCTGTTCGTTGTATCTGGCTGCGGACCATCAGGGGCAGGGGATCGGCGAACAGTTGATCGCAGCGGCGAAAGAGGCCCATCCGTCCGGGTTACATCTGGCCGCGTTTGTCGCAAACACCGGCGCGATGCGGTTTTATCGGCGGCAGGGGTTTGTTGAAACTGGGCGCGGTGATGGCAGCACCAACGACGAAGGCCTTTCGGATGTGAAGCTGCGCTGGACGCCCGCCCCCCAAAAAACCAAGACGGAGGCCATGTGATGGCAAAAAAGCCCATCCTGTTTGATCTGGACGAAAACCAATCAGATCCGGCCCCCGATGTGGCCGCGGCGCCGCCGGTGCCGGATCTGGATATCGCCCGCCCAGCCGCCGCGATGGAGCGCGCTGCGCGTCAGATTGCCCGTCCCAAATCGCGCCTCGCACAGCTGTTCTGGGCCTTGCTGGCGGGGCTAATAGGGGCAATCGTGTCGGTGGCCGCATGGGATTTTGCCGTCGGATTGATTGTGCGCGTGCCGGTTTTGGGATGGCTGGTCACGGCGGGTTTTGCAGCCCTTGTGGTGATTGCGCTGGTGCTGGCGGCGCGTGAACTGGTTGCGTTGCACCGTTTGCGCCGGGTCGACGGCTTGCGCCAGCAGGTTTTTGCCGCGCAGGAAGACCTAAGTGCCGCGCGCAGAACCGTGAGTGTTCTCAAGGGGTTTTACAAATCTCGTCCCGATATGGCCTGGTCCTTGTCGCGTCTGTCAGACCGTGAACCCGAAGTGTTCGATGCCGACGCGCTGATTGATCTCACCGAAGATGAACTGATGGCCCCCCTGGACCAGCTGGCTTTGGCTGAGGTGGAAGGCGCGGCGCGGCAGGTGGCGTTGGTGACTGCCTTGGTGCCCTTGGCGCTGGCGGATGTAATTACGGCGCTGCTGGCGTCTTTGCGGATGATCCGCCGCATTGCCGAGATCTATGGCGGGCGGTCTGGTTTTGTTAGCTCATGGCGGCTGACGCGGATGGTGCTGGCGCATTTGGTGGCCACGGGCGCGGTTGCGGTGGGCGATGACCTGCTGGAACACGTTTTGGGCGGGTCGGTCCTGTCGAAACTGTCGCGCCGCTTTGGCGAGGGACTGGTCAACGGCGCCCTGTCGGCCCGTGTGGGCCTGGCCGCGATGGAAGTGTGCCGTCCGATGCCGTTTTCCAAACGCCACAAACCCTCCACCCGCAAGGTCATTCAGGGCGCGCTGGCTGGAGTGATCTCAAAAGAGAAAACCTAAGGTTTCAGAACAGTTTAGGCGGCTCACCCTTGGGTTGGCGCATATTGATGATACCAGTGCGGAACCCTTCGCCAATGCGGTCCGCCAATGCGCCCCATTGGCGGGCTGTGGTCTCGGGCAGTTCTGCCCTTAATACCTCGTGAAATAAGCCCAGCCAGATGGGGAAATGCTCGGCCTTCACATCGGGGCGCGACAGGTGTTCGCGCATGGGGTGACCGTTGTAGCCGCCCTCGCGCAGGATGGCATTGCGCCAGAACGCGCCGATCAGTTGTTCGTGTTCCGGCCAGTTTTTTACGTGATTTCCAAACACCTCCCCCAGCACCGGATCCTTGCGCACGGCGGCATAAAACACCGTCACCACGCGGGTGATTTCATCCGCGGTGATGTCAAATCGGGCCAGCGAGGTCTGGGTCATTTGGGGGGTGCCTTCTGTGCACTGTTTGTGCACCCCCTGTACACCGGTCTGACGCCGGTGGGAATGCGACGAATTGTGGTAGGTCGCGACATCTTCAGGTTGAAAGGGGGATTGGGAAAGCCGATCTTGAGCCAGAGAACACACATCCCAAAAGAATGAGGTCAGGCGAATGGTGAACGAAATAGCGCGTCATGTGGTGGAGCGATACCTGAAATTGGAGGCCCCCAAATACGCGTTACTGGTGGATGCGCCATGGGGCAGCGGTAAGACACATTTCATCAGCGAGGTGACGAATTGGGAAAAAGACCACACTCGTCTCTACCTCTCATTGTACGGTGTGCATTCCGCAGAGGAGTTCGATTGGGCGCTGGTACGTGCGATGAACCCGTGGGCAGGTGAGGGGTTCGGCAACTTTACCGCGCGGACTAAGGAGTTTTTGAGTGGGTTGACCGTATTGGGCTGTTCTGTGGATTTGAACAAGGTCAATACAACTGAAATTGCCCTGAATGACTTGCCACAAACCTTGGTCTTTGACGACGTAGAACGTTGTGATCTGCCGGTCAAACAGCTCATGGGGTTGATCAACCGTTTCGTTGAGCACGAAGGCAAGCGGGTCATTCTGGTTGCGAATTCTGACAAACATGCCGAACTGCCGGATTTCCTGAAAACACGGGAAAAGCTGGTGGGGCAGGTGGTGACCATTCAGGCAGATGTAGATGTTGCGATCGCCGAGGCATTGGCGAAGCTACCTGAGGGGCAAGGGCGGACGTTTCTGACTGAACATCAAGGCGTGATCAAGGAGACCTTTGAAGAGGCAGGCCATCAAAATCTGCGCCTGCTGATGAGGGCCATGCGCGATGCAGTGGGGCCGCTCGACGATATCAAACCGGACATGGTCGCATTTGTTGGCCCAATGGAGCGCCTGCTGCGTACATTTTTGGCTCTGCATATGGCTTATCATGGAGGAAATATTTCCAAGGAGATAATAAGGGACCGGACCCGAACTGGGTATGATAATGCTGAAGCGAAAAGGCGGGCGCGGGAAGAGTTTTGGGACCACCCTGACGCTGATGAAGCAGCAACTGACTACGACGAGGTACTATATGATACTTCGTTTCTTTCGGAGGATCTGGGGTATCGGTTGATCGTGGATGGATTTGCGACGGCTGAGCAGATCAATGAAGCGTTGCGCCTGACCGGACAGTTCGCTTTGCCCGCTGAACGTCCGGATTGGTTGCGGCTTTGGTATATGCATGAAGAGAGTGAAGCCGAATATGAAGCGGTTGAGGCTCGATTAGATGCGGTTTTGGCATCGAAGGAAATTGTTGAACCCGGACAAATACTGCACATCTATCAGGCGCGCGCCAAGTTGGGGAACTATTGGGATGATTTTGATGCGCAAGGGCATGCTTGGAAATTTTGTAAGTACATTTGTGACTTGTCGGATGAGGGCCTTCTTCCAGCCAAAAGAGTAGACATGTCGGGCTTTGATAGCGGATATGACTTTGATGCCTTTCTGGGCTCGATTTCGTACCAAGGACACTCATTTGACGTAGATAAGTGGTCGGCTTTTCTGGCGAATTTTTTGAGAAAAGCGATGGATCGGGCGCTTGAGCACAAGATCGAAAATTTGGCGGAAGAACTGATGATTCAGTTCGTCTCCGCCCCTGAGGGATTTCGTAAACGTCTTCAGCGCAGAGAGGATGGAGGGGAATTCTGGAATATTTCGATTTTGCATCATTTGGATTTTGCAAAAGTTGCTGAGATTTGGATGACGTTAATGGAAAAGGATCGCCAACAGGCGATCGCGGTGTTGCAGTTGTTCGCTGATCGGATTGCAACTGGGAACGCACGCATGGATAAAGAGCGAAATTGGCTTCCAAAGTTGTATCAATGTCTTGTTGAAGAAGCGAATATGATTTCACCCATGCGTGTGGCTCAAGTGCGGCGGATCATCAAGGCTTGTCAGTAATTCAGATGGAGCTTTACGGGCCTTTTCTAGCCTCCTATAACGCCCCTATGTCTTATCGCCACGAGATCCTTATTCGAATTATATCCCCGGCGCTCTAACCGTTTGAGCCGCCGGGCAAAGGTGCTTGAGCCCTCGCACCGAACCGAATATTCCCTTTTTAAAGATCAGATCATCCAAAGGACGCCGCGATCATGTGCGCCGATACGCCTGAAGCCCCCGACTATAAAAATACGCTGAACCTTCCCAAAACCGATTTCCCCATGCGTGCAGGCCTGCCCAAGCGCGAGCCCGCGTGGCTGGACCGTTGGGAGAAGATTGGCGTTTATGACCGGTTGCGCGAAAAAGAGGGGCGTGAACCGTTCACGCTGCACGATGGCCCCCCATATGCAAACGGGCACCTGCACATCGGCCACGCGCTGAACAAAACCATCAAAGACATGATCGTGCGCTCGCATCAGATGATGGGCTATAACGCGCGCTATGTGCCGGGTTGGGATTGCCATGGTCTGCCAATTGAATGGAAGATCGAAGAGAAGTACCGCAAGAAGGGCAAGAACAAAGATGCCGTGGATGTGGTGGAGTTCCGTAAGGAATGCCGCGAGTTTGCTGCGGAATGGGTCGACATCCAGCGCGATGAGTTTAAACGTCTGGGCCTGACCGGCAACTGGGAAAACCCCTATCTGACGATGGATTACCACGCCGAGGCGGTGATCGCGGCGGAATTCCAGAAGTTCCTGATGAACGGCACGCTGTATCAGGGGTCTAAACCTGTGATGTGGTCGCCGGTTGAGAAAACCGCGCTGGCAGAGGCTGAGGTGGAATACCACGACAAGGAAAGCTTCACCATCTGGGTGAAGTTCAAGGTTGGTGGAACGGTCCGCGACTTCGTGCCCTCAATGAACGTACCTGAGGATCCGTTGCTTGATGCGTATGTGGTGATTTGGACGACCACCCCTTGGACCATCCCATCGAACAAAGCAGTTGTGTATGGGAAAGACATTGCCTATGGCCTTTATGAAGTCACCGGCACCCCGGATGAGTGCTGGCTGAGCGTGGGCGACAAATACGTTCTAGCCGACAATCTCGCGGCAGATGTGTTCAAGCGCGCGCGGCTGACTGAAGAACAATACACCCGTGTTTCCGATGTGGACCCTAGTGAAATCGCGTGGCTAAGCCATCCTCTGCGTTCGGCAGAAGGCTCCAACGGCGAATGGGACGAACCCCGTGATTTCCGCGCGGCGGAATTTGTCACCGACACCGAAGGCACCGGTTTTGTGCACTGCGCGCCAAGCCACGGTATGGAAGAATTTGAACTCTACCGTGATCTGGGCATGCTGGAGCAGGTCATCACCTATAACGTGATGGATGATGGCGGCTTCCGCGCGGATCTGCCGTTCTTTGGCGGCAAATACATCCTGAACCGCAAGGGCGGCGAGGGCGATGCCAACAAGACCGTGATCGACAAGCTGGCTGAAGTTGGCGGCCTGATGGCGCGCGGCAAGATCAAGCACAGCTACCCGCATTCCTGGCGGTCAAAAGCGCCGATCATCTATCGCAACACCCCGCAGTGGTTTGCGAGCGTCGATCGTAAAATCGAAGACGGCATGGGCGAGATGGGCGATAACATCCGCACCCGCGCGCTGCGCTCGATCGATGAGCTGGTGAAATGGACGCCGCAGACTGGCCGCAACCGTCTGCATTCGATGATCGAAAGCCGCCCCGACTGGGTCTTGTCACGTCAGCGTGCCTGGGGTGTGCCGCTGACGTGTTTCACCAAGAAAGACACGCTGCCGACGGACCCGGATTTCCTGCTGCGCAACGATGACTTGAACGCCCGCATCGTGGCGGCGTTTGAAGAGCATGGCGCGGATGTCTGGTACAAAGACGGGTTCAAGGCTGAGGTGCTGGACGGCATCGCGGATCCAGACGCCTATGATCAGGTGTTTGACGTTTTGGACGTGTGGTTTGACTCTGGCTCGACCCATGCATTCGTGCTGCGGGATCGTGAAGATGGCACCGAAGACGGCATTGCCGACGTTTACATGGAAGGCACCGACCAGCACCGGGGTTGGTTCCACTCGTCGCTGTTGCAGGCCTGTGGCACCAAAGGCCGCGCACCCTATCGCAATGTGGTGACGCATGGGTTTACCCTGGATGAGAAGGGCATGAAGATGTCCAAATCCCTGGGCAACACCATCGTGCCGGAAAAGGTTGTGCAGCAATACGGCGCAGATATTCTGCGGTTGTGGGTTGCGCAGGTTGATTACACCTCTGATCAACGCATCGGGCCAGAAATCCTGAAAGGCACCGCCGACAGCTATCGCCGTCTGCGCAATACCATGCGGTATATGCTGGGATCCCTGGCTGATTTCAGCGAAGACCAACGGGTTGAGCCTGCTGATATGCCCGAGCTGGAGCAATGGGTGCTGCACCGTCTGGCCGAGCTGGATCACACTGTGCGCACGGGCTATCAGGCGTTTGATTTCAACGGCGTGTGGCAGGCGATCTTTAACTTTGCCACCGTGGATCTGTCGTCGTTCTATTTCGACGTGCGCAAAGATGCGCTGTATTGCGATGGCGATACATTGAATGCACGTGCCGCACGCACGGTTCTGGACATCCTGTTCCACCGTCTGACAGCCTGGTTGGCGCCGGTTCTGGTGTTCACCATGGAAGAGGTCTGGCTGGAGCGTTATCCCGGCGAGGACAGCTCGGTCCACCTGACCGATATGCCCGACACGCCACGCGATTGGCTGAATGAGCCACTGGCGGCAAAATGGGCGCAGGTGCGTCAGGCGCGTCGTGTGGTGACATCCGCGCTGGAAATCCAGCGGACCGACAAGGTGATTGGTGCGTCGTTGGAGGCGGCCCCTGTGGTGCACATCCGGGACGCTGAGGTTCTGGCGGCGCTGCAATCGGTTGAGTTTGCCGATGTCTGCATCACTTCGGACGTGAGCCTGACCAATGATCCCAGCCCGGCCGAAGCCTTCCGCATGCCAGAAGTCGACGGTGTTTCGGTGGTGTTTGAAAAGGCTGAAGGCGACAAATGCCAGCGGTGTTGGAAAATCCTGCCGGATGTCGGCCAGCATGCCCATGCAGGCACCTGTGGCCGTTGCAGCAGTGCGCTGGGCGGATAAGAATTCTGAAATTCTACGTGATCTACCAAGGGGCGCTGTTAAGCGCCCCTTTTTATTGCAATTGATACGATTTTTTGGGTGCCTTGCTCTCTTTTTGCGGTCAAATACAAGACGAGGTTGAAAGCGCATCGACCTGGCCCATTTGTAGGGACCGATTTCACGCCAGGTGGTGACGCGTGAGAAATCCGCAATCTGTGATTGTCGTGGGGCGGGGGCAAATAAAACACGCTTTGGGTAGATTGATGGGCGGAAAAAACACAAAATGTTGACTGGTTTCATATGAGTGGTTAAGGAACTGTTAACATAAAAGTCGATTATGAAGGTGTTTCTGGCGTGTGTGTCGCCGGGTATTGGGGGAATGCATTTCAAATGCTGAAACAAAAGACAGGGTCGGATGCCTCTGCGGTGTCCCAAAAGCAAAACGCAGGTGGCGTGCAGATTAAAAGCGTGTCAGCCTCCGGGAACATCAAAATTGGCCTCAAGGAGGTCAAGGTTGTGTCCTCACGCGAGGGGCAGGCTGAGCAGGCGAACAGCTCATCCAAAACCGCGCCAGTTGCAAAATCCAAGGCGGGCAAATTGACCGTCGACACAGGCAGCTCAACGCCCAAACCCGAGGCAAAAACGGCGGATCCAAAGCCTGCCGCTTCTGCAAAGATGCCCACAGCATCGGCGCTGAAATCGGCGGCGCAGCAGGCCACCCCAACCCCAAAAGCACTCCCCAAAAAAGCTGAGATGTCCTCGCTGAAACGGCTTGGATTCGCGGCGGCTGCTCTGGCGTCGGTGGCGGTTGTTCTGGGCTTGTCGCATTTTCTGGGCGGCGCGGAAGAGGCTCCTGTTCAGGTGGCCGCTCCGGCACAGGTGAGCGCCCCCGTCGCGCCAGCCCCCGCCCCATCGGTGACAACCGAAACTGCAAACATCCAGATTGACGAAGCCGAGCTTGGGCTTTTGCTGGGCGCTGCGGCGGCTGCGGATCTAAAGTCTGAGACGGCTGTCGTTGCTGTGCCGCCGGAAGAAGTGAACGCCATGATTTCTAAAATCACGGCAGGCACCATTGCAGCCCTGCGCAGCCCCAGCAAATCCGCTGCGGCCCCTGCACCGGCCCCCGTTGAAGCGGCAGCGCAACCCGCAGGGCCAAGCGCGGATGTGGTTACCGGTCTGATCCAAACGGTAATGACGGCTCTGGCCCAAGGTCAGACAGAGGCGGAAATTAATGAAATGCTGAACACCGGCTACGCCAAAGGTGAAATTGAGGTGCCGCCGGTTCTGGTGGATGCCACGGGTCGGGTCAGCACCGCGACGATTATGGCGCTTCTTATCGTCAACTAACATCAGCCCGGCGTCTTCGCCGGGTTTCTCACAGTTTATCCAGATTATCGCAGCGCCCGACGCGCTGTCAGACATGTTTTCAGGGGGACACATGAAGAAGACTATCGCAGCTGCCATGCTTGGTTTGACCGCACTGGTGGCGCAGCCCGCCGCAGCCGAAACTTGTGGTGGCGTCTACACCGTGAAGTCCGGCGACAGCCTGTCGCTGATTGCCGACCGTTTGTACCAGGACGCGGGCAAGTGGAGTGTCATCCACAGCCGCAACATCAAGAAAATCGGCCCCAAGCCAAACGCCATCCGCGTGGGCATGAAGCTGAACATGACCTGCCTGAACGGGCTGCCCGTTGGCCTGCCCGGCGGAAAATTGATCAGCGAAACCAAAACCGTTGTCGCCAAACCCGTTGAAATCACCAAAGGCGATGCCACCATTCGCCATCGGATCAACCTGTTGACCGCGGATGATTTTGCCCCGTTTACCGGCAAGACCCTTCACAATGGCGGCATGATGACCGACATTCTGAATGCGGCAATGGAGCAGGCCGATCCCGAAGAGGGGTTTGCCATCCACTGGGTGGATCTGTGGACATCCCACGAAGAGCCGCTGCTGTCGAATGCGCTGCTGGACGGTGGTTTCCCATGGTACAAACTGGACTGTGAAAACAATACCACCCATCCGCGCTGCCGCAATTTTGAGTTTTCGGACCCAATGTTCGAAGTGCTGGTGTTGATGTTCACGCCGAAAGGCCGCCCGATCTCTTATACCAAAGACGAAGATCTGTTTGGTAAGACTTTCTGCCGTCCACAGGGCTATGAACGCCACTTGTTTAACGAACGTGGCCGCAACTGGCTGAAGGATGGCAAGGTTAAAGTGATCCAGCCGCTGACCACTGCTGAATGTTATCAGATGGTTCTGGACGGTCAGGCCGATGCGGTGGTGATGAACGAATTCACCGGACGCGCACAGCTGAAAGAGATTGGTCTGGACGACAAGTTTGACGTCGTGCCCGAGCCGATTTCGATCCAGACGCTGCATGTGATCATTCACAAAACCCATCCAGAAGCCAAAGCGCTGCTGACCATGATCAACAAGGCGCTGGGTGATATTCGTGAAAACGGCACCTATCAGTCGATCATCGAAGATCACATGGCCCGCATTTGGTCCGAGTTTTAAAGAGGGGGTGTCATGAAAACCAAGCTTACCCGTCTGCTGCTGCAACTGGCGCTGGTTTTAGGACTGGCGCCCTCGGCGGCGTTTGCGATCTGTGATGTGGATTATGTCGCCAAACCTGGCGACAACCTCTTCTCGATAGCGGATACCCATTACGGTGATCGCGAGCGTTGGAGCCTGATCTATTATCGCAACCAACGGATGCTGGCGGGGTCCACCGTGATCCCCGGCCGCACCCTGCATATTCCATGTCCGCAAGAGGCCAGTGCCCCGGATGCAACCCCGTTGCAAAAGCAAGATGCTGAGCTGACTTTGCTGACGGGCAATGGTTTTGCGCCGTTTACCGGTCAAAGCCTGCCCGGCCAGGGCATGGTGACCGAGCTGGTGAATGCCGCGATGGAACTGGCTCCATCGCCGGTGTCATATGCGATCAACTGGGATGACAACTGGAACACCCACCTGTTTCCCAAGCTGAACGACAAGCAGTTCGACATGGGCTTTCCCTGGGTCAAACCTGATTGTGCTCGCACGCCAGAGCATGAACGCTGTGTCAACTTTCATTTCTCGGATCCGCTGATCAGCCTGCCGGTGATGTTGTTTGTTAAGGCGGGCACAGAGTTCAGCTTTAACTCGGATGCGGATGTTCTGGGCAAGACCCTGTGCCGTCCGGATGCCTATTACACCCATGATCTGGACACCGACGCGCGTCGGTGGTTGAGCGAGAGCAAGATCACATTGGTGCAACCCGAAAGCGCGCAGGCCTGTTTTGTTTTGCTACAGGAAGAACGTGTCGATGCGGTGGCTTTGAACTTGTTCGAGGGGGCAAATACCATCGTCCAAGAGGGGCTGCGCGAGCAGGTCGTGCCGCTGGAGCGTCCTTTGTCTGAGGTGGGGCTGCATGTGGTGAT
Source organism: uncultured Paracoccaceae bacterium (assembly GCA_947492585.1). Lineage (GTDB taxonomy): Bacteria > Pseudomonadota > Alphaproteobacteria > Rhodobacterales > Rhodobacteraceae > Epibacterium. The sequence goes on from CANLND010000013.1 coordinate 109,074, forward strand.
TTCAAAACGCCATTGGCGCGGTACGTCACATTTGTATCGGGTGAATGCGGGACTGAAAAAGCTGCGCGAAAATGGCCGGTTCGAAGAGATTATGACCCGTCATCTGGAGCTGTTCTGGTCGCAGTTGAAGTCCTAAAAGTTAGAGATAGATGTTGACGCGGGGATCGCTGGTATTGGCATAGCCGTGCACAACTCTGATTGAAACGGGCTCTTTTTGAGGAGCTATCTGAAGGCCTGGGAGGTGCTCCTGGGCCTTCATTCCGTTTGGGCGATGCGCGGTGTGGGCCTGCTGATCAAACCGCTGGATCAGTGCCTGCTCCAAGACAGGGGAATGTGCGGGCGGCAGCAGGGTCGCGGCGGCGGTCTTGTCGTCTTGTGGGGCGCGCAGACGGCGGGGCGTGGCGGCGTTTTTTGACGCCAGATCCTGTTGGCCGGTCTGTTTGCCTTGATCGCCCGGATGCACTGCGGCGCGGCTGCGACCAAAGGTATGATCGTTCAGTTTGCGGTAGACGCTTACGCTGGTGGTGTTCACGATCGGCATCATCGACCTTAACCTTTACTAACAATTCCTGAATATGTTTTACGTGAATTTTAGGAAAAGCTGAGGGTAAGCTGCGTTTGTGGTTAACGCTTTTGGGGGTGAAATTTACCTTATTTACGCTCTGTGGGCCGAAATTGATCTGATGGGCGTCTTGTCTAGAGGGTATTTCGTATAGGTTTCTGGAAAGAAATGAAAAATTGAGGGAAATCGATGCAGTCTCAACGCGTTATTTCACCGGTCGGGCCGCTCATACTTGTGGCGGAAAACGACGCGATTGTGGCGCTGCGGTGGGCGCGGGGTGACGCGCCTGTGTCACCGCAGGGCTGTCTTGTTCTGACCCGCGCCGTCGAACAGCTGCGGGCCTATTTCGCGGGTGAGTTGAAACAGTTTGATCTGCCGCTGCGTCTCACGGGCTCGGCGTTTCAGCAAAAAATCTGTGCCGCCATGTTGGCGATCCCTTTTGGGGAAACGCGCACCTATGGTGATATTGCGCGGGATCTGGGCAAGCCTGCGCAGCCCGTGGGCACCGCGTGTGGCCGCAACCCCATCCCGATCATTGTGCCTTGCCACAGGGTGCTGGGGGCCAAGGGATTGGGGGGATTTTCAGGAGAAGGCGGCGTGGAGACAAAGGTCAGCCTGCTGCGCCTTGAAGGCGCGGCAGGTCTGTTGATTTAGGCGCTCAGGCGCGGCTGCGCGCGGGCAGGAGTTGTTGGGCAACGCCCACACACAAGAGATAGACCGAGGTGATCACCAGCCCCCAATGCGCCCAGCTTTGCGGGTGAAAATCCACCCACGCCGCCCAGCCTGCAAAAAACGTCCACGACAGCGCCATCGGCAGCGACACGTTGCGCCAGCGTTCCGTGCGCACAGGATGAATGAATTTGAGGGGCAGGAACATCGCCACGGCCAGTACGGTCACCAGCGTCAGGCTGGTCCAGTGGTTGGGCTCAAGCGCAAAGATCACCAAGACCAGCATGTTCCAGCAGCCGGGAAACCCGGAAAAGGAATTGTCTTTGGTCTTCATGCGGGTGTCAGCGAAATACATCGCCGAGCCAAAGGTGATGACAATGATCGCGACCCAGCCGGTCCAGCCGGTCATCAGTCCGGATTTGAACAGCGCAAAAGCGGGAATGAACACATAAGTCAGATAATCGATAATCAGGTCCAACAGCACCCCGTCAAATTCGGGGGCATAGCGGCGGACATTGAAATGGCGGGCCAAAGGGCCATCAATGCCATCCACGGCAAAGGCGACCACGAGCCACACAAACATAAGATCCCACTTGGCGTCGACGGCCGCCAGCATCGCCAGCATGGCAAAAACGGCACCGGTTGCAGTGAGAAGATGAACGGAAAGAGCGCGGAGTTGAGGTGTCATCTCCACGTGATGGCGAATTTCGCCTCAGCCTGCAAGGGGCGCGGCGCAAATCACCATAGCAATTTGGCCATCTTTTGCCGCCTGCTGCGTCTTAGTGCAGTCGGCAGGGCGCGTGGTGGGTCAGGTGTGGGGCGTCTTCAGACAGGGCGTGCAAACGCATATCCAACGCAGGAGAGGGCAGTTCAATGCGGCGTCCGCGCGGTTGGCGCAGCGGGCCGGGCAGGGGAGCCGGAGGATTGGGGGAGGCAGGGGCGCCGGAGGCGAGTTGCATCAATACGGCAGCAGGGACAGCAGAGGGCAGCATGGGTGATTCCTTTCTGGAAGCGTCTGTGTCCCTTGATGCCCGGCAACCATTTAACGCCAGCCTGAGAGGCGGGCGCTAAATGTATTGAATTTTATGGGTTCTTCGGCGAACCGGCCCGGCGCGGCTGCGTCAGGGTCTTAGGCTTTGGGGTGGGCGCGGTTGTAGACATCCATCAGATGTGCCGAATCTACCGCCGTGTAGGCTTGGGTGGTGGACAGCGACGCATGTCCCAGAAGTTCCTGAATTGATCTGAGATCCCCCCCGGCCTCTAACAGGTGGGTCGCAAAACTGTGGCGCAGGGCATGGGGGGTCGCGGTGGCGGGCAGGCCCAATTGCGCGCGGGTGCGGGCCATGGCTTTTTGGATCTGACCTGCTGACAGGGGCCCCCCGCGCACGCCGCGAAACAAAGCGTCGTCTTTGGCGATGCCAACAGGGCACAGCGACAGGTAGTGATCAACTGCGGTGCGGGCCGCGGGAAGAACAGGCACGATGCGTTCTTTGTCGCCTTTGCCGACGATGCGCAGCTTGTCTGGCAGCGGGGCGTCCTCTCCACGCAGGCCTAAGGCTTCGGAAATGCGCAACCCGCAGCCATAGAGCAGCGTCACCACGGCAACATCGCGCGCCGCAACCCACGGGGTTTGCGATTGCAGTGCCACGGTGTCCAGGACGGCTTTGGCGGCGTCTTCGGCCAATGGGCGGGGCAGTTTCTTTTGAAATTTGGGGGCGCGGGCCGACAGAATGGCGGTGGGTTCAAATCCTTCGCGTTCGGCGAGCCAGCGGTAAAAGGTTTTGACCGACGACAGTTTGCGCGCCAGCGACCGCGCGCTAATCCCATCAGACCGCGTGGCGGCCATCCAGGCGCGCATGTCACCCGTGGTGATGTTCTCCAAGGCAGCCATGCCCTGTGGCCCGCCAAAATGGGCGCTCATAAAAGCCAGAAAATCGGTCACGTCGCTGCCATAGGCGGTCAGCGTGTTGTCTGATGCGCTTTGCAGAGCGCGCAGGCTGTCCAGCCAATGTTCGAGCGCGTCGCGGCAGGCCGGAGAGATGTCAAAGCTCACGACAGCCAACTGCGCATCGAACGTTCAAACACCCCGGCAAAAAACGTCAGCAGGTCGGTGCCGTGCTGTGGTGTGAACTGGCTGTCCTGTTCGGAGCCAAAGATCAGCATTGCGGGCAGGCGGCCGGGACCAAGGTCCAATTCCATGATGGCTTCGGAGCGGATCCAGCCGGCGTCGTCGTCAAATACCTTGGGCGTACCTTCGGCCAATTGGCGTAGGGTGACGACCCGCGCCGACCCGCCGCGCCCGTCGGTGGTGTAGTCTTTGACAAATCCCGGTTCGGCGATCTTTAGGACGTCGTCAAATCCAGCCAGCTGCGGCGGGGTTTCCCCCGTGCCGCCTTCCAGAACCAGCGTGATCCGTTTGACCTGCAGCACGTCACGGACGGGGCCTTGCAGGGCGGTCAGGAAGCCTTTGAAATCTTGGGGTTCCAGCATCGACAGCACCGCCCGGTGAATTTGATTGGTGCCAGCAATGTTTTCTGAGGCGGCGGCGATCACCGACCTGTAGGTGTCCTCCAGTCGATCCAAACGGGTTGCCAGCCGTTCCATGGCAATGCCGCGCAGATCTACGATGTTGTCCCCCATTGCGCGTTCCTTGGCGGCGACCAAGGCGTTCATGACGCTGTGGTCATCCAGAACGGCGTCAGGTTCGGCCAGAATGGCCGCGCGTAGGGTATCGTCTAAGGGGGCAGAACTGCTCATCGGGGGCGCCTTTTTTGCTCTTCTTTCAACTCTATCATGGCTTTTCCCGATCTGCCTCCAAAAGTTGTGCCCAGATTGGATTTCGTCCCCTCGCAGCGGCGCTGCCGGGCCCAACGCCAAAGCGGCGTGGCCATGGCCGTGCACCGCAAGGGGGCGGGAGAGCTACCTGTGTGATGCAGATTTTGGGCACAAAAAAACCGGCCTTCAGGTCAAAGGCCGGTTGGTGTTTTTGGGCAGGCCAGATCTTACAGGATCTTGATGTCTGCCGCTTTGATGTCTTTCAAAAACGCATCCAGACCCTTGTCGGTCAGCGGGTGGTTGACCATTGCTTTGATCACGGCCGGGGGCGCGGTGATCACGTCTGCACCAATGCGGGCCGAATCCAGAATGTGGTTCACCGAGCGGATCGACGCCGCAAGGATCTCGGTTTCAAATCCAAAGTTGTCATAGATGGTGCGGATGTCTTCGATGATCTCCATACCGTCCAGATTGATGTCGTCCAGACGCCCAATGAAGGGCGAAATGAAAGAGGCACCCGCTTTGGCTGCGAGCAGCGCCTGATTGGCGGAAAAGCACAGGGTCACGTTCACCTTGTGGCCGTCATCGGTCAGGGTCTTACAGGCTTTCAGACCGTCCCAGGTCAGCGGCACTTTGACAGTGATGTTTTCGGCGATTTCCAACAGCTTGCGGCCCTCGGCAATCATCGTTTCCGCATCCACGGCCGTGACTTCGGCTGAAACGGGACCAGCAACCAGATCACAGATCTCTTTGGTGACTTCAATGATGTCGCGACCAGATTTCTTGATCAGTGACGGGTTGGTTGTCACCCCATCCACCATCCCCAGATCGTTGAGTTCGGCAATGGCATCGATTTCTGCGGTATCTACGAAAAATTTCATGGGCATCGGATCCTTGTCATGGCTTGGCCTCAGTTGTCCTTGCCTTTACCTTATAGATGGCAATGCTGGAACAAAAAAGAACGACGCCGCCCAAATAGGGTGGTCAGATCTTATGCAGGCCCCTGGCAGGAGACATTGTGAACGAGCCCGAGTTTTTTCAACAAGGTGAACGCCTTGGCGTATTGACCACCCAGCCGCTGGACCGGGTGCTGGATTATCGCGCGCCCGAAGGCGGCTGTTTTCGCGGGGCCTTTGTTGAGGTGCCTTTGGGGCCGCGCAAAGTTCTGGGCGTGGTCTGGGGGCGCGGCGCGGGGGATTTTGAGGCCTCCAAACTGCGCGCGGTAATCCGGGTGCTTGATGTGGCCCCAATGCGCGAGGAAATGCGCGCCTTTCTGACCAAAGCTGCTGATTACACCCTGACACCATTGCCGCAGATGCTGCGCTTGGCCACCCGCGCGCCGGGCCTGTCGGATCCGCCCTCAATGCGCAAGGTGCTGCGGCTGGGCGAGGGCGCGCCGGATCGGATGACCGATGCGCGCCAAAAGGTCTTGGCCGTGATGGAGGAATTTGGCGGGCTGGCGTTCACGCCTAAAGAGCTGGCCGATATGGCCGGGGTGACCGCTTCGGTGGTCAAAGGTCTGGTGAAACAGGGGGCGCTGCGCGAAGAAGAGGCGCCGCGCGACCTGCCCTATCCGCCGCTGAACCCGGACCTGCCCAGCAAAGATCTGACAGAGGATCAGGCCACGGCAGCGCGGGCGCTAGACAGGGCGGTGCACTCCGGGCGCTATGGCACCACGCTGCTGAAAGGTGTGACCGGGTCTGGCAAGACCGAGGTCTATCTGGAGGCCGTCGCCAGTGCCCTGCGCAAAGGGCGACAGGCGTTGGTGCTCTTGCCTGAAATTGCGCTGACGGCAGAATTTCTGAAACGTGTTGAGGCCCGGTTTGGCGCCACGCCGGCCGAATGGCATTCCGGTGCCACCATGACCGAACGCCGTCGGGTGTGGAAAATGGTCGGGCAGGGCAAGGCGCAGCTGGTGATTGGCGCACGATCCGCGCTGTTTTTGCCCTACCGCGATCTGGGGCTGATCATCGTTGATGAAGAGCACGACACCTCCTACAAACAAGAAGACGGCGTATTGTACAACGCCCGCGATATGTCGGTGCTGCGTGCGGCGATGTGTTCGGCGCAGGTGGTTTTGGCCTCCGCCACACCCAGTTTGGAAACATGGGCCAATGCCGACAATGGCAAATACACGCGGCTCAATCTGACATCGCGGTTTGGCACGTCGGTGCTGCCGGAGATGCGCGCGATTGACATGCGCGACGAAGATCTGCCCACGGGCACGTGGATTTCGCCCAAACTGAAGCAGGCGATGACCCTGCGGATCGAGCGCGGTGAGCAATCGCTGTTGTTTTTGAACCGCCGTGGCTTTGCGCCGTTGACCATCTGCCGTGCGTGTGGCGCGCAGGTGGCCTGTGACAATTGCGATGCGCGCATGGTCGAACACCGCTTTATGAAACGTCTGATGTGCCATCAGTGCGGCGACACCAAACCGGTGCCCGAGGCCTGCCCGACCTGCGAGGTAGAAGGCAAGATGGCCCCCGTCGGCCCCGGCATCGAGCGGCTGGGCGAAGAGGCTGCTGCCCTGTTTCCAGAGGCGCGCATTGCGGTGCTGAGTTCCGATTTATTTGGATCCGCGCGCGCGCTGAAACAGCGCATTGAGGAAATCGCGGCCGGTGAGGCGGACATCATTTTGGGTACGCAATTGGTGGCCAAGGGGCATAACTTTCCTCTGCTGACGCTAGTGGGGGTGATCGATGCGGATCTGGGCCTGCAAGGATCCGATTTGCGCGCGGGCGAGCGCACCTTTCAGCTGATGCGGCAGGTGGCGGGCCGGGCCGGGCGCGCAGAACGCCCCGGTGAAGCGCTGTTGCAAAGTTTTCAGCCCGAACATCCCGTGATCCGCGCGATCCTGTCCGGCGACGAAGAAGAGTTCTGGCGCGCCGAGGCCGAACAGCGCCGCATTGCAGGCGTGCCGCCATATGGGCGAATGGCGGGGATTATCCTGTCGGGCACAGATCTGGCGCAGGTGTTTGATCTGGGGAATGCGCTGGCGCGCAACAATCGTCCGCTGATAGACATCAACGCCATGCTCTACGGTCCGGCGCCTGCGCCCATCGCCCGAGTGCGCGGACGTCACCGTGTGCGGATGCTGATCAAGGCCGAAAAAGGCGCGCCGCTGCAGGATGCCATTGCCCGCTGGATCAAACCGTTTCGGATGAAAGGGGATCTGCGGTTGAGTGTAGACATCGATCCGCAGAATTTCTTTTAATGTCTGACATTGGGGTGCAGGTCTGGCCATCAATTCGTGGCCAACTGTGCTGGTTAGTCTAAACGATTTGCCAGTGCGATGAGTTCGGCTGGTGGCTGTTTTCCAACTATTTCACATTCTGCCTGCAGGTATTCGAGAAGGCAGGCCTTGGTCGATACGCGGGCCGCAAAAACTGCAACGAGGCCTTCTTCTATTGAAATCTTTCCGGTTTCAATAGCGCGCGCAACTTTGTCCTCATACGGTTTCAAGCCTTGAATGTGGGCTGTTACCATATAGTCAGTGTCTGCATTCCCGTTTGCGCCAAACAGATTGGCAAGTGTTGCCACGTCCCTGTTTGCGGCGGCGATCGCAAGCTGTCGATCTAGGGACTGCGTTTCCGCAGACTTTGAGGGGGGCGCTTGTGGTATTGGACCTTCAGCGTTACAGGCTGCCGCGAGCAAAGTGCAACATGTCGTGGCTAAGTTCATTAATAGTTTCATCAACGTATTCCAATTCACCTAATTTTTTTCAGTATTGATTGATCGTCTCAAGATTAGGGTCAGGACCCATTGATTTCCGCTTAGCTGCGTGATTCACAGTTCGAAAATCGAGCGGTGAACATGTCTGATCT
>CANLND010000014.1 GCA_947492585.1 uncultured Paracoccaceae bacterium
ATGATCGGCGTCCTGCTGGCCATAAATCCGATCGTTGTCAGCCCCGCCCCAAATGCGGTCCGCACCCACGCCCCCCCAGATGCGATCTGCCCCTGCCTCTCCCCAAAGCTGATCCGCGCCCATATTACCCCAGATATGATCGGCGGCGTCATTGCCGTTCAGCACATCCGCCCCCGCGCCGCCGCGCAGATGGTCCGGGCCTGATCCCCCCTGCACTGTGTCATCCCCCCGATCCCCCGCAAGCGTGTCAGCCCCTGTTCCGCCTTTCAACACATCGCTCCCTTCACCGCCGGACACGTGGTCATTTCCGGTCCCGCCATCCAGCGTATCAGCCCCTGTGCCCCCTTCCAAAGCATCCGCCCCCGTGCCTCCCTCCAGCTGGTCGTCGCCCGTGCCCCCCAGCAACGTATCGGCACCCGCGCCGCCTTCCAGCGTGTCATTTCCCACGTCACCAGACAGCTGATCATCGCCGCGCCCGCCATCAATGCTGTCAGACCCCGCGCCCCCGGACACTGTTTCGCTGCGCTCATCTCCCACCAAAACATCATCCTGCGCGCCACCACTTAAATTGCTGGCGGGCAGAGTCTCGCCAAGCGGCAGATGCTGCGCCCACTCCCAGCCCAGGGGCCACAGGTCTGTCAGGTCAAGCGGGCGCCCATCGGCACTGCGCACCCGGATCTCCAATTGCTCCCAATGCAGGGTGATTCCATCGCGTTCGTCACGCAGCGTGAGTTGGCCAGGATTGCGCAACCCCACAAGCAGGCTCAGGTCCAGCTGGTCGCGCCCGACCTCAAAATCACGAATTTCCACCACGCCAGAGGCCTGTTGCAGCACAAAGCGATCCGCGCCTGCGCCGCCCTCCAACCGGTCCCCCTCGCCGCCCTGCACCAGCATGTCATCCCCGGCCCCGCCGCGCAGAGAACTGCCGCCGCCCTGACTGATCAGCAGGTCATCCCCAGCCGTGCCCGTCAGCGGCGCGCCCGGCGTCTGCGCCACCTCGCCCAAAGCGTCGCGCGCCAGCACATAGCGCGCCAGACCTTCCCCCTCGGGGGTCACACCGCCTTCGCTGGCCACAAAAATTGACACCTCCTCTGCCCCCACATGGGTTTCCAGCGCCGTGACATTGTGCAGACCAGTGTCAAAGCCCTGCACCTGCTGCGCCGCCTGCACCAATTGGCCCGAAGGCAGCAGGCGCAGCAGCTCCATCCCGCCGTCGCCGCCAGCCGCCAATACAAACACATGGTCCCCAACCTGAAACAGGTCCAATGCCGTCACCCCACCAAAGCGACTGCCCAGACTGTCCAGCAGATGATCGCGCAGGGTTAAATCACCCGACGCCTCCACCGAAAACACGCTGAGACTGCTGGTCCCGGCGGCGGCCACAACCGCCCAGGTCTGACCATAGGCCTCCCCCACCTCCAATGCGGTGGGGGCAGACAGGCCCAGACCTTCGGCCGCGCCCAGTTGATCCGCAGGGGTCAGCGCGCCAGACCCAGACGAGATCTGATAACTGCGCAGCCCGCCCAGCGATGTGTCCGCCACCAATAGCAACTGCTGCCCGCCAACCTCGACCACCTGCAAAGCACTGGCAGAAACCTCGGTATAGGCCTGCGCGTTCCCGTGGCGCGCCACCGCCTCCATCTGACCCTGATCTGACACTCGCCAGCCGCGCAGGCCGGTGTCGGTCTGGCCAAACACCACATCCTGACCGTTCAGCTGTGTGGTGGTCAGCGCATCGATCTGGCGGGCGCCGGGCAGGGTCCAGCTGTCCTGCCCCTCGATATGGCCCCGATCTGTAACCGCATGGCTGTCCAGCTGCCCGCCGCTGCTGCCCGCCAGCAGCAGCCGGTCCTGATCCAACAGCGCCACTGGCCCGGTGGCAAGCCCGGCCCCCTGATGGGCGCGCGCATCGATCAGCTGCAGATCCTCCAGATCATAGCTGCGCACCCCCCCGCCCGACCGTTCCACCGCAATCAAAACCGGCCCCGATGCCCCCGGCACCACCACCAGATCGACCACGCCCTGCGCCGCCCGATTGCCCAGTCCAAACCCGCCTTCAAACCTCAGATCCATCTCGCACCCTCGCGCCACAGAATTGCCCCGTTTGATCAGCCTGACGCGGAGACTTGGCAGCGCGGGACCGGGAATGCGGCAAAAGCAAGGAGACTGTCTTCAATCTAAGAACAATGCGTCGGAGTTTTGCCTTGCTTTGATCCCGCTTTGTCCGTGCGCCCGTTGTGCCGCATGTGTGTTGCACCTGCCCCGCACGCCCCATTTGCGCAACGCTCATCCGGCTCGGGCACAGTGGCGGGATGCGACCCTGTGCTGCCCCTCTCTTGCTGCCTGCCCAACCGGAGTGCCCCGATGTCTGATCTGTCCCCGCGCCTGTCCCTGCCCTATCTGCTGCCTGCTCAGGCGCAAAAGCATGTCACCCATAATGACGCCCTGCGCCATCTGGATGCGGTGGTGCAGCTGGTTGTGCAGCGCGTGGACGCGCAGACCCCGCCTGTGGACCCAGCTGTGGGCGCGGCCTATGCTCTGGGGCCCAGTCCCAGTGCTGCCTGGGCCGGACAGGCGCATACTCTGGCGATCTGGCAGGGGGGGGCCTGGTTGTTTGTGCCACCAGAACTGGGATGGCACCTGTGGGATCTCAACAGCCATCAGATGCGGGTCTGGGCGGGCAGCAGCTGGACCGCCGTGCCCTGCCATGCCACACCGCAGATTGGCGTGGCCACCAGCGCGGATGCCACCAACCGTCTGGCGGTGGCGGCGCCGGCGTCCTTGTTTACCCATGCCGGACAGGGCCATCAGATGAAGCTGAACAAGGCCAGCCCCCCCGACACCGCCAGCCTGCTGTTGCAGACCGGTTTTAGTGGCCGCGCTGAAATGGGCCTGTTGGGCAATGATGCCTTCGGCGTCAAACTGTCCAGCGATGGCAGCAATTGGGAGGAAGCCCTGCGCCTGTCGGCCAGCGGCGGACCGCGTCTGGAACTGCTTCAATCCAGCGGCAGTGGTGATCTGCTGCGGGCTGAGGCGGGCGGCAGCACCGCCATGCGCCTGACGGCCGCGGGGGATGGGCTGTGCGCGGGCAGCTGGCAATCGGGTGGTGCGGATTACGCCGAGTTTTTTGAATGGGCTGATGGCAATCCAGACCACGCGGATCGGCGCGGCCTGTCGGTGGTGCTGGAGGGCGCAAAAATCCGCCCCGCCCGGCCCACAGAAACACCCATCGGCGTGGTCTCAGCCACGCCAGCCATGGTGGGCGAGGCTGATCTGGAGGAGTGGCCCGGCACATACCAGCGCGACACTTTTGGCGCGCGTCTGTTTGACACTCTGCCAGATGGCAGCCGCGCCGCACGGATCTCCCCGGACTTTGATCCCGATCAAACCTATGTGCCCCGCTCCCAGCGCCCGGAATGGGCCATGGTGGGGCTGTTGGGAAAATTGGTGCTCTGCGCTGATCAACCCACCGATCCGCGCTGGCACAAAATGGCCGACCTGACGCAGGGCCTAGAGCGCTGGTTGCTGCGCTAGGCCCTGTGCTGACCTATGTTAGACTATGTTTTTGGCGAAGCCCGCACGCCTAGGCCACGCCCGCGCGCAAACAGTCATGGATGTGCAAAATGCCCAAGGGGATTTTCTGCGCATCCACCACAAACAGGGCGCTGATTTTCTTTTGGTTCATAATCGCCAAGGCTTCGGCCGCCAGACTGTCGGGAAAAATGGTCACCGGATCCGCCGAGGCCACATCCCGGGCACTGAGGCTCAGCAAGCCCTCAAGATTGCGCCGCATATCGCCATCGGTGATCACCCCGGTCATCTGACCCTCTGCGTTCACCACACCCGCCGCGCCAAAACCGCGCGCGGTCATTTCCAGGATCACATCCGACATTGGCATGTCGTCCCGCACCAATGGCACGGCAGAGCCTGCGTGCATCAACTGGGACACCAGACTAAGCCGCGCGCCCAGCTTGCCGCCGGGGTGATAATCGCGAAAGTTTTCCGGCTGGAATTTACGCTGTTCCATCAAGGCCACCGCCAGCGCATCGCCCAAGGCCAGGGTCAATGTGGTTGAGGTGGTCGGCGCCATGCCAATGGAGCAGGCCTCGGGCAGATCTGCCAGTGTCAGTTTAAACCCAGCCGCCCGCATCAAGGTGCTGTCTGGGTTCTTTGAAATCGCAATCAAAGGGATCGAAAACCGGCTGCAATGGGCGATCATATCGCTCAGCTCTGATGTTTCCCCCGAATTAGAGATCAGGATGCAGACATCCTCCGGTGTCACCATGCCCAGATCGCCATGGCTGGCCTCGGCGGGGTGCACAAAAAACGACGGCGTGCCGGTCGAGGCCAGCGTGGCGGCAATTTTGCAACCGATATGGCCGGATTTCCCCATGCCGGACACCACAACCCGTCCGGTTGAGCGCAGGATCAATGCCACAGCAGCGTCAAAATCCTCGGGGATGTTCTCGGCCATGGCCAGCAGCGCCTGGCCTTCTTGCTGCATCACACGTTGCGCAGCGTGATGCGCAGACTGGGTCTCTGTTTCAATGTTCAGCATGCAGAAATCCTATTTCAAAACCCCAAAGCGCCGCGTCACATCTCTGACGGGCGTCTCGCCCGTCCTACAAAAAACGCTTTCAAAGTACAATGAGAGCGCACAGACCGCGCCGGTGGCGCTGGCGGAACGCGCGTCGGGGCATTGCATTTATGAACACGATCACGCAAGTTCTCAAAAAACCAAAATTAAGCCGCCCGTATCTTTCTGACAGGGCTAAGAGGCGTTGAATATCCAATACGCGTTATTCCGCAGGACGACATATAAAAGAACGGCACATACATGCAAATTTCCACACGGCTGCAGCATTTATTTTCACATATTTTACCCCCCCGCGACGGCGCAGTAGACCAGACACCCTTAGCGCCGCACGCCCCCGCATCAGATCCCCCCGCCCCGCCCGCTGTCGCCGATGCAAAACCTGAAGAAACGCCAGCTCCAGTCGTGGATCTTGCCACCCTGATCAGGGACGCAAAGGCACAGGTAAAAGCCAAAGAATTTGCAGCCTCTGCGGCGCTTGCAACGCAGATCATGGATCTCGCCCCGGACCGGCGCGAAGGCTATCGCATTTACGCCGAGTCCTGCGCCAAAGGTGAAATCAACCTGGGATCGGCGTATGACATATTGCGCCGTGGCTACGGGAAAAACCTGCTGACAGCAGACATGCGGGATGTTCATCTGCGCCAAATCCTGACAGCGGCCATACATACCGCAGATACGGGCGCGGCCGTGTCCACCGGTGCCGATCTTTTGCAGCAGGGCAACACCGACGAAATTGCGGCGCTCTTTTTGCAAGGCCCCCCCCAGCATCACACAGGAACCTCGTTCTGGCGTGACGTCCTTGCTGGTGTAGTGGCCCGGGTGACGACAGGGGAACAACACGATCTTTTGGCGATTCTGAAACCCTACCAGGACATGTTGTCCACATCGCTATCCACGGGTCTCTCAAACCCCGCCCCCAAAAAGAACCCCGCGCAGAACAAACCGATTGTGCACGTTGCCGCCACGCTCACCGCCAAGGCCCCAAAAGACGATGCCACCAGCGCCGACACATCGGCGTTTGAGCAATTGCAGGATCTTTATCCAAAACTACAGGCCAAACCTGACGCGCTTGGCCTGTGGAAACAGGCCGGGGATCTGGTGGGGCGCCGGGACGTCAGCCAGCGCCAGACCGCGCTGGAGGAATTGGTCCGCTATGCCCATGCCTCAGCCGCCCTGCCCTTGGATCGGCTTGGCATGTTGCTTGCAGGGTTTTCACAAAAATCCAGCTACAATGCGCTGGTCCCCTCTCCCGAACGTCAGCTGGCCATTGATCTGCTGCTGGCCGCCTATGAAAAGAGCGGCAAATCAGAGCTCGCAAACGCCGCCTTTAGCATCTTGCTTGGCTTGAATGATCTGGACGGCTGCACGCGTATACTTAACCTGTGGCAGGCGAAATCCCCAAAAGACGCGCATCAATATATCTCAAGATCACGCCTCGCGGTGGCCCATGAGGATCTGGACGCCAGCCTGACATATGCCCAAGACGCGGTCACCTGCGCGCCCGAAAGCGCGGCAACACATCGCCGTGTGTCCCATGCCTACCAAAGCCTGTCAGCCTATAGTGCCGCCCTGTCTCATTTGCAGATTGCCCGGGATATCCGGCCACAGGATGTGGGGATGCGCCAGGAGGCCGACAGATTACAACAGGAAGTGTCTGCCATCCGCGCCTTTGCGCCGGAACCCTTTGACGGCAGCCACATTGTGCCCCTGGCCCCCGACAGTGATCTGCGCCAGCTGACACAGGCGGCACAGGCAACCGCCCCCCGTCACCGCACCGCGCCAGGTTGGGTGCTCATCGCACCGTCAGAGCACAGAGAGCCTTTGCAAAACGACCTTGGAGCTTTGGAGACACTGCCAGGGGGGGCGGCGTTTTACTTTGGCGGCTGTACTTCAGATGAGCCTGCGCCAAGCGCATCGGACTGGGCGCTGCTGCCCCAGTCGACGTTGCAGCTGTTGTTAGAGCGTGGAGCCCGCAGCGGTCAGGCCTGTCTTGAAGATCTGCGCAGGCACTTTCGCGGCTGCTATCTGCCCTTGGCCGCAGCCCTGCGCGCAGGGATTCAGCCCCCCGTAGAACAGCCCCAAGAGGCCCCAAAACCCACATCAACACCGGTGTTCACCGCTGCCGCCGCCCAATTGATGGCCCAGCCCCCCGAGGCAATCGACCCGGCCTCGGTCGCGCAGATGGACACCAGCCAGATCCTTGTCGCGACCCCTCAGGACTGGAGCGCGATCCAATCCGCCGTCCACTTGCTTGATCTGCATGTGGTGATGCTTATTCCCGCAGGCTTTACCGACGGATGGGGCCATCTGCTGGATCCCGATGTTGTCAAAAATACAAGCTGGCTGGCCTATGCCTCCAGCCTTATCTTCACCGATCTCAAAGACGAAGAACGCTTTGAAGACCGGGTGCAGATCGCCGCGCCGGTCTATGACAGCTACGAAGACGGTTTGACCACCGCCTGTGCTGTCGCCCAACAGCGCGTCTGCCTTGCGATCGGTGCGGGGCTTGGCAATATGCTGTTTGTCACGCCTTTGATCCGCGAGATTGCCGAAACAACAGGATGCCCTGTGGATCTTGTGGTCAATTCCCCTGTGAGCACTGCGGTACAGCTTTTTGGGGAAAGCCCCTTTGTGAACATTGTCTGCACCACAGATCGCTGCCGACGTGTGGCCTATGACAAGGTCTTTGTCACCAGCTGCTTTGGCAATGTGCCCTTTGGCCTGCGCACCAAAAAACGCATATCCCAACGCCCTGCCTATGATTTCATGACCCGCACACGCGATATGAATGAAGCCGAATATAATTTCCTGTCAGCCGAAACCCTGTTTCCAGGGCTCACCCAGCCAAAATCCCTGGCCGGGCGCATGTTCATCCGCGCCATTGATCCCCGCCCCGCCCCCCGTGCTGGGGCGCAGCCGGTCATTGGGGTCAGCGGACCCAAGAAAACCGATCTGTGGTCGCGCCGCCAATGGTCCAAATTCCCCGAACTGGTGCAGGCCTATCACGCCGAAGGCACCGATATCCGGGCCTTTGGACTGCCCGGCGAAGACATTGATGGCGCTCTCGACTGCACCAGCGGCGTATTGCGTCAGTCGATCCGCGCCATGGCGGACTGTGATCTGTTCATCTGTGGTGACGGCGGGATTTTCCATATCGCAGACGCATTGGGGCTGGACACGGTTGCCATCTTTGGTCCCACAAGCGCCATCAAAAATGGCCCCGTCAACGGGCGGACAACCGTCTTGCAAAGCGATATGGCCTGTGTGCCCTGTCAGTACAATCAGTCCTTTATGGACTGTCGTTACACCGCCTGCATGAGCGCCATTACCCCGCAGCAGGTGCGCGACATCGTCAAACGCCGTCTGGCGCAGGATCCAGATCCCGAATTGCTGCATCTGCCGGACAGCGCGCGCCAAAAGCCCGCTGGAAACTTCCGCTTTGCTCAGTCGGATAAAACCCAATGTTATCAAATGATGCAGCTTGGGCAAAAAGCAACCCACACGTTGTTTGACAGTGCCCTGCGGCACAATCGGCTGGCGCGCGCGCAACATCACATCGAATGGATTTTCACCACAGGCTCCGCCCAAAACACCGACTGGCTGAAACGGGCCAGACTGACATTGCGCCGGGGTGAATTTGCAGAAGCGCTGCAAATCTGCGGCGCGCAGGCCCCCTTTGCGCCCACCCAAAAAGCAGCGGCCGAATGGCTGCGGATGCAATTGGAAGCTCTGCTGAAAACCCACGACACCACCGGCGTGCTGACCCTGTGGCAGGACCGTATGGACAGCTTCGCCCCCGCGCCGGACGACAAAGGCCTGCGCGACATTCACTCCCGCATCCACTGGAATGTGGCGCAGGCCTTGTTGCGGCTTGGCCGCTGGCAGGAGGCCTATACGGAAATTGAAACAGCCCTCAGCCTGGATCCGAAATTAACCTCGGCCCAAAAGGCCTTGCTGAGTTTCAAATCCGCCTCTTACAACAGCCCAGAAGAGCGCGCCAAAATCACCGGGGACACAAAGCCCCGACTGCTGATTTCCAGCACCGTATCAGCGCGCGAAACGCTCAGCGCGTGGCGTGATCAGTTTGAAATTTTCCGCGCAGAAGACGAACTGCCTGCCAGCTTTGCAGGGTTTTCGGCTGTGATCCGGCATCAGAACGAAGATCCGGCACAACCGCTGGAAGCCTGTCTGATCAATGACGGTATCCTGGCCGCCCCCCGCAAACTCCCGCAGGTTCTAAAAGCCCTGTCCACAGCAGGCACCCCCCAATCCGGGTCTGACAAAAAGCGGATTGTCGTTGTTGCCCATCACCATCTGGAACTGTGGAACCCGCGCGGCGGGGAACGCTCGACCCATAATATCGTCAGCAAACTGCAAGAACAGGGCCATGACATTCTTGTTGTTGTTGAAAACAAGAAAAACGAAGAGGTCGGCTGCGAGATCTGCGAAGGGCTGCCCTATGTGCTGGCGGGGCGCTATGCGCTGAAACAGACGCTGGAAGACGTGCTGGACACCTGGATGCCAGATGCCGCGATTTTGTACGGTGAAACGGCGCTGCGGGCTTATGAAACACTGCTGGACCGGAATGTCCCCTATCAGATGTTCCCGCGGGATTGGCAAGAGATCTGCCCCCGTCCCTATACCAACCTGCTGAACCGAAACCCGCTGAAAACACAAGACGGGGCCTTTTATCATCTGCTGAACGGCGCCGCTGAGGTGATCACAAATTCAAACTACGTCGGTGAGGTCATTCGCCATCTGCACGATCTGCCCTCGATCAATTCATATGTGCCGGTTGAACACCCCGAACGGGGGGGGCGACATGATCCCAATGGGCCCATCCTGCTGGTGAACCCGCGCAAGATGAATGGCGGGGCTTTGGTCATGAAACTGGCCAAAGAAATGCCACACCGCCGGTTCCGGGTTGTTGGCGATTACGGCAAACCCTTCCCGCCCAATGTCGACGTCGAGCCGTTTTTCAATGGCCGCTATGAAGACCTCTATGATGGCAGTTCCGTGTTCCTGTTCCCGCTGATTGGCGAAGACCCCTGTGGCACCGGCCGAGTGGTGTTTGAGGCCTTGCATTGTGGTGTGCCAAGCATCTCAATGGATATTGGTGGCATGAAGGAAGTTCTGCCTCCCGAATGGCTTGTCGCCGGGGAAGACCCGCAGGAGTGGAGCGTCGCAATCGAGCAGATCCTGGCCGATCCAGACGCCAGCGCCCGCTGTGACACCCTGCTTGGAAAATTTGAAGCCGACGCACAATTTGCAATCGTCAACGCCAGCTTAAAGCGAATTCTCAACAATGATGCATGATCTGCAGAACGTCCTGGAACACGCCCAAACCGCACGACAGAAGAATGATGTCTCCGCGCTGCTAAAACTCAGTCGCGAGGCGGCCTATTCCGCCTCGCGCTGTCATCAGCTGCTGGGGGATCTGTACCGGGAGAAAAAGCTATTTGAAGACGCCGCCCAGGCCTACCAGAACTGTGCCGCCACCAACGCAAGCGCGATCTACGGTGAAATCGAATGCTGGAAAAACCTGAAAGATCGCGCCGCCTTTGGCGATGCGGTCGCGCGCTATCTTGCCTTAGAGGGGGGGAATCTGGTTCTTCTGTCGCGGATTTTTCTGGCGGCGGCTGAAATCGAAGAAACCGACCTTGCCACAACAGTGTTTGAAACGATCTGCGCCGTGCCCGAAGCCGCAGATGCCCGCACCGCCTTTCGGATTGCCAAAGCCTTGCTGCTGATCGGCGAAAAAGACCGCGCCCAGCCTTATGCCGCACAGGCCAAAGCAGGCGCGGGCGAGGATGAGGTTTTGTTGCTGGAGATCGCCACGCTCAACTACGATCTGAACGAATATTGGGAACAGCGCTACAACACCTCTCAGGGGGAGCGGACCCCGGTGCCGGTGGCGGACCAATCTGACGCCGCCTATCGCATACGCCGAGACCGCGACATCCAGTTTCTGGACCGGGTGTTTGATCAGCTGTTTGCCGAAACACAGTTTGACACCATGGCCGATTGTGGCTGCGGATCAGGCCGGTTGACCCCCTGTATCGCAGCGCGCGCCACTCATCTGGACAGCTTTGACATCAGCCCCACCGCCATTGGCTATGCACAGGCAAACAATCCAGATCTGGCCCATGTCAAATTTCAGGTGGCCAATCTGGCCGAGACCCCATTGGACGCACAGGCGTATGATCTGGTCTTTGACTTCACCGCCGTGCAGCACGTGGCGGATCCTGTTTTGTGGAAAACGGTTCTGGAAAACTACGTGCGCGCGGTGAAACCCGGCGGGTATCTGTTTTTGGTGCAATACGGTGGCAATGACACCGATCGTCAGGTGTTTCATGTCAACAACGCGTCAATTGACACCTATATTTCCACGCTCGAAGCAATGGGCTGCGTGCTGATACACCGGGAAATCAGCCCAACCCCCGACAATCCAACCGAAGAGTGTATTGTCTTTCGCATTTAAAACGTCAGTGGAGCACCCTTTGGGTGCTCCACGTTTTGAGGGAGCCACAGAAGATTAAGCTGTGGGTTTCGCAACTTCGAGGAAACAGGAGATGACCCGGTCCTGTTGCGCTTCGGTGAGTTCGGGGAACACCGGCAGGCTCAGAATGTTTTCAACAATCTGCTCGGTCACGGCCAAAGACCCTGACACCCGGTGCTCTGCGGTTTTCATTGCAGGCTGCTGGTGGCACGGAATGGGGTAATGCACCCCGGTTGCAATGCCCTGCGCCTTCAATGCCGCCTGAACCTCGTCCCGGTTGGCCACTTCCACAATGTAAAGATGGTACACGGCCTTGGCTTTTGCGTCCGGCGTGATCACCTTGAACCCGGCCGCTTGCAGGCGCGTGTCATACCGCGCCGCAATGTCACGGCGGGCCTGTGTCCAGTTTGGCAGATGAGGCAGCTTTACGCTCAGCACTTTGGCCTGCAACGTGTCCATGCGCAGGTTGTCCCCGATCATGGCGCTTTCGTATTTGCCCGTGCGCCCGTGGTCCACATAGCGCCGGATGTTCTCCGCCGCGTTTTTGTCCCGTACAATTGTCGCGCCTGCGTCGCCATAGGCGCCGAGGTTTTTACCGGGATAAAAGCTGAAACCCGCCGCATCACCAATGGTAGAGACCGTCTGACCATCCCATTGCGCCAGATGCGCCTGTGCACAGTCTTCGATCAAGGCCAGATCGTGGCTTGCGCAGATGGCCTGTAGTTTGCCCATATCACAGGGTGTGCCGTAGATATGAACCGGCAAAATCGCGCTGGTTTTCTCGGTCAGCGCGGCTTCGACCGCCTCAGGATCAAGGGTGTAATCCGACGCGCGGATATCAACAAAAACAGGCACCGCGCCAACATTGACCACAGATTCCACCGTGGCAAAAAACGTATGAGACGGCAGGATGACCTCATCCCCCGGCTTCACCCCAGCACCGCGCAACGCAAGCGTCACCGAGGCCGTGCCATTTGCACAGCCAATCACCGCCCCTGCCGCCACGCCAAGACGTTCAGCAAACGCAGCTTCAAAGGCGGCCAAGGTTGGGCCTTTGATAAAGTCCGTGTTGGTGATGACGGTGGCGATTTCACGGTCCATCTCGTCCTTTAGGCTGGCGTATTGGGCCTTTAGGTCGACAAAGGGGATTGCATCAATGTTGCTCATGATTGGATACTTTTCTTGTAATCTTTGATTTCCTCTACAGGGCGGATGACGCGGGCTGGATTGCCTGCCACAACCATGCCTGCAGGCACGTTCTGGGTCACGACAGACCCAGCCCCCACCAAGGCATTTGCCCCAATCTCAACCCCAGGCAGCACCGTCACATTGGCGCCGATTTTGCAGCCAGAGCGCAAAATACACCCGTCCAGGTTTTCCTTTGACGATTGCGACGCGGGATAGCGCGAATTGGTGATGACCACATTTGGCCCGATCCACACATCCTCTTCCAGAATGGTGTATTCCGGCACAAACACCTGCGTGTGGATCCGCACCCGATCCCCGATCGTCACGTGATGTTCCACAACAGACAGGGTGCCAATCGACACATCATCGCCAATCGTGTTCGCTTCGCGAATATTGGCCTTATTGCCGGTGCGAAAGCGTGCCCCGATCTGGTTGGCCCCATAAATGATGGTGCCAGCGCGCAAAATCGCATCATCGCCAATCTGCGTGGGCGCCGCTCCGGCCTGGCCCACCAGAACCCAGTCTTCTACAACTGCGGTCCCGGCAAACACAGTCGACGGATCAACCTGCGCCGAAGCTGCGACAGAAACCTCCGCCTGCTCAACCATTGATGCGCGTTCTCCCCAAAGGCGCCGCACGCTGGCGGAACCGCAGGCTGACCGGCTGGCCGGTGGCCGCAGATTCATAGATCGCCAGGATCAATTCCAAAGACTGGCGGCCTTCCAGACCATCCACCAATGCCGGGCCACCCTCGGTCAGCGTGTGCACCACGGAATCGTAATAGGCTTTGTGGCCAAAGCCATAAACCCCGGGAGGGTTTTCAGAGATGGCTGCAAACTGTTCTGCTGTCAGATCATCCGCGCCTTCGAATTTCAGAGTTTCAAGCCGGTTGACCGCAACCCCGCCAATCACCGCGGTGCCCTTTTCGCCCAAAATAGACAAAGAGCCTTCGAGGTTTGTTGGCCGCGTGGCTGTGGTCGCTTCGATGACACCCACCGCGCCAGAGGCAAATTCAACAATCGCCACGCCAGTGTCTTCACATTCGATGTCCGCCAAAGCGGCCCGCGTGGTGGCAAAGACCGAAATCGGCTCGCCCAGGAAATAGCGCAGCAGGTCAACGTGGTGGCTGGCCTGGTTGGCAAACACGCCGCCATCCATTTCCCAGGTGCCGCGCCATGCGTCCTGATCATAATAGGCCTGATGGCGCGCCCAACGTACCCGCACGCTGCCCATGGTCAGACGGCCGAATTTGCCCTCTTCAAAGGCTTTGCGCACCGCCACAACAGGTCGGTTAAAGCGGTTTTGTTTGACGACAAACAGCTTCCGGTCCGCTTCATCACACAGACGGATCATATCATCCGCATCCTGCAACGTCAGCGCCATCGGCTTTTCAACCAGTACGTGTTTGTTCCATTTCACCACTTCCCGAGCATGATCGGCGTGGTTGCCGCTTTCGGTGAGGATTGAAACAACTTCAATGGCATCGGAATGCACCGACATCAGCTCTTCCAGCGTTTTATAGGCCGGCACATCATGTTTGCTGGAAAATTCTTCAGCCCGGGTGCCTTGGGGGTCGCAGACCGCAACCAACTTTGCCCCAGAAATCTGGCCAGATGCCAACAGTTCTGCGTGCCGCACTGCAACGCGCCCACATCCCATAATTGCAAAACCAATAGTCATCGAAACAATCCTTTCTCGAGCATCCTAGGCTCACAGTTTCCCAAGGGCCTGACACTTGGTGCCATTCACTGCGCAATTGGGGAAACGTTCCTGTCACTTCCCAACCTATGACACCAGTCGTCCTGATCTGTAATAGGGTTTAAAATCCGAGACGATTTTGCGCCCGAATACATCCGTTTCAACTAACGTTTAGACACAGAGCAAGTCAATCACAGTCTCAGCCCAAACACAGATGTGCAGCAACCTCGCTCAAACAGCCACAGATGAAACATCCCCTTGTCTCACCCCTGCACAGTTTCCAGATGCAGCAGCACTTTATCGCGCACCTCTTCCAGCGACAGATCCTGCATCCCCGTGCAGGTCTTAAACCGATCGGTGAACTGACAGGGGCAGCAGTCATTTTTGGGCGAAATCACCTGACTGTCCGGCGACAGGGGACCGTTTTTCACCACGCTGGTCGGGCCAAAAAGCGCCGTCAGCGGCACCCCAATGCCATCGGCCACATGCATCAAGCCGCTGTCATTGGCAATGACATAGCCCGCATCGCCAATTGTCTGGAGCGTTTCAACCAAAGGTGTTCCGGTCCGGTCCACCGTTCCAGCCACATATTCATGTGGCATGCCGGTTGAAATCACCTCCCAGCCCCGCGCCATCAGGTCTTTGGCCAAGGCTTCAAAAAGCGGCCAGCGTTTGACCTCCCATTCCCCCGGTTTGCCCCCCGCATGCAGGACAATCCTGCGACTGCCAAGCCCTGTGGGCTTTTGATCGCGTACAAAATATTTGGCCACATCCTCAGGCTGATAAGTCAGGCCGATATCCGCCGCCACCAAACAGTCCAGATTATACTGGGATTCATGCATGTTTTCCGTCGCTTCAAACGGAATTTTATGCCGCGCAATAAAGGTCCGTTTGGCATGGAACTGCGGCACCGCTTTGCCAAAGGAGGCCAAGACCAGAACCAGATCATAGCGGCGGCGCATATACTCAGAGTCAGATCCGTACACCATGCCCACATAAGGCGATCCGGCAAACAGCCATTCACAGCCTGGGAAATCCTGATTGATGACAATATCCACCGGCTGGCCCAGATGTTCCGACAGCCGACGAATGGCGGGCGTACATTGAATGATATTGCCAATGCCATTTCCAACCGCCACCAGAACCGGACGCAGAGCCTGGCGCACCAATCGCGCATGGACCGGCACCTGATCGGCAAATTCATAGCGCTCTGAATTTTCAACCGCCCGCTGCGCGCGCTGTGCCCAATACGCCGGATCTTCCTGCAAATGTGTCAGCTCTTTGGCCCAAAGCTCTGCCTGTTCCGGCAAGGCCACACCAGATTGCGCCAGCAACAGCGGAACATTGCCCCGGTTGCTGCCAATCACCGGCACCCCAAAGCGATGCGCTTCAATCACCACCCGCGAAAAGGTCTCAATAAAGCGGTAGCTTGGCACCATCACACACCAGGCCCGTTGATACAGCGCCGCCATATCCTCGACCTGATCGATGATCTCCAGATTGTCCAAACCTGCCTGCTGCACCGCGATCTGGGCTTCTTCGCGGGCGGATTGCCCGGCGATGGCCACAAATTTGTAGGTCGGGCAGCGCGCCGCCACCTGCAACAGCAGATCAAAGCCTTTTTCGGGCCGCGCGTTCACCAACAGCACAATATCGCGCCCCTCCCGAACCGCCTCTTGCGTGGTGGTTGTGGGCAGGGAATACAACACATCCGTTGTCAGGGTGTGATGCGTATATTGCATCTCCTGCGTATAGGCTGAATTGGCATAGACCGCCTCATTGCGCAGCAGCAGCGGGGTGAATTCCTTTTTGGGCGCGGCCATTTGATCGATGTCCGGGAACCAGCCACTGCCGCGCAGCATCTCACGCCAAAAATGCGTGCCATACACAATCGCCACCTCCAGATCCTGGGTGCAGCGCAATACAAAAGGCCCCGACCCCGTCACCACATGGAGCAGCGTCGGAGCGCGCTCTAACAGCAGCTGCCGGAACCCCTGTTCATCGTTGTCGCGCAGTTGCAAAAACGCAATACCGTCCGGGGTGACCCCCTCGTTCTGGCTGTCCCCGCGGTGCCCCACCAGAACCGGGCGAAATCCCATGCCCCGATACAGCTGCGCCATGCCGCGCAGGAAATGCTCGGCCCCGCCAAACAACGTATGGCCCGAGGATGAGATCAGAAAAACCTCTCCGCCCAGCTGGGCCAGTGGCTGCATGTGGGTCGGCAGCTCCTGCCCCAAAGGCGGATAAATCTCGCGCCCCCGCCGCATCACAAAGGCCGGCAACTCCGCCTCAACAGCCGGAGTTGCGCCATCAAAGGCCGCCAAGGCCTCGCGCGCAAACTCAGCTGAGACCGCCACCAGCTCACGCCCTCCCCCCGGCACCGCCGCACATAACACGGCGTCCGTCGCCCCGCGCAAACGATCACAGATGGCACGGCGCGCGCCCACATCATAAGAGGGCGCATCAAACACAATCCAATCATGTGTCGCCTGTTCAATGGCCCGGCGCAGCCCCATCGACGCGTCGCCCGCCACCTGTGCAACCTCATCGGCAAACGCCGTCCACTCCTCTGCCTGCCCCGCGCAGATCGACAGCGACAGGGGCGTGTTGTGCCCGGCATCAAAAATCGCCAAATTTGTCAAAACCCGCTGTGCGCTGACCTTGTCCGGTTCAATTTCCAATGCCTTTTGCGCGCGCTGGCGGGCGTCGCCATACCGTCCGTTTTCAAGATAAATCGCCGCCAGATCCGCATTGATTGTTCCTGAATTTGGCTCAATTTCCAAAGCCTGCTGCAGCAAATGTTCCGCGTCTTTTTGCTGGTCGGCATGGGTGCAGATCATTGCCAGCTCGCGATAGGCGCTGGCCTGTCTCGGGCTCAGCCGGATCACCGCTTCAAAATGCTCTTTGGCCTGATCAAACACGCCCTGACGCGCCAGCACCCGCGCATAGATAAAATTGGCCCGGCTGTTGTTGGGATCGGTCTCCAATAAACCTGCCAAAGTCTCGGCCGCACGATTAAGAACACCCGATTTCAGATCACATTCGGCCAGTTCGAGCGCCACCAGATTTGCCCGTGCGCCCAACTCACCGGCGGTTTTGAAACAGGTCGCCGCGTCTTTGGAATTGCCAATTTCACGCTGGATACGGCCCAGAGTGTACCAACTGTCCTGACTGTTGGGGCGAATGTCCATGATCTGGCGCAGGGTCTCTTGCGCGGCCTCAGGTTTGCCCGCTTTTTTCTGGGTTTCACGCAAATGGAACAAGCGCGCCGCGGGATCCTGCTCATCGGCCTGCGCCTGCGATAAAATCTCTTCTGCCCGCTCCACCTGCCCAATCCGCAGGGCCGCCCGCCCATAAGCCACCCGAAGATCCGGCGTCAGCAGAGCTTCTTTTTCGCACTGTTCAAAGCTTGCAAAGGCTTTGTCATGCTCCTGCAATTCCGTATAGCCCCTAGCCTGCATCACCCATTTTTTGGGATCTTCGATCTGCGCATCCTGCAGGCGCTGCAAGGCCTGCAAGGCCTCGTCCCGCGCCCCCAGTCTGTCGCGGGCCTGCGCCAAATGAAACAGCACCGCAGGCTGCACATCTGGCCGCGCAGCCAGATCCTGCAACAGCCCCGATGCCTGCGAATTGTCTGCCAGCTGCAAATACGCCCGCGCCCAGACCAGCCGCGCGGCCGGCCCCAATGGGTGCAGCGCCTGCGCCCGCTCCAGCGCAGACACGGTTTCGGCGTAGCGCGCTCTTTGAAAGGTCAAGATCCCTAGATCGCGCAGCACATCATGTGCGTCACCATAGGTGGCCAAATATGCGTCGAGGAGAGAGTGCGCCCCGGCCAAATCCCCAGCCTTGCGCAAAGCCGCAGCCTCTGTGCGCTGCGCCGCCTGATGGGTTTTTCGCGCGCGCGACAACAGCGCCTCGTGTTGCGGATCCAGCGGCGCAATCATACGGAGCCGTTCAAGAGCCTCGATCACCCCGGCCATATCGCCAGTGCCCTCGCGCGCAAGGATCAGTTCCGACAGAAATTGAGGATCGTTTGGCCGCTTGCGCAGCAGGTCTTCCAGCAGCCGTATCGCCACCGGATAGTCCTGTTGTTTGCGAACGCGCTGAACTTTTTTATATTTAAAGAATGTGAACATCTGATACGTCCCAATCAAAACTTTCAGCGCCAGCCACGGTCTGTGTCTCACATATGAGACCAAACCGCAGACGAAGAGGCCAACAAACGCCCCGCAGTACAGGATAAGCCACAGCAAGATCCAATCTGTCCCAATATTTTGGCAAGCGCCAGATATTGGGGCATAATATCGCTCACTATTGGCGCCCAAAGGGGCTGCATATCTGAAACTGATAGCGGTATACGCGTCGGCATTACAATCGGTTTCTGCCATATGTCCGCGCAATCTAGGCACGACTGCTTGACCTGAAAAGCGAGAGGTGGAATACATCTCACAGCCTTGAAAAGCTGCTAATATTTGACCGAACACAAGGGTAGGAAACATATGTTTCTCGTCACCGGAGGCGCCGGGTTTATCGGCTCTAACATTGCCAATCAATTGAGCAAGCAAGGCAAAGACGTTATGATTTGTGACTGGCTGGGCCAGGACAATATCAAATGGAAAAACCTGATCGGCACAACGATCCACCGCTTTGTTGCGCCCGAAGATCTGCCTGCCACGCTGCAGGCCTCTCGCGGTAAAATTGAAGCCGTCATTCACATGGGGGCAATTTCGGCCACCACCGAGACCGACGGCGATCTGGTGATGCGCTCCAATTTCCAACTGTCGCAGGATTTGTGGAACTGGTGCGCCAGCGAAGACATCCCCTTTGTCTATGCTTCCTCCGCCGCCACCTATGGCGACGGCGATCTTGGCTTTGTGGATGGCAATGATCTGGAGGCCACCCGCCGCCTGCGTCCGCTCAATCTTTATGGCTGGTCCAAACAGCTGTTTGACATCTGGGCGCTGGATCACGTCGCCAAAGGCCGGCCCAGCCCGCGCCAATGGGCAGGCCTGCGGTTCTTTAACGTCTATGGCCCCCGCGAGAACCACAAAGGTTCAATGATGAGCATCGTCTGCCGCAACTATGAAAAATGCGCCGCCGGGGACACTGTTCAGCTGTTTAAATCCCACAAGGACGGCGTCAAAGATGGCGAACAACTGCGCGATTTCATTCACGTCGAAGACTGTGTGAACGTCATCGAGTTCTTGCTGAACACGCCCAACCGCAACGGTATCTTTAATGTGGGCACCGGTCAGGCCCGCAGTTTCCGCGATCTGATCACTGCGACCTATACCGCCAGTGGTCACAGCGAAAAAATTGAATATATTCCGATGCCGGAACAGCTGCGCAATCGATATCAGTACTTTACCCAGGCCGATATGACCCACCTGCGCAGCAGCGGCTACAATCGCCCCTTCCTGACCCTTGAAGAAGGGGTGCAGAAATACGTCACCGAATATCTTTCTCGCAGCGAACATGATCGCTGATCGAACGCCCGCAGGCAGGAGTTAAACCCATTTCGCCGTTATTGGATTTCAAATCAGCTCGTGTCGCCGTGTTTGGCGATTTTGTACTGGATCGCTATGTCACCGGCACCGTCAGCCGGATTTCTCCAGAAGCCCCGATCCCGGTGCTTCTCAAACAACAGGAAACTGCGGTTTTGGGCGGCGCAGGCAATGTCGCGGCCAATATTCACACCCTGGGCGCCACCCCCATTCCCGTTGGTCTGTTGGGCGATTGCGCCGAAGGCCGTGAGGTCTGTTACCAGTTGGACAACATGGGCATTTCTGCCGCCCATCTGAACCAGACCGGCGCGCGCAACACCCCGGTGAAAACCCGTTTCATCGGCGGCCATCAGCAGATCCTGCGGCTGGATCGGGAAACCATCCAACCGCCGTCAGCATCAGAACATCAATGGCTTTTGGATGCAGCCCAATCGGTGGACTGTGACATCGCCATCCTGTCCGATTATGGCAAAGGCACCCTGCTGAACGGCGCCGCCGAAGCCCTGATTGAGGTTCTGCGCGCCCGGAACATCCCTGTGTTGGTGGACCCCAAAGGCACCGATTACAGCAAATACCGGGGCGCAACGGCCCTGTCGCCCAATCTCAAAGAACTGGGAGAGGTCAATGGCGCGCCCTTGCAGGGGGATACACAAATCATCACCACCGCGCGCGGATTGATTTCAGATCTTGATCTGGACTTTATGATAGCCACCCGCGGCGAAGACGGCCTGTCGATTGTCCTGGCAGAGCGTGATTTTCATATGCCCACCTTTGCGCGTGAGGTCTTTGATGTCTCGGGCGCCGGTGACACGCTGATCTCAGCCTTTTCAGTGGCGTTTGCCTCTGGGCATTCCATCGAGGACAGTTCGCGGATTGCCAATGCAGCCGCCGGCTTGGTGGTGGCCAAAAACGGCACTGCAACCGTCACCCAGGCCGAGGTCGAACAGGCCCTGCACCAACGCAGCCAACGCAGTGGGGACGAAAAAATCCAAACCCGCGCAAATGCCCAGGCCACCGTCAAAAGCTGGCGGGATCGTGGCCTGAAAGTGGGCTTTACCAATGGCTGCTTTGATATTTTACACCCCGGTCATGTGTCGTTGTTTGATCAATCCGCAGCCCGCTGTGACCGGCTGGTGGTTGGCTTGAACACAGATGCCTCGGTGCAGCGTCTCAAAGGTCCAACGCGCCCGGTGGTCGATCAGGACTCCCGTGCCCAGGTTCTGGCCGCGCTTGGCATGATTGATCTGATTGTTCAATTTGACGAAGACACACCTTTGGAGCTGATCACAGCGCTACAGCCGGATGTGCTGATCAAAGGCAGCGATTACCAGGAACATGAAATTGTCGGTGCCGATGTGGTCAAAGCCAATGGCGGCCGTGTGGAACGCGCCATTCTGGTAGATGGCAAAAGCACCAGCCGCATCGTAAAACGCATTTCCGACACCACAGAAAGCACCGCTACATGACCAGTCTTGACGATTATATCGCCCGCAGCGAACAGGCACTGCGCCGCATGCGGGACGCCAATCTGGGCCCGGCGCTGGAGCAGGCGGCGGACGTGCTGGTCAGCGCGCTCAGCCAGGGCAAACCGGTTCTGGTCTGCGGCAATGGCGGATCGGCCAGCGACGCCGAACATATTGCCGGCGAACTGGTGGGACGTTTTCTAAAAGAGCGCCCCGCGTTTAATGTCATTTCTCTGGTGTCAAACGCCGCGGTGATGACAGCCTGGTCCAATGATTATGACTATGAAACCGTGTTTTCCCGTCAGGTGCAGGGGCACGGAGCCGAAGGCGGCGTGCTGCTGGGCATCTCCACCAGCGGCAATTCGGCCAATGTCATCAAAGCCGCAGAACAGGCGCGCGCGATGAACATGTCGGTGGTCACTCTGACCGGTGAAGGCGGCGGCAAGCTGGCAGCGCTCTCGGATGTTTTGCTGGCGGTGCCAGACAAAACAACCGCGCTGGTGCAGCAGGGTCACATCACCCTGTATCACCATCTGTGCTACCTGCTGGAAGAACGTCTGGCCCCCAGCGCCACATGAGTTTTCTGACCGAACCCGGCGTCTGGGTGGAACGGCGCAGCGCGCGCCGCTTTCCAACTGGACGCGCGCTGTTTCTGGACCGCGACGGGGTGATCAATGTGGATCATGGCTATGTCGGCGATCCCAAAGATGTCACCCTCATCGCGCCCACCGCGCGGCTGATTGCACGGGCCAATGCCGCCGGGATTGCAACCGTGGTGGTCACCAATCAATCCGGCATCGGCCGGGGCTATTATGATTGGGACGGGTTTGCTGCCACCATGGACCGCATACATGAAACGCTTGTGCCCTATGGCGCCACGCTCGATATGGTCTGCGCCTGCGCCTATCACCGCGATGCCCTGCCGCCCTATCAGGACGCGTCGCACCCCACACGCAAACCCAATCCCGGCATGATCACCCTGGCCTGCGCGGCGCTGGATCTCGACCCGGCAGCCTCGTTGATCATCGGGGATTCCTGGAGCGATATGCAGGCCGGCGCGGCCGCAGGTGTCCCCACGGGGGCCTATCTGGGACGCACACCACCGCCCAGCCCGCTTCCAACGTGCCACGTCACCGCCTATAGTCTGCCACAGGATGGGGATCAGCTGCTTGCAGATTACGAGACCCACTTACAGGCCACAGCCTGACATCAACGCCGATGTCCCTGATCCTCACTGTGCCAGACGGGCACACTGCGGCGATAGACGCCCCGCAGGGCGTCTATTCCCCTGCCGTCCTAGTCTGACCTGCCGGCTGTATGAAATTCATCATAGATCAGAATGTTGCGCGTGGCCGTGACATGCGCCCCAATCTCCTCATGCAGGATGCGCACCTGTTTCTGGGTCTCTTCAATGTTGCGCTTCACGTCTTCCAGACGTTTCAGACTGGATTGCGACAAGAAATATTCCAGCGCTTTGCCCCAGCCCTGCTCACGTAGGAACAACGCATAAAGCCACACATCCGTATCCGCAAAATCCGCAAGCGCCGGCCCGTCAAAAATGTCAGCGTCAATTGCCTTCAGCGCGGTTTCAGCGCGGCGAAAATAGCCGGGCGCCGCCTTTGGGTGGAGGCGGCCAAGATGCCAGCTCATATTGCCCAAAAGCCAAGACACCGCTTGCGGGTAAAATACCTTGGACTGTTCAGGCGTCAACGCCGCAACGATTGTTTCAAAGTGGTCGATAAACGCGGTCAGCTCACGGCCCGTGCTGGCCATGGTCTGCCCCGGACGATTGACCCGGTGATAACAAAGGGTCACATCCAAAAACGCAATACGATCCGTTTTCAGACAGACCGCCCAGTGGAACGGATTGTCTTCGAAAAAGAAATCCCCTTCGGGAAAGCGCAGATCCTGATCGTTCAGAAACTCCCGACGGTAAAATTTGCGCCAGGGCACCGCGATCATCGACACCGCCTGCAACTGGCGCTGCTGTGGATCAGATGCCGGCGTTAAGACGCTCCAACGCGCTTCATCTGCGGGCGTGTGATAGCGGGCATTTTTCTCGTCAAATTCCTGATAGTTCAAAATCAGGATGTCCACGTCCTGTTGTGCAAACACCTCGCGCCCGTGGCGAAACCCTGCTGGATCCAGCCAGTCATCGCCATCAACGAAAAACACCGTCTCGCAGCGGGCCATATCCAGCCCGATATTGCCGGCAATGCCCACCCCGCCCATCGTGTTCTGCCCCAGAAGCACCGGTTTGCATGTCACGTCTTTGGCACACGCCCCATGGGCACAAAAATCGCGAATGATCTCGACGGTCTGATCGCTGGAGCCATCATCCACGATGATGATTTCATCCCCCGGCACCGCAACCTCAGCCACACTGTCCAGACAGCGGCGAACATAGGCTTCGATATTATAGGTTGTGACAATAAAAGAAGTTCTCATTTAGACATCATCCTTTAGATGGCCAAGAAGATCTGAGGACAGGCCTGGGTCTTCCAATGCAATGACGCGAAAGTCTTTTGGAGACACATGCCGCAGAATGAATTTTGCACATTTTGTCTTGAATTCGCGTTCAAACCCCGGATCCAGATTTTGCGGAATCCAGCGCATCAGCTTGGTATAAAACTGCCAGAACGCCAGATTGATCCCCACGCAAAAGCGGCCCGATTCCATGCGATTTTGCACATTGTTCAGGGCTTCAAACACCCGCAAACGATCGGCATCGCGGCGATTGGTGATCCGCGCGCCACCGGCGCTGACAAAATGTCTCAAACCCGGCGTGTGGGAATAGATCACCCGCTGCGCCATCAAAAAGCTGGCCCAATGGATTTCGATATCATTGTGCACCGGAATTTCCGTGCACTGGATCTGATGTGCCCGCAAAAACGCGGTCCGGTATAATTTATTCCAAGGGTAGGCACTGACTGCGACCATCATGTGCATCTGTTGCACAGACATCACCTGCGGCTCATCGCTTTTGGGCAACTGGTCCCAGCACCGTTCATCCACCGGCACGCCGCAGGCCCTGCCCTGCGCCTCTTCACGGCTGTCGATGTGGCGGAACATCGCAAAATCAAACGCCCCATCATAGGCGATAAAACGCTCTAGAAGCGGGCCATATTCGGCGGTGGGCAGATCATCTGAATCCAGGAAGATGACAAACGGGCAGGTGACAGCCTCTAGCCCGGTATTGCGCGCGGCGCCTCCGCTTTTGTTTTCAGCATGGCGCAGAATTTTGACGGTTTTCTGCGCGGCCTGTGCAGCAGCAACATCAATCTGCCCCTGCAAAGGCTCTGCCGAACAGTCATCCACAATAATAATCTCTGCAATGCAGGACACCTGTATCAGACGAGACAACGCCGCCTGCACACCATGCGCATCATTCCAGGCCGGGATAACAACCGAGACGGTCATACGGCAAAAAGACGCAAATCTGTTACGCTCAGATCAATCTCCTGAGGCGCAAAGAACAACACCAATTCACGCCAGTTGGCGGTCAACGGCACCATCTCAGATGACCCAACAGGATGCAGATCAATATGGCGCCCGGGCGCGGTGGTGCTGACCAGATGTTTCTCCAGAAAGAAATCACGGAATTTATTGCCTGTGCCGCTGCGCAGACACACCCGGGTTGTTGTCGCTCTTTGATGGGACTGGGTTTTGATCAGCACACCAAAGGTATCGATCTGTGAAAAATCCAAAGGCCCCAGTTCAAAATGCACAGCCGCCCACCCGGACGCGGGCACGGCCGAGGCCTTATAGCGCAGCAATGTGCCCGCCGGACCCGATGTGTCCAAAACCCGCGGCGCCTTGAGATCCTGATGCAGTTTCATTCCGGATCTGATGATTTTTTCCTCCGGAAAAGGCCCGGACATCTCCGCATCACGCAGGGCGGCAAACTCTTTGTTCAGCACAGAACAAGCCAGGACAGCGTCCCCCTGCGCGACTGGCGCTTTGGGGGGCGATGACTTGAGAACTTTTTGAACCACTTTTTGAGCCTGGGCAGCAATCATGCCTGAAGATCCTTTTGATATAGAATTATTTTGCTCCGCGTCCGCACCGCTTAGACAGGGGCGACAAAAAACGCCGGGGCCGTCTCCTCAGCGTCAAGCGTTTTTGCAAAGCCCCGCGCCGTGTCCAATGCTTCACGGATGGTCACGTCCATGTCCAGATAGCGATAGGTGCCAAGACGGCCGACAAAGGTCACGCCTTCGGCCCGTTCTGCCAATGCCACATAATCTTCCAGCAGGGCTTTCTCTTTTACCTGACGGATCGGGTAATAGGGAATGTCATCCGGGGTCGCGGCGCGGGAAAACTCGCGGTAGCAGACCGACCCCTCATGCGTTTCCCAAGGGCTGAAATGCTTGTGCTCGGTGATGCGGGTGTAGGGCACGGCCTCTTCACCGTAATTCATCACCGCGCAGCCCTGATAATCGCCCTCATGCTCAAAGCGTTCAAAATCCAAGGTGCGATAGCCCAGACGCCCCAGTTCAAAATCGAAATAGCCATCCAGCGGCCCGGAATAAAACACATGGTCAAAGGCCGTGCCCATCTCTCGGGTAAAGGTGGTGCCCAGTTTGACAGTGATATTGTCATGATCGAGGATCTTTTCGATCATCGCGGTATAGCCGTTTTCCGGCATGCCCTGGAATTTGTGAAAGAAGTAATTGTCGTCGTAGTTGAACCGCACCGGCAGGCGTTTCAGAATGCTGGCGGGCAGCTCTGAGGGGTGCATGCCCCATTGTTTGATGGTGTAGCCTTTGAAAAAGGCTTCATACAGATCTTTGCCCACAAAGCGCATCGCCTGCTCTTCAAAGGTCTGCGGATCCTCTATGCTGGTATCAGCCTGTTCTTTGGTGATGAACGCATGCGCCTCTTCGGGGCGGAAGGTTTTGCCAAAGAACTGATTGATGGTGTGCAGATTGATCGGCAGGGAAAACACGCCGCGATCGCCCTTGGGATCCAGCGAGGTGGTTTTCACCCGGTTTTTATAGGGCTGGAAGGTCTCAAACCTGTTCACATAGTCCCAGACCTCGGCATCATCGGTGTGGAAAATATGCGGCCCATAGACATGCACATTCACGCCGGTGGTTTCGTCCCGCTCGGTGTGACAGTTGCCGCCGATATGCGGGCGCGTGTCCACCACGGTAATTTCATGCCCGGCCTCTGCCAGATGACGCCCAATTACAGCCCCAGAAAGGCCTGCGCCCACCATCAAAAACTGTCCCATAGTGTCCGGCCTTTCGCGTGTGATCTAGAGTGGTCTTCTTAAACGGCAAATCCCCATCCGCAACAAGAGCCTTCGCCCGCTTTCCCACCGCAGATGCAACAGAAACACGCTCAAACAGCGCAGATGATTGCCCCTGTAGAGAAAATCTCATACACCCGGTGTCACGCGCACTGCACCGTCAAACTCACGGATCCCAAAGACAATAATGTTCTTAAAAAAAATCCTACAAAAACGTCTATTTGGGCGCCCCTCGCCGCCCCCGGCTGAACAGGGGATCAGATCCAATCAGGCACCAAAGCCTACCTCCGACACACCGCAGCGCAAAACCCTGATTGTTCACATCGGCGACCACAAGACCGGCTCCACCTCAATTCAGCTGGCCTTTGCCAAAAAGCAGGTCGAACTGGACGGTGCTGCCGTCTTTTATCCGGCCCGGCTGGCCATGAATGCGCTGGCCGAAAAATGCATGGACTATGTGAATGACAAAACCCCAAACAAGCAGAAACGCGCGGCCCAGCATCTGTCCGGTTTGGCGGATAAAATAGCCAGCAGCTCTGCTGAATTCACCCTGTTGTCCGGGGAGGCCTTTGAAACGGTTCCCGCCAAAACCCTGCATCAGGTTCTCGAAGATTTTTTTGCACCCGTGGTCGATGACATTCGCATTATTGCCTATGTGCGCCCCCATGCCGCCCGATTGACCTCCAGCTATGCCGAACGGACCAAAATTGGCGTCAAAACGGTTCTGGGCAGCTCGTTGGGCGCGTTTGTCACCCAACACAGCAAAAGCCGCAGCTTTCATTACACGGATCGCTTTGCCTCATGGGCGGCCCAGTTCCCGGAGCGTTTTGTGCTGCGCCCAATGATCCGCAGCGAACTTCACAATGGGTCTGTGGTCGAAGACTTCCTACACCATGCCTTTCCCGACCATGCCTATAGGCTGTCCCCTGACAGCCAGGCCAATGAATCCCTCTGCCTTGAGGACCTGATGCGCCTGAAAGTGCTGCAACAGCATCTCCTAGCCCACACCAATAATGATCTCCGGCTCAAGGTGGGATGGGAGATTTCCCGACTGCTGGACCAAATGCCGCCGCCTGCGCATCGCACAAAACTCAAACTGGACCGCGCATTGGCACGCGACATTCAAGCCTGCTATCAAAAAGATGCTCAGGCCATGGATCAACAGTTTTTTAGCGGAAAACCCCTTCTGCAACAGGAGCTGTCCAAGGCCGTCGACAGCGCGTTAGAGCTGCCCCAGTCTCATGAACCAGCAGACCATCTATCCCCCGAAGAGCTGCGTTCGCTTGAGATGATGTCAAAATTTGCGGCCGGGCTATTGAACCACAACAACGTCGACTGGGCCTCCGTGTTACATCGCAAACGCCTACAAGATGTAAACCACGCCGCACCTCAAAACACCTCTTCCCACTCGGGCACGATCTCATGAAAGTCATCATCTATTTCGGCCACCACAAAGTTGGCTCTACGGCCTTGCAGGCGTTTTTGGCCAACAATGCGTTGCAGCTGCTGCAACAGGGCATTCTGTACCCTGCCGTCGAAAGTCAGGGATCTGCCCATATGCTGGCCCTGGCCACTGGACGACGCCGCGCGCCGGATCTGAACTGCATGAACCTGCGCGAGCCGCACAATGCGCTGGCCTTTCGTATGCTGGCACAGGACAGCCCAAAGAAAACAACCCCGCCCTGGCATGGCGCCCTGCCCCCGCTGCATGCCATGCTGCGGGCCATCCGCCATCAGGTCGAAATACTGGTGCCAGACACTGTCATCCTGTGTTCGGAAGTGTTTTCCAATTTTGGCCCCAGCAAACCCGCGTTGATTGCGCAGCTGAAAAAACAGTTTCCCGACGCT
The DNA here is from genome assembly GCA_947492585.1 of uncultured Paracoccaceae bacterium. Taxonomy (GTDB): domain Bacteria; phylum Pseudomonadota; class Alphaproteobacteria; order Rhodobacterales; family Rhodobacteraceae; genus Epibacterium. Next base: position 28,052 of record CANLND010000014.1, read on the forward strand.
GATTTTGAACTCTACTGCACGCTGCGCCGCCCCGATGACTATATGGCGTCCTGGTTTGGTCAGCGCCTGCGCTTTGGCCGTAAACTCGACGCGCTGGATCATGGCACCGCTCTGGCAGACACCCGCTCCATTCATTTTGACTACCAAAAAATGATCGCCCCCTGGGTTGCTGCTTTCCCCGATGCCAAACTGCATCTGCGCAACTACGCGGAGGTCTTGGCTGCGGGGGGATCGGTACAGGATTTCACCACCCAGGTCGGATGCCAGTTTCCCCGGAACGTGTCTTATGAGGGGCCCAACAACCAAGGCCTGCCGCGCAGTTCTTATGAAATCGTGCGCCGCGCCTTTCATGATCTGCCCACAGAGCAGGCGAATATGGTGCTGCAATTTTTCCTAAGGCGGGGGAAATCTCTGACCCCGGTTCCCGACAAAAAGGTAGAGCTGTATGGCGCCGATCTGCGCCAGCAGCTGGCCGATCAATTTGACCCTATCAACCGCTATCTGGGAACGTTGATTCAGACTGATCAGTTTTTTGAAGATCTGGATCAGATGCGCCAGCCCCGCCCCGTTTCCCTAGACGACGCCAACAGATCTTTGTTGCAAACTCTCACCACAGACATCATCGCAAATGATGCAATTTACGCACACATACAGTCTCTAAAAAAGGAAATTGGTGTAGCTTAACCCTATGCTGTTGTCCCCATGATCACATTGCAAAACTTTCTCGCGCCGGAACCCGGCATCTGTACCGAACAGAGCCTCTATCACCGTGAACACGGGGCAGTTGGGTTTTCTTATGGCAGCGGCACCTATGTCATCCCGCGGGGCTCACGCCTGTCATTTGACACCTATTTCAACCTGTTCAATCTGGACAGCTGGCGCGCATGCCAGCTTGACGGGTTGTTTCTGGAACTTTGTGGCCAGGGTGAGGTTGAACTGCAAATCACCCACACCCCAACCGGCCGATCCCCCGAGATCGCACAACGCGCGGTGGTCACTCTTGATGCGGATCATCCACATCTGCTGGATCTGAGCTCCTTTTTGAGCAAAGACCACAGCGGTGTGCTGACGCTTGCCCTGACTGCAATTGGGGATCAGGTGCAGCTACATCAGGCGCGCTTTGCCACCCAAAGCCTGCCCGAACGTGCCCTGCCCTCCCTGACTGTTTCGATCACCACCTTCAAACGCGAAGCCGAAGTGCGCAACACCGTGTCCCGGCTGGACGCGTTTCTGGAAACCTTTGCCTTTGGGGATCAGATCCGGGTGCAGGTGGTCGACAATGGCCAAAGCGCCGAAATTGCCGCCAGCGCCAAAGTAACCCCCTTTGACAACCGCAATCTGGGCGGCGCCGGCGGATTTGCCCGCGGCCTGCTCGAGGCCGAAGCGGCCGGCGACAGCCATTGCCTGTTTATGGATGATGACGCCTCGTTCCATATGGAAAACATCGCCCGCACCTATCTGTTTCTGGCGCTGGCCAAAGACCCCAAAACAGCTGTTGCCGGGGCCATGATCAACACCACCAACAAATGGGCAATCTGGGAAAACGGCGCCTGGTTTGATGGTGCCTGCCGCCCGCTGCACGGGGGTGTGGATCTGCGTAAAAGCAACGCTTTGATGGAGATGCAGCACGCCGTCACCGATCCCAAACCCGAAACGTTTTATGGCGGCTGGTGGTTCTTTGCCTTTCCCATCGCCCACGTGCGCCATCACCCCTTTCCCTTCTTTGTGCGCGGCGATGACATCTCGTTTTCACTGGCCAATGACTTTGCCATTCAGACCCTAAACGGGGTGGTGTCGTTTCAGGATGATTTCACCGAAAAAGAAAGCGCCCAGACCCTGTATCTGGATCTGCGCAATCACATCCTGCATCATCTGGTATTTGACACCCTGGCGCGCAGCCCGCTGGGCACTGCACGAGTGCCACTACGATTTATTCTGCGTTCGCTGTTGCGCCTGCATTACTCCACCGCCGAAGCCCAATTGCTGGCCTGGCGCGATGTCATGTCCGGGCCGCAGTTCTTTGATGAGAATATCGACATGAGCGCCCGGCGCGCGGTGATCAAAGAGATGTCCCAAGATGAGGCCTGGCAGCCCGCAGCACACCAGCCACAAGAGCACCGCTGGCGCAACATTGGCCGCCTGTCGCGTGCCTGGCGCACCCGCTGGGGGTTGTTGACGCTGAATGGGCATCTGATCCCGTTCTGGAGCAAACTGGGCAGCCGCATTACCCTGCAGATCAAGGATCGGGGATTGGTCTACCATTCTTTGGGCGCGGCGCAGATTACCTATCTGAACACCGCCCGCGACAAGGCCTATTGCCAGCGCCATGACAAAAAGCGCTTCTTCCGTATTGCGCTTGAGGTTCTCAAAACCACCTGGGACTTCTATCGCAACTTTGACAGTCTCAAAGCCGCGTATCGCAGCGGCTATGACGAGATGACCCAGAAATCATATTGGCAAAAGACCCTGTCGCCCACAGCCCCCGATACACATGCCAAATCCCAAGCGGCGGAGTAATCCCGCCACAAGATCCTGTTCTGAGGGCGCTCAGGACAGGATCTTTTCATGCAGGTCAATGGCCTCTTCCAGATCCTCAAAATAGCGCGCCTTGCCGTTCTCAAGCACCACGCCGGCATTACAGAACTGGCGGATCTGATCCATCGAGTGATTGACCATGATGGCGCTGGCGCTTTCCATCCGTTCGCGAAACAGCTGCCGGCTTTTGCGCTTGAACGACCGATCCCCCACCGCCGTCACCTCATCCACCAGATAGGTGTCAAATTTGATCCCCATTGATGCACCAAAGGTCAGACGCGATTTCATGCCGCTGGAATAGCTCGACACCGGCATGTGAAAGGATTTCCCCAGCTCAGCAAAATCCTGCACAAAGGCCACCAGCTCATCCGTGTCCACGCCGTAAATGCGCGCCACAAACCGCACGTTCTCGGCCCCTGTCAGCTCGCGGTGGAACGATGAAGCCAATCCCACCGGCCACGAAATGGTGCCATCGCTCAGCACCCGACCGCTGTCGGCGTGCAAAGTGCCCGAAATCATCTGCAACAGGGTCGATTTCCCGGCCCCGTTGCGCCCCAATAGAGCCAAAGATTTCCCCGTGGGCAAGGTCAGGGACAGATCATCAATCACCACCCTGCGTTGGCCACGCAGACGAAAGCTTTTGGTCAGATGCTCAATACGGATCATCCTGTCGCCCCTCAGCGCCGATCCCGGATCGAATAATAGACCAATGCCAGAATGGACCAGCCCAACAACGAAAAGATCAGGGTCAGACCAATCAGGATCAACCGCTGCGGATATTGTGCCGCCTCGGCATGGGTGGGTTTGATATAGGCCGCCAGATACCGGCTTTGACGATTGACCTCATCGCGGGCCACCTCCAGCGCTGTCAGCGCCGCGCGATAACTTTGCTCGGCATATTCCCGGTCCACCACCAACCGTTCATATTCGGACAGCAACGACGGGTAATCCTCTCCGATGCCCCCATTTTGCGTGGCCTCCGCTGAGGCAAAAGAGGTGCGCTCCAGATCAATCCGTTTGCGGATCACATCAATGCGTTTTTGGGCATTGGTCAGGCGGGGATCATTGGTCCCCAAAGAGCCCCGCAGAAGATCAAATTCAATCAACGCCTCTGCCAGCTGCTGCTGCAGATTGTTCATCACCCCCATACGGCCCTGAATGTCAGCTTCGGGATCGACAATCCGGGTGCGGGTGCGAAACTGGATCAAGGCTTCGCGGGCATCTTTCAACCGGTTCAACGCCTCCTCAAGATCGGCCTGCGCATAGCCCATCGCATCGGCGCGCGCCTGTTCGTTCAACGCATTGATCCGGGTCTGACTGAGTTCCACAATGGTGCGGGTGATCGCCTGCGCCATATCCGCATCATAAGCCGCGGCGCGCACCTCGATCAGCCCTGATCCGCTGTCATACGAAATGCCCAAAATCCGTTGCCAGTACCAGGTTAGGTCTTCCAGCGTTGGATCCGGCCAGAGGGCAAACATCCAGTCGCGCGGCCAATGCGCAGCAAAGTGACCTTTGAGATCAAGAGCCGCATCCACATCCGCGACCAGTTCCTGGCTTTGAATATATTCATACAGGATATCGCTGTCAGAGGCGGTGCTGCCACCGGTGAACTGCGCCAGCCCCCCCAACAGATCATTGGCACCTGCGCTTTCCTGACTGCGCACCGCAAACCCCGCGCTCGAGCCATAGCGGTCTTCTGCGATAGCGGTCAGATAAAAGATCACCAATGCCACCGGCAACAGCACCAGCAGTCCAAAGCTGGCCATCAGCCCCCAGTGACGCCGCTTCATCTTGGCGGGTTTTGCCATCGGGGGGCGCTGTGCGGCCGCCAGCTGCTGTTGCAGCTTTTCCACGGTCTCTTCGGCCGCGATGGCACGGCGACGCGCAGCGGCCACTTTGCCACCGCCCTTCTTTTTGCTGCCTTGCAGTTCTGAGGTGTCTGCACCTGCAGGCAACGCCGCCAAGGTCGCAGGTTGTGGGTCTGCGTCTTGCGACGCCGGCTTTGCTTCAGCGGCCGCGCGGTCCTGTGTCATCGATAACTGTCCTTTTGGAGCCACAGCGTGCCCCTGCCTCAGAGCTGTTTGTAAATGTCATATCTATCGCCCATAGTATCACCCGTAAGCCAACCGTTCACAACGGGTTTTCACCGCCCAAGAGTTTTCATGACCAACCTTTCCCAGCCACCTCTTTCTCCGCCTGTTGCCCCGGATCTGACCCCGGTGCGCAGCAGCAACCGGCGCTTTGCCGCGATGCGCACGATTGTCGCGCTGATGCTGCGCGAAATGTCGACCCGTTACAGCCGCACCCCCGGCGGATACCTGTGGAATGTCATCGAACCTTTGGCGGCCATTTTGTTTCTCAGCCTTGGGTTTTCCCTGTTTCTGCGAACCCCCGCCCTTGGGACCAGCTTTCTGCTGTTTTACGCCACCGGCTATATGCCCTTTGATCTTTATGGGGTGATCGCGCGCACCTGCGGGGGGGCGATCACCTTTTCCCGCCCGTTGCTGCGGTTTCCGGCGGTCACCTGGGTCGACGCGCTATTGGCCCGGTTTGCGCTGAACGGGCTGACGGGCGTGCTGAACACCGGGCTATTGCTGGGCGGAATTTTACTGCTGATCGACAGCCGCACCATTCTGGACCTGCCGCCCATTTTGCTGGCCCTGTCGCTGTCCTTGATGCTGGGGCTCGGGGTGGGGGCCGTCAACTGCGTGCTGACCGGATTGTTCCCCATCTGGAGCCTATTGTGGGGGATTATCAACCGGCCACTGTTTCTCGCGTCGGGGGTTTTCTTTCTTTATGATGAGATGTCACCACTGGCCCGCGAGATTTTATGGTACAATCCACTGGTCCATGTCGTTGGATTGATGCGCAGCGGGTTTTATCCAACCTATACTGCCGCATATGTCAACGTGACCTATGTCATGCTGATCGCGACCACCCTGTTGGCGCTGGGGCTCTTGCTGCTAGGGCGCTATCACCGCGATATCATCAACCGATAACACCTGCCGGGCTGCGCCTCACTGACTGCGGCGCAGCACCTCGGCATGGGTGAGGCCCGGACGGCGCAGAAGCCCATCCCAGATGGCGCGGCGCAGCAGGCGTAAAAACACCGCCCGATCCGCACCGTAATGGCGGGATTTCAGCAGCCATTTGGGCAGGACCACCATCAGGGCTGGCCAGAACAGAACCCCCGCGGCCATGCGGTACAGCAGCATCAGATTGCGGTGATAGTAATAGACCTTCCACAAAGGCGTCAGGCGACCATTTTGCACCGCTCCGGCCCCGGCATCTTTGCCCTGAAAGCTGGTCAGGTCATGTTCAAACCGCACAGCAGGTTCAAAACCAATCCGCCCCCCCGATTTGGTCAGCCCTAAGGTATAGATGCCATCGTCACCATAGATGAACAGGGACGGGTCCGGATAGCCAATGCGGCGCACCGCGTCCGCTGAGATAAAAAAGCCCACAAACGATGTCACATCAATCTGCAACCCGTCGCCGTCATAATCCGAGGGCTGGATATGAAAGCCAGAACGCCCGCCACCCAGGGCGGTGCGCAGAAATTCCCGACCATGCCAGAACGGATTGCGCGAGGGGCGGTTCATCTCGCAGATCTCACCTGAGGGGAAATAGACCGCCGCCGCCACTGCATCCCATTTGTCTGCGGGCAGAGCATGAAAGGCGGCAAATCCTCCCGGCGCGGGGCGGCCGTCATCATCCATCACCACCAGCCAATCGGGCGCATGGGTTTCCATCGCGTGGCGCATGCCCCATTCAAATCCGCCCGCACCACCACTGTTGATGTCACTGGTCAGGATATCCAGCCGGGGATCGGCCTGCGTCGCCAGCCAATCTGTGGTGCCATCGGTGCTGGCATTGTTGACCACCACCACCTGCGCCAGTTCGTGGGCAGGGCTGTCCAGCAGGCGCGCCAGTGTCACCTTGAGCTTGTCCAAGCGGTTGTATGTCACCACCACAGCCACCAGCCGCCGTGAGATATCCGGCATTGGCAAAACATCGGGGGCGGGGGCGAGGGTCATGGCGTGGTATTCCTTTGGTGCCCCGTTTGGGTGAGGCAAATATCTGGGACAATCTGTTGCATCAGCAAAAGCCGAAATCCCAGCGGGATGTCAAACATGTTTCCCCGCCGCGCCGTGTTGGTCAAAACAAACGAGACATCTGCGAAACACCACAGGGGATCTGCAAATGTTTCGCATGCGAAACAATCAAAAACATGAATATGTTTCGCGTAGTACAAAAAAGGGCGCCACCCGCGCCCCTGTCCTGTGTCGTGTCTGATGTTACGCCTCGCGGCGGCGCAGCCAGTCCTGCAAGTCCGCCAGAAGGTCTTCGCCAACCGCAGTCCCCATCAGTTCAATCTTACCCTCATCCGGGGAAAACCCCAATCGTAGGCCGGGACCCGCGTTCAAAATCAACCGCTCCCCGACGGCCATTTTGGGGGTGGTGCTGCGCACACGAGGACGGACCGGCGAGGCCCCCTGCGTCACGGGGTGATCCGGGGGCGAGGTTGCCTCAGCAGCGGGCCGGGGACGCTCAAGCGCGGCGTTCAAGACGGCCAACTCTTCGTCTGGTGTCCCTCGCGGGGTCTTTAACATTTCAGCTTCCAGAGCCGCCAAAAAAGCAGGCGAGCTTTCGATCTCTTTCACCAGCGCCAACCCCAGCCGTTCGCTGATGGCGGTGGGGAAATGCAGCAGACCATCCAGGCTTTCGACCAAGGTCACAAAGCTGCCAATCTTGGAGCGACGGGACCGGGTGGCATTGCCAAACAGACCCTGAAGTGCTAGTTTTTGGCTCTGAAATACGCCTTCTTTCAGCGCACGCACCGCAATACGGGCGCGTTCATAATGCGAAAGATTGACCCGAATTTCATTCTCTTCGACCATCGCCACATAAGCCGCCTCGGCGCTGTCAGGTTCAATCACCCGCGCCAGAACAGTGGCAAACTGCGGCGCGCGGCCGCCATCATGTAATGCGGTCAGCGCCGTCAAACGTCGCCAGCCCGAAATCAAACCATGGGTCATGCCGTCAACCAGTTCGGGCAGGGCGACCACTTCAATTGGGGTTTGCTGGCCACGGGCCCGCAAAGACGCCTCTAGCGCCTCCATCTCTTCGGGGTTCTGCTCCAGCCGGTCGCGCACCAGATAGCCACCGTCGATCGCAGACAGGGGCAGTTCCTGGATCATCAGACCTTTGCTGCGCGCCTCGGCCAGCACGCTGGACAGCTCTTCGAGAGCGGCATGGGCGGAAGCCTCACTGGCGACCTGCGCAATGGGCGCGCTGCTGGCCCCCAAAGGGGCGGCAGACAGGGGCGCTGATGTGGCGTCAGGCGCCAGATAGCTGCCTTGGGCTGGGGTCAGTCGTTTGCGTTTTGCCATATCGTTAGGTCTCCTCGTGCCAGCACACTGACAGCAGTCTGTTATCGCAGCCTTACTGGGCCGCGCGCGCCTCTTGCGTCGCCTCAAGCTCTTCGCGGCGCCACACGCCCAGCAAGAGCCGTTTGAAGGCGGCATAGGTGGCATCAAAGGTCTCGCGCCCGCGCGCATAGGTCTCGCGGTTGAAATCGCGATAATCGGCTTCATAGATGCCCGAGACCTGCTCGCCGGCCTGTCCGATCAGGGCGGTGTAATCCTGTTTGTGCGGGCTGAGGGTTGGCCCCAGATAAGCCTGCATCAACCCCGCCAGCTCGCCCTGTTGGGCGCCGTCGTAGCGGGTGATGACCGTGCGCACCGCATCCCATTCAAACCCCATCTCAGGCCGGCCCAACGCGCGGGCGGCAAGGTTTTCACCATCTTCGATCGAGGCAAAGGTGGAATGCAGCATGTCAAAGAAACGACCGGTGCTGTCAAATTCCAGAAACGACGCGCCCATGGGCACCAGCAGAATGTCAGCGGCCGACAACCCGTTGATGGTGAGATAGCCAAGGGCCGGGGGGGTGTCGATAAAGATCACATCGTAATCATTCAGAACCCCATCCGCCTCCAGCCGATCGGTCAGCGCATCCCACAGTTTCCAGGAGCGCGCGGCCATGCGCCAGACCGGGATCTGGAATTCCGCCCAATAGAGATTCAGCTGCGCGCCGATCAGATCGATGTTGGGCCAATGGGTGGATTGGATCACGTCCTGCGCGGTCATCTCCATCGCAGCTGTCAGCCCTTCGTCCAGCGGCTGGGGCGGATCACCGCGGTCCAGACGGCGCTGGTTTTCCAGCCGCAGATGATCACCGTAATGGCGCGCCAGCAGCGGAAAAGCGGTTTGCCATTCATCGTCAACCTGCCCGCCAAAAATGGAGGTCATCGAGCCCTGACTGTCGAGATCAATCACCAGCACCTTGTAGCCGTCCAGCGCTGCCGACATCGCCAGATGGGCGGCGGTGGAGGTTTTGCCGACGCCGCCCTTAAAGTTGGCCACCGCGACCATTTTGGCGGGCAGGTCTTTGGGCCGGTAGGGGGTGTAGTCTTTGGCTTTGGACCCCTGCGCACCAAAGAACGCCCGCAGGATCAGAACCTCATCCAGTGTGAACCATTTGGCGCCGCCTTCGACCTCAACCTGACCTTGGGGCAGGGAGGGGTTTTGTTTCAGCACCCGGCGGAAATGGGCCTGGGCGACGGGGATCAGATAGCGGGTGATTTCCCATGTTGAGAACAGGCGCAGCTGTTTTTGCCCGGCTTCATTCATGCCCCGGCTGGCCAGATCCGCGCGGCCCCGACCACAGGCTTCGGCGATGGCCGCAAAGCCTGTGGTGCTGGTGGGCGCATCCAGATCCGCCAAAGCGGCATCGGGATCGATGTTGAAATAGGGCGGCAGATCGGCGCTGACGGTGCTGCGTTCGCGCGTTTTGGGACTGTCCTTTGCCATGGGGCAAACCTTTTTAACTGCGGGCCAGATCCGCGGGCGAGAGGGGAATTCTGCGGTGTGATTTGGCCAATGTATCGTGTTTTCAGTAGAATACCACAAAAGGCATTACATGAAAGAAATATCGACACACACCTTAATTTTTCTAAGCAAATCACACGTTTGCAACAAAGGTGACGGCGGGATTTTGCGCAATTTCGAAGCGTCTTGGATTTTTTTCCCTGTTATTTATGAGTTATATATTAGTTACGGCACCAAAGACACTACACAATATCCCTTTGTTTCAAGGGGATGGGGGGCAAAATTTTGGATGGGGTGAATCTAAAACCCCGATCAAATGAATCTAATCCCCCGACAAGGTGACTCTGAACCCCCGTTGCGAGGGGCTGTGGATAACTCTAAGGTGAGCGTAATCAAAACCACGAAACCCGAGTCAGCCCAACAAATGAGGCCAGCCGGGATGAGGCAAAGCCCAAAGGGCAGGTGGCAGTGACATGAGCAACGGTGCAGTGACGGCGGGATACCCGCCGGAAGGGCAGGGGGATTTTTTCCTTTGCGATATCTTTGATGCGATTCCCAAAAACGATCTGGCGTCGATGGAACATCCGCTGTTTTCCTTGGCGACGCGGCCGGACCGGCGCATTTTGAATTATGAACACAATGGTGCCCAGATCACCGTGACCCCCAGTGTCAAAGGATTGGCGACGATCCATGACAAAGACATTCTGATCTTTTGCATCAGCCAGCTGATGGCGGCGCTGAACGCGGGGCGGCAGGTCAGCCGCACCCTGCATCTGACGGCGCATGATCTGCTGATCGCCACCAATCGCGAAACGTCGGGCGATGCCTATCGGCGGCTGCGTGAAGCGTTTGAGCGGCTGGCCGGGACCCGCATCACCACCAATATTGTCACCGGTGGTCACGAGGTGACCAGTGGATTTGGGCTGATTGAAAAATGGGAAATTGTGCGCCGCGCGCCGGCCTCTGGACAGAAATCAGGACGTATGATCAGCGTGGCGGTGACGCTGTCGGATTGGCTGTTTCGGGCGGTCTTGTCCAAATCGGTGCTGACGCTGAACCGCGATTATTTCCGTCTGCGCAAACCGCTGGAGCGGCGGATCTATGAGCTGAGCCGCAAGCATTGTGGTCGCCAGCCAGAATGGGTGGTGTCGGTGGACACGCTGTTAAAGAAATCCGGATCGGCCAGCCCGCGCCGGGTGTTTCGCAAAATGCTGCGCGACATGATCAAGGGGCAGACCTTGCCGGATTATGCGCTGGAAGAATTGTCCGGTGATCTGATCCGGTTTTCCCGCAAAGGTGCGGTGGTTGAAGGCGCGCCGCAGTCGCTGCCTGTTTTGAAATCCGAAACACTGGAGCGTGCGCGCACGCTGGTGCCGGGCGCTGATGTTTACGCGCTAGAGGCAGAGTGGCGCGCCACCTGGATCCGGACAGGAAGCCCGGTGTTGCGCAGCGCCGATGGGGCGTTTTTGGGCTGGGTCAAAAAACGCACCACCCCTGATCGTTAATTTACGTCATGTGTCGGCATTAAGATTTAAAGCAAGGCGCCTTAGGCGCCTGTTAAGGGGTCGACATGCGTCGGCCCTTTTTGGCCTGAAACCGGGCATAAAGGTTAAGAGCCTACAGCATTTTATCAATGAACCTTAATGTTGCCTTAATTCCTTCCGCAAAGCGCCCGTTCTTCCCCGTTTACCCAAGTTAACGCCACGCGGTGAAAGTACCGCAAAAATCCATGGGTGTTGCAAGGAGACTGAGGCATGAGTTTTGACCGGATCATAGAGAATGTAGTGTTGACCGACACGCTGGTGCTCGAGGGCACGGACTGGGACAATACATTGATCCGCAATGTGATCATCAAAGATGTGAGCGGCAATGGTATCTTGCTTCGCGACGTGGCCAATGTGCGCATTGAAAATGTCACCATCCACAATGTGACGGGCGATGGGATCAAGCTGAGCACCCAGGGGGGCACGCGGGATGTGGTGATTGTCGACAGCCACCTGCATGACATTGGTCAGGACGGGATCAACGCCGGCCAACGTGATGACAATGATGTGGACCATCCGGGCCTGCGGATTTTGAACAACACGCTGGAAGATGTGGCGCAAAACGGCCGCGGCGATGGCATGTTGCATGGGATCTATGTGCAAAGCACCGATTATGTGATCGATGGCAACATCATCCACGGCGTGCCCGATGGCAATGGCATCTCGGTGCGCAGCTCAGGTCAGGTGAGCAACAATCACATCTCTGAAACCGAGCAAAGCGGCATTGCCTATTTTGCCAACAACTACAAAGGCAGCAGTGATGCGCTGGTGATCCGTGACAATGTTTTGGCGGACACGGGCCGCGATGGTCTGCGCTCGCCCATTGATCTGCTGGAAGTCTATAACCGTTGGGAAGAGCAGGTGGTGTCGCGTATCGATATCACCAACAACCGGGTGACGGCGGTGGATGTGCCTGTGGTGGGCATTGCACCGGATTATGCCGATCTTGCGGTGGATATCACGCAAGAGGGCAACCGGGTGATTGCACCGATTGAGGCGGGGGCGGCTGGATTTGGGGATCCGGATGGTGATCCTGAGATTGCGCCGCTGCCTGCCGAGCAGATCGAGTGGCCGCTGATGTCTGAAGACAATGTACGTCTTATGCTGGCCAACAGCGGATTTGGCGAGAGCAGGGTGCTGCTGTCTGTGGGGCAGGCCGCGCCTGAGGTGCGTACATTGGATCCGGGCACCATCTTGCGCGTGTCCAATTTCCACGAAGTGGGTCTGTCGGTCTATGCGACCTCTGGGCACTCTGAGGCGCTGTTGAGCGTGGATGCGGGCCGGGTTGGGGTGCTGTCAGAGGGGGAGGACATGGCCTTTGCCGGGGATCGTCCGGTGTTGATCTCGGGCGATGAAACGTTGCGGTTTTATCTGGAAGACACCGAGATGACGCAGGTCACCCAGGTTGCGGTTGGGCTGGATTATGTGAGCGATGGCGAAACGGTGACGCTGGAGCTGTGGAGCAATGGTGTCTTTTTGGCCGACGTGACCCGCGCGGCCACTTCGGTGGTGCAGATTGAAACAGATGTGGCGTTTGATCAGGTGCGGCTGGCCGCCGGGACTGACAGTGATTTTGCCCTGTCGTTTTTTGAATTTGGCACCAGTGCCACGCCGACCCTGCCGCAGGGTGATCAGATAGAGGTCGCCACGGTGAGCGCGGGAGGCAGCCTGACCACCAGCGTGGGGGGGGGCTCTTTTGCGCAGGTGGTGCAGAATTCGGTTGAGGCCAACAGTTACAGCCTGCCCACCGGAACACGCGCTGCTGAGGTGAACCTGAACGAGATCGGGGTCAAGCTTGCGGGAGTGGACGGTGTGGTGGCGATTGATGCGGGGCAGATGTACATCACCGGTGATGATGAGCTGGGCACGGATGCGGAACTGATTGCCGGAGACGACCAGTTTGTGTTCAGCCTGAAACCAGTTGATGGGGTGGGGGATGCCACATCGGCGGTGTTGGATCTGAGCGATTTCAGCGCCGGTGAAACGGTGATCCTAGAGGCCTTTCATGATGGCATGTATCTGGGGCAGACGGTGCACACGGGCGGCGATGAAATTGTGTTTTCCACCCATGGGGTGTTTGACGCGCTGGTGGTGCGGGCGGGGGAGGGCAGTGATTTTGCGCTCACCGGGTTTGAGTTCCAGCGGCTTGATCTGGATCTGGGCCTGGCCTGAGCCGGATGTAAAACGGCCCCGCTGCTGTGCGGGGCCGGTGTGAAAAAGGGCGGGATCAGCTGCGTTTGTGCCACAGCGCCTTGAGGCGCTGTTTGTATTTTGAGCCCCGATAGGCGCGGCGCAGTTTGTTGGTGATCAGATACAACAGCGGGCGCAGGGGTTTGATCATGATCGGCATGACCTGCACAATCTGCGGCCCATAGCTGGTTTTGAATTTTTCGCGGCCTGCGGCGCTGGCGTCTTTGTCCAAGGTGGGATCGGGGAACCCCACCATATCAAAGGCGGTGGCGCCTTTGGATTTCAGATCCACCATCACGTCCCACATCAACAGATGGGCGCGCGGCACTTTGCGCACATCGGGGGCGGTGGCGGAAATCAGGTTATAGCCGATGCGCCCTTCGATGTAATTGACCGACCCGCCAATCAGCCGCCCGTCCCAGTCCACCGCCAGCAGGCTGCCGCGTTCGGGATGTGCGGTGAGATAATCGTAATGGGGTTCAAACCGGTGCTGGCTGTCGATCTCCATATCGGTGGCCTCGGCCATGTCGATCATGATCTGGCTCAGGGCTTCGGCCTCGGCGCGGGACGCCACCGGGCGGGTGCTGAGGTTCTGGCGTTTTGACTTGCGGATCTTGTACTGGCAGTCCTTGGCAAAGGATTTCAAAATGTCATCGGTGTCGGGGGTCAGATCGACCAGCGCCGTGGCGGTGGGCAGGTTTTGCAGATCGCGGCTGATGCGATGATAGCCGAGACCCTCGGCGGCGGCGGTCCAGGCGGGGATGTCCTGCCCCAGAACCGAAGGGTTCAACGCCAGGCTGATGCCGCCCAGTTTTTTGATTTGGCGCTCCAACGCGGGCATTAGAGCCTGAAACTGTTCTGGCGTGGCCACCACCGGGCCGCGCCGCATCGAGGCCAGCCCCATCCCCCGTTTCAGCCAGTTCATCCGCACCAGACCCGCTGCCACCAGGGCCCCGCTGTCATCATGTGCGGCCATACAGTAATACCCCTGCCGCCCCGAGGGCGTGTTCAGATCCCGCCAGACGGGCCATTGATGCACTGCGCCGCGGGGGTGGTCGCACAAAAAGGCATCGATCTCGGCCAGCAGGCTGGGGGCCGGCTCTGAGGTGAGGGTAATGTTCATGAGGTAATTTGCCTTGTGCCGAGCGGATGGGTCTTTTCCACATTTGGGTGAGCTGGTAGCGTCAAAACCGCGCCCGCCCTTTGGGAATGTGAACTTTATTGTCTGGATGTATCTACAATGCTTGCGAAAATTAAAAGACAATTTGAAAAAACCCAAAAATTGGGCGTCAAAGGTGCTGCGAAAAAGCTGTTTCGCGACAAAATCTATTCTGTCGACCACGTGTTGATCCTGGATCGGTCACTGGAGGAGGATTATCCACTGAAAAAAGTGCGGGCCAAAGGGGTCACGGCGCGTGTGGCCTCAACCATGGAAGAGTGCGCGCCGCTGTTCGCAGCCTTCCCGGACCGGGCGGCCTATTTTCGCGATTACATCCAGCAGGGGTGCCATGTGATGTATGGGGTGCGGGATGATAAAGTGGAGGCCTATGTCTGGGTTTCCACCCAGGATTTCTACGACAAATATCTGTACCGCTGGACCTTTGTCTTGGAGCAGGCGCAGATGTATCAATATGCCGGCTATGTGGTGCCGGAACGGCGTGGATCGACCCTAAGTCTGGCGATGATGAACCAGGCCAATGCGCATTTCCACGCTTTGGGGTTTCATAAAACACTGGCGGCGGTGTCTGTCGACAACAGTCCGTCGATGAAATTTCACTCCAAGCTGCAGTACCGCGCTACCGGTGCGGCGTTTAACACGTATAAATTGTTTGGCTTTCGCTGGGCCCGCGCGGCGGAACCGCGCGCCGAAATCAGCATGTTCCCGCGCGCGTGACGCGGGGCACTTTTTTGGGGGCTGCGGGACTTTCATCCACGCTGGTCAGACCTTATCGGCATAAGGTCATGATCAGGCGGCGCGCAGGGCTTGATCAAACATGTCCTGATAGGCGTTGATGGCCGCCTCTTCATCAAAATCATGCACCGCCGTCAGCGCCTGTGTGCGATAGGCATGGCGGGTGGCCTGATCCTGCGACAGGGTACAGATGGCCTCGGCCAGTGCCGGCGCGCTGTGATCTGACAACAGCTGTCCGGCCTTGCCCTGTTGCAGCAGCTGCGGCGGGCCAAAAGGGCAATCCACGCTCAACACGGGCACGCCGCGCGCCATGGCTTCGATGATGGCATTGCCCAGACCTTCGCGCCGCGAGGTGCAGACAAACAGATCCGCCGCCCCGTGCACCTGATCCATATCCTGCGCATAGCCAGGCAGGTGCACCATGTCGTGCAGGCTGTGCTGGGTGATGCGCTCCTCTAATCTGGCGCGTTCCGGGCCTTCGCCGTGGATCGTCAGGCGCAGATCCGGGTGTTTGGCCTGGGCCAGCGCAAAGGCATCAATCAGCAGGTCAAATCGTTTTTCAGAGGCCAGACGCCCCACCGAGACGATATTGCGGGCCACGTCGGGCACTGGGTTCAGGGCGGCAATGCGGGTGACCACCGGGTTGGGGGCGCAGACAAAATCAGGCGCGCGTGCGCCCATTAGATCGCGCAGATCATGGCCAATCTGATCCAGTGGTCCGCCGGTAAGATCGGCACGCGGATACAGCATCTGCATGGCGCGCCGGCGCAGGCCGGGACGTTTGGCCTCTTTTAGGAACATCGCCGGGGGCGTGTGTTCCATGATCAGGGTTTTGACAGCGGTGCCCGGCAGGGCTGCGGCCAGCAAGGTATAAAGATTGGCCGCATTGGTGGCGGCAATCAACAGCTCGATGCGCGCGTCGCGACACAGGCGCGCCAGTTCAAAAATGCAGCCCGGTGCTTTGGGCTGGCTCAGCGCTTTGACGGTGACATCTGCGGGCAGGCGCTCCAGCAGCTCACCGCGTTTGTCCTGCAAAATCAAAAACGGCGTAAAGCGGCTGCGGTCCAGCCCTTGCAGCACCTTCAGGACCACGCCTTCGACGCCGCCGCTGGAAAAATGGGGAAGGAAAAATGCGATATTTTTGGTCACTTGGTCTCGTCCTTGCCTGCCTGATCTGATTCTGGGGCGCTGCCTTGCGGCTCTTGTGCCATATCGGTGGTATTGCGACACCAGTTTAACTGCAAAACCTATTGTATTAACAAAATCTCTTCCCAATAAAGCCGGAACATCGTAACAGGCCAGCAACATCTTTTGCCTGTCAAACATGGAGCGGCTATGCGTTTTTTCAAGGGAGGCTTGGTGCTGGCCACATGTGTTGGACTGGCCCAGGCGGCGCTGGCACAGACCAGCGATTTTACATTGGCCCCCGGGGATTTGGTGGATGTCTCTGTCTTTGCCCGACCGGATATTTCCCGCCAGTACCGGGTGCGTGCGGATGGCACGATTTCTTTGCATCTGGTTGGCGCCATTGCGGCCGCTGATCTGCTGCCTGCGGATCTGGAAACCGAAATTGAAGCGCGGCTGAGCGCGACCTTTAATGAACCCGTTTCCACCACGCTGGAAGTGGCCGAATGGCGGCCTTTGACGGTGACGGGTGATGTGATGGAGCCGGGCGCTGTGCCGTTTCGACCGGGCACCGATGTGCGGATTGCGGTGGCCCTGTCGGGTGGTTTTTTGCGCGGGCAACAGATGAGCGGTGACGCTTCCAGCAATATGCGCGTGCAGGCTGAGGTTGGGTATATCGAACAATATGAAGCCCAGCTGGCGGCTTTGCTGGCAGAACAGGACCGGCTGCGCGCGGATCAGGTGTCAGATCAGGCGCTGGCACAGATCACCGCATTGGTTGGCCCGACCGCCGCCCAAGAGCTGGCGGACAGTCAGGCGGATCTGGGGCGGGCACTGGTGGTGCAGGCCTCTTTGGAACACGACGCGCGCAGCGCGCAACGTGATCTGGCATCCGAAGAAGCCGAGGCCTATGCCCAGCGTCAGGCGGTGATTGGTGAACAGCTGGCGGTGACGCTGGAAGAGTTGGGCAAGCAGCAAGAGCTGCTGGAGCGCGGCATTGCGGTCTCTTCGGCGCTGTTGGATTTGCGTCAGGACGCGGCCAGCCTGCGCAGCGATGAGTTGGAAGCGCTGGGGCTGGAGTCTGCGGCGCGCCAAAAAGTGGATCGTTCGGTGACAGGTCAGCGTCTGGCGGAAGCCACCCAAGCCCGCGACCGGGCCACCCGTCTGGCGGATGTGCAGGCGGAAATTGTGGAGTTGCAAACCCAGATCACGGAGTCACGCGGCTTTGTGGTGGCTTTTGGCGGCAGCGCCATGCTGGGAGAAAACGATGAGGCACGCCAAAGCTATGTGATTTTCCGCCGTCAGGGGGATGAGGTTCTACAGATGCAGGGCACGGCCGATATGTTGTTACACCCCGGTGATATTGTCGACGTAACTGTTTCATACGCGCCCTAACAAAGATGAGCCGGATGTTTCTTTTTGCGACCTTGCGCCAGCTGGCTGTGATGCTTTTGCTGGGCGTCACACTGGCGGCCACGCCTGCAGCGGCGGTGGACCTGAGCCAGATCACGGCCAAACCAAATCCGCGGCTGGGCCTGTCCTTTCCCGGCGCGAACCCGGCCAATTACAGCGCCATCGCGGATGCAGGCATTGGCGTGGTGCGCATTTCGGCGGCCTGGAAACGGATTGAACCCCGCCGGGGCCGGTTTGATTTTTCCGGGTTGGACCGCCGGGTGCGGGGCTTGCAGAAGCTGGGGCTGACGCCGTTCATTACATTTGAATCCAATGCCAATTGGGCGACCCAGAAACGCACTCAGAAGGTTAAGAACGCCACCCCAAAACACGCCGAACGCTGGGCGCATTTTATCACCACGGTGGTGGCGCGCTATGACGGTGACGGGCAGGATGATATGCCCGGGCTGATCCGCCCGGTGCGCTATTGGCAGGTGGCCAATGAATGGGTGAGCGATCGCAACAAATCTGGCGGCTGGGCCAGTTCTGCGGACGATCTGATCCGCTATGTCACAGTGGCGCGGGATGCGGTGAAGGCCGAGCAGCGCAATGCTATTTTTGTGATGGGCGGCATGGCGGCCTTTAATATGGATGTGCTGCTGGTGGCGCGCGACAAACGGTCATTTGAGGTGCGCCAAAGCTGGAGTGCCACCTCAGAAACCGTGGCCTCGCAGCGTGAGATGCGTGGCGCGCAGATTTCCCAATTTATCGATACTCAGGTGATGCCGGTGCTGACCAAAGCGCCGTTTGATATGGCTTCGGTGCATTTATATGGCCCGGAAAACCGTGATGCGGCCCGGCTGGCGATGATGCGTCGGGTCACGGGCAAGCCGGTGCTGTCTTCGGAATGTGGCGGGCCAACCCTGGATTACGGCGGCACCTATTCCGAGGCCGAGCATTTTCGCGCAGTGATCGAACGCAATCTGAATGTGCTGGCGGCGGGCGCGCGGTTCTGCCTGTGGTTCCGTCTGGGCGAAGCCAAAGGCAGCACCTATGGCAACCGCCGCACCGCGCTATATGACACCAAAGCCCAACCCAAAGCCGGGGTTTATGCCTATCGCGCCCTGGCCCGGTTGATCGACGCTGACGCGCGCATTTCGGTGGTGGGTCCTGGCCATTACCGCATTCGCCGCGGCGCGGGCCAAAGTATTTCGATTGCCTGGGGGGCCGCTGCCGCTGGCCTGCGGTCGCAGTCTGACATGCTGTGCCTTTCTGATGCTAAACGTGGCCAGTTGACGGCCAACCCCGCTTCGTGTTCCAGCGCTGCAATGACTTTTGCCGGCGCTGGCCTAACGTCCCTCTTGTCCCCGTAAAGATGCCTTATGCTGACCCATTACATTGAACTTCTCAGCTTTTATCGTCGCAACATTGTCAGGACTGCCCTGATTTCGGGCGCGGGTGCTTTGGTGCTCAGCCTGTTGTTGCTGCGGGAAATGCCGATTTATGAATCGACCGTGACCATGAACATGCAGCCTTCACTGGAAGAGCTGCAGTTCAACAATGCCTTTTTGGGCGTGAGCCAGTTCAACCCGGCCACGATCATTGCCCAGACCCATATCGAAAACCTGCTGTCGCGCCCCATTGCGGGACGGGCGATTGATATTTTGGTCAGTGAAAACGGCGGTGATCTGCCGGCGGAACCACCGACCTTGATGGATCATATCCGCATGGGGGCCTTCAAAACTCTGCGGATCCTCAATTCGGGGTATTTTGTGGAACTGCCCGAGCGGGAGATTTTCATCAACGATCTGATCAGCGCCACCAAGATCGAGATCGTGGAAGGGTCGTATATTTTGCAGGTCTCGGTGTCTTATACCGATCCGGTGATTGCAGCGGCGGCGTCAAATGCGCTGGCACGGGCCTATATTGAACACACACAAGAAGAGTTCAACGCGGATGCCACACGGGTGGATGCGACATTGCAGGCGGTGCAGGAAGAGGGCATTGCCCGACTGAACAAGATGCTGGAAGAGCGCCGTGTCGTCGAAACGCGTCTGGGCATTTCCAGTATTTCCAATGAACGCACCTATCGTCAGGACAACCGCAGTGCCGCGCGCACTGCGCTGGAAGAGGCGGGTGTCGATCTGCTGGAACGTCAATCGCAATTGGATGCGGTCGTGGATGCGCTGGCCAGCGAAGGGGATGCAGGCATTGCCCGTCAGCTGCGTCAGGATCTGGTCGAAGTCCGCGGGGCCATTGCCGGCGCGCGGGTGCGCCAACAACAGCGCCGTGAAAACCTGATCGAAGCCGAAGCGGCCCTGCGGGATCTGGACCGGGCACAAGAAGCCTTTGTGGATGTGGACCAACGCATTCTGGAAATCCGCACCGATCTGACAGAACTGCAAGAACGGCGCATTCAGATTGATCTGGCGCGCAACGCCCGCCTGTCACAGGTGCGGATCATCAGCGATGCAGAGCCGCCGGTCTATCCAAAATTCCCCAAAGTGCTGATCAATACGATCGTGGGCTTTATTGTGGGGGGCATTCTGGTGATGGTGCCGATCTTTGGTCGCGATGCTTTGGGCAACCGCCTGCGCACCACCGAAGACCTGCGCGGCGTGTTTGGCCGTCGCACCTTGCCGCGGCTGACCGCAGATCTGTTGCGCAGCGCCCGTGCTGTGGTGGATCGCAACCAACGCCCCTCCGCTGAGCTGAAAGCCTATGCAGAACAGGTCGGACAGCGCATCGCATCCGAAGGCGCCAAACGCTGGCCCACGGATACGCTGTATGTCACCACCATGGACAGCACCGGCAAAGCAGGGGATCTGAAACTGGTGCTGCAAGCCGTGGTGCAGATTCTGGAGCGCAAAGACGCCTCGGGGGAAGTGCTGCCGGTTGAGGCGCTGGTGCCGATTTCCAAAACATCAGATTGGACTGCGCTGAGCAAACGCCATGTGGTGATTGGCCTCACGGCGGGGGCCACTGCCCAGCCCGACGCCGAAAGCCTGGCAGGAGATGGCCAGACGGATGGCACTTCATATGCGGTGATGCTGGCATGACCCTGGCTGCTGCCGCTGCTCACAGATCCACCGCGCGCGGCGCAACGCCGTTTAATCGCCGGCGGGCGCGCAAAGCGGCGTTTCGCCGCGCGGCTTTGTGGGGCGGTGGCGGCGTTGTTGCGGCTCTGATGCTGGCTGTTTTGGGCTTTTTGTTCACCGGGGCTGTGCTGGCCCTGATGGGCTGTGTGCTGGCGCTGCGGAGCCTGCATCACCCCGGCGGTGTGCCTATATTGGTGTATCACAGCGTGAGCCCTCAGGCCGAGTGGCTGCCCTGGGCCAAAAACACCTCTATTCGCCCCGAGGTGCTGCGCTGCCATTTGCGGGCCCTCAAGGCCGGTGGCTGGACGGTGATTTCAACCCTGGATCTGATCCACGCGCGCCAGACCGGGGCGGCGCTGCCGCGCCGGGCGGTGGTGTTGCAGTTTGATGATGCCTATCTGGACAACTACCTGTTTGCTGCGCCCATTCTGCGCGAATTTAACGCCCCGGCGATGATCTTTGCCTCGAGTGATTTTATTGCCCCCGGCGAAGATCTGCGCGATGCGGCCCGCTCTGGTCCGCCCGAAGGCTGGGCGGGCTATATGAACGCTGCTGAGCTGCGCGCACTGGATGCGGATCCGCTGTTTGACATCGAAGCCCATGGCACCAACCACGCCCGTATTCCGGTGGGCGAAACAGCAGGGGACACCGTGGCCGAGGGGGATTGGAAGCGCCATGCGCCATTGTCCTGGGCCAATGAGACGGGGGATAAATCCACCTGGTATCTGGCAAAATCTCCGCCCGAAGGTCTGACCGCGGGCAGTGTTTTGCCGCGCCACGACTCGGCGCTGGCGGGGCATTGGTGGCGGGACGGAACATGCGAAACCGAGGCCGAATTTGCCACCCGTGTCGGCACCATGCTGGCCGAGGCGCACAGCCGTCTGGGCGCCATTTTGGGCCGCGCACCGCGGGTCATGGCCTGGCCGTTTGACCGCTGCACCAATGTGTCGATTGCCGCTGCCAAAGAGGCTGGATTTGACGCGGTGACCGGGGGCGCAGGCGAAAACCGTACTGACGAAGACCCCACGATCCTCAGCCGTGCGCATGTGCAGGATTACGCCTTTGGCGCGGGGCCGTTGTGGCTGGAAGGTCTGGCAACCTGGGCGCGGGCCCATTCGGCGGCCGGACATTGGCATTGGCATGTGGTGACGGTGCTGGCGGCGCGCGCGCGTAAGCGCAAGTTTGGCGCCACGGGATATGGGCGCGCATCATGAGCTCTACGAGCCCAAAAGCCCCAAAACAAACCCTGATTTGCGGGGGGCTGGGCAGTCTGTTGGCTGTGGGTGTGGGGCTGGTGACCCACCCGGTGCTGTCGGTGGCGCTGCCGATTGCCTTGCTGATGGGAATTTGGCTGTTCATGCAGCCCTTTTTGGGCGTGTTGTCGCTGGCGGTTTTTGCCCATTTGGATGCGGTGGAAAAGCTGCTGTTTGGCTTTTTGCCGCTGTCGTATTTCAAACTCACTGCGGCGGCCACGGCGGTGGTTTTGTTTTTGCGCGGCGCGCAGATGCGGCCGCAGATCACCATATTGTTGCGCGAACCGGTGGCGGTTTTAGGGTTTTTGTTTCTGGTTCTGTCCTTTGTCAGCGCGGTGTTTTCCGCCAATAAAGGTCTCGCGCTGGATGCGCTGAAAACCTATATCAGCCTCTATCTTTTGATGGCGCTGGTGATCGCCTTTGCCGATACGCCGCGCCGGATCACCTTGTTGCTGTATGCGCTGGCGGCGACCTCGCTGGGCTCGGCGCTGTTGTTGTTTCTGGATCTCTTTGCCGGCATCAGCATCGCCCAGGCTGATGCCGCCACCACGGCGCGCACCTCGGAAGGGTTTGATCGCTCGTCTGGCGGGTCGGACTATAACCCCACTACGGCGGCCTCGATGTTGCTGACGGGGGTGATTTTTGCGCTGGTGCACGCGTTGGAAAGCCCAAAACTGCGGATGGTGATGCTGGCGACGCTGGCGATTGGCACCATGGCGGTGATCTTGTCTTTTGCCCGCTCTGCGGTGGTGGGCTATGCGATCATCGTGTTGCTGTTGATGTGGCGCTATCGCAAGGAAAAACTCCTGCCGCTGGCCCTGATTGGGGGCATGTTTGCGCTGCTGCTGGCGCTGCCGTTCATTCCGGCGGAATACTGGGAGCGGATCGGCTCTATTTTTGGCGGCAGCGGCGGCGATTGGACGCTGGGGCGGCGGCTGAGCTATAATATCATCGGCCTTGATCTGTTGTGGAAGAACCCGTTTTTGGGCGTGGGGCCGGGCAATTTCCCGCATCACTTTATCGACCCTGAATATCGCTATTTGCCGGGGCGGACCCTGTTGGGGCGTGAGTTGCACAATATGTTCCTGTCGGTGTCTGTGCAGCTGGGGCTGGCGTCGCTGTCGTTCTTTGGCATGCTGGGCTATGGTCTGGCGCGGGTGAGGGCGGTGGCGCGGGCCCCCAAGACGCCGCAGATGCGGGTGCTGGCGCTGTCTTTGGGCTATGCCTTTGGCGCCTATCTGATTGTCAGCCTGTTCCTGCCCAATGAATTCACCAAATACACCTGGCTGTTGGCGGCGCAATGTGCGGCGCTGTATCAGGTCAATAAACGCATGGAGAGCCCCACATGAAGATGCTTGTGGTGGTGAGCGAATTTCCCAAGATCACCGAGACCTTCGCCTATCGCAATATCGTGGAATATGACCGTCTGGGCCATGAACCCTGGCTGTTCCACATCAAACCCTTTCGCAAAAACGACACGGTGCATGGGTTTTTCCAACCGATGATGGGGCGGGTGTTCAGCCTGCCGTATTTTGGCCGCAAGACGGTGCTGCCGTTTCTGGCAGAATGGGCGCGCGCGCCGTTGAAAATGGCGCGGCTGACCGCGCGGCTGGTGGCGGCCCATTGGCGCGAACCCAAACGCGGGGTGGCGGTGGCGGCTCTGTTCCCCAAAGCCGTGGCGCTGGGACGCTGGAGCCGCAGCCGCGGCATCGAACATATCCACGGTGAATTTGCCGGCCATCCGGCCAATGCCGCCTATATCGCGGCACAGGTTGCAGGCGTGCCGTTCAGTTTCACCGCCCATGCCAATGATATTTTTGTCAGTCAGGCGATGCTGGTCGAAAAAGCCCAAGCGGCCCGTTTTGTGCGGTCGATCAGCACATATAACATCCGGTACCTGAGCGAACTGAAGGGATTTCCCACTCAGGATCTGCGCCTGATCCGCTGTGGCGTGACGCCTGAAATCACCCAGGTTCCCGCACCAGATGCGCCGGATGAAACTGGCTTGCGCATCTTATATGTCGGCTCTCTTATTCGCAAAAAAGGCGTGACCCACCTGTTGGACGCCCTGTCGCGTCTGCCCGCAGATATGGCGTGGCGCGCGCGTATTGTTGGCGGCGGGGATCTGGCTGATGCGCTGGCGGCGCAGGCGCAGGCCCTGGGCCTGTCAGAGCGGATCACATTCGAAGGCCCCCAGCCGGCCGAAGCTGTGGCCGAGGCGCACCGCTGGGCCCATGTTCTGGTGGTGCCGTCCATCATTGGCACCGCAGGCCGCGTCGAAGGCATTCCGGTGGTGTTGATGGAGGCCATGGGTCACGGTCGTGCGGTGATTGCCAGTGCGCTGTCTGGCATTCCTGAATTGGTCGAAGACGGCGTGACCGGCTGGCTGACCGAGGCTGGCGACGCCGATGCCATTGCAACCGCGCTGACCGATATGTCCAAGGACTGGCCACAGGCGGCCCTGCGGGCGGCGGCGGGTCAGGCCCGGATCCGTGACGAATATCTTATTTCTGACAATGCCCGCGCGCTTGCCGCGGAAATGAACCGCTGACCCAAAGGATCTGTTCTCTTATGTTGACTGCCGTGTTCTGGATCTCTGCTGTGGCGATGATCTATTCTTTGTTTGGCTATGCGTTGTTGTTGCTGGGGGTGGCGCGACTGTTTCCGGCCTGGCAGCCGCGCAGTGATCGTTCTGCCCCAACAAAGGTGAGCTTTCTGATTGCCGCCTATAATGAGGCGCCGGTGATTGCGGACAAGCTGCGCAACACGTTGGGACTGGACACCGGCGGCGCGGAACTTGAGATCATCCTGGTCTGTGACGGTTCTTCAGATGGCACTGCGGATGCGGCGCGCAGCGTGGATCATCCCAGCATCACCGTGTTAGAGCCGGGCCGTCAGGGCAAGGCGCTGGCGCTGGACAGCGGATTGGAGCGCTGTTCGGGGGATGTTGTGGTGTTTTCCGATGCCAATGCCATGCTGGCGCCGGGCTCGTTGACCGCGATGCTGCGCCATTACAGTGACGCCCGGGTGGGCGGTGTCTGTGGTCAGATCACTGTTGAGGCCAAAGGCGGCGGCATTGGGGCCTCTGAAGGTCTGTTCTGGCGCTATGATCAGGCGATGAAACATGCCGAGGCGCGGGTTGGGGGCACGGTGTCCGCACAAGGCTCGGTCTATTCGCTGCGCCGCGATCTGGCGCGCGCACCGCGTCTGGGCTGCACCGATGATTTTGACATCTCGGTGGCGGCGGTCCATGCCGGCAAACGTCTGGTGTTTGAACCCGATGCCCGCACCACCGAAGAAACCACCGAAGATGTTTCAAGTGAAATGCGGCGCCGGGTGCGTTCATCAGAACGGGGCTGGCGCAGCCTGATGACCAATGCGGCGCTGATGAACCCGTTTCAGCACGGGCTCTATGCCTGGCAGTTGATTTCGCATAAATTGGTGCGTCGTCTTAATCCGCTGTTTCTGGTGCTGTTGTTTGTCTCTAACCTGGCGTTGATCGGGCAGGGGGCCTTTTATACGCTGGTGGGGCTGGGGCAGATTGCCTTTTATGGCTTGGCGCTGGCCGGGCTCGCACGTCCCGCGCTGCGCCGCCACAAAGTGGTAGGTCTGGCCAGTTTCTTTACCTTTGCGCATGTGGCTTTGGGCTGGGGGATTGCCCGTTGTATGGCGGGACAAAAGAGCACCCTGTGGACGCCCGCACGTGAGGAGGCCAGCTGATGATGGATCCTGTGACACAGAGCAGCGACAGTTTGGTCGGTCAGGGCGCGATTTTTGTGCTGGGTCTGCAACGGTCGGGCACCACCTGGCTGTCCAATATGCTGGTGGGCTCTGGCGCTGTCGCAGCGGTGGCCGCCGAAGAACATCAGGGCGTGCATGAAAGCGTCTATTTCTCACATTTTTCCCGCGCCTTTGGACCGTTTGACGACCCGGATGCACGGGCACGGTTTGAAACCGGGCTGGCAGAGTCTGATTATTTCCTGCTGACCGACCTGCCGCGTGCGTTTTTGACCAAAGCCGTTGCCGCCTCGCGCGATCATGCGGAGGTGTTTGAACGTCTGATGCGCCGGGTGATGATGGATCAGGGCTGTACGCGCTGGCTGGAAAAATCGCCGCATCACACCCTGTTGGCCGAAGATCTGGCTGCGCGGTATCCCGAGGCGCAATTTGTCTGTGTCGCCCGGCGCAGCCGCAGCCTGCTGGCGTCGCGTCTGGCGGCCTATGGGCGCACGCCCTCACAGGGGGTGAAACGGCTGGCGGATCTTTTGCGTGGGGCCTTGGTCAATGCGCTCTATACCCGGCATCTGGAGCGGTTTGTGGCGCAGAGCCCCCGCGCCATTTTGCTGCACTATGATGATTTTGCCGCGGATCCCGTGACGGGCCGGGGACAGCTGGTCGATTTTCTGCAGCTGGGCGTGGATCCCAACACATTGGAAAGTGCCTATAAGGCCAATTCGAGCCATAAAGGCCGGGCCAAACAGACCCGCCGCCTAAGTGCGTTGGATGGGATGATGATCACGCTGGGCGATGGGGCGGGCCGGGTGCTGCCTTTGGGTCTTTTGGCGCGGATCGAAGCCAAACGCCGGGCGCGCCGTGGTGCGGACTGGCCCGAATGGGTCTGGCGCCGCAGCGGCTGGCAGCCCTGATGATTTAAATTGAGCGTTAGAAGATCCCCCCGTCTTTGGTCTGGGGGATTTTTTGTCTCTTTAGGTCAGACGTGGGCGCACTTTAAACACCACAAAAGCCAACCCCATGACCACAAATGCACCAGCGCCGGACAGGGCCAGTTGCAGCAGCGCCAAAGGTTTGGGGGCAATGTCGCCAAACCACAGAACCATCAGATCCGGCAGCACCCATGCGCCGGGCAGCAGGGCCAATGCGGTGGCAACAGCGGCCAGCAAAAGCGGGCGCGCGCCAGAAAGAACCGCGCTTTGGGCGCGAAAACTGCCGCGCTTTGACAGCCAGATCGCCAGCACCAGCGCAGGGGCAACAGGGCTAAGCAACAGGGTCAGCGGAATGCCAGGCAGCCCCAGCAGTGGTGTCAGCCCGTAAAACAGCGCCAAACGCGCCGCCAGTTCCACCAGCATGGCCACTGTGATCAATCGCACCATCGGCAGGGCGTCTTCGGCGACAATGCGCACCAGCATCATCCGCAACACCAGCGCACTGGCGGGGGCCAGCGCCATCAGCTGCACCAGTTGTACAATCTGCGCCCGCTGATCGCTGTCGGCAAAGGCACCATAGCCCAGCACAATTTCAACCAAAGCACCGGCATTCAGCACCAGACCCAGCGACACCGGCAGCACCAGCGCCAGCCCGACCAGCAGCGCCCGTTGAAAGGCGGTGCCCAGTTCAACCCCGTCGCCGGAGGCACTGCGTCGGGACAGATCTGCAAAAACCACAAGGATCAGCGCCGAGGCCAGTGTATTGCCCAATAGCGCGCCCAAGCGCTGGCCAAAATCCAGCATGGCGACGCCGCCGGGCCCTTGGGCTGCGGCCACGGCCGTTTCCAGCCACAAAAAACCCAGCGCACTGAAGGCGAGAATAACGGCCACAGCCCCCCGGCGCGCGGTTGCGGGAGCCTGTGGTTTTTTGGCGGGGGCGGCGTCTGTGTCTGGGCGTCGGCTGATGCGCAGGGTCAGTGCCAGGGTCAGTGCCGCGACAGCCACGGCCGCCAGCGTATAGGCCCAGGCGGCGGCGATGGCCGCGCCACTGGCAGCGGTTAGGGCCAAAGCCAGCGCAACGGCACCGCGCGGCGCCTGTTTTATGGCCGCCGGCGTGCCAAACAGCCCGCGCACATTGCAATAGGCGGACAAGGCTGTGGTGGCGACAGCGGCGGGCAGGGCCAGCGCCAAAATCCAGATCACACGGGCGGCAAGATCCTGCGTGGCCGGGGCAAAGTCGGGCGCGATCGAGGCCACCAACTGGGGGGCTGTGGTCACCAAAGCAACAGCCAGCGCGGTGCCCAGCAAAATGGCGGCGCCTGCGGATTTGCGGATGATCAGCCAGATTGAGGCCCCGGCTGCGGCCTGAGCGGCCACCATGGGAATGAACACAACGCCGATGATCTGATGCAGGGTTTCGGTGATCGCAGTGATCAGGCGGCGGCCCAGCAAAAAGGCATCGGCATCAGCCCCCACACCCAGACGGCGGGCAATCAGATGTGACACCACAAGCGCCAAAAGCAGCCCCAGGGCTTGCCCCGAGAACTGCGCCAGACCTTTTTTCACCAAAGATCCGCGTGGTTTGGACGCGGATCCTGTGGTCTGTTCAGAGGTTGTGTGCGTTGGGTCAGGCACTCAGAGCCATGGCATCAGTGCCAACTTGTGTGTTGCTTTGTGTGCCCATCGAGATCTGGTTGACCGGTGCCAGAACCACCACTTTGCCAAGGGCATAGCGTTCGATCACATGGGCGCTGACGTCATCCAGGCTTTCATAGGTGTATTGACCTGCGACAGCGGTTGCGGTCAGGCGGATCTGGGCGCGGCGCAAACCGCCGTTGCGCAGACGCACCACAACACTGGCTGTGTCATCCAGCGGCGCAGTGGTGGCGACGGTCAGCGTGTCAAAGGTCATGGTTTTGATGGTGATGGCGGGCTGATCGGCAGAAGAGGTCAGCGTCAGATCGGTGCAGCGGTTGGCCAATTTGGTGCCGAGCACCGGGCATTTTTTGGCCAGTTTGCGCACCAAACGGGTGAACATCGATGAGATGATGCACAGGGTCAGGCCAATTTCAGCGCGGATCGACACCGGGCGGGCCACGGACGCATTGTTCATGCGGGCGCGAATGCGTTTGCTGGCGCCATGGCCAAAGTAGGCCTGGGTGGGACCAAGCAGGCCGGGGCGCACTTCAAAGCGGGTGTCATAGCCGGGGATCGACTGCACATGCTGGGCACGGATCACATCCCGCACGGGGCGGGGGCCACAGATGTTCATATCACCGCGGATCACATTGATCAGCTGAGGCAGCTCATCCAGACGAGAGTCGCGCAGGAAGCGGCCCATTGGCGTAAAGATATCCGCATCTGCTGGCAGGGTGCGGTCTTTGGTCAGGGCGGCGGCACGTTTGCTGCACAGGGTGCGGAATTTTAGAATGTGAAACGCGGACATATTCATGCCAATACGTTCGCCGCGATAAAGGATCGCAGGACCCTGGGTGGCCACAAGCAGCACAATCACCACCAACGTCACAGGCAGGGTGGCAATCAACAGCAAGAGCGCAACAAAAATGTTGTACAGGCGGTAAGCAACCGGTCGAGCGGGTCGAAAGCCAACGTGATACATAGTTCGTAAAACCTATTAGTTCTATTTCATGGCAACAAAAGCAGCGTGTGGTGCAAATGCTGCACTTGCAGCACTGGCGTCATTCCGCTTGCTGTTTAAGATAGTTTTCATCGAATTCCATAGAAATTTTAGCGAATGCTTGTCTTTTTTGTGGTGATTTTAATTTGTTGCAAACAAAACGCATTTTTAAGACACTTTGACCTATATTTAGTGACAATCTCTGAAGCGGTGGGGCGGAGGCCTGCGCCGGTTTGCTCTGGGGGATGATCTTGTCTCAGGTCTCTGCCCGAGACCTGCACATAGAGCCTTATCTGCAATTGCGCCGCTTAGGGGGACACCGTATAGCATTGAAAACCGAAGGGATCCGCATGACGACACGGGGCGGCCCTTTTGCAAAACGGCAAAGCGCAATTTCAGGAGGCTTTGTTTCCCGCTCTGTGAGGGTCAGATAAAGACTGCCCCCGAGGGAAACATGGGGAAGGTTAGATATGAAAATTTCAGTTGCAGGCCTGGGATATGTAGGTCTTTCGAACGCGGTGCTATTGGCCCAGCACAATGAGGTGACCGCGGTAGACGTCTCGCAAGAGCGGGTGGATATGGTCAATGCGGGCACCTGCCCCATTGTGGATGCAGAACTGGAAGAGTTCCTGAGCAGCCATGATTTGTCGCTCACAGCCACATTGGATGCGGCAGAAGCCTATCGTGATGCGGAGTATGTCATTGTCGCCACGCCCACCAATTACGATGCCAAGTCGAACTATTTCGATACCTCTTCTGTTGAAGCGGTGATCAAACAGGTGATTGCGGTGAATAGCACCGCAACGATTGTGATCAAATCCACCATTCCGGTGGGCTATGTGCGGGATCTGCGCGCCGAGCTGGAGACCGATCAGGTGATCTTTTCACCTGAATTCCTGCGCGAAGGTCGCGCGCTTTATGACAATCTGCATCCCTCGCGCATTATTGTCGGGGAACGCTCTGAGCGGGCGCAGATTTTTGCCGATCTGTTGTTGCAGGGCGCGGAAGAAAGTGACGTGGACATTCTGTTCACCGATGCGGATGAAGCGGAAGCGATCAAACTGTTTGCCAATACCTATCTGGCGATGCGGGTGGCCTTCTTTAACGAATTGGACAGCTATGCGATGGCGGGCGGCATGGATTCCCGTCAGATCATCGAAGGTGTTTCCTTGGATCCGCGCATTGGCAGCCATTATAACAATCCCTCCTTTGGCTATGGCGGCTATTGCCTGCCCAAAGACACCAAACAGCTGTTGGCCAATTACAGCCATGTGCCGCAGAACCTCATCCGTGCCATTGTGGATGCCAACCGCACCCGCAAAGAATTTCTGTCGGATCGGATTTTGATGCGCGGCCCAAAGGTGGTGGGCATCTATCGTCTGGTGATGAAGGCCGGATCTGACAATTTCCGCCAGTCGTCCATTCAGGGCATCATGAAACGGCTAAAGGCCAAAGGCGTTGAAGTGCTGGTGTATGAACCGGTGCTGGAGGAAGAAGACTTCTATCGCTCACGCGTGGTGCGGGATCTGGGCTATTTCAAAGACAATTGCGATGTGATTGTTGCCAATCGTGTGACCGAAGATCTCGAAGATGTGGCCGATAAGGTGTTCACCCGCGATCTGTTTGGAGCGGACTGATGGACAAAACGCCCCCTGCCGCATCCTCACCTTGTGTTCTGGTGACTGGGTCTTCGGGCTTTATTGGATTTCACCTGTGCCAGCATCTGTTGCAGCAGGGGTTTCGGGTGATCGGCATTGATAATCTGTCCGATTATTATGACGTGTCCCTGAAACAGCGCCGTCAGGCGATGTTGTTGCAGCACGCGGGCTTTCAGGTGGTCAATGAGAGCATCGAAACGCCGGGGGTGATGTTGCAGCTGTTTGCAGATCACCAGCCCGATTATGTGGTGCATCTCGCCGCGCAGGCCGGGGTGCGCTATTCGATCGAAAACCCGCGCTCATATCTTGAGAGCAACCTGATCGGCACCTTTGAAATTCTTGAAGCCGCCCGGGCGCATCCGCCAAAACATATGCTGTTGGCCTCGACCTCGTCGGCCTTTGGCGCCAACACCGAAATGCCCTATCAGGAGACGCAAAAAGCCGACCATCAGATGTCGTTTTATGCGGCCACCAAAAAATCCACCGAGAACATGGCACATTCTTATGCGCATCTGTTTGATCTGCCGGTCACCATGTTCCGCTTTTTCACCGTCTATGGTCCTTGGGGGCGGCCCGATATGGCGCTGTT
Source organism: uncultured Paracoccaceae bacterium (assembly GCA_947492585.1). Taxonomy (GTDB): domain Bacteria; phylum Pseudomonadota; class Alphaproteobacteria; order Rhodobacterales; family Rhodobacteraceae; genus Epibacterium. The sequence goes on from CANLND010000014.1 coordinate 59,544, forward strand.
TAAATTCACCAAGGCAATGTTGGCGGATGAACCGATCGACATTTACAACCACGGCGACATGAAACGCGATTTCACCTATGTCACCGATCTGGTCGCAGCCATCCGCCTGTTGTTTGATGCGGTGCCGGAACGTCCTGCCGATGGTCAGGTGCCTGACGGCGACAGCCTGTCGCCAGTGGCGCCGCACCGGGTGGTCAATATTGGCAACTCCAAGTCGGTGCAGCTGACCGATTTCATTGCAGCCATTGAGGCTGCCACCGGCCTCACTGCCAAACGCAATCTGATGCCGATGCAGCCCGGCGATGTGCCCGCGACCTGGGCGGATGCGGATCTGTTGCAGTCCCTGACGGGCTATTGCCCCAAAACAGAAGTGTCCGAAGGGGTTCAGGCCTTTGTGGACTGGTATCGCGCCTATTATCAGGTCTGAAACCTGACACCTCACAGACCAACGGATGGAACAAGGGCGCTGCGGCGCCCTTTTTTGTGCGCGCAGGTGAGGCAGGGTCGGAAGAAATAGAATTTAAATCAACTTTTAAGTGTAGAGTTTCAAGGTGCACAAAAACCTACCACGGCGCTTTGTTGATCGTAAACTTTTCCTTAAAAAATGCGCAAAACGTTGATAATGCGCAAAATTTTGACACATATCTAACTAAGGTCAGTCGCAATATATTTTTAACTTTTCCTTGAACACAGATTGCCGTTTGGGAGCATTGACCATGACAACACACGCTATTGTAATATCTAAGGTTCAGGCCCAATCTCTTTTGTCCAAGGGCCGTATGATGCTGACCCGTGCGGCACTGGCTGGCGCGGTGGGTCTGGCGGCTTTGTTGCCCTTAGGCGTCACCAGCACTGCAGAGGCCGCCCAGCCGTCTTATGTCGTCAAAAGTGATCGCGGCGGGTATCTGCATGACCGGCTGATTGAACTGAACAACCTGCGCCGCAATGGGGTGCGTGTCGAAATTCGCGGGCGGGTGTGTTATTCGACCTGCACCATGTTTTTGGGCCTGCCGCACAGCTGCGTAGATCCCCAAACCACCTTTGGCTTTCACGGCCCCTCGCGCAGCGGTCGCCGACTGGCGCAGGCGGAATTTGATTATTTCTCACAGGTGATGGCAGAGCATTACCCCAAACCGCTGCGACAGTGGTTCATGCACACCGGGCGCAAGCGCATTTCCGGCGTACATAAAATCAAAGGCAGCGAGCTGATCAGCATGGGCGTGCAGGCCTGCCGCAACGCTTAACCCCGGTCATGAGGGCGTGCCTCACCCCTTGCTTCGAGGGGGGGCGGCCCTTATCACAGGTTTTTGGAGCCCTGGAGGCCCCGGCTCACCTGGCCCGGGGTCTGCGGCGTTTGGGGGCCATAACCGGGAGAAAGCCTGCATGAATTTGTCATCTCTGCTGCACCGCTTGCAGCGGTTTGGCGGGCAGGCGCGATTTGCGCCGCCCCGCGCGGCGGCGCCTCTGTGTGTGATTGGTGATGTGCATGGCTGCCTGCCGCAGCTGGAGCGTCTGCTTGAACAGGTGCCCGCGGGGCATCAAATTCTTTTGGTGGGGGATTATATTGACCGCGGTGAAGACAGCGCCGGGGTGCTGCGCCTGTTACAGGCCCGCCCGGATCTGATCTGCCTGCGCGGCAATCACGAAGATATGCTGCTGCGGTTTTTACGCGATCCGGTGGCCTCTGACGGGGCGCGCTGGCTGCGCCATGGTGGGTTGCAGACGCTGGCGTCTTTTGGTGTGGCGGGCGCGCGCGAACGGATGACTCCTGCCGCGCTGACAACATGCCGGGACCAGTTACAGATTGCCCTGGGGCCTGATCTTTTGGAGTGGCTGTCCGGGCTGCGCTCATATGTGCAATCTGGCAATCTGTTGATCACCCATGCCGGAGCCGATCCGGCGGTGGCGGCGGATCAGCAAACCCCTGGGGTTTTGGCCTGGGGGCATCCTGACTTTGCCCGCCGCAGCCGCAGCGATGGCATCTGGGTGGTGCATGGTCATACCATTGTCGATCAGCCGGTGGTGGCGCAGGGGCGGATCTCAATTGACACGGGCGCGTTTGCAGGCGGAGCGCTGACGGCGGTCTGCCTGTCGCCCTCGGCGGATCCGGTGCTGCTGCAGGCGCCGCGCTGACACGGTGATCTGTGGTTATGGGGCGCTGCTGGCGATCTTCTGCCGTATAATTGTGCAGCTATATCCTGTGTTTTACCACATATAATCAACTTTGGGCAGAAATGCGCGCATAATTCCATGAGGTTGGGCGCAGAACTGAGCATTTTAGGTCAAAATTCAATTTGGAAACCGGCCAGAAGCTGCAGGGCTGTTGTCTGCGTGGGCGCGGGCCACTAAAGGAGGGAGGCAGGAAGCCTGATCTTTCTTGATTGAACCGGATCCTTCAGGACGCGACGCGGTTTTTGCAAGGGAGACAGGGCCGTTTTCTGCATGCCTTTGGGGATCCCCCCGGTTGATTTTTACTGTCTATGGAACATTTTCCCGATGAATGTACCCTCCGCGATTTCAAAGTCCCAGACATCCTCCGGCCCGATTGCCTCTCCGTCGCAGACCACGGCTGAGGATGAGGTTCTGGATCTTGGCGCCCTTTTAGCCACCCTGTGGCGCGGCAAATGGATCATTGCTGGGCTCACCACTGTGATGGTGCTCATGGGCGGGTATTACGCCTATGTGGCGGCGCCGCGTCTGTTCACCTCCAGCGCGGTGGTGATGCTGGAAACCAAACAAGAAGCGGTGGTGGACCTGCAAAGCGTGGTCACGGGATTGAGCGGTGACAGCACCGAGATCAACTCTGAACTTGAGGTGCTGCGCTCACGCGGGTTGATGGGGAAGGTGGTTGATAAGCTGAATCTGATCGACGACCCTGAGTTCAACGCAGATCTGGTGGCGCCGTCGGCTCTGGCGCAACTGAAAGAAACGATCAAATCGGCTGTGGGGGGCGGAAATGCTCCGGCCCGCCCGGATGACATTGCGGCGCAGATGACCCGTGACAGCGTGATTTCGGCGCTGCTGGAGACCAGCCGGGTGCGCAATGTGCCCAGTAGTTTGGTGTATCAGGTGACGGTGACCACGGAATCGCCGCTGAAATCCGCCCGGATCGCCGACACCATTGTTGATCTTTATATTCTCAACCAGATTGAAGTGAAATTTGAGGCCACCGAACAGGCCACCACCTGGCTGGCGGATCGGGTGGCTGAGCTGCAAACAGAGCTGGAGACCACCGAAGCGGAGGTGAGCGCCTTTAACAGCGCCACCACGTTGATTTCTCCGGAGGCGCTGCAGGCGCAGGAAATTCAGTTGAAGGATCTGCGCGAACGGATTGTTCTGGCAAAAACGGCAGATAAGACAGCCGCGGCGCGTTTTGCCGCAATGTCAGCGGCCCAAACCCCCGATCAAAAGGTCGAGGTGAGCAACGATCCACAATTGCACCGTTTGCTGGCGCAGATCGATGGGGCCCCCGAGGCGCAGGGTCAGTTTGATCTGGCCTTTCAGCGCCTGTTGGCCCGGTCGGCGCTAGAGGCGCGCCGGGCCCAGCAACAGGTGCAGGCTCTGAGCCTTTCCGAGACGGAGCTGACGGCCGAAATCACCCGTCAGAACAGCGATCTGATCACCCTGCAGCAGCTCACCCGTGAGGCCGAAGCGGTGCGTCTGCTTTACGAATATTTCCTGACCCGCCTGAAAGAGACCTCGGCACAGGAGGGCATTCAAAAAGCCGACAGCCGTTTGCTGTCGCGGGCGGTGGTGCCGGTGCTTCCCTCGGCGCCGCGTAAATCGCTGATCCTCGCCATGAGCGGCATATTGGGCCTGTTGATCAGCTCAGCTTTGGTCTTGGCGCGCGAAGCCTATCGTACGGGGTATCGCTCGGCCGAAGAGCTGGAGCGTAAAACAGGCTATAGCGTGCTGGGGCAGATCCCGTTGCATCCAGTGGGCAACCGCAAGGCGTTTTTGGAATATCTGGCCCAAAAACCCTCGTCTGGGCTGGCGGAATCCCTGCGCAACCTGCGCACGTCCTTGATGTTGTCCAATGTGGACCAACCGCCGCAGGTGGTGATGTTAACCTCCTCACTGCCCGGCGAAGGTAAGACGACCAATGCAATGGCCCTGGCGCAAAACTTTTCCGGGGTTGGCAAAAAGGTATTGCTGATCGAAGGCGACATCCGTCGCCGCACCCTGAGCGGTCTGGTGCAACAAAGCCAGGCCGGGGGCATCGTTGCGGTGCTGGCCGGCGAAAAGACACCACAAGAAGTGATTGCCCGCAGTGATCTGTTGGGCTGTGATGTACTGGCGTCGGAAGAGACCAGCGCCAATGCGGCGGATCTTTTTGCCTCGGAGCGGTTCAAAACGCTGTTGAAGGATCTGCGCGAGATCTATGATCTGATTGTGATTGATACGCCGCCGCTTTTGGCGGTGTCTGATGCACGCCTGATTGCTCCCAATACCGATGCGGTGTTGCTGGCGGTGAAATGGAGCGGCACGTCAGAGCAGGAAGTGACCGAAAGCCTGCGGTTGCTGCACACCGATAATCTGCGGCCGTCTGGTTTGATTTTGGGGCAGATTAATACCCGCAAGATGCAGAGCTATGGGTATAATTATGGCCGGTATGGTGCAAAATACTACGCCAATTGATCCCGGCTCAATTCGGGTCCATCCATGATGTGAAAAAGGCGCGGTCTGCAAGAGACCGCGCCTTTTTTGATGTTGTTGGCCTGATCCAGAGATCAGTTGCCCGTACTGACCGTGCTGGTTGTTGTTGTCGTGGTGGTGGTGGTGGTGCCACCACTGCCAGCCGCCGCAAGACCTGCGGCCGCCGCCAAAGCGCCAAGCGCAGGGGCAACCAAGGGTACAAAACCGGTCACACCGGCCGCCGCCGCACTCGCCGCAGCACCCGCATTCGCTGTAGCACCGGCATTCGCCGCAGTACCCGCATTCGCTGCAGCACCCGTATCCGCTGCGGGTGTCGCAGTGCCCTGGGCTGCCAGGCTGGTCGCGCTCAGCAACAAGGCCACAAGAGTTATCCTGATCATCATCAATCTCCTAAACGCAGTTGTTTGCGTCTTATCATGTGCAACTCGCTCTGAGAATGCTGCACAGCGTAAAAGCCCGCGAAAGGTGCGGAAAACCGCCCTATGGTGGCACGTTTCATCCCGAGCACATAAGCCGGAATTCGCCGATTTCCTAGCCTTTGTTGGTTTTCCGGAGACAAAGGAATTTAACAGGCGAAATTGGGGGAAAAATAGGCGGAATCAAAAGCAGATCGCGGATATTTGCAAAAAACCCAAATGTTGACGAGACAGTTTATTTAAAACCCGTTACAGGCTGTGAGAAGAGACAGAATTTTCAGGCAAAATGACCAATAATTTGTACAGTCAATTGTGTGGTGGAGCGCTGGCCACGGTGGCGTTCCTGTGCCCCGGGGCGCTGGCGGCGCAGACCGTTTCCAATTACGGCACACCCGGTCTGATTGAAATTCCAACGGCCGAGATGTTTGACGATGGGGCATTGGTGTTTACCGGAGGCCTGCTGGACAGCACTCTGCGTGCCACCATGAGTTTTCAGCTGTTGCCTTGGGTGCATGGCAGTTTTCGCTATGGGGTGATCGAAGACTTTGATGGCAATGGTGTGCGCAATCGGTATGACCGCAGTTTTGATCTGCATTTCCGCCTGCGCGAAGAGACCCGCCGCGCCCCTGCGCTGACGCTGGGACTGCGCGATTTTGGCGGCACCGGCATTTATGCGTCAGAATATCTGGTGGCCACCAAAACCATCCGCAACCGGTTGAAAGTCACCGGCGGCATTGGCTGGGGCCGGCTGGCGGGGCGGGGCAGTTTTTCGAACCCATTGGGGGTTCTGGCGGATCGCTTTGACCGCCGCAACGCTGCCGATGATGGCGGGATCGCCACCACCGGTCAGCTGGATTTTGGCAATTGGTTTCACGGCGAGGCTGCGTTGTTTGGCGGGGCCAGCTGGCAGGTCAATGACCGCCTGACCCTTTTGGCGGAATATTCCCCGGATCTGTATGAATTTGAGAACGAGCGGATAGGCTTTGAGGTCAATTCTCCGTTTAATTTAGGGGTGCAATATCAGCTGAAAAATGGTGCCCAGCTGACCGGCAGCTATTCGTATGGCTCCACTTTGGGGCTTAGCTACAGCTATTTCATCGATCCGCGCCAAAGCGTCACGCCGGGTGGGCAGGGGGCGTCACCGCCGCCGTTGCAGCCGTTGGATCAGGTCGCATTGGCCACGTGGAACCTGCCAGAAACGCCGGACCAGCCCGCGGCGCTGCGCAGCGCGCTGGAGCGCGGTCTGGACAATGAAGGCCTGCGATTGGTTGCGCAACGCCAGCGCGGCTCTCATGCCAGTGTCACCATTGAAAATGCCACCTATGGCCAGACCGCGCAGGCGGTGGGGCGGGCGGCGCGGGTGATGGCCAATACGCTGCCACCTGAGGTGCACACGTTTGACATTGCTTTGTCGGCCAATGGTATCCCCTTGAGCCGTATTTCGCTGCGCCGGGCGGATCTTTATGAATTGGAACATGATGTGGATGGCACGTGGCGCAGTTTTGCCCGCGCAGAGATTTCTGACAGTGTCACCCTGGCGCGCGGAGATCTGACATCGGACAGTTTCCCAAATTTCACCTATCGTTTTGGCCCCTATTTTCAGGCGTCCTTCTTTGATCCGGACTCGCCCTTGCGGTATGAAGTGGGCGCCAATCTGGGACTGGATTACACGCTGGCGCCGGGTTTGAGCCTGTCGACAACCATTCGCTCGCCGTTCACCAGCACCATTGACGACACCGTGCGCGACAGCAATTCGCGCCTGCCAAGGGTGCGGTCGGACTGGGCGCGCTATGCCCGCCAATCCGACACCCGATTGGAGCAGCTAACGGCCGATTACATCTGGCGGCCCGGTCCCAATCTTTATGCCCGCACTTCGGCCGGCTATCTGGAAACCATGTTTGGCGGCGTCTCAGCGGAACTGTTGTGGTATCCGGTCAACAGCCGTCTCGCACTGGGAGCTGAGATGAACTATGTCAAACAGCGCGATTTTGACGTGTTGTTTGGCTTTCAGGATTACGAAATCGCCACGGGGCATGTCTCGGGCTATTATGATTTCCCCGGTGATTATCATGCCCAGATTGATGTGGGTCGCTATCTGGCGGGCGATTATGGTGCCACCTTTAGCCTCGATCGCGAGTTCCAGAATGGCTTTAAGATTGGCGGATTTTTCACGCTGACCGATGTTGGGTTTCGTGATTTCGGCGAGGGCTCTTTTGACAAGGGCATTCGTCTTGAAATCCCGGTGTCCTGGCTGACTGGACGCCCCACCCGCAACCGTCTGGGACAGGTGATCCGGCCGATCCTGCGCGACGGTGGCGCGCGGGTGAATGTGCGCAATCGCCTGTATGGTGTCGCCCGCGAAAGCCGTGGTCCGCAACTGGCCCGTGGTTGGGGGAGGTTCCTGCGATGAAACACCTCTTGTCACGCGTCTTCTCGTTCAGGTCTGTCGGGCCGCTCCTGCGCCGGGTTTTGGCCCTGGCAAGCTGTGGTCTGTTGCTGGCCTGTGGTGAGGCCCGCGATGATCTGGATCTGTTTCGCGGTTCGATCAACAAAAACGCCCCTCGCTTTCATCCGCGCGCCAACCAGCTGGCCCTGCTGCGCCCCATTCCGCCGCGTCTGGAGGTCAGCTTTCCCAGCCGCGACCTGACCGGTGTCATGCTGCTGGAAAGCCAGCGCAACGGGGTCGACACCTGGCTGACGGCGGATGGCGCAACCATCACGTTGAACCAGGGTGTTTTGACCTCTGCCAAAGGCTTTGGCTCTGGAATGACGGCGTCGGATTTGCGCCAGACGCGGACCCTATTGCAGCGCGGCGGCAGCGGCACCGTGGAACGGTTTCACAGCTTCCTGAACGGCAATGATGACATCGAATTGCGCGCCTACAAATGTGAAATTGAGCCGGTGGGGCAAGAAGATATTTTCCTCCAAGGTAACCCGGTGCCCACCATCCGGGTGGAGGAGCGCTGCTTTGGTTTGAGCGCAGAATTCACCAATACCTACTGGATCCGTAAAACCTCGCCGAGCATTGTTCAGTCCTCTCAATGGACGGGTGACTTTCTTGGCAACCTCTTTATGAAGGTGGTGCCTGATGAGCTTTAAGAATTTGATGACCGGAGTGTGCAGCGTGCGCCGTTTTCCCCATATCCTCAGTGCTTTGGCGCTGGTTGGCCTGACTGCAGGCTGTTCCACCATCTATCGCAGCTCTTCGGTGTCCGAAGGAGTATCGGACGCCGGTAAAGTACGGGTGGTGGCGATGACCCCCGAGAGCGTTTTGATGGCCAACCGGGCCGCCTTTGCCCCCAAGACCCTGCCGGCGGTGTTTGAAATTTCCGCAGGCTCTGGTGCCGGAGCCAGCGGGCGTGGTCTGGGTCGGTTGCCGGCTCCGCCCTCGACCCAAACCGGTGCGCGTCAGGGGCTCAAACTGCTGCCTCCCAAACAGGTCAACCCCGGCCCCTACACCATTGGCGTAGGAGATGTTGTGGTCTTGTCGACCCCGTCCACCCAAGGCACCGTGGCGGAACTGTCTGGCCTGTTGGCTGCGCAAAACAGCCGCAACGGCTATACGGTGCAGGACGATGGATCGATCAACATTCCTGACGTGGGCCGGGTGCGCCTGTCGGGGCTCAGCGTCGATGAAGCAGAGGCGCTGTTGTTCCAGCGTCTGGTGGAAAACCAGCTGGATCCAACCTTTAGTCTGGAAGTGGCGGAATTCAATTCGCGGCGCGTCTCAATTGGGGGTGCGGTGGGGCAACCCGGCGTGCTGCCCATTACGCTGACCCCGCTGACCTTGGGCGAAGCGCTGGCCGCTTCGGGGTCGGTTTCGGTGGCGGATATTGATCTTAGCTCTGTGCGTATTTACCGCAATGGCACCATGTATCAGATCCCGCTTGAGGATCTTTATGCCCGTTCTGAATTGCAAAATCTGACGCTGTTGGCCGGGGATTCCGTATTTGTGGACAGCGACTATGACCTGAACCGCGCCGAGCGCTTCTTTGAACAACAGATTGTGCTGCGTCAGGCCACCCTTGCGGGACGAGAGGCTGCGCTCACGGAACTGTCGACGGCCCTGAACCTGCGGCGCGCGGATCTGAACGAGCAGCGCAGCAATTTCACCCAAGCGGTCGAATTGGACGCGGTGGCGCGCGATTATGTCTATCTAAGCGGTGAAGTGGACCGTCAGGGCCGCTTTACGCTGCCCTTTGGCCGCACGGCGTCTTTGGCAGATGCACTGTTTGGCACCGGCGGTGGCATTGCCAAAGAAACGGGTGATGCGTCAGAAGTTTACGTGCTGCGCGCCTCACAGGATATTCGTGAATTTGGCGCGGTGACGGCCTGGCACCTGAACGCGCGCAATGCGGCGCATCTGACGGTGGCTGCCAAATTTGAACTGCGCCCGGATGACATCGTGTTTGTTGCCGAAAACCCGGTCACCCGCTGGGGCCGTGTGATCAGTCAGATCACGCCGTCCCTGATCACCGCACCTGTCAATGCTTTGTCAGACTGACGAGATATGGCGCTTTTTTAACCTTTGCGCGGGTCTGAACATGATGTTTTGACGACATTTTGCTCAGATCCGGCCGGAGCGCTTGCCCCCGGCCGGCGCACGGCCTAATCGAAGACATAGACCAGCAGCCTTTTAGAGGCGGGACCTTGCAAAAACCAACCAAAATCCTTCACAGCTCCGAGACCGTCAAAGGCGGCATCGCCAGCTATATGCAGATCCTTGCGGAGATGCCCCAGACCAATGTGGAGCAGATGTTTCTGCTGCCCTCTCATCATCGGGCGCATCTGTTGCCCGGTGATCCTCGGGTGCAGTCTTATCCGCAGGAAAAACGGGGCCTGGCGGGCTGTTGGCAACAGGCCAAACACCTGCGCCGGGCGTTGAAACGGGATCGGCCGGATATTTTATTCCTGCATTCAACCCTGTCTTTGGTGGCCCTGTTGCTGGTCAAACTGATGGGCGGTTGTCGCACCCCGGTGGTGTACTGTCCGCATGGCTGGGCGGTCAGCCGCTATGAAGACGGGCGGTTTAAATCCCGTCTGGTGGCCTGGGTCGAAGGCTGGCTGGTGTCCTTGCCGGATGTGACCGTCAATATTTCGCATCACGACCAACGTCTGGCAGAGCAGCTGCGCTATCGCGGCAAACATCTGCTGGTGGAAAACGCGGTGCGTGATCCTTTTGACGATGCGCAGGAAACCATGTTTGCCGAAGAGGCTGAGGCGCTGCATGTGCTGTTTGTTGGCCGCCTGGATCGCCAAAAGGGCTATGATATTCTGTTGCAGGCCTTTGAACAGGCGCGCGCCACGCGAAAAGACCTGCGCCTGCATGTGGTGGGCGAGGCGGTGCTGGCCAAAGGTCCAGCCGCCCCAGCCCCGGACGGCGTTGATCTGGTGGGCTGGGTCGACAGCGCCGTGTTGGACAGCTGGTATCGCTCCGCGGATGTGCTGGTGGTGCCGTCGCGCTGGGAGGGATTTGGCATGGTGGTGGCCGAGGCCATGCGCAATGGCACGCCAGTGGTGTGCAGCGATCGCGGCGCCCTGCCTGATCTGGTGAGCGAGGGCAAAACCGGCCATATCGTGACCTTGGAGGCGGCGGCCTTGCGCGACTGTCTTGTGTCACTCGACAAAAGCAACCTGCGCGCCATGCGCCCAAATTGCGTAGACACGCACCGCGCCCGGTTCTCGGTGCAGCGGTTCCACAAAAATGTAAGCGACGTTTACAGCGGCATTCTGGAGATGGCCCGATGAGCGAAGACCTGTCCTGGCTTCCCAATTTTTTGATCCCCGGCGCGCCAAAAGCGGGCACATCGTCATTGCAGAAATGGATCGCGGACCATCCCGATGCCCACGGCTCGGTGGAAAAAGAGACCTATTTTCTGGTGGATCCCGGCACTCATATGTACCGCCCCGAGGCCCATATATCGGACGGGCTGCAGGGCTGGCGCAGCCAGTTTGACATCGCACCAGGCACCGCGCCCAAGGTGATCGTGGAATCCACCCCCGGCTATATCTATTATCAGACCGCGCTGCAGCATGTGCCTGATCTGCCCTCGGCCCCCAAATGCCTGTTTATGCTGCGTGAACCGGGGGCGCAGATCCATTCGCTTTATACGTATTTCCGCGACAACTGGGACTGGATCCCGGCGGATATGAGCTTTGCGGCCTTCATTGACGCCGCGCGCCGTCAGGATCACGATTTCAAAGGCAATGAGCTGGCGCGCCATGCGCTGGCCTATGCCCGCTATATTGATTTTCTGGACCCGTGGGCGGAGCGTTTGGGCCCGGATCGTATGATGGTGGCCACATTTGATGACTTGCTGGCGGATCAAAAAGGGCTGACCAAACGGGTGGCCGATTGGGTGGGGTTGGATGCCAGCTTTTATGACACCTATGCCTTCCCCCGCGAAAACGAGACCTACACGCCGAAAAACCGCGCCCTGCAGAGCCTGAACGTGCGTCTGCGCAGCCATTTGCCCAAGGGCAAGCTGTATGATGCGGCGCGCAGCCTGTATCGGCGAATGAACACCACCAAAGGCCGCAGCCACTCCGAAACAGAGGCAGATCTGGCCCGCGCTCTGGGGCTGGAATTTGCCGAGGCCAACCGCCAGCTGGCCGCCCGCTTTGACCTGGACCTGTCGCAGTGGCCCAGCTGAACGTTTGAGAAGGATTTAAGACATGGGATTAGTTGATCAGGCCAAGGACAGCCCGACCGTGCTGCATATGGAGCCATGGAATGACGCGTAATGTGAACCTCTTTATCATTGGTGTTCAAAAATGTGGCACAACGTCTTTGGCGGATCTGCTCAACAGCCATCCAGAGGTTTTCATTCCCTCGATTAAAGAAACTTATTTCTTTTGCCTTGATGAAAACTACGCCAACGGCCCGGATTGGTATGAGCAGGAGTTTTATGCGACCTCAAAATCTCAGGCCGCGCGTTGGCGGGGGGACGCCACTCCGTTTTATCTGGCAGATCGCCCGGCCTTGGAGCGTATTGCTGAATATGCGGCTGACGATACACGATTCCTCGTCATCCTACGGGATCCGGTGAAACGGGCCATTTCTGCATTTCAGCACCAGCAACGGATGGGACATGAAAGTCTCGAGTTGGCAGAGGCTCTTCAGGCAGAGACAGGCCGTATTGCGGAAGGCCGAGAGGCAAAAGGGCGCTGGTGGCGGCATGCCTATACAAATGTCGGACTCTATGGGGCCCAACTTGAGAGCGCTTTGGAGGTCATTGATCGCAAAAACCTTATGGTACTGCGACAGGATGAATTGAGTGATACAGGCGCAGTGCAAAATAAATTGGCTGCGTTTCTGGAGCTTGCAGCGCCTTTCCCGGATCTTAAGGAAAGCAAATCAAACCCGGCAGCCATGCCGAGATTTGGCCTTCTCAATACTATTTTGACCCGTCCTAATCCTGTCAAATCTTTGGTGCGAACAATTGTACCGCGCGAATTGCGCACAAAAATTGGCATGGCTCTGGATCGGCTGAACTCCAAGCCGGTTGGCCGGATCGATGTGGACGCTGAGGTGAAAGACCAGCTTTGGCAACAGTTTGACGCAGATCAGAAGAAATTAAATGCCTTGGGGTTTCACTCTCATAAGGCTTGAGGAACGCAATGCGCCTAATTCACCAAGTTGGCAGCCTCGGCACAGCTAATATCATCTATTTGTTGTGCCAGTTTGGCATTTTGTCCTTGTTGGCCCGACTGACCACGCCTGAAACCGTCTCGGCGTTTGGCTTTGTTATGGGAGTGGTTCAGCCATTGTTCATGCTGTTACGCATGGGGCTTCGCTCTAACTTGGCCACAGATGCAAAACGTGAGTTTTCATTTGAAACTTTTTTGACCATTCGCGTGATTGCATCCCTTCTGCTGTTTGTTCTGCCGGTGATGATCATATGGACGGTTCGGCCTGAATATCTGGTGCTGGCGGTGCCGATTGCGTTGATGAATGCCGCCGAGTCCCATTCGGACCTGTGTTATGGCGCCCTGCAGCGGGCCGGACGCCCGCAGATTGTAGCGCGGTCGATGCTGATCCGTGGACCGGCTGCGCTTTTGCTGTTTGGCACCATTTTATATGTGACACGCGACGCTCAGATCGCCTTTTGGGCCCAGACTGTTGTATGGATTTTGGTGCAGGTCTTTCACGACTTCCCTGGCGTTCGGCAGGCCGGTGAGACACTTGCGCTGGATCGGGATTTTCGACGGATTGCGGCGCTGACCCGCAACACAAGTTTATTGGGACTTGGGCAATTCTTTGCTTCGCTCCAAACCAATGTACCGCGTTTTTTTGTAGAAACAATTCTGGGCACTGTGGCGATGTCACTGTTTACAACGGTGTCGGCGTTGCAGCCTGCCGCAGTCAGCCTGTTCATCACGCTTGAGCAGGCCCTTGGCTGGCGCCTCAGCCAGATTTGGGTTGAGGGGCGGTCCTCGGCCTTTTATGCGATGCTTCGGAAAATGCTGTGTATTGCTATTGGCGTTGCCGGCCTGGGTATTTGCTTGTCGTTTGTCATTGCCAAGCCGTTATTGCTGCTGGCCTTTGGCCCAGATTATGTTGCGGCCTCGCCGTTGCTGATCTGGTTTGCAGTTGCGATTGGTATCCAGCTGGTCTCAAGTGTGTTGCAAACAGCGATCACCGCACAGCGGCGTTTTTCATCACTTGGCGGGGTGCAGCTTGGCGCGCTGTGTCTGACAGTGCCAAGCACCTATATTGGCGTGATGGCATATGGGCTGGAGGGGGCAGGCATGGCGATTGCTTTGGTCATGTTGCTACGTACATTGTTCTTTGCTGTGGTGTTGAAGCGGGGGTAGTGTCAGGGCATCCTTTTGTTCAACGGCCTGCAGGCGCTATTTTGAACGGGAGACTTGGGCCACCCAGATTTGGGCCAGAAATAATGGAACCAGATAGAGAAAGACATATTGGGGAAACCCCATACTGATCCCACCTTCAAACATGAAAAAGACCAGTACAGGCCCAATCGAGCATTTCCAGGCGCTGTTTTCCAGTTTGTCAAAGGCCGTATCAAACGCCCGCATCAACAGACCGGAAATCCAGCCCCCGATTGGTATGCCCCAAACGCTGAAATTGACATACCACGATCCAGGCGTGGTGACAGGCCAGCCATTGACGGTCCAGGGTTGGTAGATTTGCCGAAACCAACCGCCAATATGAAAGGTCTCTTTATCTGGATAAAGGGACCGTGGGACCCAACTGAGCAGGCCATTGATGAAGTCCTGCGCCCATCTGAATTCAAAAAGAACTCCTGAATCGCGAAGGGCCAGCAGTAAGGCGTCAAATTCAACCAAATGCAGTGAGGTCGAAAGATTGAGCCAGAAGTCGGTGTTGGCCACAATCTCATTGCCCGTGGCTTCTGACACAAGCGCAAGCCTGAGCAATTTCAGACCTTGCAGAAGTGTCGCGGCAGAAGCGCCAACCAACAAAAACGTCATGGGTTTGATTTTGCGGATGTATAGATGCCACGCCAGCATATAGCCCAGAAAAATCAGTGCGAGCGCATATCGGTTGCCCCATGCGAAATTGGCCGCAAGCGTCATGATCACCATCGCAAGATAGATCAGGGTCATACGGGGCAGTTGAATGCGCCCTGTCGCACTGAACTTAATCGATGAAATAAATGCGTAGTAGGACAGCATACAGGCGATAACACCCAATGTCCGAATGGCATAAGAGCCGGTTAAGGACTTTGACACTTTGACGGCAAAGGTGAAATTCGCCACTCCGCCAAAGGAGGCAATCAACCAGGCCGTGCCGCCTACCGCAACAAGGAAAGGCGGCAGAATGGCAAGTAATACGCCACGTGGGGGGCTCTTAGGATCTGGTGAGGGATCTCGACTGGGAAACAGAGGTGAAACCAGTCGTGCTAAGGGAGCATTGAATGAATAACTCAACATTGTGACCACAAGCCAGGTGATCAAAACCAAGTTGGCAGCGCCAATCAGCGCCCATTCCGTTTTCATGAAATAATTTTCAGGAAACGGGGTGGCCAGACCCCAAAAGTAGAGCACCTGGCGTAGGCTTGTGACAATCGTAAGGACAGTTGCAAAGGCGATCAAAGACAGGCGCCGGTGTTTTAACCCCTGAACCAATGTCATCATAAGCAAGGTTGTATAGGCAGCCCAGGTGGCAATGGCAAAAACGATCATGCGGCTTGGGTCCGGGGGGGCAAGAGCTGATCGTAAATCTGCAATAACCGATCCAGGTGGGCCTCGGGGGCCAGTGCGTCCAGCGATGCGGCCGTCGCATCAAAGGTCAGCTCTTTGGCTTTTTGCAGGGCCGCGGTCAGGGCCGCGACGGTTGGCTGCTCATAAAACACGCCGGTTTTGCCATCGGTGACACATTCCACAGCGGCGCTCCAGGTGCCGCAGACCACCGGCACGTCGCGCGCCAGGGCTTCAAGCGGGGTGAGCGGTTGGCCTTCGTACCACAGGCTGGGAAACACCAACGCGCGGGCGCGGCCCAGCCAGGCCTGGACCTCGGCCGGGGACTGCCAGCCGAGGATTTCGGCCTCGGGGTTGGCCTGACGGATGGCATCCGCTTCGGCACCATCGCCCACAAACACCGCGCGCACCCCGGCCTGTTTCGCCGCCTTGGCAAACATCAAACCGCCTTTTTCCGGGTTCAGGCGCCCCACAAACAAAAACACATCATTGTTTGCGGCCTGCACCGGCGGGCCTTCGGGGCGTACAATTGGATTGGGCACATGATGCAATCGGGTGTCTGCCGACAGATAAGGTGCCATCACCCGGCGCTGGGTTTCTGAGATATAGATCACATCCTGCATCTGGCTGGGGATCTTGCCCAGATGCCAGGTGGCCGCCTGACGCGCCACACGCCAGATTTTATGCGCCGGGTGGCGCACATCGCAGTTGCTGGTCAGGCATTTGCGGCTCAGGGCTTTGTGCGGGCAGATTTCATTGCGCTGATAGTTGTAAAATCCGCCATTGGGGCAGGCCAGAAAATATTCATGCATGGTATAGACCGCGCGCAATGGCCCATGGGTCAAGACAGGCCCAATCGAGGGCGACAGCGCCTTGGCATAGCCATGACAATGCAGCACGGTGGTTTGGGGATCAAAACTGGCGGCCAGCTTGGTCAGGCGGGCCTTGGCGGTGGTGTTCCAGATGCCACGGGTCATGGCCTGCAGGCGCGAGCCCTCGTTCAGGATGTCATTTTGACCCAACAGTTCCAGCGTGATCCGCGGATGGTCCAGGGCAGGATCTGGCGTGCCGACGGCAGCAAAGAAGGTCACATCGATCCCCGCATTCGCCAGAAGCCGGGCGCTGTCGATGGCCACCTTGGCCTGGCCCCCGTTGATGCCTGCAAAATCCGACACCATCAGAACCGATGTGAGCGCCATGCTGTATCTCCTGTCCGGCAAAAAGGCACGATCGGTGGATCAAGTGCCTGTCAGGACTGTGTTTAAGCGGGGTTTGTCTCAGGTCAAGGCCGCCTTGAGCGCTTGTGTCGTTTTCCGCGCATCTTTGCTGCGGATCGCGTGATCTGCCTCTTTTTTGCAGCCGCTCTGACGGTATGGCCAAAAAAAAACGGGCAGCCAAATCAGGCTGCCCGCAGGGGGTACATGGATGCAAAGGGCGGGATTAACCCAGCAGCACATCCGAGAAGAGGAAGACGTCTTCGCTGCCGTCATCATAGATGGTGACGCGGGTGGTCACCTCACCGGCGTCATCAAAGACTTCGGTGATGCTGGTCCAGTCATAGGCATCGTCTTTGTCTGTGGTGGTCGCCACCAACAGCAGGCCATCATCATAGGTTTCACGCGCTTCGCGACCGTCATCATAGACAGTGGTCTTACTGGCCAGTTGGCCAAAGTCGTTGTATTGATCTGCGATGAAGGCCCATTCAAAGACATCAGCGCTGTCTTCGCGAGTTTCAGACATCAAGGCGCCATAGTCAAATTCACTGGTCCGGATTACCCCGTTGTTCTGCTCCACTTCACGCGTTTTCAGACCACCATATTCATAGCTGTCTTCTTGCACGCGCCCATCATCCCAAGTGATAGAGACCGTGCTGAGATCGCCGTTTTCGTCAAAGGATCTTGTGCGCGATGCCCAGCTTTCAACATTCCCTGTATCAATACTGCTGCTGCTGCTGGCGACACCCTCAACAAAAGTCAGTGTTTCAACGGTGCCATTGTCAAAGGTGGTGACGCGTTCGGTAATCACACCGTTTTCGTCAAAGGATTCAACTTTTTGATCCCAAGCATTCGCATTTAGTAGATCCAAATGCACAGAACCTGTGGGGAGCCCATCAGCAAAGGTAAATGTTTTTTCAGAGCCATCATCGAAGGTGACAATACGAGCAACCGCTACGCCATTTTCATGGGTGGTTGTCGCAACGCGTCCGTCGTCAAATGTGGCAACCGTGGTTTCAAGCTTGTCCTCATCATCATAGGTGAAGACCTGAGTATAGGAAATCCCATTGCTGTCAGTCCCTTCCCGAGAGACGACAAGATCACCTTCGTAGGTTGAGGTATGGGAACGACCATCATCAAAAGACACCGCAACAGACAGCCGTGTTCCGGCTTCGTTGTAAGTGGTGGTGCGCTCGTACCAATCTGTCGCATCAGAATAATCATAGATGGTAAGGGTTTCGCGCGAACCACTGGCAAAGAAGGTGCTGGTGCGCTGGCTGCCATCATCCA
Source organism: uncultured Paracoccaceae bacterium (assembly GCA_947492585.1). Classification (GTDB taxonomy): domain Bacteria; phylum Pseudomonadota; class Alphaproteobacteria; order Rhodobacterales; family Rhodobacteraceae; genus Epibacterium. The sequence goes on from CANLND010000014.1 coordinate 77,305, forward strand.
TATAGAGCGTACGGGTGGTCAGTACACCACTTTCACTGTCATATTGTTCGTCGATTGATGACCAGTCATATATGTCACCATTATCATATGTGTACCGGTAGGTCAGTACACCTTCTTCGTAGGAGCTGCTTTGCCAGCGGCCATCATCAAAAGTGATGCTTTGGTCGCTGATCTCTCCGGTTTCTGAAGAGTAGTAATTATAGATGCTGGACCAGTCATAGGCATCTGCCGCGTCAAAAATTTCAGCTGTCCCCAGCACGCCATTCGAGAAAGAGCGGTCGATCTCGCGCCCGTCATCCATCAGCAATGTCTGGGTGCTTTCGACATAGTCCCCGTAGTCATAGGTCACGGTCTGATTGTAGACCCAGGGTTGGGTGCCTTCGGTGTCAATACGCACGTCGATGGCTTCAAAACCATCGTCATAGAAAATGCGCTCGATACCGGTGATTTCAATGTTCTGATAAGACGCGGACGCCAGCGTGCCATCCGGATTGACCACCAGATCGGCGTCATTGGCATTAAAATAGCCACTGCTGTAGATCGTGTCATAGCCGCTGCCACCATCAACCTGCAAAAGACCGTAGCTGGCCAGAAAAAAGGTGTCATTGCCTTCGCCGCCGCGCAATTGGTCATTGCTGCTGCCGGTGCTGGTCAGCGTGTCATTGCCTTGGCCACCATCCAGAATGTGATTGCCGCTTTCGCCGTCCAGCTGATCGTTGCCCAGGCCGCCGAAAATAAGATCACTGCCACCACCACCGGTGATTGTATCATTTCCTGCCCCACCAAGGATGAGATCATCGCTGCCGCCACCGGGAATGGAATCGTCCAGGCCCGTGCCGTTAATAAGGTTCAATCCTGACATTTCAATTCGTCTCCCAAATCATACCCAAGTGAGACATCCAGAAACCGCGTTGTGTTTAAAGCTTTCTTAAAAACAACACAAATATCTACCAAACACATAGAATTTTGATGCTTTTCCAGAAAAAGTGGCGTGCAGCTGTAATCGGCTGTCCTTCGCGCCCTTTCTCAGGCAAGTTTTAGCCTTAATTCATTCCGGTTTTACTCACCCAAATTGTGTTTTCTGAATGCCGTTACTACCACCGCATGCTTACTGGATCCGGGGGTATCGTTCCAACAAAAAGAATCTTTTTAACTTGTTTTTAACGAATACGGCGCGGGTGTCACAGCGCCCCGCTGGTGGGGGGCTCAGGCAAGTGCTCCCATCAAAGTGCACCGCGCCGCGGTCAGAACCGCAAGGTAAAGCTGCATCCCGCCAGCGTATAGCCGACATCACGCGCTTCAAATCTCCCGGTGTCGCTCAGATCATCATAGGCTTCCTTGGCCAGACCGGCGGCCAGAGCCGCGGCGCAGCCCTTCCAGAAACTGCCGGTTTTATAGGTGACCAATGCGGAGATAGCCGAGCCTGCCGCCACATGTTGCAGGCGATCATTCTTGGTCAGCGGGATGGCAAGCACAGACAGGCCACTTTGTAAAACATACCCGTTTTCAAAGCGATAAAGCGGTACGTCTTCGGCATGGGCTGCACGTGAGGGGCCAAAACCGGCCAACAACGCACAGGTCAGCGAGAGGGCCAGAGGGCGCCGGCAGGCCGCAGACCAAGGGGCGATATGCACCCGCGAAACAGCGCGAGATCGGGGGCTGCAAAAAAACGTATCTGTGGTCATCAAGGGCCTCTGGGGAGAAATGGCCCAAGCGGGCGTGTTGATATCTGTGCAGACTGGGTGGGAGGCTGCGCCCTGTAAACAACCTGCCGACAGGGGGGGGCTTTTTGAAACCTGTTGTGTTCTGTGCACTACAGCGTTTTGAAGGGTGCTCAAAAATTGAGCTTCGAATCTTGACCGATGTCGGGCAGAGCTCTCCCAACTGCGCGATTTTCAAACAGGCAGGCCGACACCCCATCGCCTGCGGTCGCGGGGAGGGAGAAACAGAACGGCAGAAAAGACGCGCCATAAGCCCAAGAGCCTCCGATGCTGCGCGGCTCACAAAAATCTGCAATCGACATCAGGTAAAGCTCAAAGCCACTATGGAGGCGCGAAATTCACATCTCGATGTGACCTATTCCAACCGGCACTGGAAACAAGCCGTGAATATTTCAGCCATTCTTGGATGGCTGTCGATTGCAGTTCCCAGTGCCGCCGGCTGCGCAAAGCAGTAACGTCACCATGTAATGCAATCGTAACAAGGCTTGGCACCCCGTAGACCCAAAATATCAAAGGGCTGAAAAGCCTTGTTGGTGGGATGAAAACAGGGGCAATGTAGCCGCAGTTCTTTTATCATATTGCTAGAACACAATTGGGTTCGATACATGTGCATTTTTTGTTCGATTGTCCGGGGCGATAGCCCAGCTAGCTTCATTCATACTGATGAGCACTGCGTCGCTTTCTTAAATATCCGTCCCATCAACCCCGGCGAGTTTATGGTGATCCCGCGTGAACACATTGATCATTTTACGGATCTACCCGATGATCTTGCTGCGCATATGATGGGGGTCGCGCAGCGACTTGGCCGACGGCTACTCACGGAGTTCGGACCACAAAGGATCGGGTATGTTGTGCATGGGTTTGGTGTGCCGCATGCACATTTAAACGTGGTACCGCTTCATGATCCACACGATATTATTTCCTCAAAGCATGTGATTGCTGAGGGAAACTCTTTCCGAATTTCTGAAGAAAACCTAGACGCCCCCAGTCGTGCAAAGCTCGATGAAATTGCAAATCGCCTCAGGAAGATGTAACAGTTTTAAAGCCTTATTCAGTAGGTGAGGGCGTCTCTTGCATCTCTTTGATATGGCAAGAACAGCGCTGAGCCGTGGGTTCTCGGTGATCGCCACATACGTGACAGTTCTGTTTTGCGGCTACGGATTTTTGATTTGTAATTGGTGTTATGTATAAATTTCAGGGCATATCTTAATCAAACCCTGCCACAGCGCCCGTCTGTTCGGAGCTTGGGGCAACAGGACTGGAAACGCGGGTATGATGTGGGGCTTAGGCAATCAGAGGATCTGCGCATGCCCCAGAACGACCCTTTCAAAACCCATCACCGTGGCCTGACCAGCCCCGCCACCCGTCATATCGTTCTTACGCCACAAGATGGCGTGGATCTGCCGTTGCGTCCGCGGGTGCTGCGGGTGCTCAGTGGTGGCGATCTGGCGTTGCGCGACGCCGATGATACGGTGATCACCTATGCGGTGGTGGCCGGAGAAACGCTGATGTTTTCGGCCACCGGTATCGAGGCCAGTGGCACCACCGCAACCGTTGTGGGATGGCTGTAATGCTGGCGCTTGCAACCGCCCTTGCTGGCCCGGATCTGTCCCAGGCACATCTGGCGTTGCCGCGGATCTGGCGTCCCCGGCTTTGGGGCAATCCCGCAGATCCGGCACTGCTGTTTCAGGATGTCACCGGCAAATTGCCGGTGCAGGCGGATGGTGATCCGGTTGGACTGATGCTGGACGCCACACAGGGCGGGCGCCGGGGGGCCGAGCTGGCGACAGCAGCCACCATTCGGGCCACCGGCGCCTGGTCTGCCGCAGGAGATGGCAGTTTTGTCAAAACTGCGGGCGCCAATGGCACTTTGAACCTGACCAACACGCGACCCAATCACTGGTATGAGATTTCATTCGCCCTTTCCGAGGTGACCAGCGGCATCAATCTGTTTGTCCGCAACGCTGATGACAGCGCACATGAGTTGCACACCAGTTTTGAAACCAATGGGCGCCACAGGGTGGTGGTACAGGCGCGTGGTCTCATCAATGCAGGCCATTTTGTGCTGAACCGCCTCAATGGGGCGGCCCGGTTGACGGATCTGAGCGTGCGGGAGCTGCCGGGCCACCATTTGACCGCGCCCAGTGCGGCTGCATGCCCGCTGTATCGTCAGGCCGGATCGCGGCGCTGGCTGGCCTTTGATGGCATAGAAAACTGTCTGGAAACCGCCCTGCCTGATCTGGCCGCGAACCAGACCCTATGTGTGGCAGCGCAGGTCACCCAGGCCCCTGCCACGGGGGATGCAGCGGTGGTGTCGCTGGCCTCTGGCGGGGCGGATTATCAGATTGATGCCGGCGCGGCGGGGCAGTTTCTGGGGCGTTTGTCCCCCGAGGGGCTAGGATTTCCGGCCGCGGCCCCGGTCACCGATCTGGTGGGGCAGGATGTGGTGCACAGCGTCACATTGGACCGGCGCGCGGGTCAGGCCAGTCTCTGGCGGGATCTGGCGTTGCAGGGCACAGCAGTGACGTATAATGGCGCATTGGCCGCCCAGCAGACCCTGCGGATCGGCTGCAATCGCAGTGGCACCGGATTTGTGGCGCTACATCTGCATGGGCTGCATCTATATGACAGCCCCTTGTCCGGGCAGGCGCTGGCGGAGGTGCAGCAACAGCTGGCAAGCACACAAGATCGCCAGTTTTAGACCCCATTGGCCGCCAAAACCTGCACCGCGTGGCGCAGTTGGGCGACCCCTTCAACCAGCAGGATCTGGGCCTGATCTTTGTCTGCCGCCTCAATATAAAGCCGCAATTCAGGCGCATTACCTGAGGGGCGCAGATGGATCACCCCGCCGCCCTGCAGGCCCATGCGCAGCCCGTCGGTCAGGTCCAGATGGGTTTCAACCTGGCCAAGTGCGGCCAGAAACGCGGCCCGTGCTTTGGGCTGCTGTGTCAGTTTCTGAACAAACGTCTGCGACAGGGCCTGCGGCACCTGTTGCAGACGATCCGCCACAGTGAACACCGGCGGTTCCTCCGCCACCCGTTCCGACAGCGGCCGGTCTCCGGCAGCGATCAAGGTCATTACCAGGGGCAACATGCAGTCGCGGGTTCGCAGCGGTGTCAGGCCTCCGGCAGGCCCCTGTGCTTCAAACCCCAGCAAAAAGCCGCCATTGGCCTCATAGCCCACCACCGCCCCATGGGCCGCCGCCATGCCCGCAATCACATAAGGAGAGCCAATGCGGGTCCGGGTGACGGTTTCAAATGTTTTTTGGGTCACCCCGGAATTGGAAGAGATCGGCGTGACCACCTTCTGTGCCCCAAGGGTCTGTGCAGTGATCTGCCCCAGAATATCCCCCGGCACGATCTGCCCCCGTTCATCCGCCATCAGGGGGCGGTCTGAATCGCCATCGGTGGACACCAGCGCATCCAATGCGTGGGTTTTGACCCAATCGCGAATGTGGGCCCGCACCTCGGGGGCCACCGCTTCAGTATCAACTGGAATGAACTGATCAGACCGTCCCAGTTCAATCACCTCAGCGCCCAGCCCCCGCAGGATCTGCGCCAAAAGATCCCGCCCCACCGCCGAATGGCTATAAAGACCAATGCGTTTGCCGCGCAGGGCTGTTGTGCCGCAGGCCTGCACATAGCGGGCCACAAATGCGGCGCCGGCCTCTGTGTCTTTTATAGAGGCCGCTGTTTTGCCCGCCGGTGCGCGGCCCAAGGCAGCCTTGATTGCGGTTTCTTCGTCTTTGCTGATTTCCCCCCTGCGGGTGTAGAATTTCAATCCGTTGCGATCGGCGGGAATATGGCTACCGGTGATCATAATCGCCGCCGCCCCGCGCGCCTGTGCGGCCAGCGCCAGCGCCGGTGTCGGCACCGCGCCACAGGTGATCAGATCCACGCCCTCAGCGCGCACCGCCGCTGTGATCGCTTTGGCAATGGTTGGCGACGAGGGGCGCAGATCCCACCCCAGACAAATCCCGGTGCCACTGTCGCAGGCGGCCAGAAAGGCGCGTATATGATCTGCCACCAGCTCTGGCGTCAGCTGCGCAACCAACCCGCGCAGCCCGCTGGTGCCAAAGTCTGGTGTTTCGGTCTGTATCATCTGGTCTGTCCTGTCCGCGCCTGCCGGGTCTGTCCGGTCTGTGATGGGACCATATGCAGCGAAGCCCCCCCAAGACAACCAGAGAGAACAGCAGCCTTGTCAGCCCCTGCCCCGCACCTTAGGAACATGTCGGCAGCAGACACCCACAGGCCCTGCTTTTGGGCCTCAGCCAAGGATCCCTCATGAAAACCGTCATCCTGATCCCCGCGCGCTATGCGTCCACCCGTTATCCCGGCAAACCTCTGGTGCAGTTGCGCCAGCCCGATGGCACCACCAAAAGCCTGATCCAGATGAGCTGGGACGCCGCGCAAGCTGTGGTCGGGGTCGACGCCGTGCATGTGGTCACTGATGATGCGCGTATTCAGGCCGCCGCCGAAGCGTTTGGCGCCTCGGTGATTATGACGCCCAGCAGCTGCGAAAATGGCACCGCGCGCTGTGCTGCCGCGCTTGAGGCGGCCACGCTGGACGCGGATCTGGTGGTCAATCTGCAAGGTGATGCCCCACTGACGCCGGCCTGGTTTGTCGAGGACCTGATCGCCGCCATGAAAGCCGACCCCGAAGCACAAGTGGCCACGCCGGTGCTGCAATGTGACCCCGTGACCTATGGTCATTTTGTCGAAGACCGCAAAGCAGGCCGGGTTGGCGGCACCACTGCTGTGTTCAATGCCAAGAAACACGCGCTGTATTTTTCCAAAGAAGTGTTGCCCTACATCGATCCCGGCAAGGTGCCGGATGCGGATATTCCAGTCTATCACCACGTGGGGGTTTACGCCTATCGCCCGGATGCGTTGCGCGCCTATGGCAGCTGGCCTGAATGTGATCTGGAGCAGCGCGAAGGGCTGGAGCAGCTGCGGTTCCTGTTCAACGGCACCCCGGTGGCCTGCGTCGAAGTGGAAGGCCGCGGCCGGGTGTTCTGGGAGCTGAACAACCCCGAGGATGTGGACCGGATCGAAAGCGTATTGGCCACCCATTTGTGATCTGGGGGCTTAGCGGCACTGATCTGCCGCTGACCTTCGGCCCGGAGCATATAAAAAGCGGACCTGCCTGTGGCAGATCCGCTTTTTGTTTTTTAGGCTCTGCCCCAAAGGGCCCTATGGGGCAGAGACCACCAATTACTCGGTGGTGGATGTGGTTGTGCTGGTTTCGTCGTCGTCAGACACGACAACACCAACAACAACTGCTGCGGCCAATGCGCCCGCGGCAATGGTGCCTGCTGCCAGACCGGTGCCTGCCAGACCAGCGCCTACACCAGCACCTGCACCTGCGCCCGCACCACCTGCGCCAGCAGCTGCGCCAGCTTCAGCGCCGGTTGCTTGTGCCGATGCGGAACCGGCGGCGATAACGGCAACGAAAGCTGCTGCAAAAATGTTTTTCATAGTTTCAAACTCCATGGGAATTTTGTGGATATCCTGCGCCTGACCCTAGGCAAGAACGCATCTCATTTCAATGTGGCTTATGCGGGTAAAACCCTTAAAAATAAGTTTGTCTGGCAAGAAGTGCACAGATGTCACGTATCTCGGCATAAAAGCGCGTATTAATGGCAACACAGGGAGGCAATTTGCGCTGACATAGCGACTACAAGGTCAGCTGACGAATGCGAATATAGCCGTTCAGCGGCCCCGCCCATTGGCGCGACTGCCAGACCCGGCCACTGCGGGAATCCACCCAGAAATCGTTGACGATTTTGCCATTTTCCCCCTCGCAATGTTCCTGCAGGTGACGGGTGGCATAGGTGATTTCAACAATTTCCAGCGGCGTTGCCCCCAGATCCACCACAGAACAGGCCAGATGGACGCGACGGCTTTCATGATCGCCATAGCGCAGATCAAACACCCGCGCGCCCTGCCCCTGGGGTCCCTGTGCGCCGCCGCTGCGTGCCAATGTCGACGCTGACAACAGATCACCACGCAACCCGCGCGTGGCGATCAAAATGCCATCTCGCAGGCTGACGCTGACCTGATCTTCGGTCACCCAATGTACCACCTGACCGGGTCCATCATCCCGGCGCACCAGTTGCGGCTGCAGATAGGCAAAGATATCCACCTCTTCCAACGTCACCTCGATATAGGGGCTGTTGATGGTGTCCAGCAGAGCCCGCGTCAGCGGTGGACGCTCTGTTTTGGGGGCGCGGCGCAGGGCAATTTGCTGACCAATGGTTTTAAACAGCTCCACTTCCAGCGGAGTGCGTTCAGGTCCTTTGGAACAGGCCGCGATCCCCACAAGCATCAGGGCCAGTGCTGCAAGACGGAACAGAGGGGAGAGGCGAATCATTCCCAGATCCTCGCTTTTTGATCCAGCAGGCTTTTGCGGTGTCCCTCACGGACCTGCGAATACAAACGTCCCGGCACAGCCAGACGTGCGCCGCCGTCCCGTTGGGTGGGGCGAATGGTCAGCCCAAAGGCGTTGCGCGAGGGTTTGCCCAGCATCCAGTCCAACGGGATACGGAACCGAATGCCCTTGTCAAAGGAGCCTTCGCCAAAATCTTCGGATGACACATCCGTTAGGGTGAAAAAGCCGCCCACCGACCAACCGTTGTTATAAATTTTATCAACGCTAAAGGTGCCGCCAATATCCCCTGCCAGATACCGCCCCAGATCCAGCTGTGCGACAAATCCACGTGGGGCTTCGTAATAAGCCGAGGCATGGCCCGTCAGAACGCTGTAATCGCGGAACGAAAATTGCTGATCAAAGTCGCGCTGCTTCACGTAGTTGGCCTCAACCCCCAAAGCGAGACGGGAATTGACCGGCTTCCACAACACTTCCCCCGACACGCCGCCAAACATGCTTTCGAGTAAACCCACAGTGGCGCGGGCATAGACATCGGATTTTGGTTTCCAATTGCGCGCCACATAGAGGTTTTCAAGCGTGGTGCCAAACTGGGCATATTCCACCTGATCCGTCCGCACATGTGGCAGAACCGAATTAGAGGCGCGCCCGCCAGCGACATTGCCCAACAGGCGTTGGCGCACGCTGCCGGCCACCAGCCAGCCCGGTGCAGGCGCATAAGAGGCCGAAAAATCTAAACCAACATCCAGACGGAAGGGCTGGTCAGGGTCAAAATAGGCTGGCGCGGTGTAGGGCGAAATAGAGGTGGCAAAGGCCGGGTACAGTTCTTCTGAAAACACTGCCTCATGCGACAGCGGGCCGGTGTCGCCAAACCCCGTGACCGCCACCAGCGCATCGGTGGCGTCGGGGGCAAATTCCAGCGCTTCCAGATCGCTGCGGCGCAGTTCGGTGGTGGACAGCGCCAGCCCCCGTCGCATCGGCACAATCTGCAAGGTTTCCACCGACGGCGGCAGCACGCGGGCCATGGCACGGGCCACGCGCCCCACCGCTTGTGTTTGCGACCGATAGCGGTTGTTGCGGAACCGCACTTCTGCCGAGTTACCCGCCAGCGTTACCGCCTCCAACACCAAGCCATCCGCTTTTAGGGCATCGGCCAACAGACCGCGGATCTGGCGGCGTTTGGGGGCGCTGTGCGCCCAGTCGCCACTCCAATGCGCCTCTTCGGTGGCCCATTGGCTGCGCGGCACAATCGGCAGCGGCGCAGGAATGCGCAACGGCTGGGTGGGATAGCGCGGGTTCAGCTGGATCTGGGCATTCAATCCAATTTCAGAGCCATAAAGATAATAGGCCCCCAATCGCACATTGGGGTTCTTTTGATATTCCACCCCAAAATTCACCGAGGAGTCGCGCTCAAAAACATCTGAAGTCTGGGTTTCGGTCACATAGGCATCGCTGGAATATTCCGCCTTTAGGCCCAAACGGTCATTCAGCTGCCATTCGAGGCCGGCAAAGGGCGCGACATCACCGCGAAACCACTGATCAACGGAGAGTTCACCGCCCGTGTCTCCGCCAACAAACGCGCCCCGATTGCCAAGGGTGGCAATAGCGCCTTCGGATCCCAAACGTCCCCAGCCCAGACCGCCAGTGACCTTTAACTGGCCCCGCTGGCCGCCCAGTCCGATTGTGTCAAAACTTTTGGTGGCCGCGATATATTCGGATGCATAAATCCCAGTGCCGGCAAAATCCTGTAATCCCAGGGTCACGGCGGGCAGGTATTTGCGTTCTTTCAGCAGGCGGAAGCGCACATCAAAACCACGGTCGTAATAGGTGCCAAAGCCAAACAGGTTCAGGTTTTGAATGCCATTGTAGCGAAACGAGGCCGACAGCCAGGGCAAGGCCTGAAAGGTCAGATTATAACGGCTGGTGCCCGCAAACCAGGAATAGGTGGTGGCAAACTGCCCCTCGGGCAGGGCCTCGCCAGTGGGCAGATCAATCAGCCCCGGCGCGCCATAAAAGTTCAGACTGGGCTGTGGGGGGCGTTCAAATTTAGGCGCCTCATCGCGGGTCTGTGCCGTTGCCAAAAGCGGGCTGGTCAGACCCAGCCCCATGGCCGTCCCGGTCAACACCAAAATGCGGGCGCAGGAGGGCACAAGGCGCTTTTGTCTGGACCCGTGTGTGTGGTCCGCGGTTGTCTTGAAACCGATCACGTTCTGCCCTGCCTTTGGTCTTTTGTTCGGCCTTTGGCCTGTTGCTGGTGTTAGACCATAAAACCCCGCTCTGGATCAACACAAAGCCCCGCCAGAGCGCCCGATCAGATCCTGAACGGGGAGGTCACTCAGGAGCTGACCCGGCTGATCACCTCAATGCCGTCGCCTTCGACCCAATTGGCCAGCAAACGCCGGGCTGCCAGATTGTCGTTGCTGGCCACGGCCTGGCGCAGGGCCCGCATAAAGGCGGCCACTTCGATCTCAGAAATCACCGCCTCATGGGCGCAGAAAATCTTGGAATGGCGGGTCAGCATCAGCTCATCGGTCAGCGTCAGCTCTTCTTCCATCTTTTCACCGGGTCGTAAGCCAATGATCTCAATTGGAATATCGCCGTCTGGCGTGGCTTCGTCGCGCACGGTATATCCGGCGCTTTCGATCACTTGCCGCGCCAGTTGCAGGATTGAAATGGGCTGTCCCATATCCAGGACAAACACTTCCCCGCCTTTGGCATCTGCCCCGGCCGTCAGCACCAGCTGCACCGCTTCTTGAATGGTCATAAAGAACCGACGCACATTGGGATCGGTCACCGTGACCGGCCCGCCACGGGCAATCTGCTCTTGAAACAGGGGAACGACAGATCCCGAAGAGCCTAAAACGTTGCCAAAACGCACCATGGTATAGACCGTCCCGGTGCTGCGGCTGGCCAGATCCTGCAGGACCAGTTCCGCCATGCGTTTGGAGGCCCCCATGACATTGGTTGGACGCACCGCTTTGTCCGAGGAAATCAGGATGAAACGCTCAACCCCAAATTCTCCGGCGGCCTGCGCCAATGTCCGGGTGCCAAAGACATTATTGGCCAGACCGGCCAGGGGGTTGGCTTCAACCAGTGGCACGTGTTTATACGCCGCCGCATGCAGCACCACTTGCACCTGATGGCTGCGCAGCACTTCGCGCACCTGACGCGGATCCGTGACCGATCCCAGCACCGGCACCAGATCGATGCCCTGAGCCTGGGCCTGGGCGCACAGCTCCTGATGAATGGTATAAAGCGCCAGCTCGGACAGCTCATACAGCACCAGTTTCTGCGGGTGGCACGCCATCACCTGACGGCACAATTCAGATCCGATCGACCCGCCAGCTCCAGACACCAGCACCACCTGATCGCGGTAGGCTTCGGCGGCCTCTGCCAAAGGCACGTCATGGGCCCGACGCCCCAAAAAGGCTTTGGGCGCCACGGGGGTCAGTTTTTCCACCAAAGCCTCAGTGCCAATCAGCTGGGCAAACGACGGCAGCGCCTGCACATCCAGTTTCAGGCGTTGCAGCCGCAAAATGACCTGCGCCTGTTTTGGCTGGCTTTGCGAGGGCATCGCCAGCAACACCCGTGACACCTGCCGGATTTTGACCAGTTCCTCGATGTGCGACGGCGCATAGACCGGCAGGCCCATCAGCGTCATGCCCTGCAAGGATTTATTGTCATCCACAAAGGCCACGGGATCGATCCAATCGTGGCTGCGCAGGGCCTGTGCCAGCTGGGTGCCCGTGGCCCCCGCGCCATAAATCAGCACCCGGCAGCGCGGCTGGGCGCGGCGATAAATGGTCATCACCAGCTGAAACAACACCGCCCGCACCGACACCAGCGCCAGAAAATAAGACAGGGTAAAGACCACATAGGTGCCCATCGGCAAAGGCTGGCCAAACAGCACGAAGGCGCAGGTCAGAACCGCGCCCGTCAACAAAGCCATGCCCGCTGTCAGCCCCACCGCATGGCGCTCATAGGCATTCAGCTGGACCTGCGGCAGCCCCATCCACAGCGAAATTCCAGCCGAAAAGGCCAGAACATAGGGCAGCAGCGGCAGGCTCTCGCCCATCAGCTGCCACAGGGGCTGGGGTAAATTCTGAACCCCAAAGGTAAAGAGCAGGGCCAACGGCAGAAGAGCAAGATCAATGCCAAGAAAGATATAGGCTTTTTGCTTGCGCGTCAGTGTGCTCAGCAATTGAAACATAGACATCCTATCCACCAAAACAGGCGGTAATTTTTTCAAGTGCCTGTAGGTCTAAACCACAAAGCGTCAATTCTTTGTTAAGCACTTTCTTTCCTCACTCTGATCAGACCACAAGCCTCCTTAGAGGCGATAGTCTTTTTCGCGCCCCGTGGGGTCAAACCGTCTTTATGAGCAAAGTTGCGCCGACAAAACAGGCATCTTGTTCCCTGCATGCAACACACAACCTAAAGGTGCAAGGTATTTCACCTCGTTTCACCTGCGCAACCGGGAAAAACCGGGGGAGTTCACGGTTCAACTGCGGCGAAAAATATTGCCGATGGTCTGAAACACCAGATCAAAATCATACCACATATTTTGATGGCGCTGATAAATCAGATCCAACCGCGCTTTCATCGGCACGCAGATGCGCGAATAGACCCGATCCGTTTCTTCTGAACTGTCGCAGCGCTCCAACAGGCGGCTTTCGTGTTTGTGATAAACAATTGAAGCCAGCCCCGTGACACCGGGGCGCGATTTCAGCACCTCATTGTAGATTTCCGGATAGGCGTCGACATATTGCTGCAAGGGTGGGCGCGGCCCGACAAAAGACAGATCCCCCTTTAGAATATTCCACAACTGCGGGAACTCATCCAGACGTTTGCCGCGCAGCCAGGCCCCGGTTTTGGTGATGCGGGCGGATTTATCTCCCCCCGAAACACCGCTGTCTGTGTCGACCACCGTCATGGTGCGCAGTTTCCACAAATCGAAACTCTCGGTTGGAGTTTTCATCCGTTTGGCCACATAAAACACCGGCCGCCCTTCGGTCAGCAACAGCCACAGCAACAGCGCCAGCAAAACAGGCCCCAAGATCACGATCAACAGCGTGACAAAAAACAGATCAAACAGCCGTTTGCTCCAGGTCATGATAATCCCTTTTGGCCCGAATGCGATTGTGCGCCCTTTTGGCAGAAGGCGCGCCATTCTGCCACCAGGGAATTGGGGTCAGCGGGGACCAGCCTGTGTGGCAGACAAGCCTGGAGGCGGCTCAGATCAAACACCACCTCTGCCAGTGCCGTTTCGGGAGCGGGGCGCAGATCAAACGCATGGCCACCCGCGCGCAACAGATCCCCCATTTCAATCCCCCCTGGCTGCGCCACATTCAACACCGCTGGCAGATCGGGGTGTTCCAGCAGATCCGCCAGACAGCGGGCCAGGGTTTCAACCCCGATATAGCTGCGCCGGGGCGTGCGTCCATCGCCAAACTGATCCAGGGTAAACCCCGGACGCCAGCCCCCCAAAATGGCATCAAACCCCGCCACATTGCCAATGCGCAAGGCGGAGACCGCAACCCCCAAATCCTGCCCGCGCGCGGCGGCGGCGGTCTCCATTTCTGCTTTGGCCTGCCCATAGGCCTGCACCGGGGCCAGCGCCTGCGTTTCGTGCAGCACACCGGCGCCCGCGCCATAAACGGCCGCAGAAGACGCCAGAACCACCCGCCGGCAGCCCATCTCCGCTGCTGCGTCCACCGCGGCCAGCGCCAGACGGGTATTGTCGGCGAGATCTCCGCCAGAGGCTGGCGTCACCCCTGCCAGACACAGGATCTGATCACAGCCCCCTGCCGCCTTACGCAGGGCTGCGGGCTCTTTTAGGGGGGCAAAAACATGCCAGTCCCCTGTTGCCCCTCGTGCCCCTGTTGCCTCCCCCACCGCAGCGGCGGATCTTGTCTGCAAGCGCAGATCCTCGCCCCCCCCAGCAAACCGGACCAAGGCCTGACCAATGCGGCCCGACGCGCCCAATACCAATGTCGGGCGGCGCGGCGTTGAAGGGCGGGAGGCGTGCGTGACCATTGTGTCGCGTCTTTCTTTGTGATTTCAGCTCATGTTGACGCAGATGCCACAACAGCTATCTTGCGCCTATCAAAAACTATGACTGTTTCGACTGGATCTCCCATGCTTCGCTTCCTGTCTGCTGCCGCGCTTGTTGGCCTGACCCTGCTGCCCACTGCCTGCAGTCGCCTGCCCGGAGGGGCCCCTGCCAGCCGCGAAATCCTACGCGAAGCCGAAAGCAACGAAGCCGATTTTGCGCTGTATTCCATCACCCGCGCCTTTTTGCCCAGTGTCGCGCACTGGCCAGAGACTGGCACGCAGGAACGTCTCAACTGGATCAACCACAGTCAGGGGTCCAAATCGCAATATTTACAGCCCGGTGATCTGATCAGCCTGCAGGTCTGGGACAGCAGTGAAAACTCGCTGCTGACTGCACCACAGCAAAAGGTGGCACAGCTGCAAAACATCAAAGTCTCGGGCGATGGCACGATTTTCATGCCCTATGTCGGCAAAGTCTCGGTGCGCGGGCTGACGCCAGATCTGGCGCGGGAACGGTTGCAAAAAGCGCTGGAAGAGATCGTGCCCTCTGCCCAGTTGCAGTTTTCTATGACCGAAGGGCGCAACAATTCGGTGGATCTGGTCTCGGGCGTCAGCCGTCCCGGCACCTATCCGATGCCCGATCGCAACTACACTGTCATGGGGTTGATCTCGGCGGGCGGCGGCATTGGTCTGAACCTCAACAACCCGCAGATCCGGCTGGTGCGCAGCGGTCAGATTTTTGGCACCTCAGTGGAAAGCCTGTTGAACAACCCGCAGCTGGACACCCGCCTGCGCGGCGGCGACCGGGTGTTTGTCGAAGAAGACGAACGCTATTTCCTGTCCTTTGGCGCCACCGGCACCGAAGCGCAGCACACGTTCAGCAAAGACACCATGTCGGCGATGGATGCGATTTCCTTGGCGGGGGGGCTGTCGGACCGTCAGGCCGACCCCAAAGGCATCTTGATCCTGCGCGAATACCCCTCCACGGCAGTGGCGGCGGGCCAGCGCGGCCCCCGCAAAACGCGGGTGGTGTTTTCGCTGGACCTGACCACAGCCGATGGGCTGTTTTCGGCCCGTCAGTTTGAAATTCAGCCACAAGATCTGGTCATGGCCACCGAGGCCCCGATCAATGATGTGCTGACCGTGTCGTCGATCTTTGGCAGCTTTGCCGGGGTCTTTAACACCGCCAGCCGCATCGGCGGCTAAGGCGCGCGGACCTATGCCCCACAAAGCCTGAAATGCAGCGGGCGCGCAGTTGGATCTGCGCGCCCGTTTCAATGTACACCCTCAACCGTGGCTAGTGCGGATAGGCCGCCCCCTGCCCGGCCCCAGCTGACACCGGAGCCAAAGCCGCCAAAGGCGGCGCAGCAGCCCCCTCTGACCAGATTGCGCTTTGCCAGATTTTGGCCGTTTGGGCATCCTGCATGGCCGGGTACAGATCGTTGACCCGCAGGCTCAGATGGGCCGCGTCATGCTGGGCTGTCAGGCGCAGGCGCGCGCCCGGCGCCACACAAAGTGGCTGATCCAGCAAAAACGCCGTGCGGCCCCAGTGCCCGGTCGCTTCCAGATCATTTGACACAGAAATCCCCGGTGCCAGCACCATCTGAAAGCTGACCATCACCGCATGGGCCTGGCCTGTATGATGACAGGCCAGATCTGCGGTGACACGGCCCGGTTTCAGGCTGGGCTGCGTGAAATCAAACGAGAACAGATCCGTGACCGGCCCCAGGGCGCGCAGATCACTGGCGGCAAAATCATTTGGGGTCAGCTGCGCCATCTGCGACAAGGCCTGAAACGCGCGCAGATCAAAGCCCTCGGCCGCAGCCGGACGCCATTGCTGTACCAGCGCGTCACTGTGCACCACCTGCGCCTGCAACACGCCGCGTTCAGGCAGCGCGCGCGCGCCGGGTTTGGCCAGTGCCGCCATCGCATGGGTCAAGGTGGCCAGCGCGCCTTCGCCCAGCAGCACCGTGTCAACGATTTCGGAAATCACCACATCTGCCGGTTCCGGCATATCCGTGCCGATGACAATGTCATGGGACCATTTCGACAAGACAGTGATCTTTTCACTCAGGCCATTGTCGGCAATCACCCGGCGGGCCACATCAGCAATCAGCGGCTGCTGTTCGCAGGTATAGACATGTTTGGCGCCCGCCCGCGCCGCCAGCATTGCCGTCAGCCCGGCGCCACAGCCAATGTCCAGCACCACATCCCCCGGCCTCACCTTGGCAGCAATGGCGCGGGCATAGGCGCGGTTGCGGGCCTGATCCGCCAGCATCGGAAAATGCCAGCGCGGCACGCACATCTGATGCAAACGCTCCTGGAGCACCTGCGCGTCATGATGGGTGGGATCGCAGTCCAGCGCCTGTTTCAGCAGCTCTGAGGTCTGAAGACCGCCGTCATTCAATGAGGTTTCTGTCGCGCGCTGCACTAGTCTGTCGGCGTCTTGTGCAGTCAGATCACCCGCCAGAACAGACGGGGTAGTCACTTGATTTTGAAGCAATTCTTACTTTCCTTATTTTGACGCAAATGCGACAGAATGGACTATCCCCCATCCGGCTCTAACATTTGGTAAAAGGAAAAGCAGACGCGGCCCTTGCTCACGGCAGCTTGATCTGAGCGCCCGGTGCAACAAGGCTGTTCATGCGCGACAGATGTTCAGGCAGGCAACGGGTCAGGAAATCGTATTTCTCCACCACATGCGCCCGCGCATTGACCCCAAGATGGGCGTACTCCTCGGGGTGGGCCAGCACCTCAACCACCTGTTTGGCCAGGGCAGCCGGATCAAAGAAATCCACCAGCAGGCCGGTTTTGCCGTGGGTGATCGCCTCGCGCACCGGGGCCACATCGGTGGCCACCATGGTGGCCCCCATCGCCATGGCCTCAAGGCAGGACCAGCTGAGCACAAAGGGCATCGTCAGATACAGATGACAGCGGCTGACCTGGATCACCTTCTGATAGGCGTCATAGGGCACCTGCCCTAAGAAATGCACCCGGCTCCAATCCACCCGGTGCCCCAGCTCTTCTTCCATTTCGCCGCGCAATCCACCGGGGTGCGTGCTGGATTTCCCATAAGACGTGCCATTGCCGCCAATCACCAGAACCCGCGCATTGGGGCGGGCCTCCAGAATTTCAGGCAGGGCGCGCATAAAGACATGAAACCCCCGGGTGCGTTCCAGATTGCGCGCCATAAAGGTCAGGATTTCATCGTCGCGCGTCACCGGTTTGTCCAACCGTCCCAAAGACAGGCTGACATCGGGGTTGGGTTTCAACAGATCGGTGCGGATGCCATCATGACATTGGTAAAACTGGCTGTGAAAGCGGTCTGGGAAACTGTCGCGTTGCCATTGGGTGGGCACGCAGCCCAGATCCACCGCCTCCAGATTGGCATTGGGCACCGCATTGCGGGCGCGCAGCAAAAACGGGCTGTGGGCACTGGGGGGATCTTCGGGATCAAAGCCCACCGGCCCACCAGTGTTGAGGTAAAAATATTCAAAAAAGCCCAAGACCGGCACATCCGGCCAGATGTCTTTCATGAACAGCAATTCGCCCCACCCGGTGTGGCCCAGCACGATGTCCGGTTTAAAACCACTGTCGCGCTCCAGCTTTTGCGCCGCCAGCGCTGCGCCATAGCCCGCGCCCGTGGCCTCTTCCCAAACCTTGGACAACCCATAGGCCTCTGCCGCCGGGCGATGATGGGGGCGGTATTGCACGGTTTGCACGCCGTCAAACTGCGGGGCCGGGTCGCGCTGGGTCAGAAACACCAGCTGATGCTCTTTTTGTGCCGCCAGCCATTGGATCATTTCCCGATATTGACCGGGCATGTTTTGATGCACAAAAAGAATTTTCATTTGTAAATTTACTCCAGGAGTTTTGCCAAATAGGCCCCGTAGGAATTTTTCTTTAACATTTCCGCACGTTTGGCAAGCGCCTCCGCTGAAATCCAGCCCTGCTGATAGGCGATTTCCTCCAGACAGCCCGTTTGCAATCCCTGACGTTCCTGTAGCGTGCGCACAAAATTGCCCGCATCCAACAGCGAGGCATGGGTGCCGGTGTCCAGCCAGGCATAGCCGCGGCCCATGGTTTCCACCCTAAGATTGCCCTCATCCAGATAGGTCTGCAACAGATCGGTGATCTCGAGTTCACCGCGCAGCGATGGGGTCACCGCGCGCGCGCGTTTGGGCGCGGTGCCATCGAGAAAATACAACCCCGTCACCGCGTAATTTGACGGCGCCACCTGTGGTTTTTCAATGATCTCCCGCGCCCGGCCCTGATCGTCAAAATCCACCACCCCATAGCGTTCAGGATCCGCCACGTGATAGCCAAACACCGTGCCACCGCTGGTCTGCGCATCTGCCGCTGCCAACAATTCCGGCAGCCCGTGGCCAAAAAAGATATTGTCCCCCAAAACCAAGGCCGACGGCGCGCCGTCCAGAAACGCTTCGGCCAGAATAAAGGCCTGTGCCAGACCATCGGGGCTGGGCTGTTCGATATAGGTAAAGTCCACGCCCCATTGATCGCCCGCGCCCAGCGTGCGCTTGAACTGCGCCTGATCCTGCGGGGTGGTGATCACGCAGATCTCACGGATGCCCGCCAGCATCAGCACCGAGATGGCGTAATAGATCATTGGTTTGTCATAGATCGGCAGCAGTTGTTTCGACACCCCCATGGTGATCGGATACAGCCGCGTGCCTGAGCCGCCTGCCAGAATGATGCCTTTGCGGGCCGTGGTCATGTCAGCGCTCCTAAATCGGTCAAGATCTCATGGAGACCCCGCCGCCAATCCGGTTGGGTCAGGCCAAAAACGGCCTCTGTTGTGGTGCAGTCCAGCCGTGAATTCAACGGCCGGGGGGCGGGGGTGGGATAATCAGAGGTGGGAATACCGCTGACGCGGCACGCGATCCCGCTGTGTGTAAATGTTTCGCGCGCGAAACATTTCCAGCTGGTCAGCGGCGTGCCCTGATAGTGATAAATCCCCGCTTTGTTTGGATCTGTCGCCAGCTGGCGGGCAATGTCCACGCAGGCCACCGCAATATCCCGCGCCGGGGTGGGCGCGCCGATCTGGTCTGCGACAATGTTCAGACTGTCGCGTTCAGCGCCAAGGCGCAGCATGGTTTTGACAAAATTGCTGCCATGGGCCGACACCACCCAGGACACCCGCAACACCACTGCCCGCCCCCCGGCCGCGCAAACCAGCCTTTCGCCGTGCTGTTTGGAGCGCCCATAGGCATTGATTGCCCCGGTTGCATCCTCGACCTGCCACGGGGTGTGCCCGCTGCCATCAAACACATAATCGGTGGACAGGGTGACAAAGGGAATGTCCAACGCGGCACAGGTCTGCGCCATCGCAGCCGGGGCCTCGGCGTTGATCAGGGTGGCCAGCGCCTCTTCGGCCTCTGCCTTGTCCACCGCCGTATAAGCGGCCGCATTGATCACAGCCTGCGGCGCATAGGCCCGGATCGCCGCCGCACACGCCGCCGGATCCGACAAATCCGCCTGATCCCGCCCCAAACAGAGAACATCCGGCAGCACCGCCAATTCACGGGCCAATTGCCCGGTTTTGCCAAAGACTAGAATGGTCATGCGACGTTCCTTTTTTTCCACAGCCAGGCTGCGGTGCACCAGATCACAATCTCAGCGCCAAAACTCCAATGTAAAACAAACGACCACACCCAATGGTTCTGTGACGCAGGCACTGTGATCCAATGATATAGGTGATCACTAAACGGCGCCCCCCACAGGATCCCGCCGCTGACCGTATCAAGAAGAAGATGCAGTAACAAACCCGCAAAAAAGGTTAGGGCAATCCCCAAATATGTCTGCGCGCAACGTGCGACCAGCGGCAGCGAAATCGCAGCCACACCCGCCCAGAACAACGGAATATGCACCCAATACCGATGATGATGGACCTGCCCCTGATCCACAAAGTGAAACCAGATCATATCCAAATCCGGGAGCACCGCACCAATCATGGCCGCCGCCATGCCCCAGCGCAGCTTGGGCACCAGACGCCCAAGAACGTACCCAGACGGTAAATGCGCGGTCAACATCGTGTCAGCTCTTTCATTTTGTCCCACATAGCCCCTCAGGAGTCGCCCTCTTTTCAGGTCTTCACGCCCAATCGCTGCCCCACCCCATCGCGGGTCTGCAAGGCGCGCCACCAGGCTTCATTGTCCAGATACCATTGCACGGTTTTTTCCAGACCTTCTTCCACCGTTACCGATGGGCGCCAGCCCAGCTCATTGCGCAGGCGGCTGGGATCGATGGCATAACGCGCATCATGGCCCGGGCGATCCGTCACAAAGCAGATCTGCTCGGTGTAGGACTGACCGTCGCGGCGCGGGCGTTTGGTGTCCAGAATAGAGCAAAGCGTTTTCACCAGATCGAGGTTCGAGCGCTCGTTTTCACCGCCAATGTTATAAGACCGCCCCAGCGCACCCTTTTGCAGCACCAACAGCAGCGCCTCGGCGTGGTCTTCGACATACAGCCAATCGCGCACATTGGAGCCATCACCGTAAATCGGCAGCGCTTTGCCCGCCAGCGCGTTCAAAATCACCACCGGGATCAGTTTTTCCGGGAAATGATAAGGGCCGTAATTGTTAGAGCAATTGGTCAGCACCACCGGCAGACCGTAGGTTTCGGCCCAGGCCCGCACCAGATGATCACTGGCGGCCTTACTGGCGGAATAGGGCGAGCGCGGATCATAGGCGGTGTCTTCGGTGAACATCACCGCCGGGTCATCAGGCAGGCTGCCATAGACCTCATCGGTGGAAATGTGATGAAAGCGAAAGCCGGCGGGTTTGCCGGTTTCAATCCAGTATTTGCGCGCGGCCTCCAGCATATTGAAGGTGCCGGTGATATTGGTTTCAATGAAATCGCCGGGGCCGTCAATCGACCGGTCCACATGGGATTCTGCCGCCAGATGCATCACCGCATCGGGCTGATGGGCGGCAAAAATCCGATCCAAAGCCGCACGATCCCGAATATCAGCCTGTTCAAAGGCATATAACGCACTGTCTGCCACCTCGGCCAGATTGTCCAAACAGGCCGCATAGGTCAGCGCATCCAGATTGATCACGTGATGGCCCGCCCGTACCGCCTGGCGCACCACGGCTGAACCAATGAAACCCGCTCCGCCGGTCACCAAAAGCTTCATGCGCTTATCCTTTCCACACAAAAGGACTGTCAAAATCCGCCAGTCTGGGCGCGGCGGCGTCTTTGTCCGACAAGATCACCGCCCCGTCACGGGCCACATCATGGCCCCAGTTCACCCCGCAGCTGTCCCAGGCCACGGCGCCATCACAATCCGGCGCGTAATAATCGGTGCATTTATAGATGATTTCAGTATGGGGCTGGCGGGTGATGAACCCATGCAAAAACCCGGCAGGCACCAGCAGCTGGCGGCCATTTTCTGCCGACAGTTCAACCCCAAAACCCTGCCCATAGGTGGGCGAGCCTTTGCGAATGTCCACCGCCACATCAAACAACGCCCCCTGACCACAGCGGATCAATTTGTCCTGCGCATGGGGGGGGGCCTGAAAATGCAATCCGCGCACCGTGCCCACCTCGGCCGACATCGAATGATTGTCCTGCACAAAATTATACTCCAGCCCCTGCGCTGCCATCCGCTGCTGGTTCCAGCTTTCGCTGAAAAACCCACGGGCATCACCAAATCGTTGGGGGGTGAGGATCACCACACCGGACAGGGGCGTCTGTTCTAACAACATCTTCGTCTTCCAAATAAATTTCCGGGGCGCAGGTCCACCCGTAAAAGCTTCGTGCAGGCTTGCCAACACAGATTGCAGATCGGACGCGCGCGTCTGTCAACTCTACACCCTATGGCAAAGTTTGCGAGGACCTCCGGAAATCACCGCCCCCAGAAGATTCGCACAAAACGTAATAAAACGATCGCCAAAGTGTTGTGAAATGTTCATATATGTCCCCCCGAAAACTTCGCCTCGCGACCCACATCACCCTCAAATCAAAAATACTGCTGAAAAATTGAACTGTACGGAAGAAATCCGCCTATTATGCAGTTTTAGGTAGGCAAGATCCGCCCATGTTGATTAAAACTCAAATCATCTTTTAGCCAAATCCATTTTTGGGATCAGCCAAGGGCTTGAACAACCTAAAAGTGTGATCGGAGTCGACAACACATGAGCGCCAGTGACATCCAAGATCTGCATCAGATCGCGAAGCCTCCATTATATGCTTTACTGGGCAAGCGGTTGCTTGATGTTGTGTTGGTTCTCGTGGCTGCGCCCGCCATTGTGCCCATTGTTCTTTTGCTGGCGATTGGCGTGGGGCTGGATCTGCGCAACCCGTTTTATTGCCAGAAACGCATCGGTCGCAATGGCCAGGAGTTCACCCTGTGGAAGCTGCGTTCGATGGTGCATAAGGCCGACGAAAAGCTGGACGCCTATCTGGATGCCAACCCCGAGGCCCGCAGCGAATGGGACGAAAAGCAAAAACTGGCCAACGATCCCCGGATCACCCGCTTTGGTCATTTCATCCGCAAAACCTCGCTGGATGAGCTGCCGCAGTTCTGGAATGTGCTGATCGGAAATATGAGCCTGGTTGGCCCGCGTCCGATGATGGTCAGCCAAAAGGATCAATACCCCGGACAAGACTATTATGCCCTGCGTCCCGGCATCACCGGCAGCTGGCAAGTCTCTGCACGCAATGAAAGTTCTTTTGCAGAACGGGCCCAGTTCGATAGCAGCTATCGCCGCGATCTGTCATTAAAAACGGATCTGAAACTGCTGAGCGCCACCGTGCGTGTTGTGCTGCGCGCCACCGGAACATAACCGAGAGAGCCCGCGCGGCTCCCGGTCCATTGGATCAAGGGCCGATGGTGACAAAACACGCGCAAATCAGACCCGTCTTTGCACATCAATACGGCTGTCACGGGCATTTTTGACCTCATGCCCGTCATAGGCCAAGGGTTTGATCATATTACGCCCCAAGCGACGCCGCCAAAACCTCCGGCAGGGTGAAATCTGCGGCTCAATAGGCGTCGTCTTCGCGCAGTTCCCGCAGGATCGCCACGGTCAAAACCCCAAAAGCCACCGGCCACAGCAGACACAACAGCACCCCCAGAGGTCTCCGAGAGGTCTCGGCCGTCAGATGCTGTCTCTCACGCAGGGTCATACAGAGGGCAAACAGCGCCACGCAGCTGTATGAGGCGGCGAGGGTCATCCAGATCGGATCAAAAGCGTACATACCGTTCATCTCCCCGTGGTTGCATTCATTTTGCAGTAAATTTGCAAGAAAAGGCAAAAGGAAGATTAAAATCTGCTAAAAATGTGCAGGAAGATGCCCGATTTATGAAAGTTTCAGCAAAAAACCACCCAAAACACCAAAAAACATATGCGGTTTTTTATAGGCCCTGTTGACGCGCGCCCAGCCCCTAGGGTTTGGCCCCGCCTTGGCGAGGATTCAAACCCTGGGGATAGATTTACAACCGTGCGTCGCTTTCAGCTGCTGAAAAACAGGATTTCAGATCATAAAGCACGTGTGGATCGCGCCCGTAGGCCCGCAGCGCCGCCGCCCCTTGGGCCCGGTAGCTGTCATGCGCCACCGCCAGAACCACCGCATCATAACACCCCGTCTCTGGGGGATCACACAGGGCGATGCCATATTCACGCTGTGCCGCGGCGGCGTTGGCCTGCGGGTCATGCACATCCACCTGCAGGCCAAAATCCTGCAATTCGCGGATCAGATGGATCACCCCGGTGTTGCGCAGATCGGGGCAGTTTTCTTTGAAGGTCAGGCCCAGAACCAACACCCGAGACATCGCGTTGACCGGGATCTGGCGCTGCAGCATCACCTTGACCAGTTCTGCCGCCACATAGGCGCCCATTTGATCATTGATACGCCGCCCGGCCAGAATAACCTGCGGATGATGGCCCAGGCTTTCCGCCTTATGGGTCAGGTAATAGGGATCCACGCCAATGCAGTGCCCCCCCACCAGACCGGGACGGAAGGGGAGGAAATTCCATTTGGTGCCCGCCGCCCGCAACACGGCGTCGGTGTCCAGCCCCATGCGATGAAAGATCTGGGCCAGTTCATTGACCAGCGCAATGTTCAGATCACGCTGGGTGTTTTCGATCACCTTGGCGGCTTCGGCCACTTGGATGCTGTCGGCCTTATAGGTGCCGGCAGTGATGATCTGCCCATATAGCGCATCCACCCGATCGGCGGCCTCCGGGGTTGAGCCTGATGTCACCTTGGTGATCTGGGGCAGGCGATGTTTGGTGTCACCGGGATTGATCCGCTCGGGACTGTAACCGACGTGGAAATCCTGATTCAGACGCAGGCCCGAAAATTGTTCCAGCACCGGCACACAGTCGTCTTCGGTGGCACCGGGGTAAACGGTGCTTTCGTAGATCACCAGATCGCCGGGCTTTAGCACCCGTCCCACCGTTTCAGACGCCGCAATCAACGGCGTCAGATCGGGACGTTTGTGGGCATCAATTGGGGTGGGCACGGTCACGATATAGATCTGCGCCGCCGCCAAAGCCTGCGCATCAGAACTGACCTCCAGATGGGTCGCCGCCGCCAGTTCACTTGCGCTCACCTCATCGGTGCGGTCCTCTGCGCGCTCCAGTTCCGCAATGCGCCCAGCATCAATATCAAAGCCCAGCGTTGGGCGGATTTTGCCAAACTCCACCGCCAATGGCAGTCCGACATACCCCAGGCCAACCACGGCAATCTTCTGCGTCATCTGTTTCGTCCTATTTTTCGCCCAAACGGCACGGTGCCTCACCACGATCTAAGCTCCTGCCGCAGCCTTGCCCAGAGCGCCGCCGCTCACGCAGGCTCACAGCCCGGCGACAGGCTGATCCGGGGGCTGTTCAATCTGGGTCAGGCGTGGTTGGAAATGGTGTCGCAGATCGCGCCAACAACCTCTTTCAGCAAGGCGCCATCATGGCTTTCGCCCATCACCCGCACCAAGGGTTCCGTGCCTGATTTGCGGATCAGCAAGCGGCCTGATCCCGCCAGCGCCTTTTCGCCCGTGGCGATGGCCTCTTGCACGTCTTTTTGATCCAAAGGTGCACGCCCCGCACCATAGCGCACGTTTTGCAGCAGCTGTGGCACAGGGGTAAAGCGGCGCAGCAGCTGGCTGGCTTTTTGATCGCTGTCTTTCAGGATCGACAACACCTGCAAACCCGCCATCAGACCGTCCCCGGTGGTGGCGTGATCGCTCAGCACGATATGGCCGGATTGTTCACCGCCCATGTTGAACCCGCCGCGGCGCATTTCTTCCACCACATAGCGATCCCCCACCTGGGTGCGGTTTAGGGTAATGCCCTGTTCGGCCAGATGGGTTTCCAGGCCCAGGTTCGACATCACTGTCGCCACCAAAGTGTTGTGGTTCAATTTGCCATCTTTGGCCCAATGAGTGGCCAGCAGCGCCATGATCTGATCGCCGTCCACCACGGTGCCGGTTTCATCCAGCAAAATGATACGATCCGCATCCCCATCTAGACAGATGCCCAGATCCGCGCGGGTTTCGCGCACCAGTTTGGCCGCCGCATCTGGCTGGGTGGAACCGCAGCCTTTGTTGATGTTGAACCCATCGGGGTGAATGCCCAAGGGGATCACTTCGGCGCCCAGCTCCCACAGGATTTCAGGCGCGGCTTTATAGGCGGCGCCATTGGCGCAATCCAACACGATGCGCAGCCCGTTGAACTGCACCCGGCGGTCCACGGTGGTTTTGGCGTATTCCACATAGCGTGTGGCTGAATTGTGCAACTGTGTGGCGCGCCCAATGTCGCCAGAAGGCGCCTCGGCTGTGCCCGCCAACAATGCATCCACCAGCGCTTCGATGGCCAGCTCATCCTTATCGGAGAGTTTATAGCCATCAGGACCAAAGAATTTAATGCCATTGTCATGGTGCGGGTTGTGGCTGGCGGAAATCATCACCCCCAGATCCGCGCGCATCGAGCGCGTCAGCAGCCCCACCGCCGGCGTGGGCAATGGCCCCAGCATAAACACATCCAAACCCGCCGCCATAAAGCCCGAGGTCAGCGCATTTTCCAGCATATAGCCTGAGCGCCGGGTGTCTTTGCCGATCACCACCCGACGGGTCTCCGCGTTTTCCTTGAAATATTGTCCCACAGCGGTGGCCAGCTGCACCATAAAAGGTGCGGTCATCGCGCCGGTGTTGGCGCGCCCACGGATGCCATCGGTTCCAAAATACTTGCGGCTCATCAGGTTACCCTTTTTTCGCTCTTTCTGATGGGCAGCTGTAGGGCGATTGTCCGGCGCTGTCCATTGTTACAGGGGAGCCGGGCGGGCGTTGTGGCTTTTGCAGCCGCATCCCGCCGGTTTCATCCGCCCAGTGGCAGGGTTACCCCCGCGCATAAAGATCTTCATAGCGAATGATATCGTCTTCTCCCAGATAGCTGCCGGTCTGCACCTCAATCAGCACCACCGCCACTTTGCCCGGGTTTTCCAGCCGGTGCAGCGCCCCCAGCGGAATATAGACTGACTGGTTTTCGCTGAGCAGATGTTCGGTGTCATCGACAGTCACGCGGGCGGTGCCTTCGACCACGATCCAATGTTCAGACCGGTGGTGATGGCTTTGCAGGGACAGGGCCGCGCCGGGGTGCACATGGATGCGTTTGACCTGAAACCGCTCGCCGATGACCAGGCTTTCGAACCAGCCCCAGGGCCGGTGATCTTTGGGAAAGGACGTGGCCTGACGGGCGGCTTTGGATGTCAGCGCGCTGACCGCCTGTTTCACATCCTGGGCCCGGCTGGCATCCGCCACCAGCACCGCATCCGGCATCGCCACAGCAATGATATCTTTGAGCCCAATGCCCACCACCTGTAGCCCTGCATCCTCAGAGCGCAGCAGGCTGGTGTCACAGTCAATCGCGGTGGCATTGGCCGAGGTCACCACCCCGCGTGCATCTGGTTCGCTTTCACGCCAGACCGCATCCCAGCCCCCCAGATCCGACCAGCCCGCCGCAAACGGCACCACACACAGATTGTCGGCCCGCTCCATCACCGCATAATCGATAGAAATATCGGCAACGCTGTCCCAGGCCGCCGGGTCCAGCCGCAAAAAGCCCAGATCCGTGCGCCCCTGTTCAACCGCCGCCGCCACCGGCGCGATCAGATCCGGCGCATGGGCCCGAAAGGCCGCGACGATGGTTTTTACTGAAAACAGGAAGATGCCCGCGTTCCACAGATACCGCCCCGAGGCCAGCATCTGCGCCGCTGTTTCGGCATTGGGTTTTTCCACAAAGCGTTTCAGCGCCTGCGGCTGCGGCGCGCCTGTGCCGGGATCCTCGGTCAGCTCCAGATAGCCATAGCCGGTTTCAGCATGGGTGGGCGTGATGCCAAAGGTCACCATCTGCCCCGCCCTGGCCGCGGCCTCTCCGGCCTGCACTGCGGCGCGAAAGGCTGCCGGATCCGGCACCACATGGTCCGACGGGGCCACCAGCATCAGGCCCTCCGGGTCGCTTTGCTCCAGCCACAGGGCGGCCGCCAGAACCGCCGGCGCGGTGTTGCGCCCGGTGGGTTCAATCAGGATGGCACCGGGGTCAATGCCCACCTCTTGCAATTGTTCGGTGACAATAAAGCGAAAATCAGAATTGGTCAGCACCAGAGGGGGCCCATACCCTGCGCCAGACAGGCGCTGGCTGGAGGCCTGAAACAACGTGGTTTCCCCCACCAGTGGCACAAACTGTTTGGGGTAGCTCTTGCGCGACAACGGCCACAGCCGGGTGCCAGACCCCCCACATAAAAGAACAGGCGTAATCATTAAAATAAATTTCCTCTACCCTGCCGACTGGCCTTTTTTCAACTTATCTCAACATTTTACCCAAAAAGCCAGCCCTGCACAGCTGGCCAAGATCCGGATCTATACCTCTGACACTCAGACCCTCCTTTTGCGCACTGCAGAACGGAGAGAATACGCCCTCTTCAGGTATTTTTTGAGGCAAGTTCTGCTGTTTTTCAGTATCAGAAATTCAATTCCCAGCTGAATTCTCGATAGATCCTCGCCACAATGCTGCGGAAACACATCTGTGGCCCTTGCCTGCGTATCAGGGAATGGTAACGATATTTGAAAAATGCATAGCCTGCTCCAGAAAGACATACTGACATGGCCGATTATACAGATTACCGCGCCCTTTTATTTGATGGTGAATTCCCCTGGCACCGCGGCAGTGACACTATTGAATATGATTACATCACCAGCACCCCGCCAGATTATTACAGCTCTGGCAGCGGATGGCAGGTGGATGACATTTTTTTTCAGGGTTTCCAGTCTTTGGCGATGGATGCACAACAACGTGCCCTGATGGAACAGGCGGTCGCCCAGTGGAACGATGTGGCCAATGTCAATCTGGTGCAGGGCGGCGGCAACAGCGCTGATATCGTGATTGGCAGTGCCGATTTTCGCGATGACAGCTTGTTTGGCTTTGCCTGGTTCCCCGATCCCTATGGGCCGGGCGGGTGGCCCGGCGTCTCTGGTGATGTCTGGGTCAATAGCGGGTCTCAGCTGCAAAACCCGTCAGGCACCGGCCCGATGCTCGGTCATACCAGCTGGCACACCTATCTGCATGAAGTTGGTCATGCGCTGGGATTGGAACATCCCAATGACAGGCCCAACAATCAAAACACAAATGCCCAGTTCACCGTGATGTCTTATGTCGCGCATCCCTCGCAAGACGGGCTGCGCCTGAACGACCAGAGCTGGCCAGTGACGCCGATGCTGTGGGACATCGAAGCCATTCAAAAGCTGTATGGCGCCAACACCGAGACCCACAACACCACCACGGTTTATCTCGGCGAGGGTCAGGGCTGGGACGCGGCGGCCGAACGAGCGCTGCAATACGGGAGCGATCAGCTGAAACTGCACGGCGCAGATGGAAAGCTGCGCGATGTGATGTTTACCATCTGGGATGGCGGCGGCGAAGACCTGCTGGATGCCTCTGATTTTGCACAGGATGCGCAGATTGACCTGCGCGCCGGACGGTATTCTTCGATTGGGGGCGTTGAAAATAATATCGCCGTCGCCTCTCATGTCGTTGAAAACGGACGTACGGTTAATTTTATCGAACAGGCCTGGGGCGGCAGCGGGGATGATAAGATCACCGGCAATGCGGCCAGCAACAGCCTGCGCGGCAGCGCTGGCAATGACAGCCTGTTGGGAAATGCCGGGCAGGACACGTTGTTTGGCAACGATGGCAATGACAGCCTGCAAGGCGGGCGGGGTCGCGACAGTCTGTACGGCGGCGATGGCCATGATCGCCTGTTTGGCAACAAAGGGGCGGACTATATTCGCGGCGGCGCACAGGGCGATGTTCTGGGCGGTGAGCACGGGCACGACCGCCTGTCTGGCGGGGCCGGCAATGACCGGCTGTGGGGCCATTCCGGCAGAGACACGCTGCTTGGCAATGCAGGCAATGACCGGCTGAAGGGGGGATCCGGCAACGACACGATCAACGGAGGGTCGGGCGATGATCGATTGATTGGCGACGCGGGCGCGGATCGGTTTGTCTTTAGCAAAGGCCATGATCGCGTGCTGGATTTCAACATCACCGCCGGGGATCACATCAACCTCAGACGGATCGACAGCATTGATGATTACGAGGACCTCCTTGCCAACCACCTGCGCGAGACCAACGAGGGCGTGTTGATCGAAAGCGGCACCGGCAGCAGCCTGTTGCTGTTGGACGTGCAGGCCGACGCGCTCAGCGCGGATCAGTTTTTGTTTTAAACCCAACCGCCCTTCTCCGCCGTGCACAGCTGCGGCGGGGAGGGGGTCAGAACAGGAAATCATCCGCCGTCAGGTGCAGATCCGCCTGCCCTTCCAGAGTGATCCGACCGGTGCCATAATCCACCCACAGATCCTCTCCCCGCGGACGGATCTCAAGGTCGCCAAACCGCTGCGCCCCCTCTGCGCCCAGAAAACGCAGGTGCAACACATCGCGCCCTGGGGTGAAATCACGCAGCCGGTCATGCCCCCCCCGATCCTCAAAGATGAACACATCCGCGCCTGCGCCCCCAATCAGCGTGTCATTGCCCTGCCCGCCTCGCAGCCGGTCGTTGCCGCCTTGTCCGGCCAACGTATCCCGTCCCTCCTGCCCATACAGCCGGTCAGCCCCCCGTCCTCCGCGCACCTGATCGTGGCCTTTTTGACCTTCCAAAATATCCCTGCCGTTTTGCCCATACAGCCGGTCGGATCCGCCGCCGCCGCGCAGGTGATCCTCTCCGCGCTGCCCTTTCAAAACGTCCCGCCCCGTTTGACCATAAAGCTGGTCTGCGCCTGTGCCGCCGCGCAACTGGTCGTTGCCACCGCCGCCGCGCAACACATCATCGCCAGCCTCTCCATACAATTTATCCGGGCCGCGCTGCCCCAAAATTTGGTCATCTCCAGCCCCGCCCCACAGATGATCGGCGTCCTGCTGGCCATAAATCCGATCGTTGTCAGCCCCGCCCCAAATGCGGTCCGCACCCACGCCCCCCC